>CAVYFR010000001.1:0-224122 GCA_963767915.1 uncultured Actinomycetota bacterium
CGAAACCGCGTCAGCGCTTCTGGAGCTGGGCGGCGTTGAGGTAGACCACGCGACCGTTGACCGAGTCCGAGTCGATCGTGTCGGGGTCGGAGACGGCGTACTCGCCGACGACCTCGATCGTGTGCTTCCCGGGCTTGACACCCTTGACCAGCACGTTGGCCAGGCCGATCCCGTAGAAGATGTCGGTCTCGGTGACGGCGACCTCGTTGCCCTTCGCGTCGGTGACCGTGGCGTAGAAGCTCGCTAGGTTGGCCGCAGTCCCCGGGGTCGGGTAGATGAGGACGACCTTGAGGGCGTCGGTGCCGCGAGCGACCTTGACCTCGTGGCTGGATGAGTAGGAGCCACCGATGGCGACGGGAGGAGCAGCGGCCTGCCACACGTCGGCGCGGGTGACCTTCCACTCGTCCTCGGCCAGCAGTCGACGCTCGGCCTTGGCCTGCAGCTTCTTGATCGCCTTCGCGTAGTCCTTGCGCTTGACCAGGGCGACGGCCTTGTCGAGGTTGACGTGGCCGAAGCCGATCTGGGTGTGCGGGGTCTTCGCCAGCGGGGTCGCCGTGGCGGTCAGGGCCTGCTGGAGCTGGGTGACGGTGAGCTTCGGGTTGGCCTGCTTGAGGACGGCTGCGGCACCGGCGACGTGCGGCGAGCTCATCGACGTACCGCTGGCCTCGGCCTGGCCGTGGTCGGGGCAGGGCCCGATGACGGTGCCGGTGCTGTCGCAGCTGCGAGGAGATGTCGACACCGGGGGCGATCAGGTCGGGCTGGGTGACCCCGATCCGGTCCCCGGTGAACACGGTGTGTCCGCCCTGGCCGATCGCGACGGGCTTGCCGTTGTCGAACTGCAGGCCGTTGGACGGAGAAGTCGCCGCGCACGCGGTCGACACTGCCGGCAGCGATCGACAGGACCCACGGGGCCTGGTTGAAGGGGCTGACGGTGCCCTCGCCGTTCTCAGAGCCGCTGTTGCCGGCGGCGAACACGACGACCGCACCCTTCTTGCTCACGGCCTTGGTGGCGACGTTGACCGGGTCCTTCGGGTCGTACTGCCGGAAGGAGTTGCCCCACGAGTTGTTGACGACGTCGATGCCCAGCATCTTGGGCTGGCTCAGCATGTAGTCGTACGCCGACACGACGGCCGTCGTGGTGATGACCGCGCCGATCGCGAAGCAGGCGAGCTTCGCGTCGGGGGCGACGCCCAGGTTGGCCTTGCCGGAGGAGCCGTCGGCGGCGACGATGCCGCCGACGTGGGTGCCGTGGCCGGAGCCGAGGTCGGTGTTGTTGTAGGGGGTCATCCCGATCGGCACCGGGACGATCGGGGTGGTCCCGGCGTTGACGTACTCCGGGGAGAACAGGATGACGTTGTGGACGACGCGCTTCGCGAGGTCGGGATGGGTTGCGTCACACCCCGAGTCGACGATGCCGACGGTGACGCCCTTGCCCGTGAGGCCCTTCTTGCGCAGCGTCTCCGCGGCCTTGGGTGATGAGGACATCGTGTTGGAGGAGACTGTGTCGTCGTAGGAGAGGCGCTCGTCGGGGTAGACGTCCTGGGCGAGGCCGGAGGTCACCGCCTCGGCCATCTGCGCCACGCTTCCGGTCACCAGCGCCATCGGCAGCTTCTTCAGGCCCTTGGCCTGCAGCCCGAGCGCACGCAGCGCAGCCACGTCTCCGGCCGACGGAACCTCGGTCGAAGGTCACGATCGCGCGCCCGGTGGGCGTGCCCTGGGTCAGCAGCCGGTCGAGGCCGACGGGGGTCCCGGTCGTCTGCGTGAGCGAGGTGGTGACGGAGGAAGCGGCAGGTCGAGCGTCGGCGTTGGTGGTGCCGGCGGTCGAGAGCACGACGGCTGCGGCGCAGGTGAGCGCGATGAGCCGGTGGCGCGTGAGCGTCATGGAAGAGGTCCCCTCAGGTGGACTCAGCGGTGGAGCGCTGCGGTGCATGGTCCTAGGCACAACGCAGGAGTGCTCCGCGTGGTTACGGTGCACCGGCCCACTTCCTGGGGCGGCGGGCCGACGCTGCCGCCTACAGCGCGTAGCCCCGCTCGGCAGCGACCTCGTCGACGAGCTCGGCGACCCTGCGCCAGGCAGGAGACCTGTCGAACCCGTAGTCCGAGACGAGCGCGTAGGCGACGGGGTCGGTCGGCACTGGTGCCACCAGGTCGCCGTCGGGGTGCACCCGCTGGGCGAAGACGACGACGGACTCCGCGATCCCGCGCAGCCTCGGGTCGTCCGGGCTCCAGTCGTAGGCGGTGTCGAAGCCGAGCAGCAGGTCGACGTACTCGGGGTCGTCCAGGGTCCCGGCGGTCTCGGTGATGACCTCGGGCAGGACCTCCGGCGAGACCGCGGCCAGCAGCACCCAGCCGTCGCGGTGCAAGGCGACCATGCGCTCGCTGCAGCCCGATGTCGCGCAGCTGCCGCTGCATGGTCGACCGGGCGGCCTCGGGGAGCCCCGAGCCAGCTCCGGGTCGTGGAGCTGGGCCAGGGTCCGCCGGTGGGCGGTCCAGCTCGGCGATGCGGACGTCCAGGTCGGCGGTCTATCTCCTTCGAGGCCTTCGCGAAGTCGACCCCGGCGCGTCGAGCAGCTCCTTGACCCGGGTGAGCGGGACGCCGGACGCGGCCAGCGTGCGGACTCCGGAGGAGGTCGGCGACCACCTGACCGTCGTAGCGCCGATAGCCGGAGGAGTCGCGCCCGGGCTCGGGCAACAGCCCCTGCTGGTGGTAGTGGCGGACGGTGCGGACCGTGACGCCGGCGTACGCCGCGAGCTGACTGATCGTGAGCACCCACCAGCTCCTTGCGTCGGGTGGCTCGGTGCGCGGCCACCGTGACGAGGGACAGGTACGCACGCATGCCGCGGCTGAGGAGGGAGTACGCCGCCACCACCAGCCAGCGCAGGACGACGAGCGACCACCGCCGTACGCAGCCGACACTCGGTCAACAGGCCACGCGAGCAGCCCCAGGCCCGCCGGAGCGGCGACGAGGGTCGACTGCGTCGAAGAGCCCGAGCACGCGGCCGCGCACCGACTCCCGGACCTCCTCGGTCATCAGGATGAGGAAGATCGGCGACATCAGCCCGCTCCCGACGCCCACCAGGACGGTGCCGGTCGCGACGATCCAGAAGCCGTCGAGGACCGCGAAGGCCCCCATCCCCACGGTGACGACGCAGATCCCGGCGGCGAAGGCGAGCCCGACCGGGACCGGCCGGCCGCCGCGGCGTAGAGCCCTGCGCCGAGCAGCGAGCCGACGGCGAAGCCGGACATGGTGTAGCCGAACAGGTCCGGCTCACCGAGGGCCCGGAAGTGCGCGGGCAGCAAGACCGCGATCATCGGGGTGGTCACCAGCGCCGCGCCGATCGCGAGGGTGAGCAGGGCGCGCAGGGCAGAGCTGCGCCGTATCGTCTGCAGGCCCCCGATCTCGGCCTCAGCGGTGGTGCCGGGCTCGGCCGGCACCACCCGGACGGCGGCGGTGCGCAACGCGGCCAGGGCCGAGCTCGCCGCTGCCACCCACACGACCTGGATCGGGTCAGCACGCCGAGCAGCACGCCGGCGAGGGCAGGGCCGGCCAGGAAGGTGACGCCGAAGACGGCCTGGCGCACGCTGGCGAGACGGTCCATGCCGAGCCCGGTCGTCCGGCTCACCCGCGCGATCAGCCGTCGCGCGCCGTCATCCCCGGCGCGTCGAGGACGGCGCCGAGCACGCCGAGCAGCGACGAACCAGGCGAGGTCGAGGCCGACCGTGAGGTCGACCATCGCGAGGCAGGGCGACGCTGACAGCGCTGCCGACGTCGGAGACCACACTCATCCGTTGGGGCCCCACTCGGTCCACCAGCCACCCGCCCACGAGCGCCGCAGCGATGGCGGGAGCGCCGGCAGCAGCAGCGACGAGACCGGCGATCGAGGCCTCCCCGGTACGGTCGAGCACCAGCCACGGCAACACGATCGTCATCGCCGAGTTGCCGAACATCGACAGCGCTTCGCCCGCGAGGAAGAGGGGCAACGTCGAGCGGGGCCTCGCTCATGGACACGAGGGTGAGGCGTTGACGCACGTCAAGGTCAAGCCCGGTCAAGCCCGACTAGCGTGGGTCCTCCTGATGGGCACTGACTCACGCCGGATCCGCGCCAACTCGGTGCTCCCCGCGCGGCGTACACCGCTCACGCTGCACACCGCCGACGAACTCTCCTTGGTCGCCGAGATCGCGTTGCCGCTCGACTCCGACCCGCTGGCGACGCTCATCTGCCTCCACCCGCTGCCGACGCACGGCGGGATGATGGACAGCCACATCTATCGCAAGGCCGCCTACCGCTTGCCGGCGCTGGCGCGGGTCGCCGTGCTGCGCTTCAACACGCGCGGCACCTGGAGCCAGCAGGGCCGCAGCGAGGGCGATTTCGACCACGGCGACGGTGAGCGCTTCGACGTCGCCGCCGCCATCGAGTACGCCGAGTTCGAGGAGCTGCCGGCGCCGTGGCTGCTCGGCTGGTCCTTCGGCACCGACCTGGCGCTCATGCACGGGCTGCGACCCGCTCGTGGTCGGCGCCGTCCTGCTCTCGCCTCCGCTGCGCTCCTCGACCTCGGAGCACCTGGCCGCCTGGGCCGACTCCGGCAAGCCGGTGCACGCCTTGGTCCCCGAGCTCGACGACTACCTGCAGCCCGACGAGGCACGCGAGCGGTTCGCGGCGGTCCCGCAGGCGCGAGGTCGGTGGCGTTCGACGGGTCCAAGCACCTGTGGGTGGGCGACGCCGAGCGTGTGCTCGACGCGATTGTCGCCGTCGTCGCGCCCGACGTGAGCGACCCCGCTGCCCACGGAGTGGGACGGGCCCATGGAGACGGCCGACACCTCCGCCTACGACCGGGCCGCCGTTGACGCGCCGTTCCCCCGGTATCGAGCCCCTCCGTGGGTGATCGAGCGGATGCCTGCCCAGCACCGGGCTCGAAGCCTGGCGGGGCCTCAGTCGGCCGGACCGGCCGCCTGCCGGGCCCGGTAGGCCGCGACGGCGTTGCGGTTGCCACAGGCGGTCGAGCAGAAGCGGCGGGAGCGGTTCCGGGAGAGGTCGAGGACGACACCCCCGCAGGTCTCGTCGGCGCAGACCGAGAGTCGTGAGAGCTCGTCGGCGCGGATGACGTCGACCATGGCCATCGCCGACTCCACTGCGATCCGGGTCGCCAACGGAGCGTCGAGCGAGACCGCGTGCAGGTGCCAGTCGAAGCGGTCGTGACGCATCAGCTGGGGCAGGGCACGCTCCTCGGCCAGCATCGCGTTGACGAGCCCGACGGCGGTGTCGCGGTCGCCGTGAGCAGCTCGAGCAGTCGCGGACGCAATCGGCGGATGGCGTCGAGCTCGGCCCGGTCGCCGTCACGCCGGCCGGTGTATTCGAACTGCTCGTAGAAGGCGTCGAGGTCCTCGAGCGTCTCGAGGGTGTCCGGCGGCAGCGAAGGAGTTGGCCAAGAACGCAGCCGCCTGCAGGGCGATGTCGACGTCATGGGCGAAAACCACGTTGACAGGTTACCGGGTCTTTCGTAGCGTCATGTGCCATGAGGGCAATGGCGCATGACGCGCGAGGTCTGCTGCTCGCTCTGCTCTCCGCGGTCACCTTCGGCATGTCCGGTGCCCTGGCGCGAGGCCTGTTCGACGTCGGCTGGAGCGCCGGGGCCATCGTCCTGGTGCGGGTCGGGGTGGCGGCGCTCGTGGTGCTGCCGTTCGGGCTCGTGGCCCTGCGCGGTCGATGGAGCCTGCTGCGGCGCAATGCGGGTCTCATCGCGACCTACGGCCTGCTCGCGGTCGCCGGTGCGCAGTTCTGCTACTTCTCCGCCGTCTCGCACATGCAGGTCGGTCCGGCCCTGCTCATCGAGTACACCGCACCGGCGGCTGTCGTGGTCTGGCTCTGGGTGCGGCAGGGGCAGCGGCCAGGCCGTCTCACGCTCCTCGGTGCCGGGGTGGCGGCCCTGGGACTGGTGCTGGTGCTCGACCTGCTCTCCGGAGCGGACCTGTCCGTGGTCGGGGTGCTCTGGTCGCTCGCGGCGATGGTCGGGGCGGCGTCGTACTTCGTCATCAACGCCGACCAGGACAACGGCATGCCGCCGATCGTGCTGGCCTCCTCGGGCCTGGTGGTGGGTGCGCTGGCCCTGGCTGTCCTGGGCCTGGTCGGTCTGCTCCCCATGGACGCCTCACCGCGGCGGAGGTCACCTACGTCGACCGCACCTTCGCCTGGTGGGTCCCCCTGGCCGTGCTGGGACTGGTCACCGCGGCGATCGCGTACGTCGCGGGCGTGGCGGCCGGCCGGCTGCTGGGGTCTCGGCTGGCGTCGTTCGTGGCGCTCAGCGAGGTCGTCGCGGGAGTGCTGTGGGCCTGGCTGCTCCTCGCCGAGCTGCCCGGCCCCGTTCAGCTGCTCGGTGGCGTGCTCATCCTCGCGGGTGTCGTCTGCGTCAAGCTCGGTGAGCCAAGGTCGTCGCCGCCGACCCGGCGCCCGCGCCGGTGCCTGCCTGACCGGGGGGATCAGGCCGGCTCGTCGTCCTCGTCGGGGCCGAAGCCGGCCACGACGTCACGCAGGGACGCCAGCTGGGCGGTGATGGCGTCGCGCCGCTTCTGAAGACGCTCGAGCTCCGCGCGGTTCTGAGCGATCTCGCGCTCGGCCTCCGCGTTGCCGGTCGAGGTGATCGCGTCGGCCTGGCTACGGGCCGAGACCACGACCTGCTCGGCCTCGCGACGGGCCCGGTTGAGCAGGGCCTCCGCCTCGGTCTGAGCTTGGGCCCTGGCCTGGTTGGCCTGGGCGGTGGCGGCCCGAGCACGCTCCTCGGCCGCCGTGGCCCGCTGCTCGGCCTCCTCGACCAGACGCTTGGTCTCGGCGACCGCGCTGTTGTGGTGGTCGGTCGCCTCCCGGGCCAGGCGCTCCTTCTCCACCGCCAGCATCCGGCGGGCCTCGTGCACCTCGCGGTCGGCCGCGGCGCGCGCCTGCTCGACGTCACGGGTCGCCGACGTACGCATCTCGGTCGTCTCCTGATCGGCGGCCAACCGCAGCTGGTCGGCCTCGCGCCGGGCCGAGGCGAGGATGTCGTCGGCCTCTCCCTGGGCCATGGACCGCTCGGTCTCGGCGTCGGTCAACAGCCGGCTGCGGGTCTCCTCGAGCTCTTCGAGCTGGACCACGCGCATGTCGTCGGCCTCGCGGGTCGCATCGGCCCGGATCGCCTTGGCGTCGCGCTCGGCCTGCTGACGGATCTCGGCAGCGTCGCGTGCGGCGTTGTCGCGGATCTCGGTGGCTTCTTCCTCCGCCAGCCTCAGCATCGCGGAGGCGCGGCCACCGAGGCCGGTGTAGGACGGCGTGGCGAGCTCCTTCATCTCCACCCGCATGGTGGCGACTTGCTCCTCCAGCTCCAGGACGCGCTGCTCGGACTGGGTCAGGCTCGCGCTCAGGCCGGCCTTCTCGGTCGTGAGCTGACGCACGCGCGAGTCGACCGCGTCCTTGTCGTAGCCGTTGCGTCGTACGACCGGGAAGCCCTGGACCTGCTGCATCGCCGGAGCCGGTGCCGGCGGAGGCAGCACCGGAGCGGGCGACGAGCCCGCATCCGGGTGGCCCTGCTGCACCGGGGGGTGTGCCGGGGCTGCGCCCGGAGGCGGGGGAGCGGGCTGCGACTCCTGGGTGGGCTTTGGTCCGGCCACCTCAGGAGTGGGGTCGAGGGTTGGGATCACCTGGGTCTTCTCGTCGGTCACCGGGGCCTCCGTGGGGGCGGTGGGGGTCGAGGCGTCGGCGTCGCTGCGCGCCGCCTCGGGTTCGGCCGGACCGCCGCTGCTCCGGTGGGGAGCCTCCGCCTTGCCGGGCGTGGCAGGCGCCTCGGGGTCTTGGTCGAAGATGGACAGGCCCTGGTCGTTCATGACCCCCATCCTCCCCGATCGGGCCTTCGGATCACACCCCGGGCGCAGACCTGTCCAGGTTGTGGCGTTCTCGCTGACCCGTCGCATACAAGTGACGGGTCAGTGGTGTGCACGGTGACCCGTCGCATACAAGTGACGGGTCAGTGGTGTGCACGGTGACCCGTCGCATACAAGTGACGGGTCAGCGGTGCGCACAGTGACCCGTCGCATACAAGTGACGGGTCAGCGGGGATCAGACGCCGCGGAAGCGGTTGATCGCCTCGAGGTGCTGGGCGCGCATCTCCTCGTCGCGGACGCCGAGGCCCTCCTCGGGGGCCAGGCAGAGGACGCCGACCTTGCCCTGGTGGGCGTTCTGGTGGACGTCGAGCGCGGCCTGGCCGACCTCGTCCATCGAGTACGTGCGCGACAGGGTGGGGTGGATCTTGCCCTTGGCGATGAGCCGGTTCGCCTCCCACGACTCGCGGTAGTTGGCGAAGTGGGAGCTGATGATGCGCTTGAGGTTCATCCACAGGTAGCGGTTGTCGTACTCGTGCATGTAGCCCGAGGTCGATGCGCAGGTCGTGATCGTCCCGCCCTTGCGGGTGACGTAGACGCTGGCGCCGAAGGTCTCCCGACCGGGGTGCTCGAAGACGATGTCGATGTCCTCGCCCCCGGTGAGCTCACGGATCATCCCTCCGAAGCGCTTCCACTCCTTCGGGTCCTGGGTCGTCTCGTCCTTCCAGAACTTCAGCCCGGCCTCGGAGCGGTTGATGATCATCTCCGCACCCATTGAGCGGGCGATGGCGGCCTTCTCCTCGTTGGAGACGACGCAGACGGGGTTGGCACCGCCGTTGAGGGCGTACTGCGTGGCGAAGCCGCCCAACCCTCCCGACGCGCCCCAGATCAGCACGTTGTCGCCCTGCTTCATCGCGCCGCCGTTCTTGCTGACGAGCTGGCGGTACGCCGTGCAGTTGACCAGCCCCGGTGACGCCGCCTCCTCCCACGCCAGGTGGTTCGGCTTAGGCATGAGCTGGTTGGCCTTGACGAGCGCGATGTGGGCCAGGCCGCCGAAGTTGGTCTCGAAGCCCCAGATCCGCTGCTGCGGGTCGAGCATCGTGTCGCCGTGGCCGTCGGGGTCCTCGAGCTCCACCGAGAGGCAGTGGGCCACGACCTCCGTGCCGGGCTTCCACCTCGTCACGCCGGGGCCGGTCTTCAAGACGACGCCGGCGAGGTCGGAGCCGACCACGTGGTAGGGCAGGTCGTGCCGCGCCGTCAACGGCGAGAGCCGGCCGTAGCGCTCCAGGAAGCCGAAGGTGGAGACCGGCTCGAAGATGCTGGTCCAGACGGTGTTGTAGTTGATCGCGCTGGCCATGACCGCCACGAACGCCTCACCCGGGCCGAGCTCGGGGAGCGCGACGTCCTCGACGTGGAGCGACGTGCGGGGGTCCTTGTCGCGCGAGGCGAGCCCCTCGAACATGTCGACCTCGTCCTTGCGGACGGTCACCGCCCGATAGGACTCGGGGAGCTCGAGCGAGGCGAAGTCGTCAGGGCTGGCGTCCCCGGCGGAATTGGCCACGATGGCGTCGAGGATGTGCTGCATGGGGCGGAGATTACCGACCGGTAGCCTCCGCGGTCAGCGACCTCAGGGGTGAGATACCTCTCCCGATGGTTCCACCAGCTCGACGAGGACGCCGCCGGCGTCCTTGGGGTGGACGAAGTTGACGCGGCTGTTCGACGTACCTCGCTTGGGGTTGTCGTAGAGGAGCCGTACGCCGCGCTCGCGCAGCTTCGTCGAAACCGCTTCGAGGTCGGTGACGCGGTAGGCCATCTGCTGCACGCCCGGCCCGCTCCGGTCGAGGAACTTCGCGATCGTGCTCGACTCGTCGAGGGGAGCGAGGAGCTGGATGTGGGACCCCGAGTCGCCGACGGCCATCATCGCCTCGCGCACGCCCTGCTCCTCATTGACCTCCTCGTGGGCCAGCTCCATGCCGAAGGTGTCGCGGTAGAACGCGATCGCCTCGTCGAGGTCGGCGACGGCGATGCCCACGTGGTCGATCGCGGTGAAGAGGTGGCGGTGTTCACTCTCTGGGGAGATGTCGAGCGGCGCTGTCATGTCGGTATCGTCGCAGGGGTCCCACCGAGCGATCCCACGAACCCTGGAGGCATCCATGTCCGCGCCCGACACGTCCGTCATCGTCGCGGGGGCCCGCACCCCGATCGGCCGCCTGCTCGGAGGGTTCAAGGACCTCACGGCCGCCGATCTCGGCGGGCACGCGATCAAGGGCGCGCTGGCGAAGGCAGGGGTTTCCGGAGACCAGGTCGACTACGTCATCATGGGCCAGGTCATCCTCGCGGGCGCCGGGCAGAACCCCGCCCGGATGGCCGCGGTCAAGGGCGGCGTGCCGATGAACGTCCCCTCGATCACCATCAACAAGGTCTGCCTGTCCGGGCTCAACGCGATCGCCCTGGCCGATCAGCTCATCCGCGCGGGCGAGGTGGAGATCGTGGTCGCCGGAGGCATGGAGTCGATGACCAACGCCCCGCACTTCTTGCCGAAGTCGCGTGAGGGCACGAAGTTTGGTGACGTGAGCCTGGTCGACTCGATGGCCTATGACGCACTCTTCGACCAGTTCACCTCCCAGGCGATGGGGCTGCTCACTGAGGAGTGCAACGCGGCTGGCGCCAACCTCACCCGCGAGGAGCAGGACGAGTACGCCGCCCAGTCGCACCAGAAGGCCGCCGTCGCGTGGAAGAACGGCGTTTTCGACGACGAGGTCGTGCCCGTCGAGATCCCGCAGCGCAAGGGCGACCCGGTCGTGGTCTCCACCGACGAGGGTGTCCGTGGCGACACCTCGGCCGACTCCCTGGCCAAGCTCCGCCCGGCGTTCAGCAAGACCGGCACGGTCACGGCGGGCTCGTCCTCGCAGATCTCCGACGGTGCGGCTGCCGTTGTCGTGATGAGCAGGGCCAAGGCCGAGGAGCTTGGGCTCGAGTGGCTCGCCGAGATCGGCGCGCACGGCCAGGTGGCCGGGCCCGACTCGACCCTGCAGCTGCAGCCGGCGGCCGCCACGGCCAAGGCCTGCGCGAAGGAAGGCATCTCGCCGACCGACCTCGACCTCGTCGAGTTCAACGAGGCCTTCGCCGCGGTCGGCATCTCCTCGGCGCGCGAGCTCGGCATCGACAACGGCAAGGTCAACGTCAACGGCGGAGCGATCGCCCTGGGCCACCCGGTCGGCATGTCCGGCACCCGGGTCGTGCTGCACCTCGCGCTCGAGCTCAAGCGGCGCGGCGGTGGCGTCGGCGCGGCCGCCCTCTGCGGCGGCGGCGGTCAGGGCGACGCGCTGATCGTGCGTGTCCCGTAGGGGCACGCTCCTCGGTCTCCGTCCCCGACCTCGTCGCCCGGGCGAGGGCCGGGGACGCCCGGGCGGTCGCCAGACTGATCTCGCTGGTCGAGGACGAGTCGCCGCTGCTGCGCGAGGTCATGGCCGTGCTCACGCCGTACGCCGGGTCCGCGAGCGGTCCGGGCGCCCAGGTCATCGGCATCACCGGCTCGCCCGGCGTGGGCAAGTCGACCTCGACCAACGCTCTCGTCGGTGAGCTGCGCCGGAGGGCAAGCGGGTCGGTGTGCTCGCCGTCGACCCGTCTTCGCCGTTCTCGGGCGGGGCGCTGCTCGGCGACCGGGTGCGCATGCAGGACCACGCCCTGGATCGCGACGTCTACATCCGCTCGATGGCCTCGCGTGGCCACCTCGGCGGGCTGGCCTGGACGACTCCGCAGGCGCTGCGCGTGCTCGATGCGGCCGGCTGCGACGTGATCCTCGTCGAGACCGTGGGCGTCGGGCAGTCCGAGGTGGAGGTCGCCGGCCTGGCCGACACGACGCTCGTGCTGCTGGCGCCCGGGCATGGGCGACGGCATCCAGGCGGCCAAGGCCGGCATCCTCGAGATCGGTGACATCTACGTCGTCAACAAGGCCGACCGCGACGGCGCCGACCAGGTCCGTCGCGACCTGCGCTCGATGCTGGCGCTGGGCGACAAGGACGCAGGGTCGTGGAAGCCGCCGATCATCAAGACCGTCGCGCACCAGGGCGAGGGCCTCGACGAGGTCGCGCAGGCGATCGAGGCGCATCGCGCCTGGATGGAGGGCTCCGGCGAGTTGGCCCACCGCCGCGCCCGTCGCGCCCGCGACGAGATCGAGGCGATCGCCGTCACCGCGCTCCGCAAGCAATGGGGTGACGTGCACGGCCGCTCCGAGCTCGACGGGCTCGCCGAAGCGGTCGTCGCCGGGACGACCGACCCCTACACCGCCGCTGACGAGCTGATCGAGTCGGTCGGTTCCGTCAGCGCTGGTTGAGGTGGCGCTCTCGACACCCGCTGAGGGTCGAAGGAGGCGCGTCAGCGCCGTCTCGAGACCCTAGGCTCGCCGCATGATCACGTCCGGCCCCTTGAGCCAGGTCGCCTGGGTGACCGATGACATCGCGGCGACCGAACGGCTCTTGAGCGAGCAGTTCGGGGTGGGGGAGTGGACGCGCATCGACGACGTGCACTTCGGGCCCGACGACACGACCCTGCGCGGCGAGCCGGCTGACGTCACGATGCACGTCTCCCTGGCCTACTCCGGCGAGCTGCAGCTCGAGGTGATCCAACCCGTCCGCGGTGCCTCCATCCACGCCGAGTTCCTGGCCGCGCACGGACCCGGTCTGCACCACGTCTGCTTCGACGTCGACGACATCGAGGGCGCCTGCGCGGCTGCCGAGGCGGCCGGGCTGACCGTGTTGATGCGCGGGTCGATGATGGGCGGGGAGATCGAGTTCGCCTACGTCGACGGGGCGTCGGCCGGTGCGCCGTACGTCGAGCTGGCGCGCATCGGGCCGGCCATGCGGGAGTTCTACGACGCGGTCAAGCGGGGCTGATCGCACTACCCTGCGACACGTGGCGCTGCCCTTCGACCCGATCGACGAGGCAGCGCGCCAGTGGGGGCGACGCTGGGAGGGAGTCCCCGCCATGCACGCGGTGACCTCCCTCATGCGCGTGCAGCAGCTGGTCATCGGCCGGCTTGACGCGGTGCTCAAGCCGCACGGGCTCACCTTCGCCCGCTACGAGGCGCTCGTGCTCCTCGTGTTCTCGTCCCGGGGGTCATTGCCGCTGGGGAAGATGGGTGAGCGCCTGCAGGTGCACCCGACCTCGGTCACCTCCATCGTGAGGCGGCTCGAGGCGGCGGGCCTCGTCGTACGCCGGCAGCATCCCGAGGACGGTCGCACGGTGCTCGCGGAAATCACCGAGGAGGGCCGCACCCTCGTCGAGGCTGCCACCGCGGACCTGGTGGACGCCGAGTTCGGCCTGACCGCCCTGGACCAGGAGCAGCTCCGTGCGGTCTCCGGCCTGCTTGCGCCGGTGCGAGCAGCCGCAGGAGACTTCTAGGACCGCGTGAAAGGAACCGCCATGGGACACGACATCGAGCGTGCCAAGCAGGTGGTGCAGGACTACTGGGACCAGGTGTGGACGGCAGGCGACCCCGAGGCTCCCGGCCGGCTCTACGCCGAGGGTGCTCGCGAGAACGGGGAGCTGGTCATCGCCGACGATTTCGCCGCGGCGGTCCAGAGCTGGCGCTCGAAGTTCCCGGACTTCCGCGTCGAGGTGCACGAGATCCTGGAGGCCGAGGGACGGGTGCTGAGCCGGGTCACCTTCCACGGGACCCATCTCGGCACCTGGGCCGGGATACCGGCGACCGGACGATCATTCGCCCAGCTCGGCCTCGACCTGTGGCGAGTGGAGGACGAACGCATCGTCGAGCAGTGGCACGTGACCGACCATCTCGACCTGGTCCTCGCCCTGGGCGGGACGGTCGCACCGCCGGCGCCGGCTGGCGAGGAATAGTAGGGCGTCCTACTATTCGGGCATGGTCCCGACGAGCTCGACCGACGGCAACGCCCGTGACCGCTGGCAGGCCCGCTACGAGCGGTCCCGCGTCAGGGACGTGGACTTCACGACGCTGAGCGGCCTCGAGGTGGATCCGGCGTACGGTCCCGAGGACTCCCAGACCGAGGGCCAGTGGCCCGGTGAGTTCCCCTTCACCCGGGGGCTCTACCCCACGGGCTACCGCGGGCGCGCCTGGACGATCCGGCAGTTCGCCGGCTTCGGCAACGCCGAGCAGACCAACGAGCGCTACCGGATGATCCTCGGGCGCGGTGGGGGTGGGCTCAGCGTCGCCTTCGACATGCCGACGCTCATGGGCCGTGACTCCGACGACCCCAGGGCCCTCGGCGAGGTCGGTCACTGCGGGGTCGCCATCGACTCCGCCGCCGACATGGAGGTGCTCTTCCGCGACATCCCGCTCGGGGAGGTCACCACGTCGATGACGATCAGCGGCCCCGCCGTTCCGGTGTTCTGCATGTACCTCGTCGCGGCCGAGCGCGCCGGCGTCGACACCAGCAGTCTGAACGGCACCCTGCAGACCGACATCTTCAAGGAGTACATCGCCCAGAAGGAGTGGATCTTCGGGCCCGAGCCGCACCTTCGCCTCATCGGGGACCTGATGGAGCACTGTGTGGCGAACATCCCGGCGTACAAGCCACTCTCGGTCTCGGGCTACCACATCCGCGAGGCGGGCTCGACCGCGGCACAGGAGCTCGCGTTCACCCTCGCTGACGGGTTCGGGTACGTCGAGCTCGGGCTCTCGCGCGGCCTCGACGTCGACGTCTTCGCCCCCGGTCTCTCCTTCTTCTTCGACGCCCACGTCGACTTCTTCGAGGAGATCGCCAAGTTCCGAGCGGCCCGCCGTATCTGGGCCAGATGGATGCGCGACGTCTACGGTGCGAAGACGGAGAAGGCGCAGTGGTTGCGCTTCCACACCCAGACCGCGGGGGTCTCCCTCACCGCGCAGCAGCCCTACAACAACGTCGTGCGCACGGGCATCGAAGCCCTCTCGGCCGTCCTGGGCGGCACCAACTCCCTGCACACCAACGCCCTCGACGAGACCCTCGCCCTGCCGAGCGAGCAGGCCGCGGAGATCGCGCTGCGCACCCAGCAGGTGATCATGGAGGAGACCGGCGTCGTCAACGTCGCCGACCCGCTCGGGGGCAGCTGGTACGTCGAGGCGCTCACCGACCGTCTCGAGGCCGAAGCCAACGAGATCTTCGACAAGGTCCTCAGCCTGGGCGGCTCCACCTTGACCTCGGCGGAGCCGGAGGCGATCGCAGAGGTGGTGGGCCGAGGCGACATGCCGGTCACTCGCGGGCTGTTGCGGGGAATCGAGGACGGGTGGTTCATGAGCGAGATCGCCGAGGCCGCCTTCACCTACCAGGTGGCGCTCGAGAAGGGCGAAAAGCGGATCGTCGGGGTCAACTGCCACACCGACTCGGTCACCCATGACCTCGAGATCCTCCGGGTCTCCCACGAGGTCGAGGTCGAGCAGGTCCGCGCCCTCGCCGAGCGCAAGGCCGCCCGCGACCAGGCCGCCGTCGACGCCGCGCTCTCCCGCATGGTCGAGGTCTCCCGCACCGAGGAGAACATGATCGAGCCGATGCTGGAGGCCGTCCGGGTCGAGGCCACCCTGGGCGAGATCTGCGACGCGCTGCGCGCGGAGTGGGGCGAGTACCGCGAGCCGGCGCGCTTCTAGCCTGTCCCCGGGCCGCACCCAGGCTCGGTGCCGGGCACCCCGCTCCCTAGGATCGGCGCCATGACGCAGCAGCCGTTCTCGCGACCCGGTGCGATCGACCTGTCCGCGCTCAAGCGCCCGGCGGCGCCGCCTCCGTCCGCCCCCGGTGCGGGTGCAGGGGGTGCTCCCGGCGGTGGCTCGGCGTACGCCCTCGATGTCACCGAGGCCACCTTCCAGGAGGTGGTGCAGGCCTCGATGACCGCACCGGTGGTGCTGGTCTTCCACGCAGCCTCGGCCTCGCCCGAGAGCGCGACCTTCGCCCAGGACGTGGCTGCCCTTGTGGGGCAGTACGACGGCAGGTTCCTCGCCGGGCTCGTCGACGTCGACGCCAACCCGGGCATCGCGCAGGCCATGCAGATCCAGCAGGTGCCGCTGCTTCTGGTGCTGCTCGACGGACGCCCGGTGACCCAGCCGCTGCCCGGGGTGCTGCGCCCCGACGAGCTGAGCGAGCTCCTCCAGCAGCTGGGGCAGCAGCTCACCGCGCAGGGGATCACGGGTCGGCACCAGCCTCGCGCCGGGGCCGCGCCCGCTGAGGACCAGGACGCCGAGCCGGCTGTGGACCCGCGCTACGCGGCCGCCCAGGACGCCATCGGGGCAGGTGACTACGACCTCGCCGTGGCGGAGTACCAGAAGCTGTTGACGGCCAACCCGGCCGACGCGGAGGCCGCCGCCGGCCTGGCCATGGCCCGGGTGCTGGCGCGGACGGCGTCGGCCGACGACGCAGCGGCCCGCAGCGCCGCTGACGCTGCGCCCGACGACGTGGACGCACAGACCCTCGTCGCTGACCTCGATCTCGTGGCGGGCCGGGTCGAGGAGTCGTTCACGCGACTGGTCGAGCTCGTCCGGCGTACGTCCGGTGACGAGCGGAACGCCGCGCGCGAGCACCTCGTCGGACTCTTCGCCGCCGTCGGCAACGACGACCCGCGCGTCACCAAGGGACGCCAGCAGCTCGCCTCCGCGCTCTTCTGAGGTGCTCAGCCACCGGCTGCTCGGGCTCGCGCTGGCGGGCATCTCGGTCGCGATGCTCGTCTGGCTCGTCGACGACGTGGTCGAGTCACCCCCCGGTCCGTTCGCACTGGTCTCCCGCATCGCCGTGGTCGTGTTCTGGGCAGCCCTGGCGGCGGTCATGATCAGCGAGAGACGTGGCGTTCCCGCCGTCGTCACCGCGGGGGTCGCGTTCGCGGTGATGGTGGTCTCGTCCGCGGTGGGCCTCGTCGTCACTCCAGGCGACTTCGTCGGGGTGACCAGCCGGGGGCCGACGACGCCGGAGGCAGCGAGGGTGCTCGGCGTCGTCGTGCTCATCGCCCTGGCCGGCGGGGGAGCGTGGCTGTGGCGGCGGAGGGCGGGGTTTCGAGACGGTCGCTAGCGCGACCTCCTCAACCACCGGAGGCCGGCGCGGCGCGACCTCCTCAACCACCGGAGGCCGGGGGAACGTGGCTGTGGCGGCGGAGGGCGGGGTTTCGAGACGGTCGCTAGCGCGACCTCCTCAACCACCAAGGGCCGGCGCTGCGCGATGTCCTCAGTCTGAGGTGGTCGGGGGCACGCAGAGGACCGGACGGTTCGCGAGGTGGAGCAGCTTGTGCGGGGTGGAGCCGAGCATGGCGCCCCGCAGCGGGCTCTCACCGGCCGTGCCGACGACGATGACCGTGGCGTCGTGGGCGTCGCCGACCTGGACCAGCGCGTCTGCGGGCTTGGCGTTGACGAGCTCGATCTGGGTGTCGATGCCGGCGGCCTGGGCCTTCTCCACGGCGTGGGAGAGGGCGGTCTGACCGAGCTCGCGGATCGCGTCGCCGTGGGCTCGCGACTCCTCGCCGAGCCCGCCGGGGGCGGCATGGCCGTAGACCAGGATCAACACCTCCCCCCAGCGCTGGGCCACGGCGATGGCAGTGGCCAGCGCGGCGTCGGCGCCGGGGGACTCGTCGTAGCCCAGGACGACTGCCATCAGATCTCCTTCAGCTTGTCGGCATCGGGGTCGGCCAGGGGGGCCCGGTGGCCGTGGACGATGTCCGGGTCGGCGACGCCGGCCTCGCTCCTGCCAGAAGCGGGAGTCCTGGGTGCGCCAGAGAAGCATCACGACGATGCCGACCGCGAAAACGCCGACCCCGATGACCAGCGGCGGCCCGAAGCCGAACCACGACTGTCCGCTGTAGGAGTTCTCGGGGTCGGACAGGTCGCCGACGGCCAGCACGAGGAGCCAGACGAGCAGCCCGGCACCCAGCAACGGGCCGATGCCGATGAGCAAGAGGTTCTGGGTGCTCTCGAGGAGGTGCTTGCGGTAGTAGACGGCACACGCGACACCGGTCATGGCGTAGTAGAAGGCGATGAGCAGGGCCAGCGCCGAAAGGGAGTCGAACAGGGCGTTCTCGCTCAGCTGGTAGACCAGGACGTACCAGATGATCGCGATGCCGGCGACCCACCAGGTGCTGACGTCGGGGGTCCGGTGGGTCGGGTGGATCCGGCTCAGTCCCGCGGGCAGTGCGTGGCGGCGAGCCATCGACAGGCCCGTGCGCGAGGCGGGGATGATCGTGGTCTGGGTCGAGGCGATCGCCGAGGTGGCCACCGCGAAGAGCAACACCCAGTCCCATCCGCCCAGTACCTCTCCGGCGAGGTAGGCGAAGACGAACTCCTCCTCCCCAGCGTTGTCGGAGAGCCACTGGGTGCCGGCGAAGGCCACGATGGCGAAGGCCACCGAGACATAGGTGACGAGCAGGATCACGGTGGACCAGAGCCCGGCGCGTCCGGGTGCGCTGGCGCCGTCGGTGGTCTCCTCGCTCAGGTTGACCGCCGACTCCCAGCCCCAGTAGGCGAAGACACCGAGTAACAACCCTGCGGACAGCCCCTCGGTGCCGCCGGCGAACGGGTTCAGCCACTCCAGGGCCGGCCGCATCTCGTCGAGGGGGCTGTTGCCGTCGTAGGCGCGGTAGAGCGCCACCACCGCGAAGGCGAGCAGGGCGCCGATCTGACCCAGGATGAGTATGTTCTGCAGCCGGGCCGAGAGGGCCGTCCCCAGCACGCAGATCCACGTCAGCAGAAGGATCAGGCCGATCGCGATCGGCATCCGGATGCGGGCGTCGTCGCCCCAGCTGTCCTGGCCGATGGTGTAGAGCCCGAAGCGGGCGCCGACGTCGGCCAGCGAGCCGATGACCAGCACCCCGGTCATCGCGATCGACCAGCCGGCCACCCAGCCGAACCACGGGCCCAGGGCGCGCGTGGTCCAGCTGAACGTGGTGCCGCAGTCCTGGTCGACGCGGTTGAGGTAGAGGAACGCCGTGGCGATGAGCATCATCGGGACGAACGACGCCAGCAGGATGCCTGGCGCGCCGGAGCCTGCTGCGACGGCGATGCCGCCGATCACGGCCGCCAGGGAGTACGCCGGCGAGGTGGAGGCCAGTCCGATCACCAGGGCGTCGACGAAGCCGATGGCGTCCGGCTTGAGCTGGGCGGAGGGACTCTCCGCCGGGGCTTGCGCCATCCGACTCACCTCCCGGATTCGGTGTACGCCGTTCCAGTGTCGCGATCCGCGGCCGCGTTGGCTAGTGCCGAGCGAATCCGTCGCGCTGTGAAGTCTGCGCAACGGATCTCGACGTCCTCCAGGGTGCAGAACTCGACCGCTCTGATCTCGCGTGCCTGGAGGACGAGACGGTCGGTGACCGAGGCGTCGTGGACCCCGCCGTCGAACACCAGGCACAGGGCGTCGTCCCAACCGCCCCACGGGGGCAGCCAGTCGGTGAGCAGCAGCCGCCCGGCGGGGATCGTGAGGCCGAGCTCCTCCTTGACCTCGCGGGTGACCGCGACCTGCGGCGACTCGCCGACCTCGACGACGCCACCCGGAAGGTCCCAGTCCTGCTTGTAGGTGAGCTCGCACAGCAGCACGCGCGCATCCGGACCCGTGGCGTCGCGGACGAGCATCTGGCTGATCGCGCGCTTGCGTGGCAGGAATGAGTTCAGCAGCGCCCGGAAGCCACCGGGCTCGTGTGCCTCCACGTCGTCGACGAGCCGGGCGAACACGACCTTGTCGTCCCCGCCGGCGCCGCGCATGACTCCCTCACGCTGGAGGCCGGACCAGGTGGCCACACGTTGACCGTCCTCGTCCGTCGCATCCACCCATGCCTCGACGCGGGGGTGGTCGACGAGCGCCGCGGCGACCTCTCGGCGTACGACGTCGACAGCCGCGAGCCAGCCCGGCGCCATCACCTCCGGGCCCCACGCGACCCGGGCCACACCCTCGCTCACCGTCGTGACGGTGGGGGGCCGGTCGCTCACCTCGTCACCCTAGCCAGCGCATGTAACACGCCGTTGTCCCGACTTCCACGCCGTTGCGTCGGCGTGGCCGGTCCGCAGACAGCGTGTTACATGCGACGCCGCAACCAGATGGTCGCCAGCGGCGGCAGGACCAAGTCGGCGTACGCCGGTTGGCCGCCGCACTCGCCCTCGACGGCGGTGACCGAGCCGAGGTTGCCGACACCCGAGCCGGTGTAGGCCTCCGCGTCGGTGTTGATGACCTCCTCCCACACCCCCGCCGAGGGCAGGCCGAGGCGGAAGTCGCCGTGGGGCACGGCCGCGAAGTTCGAGACGCACACCACCTCACCGGTAGCGGCCGCTCGCGCACCCTTCGACGGCAGTCCACGCCTGATGAAGGAGTAGACGTTGCGTCCGGCGTCGTTGGCGTCGATCCACGAGAACCCCTCGGGGTCCCCGTCGCGCGACCAGATCGCGGGGGAGGAGGAGTAGGTCCGGTTGAGGTCCTTGAGCAACCGGTGCACGCCGAGGTGCTCGGGGTGGTCGAGCAGCCACCAGTCGAGCTCGCGCGACTCCGCCCACTCCGACTCCTGACCCAGCTCGGCGCCCATGAACAGCAGCTGCTTGCCGGGGTGGGCCCACATGAAGGCGAGGTAGGCGCGCAGGTTGGCCAGCTGCTGCCAGCGGTCGCCCGGCATCTTGCGCAACAAGGACCCCTTGCCGTGCACGACCTCGTCGTGCGAGAGCGGCAGGACGTAGTTCTCCGACCATGCGTAGGTCATGGCGAAGGTCAGGTCGTGGTGGTGGTAGGCCCGGTGGATCGGCTCACGGCTGAGGTAGCCGAGCGAGTCGTGCATCCAGCCCATGTTCCACTTGAAGCCGAACCCGAGACCGCCGTCGACCGTGCGGTCGGTCACTCCCGGCCAGGAGGTCGACTCCTCGGCGATCGTGACGACTCCGGGCGTGCGCTTGTAGACGGTGGCGTTCATCTCCTGGAGGAACTGCACCGCCTCGAGGTTCTCGCGGCCGCCGTGCTTGTTCGGGGTCCACTCACCCTCGTTGCGGGCGTAGTCGAGGTAGAGCATCGAGGCCACGCCGTCAACGCGCAGCCCGTCGGCGTGGAATTCCTCGAGCCAGTAGAGCGCGTTGGCGTAGAGGTAGTTGCGCACCTCGTGCCGGCCGAAGTTGAAGATGTGGGAGCCCCACTCCTGGTGCCAGCCACGTTGGGGGTTGGGGTCCTCGTAGAGCGGCGTGCCGTCGAAGCGGGCGAGGGCCCACTCGTCGGTGGCGAAGTGCCCGGGCACCCAGTCGAGGATGACGCCGATGCCGGCCTGGTGGAACGCATCGACCAGACGCTTGAAGCCGTCGGGGTCGCCGAAACGCGAGTCGGGGGCGAAGTACGACGTGACGTGGTAGCCCCACGAGCCACCGAAGGGGTGCTGCATGACCGGCATCAGCTCGACGTGGGTGAAGCCGAGGTCGACGAGGTAGGGGACGAGCTCGTCGATGAGGTCGTCGTAGGACCGGCCGCGTCGCCACGAGGCGAGGTGCACCTCGTAGACCGACATCGGCTCCGCGAGCGGGTTGCACCCGGCTCGTTCGCTCATCCAGGCGTCGTCGCCCCAGACATGGGTGGACTCGAAGACCCGCGAGGAGGTGGCCGGCGGGACCTCGGCCCACGACGCCATGGGGTCGGCCTTCTCGCGCCACTGGCCGTCGGCGCCGAGGACGACGAACTTGTAGGCGGTCCCCGAGCCCACCCCGGGCACGAAGATCTCCCACACGCCGGACTGGCCGAGCTGGCGCATGGGGTGCTGCGCGACCGTCCCAGGAGTTGAAGTCGGCCTTGAGGCGGACGCCGCGCGCCGAGGGCGCCCAGACGGCGAAGGACGTCCCGCTCACCGTGTCACCCAGCGGGCCGTCGTAGTGGTGGACGCGCGCACCCAGCACGTTCCAGAGCTCCTCGTGGCGGCCCTCGTTGATGAGGTGCTGGTCGACCTCGCCGAGGGTGGGCAGGAAGCGGTAGGGCTCGTCGACCTCGACAGCCGGGCCGTCGTAGGCGACCCGGAGGCGGTAGCCGGGGACGTCGGGGTCCCTGGTCGCGCCCACCCAGATGCCGTCGTGCTCATGGGAGAGTGGCACCTCGGTGTCGCCGTAGACGACGCTCACCGACGTCGCGAGCGGCTTGAGGGTGCGGAACGTGACGCCGCCGTCGTGGGGGTGCGGGCCGAGGACGGCGTGGGGGTGACCGTGCTCGCCTGCCACCACCTGGGCCAGCTCCGAGACGGCAACGGGCTTGACGGTCGGGGTGCGCGTGCTCATCTCGTCACGATCCTCTCGATCGCGGCTAGGGGGATCCCGACCCAGCCGGGTCGGTTGCGGGTCTCGTAGACGCACTCGTAGACCGCTTTGTCGGCCACGTAGGCGTCCAGCACGCTGCGCTGGTCGTCCGTGAGCCCTGCCCCGGCGGTCGCGACGCCGGTGTACGCCGCCAGGAACGCCTTGCGGTTGCGGGTGGCCCACTCGGCGGCGCGGTGGATCCGCTGCTCCTCGGTGGTGGTGCCCTGGTCCCAGGACCGCTCGACCACGTGGGCGGCGTAGTCGAAGGACCGCAGCATGCCCGCGACGTCGCGCCAGCGGGTGTCGGGTTCTCGCCGCTCGTGGAGCTGCTTGGCGGGCTCGCCCTCGAAGTCGACGATCTTCCAGCCTCGCACCGTGCGCAGGGTCTGGCCGAGGTGCAGGTCGCCGTGGACCCGCTGCACCTCGAGCTCTCCCACCTCCGCCAACCGGACGTAGGCCGCCCGCAGACCCTCCGCGTGGTCCGCGAGCTCCGGCACCACCTCGAGGGCCTGGTCGAGCCGTCGGCCCATGGCCTCGGCCATCGGCCCGGCCGGAGCGGTGCTCGTCGGCAAGGCCTGTGCCAGGGAGTCGTGGACCTCGGCCAGGGCCACCCCCAGGCGCTCGGACTCGCCGGCGAAGTCGCCCCCGACCTCGTCGGCCGTCAGGTCCTCCTCGCTGAAGAGGTTGCGCACGCTGGCCAGCGCGAGCTCCCACCCGTCGGTGGCGGTGCGCAAGAACTGCTGCAGAACGGCGAGCTGGACCTCGACGCCTTCGGCGTTGCCGGGCTCGGGCATCCGGGCCGAGACCCAGCCGTAGAGGGCGGCGACGTGGGTCGAGCCGACCGCGGTCAGCACCTCGTGGATCTCGACATCGGGGTTGACCCCGGGCGTCACCTTGCGGAACAGCTTCATGATCGAGTCCTCGCCGAAGGCGACCGAGGAGTTCGACTGCTCGCCGGAGAAGAGCGTGGAGTGCACCGTGAGGTCGAGGTCGTGGCCGGGCACGCGGTGGAACTCCAGCGAGCTCTCGGTCGACGGCTGGTCGAAGCTGCGGAGGTAGGCCGCCATGGCCTCGCGGTCGTGCACCGCGTCGTAGGCGTGCACCCACCCGAGGCCCGGCTCCTCCACCAGCCGACGAAGGCGTGGTCGAGCCGGCTCTCCGGCTCGACGTAGAAGGCCAGCGGGACCTGGTAGAGCTCGGTGTCCTGGTCGGCGTAGCGGACCTCGACCAGGTGGACGTGGACGTGGGGGCCGCCTTCCGTACGGTGCGGCAGCTCGGCGAGGCGGCGTACGTCGGTCCGCTCGACCTCGCGACCCTTGCCGCCGAACCACCGCGCACTCGTGACGAACCCGGCCAGGGCCTGGTCGATGGCGGGGGGGCTGCTGGTCGGGGGAAGCGTCACGGGACGGGCGTCTCCTCGAAGGTGTCGGGTCGGGTGAGGCGGAACCACAGGAAGCCGTGGCCGCCGAGGGTCAACAAGTAGGGCAGTTCCCCGATGGTGGGGAACGGAACCCCGCCCAGCAGCTCGACGGGCGCCAGGCCCTCGAAGCGCCGGAGGTCCAGCTCCACCGGCTGCGGGAAGCGGGACAGGTTGTTGACGCACAGGATGATGTCGTGGCTGCCGTCGTCAGCCTCGTGCTCGCGGGCGTAGGAGAGCACGCTGGGGTTGGAGCCACCGAGGTCGGTGAAGGAGCCGAGGCCGAAAGCCTCGTGGCGCCTGCGGGCGTGGATCATCCGGCGCGTCCAGTGGAGAAGTCGAGGAGGGTTCTCCAGCTGCGCCTCGACGTTGACCGACTGGTAGCCGTAGACCGGGTCCTGGATCGCCGGCAGGTGCAGCTTGCCGGGGGTCGCCGAGGAGAAGCCGGCGTTGCGGTCAGGGGTCCACTGCATCGGGGTGCGTACGCCGTCGCGGTCGCCGAGCCAGATGTTGTCGCCCATCCCGATCTCGTCGCCGTAGTAGAGCACCGGCGACCCGGGCAGCGACAGGAGCAGGGCTGTGAACAGCTCGATCTGGTTGATGTCGTTGTCGAGAAGCGGGGCAAGGCGGCGGCGGATGCCGATGTTGGCCTTCATCCGGGGGTCCTTGGCGTACTCGCCCCACATGTAGTCGCGGTCCTCGTCGGTGACCATCTCGAGGGTCAGCTCGTCGTGGTTGCGCAGGAAGATGCCCCACTGGCAGCCGTGGGGGATCGGCGGGGTCTGCTCGAGGATCTCCGAGATCGGGGAAGCGCGACTCCCGGCGTACGGCCATGAAGATGCGGGGCATCACGGGGAAGTGGAAGCACATGTGGCACTCGTCGCCGCCGGCCTCGAAGTCACCGAAGTAGTCCACGACGTCGGCGGGCCACTGGTTGGCCTCGGCCAGCAGGACCTTGCCGGGGTACTTCTCGTCGACGTGGCGGCGCACCTTCCGAAGGAACTCGTGGGTCTCGGGCAGGTTCTCGCCGTTGGTGCCCGGGCGCTCGTAGAGGTAGGGCACGGCGTCGAGCCGGAAGCCGTCGAGACCCATGTCGAACCAGAAGTCGATCGCCTCGAGCATCGCCTCGTGGACGGCGGGATTGTCGAAGTTCAGGTCCGGCTGGTGGGAGAAGAAGCGGTGCCAGAAGTACTGCTGCCGCACGGGGTCCCACGTCCAGTTGGACGGCTCGGTGTCGACGAAGATGATCCGAGCGTCTTGGTAGAGCTCGTCGGTGTCGGACCAGACGTAGAAGTCGCCGTAGGGTCCCTCGGGGTCCTGCCGGCTGGCCTGGAACCACGGGTGCTGGTCACTGGTGTGGTTCATGACGAAGTCGATGATCACGCGGATGTCGCGCTTGTGCGCCTCGTCGAGCAGGTGGTGGAAGTCCTCGACGGTGCCGCACTCGGGAAGGATGTCGGTGTAGTCGGCGACGTCGTAGCCACCGTCGCGCAGGGGCGAGGTGAAGAACGGGCGGCACCCACAGGCAGTCGACGCCGAGCCATTGCAGGTAGTCGAGCTTCTCGGTCAAGCCCGCGGAAGTCGCCGGTGCCGTCGCCGTTGGAGTCGCGGAACGAGCGGACCAGCACCTCGTAGAACACCGCGGTCTTGAACCAGTCGGGGGTGCTGCCCGACCGTGTCGGGGAAGGGTGACTCGTTGGTCGGGCGGCGGCACCTCCTCCCCGGCGCTCGAGCTGCTCTCGCTGGTCGAGCTCGTCGAGACGCGGCTGACCGCCAGCACGTGGGCCGGTTCGTGGCCGGGGTCGAGCCGCACAAGTTGTGCGCACTCCACCGCCACTGCTCGCCGGTGATCTCGTCGCGGACCGGAGAAGGAGTCCTGCCAGTCCATCCCGAGGGCGGGGAGGTCGAGGTGCACCATGGTCTCCCGGGCTGCGTGCGGGTCGAGGTTGATCACGACGATCACCAGGTCGGAGCCCGGCCCCCGCCTCGGGCAGCGAGCCCGTGTCGAGACCCTTGCTGAAGACCAGGATGTTCTCGTCGTCGCTGCTGTGGATGACCACGTTGCGCAGCAGCTGGAGGGCCGGGTGGGCGCGCCGGATCTCGTTGAGGCGGGTGAGGTACGGCGCGAGCGTGCGCCCCTCAGCGGCAGCGCCCTCCCAGTCCCGGATCCGGATCTGGAACTTCTCCGAGTCCAGGTACTCCTCGCTGCCGGGCTTGACCGCCACGTGCTCGAACAGCTCGTAGCCGGCGTAGACCCCCCACGAGGGTGACCCGGTGGCCGCCAGGGCGGCACGGACCTTGAACGCCGCCGGGCCCGCCGTACTGCAGGTAGGCGTGGAGGATGTCGGGGGTGTTGACGAAGAAGTTCGGCCGCATGAGGTGGTCGGACTCGGTCGCCAGCTCGCGCAGGTAGTCCTCGATCTCCCATTTCGCCGTGCGCCAGGTGAAATAGGTGTAGCTCTGGTGGTAGCCGACCGACCCCAGTCCGTGCATCATCGCGGGCCTGGTGAAGGCCTCGGAGAGGAAGAGCACGTCGGGGTCGGTGTTCCGTACCTCCGCGAGCAGCCACTCCCAGAACGGCAGCGGCTTGGTGTGGGGGTTGTCGACGCGGAAGATGCGCACTCCGTGCGAGATCCACAGCCGCACGATGCGGAGCACCTCGGCGTAGATCCCGCTCGGGTCGTTGTCGAAGTTGATCGGGTAGATGTCCTGGTACTTCTTGGGGGGGTTCTCCGCGAAGGCGATGGTGCCGTCGGCCCGGGTGGTGAACCACTCGGGGTGGCTGGTCACCCAGGGATGGTCGGGGGCGGCCTGCAGGGCGAGGTCGAGCGCGACCTCGAGGCCCAGCTCGCCCGCCCGGGCCACGAAGGCGTCGAAGTCCTCGAAGGTGCCCAGGTCGGGGTGGATGGCGTCGTGACCGCCGAAGCGGGAGCCGATGGCCCACGGGGAGCCGGTGTCCTCCGGCCCGGGGTCCAGGGTGTTGTTGGGTCCCTTGCGGTTGACCTCGCCGATGGGGTGGATCGGCGGCAGGTAGATGACGTCGAAGCCCATCTCGGCCACCGCGTCGAGTCTGCGGGCCGCGCTCCGGAGGGTCCCGCTGGTGATCGTGCCGTCGGAGTTGCGGACGGCGCCCTCGGAGCGAGGGAAGAACTCGTACCAGCTGCCGAAGAGCGCTCGCTGGCGGTCGGCGTACGCCGGGAAAGGGCCCGCCACCGTGAGCAGCTCGCGGACGGGGTGGGCGGCCACGACGGCCTCCACCTCCTCCGACTGCAGCTGTGCGAGCCGCGCCTCGGCCGGGCGGCTCTGGTCGGTCGCGGCGTCGATCGCGCCCTTCAGCACCGTCGCGCTGGGGTGCCGCTTGGGGAGCGTGGCCAGGACCTTCTGCAGGACCAGGCGGCCTTCGGTGAACATCAGCTCGACGTCGACCCCGGCCGGGATCTTCACCCCCGCGGCGTGCTGCCAGGTCGCCACCGGGTCGGACCACGCCTGGACCTCGAAGGACCATGCGCCAGGTGCGTCGGGGGTCACCCAGGCCTGGTAGCGATCGGGCACGTCCGGGTGTCCGTTGTCGACCGTGACCATCCGCACCGGCTCGCGGCGAGCGCCGTCGGGGCCGGTCAGCACGACCTCGGCCCCGAGCTTGTCGTGACCCTCGCGGAAGACCGACGCGCTCACCGGGAAGGGCTCACCGACCGTGGCCTTGGCCGGCGCTCGACCCAGGTCCACGACCGGCATCACGTCCATGACAGGGATGCGTCCGACCATTTGGCAACCCTTGCGGGTCGGTCCAAGGCCATGCAACTCGGGCGGGGTCCACCACCCCTTCGGGTGCCTGACTTCACGCAGCGGGCACCCGAAGGGGTGATGGCGCGGCTACCGCTCGAAGGCCTGGAACTCCGCGGTGTTGACGATCGTGCCGCGGGTGCTCGCGGTGGCGCAGTCGGTGTCGTTGAGCGGGTCGTTGTCCTGCTCGCCCCCGAAGTCGGGATTGCCCGTGCACTGGTTCTCCAGCACCACGAAGCGCAGGGCCAACGCGCGCGTGGCGGGCACGCGGAACGACCGCAGGCTGAGCGTCGGCGAGGTCGGGCGTGGCGCGATCGAGGGGAAGGCGTTCTTCGGCGAGGTGTAGAAACGCTTCCACTTCGCGGAGCCGGAGTTGCAGGCCTTCAGGCACGCCTCGACGGCGAAGCGGCGCAGGGCGGTGAAGCGCGAGCCCGAGTCGGGGTTGTTCTCGCCCTTGGCCTCGGGCGGGTTCAGGAGCGCGCTGACCTGCACCCTGCGGATCGTGTGCGTGCCCCCCGCGAGGTCGATCGCCACTGACGGCTTCGACCTGTCCACGGTGGCCGCCGTGACCCCAGCCCAGTTGGTGTTCTCCTTGCCGTCGAGCAGGGCCTTGTCGTCGCGCGAGCCCGGCGTGGAGCGCAGCACGTTGGCGCCGAGCTTGGCGGAGGCGACATTGCGGATGTCGCGGATGCGCACGGTCCGGCGCTGCCCGGGCTTCACGGTCAGCTCGAAGCGGGTGTGGCCGCTGCGCTCGGAGACGAAGAGCAGGTCGTAAGTGCCTGCGGTCAGCTCGACCACGTTGTCGAGCTTGGTGCCGCGTCGCGTGTCGCCCACGGGAGTGGCGCGGGCCTCGTAGCGCCCCACGTAGACCCGGCCGACCGAGTTGCTCTTGAAGGTCACACGGGCGTTCTTGGCCTTCGGCGAGGCAAAGCTCGGAGTGACGAACTGCGAGTCCGCGTCCGGGGTCTTGGCTCCCTTGCCCATGCCGCGCCGGGCGAAGGCTCCCCACATGACCTTCTGGTTGGCGCCTCCGAAGCGCATCCGGTCCGCGGCGAGCATGGCGTCGCGAGCGTCGAGCATGCTCGTCTCGCTCTGCTGCAGCAAGAAGGCGTCGAAGACGAGCTGGATCCACCGGCGGTTGCCCGGACAGCGGGTCGCCGGCAGGGGGGTGCGAGCGGGGCCACCCTGCGAGCAGCTGACCTGCAGTCGCATGTTCGCGTAAGGGAAGCGGGCGTCGTACTTCTTCACCAGCGCCTGACGCACCTCCCAGTTGGTGCCGCTCCAGATCTCGCCGTCGGCGTGGACCTGAGGACCGGGCGAGTCGTAGCCGACATCGGAGTAGTTGAGGTCGTTGGCGTTGATGGCGTAGTTGCGGATGGCGGTCTTGGTGTTGCCCGTCGCATAGAACCGACCGCCCAGGGGCTTCCTCCGTTGGGGTAGCCGTGGGCGAACAGGTACTCGCCGCCCACGAGGTCGCCCCAGGACTCGCCCATCGCGCCGCCCTGGTCGGAGAGGATGCCGCCGTCGGGCCCGGCGATCATCCGGTTGCTGATCGCGTGGGTGTACTCGTGGCCGACGATGCCCATGTCGAAGTCACCGTCGTTGCACGGCGCGTAGAAGGCGCCCGCGAGCGGCTGGAAGAGGTACTGGTTGGTGATGCCGGGCAGGCCGTCCTGCAGGGTTCGCTGGTTGGCGTTGTTGCGGCCGGTCGCCTGGCCCGTCTCGGTGATGATCTGGCTGGTGAGCGCGGCCGCCTGGGCCTGGCCCACCTCGGGGTCGTTCTGCCGGGACAGGTCGGTGTTGCGGCCGTAGTTGTTGGTCTGCAGGTTGTAGTTCTCCTCGGTGAAGCCGAGGTAGTAGGTGTAGTCGTGCATGCGGTTGTGCGCGACGAACAGGTTGGTCACCGCGGCGTTGATGTCGTTGCCGCCCGGCACCAGGTTGCTCGGGTCGCACTTGGAGTTCTGCCACTCATCGGTGAAGGTCTCGGAGTAGTCACGGGTCGAGGAGACCGGCGCCTGGCCGAGCGGTCCCGGGGCTGCGGGGTTGGTCCAGGCCTCCCGGGTAGTGGCGTTGTTGCCGTGGGTCGTGAACGTCGGCAGGTCCGTGAACGGGTCGATGTCCCATGCTCCGACCGTCGCGGGGTTGTCGAGGGCTCCCGGTGGCGTGTCACAGCCGGGCCCGACCTCGAAGCAGCCGACGACGAAGTTGCGCGGCACGAAGCTCGTCGACTTGCGCAGGGTCGGGACGCCGGTGACGTAGCGCCAGCGCGGCTGCGGGGTCGAGGCCTGCGGGACCGGCTGGTCGGAGATGAACACCGTGCCGGCGTAGCTGCCGGGCTCCAGGAAGACCGGGTTGACCGAGTCCTCGAGCGGGCACACCTGCACGGCGTAGGTCCCGCGCGGGATCGAGGGGCTGTTGTAGGTGAGCACCTCGGGGCTCAGGCCGACGTCAACAGAGGCCAGCGGCTCGCCGCCGGGCCCGAACAGCTTGAGCACGACGTCGTTGGCCGCGATGACGAAGGAGGCCACGAACGTGATGCTCTTGCTGTTGTCGTCGGGGATCTCGAACTCGTGCTCGGGGCCGCACTCGGTGGCGGTGGTGTCCCCGTTGACGGGCACCGCACCGTTGTGGTTCTGGACCTGGTTGTGCCGGTGCAGGACGCGACCGGTGACCGCGTCGACCGCCGAGGTGTAGCCGATGAGCTCCTCGGCGTTGTCGAGCACGTTGACGACGTACGCCGGTCGCACGGTGCCGTCGGCGTCAGCCAGCGCACGCAGACGGACCTGCTGCTCCTCGACGAGTCCTGGAACCGTCAGGCGGGTCCAGCCCCGGCTGTCGGCCGCCTCGATGTCGGCGATGTCAGCGGGGACCTCGACGCCTACGTCGCGCGCCGCGCGCGCCCACGCCTGGATCGCCGAGAGACGCGCGGCGGGCGGCTCGTCGGTGACCCGCGCCAGCGAGGAGGAGACATAGTGGATCGCCCGACCGGCGACGCCCACGGTCACCAGGCCGTCGAGCGCGGGGGCGAGGTCGCCGTAGCGCTGCTGGAAGAGCACCGCGCGGGCGCGGCTGCCGGCGAAGCGCTGGTTGCTGACGAGCTCCAGGTCGCTCGGCCTGGGCCCGGGTGAGACCCAGCACGGCGTTGTTGCTCACCAGCCACTGTCGGGCGGCGAGTCACCGGGTCGTCGGACGCGGTGCGGCCGAGCGAGCCGCTGCGCGGGGACAGCGAGGCGGGGGTCCCGGAGTCGTTCCACCGCACGTCGGCGCCGAGCGACTCCGCCGCGCGCACCTGGCGCAGGGTCGGCAGGGCGACGCCGCGCGTGTCCAGGTTGGGCGCCCCGACGGGGGTGTCCCCGATCGTGACCACCCGGTCGGCGCGAGGCGGAGTCGCCGCGGACGCCACTCCGGCCGCAGTCGCAGGGTCCGCGACGGCCGGGAGCTGGGCCAGGCCGGCGGAGCAGGGCGGTGGCCAGGAGGGCGAGGGACACGACGAGGGCGCGGCTCTGGCCGCCCGAGAGGTGCGAGGTCATGGGGGACCAACGCGCGGATCGGTCGGGGGTCACGGCTCGGCGCCGGAGCAGAAAGATGACGATTCATTGGATCGTTCAAGTCCAGGGCGCTACGGTCGTGCGGTGCGAGCGATCCGACGATTCACCGTCCGTCCCGTCCTCCCTCCGCAGCTCGCAGCCACTGGCTGACCTGGCCGGCAACCTGAGGTGGTCTGGCACCCGCCGACCCAGGACGTCTTCGCCTCCGTGGACCCCCGGGTGTGGGAGTCGTGCGGCTTCGACCCGGTCAAGCTGCTCGGGGCCGTGGGCCGCGCCAGGTTGGAGGAGCTGGCAGCCGACGAGGGATTCCTGGCCCGACTCGGCGAGGCACCGCCGACCTAACGACCTACCTCACCGCCGATCGTTGGTACCAGCGGCGTGGGCCGGCCGACGGCCCGGCCGCGATCGGCTACTTCTCACCGGAGTTCGGCATCACCGCCGTGCTCCCTCAGTACTCCGGCGGCCTCGGCATCCTGGCGGGCGACCACCTCAAGGCGGCCTCCGACCTCGGGGTCCCCATCGTCGGCGTCGGGCCTGCTCTACAAGCACGGCTACTTCAAGCAGGCCCTGTCCAGGGAGGGATGGCAGCAGGAGAGCTACCCGGTGCTCGACCCCGACGAGCTGCCGATCTCGCTCCTGCGCGAGCCGGACGGATCGCGGGCGAGCATCTCGATCGCCATGCCGGACGGACCCGAGCTCGTCGCCCGCATCTGGGTCGCCAGCGTCGGACGGGTGCCGCTCCTGATGCTCGACACCGACGTCGAGGGCAACCCTGACCACTACATCGGGGTCACCGACCGGCTCTACGGCGGCAACTCCGAGCACCGCCTGCGGCAGGAGCTGCTGCTCGGTGTCGGTGGCGTCCGAGCGCTGAGGACCTACGCCCGCATCACCGGCACACCCGGACCCGAGGTCTTCCACACCAACGAGGGTCACGCCGGCTTCCTCGGCCTCGAGCGCATCCGCGAGCTCACCGTCGCCGAAGGCGGCCCCCGGCTGGACTTCGACACCGCGCTCGAGGTCAGCCGTGCCTCGACGGTCTTCACCACCCACACGCCGGTGCCGGCCGGCATCGACCGGTTCCCGCGCTCGCTGGTCGAGCAGTACTTCGGCAGCAGCGGCGCCACACCCGGCGTACCCCTGGACCGGATCCTCGCGCTCGGCGTCGAGGACTACCGCGGCGGCGACCTGAGCGTCTTCAACATGGCCGTGATGGGCTTCCGGCTCGCCCAACGGGCCAACGGTGTCTCCCAGCTGCACGGGCACGTCAGCCGAGGGATGTTCAACGGACTGTGGCCGGCCTTCGACGAGGCCGAGGTGCCGATCGGCTCGATCACCAACGGCGTGCACGCCCCGGCTGGGTGGCGCGGGAGGTCTTCGACCTGGCGGTCCAGCAAGGGGCGGACCTCGACTCCGACGACGCCGAAGGGTTCTTCGCCGCCGTCGACAAGATCCCGTCGACCGACATCTGGTCGGTCAAGCGCCAGCTGCGGCAGCGGCTGGTCGCCGACGCGCGCCGACGCCTCACCCGGTCGTGGGAGAAGCGGGGCTCGGCCAAGGCCGAGCTGGCGTGGATCGACCAGGCCCTGGACCCCGACGTGCTCACGATCGGGTTCGCGCGGCGGGTGCCGTCGTACAAGCGGCTGACGCTCATGCTGCGCGACCCGGAGCGGCTCAAGGCGCTGCTGCTCGACCCGGAGCGCCCCGTGCAGCTCGTGATCGCCGGCAAGTCGCACCCGGCCGACGACGGCGGCAAGAAGCTGATCCAGGAGATGGTGCGCTTCGCCGACGATCCCGCCGTGCGCCACCGGATCGTGTTCCTGCCCAACTACGACATCGCGATGGCGCAGCCGCTCTACCCGGGTGCGACGTCTGGCTGAACAACCCGTTGCGGCCCTACGAGGCGTGCGGCACCTCGGGCATGAAGGCTGCGCTCAACGGCGGGCTCAACCTGTCCATCCTCGACGGTTGGTGGGACGAGTGGTACGACGGCGAGAACGGCTTCGCCATCCCCTCGGCCGATGGGGTCGAGGACGCCGACAAGCGCGACGACCTCGAGGCGACGGCGCTCTACGAGCTCATCGAGAACGAGGTCGCCCCCCGCTTCTACGACGTCGACGGTGACGGGGTGCCGACGCGCTGGGTCGAGATGCTGCGGCACACGCTGAAGTCGCTCGGTCCCAAGGTGCTCGCCACCCGCATGGTGCGCGACTACACCAAGCAGCTCTACGCCCCGGCCGCCGGCAACGCGCCGTGCCTTGAACTCCGACTACGAGGGAGCTCGCGACTCGCCGCGTGGAAGGCGCGGATCAAGGGCGCCTGGTCCGCACGTCCGCGTCGAGCACGTCGAGAGCAGCGGCGTCGGGGACGCCCCCGAGGTCGGCGTGCAGATGTCAGTGCGGGCGTTCGTCTCTCTGGGCGAGCTCGCGTCCCGACGACGTCGCCGTCCAGCTCATCCACGGCAAGGTCTCCTCCGAGGACGTCCTCGTCGAGACCACGATCGACGAGCTGGACCTCGCCGAGTCCTACGAGGGCGGCCGCCACCGCTTCGACTGCGACGTCACGCTGGGCCACTCCGGTGCCTTCGGCTACACCGTCCGCGTCGTCCCCCGCAACGACCTGCTCATCTCGTCCGCTGAGCTCGGCGTCGTCGCCATGGCCTGACCGGGGTGAGGGATCACCGGTCGACCGGGGATCCCTCAGCTGGGCGGCCCTCGCGATACCCGACAAGTTGAGGGATTGCCCGTCAAGTTGGGCGGAGTACGCCGTCAGGAGGCCGCGCGGCCGAACAAGGCCCGGAGGCGGTCGGCGGTGACGACCGGCTGGTAGAGGTCGGACCAGGTGACGCGGATGCACGACCACCCCGTGAGCTCGCGGATGAGCTCCTCGCGGCGCTTCTCGCGGACGACGACGTCGCTGGGATTCTCACCGGGAGCGAGCAGCGACTGGTACTTGACCTTCCCGTCGAACTCGAGGAACACCCCCAGCTCCGGCCAGGCCAGGTCGACCCGCGCGATGACACGGCCGGTGCGATCCCGGATCGGGTACTGCGGTATCGGCGCAGGCAGGCCCTGCGCCCAGCACAGGTACCGGATCCGCGTCTCGCCGACCGACTCCGACCGTCCGTCCGCGAGTCGCAGGACGAGGTCGGTGCGCAGGGTCTCGGGCCAGTGGTTCATCAGCGCGTACCGTGATCGGAGCTGCTCGAGGGTCGTGAGCCCGCGGTGAAGGAGGTCGTCGATCTCCACCAGCGAGTGCTCGACGTCGAACAGCGTGGTCAGCTCCAGAGCCGTCCGGGTCGGGCTCATCACTGCGAGCCCGCGGCGTTCTACGACATCGCCGTCGATGATGGTCCCTCGGTGCTGGCGGACGCCGGCCTCCCGTCGCCCGGTGCGGCCGTCCACGCGGGTCAGGTGCACCTCGGCTAGGTCCGCCTCCCACAGAGGAGCCGCCCACTCGTTGGCGCTGCTGACGTGGCTGAAGACGACCCGGGTGTTCGCTTGTCTGACCACCGCACGGCACAGCAGTCCATAGCGCTGGTGGTCGGTCAAGGCCCCCCAGTCGGCTCCCAGGCAGTAGGCGCCACGACGAACTCGGTGCCACGTCCCGTCCCTGACCAGCCTTGCCATGGCTACGTCGTGGTAGCCCATCGCCTCGGCCTCACGTCGCAGGAAGACACCGTGCCGGTCGCAGATCGCTTGGAGTACTGGGTCCATGTCGGTCAGCGTGGCGCGCGCTGCGTTCGCCACGCTTCGATGGGCGGTGTCTCGTGGATCACGCCTCCTCCGGCCGCCCCTGTGTGCGTCTTGTGGTCGGTGAGTGAGGCGAGGGATCGCCGGTCGACCGGGGATCCCTCAACTGGGCGGGCATCGCGACACCCGACAGGTTGAGGAACAGGCGGACAGGTCGGGGCTGGGCCGCCGGGGGAGGTCGCCCGGGGCTAGGCCTGCCGGACGACGACGACGGTGTGCTTGCCGAGCTTGATCCGGTCACCAGCGGCGACGGGGGTGCCGACGGGGAGGTGGGCGTCTGTGGACAGGACGACCTCGCCGGACTGGACCCAGTCGTTGTGAGGTAGCTCGATCCGCAGGGGCTCGTCACCGGCGTTGAACCAGAGCATGAAGGACGCGTCGACGAGCTGCTCGCCGCGCGGACCGGGGGAGCGCAGCGGCGACCCGGAGACGAACATGCCGACGGCCTGGAGGCCCGCGTCCCACCAGTCCTCCTCCTGCATCTCGCGGCCAGAGGGGTGCAGCCAGGCGAGGTCCTTGGGTCCGCCACGGATGGTCGGCCGCCCCTCGAACCAGTGCCGTTGCCGCAGGGCAGGGTGCGCCTTGCGCAGGGCCAGCGCCGCCTTCGTGATCTCGTAGACGTCGAGCCAGGCGTCGTCTGGGCGCCAGTCGACCCAGGAGACCGCGCTGTCTTGGCAGTAGGCGTTGTTGTTGCCGCGCTGGGTGCGTCCCCGCTCGTCCCCGGCGGTGATCATCGGGACGCCGTTGGACAGGCAGAGGGTGGCCATCATGTTGGCCGCCTGTCGTCTGCGGACGGCGAGGAGCTCCGCGTCCTCGGTCTCCCCCTCGACCCCGTGGTTCCACGACCTGTTGTTGTCGGTGCCGTCGCGGTTGTCCTCCCCGTTGGCCTCGTTGTGCTTGTGCTCGTAGGTGACCAGGTCGCGCAGGGTGAAGCCGTCGTGGGCGGTGACGAAGTTGACCGAGGCGTACGGCGAGCGCCCGTCGTCGGCGTACAGGTCCGAGGAGCCCGCCAGTCGGGTCGCGACGGTCCGGATCCCCGAGGACCGACCCCGCCAGTAGTCGCGGATCTCGTCGCGGTACTGGTCGTTCCACTCGACCCACGGAGGCGGGAACTCTCCGACGCGATAGCCCTCCATCGAGGCGTCCCACGGCTCGGCGACCAGCTTGACGTGGCGCAGCACGGGGTCCTGACCGATGGCGGTCGAGCAGGGTGGCAGCGCATGTCGAGCTGGTGATCGACCCGCGCCAGCGCCGAGGTCAGGTCGAAGCGGAAGCCGTCGACGTGCATCTCGCTGACCCAGTAGCGCAGCGAGTCGAGGATGAGCCGCAGCGCGAACGGGTCGGAGGCATCGACGGTGTTGCCGCAGCCGGTGACGTCCCAGTAGCTGTCGTCCCACTGCTCGCCGGTGCCGACCCGGGCGTAGAAGTCGCGGTCGTCGAGCCCTCGGAAGGACAGCGTCGGCCCGATCGGCTCGCCTCGGCCGTGTGGTTGTAGACGACGTCGAGCAGCACCTCGATGCCGGCGGCGTGGAAGGCCTTCACCATCGCCTTGAACTCGGTGACCTGCTGGCCGCGGTCACCGGAGGAGGAGTACGCCGCGTGCGGGGCGAAGAAGCCGATCGAGTTGTAGCCCCAGTAGTTGCTCAGCCCCCGGACCGTCACGGCCGGCTCGGAGAGGAACTGGTGGACCGGCAGCAGCTCGACGGCGGTCACACCGAGGTCGCGCAGGTAGTCCACCACCGCTGGTGTGCCCAGACCGGCGTAGGTCCCGCGCAGCTCCTCCGGCACCCGGTCGTGCAGGGCGGTCATGCCCTTTACGTGCATCTCGTAGACCACCGAGTCGCGCCACAGGTGCCGCGGCGGCCCGGTCGTCTCCCCAGTCGAAGTCGTCGGGCGCCAGGACCACGCTGCGCGGGACGTAGGGAGCGGAGTCCACCGTGCTGCGTCGTGTCGGGTCGTCGGGGTCGTAGCCGAAGATCGCCGCGTCGACGACCAGCTCGCCGCACATGGCTCGAGCGAAGGGGTCGAGGAGCAGCTTGTCGACGTTGAATCGGAGTCCCTCGACGGGGTCCCAGGGGCCCTCGACGCGATAGCCGTACGCCGTCCCGGGATCCACTCCGGGGACCGCCCCGTGCCAGATCCCGAGGGTGGTCTCGGTCAGCCCATGACGGGTCTCCTGCCCGTCGTCGTCGAAGAGGCAGACCCACACGGCGGTGCCCCGCGGTGCGTGCACGGCGAAGTTGGTCGACTCCTCCGACCAGGTCGCCCCCAACGGCCAGTTGCGGCCGGGCCAGACCGAGGCACGCTCACCGAGGTCGCGCCACAGGCCTGAGGTCACCCGGGCCATTGTTGCCGATACGGTCGGGGCCCCAGCGGTCGGAGCAGCGCAGCTGCAGCAGGAGGAGGACAGCGCATGGAGTTCGTCAGGCTCGAGGTCAGCGACGGGGTCGGCACGATCCGGCTGGACCGGCCCAAGATGAACGCCCTCAACGTGCAGGTGCAGGAGGAGATCCGCGCGGCCGCCACCGAGGCGACCGAGCGAGACGACGTCAAGGCCGTCGTGATCTACGGCGGCGAGCGGGTCTTCGCCGCGGGTGCCGACATCAAGGAGATGGCGGACATGTCCTACGTCGACATGGTGAAGCGCTCCGGTGGGCTCCAGTCGGCGTTCACCGCGGTCGCCCGCATCCCGAAGCCGGTCGTCGCGGCCATCACGGGCTACGCCCTCGGCGGGGGCTGTGAGCTCGCCCTGTGTGCCGACGTCCGGATCGCAGCCGACGACGCCACCCTCGGCCAGCCGGAGATCCTGCTCGGCATCATCCCCGGAGCCGGCGGCACCCAGCGGCTCACCCGTCTGGTCGGACCGAGCCGGGCCAAGGACCTCATCTTCACCGGTCGGTTCGTCAAGGCCGAGGAGGCCCTGGCCGATCGGCCTGGTCGACCGGATCGTCCCGGCGGCCGAGGTCTACGACGAGGCGTTGGCCTGGGCCGGGCGTTTCAGCGGCGCGGCGTCGTACGCGCTGCGAGCGGCCAAGGAGGCGATCGACCGGGGCGCGGAGGTGGACCTCGACACGGGCCTGGAGATCGAGCGCCAGCAGTTCGCGGCCCTCTTCGCCACCGAGGACCGCACGATCGGCATGGAATCGTTCGTCGAGAGCGGCCCGGGCAAGGCCCGGTTCGTCGGGAGGTAGGGCGTGATGGTCGGCAAGGTACGCGACAAGAGCCGCTCGGCAGGGGCCCGGCGCGGGCGACTGCTGGCGGCGCGACTGGTGTGGACCGTCGCGCTGGTCATCGCCTGCTTCCTGGCTGCGGGAGCACTGCTGATCGCCCTGGACGCCAACCGAGGCAACGGGCTGGTGCAGTTCGTCCTCGACGTCGCCGACGGGGTGGACCTCGGGGTCTTCGAGCGCGACAACGGGATCTTCCGGTTCGAGTCCGGCTCCGAGGACTCGGTCGAGACCAAGAACGCACTGGTCAACTGGGGGCTGGCCGCCGTCGTGTGGCTGGTGGTCGGGCGCATCGCAGAACGCCTGGTCCGTCCCTGAGGCCTGTGAGAAACCCAACCCTGGTCCACGTACCGCACGTGCCCGACCCGGCGGTAACCTCGGCCAGCACAGCCACAGTCCTTCCTCACCTGCAACAGAAGGGGCCGGTCCGGCCGACGCCATGAACATTGTCGTATGTGTGAAGCACGTGCCCGACGCCACCGCCGACCGCAAGTTCGAGGGTGACCACACCGTCGACCGGGTCGGCGTCGACGGGCTCCTCAGCGAGCTCGACGAGTATGCCGTCGAGCAGGCCCTCCAGCTCAAGGAGAAGGCCGAGAACCCGGAGGACGTGACGGTGACGGCCCTGTGCGTGGGCCCGGAGAAGGCCGTCGACGCCGTCCGCAAGGCGCTCCAGATGGGCGCGGACAGCGGCATCCACGTCTCGGACGAGGCGATCGCAGGTTCCGACTCCATCGCCACCTCCCTGGTGCTCGCCGAGGCCATCACGAAGGCTGGGGCCGACAAGCCGGTCGACCTGGTCATGTGTGGCATGGCCTCGACCGACGCCACGATGAGCGTCATCCCGGCCATGCTCGCCGAGCGGCTCGACCTCCCCCAGGTGACCTTCGCCGGGGTCCTCGAGGCACAGGGCGACCAGGTCCGGATCAAGCGCGACGGTGAGACGGCGACCGAGGTGATCGGTGCCAGCATGCCGATGGTCGTCTCGGTCACCGACCAGACCGGCGAGGCCCGCTACCCCTCCTTCAAGGGGATCATGGCCGCCAAGAAGAAGCCGCTCGAGACCTGGTCGCTCAGCGACCTCGGGGTCGACGCGGAGCTGGTCGGCCTCTCGGCGGCCTGGACCGAAGTCATCGACACGACCGAGCGCCCGGCGCGCACGGCCGGCGAGATCGTCAAGGACGAGGACGGCTCGGGAGCCACGGCGCTGACCGAGTTCCTCGCGTCCAAGAAGTTCATCTGACCCGCCTGGCCGCCCAGCCCTGACCAGGCCCGACTGACCAACGAAAGCGCTGCCCATGTCTGAAGTCCTCGTCCTCGTCGACCACGCCGACGGCGCTGTTCGCAAGCCGACCCTCGAGCTGCTGACCCTGGCCAAGAAGCTGGGCGAGCCCTCCGCGGTGTTCATCGGACCCGCCGACCAAGCATCCGAGGCGACCGAGCGGCTCACGAAGTTCGGCGCCGAGAAGATCTACGTCGTCGACGACGCCGACATCAAGGGCTTCCTCGTCGCTCCCAAGGCCGAGGCCCTGCAGCAGCTGGCCGAGAAGACCTCGCCGGCCGCGATCCTCATCGTCTCCAGCGTCGAGGGCAAGGAGATCGGCGGCCGGCTCGCCATCAAGCTCCAGTCGGGCCTGATCACCGACGCCGTCGACATCGCCGACGACGGGACCACGACCCAGAGCGTCTTCGCCGGCAACTACACGGTGCAGGCCAAGGTCACCAAGGGGACTCCGATCATCACGGTCAAGGCCAACTCGGCCACGCCGACCGAGGAGGCGGGCGCCGGCACCGTCGAGGAGTTCGGCGTCACCGTCTCCGACGCGGCCAAGAAGGCCCAGATCGTGGCCTCGCAGCCGCGCAAGGCCAGCGGGCGCCCCGAGCTCAACGAGGCGGCCATCGTCGTCTCCGGTGGTCGTGGCACCGGCGGTGACTTCGCTCCGGTGGAGGAGCTGGCCGACGCACTCGGCGCCGCCGTCGGAGCCTCGCGCGCAGCGGTCGACTCCGGCTGGATCCCTCACACCTACCAGATCGGCCAGACCGGCAAGACCGTCTCGCCGCAGCTCTACATCGCCACCGGGATCTCCGGCGCCATCCAGCACCGGGCGGGCATGCAGACCTCGAAGACCATCGTGGCGGTCAACAAGGACGAGGAGGCGCCGATCTTCGAGCTCGTCGACTTCGGTGTCGTCGGCGACCTCAAGTCGGTGCTGCCGGCCGCCTCCGCGGAGATCACCAAGCGCAAGGGCTGACCTCCGCTCAGCGCCGTCCACCTCATGGGTCGAGGAGGCACGGAGCGCCGTCCACCTTCGTTGGTCGAGGAGGCGCGTCCACCTTCGTTGGACGAGGAGGCGCGGAGCGCCGTCCACCTTCGTTGGTCGAGGAGGCGCGGAGCGCCGTCTCGAGACCTCCGGACCTCCGAGCGCCACCGCCACTAGGCGGTGCGCCGAGCTAGCCCCGCTCGGGTTCGGTGAAGGCCGAGCTCGAGGACGCCCCGTTCGCCGCCATCCACAGGCACAGGGCTGCGGCGAGCAGCGCCGCCGAGCCGCTGGTCAGGCCCGCGAGGTGGGCGGCGACTCCTGCGCCAGCGACCAGCGCGCCGGCCCGGACGAGGCGTCGACGGCCGAGGTGCCGTCCGAGCAGGGCCAAGGCGATCGCCCCCGCGGCGAAGAAGCGCACAGCGAGGTCTGCCGACAGCGCTGGCGCGCCTCCTCAACCACCGGAGGGCGCCTGCCGGGCTGCTCCTGCTCACCCCTGCGCAGCAGGTCCACGGCGGAGAAGTCGTACCCTCGCGGCTGTGAGCGTGGTGGAGGTGGCCCAGCGGGCGCGCGTGGCCAGCATCGCCCTCGCGGTGGCGACGCGAGCCCAGAAGGATGCTGCGCTGTGGGCCATGGCGGCCGGTCTCGAACGTGCCGAGCGGCAGGTGCTCGCCGCCAACGCCGACGACCTCGAGCGCGCTGCGGCGAACGGGACGCCCGCCAACATCCTCGACCGGCTCCGTCTCGACCCCGTGCGGATCCTCGCGATGGCTGACGGGCTGCGCCAGGTCGCTGGTCTGGCTGACCCGGTGGGGGAGGTGGTGCGGGGCAGCACCTTGGCCAACGGCCTCGAGCTGCGTCAGGTCCGCGTGCCCTTCGGCGTGGTGGGGATGATCTACGAGGCCCGGCCCAACGTCACGGCCGACGCCGCCGGCATCTGCCTGAAGTCCGGCAACGCGGTGCTCCTGCGCGGCTCGTCCTCGGCACGGTCCAGCAACGCCGCCATCGTCGAGGTGCTGCGCGCCGGTGCGGTGGAGGCCGGTCTCGACGCCGACGTGGTCCAGCTGGTGCCGGGCGACTCCCACGAGAGCGTCAAGGAGCTGATGCGGGCCCGGGGTCTGGTCGACGTCCTGATCCCGCGCGGGGGTGCTGGCCTGATCCGCTCGGTCGTGGAGGAGTCGACCGTGCCGGTCATCGAGACCGGGGTGGGCAACTGTCATGTCTACGTCGATCGGGCCGCCGACCTCGACAAGGCGCTGGCCGTCGTGCTCAACGCCAAGACCCAGCGCACCAGCGTGTGCAACTCGGCCGAGTCCCTTCTGGTCCACGCCGAGGTGGCCGAGGCGTTCCTGCCCCGGGTGGTCGAGGCACTCCAGCAGGCGGGCGTGACGATCCACGGCGACGCCCACGTCGCGACGTACGACGGCGTGCTGCCGGCGACCGAGGACGACTACGCGGCGGAGTACCTCTCCCTCGACATCTCCGCCGCCGTGGTGCCCGACCTCGAGGCGGCCCTGGCGCACATCCGACGTTTCTCCAGCCAGCACAGCGACGCGATCCTCACCGAGGACCAGGCCGCGGCGCGTCGCTTCGTCGCGGGCGTCGACTCCGCCGCCGTCCTCGTCAACGCCTCGACCCGCTTCACCGACGGCGCCGAGTTCGGCTTCGGCGCGGAGATCGGCATCAGCACCCAGAAGCTGCACGCCCGCGGTCCGATGGGCCTTCCCGAGATGACCTCGACGAAGTACGTCGTCACCGGCGACGGCCACGTGCGGAACTGACCGGGCGCGGACGATAGGGTGCAGGACATGTCAGCGCTGTTGGTCGGCTTCGTCGCCGCCGCCGAAGAGCACCACGAGCAGGTCATCAACCCGTGGGTCGTGGGCGCCATCACGATGGGCATCCTCCTGGCCATGCTGTTCGGTCTGCTGGCCTTCGGTGGGGGACGCGAGCACTCCTGACGATCTCACCGGGGCCACGACGCGTGGGGGTGATGGGTGGGACCTTCGACCCCGTCCACCACGGTCACCTCGTGGCCGCCTCGGAGGTCCAGTCGTGGTTCGACCTCGACCAGGTGGTCTTCGTGCCGACCGGCGACCCCTACCACAAGGCCTCTACCCGCTCCGACGGTCCGGCCTCGTCGGCGGAGCACCGCTACCTCATGACCGTCATCGCCACCGCTGCCAACCCCCGCTTCACGGTCTCCCGGGTCGATGTCGACCGGGCCGGACCGACGTACACGATCGACACCCTGCGCGACCTGCAATCGCAGTGGCCGGACGCCGAGCTCTTCTTCATCACCGGTGTGGACGCCCTGGCCGAGATCTTCACCTGGCGCGACGCCGAGGAGCTCTTCGAACTCGCGCACTTCGTCGGGGTGACCCGGCCCGACCACGAGATCGACCCGGCCACCCTCGCATCGATCCCCGCCGAACGGGTCACCATGATCGAGGTGCCGGCGCTCGCCATCTCCTCGACCGACTGCCGCGCGCGCACGCGTCGCGGTGCGCTGCCGTGGTACCTCGTCCCTGACGGGGTCGTCCAGTACGTCGCCAAGCACGCCCTCTACCCGCCGACCGACGCCCCACCCCGTCCCGACCACGGAGCCCCATGACCGCCACCGACCACGCCGTCGAGCTCGTCCACACCGCTGCCCGGGCGGCCTCGGACAAGCTCGCCCAGCAGATCATCGCGTTCGACGTCAGCGACCAGCTCGCGATCACCGACGCCTTCCTCATCGCCTCGGCCAGCAACGACCGGCAGGTCAAAGCGATCGTCGACGAGATCGAGGACAAGCTGCGTGCGATCGGCGCCAAGCCCGTCCGCCGCGAGGGAGAGCGGGACGGGCGGTGGGTGCTTATCGACTACGGCGAGGTCGTGGTCCACGTCCAGCACGAGGAGGAGCGGCAGTTCTACGCCCTCGAGCGGCTCTGGCGCGACTGTCCGATGATCGAGCTGCCCGCCGACGTGGTCTCGCACGAGCGCTGACCCAGATTTCGCATCGTCTGCCCGCTTGGCTAGGATCTCGCGAGTTGTCTGCAGGGCTTCCATCTCAGGCAACGCACGGGGCTGTGGCGCAGCTGGTAGCGCACCTGCATGGCATGCAGGGGGTCAGGGGTTCGAGTCCCCTCAGCTCCACCGTGTGATGAGTCGCGACATAGGTCTCACCTGAGTCGCGACATGGGTCACTCTCATTGAGCTCCCGGCCATCGGCCGGGGCTCTTTGTGTGTTGCGCCAGTAGTGCTTGGCGGGGTCGATGTCGTGGGTGGAGAGGATCTCGCCGGTCTCGAGGTCGATGACGGTGACGGTGGTCTCGTCGGCGATGGCGAGGACTCTGCGTGCCGGCGTGGGCGTAGCCGATGCCGAGGTGGTGCATGCGGCCGGCGCGGCGCATCGAGATCTTGCCCCAGGTGTCGACGCGGTCGTAGCGCAGCCGGTAGTGGCCTGGCTGGGGTCGTCGGCCGGGGTGGCTTTGGGCAGGTGCGGCGTAGGCGGTGGCCGGGGTTCGGCGGGCGAGCTCGCGGTGGGGGCGGTGGTGGTTGTAGATCTCGCGGAACGCGGTCGAGCTGGGCTTGGAGCTCGGGCAGGGTGCGGCGGGTGGCTGTTTGGTCGAGCCAGCGTTTCAGGGTCTGGTGGAAGCGTTCGACCTTGCCCTGGGTCTGGGGGTGGTTGGGTCTGCCGTTCTTCTGGACGATGCGTAGCGCGGCCAGGAGGTACTCGAAGGCGTTGCGGCCGCCGCCGTGGCGGGCGGTGTAGACGCGGCCGTTGTCGGTCAACGTCGAGGCGGGCAGGCCGTGCTCGTTGCCGGCGGTCACGAAGGTCTCGACGACGGTGTCGCCGGTGACCGGGGTGTGGGCGGTGCAGGAGATCAGGTAGCGGGAGTGGTCGTCGAGCCAGTTGAGGATCTCGACGTCGGTGCCGTCGGCCAGGCGCCAGTGGGTGAAGTCGGACTGCCAGCACTCGTTGGGCTGGGCGGCGAGGAAGCGCCGGTAGGAGGACCGGGGGCGCTTCCTGGGTTCGGGTGTGATCAGTCCGGCGGCGTGCAGGATCCGGCGGATCGTCGAGGTCGAGGGTGGCCGGTGGCCTTCTTGCTCGAGGTGCCAGGCGATGGTGACCGGGCCGGCGTCCAGGCCGTCGGCGGTGAGCTGCAGCCGTAGTTCGAGGATCCGCTCGCGGACTGCTGAGGACGTGGCCTGTGGGTTCGAGTGTGGTCGTCGGGACCGGGGGTCGACGGCGTCGATCCCGGCTTCGCGGTACCGGGCCAGCAGCCGTTGGAGGTGTCGTCGGCTGTAGCCGTAGTCCGCGGCCGCCTGGGTGACGGTGAGTTGCTTGGTGAGGACCTTGAGGACAGCGACGCGAGCCTTGGACATGGTCGCGACCCTGCTGCGGAGTGCGACCTATGTCGCGACTCACCAGCGACCTATCACCTGGGACCTATGTCGTGAACCCAGGCACCCTCAGCTCCACTCGTGGCGGGCTCAGGCTCACTCCTCTCATCCCTCAGCCCCTCAGCGCAGCCGCTCGAGATCGCGCCGGACGTAGCGCAGGTGCGCCCACTCCTCCTCGAGGATCACGCGGACGCAGTCGCCGACGGTGGGGTTCCACCCTCCGCCCCACGGGTCCTCTCGCTCCTCCTCGAGCAGCTCGACCGAGGCGGTGGCCAGGACGTCGGTCACGTGCTGCTGTCGCTCGGCCCGCACGGCGAGCACCTCGTCGTACGCCGGCGGGTCAGTGCGGAAGATCGACATGTCAAAACCCATCTCGGCTGCGCCGGTGAAGATCTGGCCGATCTCGTGGAACGGCTGCGGCAACCGCAGGATCGCCTTGCCCAACCACGCATCGGTGGCCAGGACGAGGTGCCGCAAGGTCTGGGCGAGGGACCACTCGTCCTCAACGTGGGCGTCCAAAAGCTCCGGCGGCGTGCCCGCCACCGTCTCCTGCCACGCGGCCTGCACGGCGACCCAGCCCGCGCGCAGACCGTCGGGCGTCTGCGCGTTCCGCAGCTCTCGCCCGGGGAAGCGCCGGTCGAGCTCGGCCTCCACCAGCGGCACCACGTCGACGCCGTTGACGAGGAGGCTGCCGAAGGCCAGGTCGTGGCTGTCGATGTCGAGCCCGTCGAGGTCAACACCTCGCATGGTCACCCTGCTGACGTCGCAGAACCGCAGGGTGGCGCCCTGGAAGCTCGCCCCGACGAAAGTCGCGCCGGCGAACTCGTCGGTGCCGGAGTAGGTCGTCATCGGCCCATCATCGCGGCGCCCCCCAGCCGCGCGGCAAGGAGAGGACCGTACGGTCCTGCCATGCGGACCGTCACCATCACAGCACCTGGCACCGTCGAGGTGCAGCAGGAGCCGGACCCGACCCTCCCCGGACCCGGAGGCGCGGTCGTCCAGGTCGAGCGGAGCGCTATCTGCGGCTCCGACCTGCACTTCTACGACGGCGACCTGCCGCTCTTCCCGGTCAGGGTCGGGCACGAGGCTGTGGGACGGGTCGTCGAGCTCGGTCCGGGCGTGCGCCGGTTCGCAGTCGGTCAGCGCGTGCTGGTCGCCTCGGTCGCGGGCTGCGGCGACTGCGTGGGCTGCGCCGAGGGCGACCCGGTGACCTGCACCGCGGGCGGCAAGGTCTTCGGGGCCGGTGAGCTGGGCGGCGCGCAGAGCGACCTCCTGGCGGTGCCCGCCGCCGACTTCAACCTGCTGGCGGTCCCGGACGGCGTGGACGACGAGGCCGCGCTGCTGCTGACCGACAACCTGGGCACCGGGTGGGTCGCCGCCCGACGTGCCGGCTTCGCACCTGGAGCGACGGTCGCGGTCCTCGGCCTGGGGGCGGTCGGCCAGTGTGCGGTCCGCTCAGCGCTCGTTCTCGGCGCCGGCCGCGTGCTGGCGGTCGACCCGGTGGCCGGCCGTCGCGAACGAGCGGAGGCATCCGGTGCCGAGGGTGTCGGCGACGACCCGGTCGCCGCGATCCTCGAGGCCACAGGAGGCCGCGGCGCCGACGTGGTCATCGACGCGGTGGCCAAGGACGCGAGTCTGGACGCGGCGTTCGGTGCGGTGCGGCCGGGCGGGACCGTCTCGGTCGTGGGGATCCACGACCTGGCGCCCTACCCCCTGCCGGTGCTGATGGGCGTCTTCCGCAGCATCACGCTGGTGATGGCGACCGCACCGGTGCACCAGACCTGGGTCGATCTCGTCCCGCTGGTGCAGCACGGTCGGCTCGACACCACAGACCTGTTCACGCAGGAGTTCGCCCTCGACGACGCGGCTGCGGCGTACGCCGCGGTGGCTGCACGCACAGCTGACTGCCTCAAGGTCTCGTTGGTGCCCTGATCCGTCCCGGGTGCTAGGTCGCCATCATCAAGATCATGTCCCGGTCGTACTCGCGACCGGGATGTGCTTCAGCGAGGTGAGCCTGCGTCTTGTCCACGAGCTCGTCCTCGCCACTCGCCCGGATCTCCTCGCCGCAGGGGCAGGACAGTCTCGTCTTCTCGGGCACCGTGACTCCTCTCCGTCAGGGAGCCAGCCTTGCACGGACGCAGCCGCCCCGACCGCCCGTGCCATGATCGGTCCGATGCTGTGCGAGCCCGGCGATGAGTGACAACCCGACGGTCCTCAGCCTGCACCGCTACCCGGTGAAGTCGATGCTGGGACAGCAGGTGGAGGTCCTCGACCTCGACCGACGCGGGTGCGTGGGGGACCGCGTGTGGTCGGTGCGGACCGAGGCGGGCAAGATCGCCAGCGGCAAGAACACCCACCGCTTCGCGGCGGTCACCGGGCTGCTCCAGCTGCGGGCCGAGGGTCACGGAGCGGAGGTGCGGATCACCTTCCCGGACGGGACGCTGTGCGCGGTGGACGACGCAGCAGCAGCCGAGCGCCTCAGTGCGCACGTCGGGGAGCCAGTCAGCCTTGCCTCTGAGTCCGCGGTCAGCCACTTCGACGACGGTCCCGTCAGCCTCCTCGGGAGCGCCTCCCTCGCGGCCCTCGCCCGGCACCGCGGCGAGCGCGTCGACGCGGCTCGTTTCCGGTCCAACATCGTCGTGGAGACGATGACACCGTTCGTCGAGCAGACCTGGGTCGGCGCCAGGGTCTCGGTCGGCGCCGCGGTCCTGGAGGTGACGATGGCCTCTCCGCGATGCGTCATGGTCGACGCGTGCACCGCGGAGCTTCCCGCCCAGCGGGGCAACCTCAAGGCCATCGGCGAGCTGAACGAGGCGTGCCTCGGAGTTGTCGCCGAGGTCGTGACGCTTGGGCGCGTGAGTGCCGGTGACGCTGTAGTCGTTCACGGCTGAACCCCTGAGCACCTCCGGGGGCCACTGACCGGGTGAGACCCTGAGCGCCATGCAGGTCGTCGCGTCGATGCCTCCTCACCTGGCTGTGGACCGGATCGGTGACTACGCGCGCCGGGTCGAGGACCTGGGCTTCGACGTCCTGCATGTCCCGGAGACGATCCACGACCCGTTCGTCGTCTCGACGATCGCCGCCACCCGGACCAGCCGTATCACCATCCGCACCAGCATGGTCGTGGCCTTCGCGCGCAGCCCCATGGTCACGGCGCTGGCGGCGTGGGACCTGGCGCGGCTCTCGGGAGGGAGGTTCGAGCTCGGTCTCGCCTCCCAGGTGCGGGGCAACGTGGTCGACCGCTTCTCGGCGCCGTGGTCCGAGCCGGTGGCGCGTCTGCGTGACTACGTCGCCTCCGTACGCGCGATCTTCCACGCCTTCCAGACCGGGGAGGCCCTCGACCACCAGGGGGAGGCCTACGCCTTCCGGCGCCTCCAGCCCTACTTCAACCCCGGACCGTTGGAGACGCCCTCGCCTCGGGTGTGGACGGGAGGCGTCAACGAGCGCATGTGCGAGCTCGCCGGGGAGGTGTCGGACGGGTTCGTCTGCCACCCCACCAGCTCGCACCCGCGGGTGCTGCGCGAGGTGACCCTTCCTGCCCTCGAGCGGGGAGCGTCGCGGGCGGGCCGCGCCGGCGCCGGACCCGCCGTCGTGACGAGCCCGCAACCGCTCGTGGCCGCGAGCCACGCCGAGCTGGCGCGTCTGCGTGATGCCCGGCGCCGCGAGCTGGCGTTCCTCTACAGCACCCCCGCCTACCGCCGACAGCTCGAGCTGTTCGGTCTCGACGACGTGGGCGAGTCCCTGAGTGCGATGGCTGCTCGCTCGGACTGGGCCGGGCTCGAACAAGCGCTCACCGACGACGTGCTGGACCTCGTGCTGCCCCAGGGCACGTTCGAGGACGTAGGTGGTGAGCTCCACCAGTGGTACGCCGGCCTCTGTGACGGGATGGTCCTGGCCGTACCTCCCGACGCCGAGCCGACGTGGCGGACCCTGGTCGAGCGCTGTCGTGAGATCCCGCCGTTGCATCACCCAGGCGGGTGAAAAGTCCGGAGACGCAGGACGACCAGCGCGCTCACGGTGTTGGATGCGAGGACGACGACAGGCAGGCGACGTGGGGACAGCAGCTGGCGGATCGGACGACCGGTCAGGCCCGCTCGACGTGACCGTCGAGCACAGGGGACCGACGGCGATCGTGCGCGCCGTCGGCGAGATCGACATCGCGACCATGGGAGCCTTCCGTTCCGTGCTCGAGGAGCTCATGGTCGTCGGTCACGTGCGGCTCGTGGTCGACCTCTCCGGCGTCACCTTCATGGACTCGACCGGCTTGGGGGTGCTCATCGGTGTCCGCCGCAAGATCGGCGTGTTCCGTGGCGAGCTCGCTCTGGTGGCCGATCAGCCGTTCCTGGTGCGGCTGTTGGAGATCACCGCCCTGGACCGGGTCTTCACCCGGTTCGCCTCGGTCGAGGACGCCTTCGCCTCTGGTCGGTTCCGGGACGTCGCTGCCGGCTGAGCCCTGTGACCCGATACGGTAGGGGGGTATGGTCGACAGCATGACGACACCGACGCCTCCGGCGTACCTCCACCGTCAGGACGACTACATGCGGCGGATGCGGCGGATCGAGGGTCAGGTCCGCGGCATCTCGCGGATGATCGGCGAGGAGCAGTACTGCATCGACATCCTGACCCAGGTCTCCGCGGTCACCAAGGCCCTCCAGGCCGTCGCGCTCGGGCTGGTCGACGAGCACCTGACCCACTGCGTGGTCGATGCCGCGCGGGCCGGAGGCCCAGAGGCCGAGCTCAAGATCAAGGAAGCATCCGAGGCCATCTCGAGGTTGGTGAGGTCATGAGCACTGACGCCTACCGGTTCACCGCGACCGTCGTCGGGATGACGTGCGGACACTGCGTCGCCTCCGTCACGGAGGAGCTCCAGGAGATCGACGGGGTCACCTCGGTCGACGTCGAGCTCGAGAGCGGTTCGGTGACGGTCATGAGCGACCGGCCCCTGGACCGGTCCGCCGTCGACGCGGCGGTCCAGGAGGCGGGGTACTCGCTTCGATGAGCACGGACACGACGTCCACCGCCACGACAGAGCTGGACATCAGCGGCATGACGTGCGCCTCCTGTGCCCACCGGATCGAGCGCAAGCTCAACAAGGTCGCGGGGGTCACGGCCAGCGTCAACTACGCGACCCACAAGGCGCGGGTCCGTCACGAGCCCGCCGTGAGCCCGGGTGACCTGATCGCGACCGTCGCCGCTGCGGGCTACACAGCGGTCGTGCCCCATTCCGCGCCCACCGACGACGAGGGTGGGCCACACCGCACGAGGCTGCTGGTCTCAGCGCTCCTCACCCTCCCGGTCGTCGCGCTGTCGATGGTCCCGGCGCTCGATTTCGGTTCCGCCGGGTGGGTCATGCTGGCCCTGGCGACCCCCGTGGTCGCCTGGGGCGGATGGCCCTTCCACCGGGCCATGGCCCGCAACCTCCGCCACGGCGCGACCACGATGGACACGCTGATCTCGATGGGCACCCTGGCGGCGTACGCCTGGTCGGTCTACGCGCTGACCCTCGGAGAGGGACGGCACGACAGCTACCTCGAGGCGGCCACGGCGGTCACGACCTTCCTGCTCGCGGGGCGCTACGCCGAGGCCCGCGCGACGCGCCGGGCCGGCAGCGCGCTGCGGGCGCTGCTCGACCTCGGGGCGCGTGACGTCGCCGTCCTGCGCGAGAGCACGGAGGCGCGCGTACCGGTCGAAGCACTGGTGGTGGGAGACCTCTTCGTCGTTCGACCCGGGGAGCGGATCGCCACGGACGGTCAGGTGGTCGAGGGCACCTCGGCCGTCGACTCGTCCCTGCTCACCGGAGAGTCGGTGCCGGTCGAGGTCGGCGTCGGCGACTCGGTGGTCGGCGCGACCGTCAACGCCGGTGGCCGCCTCGTCGTCCGTGCGACTCGCGTCGGCTCCGACACCCAGCTGGCCCAGATCGCCCGCCTGGTCGAGCAGGCCCAGAGCGGCAAGGCGCCCGTGCAACGGCTCGCCGACCGGGTCTCCGCGGTGTTCGTCCCCGTCGTGATCGGCCTGTCCCTGGCGACGTTCGCTGCCTGGCTGCTCCTGGACGGGCGGGCGACCGAGGCGTTCAGCGCCGCGGTCGCCGTCCTCATCATCGCCTGCCCGTGCGCCCTGGGGCTGGCGACTCCGACCGCACTCATGGTGGGGACCGGCCGGGGCGCCCAGCTCGGGATCCTCATCAAGGGTCCGGAGATGCTGGAGCGCACGCGTAGCGTCGACACGGTCGTCCTGGACAAGACCGGCACGGTGACGACCGGGACGATGTCGGTGGTCGAGGTCCGATCCGAGCCGGGCGAGGACGCGACCGAGGTCCTCCGGCTCGCCGGCGCTCTCGAGGATGCCTCGGAGCACCCGGTGGCGCGAGCGGTCGCGGCGGCAGCGCGCTTGCGGAGCAGCGGGTTGCCACCGGTCTCCGACTTCCTCAGCACCGAGGGCCTCGGGGTGCGTGGTGCGGTCGAGGGTCACGACGTGGTCGTCGGCCGTCCGCAGTTCCTCGAGGAGTGCGGGATCGAGGCAGGAGGGGAGCACGTAGCGGTGGCGTGGGACGGACGCCTCCGCGGCCGCCTGGTGGTCGCCGACACCGTCAAGGAGTCCTCGGCCGAGGCCGTCAGGCGGTTGCGCGAGCTGGGCCTGCGTCCGGTGCTGCTGACCGGCGACCGCACCGACGTCGCTCGGGACGTGGCAGACGAGGTCGGCATCGACCATGCGGACGTGGTGGCCGAGGTGCTGCCGGCCGGCAAGGTCGACGTCGTACGCCGCCTCCAGGACGAGGGTCGCGTGGTCGCGATGGTGGGCGACGGCGTCAACGACGCGGCTGCCCTGGCCCAGTCCGACCTGGGGATCGCGATGGGCACCGGTGCCGACGTGGCCATCGAGGCCGGCGACATCACCCTGGTGCGGGGCGACCTGCGGGGTGCGGCCGTCGCGATCCGGCTGTCGCGACGCACCCTCGCCACCATCAAGGGCAACCTCGTGTGGGCCTTCGGCTACAACGTCGCGGCCATCCCGTTGGCGGCCGCGGGCCTCCTCACGCCGATGATCGCGGGCGCCGCGATGGCGGCGTCGTCTCTGTGTGTCGTGGCGAACAGCCTGCGGTTGCGCGGATTCGAGTGATCGCAGGTCAACGGGCTGGTCCGGCTGGAAGCATGGGAGCCGTGCGCCTACGCGACGGGACCGCGACCTTTGTCCGCGACACGGGTGTGCGCGTCGGTCTCGGGTTCCTCGTCTTCCTGGCTGCCGTGGACGTCGTCACCCAGGTGGCCCTGACGGGCGGCTACGCCATCGGGGCGTTCGCCACCTCGATCATCTCCTCGCGTCGCTACACCGGGGCGGTCGGCCTCGTTGCGGTTCTCGTGGCCCTCGGGAGCGGAGTCGTGCGCGATCTCGTGGACAGTCGCGACTTCTGGGTCCGGATGGTCGTCTGCACGATCGTGGCGGGACTGTCGGTCCTCGCCGCCCACGTGCGCAACAGCCGGGAGGAGGGGTTGCGCCGGATGACCCTCATCGCCGAGACGGCGCAGCGGGCGATCCTCACCCCGCTCCCCCCTCGACTCGGGAGCCTCCGGATGGCGGCCCGCTACGCCTCGGCCACCGAGGACGCCCGTGTCGGCGGGGACCTGTACGCCGCCGCGTCGACCCCGACCGGCGTACGCATCCTGGTGGGGGACGTCTGCGGCAAGGGGATCGAGGCCGTGCAGACCGCAGCCGCCGCCCTCGGCGCCTTCCGACAGGCCGCCTACGACTCCCCGGACCTCGTATCGGTCGTCGCCGAGCTCGAGCGGGTCGTGCACCGGGTCGTGGGGGACGAGGAGTTCGTCACCGCACTGGTCGTCGAGGTGACCGAGGACGCGATCTGCGTGGTCAACTGCGGCCACCCGCCGCCGTTGCTCGTCGAGCCGTCGGGCGCCCGCCTCCTCGACACCGGCGAGCCCACGACACCGCTGGGGCTCGACGCGCACCCCGTCGAGACCAGGCACTCGTGGACGGGGGAGGGACGGTTGCTCCTCTTCACCGACGGGCTGATCGAGGCCCGCGACGCGCGGGGCCGCTTCTTCTCCCTGGACCAGCACGCCCCTGAGCTGCTCCAGGACGATCTCCAGAGCGCCGTGGACCGACTGTGCTCCCGAGTCGACGACTTCGGTCGAGGCATCCGCGACGACATCGCGCTCGTCCTGGTCGAGCACGACCGCTGAGACCCCGCGCCGGCAGATGCCACCGATCGGACACCGGCCGTTCACCGTTCGGACGGGCGCTCCTCCCTTCCACAGAACCTGGCGTCCCTACGTTCCGCGGCATGAGGACTCTCTTCCCGATCGATCCTGTCGACGGTGCCACCCGCCACGGTTCGCGGAGCCTGGCCACCTGCTACTTCCGCTGTGGCAACGCCTGCGACTATCCCGAGCCCAACCGGACCGGCCACGGCCACATCCGTGACGAGATCACCAAGGCTGTTCAGCGCCGCTCGGTGCTCAAGGGCGCCGCTGCCAGTGCCGGAGCGCTGGTGGTGACGACCGGGCTCGCCGAGGCAGCGGTCGCTGCACCGGCTTCCGCTGGCGCAGCGGAGGGGCGTGCCACGAGCAACCTCGCCCGGGCGGCGTACGCCCCCGTCAGGCCGAACAAGCGCGACGCCGTGACCGTGCCCGACGGCTTCGACCACGACGTCGTCATCCGCTGGGGCGACCCGGTCGTCCCCGGCCCGGCGTTCGACGTCGACCGCCAGAGCGTCGAGGCGGCCAGGACCCAGTTCGGCTACAACTGCGACTACGTCGGGGTCTACGACCTCTCCTACGGACGCGGCGGCGACACGGCGTTGCTGGTGGTCAACCACGAGTACACCGATGAGAACATCATGTTCCCGGCCGACACCTACAGCCCCGCCGAGATCAAGGCGATCGCCATGAGCAACCACGGGATGTCCGTGGTCACCATCAAGCGCGGTCTCGTCCCCGGGTCGTGGCGGCGGGTCACGAACCTGGACAAGGCGGCCCGCAACCGGCGCATCCACATCGCGACGGAGTTCGAGCTCGTCGGGCCTGCAGCCGGGGACGAACGGCTCCGCACCAGCGTCGACCCGAGCGGCCGGCGCGTGCTCGGAACCCTCAACAACTGCGCGGGCGGTGCGACCCCGTGGGGGACCGCCCTGTCCGGGGAGGAGAACTTCAACCAGTACTTCGACCTGCCGGAGGGGGGCACGCTCGATGCGCGCTACACCGCGGAGTACGCCCGCTACGGCATCAACGGCAAGGGGCGAGGATGGAGCGAGGTGGAGCTGCGCTTCGACCTGGCGGCCGAGCCGCACGAGCCGCACCGCTTCGGCTGGATCGTCGAGGTCGACCCGACCGACCCGACCTCCACGCCGGTCAAGCACACGATGCTCGGTCGCTTCAAGCACGAGGGCGCCAACATCATCATCAGCAGGTCCGGACGCGCCGTCGCCTACATGGGCGACGACGAGCGCGGCGACTACCTCTACAAGTTCGTCTCGACCGAGAAGTTCGACCCGAAGAAGTCCGCGAAGGCACGGCGGCACAACATGCGGCTGCTGACCAAGGGGACGCTCTACGTCGCCAGACTCACCGGCGACGGCACCGAGGACGGTGAGTACGACGGCACCGGCGTCTGGATCCCGCTCTGCAGCGACACCGAGTCCTTCGTCGAGGGCATGTCGGTCGCCGACGTCCTGCTGTTCACGCGGCTGGCCGCCGACAAGGTCGCGCCGACGAAGATGGACCGTCCGGAGGACGTCGAGCCCAACCTCGTCAACGGCAAGGTCTACGCAGCGCTGACCAACAACTCCAACCGCGGCAAGCCCGAGCTCCCCGTCGACGAGGCCAACCCGATCGGTTCCTCGATGGTGCGTTCGGCCCTGGGCGCCCCGCTGACCCCTGCCTCGGGCAACCGCAACGGCTACGTCCTGGAGCTGACCGCGACCAACGGCAACCACGCGCTGGGAACCTTCACCTGGGACCTGATGCTCGTGTGCGGCGACCCGGAGGCGCCCGAGACCTACTTCGCGGGATTCGACAAGTCGCAGGTCAGCCCGATCAGCTGCCCCGACAACGTCGCCTTCGACTCCGACGGCAACCTGTGGATCTCCACCGACGGCAACGCTCTCGGCTCCAACGACGGGGTCTTCCGCGTCCCGACGGCGGGTCCGAACCGCGGTCAGGTGCTGCAGTTCGCGACCATGCCGCGGCTGGCCGAGGCGTGCGGACCGCTGATCACCGACAACAACCGGTCGTTGTTCTTCGCGGTTCAGCACCCGGGCGAGAGCGACACGGCGAGCTTCGAGGCCCAGGCCAGCACCTGGCCGCACACCGACGACTTCCCTCGGCCGTCGGTCGTGGTCGCCTTCCGGGCCGGGTGATGCGCGGGGTGAGCCGGTGGCGCCGGGTCAGGTGATCGTCATCCCGCCGTCGACGGCGATGGTCTGGCCGGTGACGTAGCCCCCGGCGGCGGAGGCGAGGAACACCACGGCCGCGGCGAGCTCGGCCGGGTCGCCCTTCCTCCCGACGGGGAGGCGGGGCGACATCGCGTCGAGGTAGCCGTCGGGGTACTGCTCGGTCATCTCCGAGGCGAAGAAGCCCGGCGCGATCGCGTTGACCCGGATGCCCTTGCGGCCGGTCCACTGCTGGGCCAGGTCGCGGGTCATCCCGATCAGGCCCGCCTTCGACGAGGCGTACGCCGCCTGCGGCAGACCGGCGGTCGTCAGCCCGAGGACCGAGCTGATGTTGATGATGCTCGAGCCCGGCTGCATGACCCGCCCGCAGGCCTGGGCCATCCAGTAGCAGCCGTTGAGGTTGACGTCGATCACCGAGCGGAACTGCTCGGGGGTCTCGCGGGTGGCCGGGACCGCCGTACCGATACCGGCGTTGTTGACCAGGACGTCGACACGGCCGAACTCCTCCATGGCCAGGGCCACCAGGTTGGTGCACGAGTCGGGGTCAGCGACGTCGGTGGCGACGGTCAACGCGCGCCGCCCGGCTGCCTCCACCAGGGCCGCCGTCTCGGCGAGCCGGTCGACCCGACGGGCGCCGAGCGCCAGGTCGGCTCCGGCCTCCGCGAGACCCTGGGCGAAGGCCACGCCGAGCCCGCTGGAGGCTCCCGTCACGATCGCCACCTTGCCGTCGAGCCGGAACAGGTCCAGGAGGGTCATGGCGCGATCGTAGGGGCGGAGGTCATCAGGCCGGTCAGCACGCCGTTCGTCACGCGAGCCGTCACGCGGTGTCGACGAGCCCGTGCTCGTGGGCGAGGACCACGGCCTGGACGCGGTCGCGCAGTCCGAGCTTGCTGAGCATCCGGGCGACATGGGTCTTCACCGTCTGCACGCTGAGGAACAGCTCGGCCGCGATCTCGGCGTTGGACAGACCGCGAGCCACGAGCGTGAGCACCTCGGTCTCCCGCTGCGTCAGCTCCGAGTAGCCCGGGGGCGCCTCGGAGCGCAGCCGTCCGGTGAACTCCTGCACCAGACGGCGCGTGATGCTCGGAGCGAGCAGCTGCTCACCGCGTGCGATCGCCCGGATCCCGCCCACGAGCTGGTCGCCCGGCGCGTCCTTGAGCAGGAACCCGCTCGCCCCCGCGACGAGCGAGTCGTAGACGAGCCGGGACCGGTCGAAGGTCGTCAGCATCACCACCCGGGTGGCGGGCCGGAGCCCGACGATCCGGCGAGTGGCTTCGATGCCGTCGATACCTGGCATCCGGATGTCCATCAGGACCAGGTCGGGGTCGAGGGAGCACGCCAGGTCGACCGCCGTCAGGCCGTCGACGGCTTCGCCGACCACCTGCAGGTCCGCCTCGGCGCCGAGGATCATCCGCAGCCCTGTGCGCACGAGCTCCTGGTCGTCCGCCAGCACGATGGTGGTCATCGAGGGTCGGCCGGGATGAGGGCACTCACGCGGAACCCGTCCTCACTGGGGCCCCACTCCAGGCGACCACCGGCGGCGGCGACGACGTCGGCGAGGCCGGTCAGACCGTGACCGCTGCCCTGCGCCGAGGGAGCGGCCCTCCCGCGACCGTTGACCAGGTCGAGTCGTACGTCGCCGTCCCGGTGCGCCATCGTCACGCGCACAGGAGCTCCCACGGCGTGGCGGGCGGCGTTGACCAGCGACTCGCGGACGACTCGGAACGCGACGGCACCGGCCGGCCCGCCCACGGCACGCGGCATCTCGACCTCCACCTCCACTCCCACCCGGCGTCCGATGGCCCGCACGTGCTCCGCACCGAAAGGGAGGCTGGCGTCGTCGAGGAGCTCGAGCCCGTCGCGCAACTCGACGAGGCACTGGTGTGCCGTCGACGCGATGGCCGAGAGCGCTCCCTGTGCATCGGCGCCACCGCGTCCGTGCGCCCCGGCCTGCACACACACCACGGTCATCGCGTGCGCCACCGAGTCGTGCAACTCGCTCGCCACGGACTGGCGCTCCTCGGCGAGGGCGAGTCGGATGGCGCAGTCTCGTCCCGTCTCGAGCTGCACCAGTGCCGCGCGCAAACGGGTCAGCCGTGCCTGGTGACCAGCGCTCACGCGCCCCAGCACCCATGAGCCCAGCCACCAGATCGAGAGCACCCATGCACCGTCGTCCAGGTCCGCGCCCTGACCGGAGCCCAGGTAGACGACAGTGCTGCCGCCGGCCGCGACCAACCATCCCCACCACGCCCAGGCTCCACGACACCAAGCGCCGATGGAGAAGAACGTGAGCACGAGCAGGGCGAGGGGTACCACCAGTTCGCCGTAGGGCGTCAGCACGAGGCTGAACGCTGCCGCGGGTCCCAAGGCGAGTGTGGCGCTGAGGATCGGGTGCCCCCGCCGCCACACCAGCGGGGCCGCCACGGCCAGGGCGGCGACGACGTTGAGCCACCACGGTCCGCGCGACTCATCGGCGACCACTGACTCGACGGCGAGCCCGGCGCCGAGCGCCACTGCGATCCCCACGTCGAGCCGCGACGGGGACGGGCGCGCCGGTGCCAGCGATGCGATCGGCGGAGGATCGGGGGTCGGACCCCCCAGGGTCCCGAGGACCTCGCGGAGGCGGTCGAGGACCGTGCGCGCCTCGTCCTCCAGCTCACGGAGCGCTGCGGCGTCGGAGGCTCGTTGGGCACCCTGCGCGCGCAGGGCGATGGCCGCGATCTGCTCGGCCAGCTCCGTGTGAACCTGCCCGTGGAGCCGACTCTGCTCGTCCAGGCGTGCGGCTGCGATCTCGACCCGCTGCTGCTCGTCGAGCTCGGCCTGCACCTTCTCCAGGCGAACGATCTGGCCGGAACGGGCCGCCAACAGGGCCGCTGCGATCGCCGGTCCGCCCACCACGATGGCGAAGAAGACCAGGTCGTCGAGCCAGTGGTACTCCGTGTCGTGCAGCTGGTTGGCGAGCGTCAGGCCGGCTGCTGCCACCGCGGTGCCGAGCACCGCCCACCGCGGGGACAGCCACGCACCTGCGGCCAGGCCGCCGACCAGACCGACGAGGGTCGCCCCCCAGTCGAGGTAGGACGTCCAGCCCACGCCGACCGCGAGGACGGGCAGCGCACCGGCCAGGAGGACCAGCGCGGCCGCCATGTCCCTCTGTGGATGCACATGGGGAGGTTAGGTGCGTGAGACCTCACCCGACATCCCTCCCGGGAGTGACGCCCGGTCAGCGGCCGTCCGACCAGGCTCGCGGCATGACCTCCTTCCGCATCGCCCTCGCCACCTCCGTCGCCGCAGCCGCCCTCTGGGCGGCCAAGGCCGTCGCCATCGGCACCGCCGGTGGGCTCGACCAGAGCCCCCTCGAGGGCCCGCTCTTCTTCGCCGGATTCCTGTGCTTCATCACCTCCGTCGCCTCCGTCGGCTTCGGTCTCGCCCGACGCCGACGTCTGGGGGTCCGGCTGCTCGCCGGCCTGGCCGGCCCGGTGGTGACCGCCCTGAGCGTCGCAGCACTCACCGCGGTCATCGACTCGGTCCTGCAGCCCAGCTCGAGCCGCCATTGGATCTGGTCGGAGATCACCTTGTGGGTGCCCGCCGTGGTCCTGATCGCCCTGGCGGCACGCCTGGTTACTCGCGTGCACGACGGAGGGCGCGCTAGCATCGCTGCATGACGACCCGGTCCCTGCTCCTTGGACAGCCGCGCTGATCGAACCCTGATCGCGCGGCCACCCCTCCATGCGAGGGGTTTTTTCATGTCCGAACGACCGAGGCACAGCACCACGAGGAGAGCCCCGATGACCGAGCAGCCCGAGCAGACCGAGCAGACCGAGCAGGGACCGACGTACGACGCCGTCGCCTCCAGGACAAGTGGCGCCGGTGTGGGAGAGGCTCGACCCGTTCCGCGCCGGAGTTCGGGACGGGGCCGAGAAGCGCTACGCGCTCACGATGTTCCCCTACCCCAGCGGCGACCTGCACATGGGCCACGCCGAGGTATGCGCGCTGCACGACGTGATCGCTCGCTACTGGTGGCAGCGTGGCTATGACGTGCTGAACCCCATCGGCTGGGACTCCTTCGGCCTGCCCGGCCGGAGAACGCAGCGATCCGCAACAACGAGCACCCGGCCACCTATACCTACGCCAACATCGACGTGCGACGGAGTCGCTTCCGCGTTCGGGACCTCCTTCGACTGGAGTCGCGCGTTCAACACCTCCGATCCGGACTACTACCGGTGGACCCAGTGGCTGTTCCTGAGGTTCCGCGAGCGCGGGCTGGCCTATCGCAAGGAGAGCCCGGTCAACTGGTGCCCGATCGACCAGACCGTGCTGGCCAACGAGCAGGTCGTGCACGGGCATGTGCGACCGCTGCGGCGCCGAGGTCACCAAGCGGGAGCTGTCTCAGTGGTACTTCAAGGTCACCGACTACGCCCACGGCTGCTCGACGACATGGAGCGTTGGGCCGAGACCTGGCCGAGCCGGTCCTCGGCGATGCAGCGCAACTGGATCGGACGGTCCGAGGGCGCGCACGTGACGTTCGCGGTGGGGACGCCGAGCGGCTCACGGTCTACACCACCCGCCCCGACACCTTGTTCGGTGCCACATTCATGGTGGTCGCGGCCGACGCGAAGCTGGCCGCGGAGCTGTGCGCCCCGGAGCAGCGGCCGGCGTAGAGGACTATGGTCGAGGAGGTGCGCAAGGCCACCGACATCGACCGGCTGTCGACCGAGCGGCCAAAGACCGGCGTCGACCTGGGCGTCTACGGCCCGAACCCGGTCACGGGTGCGAGATCCCGGTGTGGGCCGCGGACTACGTGCTGGCCGACTACGGCACCGGCGCGATCATGGCCGTCCCGGGACAGGACCAGCGGGACTGGGAGTTCGCCGAGAAGTTCGAGCTGCCGATCGTCCGGACCGTCCAGCCGCCCGAGGACTGGGAGGGCGAGGCCTACGTCGGCGCGGGACCGGCCGTCAACTCCGCCAACGACGAGGTGTCCTCTGGACGGACTGACGTCGAGGACGCCAAGTCCACGATCATCACCTGGCTGGGCGGAAGGGCGCGGCACCGGCACGGTCAACTTCCGGCTGCGTGACTGGCTGTTGTCGCGGCAGCGCTACTGGGGTGCCACCGATCCCGATCGTCCACTGCGCGGCGTGTGGCGAGGTGCCGGTGCCCGAGGACCAGCTGCCCGTCCTTCTGCCCGAGCTGCGTGGCACCGACCTGACGCCGCGAGGGAGTCTCGCCACTGGCGGCCGCAGAGGAGTGGGTCACGTGCCGCTGCCCCGAGTGTGGTGGGTCCCGCAAAGCGGGACAGCGACACGATGGACACCTTCGTCGACTCCTCGTGGTACTTCCTGCGCTACTGCTCCCCGACTACGAGACGGTGCTTTCGACCCCGAGCTGGTCGAGCCTGGAGTCCGTGTGACGTCAGTACGTCGGGGGCGTCGAGCACGCGGTCCTGCACCTGCTCTACGCCCGCTTCGTCACCAAGGTCCTGCACGACATGGGCCTGGTCGACTTCGCGAGCCGTTCTCGGCCCAGATGAACCAGGGCACCGTGATCAACGAGGGCGCCAAGATGCGAAGTCGCAGGGCAACGGCGTCGACTGGGCGACCAGCTCTCGCCTTCGGCGTGGACGCGGTCCGGCTGACCTGGTGTTCGCCGGACCGCCGGAGGACGACATCGACTGGGCCGACATGTCGCCGGGTGGGTCGCTGAAGTTCCTGCAGCGGGCGTGGCGATTGTCCGGAGACGTGACGTCGGCACCGCCGGATCGATCCGGCCCAGGGGGCGCCGTCGCTCTGCGCCAGATCGACCCACCGGACCATTCACGAGGTCGAGGGGCTGATGCGGGCCCATCGGTTCAACGTGCGTGGTCGCCCGGGTGATGGAGCTGGTCAACGCGACTCGCAAGGCGATCGACTCCGGGTGCGGCCCGGCCGATCCTGCGGTCCGGGAGGCAGTCGAGCGCGTCGCCATCTTGTTGTCCCTGGTCGCGCCGTACACGGCTGAGGAGATGTGGGAGCGGTTGGGCCACGAGCCCACCGTCGCGCGGGCCGGCTGGCCGACCGTCGACCCCGAGCTGCTGGTCGAGGAGTCGGTCGTCGCCGTCGTCCAGGTGCCAGGGCAAGGTGCGCGCTCGGCTGGACGTCAGCCCGGACATCACCGACGACCGACCTGGAGGCCGCCGCGATGGCGCACCCGGACGTGCTGCGGGCGATCGACGGGCGTGCGGTGCGCAAGGTGGTCGTGCGGGCCCCGAAGCTGGTCAACGTCGTCGTCTGAGCGAGGGGCGTGATTCGGCGTGCCGAGACCAAGCGATGAGTCCGGCCGGCTCGCATGGTCTGATCGGGCATGGCTGATATCGAAACTCACACGGTGGGTGAGGGCGAGGACCTGATCACCTACGACGTCCGCGGCGACCTCTCGTCGGCGACTGCTGATCGGCCCGCGCTCTTCGCCTTCGGCAACCCGATGGACGCCGGGGCCTTCGGCACGCTCGCGGGGCACTTCACCGACCGGCCCTTCGTCACCTACGACCCGCGCGGAGCAGGGCGCAATCCGACCGGGACCACACCCCTGACCCCGCAGCTGCACGCCGTGGACCTGCACGCCGTCGTCTCCGCGCTGGGTGGCGGTCCGGTGGACGTCTTCGCCACCAGCGGCGGCGCGGTGGCGGCTCTGGCATGGGTGGCCGCCCATCCCGGCGACGTGCGGCGGGTGATCCTCCACGAGCCGCCGATCACGCGCTACCTGCCCGACCGGGAGGTGGCCGTCGCCGTGATCGAGGACGTGCGGGCGACCTACGAGGCGGCCGGCAACGGGCCTACGATGGCCAAGTTCATCGCCTTGGTGATGACATCGGGGGAGCTGACTGCGACGTACCTGGAGCAGCCTGCTCCCGATCCGGCGCAGTTCGGCATGTCGTCCGACGACGACGGCTCGCGGACCAACCCGCTGATCCGCAACATGCCGGGCACCAACGACCACGAGGTCGACGTCAGCGCGCTGAGGCCGCTCGCGGATCGGGTGATCGTGGCCATCGGTGAGGAGTCGGGCGAGGAGATGGCCGCTCGCGGGGGACGGTCGGTCGCCGATGTGCTGGGACTGCCCGTCACGGTGTTCCCGAGCCACCATGCGGGCTTCGTCGGCGACGGACACGGCCGGGCCGGGAAGCCCGCCGAGTTCGCCGCCAAGCTGCGCGACGTGCTCGGCTAATCTGCCCGGCATGTCTGTCGTGGTGGTCACCGACTCGACCGCCAGTCTGCCGCCCGAGGTGGCCGACAAGCACGGGATCATCGTCGTACCCGTTGCAGGTGGTGATCGGCGCCAACGCCTATGACGACGGCTCTGAGGAGGCCGCGCCGGACAAGGTGGCGGCCGCGCTGCGGGAGTTCCTGCCGGTGAGCACCTCGCGCCCCGCGCCGGCGACGATGCTGGAGGCCTACGAGGCCGCCGCGCTCGGCGGGGCGAAGCAGATCGTCTCCATCCACCTCTCGGGCGAGATGAGCGGGACCTTCGAGTCCGCGCAGCTCGCCGCCAGGGACGCGCCGGTGCGAGTGGTGTGCGTCGACACCCGGCAGGTGGGCGTGGCGACCGGGTACGCCGCCCTCGCCGCGGCCGAGGCGATCGGGCGAGGTGCGTCGGTGGACGAGGCAGCAGAGGCCGCGCGATCGCGGGCCGCAGCCTCGTCCTCGCTGTTCTACGTCGACACCCTGGAGTACCTCCGCCGGGGTGGGCGGATCGGTGCTGCCGCCGCCTTGTTCGGGGGGGCGCTGGCGGTGAAGCCACTCCTCCAGATCGAGGGCGGGAAGGTCGCATCATTGGAGCGGGTGCGCACCTCGGGCAAGGCGCTGGCGCGTCTGGAGGAGCTGGCGGTGGCTGCGGCCGGGTCCTGCCGGTTGACGTGTGCGTCGCGCATCTGGCCAGCCCGGACCGGGCCGACGCTCTGGCCGACGGGGCTGACCTCACGACTGGCGGACAACTTGGCCGGACGAGAGGTGTGGTGCGGCGAGCTCGGCGCCGTGCTCGGCGCCCACGTCGGGCCAGGAATGATCGCGGTCTGCGTCGCTCCCGAGGGTCTGACCTTCAGCCCACCCGGTCCGAGACATGGCTGCGGCCGGAGCGGTCCCGGTGCGACTCCGACTCGCCGGCGAGCACCAGCGGGAAGTCCCGGCGCAGGGCCAGGGGAGCGCCGAGACCACCACGAGGGCAACGAAACCGCTGATGAGCTTGTCGGCCGACGAGGTCAGGACGTTCGAGAAGGCCACCGCCAGCTCCAAGGATCCCAGGGGCTCCTCCACCAGGCGGGTGATGGCGTCGTGCCCCTCCCGCAGGCGGTCCGCGACCAGCGTCAGCAGGATCGGCACCGCCACGCCGAGCACGCCACGCCGCGCATATGTTGAGCACGAAGAAGCGGGGGAGGGACCGGCCCATGCCCCACCGACGCACGCCGTAGCCCCACACGAGGGCTCCCGCGAGGTTGACCACGGCGAACGGGCAGCGAGATCCAGCCGCTCAGGCAGGGCGGCCACGACGTTGGTCGACAGCCCGACCGCGGCGCCGCGCCAGGGTCCGAGCGCGATCGCGGCGATCGCCGTACCGATCATGTCGAGGTAGATGGGGAAGGCGAAGAAGTCCACGAACGCACGTCCGAGCAGGTTCAGTCCCAGGCACGCGGTCATGAGCACCAGTACGTGCTTGGACGCGGCGACCGGGACCTGGTCCGCGGTGCCGTCAGGCTCCGGACGCTGCTGCTCGGGCGGCTCGGGCTGGACTCGCCGGGCTCGGCTCGGGCCCTCCACCTCGGGCCTGCTCGATCCAGCGTCGACGTCGGACGGGTCGCCGCCCAGGACGCGCACGAGCTCACGGGTGAGTGGCAGATTGACGCGCGATCGGCCCAGGCGGAACGCGTCGTGGACGCTCGACTTGGCGATGCGCGCGGCGTGCTCCTCGGCACCCTCGGCGAGTCGTTGCTCGACGACGCGGCGGGTCAGCTCGGCGTAGGAGGGCTCGCCGGCAGTCATCCGCAGTCGAGCGCAGCTGCTCGATCAGACCGTCCCACCGGCCGTCGCCCATCGCTGCGGGCCCGTCTGCTGATCCCACCTAGCGGCCCTTTCGATCGTGCCGTCCGTGCCTGATGCCCGGTATCGGGCAGCCTACAAGCCGCCGACAGACAGGCGGCACTGTCGAACGGTTCCCGAAGGACCCCAACCCGTGCTGTCCAAGATCGTCCAAGCTCTCGCGATCGCGCTCCTGGGCGGGTGTGCTGCGTGACGATCAGGGTCGTCGTACCCCCGATCCCCGACCCCAGACCCGCCAGGTAGCCAGGAGGCTGCATGAACCCCCGACGATCCATCCTTCCCGCCGTCCTGATCTTGGGTGCTGGTGCGGTGCTCAACGGCGCTCAGGCGCAGGCAAGCACTCCTCCCACGGTGACCTCGGCGGTTCTGACCAACAGCCCGGGTGGTGGGCTGACCGCCCTCATCACCAGGAACTGCGACGTGGTGGTGGACTTCTCCGACGACAGCCCCTCAGCGCCCAAGGCGTACGAGGCGCTCGTGATGGGCGTCAGCTCGGGAGACGTCGTCGGCCGTTACGTCGGCGCACGCAAGGTGGCCCCCGGTGAGTTCCGGGTCGGAGTGCCGTGCAACGACCTCGCGGACGGCACCGCGTACGAGGTTGCTGTGAGTGAGGACGGCGCCGAACCGGGGACGTCAGCGGACTTCACCTACAAGGTCATCCGGCACCCCGCCGGGTCGTCCGCAAGTGCCGTCGAGCGCAAGGGCGTCAATGGATGGGCGCCCGGAAAGCCCGTCAAGGTCTGGTTCAAGGATGGCGCCTGGGAGAAGGGGACCGTGTTCTCCACACAGCTGTGGGTGTCCAAGACTCCCCAGTTCACCGATGCTGACTTCACAGCCAACACTCGCGGGACCGCTGCGGTGATCGGTGCCTACGAGACCGACGCTCCCGTCCTGCGGTTCACCCTCCCCACTACGACCGAGGGGATGTACGCCTGGCTCTCGATCGTCGGCGAGGTGCCGAGCAAGAACACCTTCCGGCACTCGTTCTCGGCCGTTCCGGTGCACGGGCTCCCCGCCCAGCCCAGAGCATGGGTCAGGAGCTTCGGGAAGCAGTCGGGGTCGCCCCAGGTGGGTCGGAGCGTCAGCGTGGAGCCTCCGGCCCTCTCACCCGAGGGCAAACGCAACCTCGACGTGGAGTACCAGTGGTTCGTCAACGGTGGCCGGTGGGCCATTCCTGGTGCGACACAGCGGACGTTCACTCCGGACGATGCCCAGCAGGGTCAGAAGCTGTCGCTCCGCGTGACTGCCGTGGCGAAGGAGCACGCCCCCCGCGAGCAGAGGTACACGTTCGGGACGGTCAAGTGACGAGTCGTGGCACGGTCGGATAGGGAAGCCCGGGCGGCGCAGGTGCCACGAGCGACGTGAGTCGGTCGACGCTGCAGCGGCGCGTCGATCGAGCCCGTCGTCAGGGACTGACGTCGCCCGGGAACCGGTGCGGCAACGGAGTACTGGCGCTCCGTCTCTGGATGACCGAGAAACCTCCACAACAAGGGCGCCTGCTGCGTTCCTCACAGGTGGATGGTTCTCGGCCGCGGCGAGGGAGGGCCCGCGCCTAGCGTCCGCCGCATGCGGAGTCGTCGTACGAGCCAGGAGCACCAGGAGACCGTCGCCCAGCGCCTCGAGCTCCTGCGGGCGGAGCTGGCCGGGGCCCGCCACACGCCGATGCCACCGCCCGCTCCGACAGCGACGCCAGGCTCGGGATCGACCGAAGACGCACCGTGGTGGCAGGACGCCACCCGGGTGTCGGCCGCGCGTCGCTCCGTCCCGGCGCCAGAACCATCGATCCGGACGACGGCACCAGCTGCGAGCGCGTCGCAGGCAGCAGTTCTGCCGGTGCCGGGTCGCCACGCCCATCGGCGGTGTGGTTCAGCGGCGACGCTGGGCGGAATGGTCCCCGACACCTTGCGCGGGCGCTGGGCTCTCGGTCCGTCCCACGTGGCGGTGCTCGCGGTCCTGGTGGCGATGGGGCTGGCCGTGACGAGCTGGTGGGTGATCCGGGGCGACCCCGAGCCGGTGGACACCCCTGGGCCCGTGCTGGCTCCTACCGACCTCGTGGCGCTCACAGCCGCTCCTGCCCTTCCGGCTCTCCCTGCCGGGGGATCACCCGTCGGGGCTCCTGATGGTTCGGTCACCGTCGACGTCGCCGGCAAGGTCCGCCGACCCGGCATCGCCGTTCTCGATGCGGGTGCCCGTGTCGTCGACGCGCTCGAGGCGGCGGGGGGAGCCCGGCCGGGGGTCGACCTGAGCACCCTCAACCTCGCGCGCGTGTTGGTCGACGGGGAGCAGATCCTGGTCGGGGCGCGGTCCGTCCCCACCACTCTCGCGCCCGCGGCGACACCGGCGCCGGGGGTCGGTGGACCCTTGGTCAGCCTCAACGCGGCCACCGAGACCGAGCTGGAGACCTTGCCCGAGGTCGGCCCGGTCACGGCAGCGGCCATCGTGAGCTGGCGCACCGAACACGGCGGGTTCACCGCCATCGACGAGCTCCTGGAGGTCGACGGCATCGGCGACGCAACCCTGGCCGTCATCGCCCCCTTCGTCACGGTGTGAGACCCGATGAGGCGGCCGACAGCGAAGCTCCCGACCTGCGGATGCCGATGGTGGGCACCGCCGCGTGGTTGGGCGTGCTCGCGACCGGGTGGACCCGGACGTGGCTCCTGGTCGCGGCTCTCGGAACAGGAGTCGTCCTCGTCCACGTGGTGCGTCGCCGGGGCCGTCGGGCAGCCGTCACAGCCCTCGCCGCCCTGCTGGTCGGGGGCGCTGCGGCCTGCGCCGCGCTCCTCCAGCAGGCGGCGGTGGTCACCAGCCCGGTCGCCGCCCTGGCCCAGGAGAGGGCCGCGGTCTCACTGAGCGGTCGGGTGGTGAGCGACCCGCGGCCGGTGCGGAGCCCCTACGGCGAGCAGGTGCTGGTCCGCCTGCGCGTCGACCACGTACACGGTCGCGGGGCCGCGCACGACGTCCGATCGCCGGTGCTGGTGCTCGGCGAAGCCGCCGGGGGCGGGTGGAGCGACGTACGCCTCGGGGAACGGGTACGCACGTCCGGACGCCTGGCTCCAGCCGACGACCCTGATCTCGCCGGCCTGCTCACCGGAGCCCGGCCTCCTGAGCGGGTCTCATCGCCCGACCCGTGGTGGACCGGCGCGGCGGCCGTGCGTGCCTCCATCCGGGACGCGGTGAGGGAACGTCCGGCCGACCAACGGGCCCTGGTCCCGGCGCTCGTCGTGGGGGACGACGCGGCCCTGGACCCGCAGCTGGCCGACGACTTCCGCGCGACCGGCCTCACCCACCTCCTGGCGGTCTCGGGCACGAACCTCACGCTCGTCGTCGGCTTCCTGCTGGTCCTCGCGCGGTGGTGCGGAGTCCGCGGACGCTGGAATCATCTGGTCGGGGCTGTCGGGATCATCGGCTTCGTGCTGCTGGCCCGCACCGAGCCCAGCGTGCTGCGGGCGGCCGTGATGGGGGCGGTGGCGCTCCTGGCCCTCGGGGTCGGAGGTCGCCGGCGCGCCGTCCGCGGCCTGGGCGTGGCGGTCACAGTCCTGCTGCTGGTCCAACCGGCGTTGGCCACGAGTGCGGGGTTCGCCCTCTCCGTGCTCGCGACGGCTGGGATCGTCGTGCTCGCGCCGGGGTTGCGCGACGCCATGAGCAGGTGGTTGCCGCGGTGGCTGGCCGAGGCGGTGGCGGTGCCGACCGCGGCCCAGCTGGCCTGCACCCCTGTCGTGGCCGCGATCTCCGGCGAGGTGAGCCTCGTAGCTGTCGCGGCCAACCTGCTGGTCGCCCCCGTGGTGGGGCCGGCGACCGTCCTGGGCTTGGCCGGGGGCCTTGTAGGGCTGGTGGCCGATCCCGTGGGCGCCGCGCTCGGCTTCCTGGCCGGCGCCTGCGTCGCCTGGATCATCACCGTGGCGCGCACCGGCGCCGGGCTGCCCGCGGCGGCTGTGTCGTGGGGGAGTGACCCCGTCTCGCTCCTGGTCCTATCCGGGCTCTGCGCCGCCTTGATGCTGCTCCTGCCCCTCCTCCTCCGCTCGCGGCGTCGCGGGCTGACCGTGGCGGCGCTCATGGTGCTGGCAGTCGTCGTCCGGCCACCCGCCCTCGGCTGGCCCGCGGACGGCTGGGTCATGGCGATGTGCGATGTGGGGCAAGGCGACGCTCTCGTGATCCGTGCCGCCCCCGACGCTGCGGTCGTGGTGGACACCGGACCGGAGCCCGAGGCGGTCGACGCCTGTCTCGACCGCCTCGGTGTCGAGGTCGTGCCGCTCCTCGTGCTGACCCACTTCCATGCCGACCACGTCGACGGTCTCGCTGGGGTCCTGGCCGGCCGCGAGGTGGGTGTGGTGGAGGTCAGCCCCGTGCTCGACCCGAGCGGCGGCGTCGAGGAGGTCGGGCGCACAGCGGCTGCCGCCGGCGTCCCGGTGCGGACGGCGGTGCAGGGGACGACTCGTCGGATCGGCTCGGTGACACTCCAGAACCTCTACCCCGGTGACTCGGCCGTGAGGACGCCACCCGGTGACGGGAGCTCGGCCAATGACGGCAGCATCGTGCTCCTGATAGACGTCGACGGACTGCGACTCCTGCTGACCGGCGACCTCGAGCCCCCGGGGCAGGCTGCACTCGCCCGACTGCTCCCCGACGTCGATGTCGACGTGCTCAAGGTGCCCCACCACGGCAGTCGCTTCCAAGATGTCGACGTGCTCGCGTCGTTCCGCGCCGAGGTGGCACTGGTCTCGGCTGGCGTCGACAACGACTACGGGCACCCGTCCCCGGAGTTGGTCGAGACCCTGACCGCGAGCGGGTCCGAGGTCTGGCGGACCGACGAACACGGTGACGTGCTGGTGCTCGAGGGTCGGGAGGTCGTGGCAAGGTGACCTCGTGGGCATGCGGGCCGAAGACGTCATGGGCCGGGTCACCCTGGTCACCGGCAAGGAGGAGTTCCTCGGTGAGCGGACGGTCGCCGAGGTCCGAGCCGTGGTTCGTGCCCACGACCCCGAAGCCGAGCTCTCCGAGGCCGAGGCGGCGCAGCTGACAGCAGCGAGCCTCGGCGAGCTCTCCGCCCCGTCTCTCTTCTCGGCGGTCCGCTGCGTGGTCGTGCGCGGTCTGGAGCACCTGCCCGAGGAGTCGGTGGACGGGCTGATGGACTACGCGGCCTCGCCGGTGGACGACGTGGCACTGGTGCTCGTCCACGGGGGCGGACAGAAGGGCTCAGGGGTCCTCGCCCGGTTGCGCAAGCTCGCGCGGGTGACGGAGGTCAGGTCCGCGGAGCTCAAGCCCTCCGAGTTCCCGGCGTTCGCGGCGGCGGAGGTACGCCGTCACGGCGCCTCCATCGACCAGGAGGCGGCTGCGTTCCTGGTCCAGGCCGTCGGCCAGGATCCGCGGTCGCTCGCCGCCGCCGCGCACCAGCTGGCCAGCGACTTCGCGGGCGAGCAGCTGACCACGGAGAAGGTCAAGCAGTACTTCGGGGGGCGGGCCGAGGCCAAGTCGTTCAACGTGGCGGACGCGGCCTTCCAGGGGCGCCGTGAGGTGGCACTGGAGGAGCTGCGCTGGGCCCTGGATGGAGGAACGGTGCCGGTGCTGTTCACCTCGGCCTTCGCCGGCAGCGCCCGCGCGCTCGCGCGCTACCGCGGAGCGCCCCGCGGCATGCGCGAGGCCGACCTGGCGCGCGAGGTGGGGGTGCCCCCATGGAAGCTACGCCAGGTCCGTGACCAGGCACGCAGCTGGTCCGACCAGGGGTTGTCCCGGGCGATCCGGGCCATCGCCCAGGCCGACGCGGAGGTGAAGGGGGCCGCCTCCGACGCGGCGTACACCCTCGAGCGCCTGGTCCTGACCGTGGCCGGACTCCGCGACGCTCGCTGACGCCGACCCGTCGCTTGTATGCGACGGGTCAGCGCAAAATGACGGTGACCCGTCACTTACAAGTGACGGGTCAGCGGTGAGATGACGGTGACCCGTCACTTACAAGTGACGGGTCAGCGAGGGGGCTCAGAGAGCGGCGGCCTTCTTGCCGATGGCCGACTTGCGGTTGGCGGCCTGGTTCTTGTGGATGACGCCCTTGGAGACGGCCTTGTCCAGCTTGCGGGCGGCCTCGCGGCCCAGGGTCGCGGCGGCGTCCTTGTCGCCGGCCTCAGCGGCTTCGCGGAACTTGCGTACGGCGGTCTTCAGGTCGCTCTTGACGGCCTTGTTGCGCGCGTGACGCTTCTCGTTCTGCTTGTTGCGCTTGATCTGCGACTTGATGTTTGCCACTAGAAGCCTTCGTCTGGGGTCGGTCGAGGGTCTGTGCGAGGACGCGAAAGGCTAACAGCGCCGCGCTCGCCGACCCAAATCGCGCAGACTCACGGCGTCGCCCTCCGGACGCGGCCAGCCGCGGCGCTCGCACAGCCAGTCCCAGACCACGATGCCCTGCCACCACTGCGCGTCGCGCAGGTGCGGCGAAGTGGGTGGCACCGGAAGGTCGGACTGCCTCAGGAAGTAGCCCACGAGCAGCGCCAGCACCACGTCGACGTGGTCGGCCGGTACGCCGCGGGTCAGCCGGCGCTCCGAGAGGACCGCCTCGACGTCGAGCCCGTCGCCACGAGGACCGATCAGCATGAAGACGCTGTCGAGCCAGGCCGCACCCCGGCAGGGGAAGTTCCAGTCGCAGTAGAGCGCCGTGCCGTCCGGTCGGATCAGGACGTTGTCGTCGCGCACGTCGGTGTGGACGAGGGTGTCGCCCTCACAGACCTCCTCGAACCGCGCTGCGAGACCGGCCGCCTCCTCGAGGTGGGGCAGGACGGGTCGGGCGCTGCGCAGGTGCTCCCAGTACGACGGGAACTCGGCGAAGTCCTGACCGAACGACACCTCGGTCACACCGTCGGGCGGTGGGGTGAGCGTGTCGGCCACGATCTCCAGCGCGTCGAGGGCCGCGGCCAGGTCGGCCGGGCGCCAGGGTCGATGGGGCTGTCGCGACTCCACGTGCTCGATGCCGAGGGCGAACCAGCCCTCCTCCTCCACCGTCCACCGGAGGCGGGCGGCCGGGGCGGTCTCGGGCAGGAGGGCCAGCTTGCGCGCCTCGTCGCGGTAGGCGTCGGCGAACATCTTCTGGGCCTGCTCGGAGGCGGACTTCACGAAGTGGCGCGAGCCGTCCTCGCACGTGAGCACGGAGGCGAATCCAGGCGTGAACCCCGAGCCCTGCGAGGTAGCGGTCACGACCGGCGAGCCGCACTGCTCCTCCACGCGAGCCCGCACCCGTGCGGGCAGGTGGGTCCACTCCACGCGTCGGGTCGTCCGGCCGTGCGGGATCAGGGTGGGGAACACCCCTCGATTCTCACCCGGTCGGTTGCAGCCGAGCACCCCGGTTTCCGACCAGGGTGCGACCTCGCCCGGCCGCTGCCGCGGCGGGGTCCCCCAGCGCAGCGAGTCCGCCGGCCACGGCGACGGCGCGGAACATCGACAGCTCGGCCCGCCGCAGAGCCGGGCGGTCGGCGTAGGCCTCGAGCACCCGGCGTACGCCGGGCAGGTCGGCGACAGCGTCGGACCATGCCCCCACGACGGCGGTTCGCAGGGTCGTCTGGTCGAGCTCGAGTGCGATGTCGATGCGGCTGTGGAGGCGGCGGGCCCAGTGGTCGTGAAGCCCGAGGAGGAGGTCGTCGAGGTCGGTGAACCCGGCTGTGGCGACGGGGCCGACGTCGGTCGGGACGAGGTCGGCGCCCGCCTCGAGGTCGTGGACGACGCGGCGCAGCGTGGTGGTGCGGAGGTGGACGAGGTCCCAGGCTGTGGTCATGGCTCGACGCTAGGAGTCACGAGGCTCAGGATCTGCCACCGAGGGACGGGTCTTCGCCGTGCGACCGGAGGCGGAGGCGCGCTCAGCTGCCTCCGACCCTGGGCGGATGTGCCGGAGGAGCCGCCGACCTAGATTGGCAGGGTGCGTGCCGCCGAGGAGCCTTCCTACCCGTCGTGGGTCCTCCTGCTGCTGAACTCGGCGGCCGTCGCGACCGCGATCGCCTCGGTCGCGCAGCGGAGTGGGTCCGGGCTGGTCGTGGCGACGCTGCTCATGGCCCTCGCGCTGGCCCCGTTCCTGGTCGAGCTGACCGGGCGCGTCCTGCCGTGGCCGCTGGCGACGGCGGTGACGTTGGTGCCGAGCGCCACGCTGATGGTGCTGCACCCCATCGACTACGACTTCGTGCCCTTCATGCTCGTGCTCCTCGTCGGCTGCGTCGGCGCCTACCGGTCCATGGCAGCCAGCGGCTCGGTCCTCGTCATCGTCCTGGTCGCCCTCGCAGCGCTGGCCGCGGCCGGGCCACTGCCCGTGGCCGGCATGGCCATCTGGTTCGCCGCCGTCGTCATCGCGTGGGACGCCGGCTTCATCCTGCGCGCCCAGCAGCTGCGCCTGGAGCGTCAGGAGCAGGAGTACGCCGACCGGTCGCGACAGGCGGCGCTCGAGGAGCGGCAGCGGATCGCGCGAGAGGTGCACGACCTGGTCGCCCACTCCCTGAGCGTGACGATGCTCCACCTCACGGCGGCCCGGCGGGACCTGGAGGACGACGGCGACGTCGCGGAGGCGGTCGAGGCGCTCACCGAGGCCGAGCGGGTGGGGCGGCAGGCCATGGCCGACATCCGCCGGACCGTGGGGATGCTCGGAGCAGAGCCGGTCGCGGTGGCACCGACACCGGTCCTCGCGGACGTCTCCGGACTAGTTGAGGAGTTCCGCACGGCCGGGCTCGACGTGGAGCTGACCGTGCGGGGTGAGGTCGACGCCGTTGCCCCGTCCGCGGCGCTGGGCCTCTACCGGATCGTCCAGGAGTCGCTGGCCAACGTGGCCAAGCACGCGCCCACCGCTCCGGCACGCGTGGTGCTGGACCTGGAGACCGACCCCGCGCGACTCGTGGTCAGCAACCCGGTCCCTGCCGGGCACCGGACCCGACCGGGCGGGTCAGGACTGCGCGGCATGGCCGAGCGTGCCGAGCTCCTCGGCGTCCGGCTCCGCGCCGGGCCGGAGAGCGGGTCGTGGGTCGTCGCGGTCGAGCTCCCGCGCGAGCGGGTGTGCCCGCTGCCGAGGCTCGCGCTGGTGCTGCGCCGACCCGTGGTCGAGCCGACGTGACCGGGCCGGAGGACAAGCCGACGGCCGACCGGCTCGTCCGGGCGCTGCTCGTCGACGACCAGGAGCTGGTGCGCTCCGGCCTGCGGCGGATCCTGCGGCGCCGGGACGGCATCGAGGTGGTGGGGGAGTGCGAGGACGGCGACGAGGTGCCTGCGGCCGTCGCCGCTCACGACCCGGACGTGGTCGTGATGGACCTGCGGATGCGACGGATCAACGGCATCGATGCGACCCGGACCCTGCGTGCGGAGGTCGGCACGCCGCCGGTTCTGGTGCTGACCACCTTCGACGACGACGAGCTCCTCTCCGGAGCACTGCGGGCGGGTGCCTCCGGGTTCCTCCTCAAGGACTCCCCGGCCGAGGAGCTGGTCCGGGCGGTCAAGGCGGTCGCGGCGGGTCAGGCCGTGCTCGACCCCGCGGTGACCGGTCGGGTCCTGGACCGCTACCGCACCTTCGTCGAACCGTCTGTGCCGCCGACCGCGGACGATCCCGCCCTGACCGCGCGCGAGCGTGAGGTGCTGGTGCTCATGGGCACGGGGCTCAGCAACGCCGAGATCGCAGCGCAGCTCGTGATCTCGGAGGTGACCGTCAAGAGCCACATCGGGCGCATCTTCACCAAGCTCGACCTGCGGGACCGGGCGGCGGCGATCGTCTTCGCCTTCGACCGGGGCCTGGTGAGCCCCGCCACGGGGACGAGCAGCTAGCTGGGATGCCCAGGTGGGTGCCCGGTCGGGTCCCAACCCCGCACCCGGGCGGGGGAGGCTCGGCCCTTCACCGTGATCTCCTCGGTGTCGCCGAACCCGTCGGGCGGCGGCCCTGACCCGAGGACGTCGTCGGCGACCAGCACCATCGGTCGCCCTTCTCGCCCCGCGAGGGCGGAGAGGCGGAAGGCCAGGATGACGGGGTCCCCGTGGACGGTCTCGCGACCGGGCGAGGGGCGACTCACCGCCACCGGCCCGACCGTCGTCGCCCACCCCATCCGCAGCGGTCCACCCTGGCTGTCACGCAGCTCGAGGTCCGGGGCGACCCGCAGCGCGCACTCGGCCATCGCCAGGGCACAGCCCAGGGCGCGCGCCACGGTGCCGGGATCGTCGCGGACCTCCCACGCGGCCAGGATCGCGTCGCCGGCGTAGTTGCTGACCATCCCTCCGTGCGCGATGACCAGCTCCCGCAGTGGTCCGAACATCAGGTCCGTCGCGGCCGCGAGGGCAGCGCCGCCGTACCGCTCGGTGAGCGTGGTGTAGGCCACCAGGTCGCCGACGACCACCGCAGCCGTCCGGTCTGCGGGGTCGAGCGTGGTCGCCGCGTAGGCGGCCTCGACGTCCGAACCGCCCTCGTCCGGATCGGGGAGCACCCGCACGAGCAGGCGGCTCCCGCCGAGGACGATCTCGTCCCCGTCAACCAGCGCGCTGGGCTCACCCCGTTCCACCCGCCGCCCGTTGATGCGGGTGCCGTTCGAGCTGCTGTCGACGAGGAGCGGTACGCCGCCGTCGACCCGGAGCTGGAGGTGGTCGCGGGAGATGGCCGGGTCCTCGAGGAGGAGGCGGCTCTCCGGGTCGATGCCCCGGCACTCGCGGCCCACGTGGAGACGAGTGCGGACCGGTATCGTCTGCTCGTCGACGGAGCCGGGTCCGACGATGACCCATACGTCGGCCATGGTCTGCGTACTCTATCGACGCATCCGAGCAGGGGGTCCGGTCCGGTGGCAGATCGATTCGACCCGCTGAGGGCGGCCCTCGGGAACTTCTCTCTCGGTGAGGTGCTGGGCCGCGGCGCCTGGGGCGTGGTCCTGGCAGCCCGGCACCGCCATCTCGACCGGGACGTCGCGGTGAAGGTGCTCCCCGAGGAGCTGACCCGCGACCCGGCCGTCCGCCGGCGCTTCGCCCGTGAGGCCCGCCTCCTGGCCACCCTCGACCACCCGCACATCGTGCGGATCTACGACTACGTCGAGACCGACGACGTGTGCGCCTTCGTCATGGAACGCCTCCGCGGGGGCACCGTGGGGGATCGGATCCGCCTGGGGTCGCTCTCCCGGATGCCCGCGTGCGCCCTGGGGATGGCCGCGCTGCAGGGGCTAGAGCACGCTCACCAGCACGACGTGCTCCACCGCGACATCAAGCCGGAGAACCTCATGCTCTCCGACCACGGCGTGCTCAAGGTGACCGACTTCGGCATCGGGATCATCCTCGGCGACGCAACCGAGCGACTCACCCTGCCCGGCTCGGCCCTCGGGACCCCCGCCTACATGGCTCCTGAGCAGCTCGACGAGTCGGTGCCGGTGTCACCGCGGACCGACGTCTGGGCCGCGGGGGCCGTGATCTACGAGATGCTCAGTGGCACGGCGCCCTACCCGCCGAAGGAGAGCCTGCAGGCCTCGATCCTCGCTCGGGTCCGGGACGAGCCGCGACCCCTGGCGCAGGTGGCTCCCGAGCTGCCCCCAGCCCTGGTCGACACCGTGATGCGGGCCATCGCCCGTGACCCCGACGAGCGCTACTCCTCGAGCGGGGAGTTCGCGGAGGCGATCGGCGAGGCAGGCGGTCGGGCCTGGGGCCCCGGGTGGTTGACCGAGACCTCCGTCCCGGTGCACGCGGCGGCTCGGCGGGCGTCCTCGGCCGAGACCACCACCACCCCGGTCGTCGACGGGCCGCGCGACGCTGTGGCCGGGGGTCCGCCGACGTCGGGTCGCCCGAGCCGGTCACGCGCACGGTCCGTGCTCGCGGTCGCCGGGGCGGCCGCCGTGGTGGCCGCGATCTCGCTGGGTGCCGCTCTCCTCCCGGGTGAGGACGAGCCACGGTCGGCCGGAGGGTCGCAGGACCCGACCTCCGGAGCGTCCGAGGGCACGGCGAGGACCACCGACGCGATCGCCGCCCCCCCGCGCCCGGCCGCCCTGCCGGCTCCGCCCGCCGGGTGGCCGAGCACGCTGCCGGTCAGCGTCAACATCACCGGTTCCTTTGCAGAGGATGTCGCGAGCTCGCTGGGGAAGGGGATCACGCAGTCCTCCTTCCTGAGCGGGGATCCGCTGCGTCCCGAGGCCTCCTGGAGCGCCGGGTCGGACCAAGCGGCCCTCGACGTGGTGACGGACCTCGCGGCGAGCCGGGGTCCGCCCCAGCGTCGGCTACTACGTCCTGCGTCAGGTGGGGCGCCCGGCGGGCGTCGACGCCGACCCTGAGCAGCTGCTGCGCACCTTGGACTCCCGCCGCCTGATGACGGCGTACTGGACGGACGTGCGTGAGGTCCTCGAGCAGCTCGGCCGCAGCGGCCTGGACGTGCCCTTCGTCGTCGAGCCCAGCGTCTTCGCGATGGTCGAGTCCTTCATCACCCCGGAGGTCGACGCGGCCTCGGTGCGCCGCGCAGGTCGCCGCCACAGGGGTGCCCGGCCTCGAGGGCCTGCCGGACGACTTCGCCGGGTTCGCCCAGGCGTGGGTCGCGCTGCGCGACGAGCTCGCCCCTGCAGTGCAGCTCGGGTTCCCCGTCGACCAGTACGGGCCGGGCGACTACCTCATCCCGCGCCGACCCTCACCTGACGAGATCGACGGTTGGACCACCAACTTCGGGGACTTCTACGCGACTCTCGGGGCGCGGTTCGACTACCTGGCCGTCGCCGCCGCCTACGGCGCCGCCGGCAAGCTGGACGCCCTGGACGCCTCGGTCTCACACCTGGCCACGCCGGAGGACCACGAGCGCCTGCGTCGCTACGTGGGCGGGCTGGTCGCCGCCACCGACACCCCGGCGGTGCTCGAGGACCTGCCCTTCGGGAACACGGTGGAGCCCGTCATGAACGACACCGACCACCACTGGCGGGACAACCGGGTCGGCTACTTCCTCGGCGACCCGACCTATGAGCAGCTCCGCGGGTTCAGGGACGTCGGTGTGATCGGGATCGGATTCACCGTCAGCTATCCGTTGGCCGACGGCACATGTCCCTGCGATGCGGCCGGGGACGGCGGCGACGACGACGGCGGCTACTTCGCCGAGCGGTGGTGGGACTACGCGGAGGCCGGCGGGCTGCCCCTGTAGTGGCACCGAGCGGCGCTCTCGACACGGCGCCGACACCCCTTGTCCGCCGCACCCGTGGGAGAATCGACCACGTCCCGTCGATCGACCGAGAGAACCGTGTGCCCACCCCTGTGACCCGTCTCGTCGCCGCAGCACCCCAGCCCGGCCAGACCGACGCGTCGATCATCCGCAACTTCTGCATCATCGCCCACATCGACCACGGCAAGTCGACCCTGGCCGACCGGATGCTCCAGCTGACCGGGGTCGTCGACGAACGCGCGGCGCGCGCGCAGTACCTCGACCGGATGGACATCGAGCGCGAGCGCGGCATCACCATCAAGAGCCAGGCCGTCCGGATGCCGTGGACCGTGCCGGCGGACAACCTCGAGGGCGCCGCGCCCGGCACCTATGTGCTCAACATGATCGACACACCTGGTCACGTCGACTTCACCTACGAGGTCTCCAGATCCCTCGAGGCCTGCGAGGCGGCGGTCCTGCTCGTCGACGCGGCCCAAGGCATCGAGGCGCAGACGCTGGCCAACCTCTATCTCGCCCTCGGTGCGGACCTGCACGTCGTCCCCGTCCTCAACAAGATCGACCTCCCCTCGGCCAACCCGGAGAAATACGCCGAGGAGATCGCCCACATCATCGGCTGCGACCCGGCCGACGTGCTGCGGGTCAGCGCGAAGACGGGGGAGGGGGTCCCGGGGCTGCTCAACGAGATCGTCAACCAGACCCCACCTCCTGTCGGCGCCGTGGACGCCCCGGCCCGGGCCCTGATCTTCGACTCCGTCTACGACACCTACCGCGGTGTGGTCACCTACGTCCGTGTCGTCGACGGCAAGCTGCGTCACCGCGACCGGATCAAGATGATGTCGACCGGCGCCGTCCACGAGATGCTCGAGGTGGGCGTGATCAGCCCCGAACCGGTCAAGGCCGGTGAGATCGGGGCGGGCGAGGTCGGCTACCTCATCACCGGGGTCAAGGACGTGCGGCAGTCCCGGGTCGGCGACACCGTCACGACCCAGCACCACGGAGCGGTCGACGCGCTCGGCGGCTACAAGCACCCCAACCCGATGGTCTACGCCGGGCTCTACCCCATCGACGGCGACCAGTTCGGTGACCTGCGCGAGGCGTTGGAGAAGCTGCAGCTGAACGACGCGGCCCTCACCTACGAGCCCGAGACGTCCGGTGCGCTCGGCTTCGGTTTCCGCTGCGGCTTCCTCGGCCTGCTGCACATGGAGATCACCCGCGACCGGCTCGAGCGTGAGTTCGACCTCGACCTGATCTCCACCGCCCCTAACGTCGTCTACGACGTGCACATGGAGGACGGCTCCGCCCGCGAGGTGACCAACCCCAGCGAGTTCCCCGAGGGCAAGATCGCCGAGGTCCGCGAACCCGTCGTCCGCGCCACGATCCTCAGCCCCAGCGATTTCATCGGCACCATCATGGAGCTCTGCCAGACCAAGCGCGGGTCACTGCAGGGCATGGACTACCTCTCCGAGGACCGGGTGGAGATGCGCTACACCCTGCCGATGGGCGAGATCGTCTTCGACTTCTTCGACCAGCTCAAGTCACGCACCAAGGGCTACGCCTCGCTCGACTACGAGCGCTCCGGTGACCAGGCCGCCGACCTGGTCAAGGTCGACATCCTGCTCCAGGGCGAGCCGGTCGACGCGTTCTCCGCGATCGTGCACAAGGAGGCGGCCTACTCCTACGGCGTGATGATGGCCGGCAAGCTTAAGGAGCTGATCCCTCGCCAGCAGTTCGAGGTGCCGATCCAGGCCGCCATCGGCGCTCGGGTCATCGCTCGGGAGAACATCCGCGCGATCCGCAAGGACGTGCTCGCCAAGTGCTACGGCGGTGACATCACCCGCAAGCGCAAACTGCTCGAGAAGCAGAAGGAGGGCAAGAAGCGGATGAAGATGGTCGGCCGCGTCGAGGTCCCCCAGGAGGCGTTCATCGCTGCGCTCTCCAACAACCCGACCAACCCCGACAAGGGCGAGAAGAAGTAGGGCCTCAGTCCGGAGTCGGGTCGCCCCAGGTCGCGGCCACGGCGCCCCACGGGTCGGCGTACGTCCCGGGCATCGAGCGGTACGGCGAGCGCCGGCGCAGCACCTCGTGGAGCACCGGGCCGACCAGGCGCATGGGGTAGCGGCTCCACCCGACCGTGCGGCCCACCTCCTCGAGGAGGTCCGGCCACGAGTGCTGCTGGAAGCCCAGCGCGGACTGGGCCCGGTCAGTGTCCATCCAGTCGGTCGCGAACCAGCTGGTGTCGTCGTCGGGGTCTCCGGGCCGACCCGCGGGCAAGGAGCCCGGCATGCCTCGCGCGGCCGTCATCGCCTCCCCGATCTCGCCCTGGAGGATGCGGTGGCTCGCGTCGCCACCGATGAGGAGCGTCTCACCGACGACGTCGGCAGTGGTGGCCGCGGCGAAGGCCGTGGCCACGTCGCGCACGTCGACGGTCTGGATGCGCCCATCGACCGGCAGCACCCCGCCGAAGACCGTGCCGTCGAGACCCGTGACCTCGGGGGTGGCCGTCATGACACCGCCCAGACGCAGCACCACCCAGTCCAGAGGAGAGTCGTGCACGATCTCCTCGGCCCGCAGCTTGTGGGCGCCGTAGAGGTCCGAGGGTGCCGGCGGCGTCGCGGCCGAGACCGGGGCGCTGACCCGGTGCGGGTTGCGGTTGCCGTAGACCGCGACGCTGGAGGCGAGGACGAAGCGGGGCCGCTGGGGCTGGGCCGACGCCGCGGCGACCAGGTGAGCGGTGGCCTCGACATTGACCCGGTGGGCCAACCTGCGGTTCGCGTAGCACAGGGGCGGGATCACCGCGGCCAGGTGGATGACGACGTCCGGCCGGGTCGTGGTGAGGAGCTGCGCCACCTCGGCGCGGTCGGTGAGATCGGCCCACACCGGGGTGATCCCCGCCTGTCGGGCCAGCGCCTGGTTCGCCTTCGTCGACAGGTCGGTCGCGACCGTCTCGAAGCCCGCTTCGCGCAGGCGCTTGACTGTGGAGCGACCGACGAGACCGAAGGCGCCCGTGACCAGCACGCGAGGGAGGGACATGCCGGCAGGCTACGACCAGGCTCGGACGGTCGCTGCCCTGCTCGACGAATGGGGTCTCGAACCCGACGGACCACCCTGGTCAGGCGCGACCGCGGTGGTGCATCCCGTACGTCGCGACGGCGTTCCCTGGCCGTTCTCAAGGTCGCCGAACCCGGCGAGGAGCACCAGCACGAGGCGTTGGCCCTGCAGCACTGGGCCGGCCACGGCGCGGTGCGCCTGGTGCGGGCCGACCCTGCCAGGTGGGCGCTCCTCCTCGAGCGGCTCGACGAACGCGACCTGACCGAGGAGTGGGACGTCGCCGCCTGCGAGACCGTGGGGCGGCTCTACGCCGACCTGCACGTGCCGGCGCCGGCGCAGCTGGTGCCCCTCACGTCGTACGTCGACAGGTGGACCGAGCGCCTGGCGGCGCTGCCCCGCGACGCGCCCCTTCCCCGACGTCTGGTCGAGCAGGCGGTCTCCCTGGGTCACGACCTGGGGGCCGACCCCGTCTCGGTGGGGACGATGATCCACGCCGACCTGCACTACGCGAACGTCCTCGCCGCGCAACGGGCCGCATGGCTGGTCATCGACCCCAAGCCGGTCAGCGGCGACCCCCACTACGAGCCCGCTCCGCTCCTGCACAACCGCTGGGAGGAGCTGGCAGGTGACGTGCGCAACGGCCTGCGGCGACGCTTCCACGCGGTCGTCGAGGCCGGGGGTTTCGACGAGGACCGGGCCCGGAGCTGGGTGGTGGTGCGGATGATGCACAAGGCCCTGTGGGAGCTCGAGGAGCAGGCGCCCGACCACGACTGGCTGACGATGTGCGTGACCATCGCAAAAGCGGTCCAGGACTAGGGCTCGCGATGCGAGACTCCCGCTCGTGGCCTGTGCTCTCCGTCAACGTCGGCACCCCTCGCGAGGCAGGCTGGGCCGGTATCGGGCGCACCTCGATCGACAAGCTGCCCGTGGCGGGCCGGTGGCCGTGGGCACCCTCGGCCTCGAGGGCGACCAGGTGTCCGACACGCAGGCACCACGGCGGCACCGACCAGGCCGTCTACGCCTTCGCCCGCGAGGACCTCGACCGCTGGGCCGGGTCCTTGGGGGCGGGCTCGTCGAGCCGATCCGGGACGGCCAGTTCGGGGAGAACCTCACCACCGGGGGATCGACGTCAACGACGCCCTGGTCGGCGAGCGCTGGCGCATCGGCGCCACCGTCGTGCTCGAGGTGGCGTCGGTCCGCACTCCGTGCAACGACTTCAAGAGCTGGATGGGCCTGTCCGGCTACGACACGACCGCGTGGGTCAAGCGCTTCACCCCGACGCTCGTCCTGGCCCGTATCTCCGGGTGCTCGTCCCGGGGACCATCGAGGCCGGCGACCCGATCCAGGTCGTCCACGAGCCCGACCACGACATGACGGTGTCGACGATGTTCCGCGCGTTGACCACCGACCGCAGCCTGCTTCCACGGCTGCTCGCGGTCGACGGCCTGGTCGAGAAGGCGCACGTGAAGGCCCGCGAGTACGTCGCCGCCCTCCCCGTCTGACCTGCGAACGGCTCGCGGGGGCACGTTGCCTGCCGCGGCGGTGGTGGAGGTCAGGTGCGGCCCACAGCGGCGCACCCACAGGAAGTGATCTAGGTTACGCACGAGCAGATCGCGAGAGGGAGCCCCCATGCCTGTCACCTTCGACGAGTCCTTCGTCGACCGTCTCGCCCCCAACATGGCCGTGCAGTTCCACGACCGGGTCGCCAAGTCCCCGGACGCGGAGGCGTTCCGCTACCCGGTCGGTGAGGAGTGGACGTCGGTCACCTGGAAGGAGGCCGGCGAGCACGTCGACCGCCTCGCTGCGGGACTGCTCTCCCTGGGTATCGAGTCCGAGCAGCGGGTGGGCATCGCCTCGGGGACGCGATACGAGTGGATCCTCGCCGACCTCGCCGTCGTGTGCGCGGGGGCAGCCACCACTACCGTCTACCCCACGACCAACGGCGAGGACACCGCCTACATCCTCAGTGACTCCGAGTGCCGGGTGGTCTTCGCCGAGGACGACACCCAGCTCGCCAAGCTGACCGAGCACCGCTCCGACCTGCCCTCGCTGATGAAGGTCATCACCTTTGACGGCGAGGCCGACGGTGACTGGGTGATCACCCTGGACGCGCTCGCCGAGCTGGGCGACGCCTACCTCGCCGAGCACCCGGGCATCATCGAGGAGACCGCCCGGTCCATCGAGCCCGACCAGCTGGCGACCCTCATCTACACCTCCGGGACCACCGGCCGCCCGAAGGGCGTGCGGCTGCGTCACCGGTCGTGGGTCTACGAAGGCGCTGCCATCGAGGCCCAGGACATCCTCGACGAGAGCGACCTCCAGTTCCTCTGGCTGCCGCTGTCCCACTCCTTCGGCAAGGTCCTCCTCTCGGCACAGCTGGCGTGTGGCTTCGCGTCGGCCATCGACGGTCGGGTGGAGAAGATCATCGAGAACTGCGCCATCGTGAAGCCGACCTTCATGGGCGCCGCCCCCCGCATCTTCGAGAAGGCCTACGGCCGGATCCAGACCATGCAGGCGGCCGAGGGGGGTGCCAAGGAGAAGATCTTCACCAGGGCCTTCCAGGTGGGCCTGAAGGTCGAGGAGCTCACGTCGGCAGGCAAGAGCGTGCCGCTGCCGCTCAGGCTGCAGCACGGTCTTTTCGACCGCCTCGTCTTCAGCAAGGTGCGCGACCGGTTCGGTGGCCGGGTGCGCTTCTTCATCTCCGGCTCGGCGGCCCTCAACCAGGACATCGCGCGGTGGTTCAACGCCGCCGGCATCGTGATCCTCGAGGGCTACGGCATGACCGAGAACTCGGCCGGCGGCACGGTCAACCACCCCGACGACAACCGGATCGGCACCGTGGGCCGGGCGCTGCCGGGCAGCGAGGTCAAGATCGGTGAGGGCGACGAGGTGCTGCTCCGCGGGCCGCACGTCATGGACGGCTACCACAACCTGCCGGAGGAGACGGCCAAGACGCTCACCGAGGACGGGTGGCTGCACACCGGCGACAAGGGGAGCCTCGACGCCGACGGGTTCCTCACGATCACCGGCCGCATCAAGGACCTCTTCAAGACCTCGGGTGGGAAGTACATCGCGCCGTCCGCGATCGAGTCGAAGTTCAAGGCCATCTGCCCCTACGTCAGCCAGTTCATCGTCTTCGGCAATGACCGCAACTTCGTGGTCGCGCTCATCACCCTCGACCCCGAGGCCATCGTGGGCTGGGCCGAGGAGAACGGCCTGGGCGGCAAGTCCTACGAGGAGATCGTGGCCTCGGACGCGGCGAAGAAGATGGTCGGGGCGTACGTCGAGGAGCTCAATACCAAGCTCAACCGCTGGGAGACCATCAAGAAGTGGGAGATCCTCGACCACGACCTGAGCGTCGATTCCGGAGAGCTCACGCCGTCGATGAAGGTCAAGCGCAACGTCGTGGGGGACAACAACAAGGAGCGCATCGACGCGTTCTACAGCTGAGCGGGCACCGACCCGTCGTCAGCCGCTGATGGCTCAGCGACGAGACTGGTCGGGTGCCGCCCTCCGCCCTGCCCGACGGAGAACCCGCGCCGCCTGACGGGAGGCTTCCCGAGAGGGCGCTCGCGGGTGTGGGGCAGCGGCCTTTCGGGGTCTACGTCCACGTCCCCTTCTGTGCGGTGCGGTGCGGCTACTGCGACTTCAACACCTACACCGCGGCCGAGCTGGGGCCGGGTGCATCGAGGGTCACCTACGCCGCGACCGCGATCGAGGAGGTGCACCTCGCTCGCGCGGTGCTCGGCTCGGTGGACGTGCCGGTCGACACCGTCTTCGTCGGAGGCGGGACCCCGACCCTGCTCAGCCCGGCAGACCTCGGCACGGTGCTGCGAGCGGTGGACGACACCTTCGGGCTGCGCCCAGGAGCCGAGGTGACCACCGAGGCCAACCCCGACAGCGTGAGCGCCGAGGACCTCGTCCAGCTGCGGGAGCAGGGCTTCAACCGCATCTCGTTCGGCATGCAGTCGGCGGTCGGACATGTGCTGCGGGTGCTCGACCGGACCCACGACCCGGCGAGGGTGCCGGACGTGGTGGCGTGGGCTCGAGCTGCGGGGTTCGAGCAGGTCAGTCTCGACCTCATCTACGGCACCCCCGGGGAGTCGCTGGGCGACTGGGAGCGCTCCCTCGCGGTCGCCCTGTCCTGCAAGCCCGACCACGTGTCGGCGTACTCCCTGATCGTGGAGGAGGGCACCGCGCTGGCTCGGCAGGTCACCCGGGGGGCGTTGGGCATGCCCGACGAGGACGACCTCGCCGACAAGTACCTGCTGGCCGACGAGCTCCTCTCGGCCGCCGGGTTGACGTGGTACGAGGTGTCCAACTGGGCCCGCGTCGACCACCACGCCGGCGAGGGTTCGGCGCGGTGCCGTCACAACCTCGGCTACTGGCGTGGAGACGACTGGTGGGGGATCGGTCCGGGCGCGCACTCGCACGTCGCCGGCACCAGGTGGTGGAACCTCAAGCACCCGTCCGCCTACGCAGAACGACTCGCCGCCGGGCTCAGCCCCGCAGCGGCCCGCGAGACGCTCGGACCGACGGACCGCCACCTCGAGCGGGTCCTGCTCGAGGTGCGGCTCCGCGACGGACTTCCGGTCGAGATGCTCGGTGACGCCCAGGCTGAGGTGGCCTCGGTGGTCGCCGACGGGCTGGCCACGCTCGAGGGGGGCCGGCTCGTCCTCAGCCGGCGCGGACGGCTGCTCGCGGACGCGGTCGTGCGTAGATTGACGCCATGACCTCAGGGACCCCCGGACCGGACGAGACCAATCCCTACGGCGCCGCTCCCGAGCCGGGCCAGGACCCCGCGCCAGAGGCGCACGAGCCGCCCCCGCCGCCTCCCTACGGCGAGGCCCCGTCTCCCTCGGCCGGCCAGCCACCTCCGCCGCCGGCCTACGGGCAGCCGGCCTACGGCCAACCGCCGGCCTACGGCCAGCCGCCGGCGTACGGCCAGCCCGCGTACCCCGGCTATCCCGCCTACGGGCAGCCCGTCGGGGTCTCGCCGCAGGCGCCGTACGGCGTGCACCCCGTCACGGGGATCCCCTACTCGGACAAGACCAAGCTGATCGCCGGGCTGCTCAACATCCTGCTGCCCTTCGGCGTCGGGCGGTTCTACGCCGGGCACACCGGGATCGGCGTGGCCCAGCTCCTGGTGACGATCTTCACCTGCGGTGTCGGGTCGCTCTGGTCGCTCATCGACGGCATCATGATCCTGGCCGGCGACCAGTCCAAGGACGCCCAGGGATTCATCCTGAGGCCGGGCTCCTAGCTCGAGGAGGGGCCGGCGGTCACGAAGTCGATCAGCTCCTCGACCCGGCCCAGCAGGGCCGGGTCGAGATCGTGGTAGGTCGACACGCGACCGAGCACGTGCTGCCAGGCCCTGGCGATGTCGGCCTGGTCGGCGTGCGGCCAACCGAGGTGGGCGCAGACGCCGTGCTTCCACTCGGTGCCACGTGGGATGTCCGGCCAGGCCCCGAGCCCGATGCGGTCCGGCTTCACCGCGGCCCAGATGTCGATGAAGGGGTGACCGGTGACCAGCACATCGGGGCCGGCGACCGTCGCAGCGACCCGGCTCTCCTTCGACCCCGGCACCAGGTGGTCGAGCAGAACCCCCGCTCGGCGCTGTGGTCCGGGACCGAAGGTCGCCAGGCGTTCCTCGAGCCGGTCGACGCCCTCGAGCAGCTCGACCACCACGCCCTCGAGCCGGAGATCTGCACCCCACACCTTCTCCACGAGCTCGGCGTCGTGCCGGCCCTCGACGAAGATGCGGCTGGCCAGCGCGACGCGGGCCCGGGTGGTGGTCACCGCCACCGATCCCGATGCCGTCCGGGTCGGTGCCGCCGGCATCGCCGTCAGCGCCGGTCGGGTGAGGACGACCGGCCGTCCCTCGAGCAGGAAGCCCGGGCCGAGGGGGAAGGTACGCCGACGGGACCGGCGGTCCTCCAAGGTCACGGTGCGCAGGTCCCGGTCGACCGCGACGACCTCACCGCACCAGTCCGTGGTGACCTCCTCGACCACCATGCCGAGCTCGACGGGGGTCTCGACGGCGCGTCCGCGCCGGGGCGCGCGCCAGTCCGTGGCCAGGACGTCGGATCCGTATCGGTCGCTCACGCCCCGACGCTAGGCGCCGACGGGGACCCTCCCGGGCACCTGGCCCGGCGGGTCAGCCGTCCGTGTCCGAATCGTCACCCTGGGACGGGTCTGTCTGGCCGGTCTGCTCGGACTCCTCCGACTGGTCGGCGTGCTTTCCCTCGTCGAGGAGCCCCTCGACGGTCTCGCCGCCCTCCAGCCCCTCGGCCAGCGGGTTGTCCTCGGGCCGCAGGTCTTCGGGGAGCTGCTCGTCCTCGATACCGGTGTTCTCGCTCATGCTCGGACGGTACCCGCCTCAGACGAGAGGAAGCCGGCGCTGGCTGCGGGGCAGCTGCTCGTAGCCCCGGCGCACGGCATCGAGGAGGCGCTCGGCCGGGTAGGGCCACTCCGCGGCCCCGGGAGCCTCGGTGACCGGCACCCCTCGTGAGGCCAGGTCGCGGATGGTCTCGGCCACCACGCCGATGGCGTTGCGCTGCTCCTCCACGAACGCCCGGTCGACGACCGCCCCGTGGCCCGGCACCACGACCGAGGCACTCGTGGTCAGCCCCAGGACGATGTCGAGGGACAGCGGCCACTCCATCGGGTAGCAGTCCTCGCCGAACCCGGGTGGACCGGACTCCTCGACCAGGTCGCCGGCCAGCAGCACGTCGGCGTCGGGCACCCGGACCACCAGGTCACCAGCGGTGTGACCGCGGCCGGGGTGGACCAGCTCGACCAACCGGTCGCCGAGATCGAGCGTGGTGGCCGACGAGAAGGTGCGATCGGCGGGCAGCACCTCGGTCGCCAGCACCTCCTCGCGGTGCGGGTCGTCGCGGTTGCCGGGCTCGTCGTAGCAGCGCTTGATCCGCTCACCGGCCGGAACCGTGCGCTCGGCGGCGACCTCGTGGGCGTGGATCGGGACCCCGCCGTACGCCGCCAGGAACGTCGCGTTCCCGAAGGTGTGGTCGAAGTGCTCATGGGTGTTCACGACGGCCACGACCCCACCGACGCCGAGCGCTCGGACCTGCTCGACGACGCCGCGGGCGGCCAGGGAGGAGGCGTGGGTGTCGACGACCAGCAGGCCCGCACCGCCGCCGACAAGGGTCACGTTGAGGTCGAACCACTCGTGGCGGGCCACCCACACCCGGTCGGCGACCTCCACGAACCCCATCGTGCGAGCCTACGGCGCGCACCGTGGGGCCTGTGGGCCCGCCGTCGTCGGCTGTAGGCTTGGCACTCACGAGGCACGAGTGCCAGCCGACAGGAGGTGGGGCATGCAGGAGGACCGCAGGCTCGCCGTCCTGCGCGCCATCGTCGAGGACTACGTGGCGACCGAGGAACCGGTCGGCTCCAAGGCCCTCGTGGAGCGGCACGGCTTGGGCGTCTCCTCCGCCACGGTGCGCAACGACATGGCCGCGCTGGAGGAGGAGGGCTACATCACCCAGCCGCACACCAGCGCCGGCCGCGTGCCCACCGACAAGGGCTACCGGCTCTTCGTCGACCGACTCACGACGGTCAAGCCGATGAGCACAGCGGAGCGGCGCGCGATCTCGAGCTTCCTCGACGGCGCCGTCGACCTCGACGACGTCGTCCAGCGGTCGGTCCGGGTGCTCTCGCAGCTGACCCGCCAGGTGGCCGTCGTGCAGTACCCCACGTTGTCGCGCTCGACCGTCCGGCACGTCGAGCTGGTGGCTCTGGCGCCGACCCGGCTGATGGTCGTGATCATCCTCAGCACCGGCCGGGTGGAGCAGCGGGTGGTAGAGGTGGGAGCCGCCCTGACCGAGGAGGCCCTGGCGGGCCTGCGCACCCGACTCAACCGGGCAGCGACCGGTCAGCCGATCGCCGAGGCGGCGACGGCGCTGCGCGCGGCCGTCCCCGAGGTCGACGGCGCCACCATTGCGGCCATCGTCGACGTCATCATCGAGGCGATGAGCGACCACCGCTCCGACGAGCGGATCGCGGTGGGCGGCACCGCCAACCTGGCGCGGTTCGGTGACAGCTTCGACTCGGCCGTCCGCCCCCTCCTGGAGGCGCTCGAGGAGCACGTGGTCCTCCTCAAGCTGCTCGGCGAGGCGACCTCGGGCGGCATGGTCACGGTGCGGATCGGCGCCGAAGGCCCCTACGAGGAGCTCTCCTCGACCAGTGTCGTGGCCACCGGCTACGGCCCTCAGGACGAGGCCGTGGCCACCCTCGGCATCGTCGGACCCACGCGGATGGACTACCCGGGCACGATGGCAGCGGTGCGCGCCGTGGCGCGCTACGTCTCGCGCATCCTCGACGACGCCTGACCCCGCCGTACCCCCGACCCCACCGGAAGCAGAGACAGAAAGCAGACATGGCCCAGGACCTGTACGACCTCCTCGGTGTCGCCCGCGACGCGGACGCCGACGCCATCAAGAAGGCCTACCGGCGCCTCGCGCGGCAGTACCACCCCGACGTCAATCCCGACCCCGAGGCGCAGGAGCGCTTCAAGGAGGTGTCGCTGGCCTACGAGGTGCTCTCGGACCCGCAGAAGCGGGCTGCCTACGACCGCGGGGGTGACCCCTTCGGCGGCGCCGGCTTCGGTGGCCAGGGCGCCGGCTTCTCGTTCACCGACATCATGGACGCCTTCTTCGGAGGCCAGGCCGGGGCCGCGGGCGGACGCGGCCCCCGACCGCGGGTCCGTCGAGGTCAGGACGCGCTGATCCGGATGGAGATCGACCTGGCCGAGGCGGCCTTCGGCGTCGCCCGCGAGCTCAAGGTCGACACGGCCGTGGCCTGTACGGCGTGCGGCGGAGAGGGCGCCGCTCCCGGCACCCACCCGGTGCCATGCGAGACCTGCCGGGGGGCCGGCGAGGTGGCCCACGTGCAGCGCTCGTTCCTCGGGGAGATCCGCACCCTGCGACCCTGTGCGGCCTGCCGCGGCTTCGGCTCGATCATCCACGAGCCGTGCCGCGAGTGCTCTGGCGACGGCCGGGTCCGCTCCCGCCGTACGCTCACCGTCAAGATCCCGGCCGGTGTCGACACCGGCACCCGGGTCCAGCTCACCGAGCAGGGCGAGGTCGGACCGGGCGGCGGACCGCCGGGCGACCTGTACGTCGAGATCCACGTGGCTCAGCACGAGACCTTCACGCGCCACGGCAACGACCTGCACTGCACGGTGACGGTGCCGATGACGGCGGCGGCGCTGGGCACCACCCTCACGTTGCCGACCCTCGAGGCCGACGTCGGCTCGGGTGGGGACTCCGGGGTCGAGACCTCCTTCGAGCTCGAGGTGAGGCCCGGCACGCAGTCGGGGACCGAGCAGGTGCTGCGTGGGCGTGGGGTCCCGGGTCTGCGCGGCGGTCGGGGTGACCTCATCGTCACGGTCAGCGTCGAGACGCCGACCCGCATCGACGCGCGTCAGGAGGAGCTGCTGCGCGAGCTGGCCACCATCCGCGGCGAGGAGGACCCGAGCGGACAGGTGCGGGCGCCACAGAAGTCGGTCTTCGGCCGGCTCTTCGGGCAGCACTGAGTCGGGCGCCGGCCTCCGTGCTCCCTGTCCACCTGGTGCCCTCCCTCGACGGGGTCGAGGTAGAGGGGGTCGTGCGACTGGAGGGCGACGAGGCGCACCACGCCGTCGCGGTCCGCCGGATGCGGGTCGGTGAACAGGTCGTCCTGACCGACGGGGCCGGGGGGTGCGCCGTGGGGGCGGTGTCCGGCACCGGAAAGCGGCTGCTCGAGGTCACCGTCACCTCTGTGTCTCGCGACCCCGAGCCGTCGCCGTCGCTCGTCGTGGTGCAGGCCCTGCCCAAGGGCGATCGTGGTGAGCTCGCGGTGGAGCTGCTGACCGAGATCGGCGTCTCCTGGATCCTCCCCTGGGCGGCCTCGCGCTCGGTGGCGGTGTGGAAGGGGGAGCGGGCCGAGAAGTCGCTGGCCCGCTGGCGGTCGACCGCGCGGGAGGCGGCCAAGCAGGCCCGCCGCACCTGGCACCCCGTGGTCTCCCCACTCGCTTCGACTGCGGAGGTGGTCGAGCTGATCGGGTCGGTCGACCTCGCCGTGGTCCTGCACGAGGAGGCCTCGACTCCGCTCGGGTCGGTCCCCCTGCCGGCCGCCGGGACGGTGCTGCTGGTCGTGGGTCCCGAGGGCGGGCTGACCCCTGAGGAGGTGGACGCCTTCGCCGCCGCCGGCGCCGGCGTCGTACGCCTCGGCGCCGAGGTGCTCCGCACCTCCACCGCCGGCCTCGCCGCCGCCGCGGCCCTCCTCTCCCGCACCCCCCGCTGGGGGTGACGGCCGGGGCGGCGGTGCGTCGTAAAGGCTTGTCGCGGGGTAGCGATGCGTCGTACAGGGGTGGGCCGGGGTGGCGGTGCGTAGGACAGGAAACCGCCGATGGAATACCTGTACAGCTCACCGCGGCCCAGCCAGAAGCCTGTACAGCTCACCGCCACCCGGGCGAAACCACCACGAAGCGCTACTCGACCACGATCCGCTTGCTGTCCTCGGTCGGTCCGGGGCCCTCGCCGTCGGACGCGTCGTCGGTGAGCGCGACGAACTCGTACTCGCCCGGCGCGAGGCCGGAGACGTCGATGTCGGTCTCCCAGGGATAAAGCTTGTCCATGAACCCATCAGCCGTCGCGAACCCCTCGAGCACGACCTCCCCGTCGACCGAGCCCTGACGGATCTCCCACGGCACGGTGGCCTCGAAGGAGCTGGCGACGCCGGAGGCCGACAGCGTCCCGGTGACGGTGTCGCCGTACGCCGGCTCGGTGACGTTGACGAACGCCTTGATGTCGAGCTCCGGGGCCTCGACGACGTCGTTGCTCGTGTCGACGCCGAAGAGGGGTGCCGGCGCACCGTCGGATCCGATCGCACGCAGGGGAGCGCGCTCCTGCGCGATGCCCTGCAGCGTGTAGACGAGCTGCTGAACCGCGAGCTCGGCCTCCGCGGCGGTCAGGTCGCCACGCTCGGTCCACGTGGTGTCGGCAGGCAGGTTGGCCACCAGCACGCCGCCGTCGAGCTGGATCCCGGCGAAGGACCCGGGCGTCCACAGCGTCGAGTAGTCGGGGTCGAGGGTGTCGCCGGCCACCAGCAGCGCGACCGCTTCGTCCATCGGGTTGTCGGCCTCGACCTGCCGGAACTCGCGGTAGAGCCGGGGGCCTTGCGGCGTCTCGCCGACGAAGTAGACCGGCACGGTCACCGAGTCGGCTGGGATCTCGCCCTCCGACGGCGTCCCGGTCGGGTCGGGGGCGCCGGTGGACGCGGATCCCGACTGCGACGGCTCCGGGTCGGTCGCGGTCTCCTCCGGGTCGGTGGAGCACCCCGCCGCCACCAGCGCGAGCACGAACAGTCCGGCAGCCGAGCGACGAAGCCTCATGGGTCCAGTCTCGTGGTTGTGCACGGTTACTCCACGACGATCGTGCGCGTGTCGGTGTCCGCGCCGCGACCCTCGGTGCCGCCCGTGGGGTCGTCGGTCGTGCAGAGGAAGGTGTAGGTGCCGGAGGGCACGTCGCTCAGGTCGACCTCGAGCTCCCATGGGAAGAGGCGCTCCTCCTGCCAGCCCGCGATCGTCGGCTCCGCCCACAGCTGGCGGTCCCCGTCGCGGACGAAGCAGACCAGCGAGCCCTCGAAGCCCGTGCCCAGTCCACGCGCGGTGAACGAGTCGTCCGAGACGACCAGACCCTCGGCGGGGTCGCTGATGACCATGTGGGAGAGCACGTCCAGGACCGGCGCCTCGGTGTACTTCCGCACACCGGAGAACTCCGCGTCGCGCTCGGCAGGGACACCGAGCACCGTGTCTACGTTGGAGGTCGCTCCGGGCAACGAGAACTCCACCGGCGCTCGGGTGCGCAAGGCGGCCTGCATCGTGTAGACGACCTGTTGGATGGCCAGGCGCGCCTCCGCCTCATTCATCGGGGAGGGTCGCTCGACCAGCGCGGGGTCGGTGAGCACCACCGAGATGAAGCCCTGGTCTCCGATGCCGTCGAAGCTGCCGAACTCGAGGCTCGCCTTGGGCCAGAGCGTGGTGTAGTCCGGGTCGGCAGGCGTCGACTGCAGCAGCTCGATCGCGGCGTTCAGCGGGTCCTTCGCTACTGCCCGACCGAACTCGCGGTAGAGCACGTGCTCCGGGGCGTCCGGTCCGTCCGGGCCGTCGCCGACGTAGTAGACCGGGGTGACTGCCCCGGTGGGGGCAGGTGCGGCCTCCTCGACGCGGATGGTCTTGGTGTCGCGGTCGGGGGCGAAGCCCTCCCCGCCCGAGGGGTCGGGGTTGGTGGCGACGAAGGTGTAGGTGCCCGGCGCGAGCCCGGACAGGTCGATGGGCTCTGTCTCCCACGGCCAGAGCCGCTCCTCCATCCATCCCAGAGCCGTCGCGAAACCTTCCAGGAGGACCTCGCCGTCCTGCTCGACCGACCAGTTCATGGTCGCCTCGTTGCCGTTGTTGAGCCCGCGAGCGACGAGCTCGCCGCTCACGACCTCGCCCTCCTGCGGGAACTCCACGCTCATCAGTGACAGGGTCTCCGTGAGCGGGGCAGGGGAGAGCGGCTCGCTCGTCGGTACGCCGAGCACCTGGTCGATCGGGTTGCCCTCGAAGCGGAACTGCACCGGTGCGTCCGAGCCCGCGGCCAGCTGCAGCGTCCGGACGACCTGCTCCACCGCGACGCCAGCCTCTGCCTCGTCGAGTCCCTCGGGGCGTTCGCGCAGGACAGCGTCGGTCAGCTCGATCTCGAGCACGTCGGCGGAGCCCCGGGCCGACCCGAAGGACCCCGCGTTCCACGGCGTGCGGTAGTCGGGGTCGACCGGCTCGGTCTCGAGGAACGCCACCGCCATCTCCAGCTCCGAGCCTGCTGGCACCGGACGCCGCTCGAGGAAGAGCCGGGGCCCGCGTGCGGTGTCGCCGAGGTAGTAGCCGTCGGCGACGGCCTCTGCGATCTCCGGAGGAGGCACGGGCGCCGACGACGACGGGCCCGCCGGGTCCTCGGTGGTGGGAGCGCCACCGAGGGTCGAGCTCACCACCGCGACCGCGGTGACGGCCGCAGCGGTGGCCAGCACGGCTCCGCCGGCGACGTACCACTGCCGACGCGAGGTGGCGCGGGTGCGGGACCGGATCTCGCTGAGCCGGTCGGCCGGCTCGACGTGGTCGACCGCGCTGGTCAGGAGGCGGTGCAGGTCGTCGTGCTCGTTCATGACAGGTCCGTTCCGGAGAGGAGTGCGCGAAGGGCGGCGGCGCCGCGCGAGGCGTGCGACTTGACGGCGCCGCGGCTGATGCCGAGGGAGTCCGCGATCTCGGCCTCGGAGAGCTCGAGGTAGTAGCGCAGCGCGAGCACCTCCCGTTGCCGGGTGGGCAGCGCACGTAGGGCCGTGAGGACGGCGTCGCGCCGGTCGGTGGCCAGGGCAGGCTCGTCCGGGAGCAGGGGTCGCTCACGCGCCGCATGTCGGGACACGACGCCTCGATGGCGCAATGCCGACCGGGAGCGGTTGACGACCGCCTGCCGGAGGTAGGCCAGGGCCTTGTCGGGGTCGCGCAGGCCGCTCCACTTCGCGTGCATCGCGACGAACGCGTCCTGCACGACCTCCTCGGCGGTGCCGACGTCGCGGACGAGCAGGACCGAGAGTCGGACGAGCTGGCGCCAGTGGGCGACGTACAGCTGCTCCAACGCCTCGTCGGCGTTCCACCGGTCCGCCGTCACGGCGACTCCCGGCGTTGCATGGGTCATCACGTTAGTGCGACGCGTGGTCGGACCTCGGGGTTTACTTCGGTGCGTCACCGTCTTGGCGAAGGCCGTCTCGGAAGATGCCGGAGGAGGGGAAGAACCATGGCTGACTGTGTCTTCTGCAGCATCGTGGCGGGCGATGTCCCGGCCGAGATCCTGCAGGTGACCGAGCGGACCACCGCCTTCGCGGACATGCACCCGCAGGCGGAGACACACGTGCTGGTCATCCCCAACGACCATCACCCGGACCTCGCCTCGGTCGCCGCGGCAGACCCTGCGGTCGCCGCGGAGATGCTCACCGCAGCAGCCGCCGTCGCCACCGCAGCAGGACACCAGGACTACCGGATCGTGGCCAACACCGGAGCGGGGGCCGGTCAGACCGTCTTCCACGCGCACCTGCACGTGCTCGCCGGTGAGATGAAGGGGTGGCCGGCCTGAGTGTCGGCTCAGCTGCTGAAGTAGTCCAGCACCCGCACGACGTAGAACACGACCGGCAGACCGAAGACGACGAGGAGCCCCCACGCTGTGAAGCGGTGCAACGGCTTGGTGGCGTCGAGCTTGCCCGCGAAGTCGAGCAACGCACCCTCTTGGGTGTGGTGGGTCAACCCCATCGCCCGGGCGTGGTCAGGAAGGTGCTGACCCGGGAACCAGACCGGCTCGGTGTCGTCGTCGTGGTCGTCCCAGTCGGCCCCGTCGCCGGTGCCCTCGACGTCGGCGTCGTCCCACCGGCTCCCCACGCCACCACCGTAACCCGCTGGGGGTCACGCCCCTGCTCCCGTAGCATGAGGGAGCGATGACAGACACCCCTGCCCACGGCGCGCCGAACGAGCAGATGCAGCCGCATCAGACCCGGCACACCGTCGTGGTCCCCAACAGCATCAACATGGTGAGCCTCCTCGGCCCCGGCGACGAGCACCTGGCCATCATCGAGAAGTCCTTCGAGGCCTCGGTCCACGTCCGCGGCAACCGGATCACCCTCCAGGGCGAGCCCGGCGAGGTCGCGTTGGCCGAGCGGTTGCTCGACGAGCTCGTGACGATCATCCGCACTGGCCAGGGAGTCTCCCCGGAGACCGTCGAGCGCGTCCTGCAGATGCTGCGGGTCGAGACGACCGAGCGTCCCGCTGACGTGCTGTCTCTCAACATCCTCTCCAACCGGGGCCGCTCCATCAGGCCCAAGACGCTGAACCAGAAGCGGTACGTCGACGCGATCGACAAGCACACGATCACCTTCGGGATCGGCCCCGCGGGGACGGGCAAGACCTATCTCGCGATGGCCAAGGCCGTGCAGGCGCTGCAGTCCAAGAACGTCAACCGGATCATCCTCACCCGGCCGGCGGTCGAGGCGGGGGAGCGGCTCGGATTTCTCCCCGGCACCCTGAGCGAGAAGATCGACCCCTACCTGCGCCCGCTCTACGACGCGCTCCACGACATGATCGACCCGGAGTCGATCCCGAAGCTGCTCGCGGCCGGGACGATCGAGGTGGCACCGCTGGCCTACATGCGCGGTCGGTCCCTCAACGACTCCTTCATCATCCTCGACGAGGCGCAGAACACCTCGCCGGAGCAGATGAAGATGTTCCTCACCCGCCTCGGCTTCGGCTCCAAGATCGTCGTCACCGGCGATGTCACCCAGGTCGATCTGCCCTCCGGCACCAAGTCGGGGCTCCGGGTCATCCAGGACATCCTCGACGAGGTGGCCGACATCAGCTTCAACCGGCTCACGAGCCACGACGTGGTCCGCCACAAGCTCGTGGGCAGGATCGTGGCGGCCTACGACGAGTTCGACGCCCGGGGCGGGCTGCAGGCGCAGGCACAGCGCGCCGACCGACCGTGAGCACCCGTTGAGCATCGAGGTCCTCGACGAGTCCGGCCACCGGATCGACGCCCGGCGCGTGGCGTCACTCAGTCGTTTCGTGCTGGACCAGATGCGGGTCCACCCCCTGGCCGAGCTATGCATCAAGGCCGTCGACGAGGACACCATCGCCGAGCTCAACTCCCGTTGGATGCAGAAGGAGGGGTCGACCGACGTCCTCGCCTTCCCCATGGACGAGCTGCGACCAGGTCTGGTCACCGAGGACCCCGAGGAGGGGGTGCTCGGCGACCTCGTGCTGTGTCCCGCCGTCGCGGTCCGCCAGGGCGAGGCCGCCGGTCACGGCACCACCGCGGAGCTCGAGTTGCTGACAGTCCACGGCATCCTCCACCTGCTCGGCTACGACCACGCCGAGCCCGAGGAGCACCAGGAGATGTTCGGTCTCCAGGACCGGCTGCTCGCCCGGTGGCGGACGCGCCCGACCACCGGTGACGCCTCGACCACTGGCGACGGCTCGACCGCCGACGGATGAGCATCGACGCATGAGCACCGACGTCTGGCTGCTGGTCCTGGCGGGCGCACTCGTCGTGCTGGCCGGCCTCTTCTCGGCCGCCGAGGCGGCACTGTCGTCGTTCAGCCAGGCCAGGGCGGCCGAGCTGGAGGCCGAGGGTCGAGCGGGAGCACGCACCCTGGTGGCCCTGCTCGACGACGCGGCACCAGCGGTCAACACCGCACTGTTCCTGCGCCTGGCCTGCGAGATCGCCGCCATCGTGCTGGTCACGCTCCAGATCGACGACGCCTACGGTGCGCAGGACGCTGTCGAGTGGGCCAGCGTGCTGACCTCGATCGGGGTGATGCTGGTCGTCTCCTACGTCGTCATCGGCGTCGCACCGCGGACCCTGGCCCGCCAGCACAACGTGGCCTTCGCCCTGGCCATCGCAGCGCCGCTGACATGGGTCACGCGGATCCTCGGACCGTTCCCCCAGATCCTGATCCTCATCGGCAACGCCATCACCCCGGGTCGCGGCTTCAGGGAGGGACCCTTCTCGAGCGAGACCGAGTTGCGCGAGCTCGTCGACATGGCCGAGGCCTCGGCGCTGATCGAGTCCGGCGAGCGGAAGATGATCCACTCGGTCTTCGACTTCGGCGACACCATCGCGCGGGAGGTGATGGTGCCTCGCAACGACGTGGTCTACATCGAGCGTCACAAGAACCTGCGCCAGACCATGTCGCTGTTCCTGCGCAGCGGCTTCTCGCGGATCCCCGTGATCGGGGAGAACCTCGACGAGGTGGTCGGTTTCGCCTACCTCAAGGACATCGTCCGCCGCGACTTCGAGGCGCCCGAGGTCGAGTTCACCCAACGCATCGACGAGGTGATGCGACCGGTGCACTACGTGCCGGAGTCCAAGCCGACCGACGCGCTGCTCTCGGAGATGCAGGCCGACCGGCAGCACATCGCCGTCGTCGTCGACGAGTACGGCGGCACCGCGGGCCTGATCACCATCGAGGACCTTCTGGAGGAGATCGTCGGGGAGATCACCGACGAGTACGACTCCGAGGAGGTGCTGGTCGAGGAGCTCGAGCCGGGGGTGGTCCGGGTCTCCTCCCGCTACCCCATCGACGACCTCGACGAGCTCTTCGGCTTCGACGTCGAGGAGGAGGATGTCGACTCGGTCGGCGGTCTGATGGCCAAGCACCTCGGGAAAGTCCCCATCCCCGGGTCCTGGGTGGAGGCCCACGGTCTGCGGTTCGAGGCCCAGGACGCCGCCGGTCGGCGCAACAAGATCGACACGGTGCTGATCAGCCGGGCGACGTCACCTGTCGCCGAGGAGACCGACCCCGTGCCGGTCGACTGAGGGCCGCACGGTCGCGGCGGACCCTCTCCTGGGGGTTTTCGCGCCGGCCACTAGCCTCCCGCGGGTGGACCTGTCGCCCGAGGACCAGAAGCTCCTCACCCTCGCCCGGTCCACCCGTGCCCGGACCCGGGCCGCCGAAGGGGCCGCCGTACGCGACCTCGACGGGCGGACCTACGCCGGCGCGACGGTCGGCCTCCCCTCGCTCCGGCTCTCGGCCCTCCAGGTGTGCGTGGCCATGGCGGTGGCCTCCGGCGCGCGGGGCCTCGAGGCGGCTCTGGTCATCAGCGAAGCCGACGAGGTCACCGGGACCGATCGGACCGTCCTGGCCGACTTCGCCGGTCCGGACGTGGTCGTGCACGTCGTCCATCGCTGAGATGCATTCAAAACGCGACCCTTGCAAGCGTGGGCACCACGACGGATTCCCGCTGCGCCCGACGTGGTGACTAGCCTGCCGAGGTGAGCACCCGGGCGCAGACCTACGACGCGGTCGTCCTCGACCGCGCCAACGTCTCCGACCACCTCGTGCGGCTCCGCCTGGGCGTCGACGGATTCGCCTCGACCGGGATCCCGGACGAATGGGTGGGCGTGGTCGTCCCGGGGCAGTTCCAGGTGCGCTACTACACGGTGCGTGCCTGCGACAGCAGCGGGATCACCCTCGACGTCGTCCTGCACGACGAGGGGCTGGTCACCGAGTGGGCCCGGCGCAACTGTGTGGGGGAGCGGCTCACCGTCACCGAACCCAAGGGCTCCTTCGCACCTTCCGAGGACGCCGGCTGGCTGATCCTGGTCGGCGACCTGACTGCGATGCCGGCGATGGCGCGCATTCTCGAGGCCTCGCCCCTGCCGGCCCAGGTGTGGGCCGAGGTGCCCGACGACCTGGGCGGCTACCTGCCGGGGGTCGCGAGGTCACCTGGCTGCGGCAGCCCGGCGACGGTCAGAGCGACCTTGCCTCCATCGTCGGCTCGATCGCGTGGCCCGAGGGTGCCGGCTACTTCTGGATGGCCGGTGAGTCCGCGCAGATGCGCGCCATCCGCAAGCACCTGATGCGCGAGCGGCGGCTGCCCAGCGCGGCCTACGACGTGATGGGCTACTGGCGGGCCGCGTCGGCCCGACAGCCCCGCGCCGTGGATCCCGGGCCGATCTGGCGGGCGGGAAGGGCCTCGGGGAAGAGTGACGACGAGATCTGGGCTGCCTACGACGAGGCTCGCGGATGAGCCAGGCCGGGCACCGCAGCGGGTTCGCCTGCTTCGTGGGGCGTCCCAACGTCGGCAAGTCGACGCTGACCAACGCGCTGGTCGGCACCAAGATCGTGATCACCTCGCCCAAGCCCCAGACCACCAGGACCGTCGTCCGCGGCATCGTGCACCGCCCGGACGCGCAGCTGATCCTCGTGGACACACCGGGGCTGCACCGCCCGCGCACGCTGCTCGGCGAGCGGCTCAACGACCTGGTCCGCTCGACCTGGTCGGAGGTCGACGTGGTGGCCGTCTGCTTCCCGGCCGACGAGAAGGTCGGTCCCGGTGACCGGTTTTTGGTGACCGAGCTGGCCAAGGTGCGTCGGACGACGAAGATCGCCGTCGTCACCAAGACCGACCTGGCCCCACCCGACAAGATCGGCGAGCAGCTGCTCGCGATCTCCGAGCTCGGTCGGGAGACGGGCACGGACTGGGCCGAGATCGTCCCGGTCTCCGCCGTCGCCGGGGACCAGGTGATGCTGCTCGCAGGACCTGCTGGTCGCCCAGATGCCGGAAGGGCCGCAGCTCTACCCGGACGGCGACCTGACCGACGCGCCGGAGGAGGTCCTGGTCGCCGAGCTGATCCGCGAGGCGGCGCTCGACGGCGTGCGCGACGAGCTGCCGCACTCGATCGCCGTCCTGGTGGAGGAGATGAACCTGCGGGAGGACCGGCCCGAGGACAAACCCCTGCTCGACATCCACGCCAACCTCTACGTCGAGCGCGACTCCCAGAAGGGCATCGTGATCGGGCACAAAGGTGCCCGGCTGCGCGCGGTGGGCACGGCCGCTCGCCAGCAGATCGAGGCCCTGCTCGGCACCCCGGTCTACCTCGACCTGCACGTCAAGATCGCCAAGGACTGGCAGCGCGACCCGCGCCAGCTCCGCAAGCTCGGCTTCTGACCGTCCGCTGGTCGAGCGACGTCCCGGTGGTCGAGCTTGTCGAGACCCCGTACCGGTCGAGCGACGTCCCCGGTGGTCGAGCTTGTCGAGACCCCGTACCGGTGGTCGCTTGTCGAGAACCCCAGTGCAGGGCGGTGACCTCGGCGAACCTGCCTAACGCTCCGACTGGTCGGGGACCCAGCACAGGCCGTAGGTCTGTCCCGACTCCCACTGCTCGGCTGTGGGCCACTCGTAACCCCACCGGAACGCGAGACCGTCATCAGCGGCCGCCCGCCCGGCCTCCTCGCACGGCTCGGCACCTGCTCGCCGGACCCGACCGACGCCGGGGTAGTCGCGCCCGGGGAGCTTGGACAGGGCCACGACCTCGACGGCTCGCCAGGTGTGGGCGCGCGAGCAGACCACCCGCTGGAAGCCCTCCGCACCCGGTGGGGCGGTGGCGCACATGGCGTAGCGCGCCCGATCCTTCGGCCGGTCGAGCACGCCTGACATCCGGCCTCGCAGGACCGCCAGGCGGTCCGTCTGCGCGACCGCGATCACGTCGCACCGGTACCAGTCCGAACCCTCGTCGGACTGGGCGACGGTCGGTGTGAACCAGACCGAGCGGAGCATGCTGAGCCGCCGCTGCTCCTTCGTTCCGCCGACGTACGCCGCCATCGCCCGCGGGCAGCTGCGCGCCACGTGGCGCTGCACCCGGCGGGAGTCGACGGCGAGCAGGTGACCCGCGACCACGGCGTCGAGTCGCCCCGTGTCGAAGGTCTGAGCGGTGTGCCGCCCCTTGCACGGGACGGGTGCGGCGCCGCTGGTGGGGGCCAGGGCCTCGTCGAACGCGAGCTCGTAGCAGGCGTCCACCGCGGGCTGCGGCACGGGTGCGGCGGTGGGCGGGGTGCTGCTGTCGCTGCTGCTGCTGGGTGAGGGCGTCGGGGTCCGAACCGGTGAGGGGTCCTTGACGCTGCTGCAGGAGCCCAGCGCGAGCAGCAGCGCCACCGCGAGGAGAGCGAGGCTTCTCACTCGGACGTCTTCGCCCAGCAGACGGAGCGGCGGTTGCCCGCCTCCCACTCCGCCTCGTGGAACCAGGTGTAGCCGAACTCGAAATCGACCGGGTAGTTCAGCCACGCCATGACCGAGTCCGAGCAGTAGTCCCGGGTGGTCACCTCGACGACGCGGTCCCCGGGGTAGGGGTCCGCCGGCTCACCCAGCTTGATCGTCGTCACCGCGCGCCAGTCATGGTCCTCCGAGCAGGGGATCTTCAGCGAGTCGGTGACCGACGGGCCGGAGACGCACACCATCCACGTGTCGTCGGGGCGACCGAGCAGCAGTCCTTCCGCGGTCTCCGGAAAGGGGACGTAGTCCCGGCTCTGCTCACCCCCGCCCACGACGTCACAGCGGTACCACCGGGCGCCGTCCTCCCAGGCCTCCTCAGCGGGTCGGAACCAGGCCCAGCTGACCACGGTGCGCATGACCAGGCTCTCGTCGGCGCCGAGAAACTTCATGAACTTGCCGCTGCACGTCCGGTAGGCGAAGGCGCCGAGGCGTTCGTCGTCGTGATCGGCGTCGTCGAAGGAGTTTGGCAGGCTGCCCACGGCGAAGGTCTGCGCCGTGTGCTCCTCCTCGCAGGCCACCGGCTTCGTCGTGTTGCTCGGCTCGGTGACGTCCTCGGGGGTGAGCACCCGGCAGGCGCCCAGCTCGGGGACGCCGGTGCCGTCGGGCTCAGGACCATCGCCGGCACCCGACTCCCCGCACCCGCTCACCAGGACGCCCGCCAGCAGACAGGCGGTGATCAGGCGGGTGGACACAACGTCCGAGGCTACTTCAGGCTCTCGTCCCCGACGGGGTGAACCGAGCGCGAGGTCGCCGCGGTCAATGGGCGCAGATCAAGCCACCGTCGACGACGATCTCGGTGCCGGTCACGAAGGACGCCTTCGCCGAGAGGAGGAAGGCAACCGCGGCCGCCACCTCGGACGGCTGGCCCATGCGCTGCAGGGGAGCCGCCTGCTCGAACCCGACCCGGATCTCCTCGACGTCGAGGGCGGGCTGAATCATCGGGGTGACGATGAAGCCCGGGCACACGGAGTTCGCGCGGATGCCCTCGGGACCGAGCTGGGCGGCCAGCGACCTGGTCAGGCCGAGGAGGCCGGCCTTGGAGGCGCAGTAGGCGGGGATGTAGGGGTTGGCCGCCATCCCCTCGATCGAGGAGATCGCCACGACCGAGGCGTTGCCGCCCGCAGCCGCGGTCGCCCGCAGGTGCGGGAGCATCTCCTGGACCAGGAGGGCGTGAGCGCGCAGGTTGACGTCGACCACGGCGTCCCAGGTCTCGGCCGTGTAGGCGCCGGCCGGCTCGACGGCCACCCGGCCGGCGGCGTGCACCAGCCCGTCGAGCCCGTCGAGTGCGGCGGCTGACTCGGCCACAGGGCCGGCCAGGTCGCCCGCGACGTCCACGACGTACGCCGGCATGCCCAGGCCCTCACCCACCTCGAGCACGGACTCGGCGAGGTCCCAGAGGGCCACGCGTCGACCCTCGGCCACCAGCTCCTCCGCGCACGCTCGGCCGATCCCGGAGGCGGCGCCGGTCACGATCACTCCGGTCACGGGCCTGAGACTAGTCTCAGGCCCGTGCGGAACCCCCACGCCGGCCTGCCCTTCACCGCGAGGACAGAGCGACGACGCGATCGCCGCCGCGCTCGAGGACGTGTCGGTCCCGACCCTGCTGCTGTCGTGCGTCCACATGAGCGGCGACGCGGGCCTTCTCGACGGGCCGCTGCGGCCCCACGGCCTGTTCCTCAACGAGGTGCAGGGCTACATGTCCGAGGAGGACAAGGCCGCCGCCCGGGCCCTCGCCCTCGACGTCATCCGTGACTACCGCGACCGCGGCTGCCCCGAGCCCGAGCCGGTCGACCCCGAGCTGCTCAAGCAGATGATGGACTGGCTCGTCTGCGAGGAGGTGCCGCGACGAGTACGTGCCGATGCTGCTCGAGGAGATGGAGTCTCGACGGCGTCGACGCCCGCGCGGAGCGACGCCCTCGTCCCGAGGCCGCCGCGGCAGCTGCCCGTGGTCGTCATCGGCTGCGGCATGTCGGGACTGCTCGCGGCCATCCGGCTTCAGGCAGGCCGGGCTTCCCCTACGTGGTGGTCGAGAAGAACGCCGGGCGTCGGCGGCACCTGGTGGGAGAACAGCTATCCGGGCGCCCGCGTCGACGTCGGCAACCACTTCTACTGCTACAGCTTCGAGCCCAGCGACCACTGGACCGAGTTCTTCGCCCAGCAGCCCGAGCTGCAGGCCTACTTCCAGCGGGTCATGGAGAAGCACGACGTCGAGCAGCACGTGCGCTGGGGCACCGAGGTCGCTCGGCGCCACCTGGGACGAGGGCACGCAGGCGTGGCGGGTCGCGCTCGACGACGGCGGAGACCCTGCACGGCCCGCGCGGTCATCAGCGCCGTCGGCCAGCTCAACCGGCCACACGTGCCCGACGTCCCCGGACAGCTTCGACGGGCCGAGCGTTCCACACCGCCCGCTGGGACCACGACGTCGACCTCACCGGCAAGCGCGTCGTCATGGTCGGCGCCGGTGCCACCGGCTTCCAGGTCGCGCCCGGCCATCGCCGACCAGGTCGCGCAGCCTCACGGTCATCCAGCGCACGGCCCAGTGGATGTTCCCCAACCCGCAGCTACCACGAGTCGCGTCGGCCCGGGCGTGACGCTGGGCGCTGCGCCACCTGCCGTTCTACGGCCGGTGGTACCGCTTCCTCATCTTCTGGCCCGGCTGCGACACGGGTCTCGCCGCGGCGAAGGTCGACCCCGACTGGGAGCCACAGCACCGGTCGGTGAGCGAGGTCAACGACATCGCGCGGATCATGTTCACCGACTGGATCACCACCCAGGTCGACGGCGACGCGGAGCTGCTCGCCAAGGTGGTGCCCGACTACCCGCCCACGGGCAAGCGCACCCTGCAGGACAACGGAGCTGGCTGCGCACCCTGACGCGCGACGACGTCGAGCTGGTCCGCGCGGGTGTCGACCGGCTCGAGCCGGACGGTGTTGTCGACAGCGACGGGGACCCACCACCGCGCCGACGTCGTCGTGTGGGCGACCGGCTTCCGTGTCAACGAGCCGCTCCTGCCCATGCGCGATCGTCGGTCGCGACGGCGCCGACCTCCGCGAGCACTGGGGCAACCGCCCACGCGGCCTACCTCGGCATGACCGTGCCCGGCTTCCCCAACTTCTTCATGCTCTACGGCCCCGGCACCAACCTCGCCAGCGGCGGCAGCCTGATCTTCCACTCCGAGTGCGAGGTGCGCTACGTCGTGCAGTGCCTGCAGGCCCTGGCGCCGCGACGGCCTCAGCTCGATGGAGCCGCGGCCCGAGAAGTACGACGAGTGGTACGCCCGCTGCCAGGCCGAGCTGAAGACGATGGTGTGGTCCTCACCGCACATCGAGCACAACTTCTACAAGAACGCGACGGCGACGTGCACACGCTGAGCCCGTGGCGGCTCGTCGACTTCTGGACCTGGACCCGCGGCCCGTCGACCTCGACGACTTCGTCCTGGCCTGAGACCGCCGCGACATGGACCCCGCACGCTTCCCGACCCTCGACCCCGAGCTGGCGCCGCTGGTCGAGCTGCTGCCCGACATGACCGACGCCCTCGACGACATCGGGTCGGCCCGCTCGATGCTCGACCTGCTCGTCCCCGACGGGCCGGTGGCCGGCGAGGAGCAGCTCGACATCAGTGACGAGCGCACCACCGACGACGTGCCCGTGCGGATCTACCGACCCCGCACCGAGGGTCCCCATCCCGGGCTCCTCTACCTCCACGGTGGGGGCTTCTGCATCGGCAGCGTGGCGATGGAGCACGGCGGCGCCGTACAGCTCGCGACGGCCCTGGACGCCGTCGTGGTCAGCGTCGACTACCGGCTCGCGCCCGAGCACCCCTACCCGGCCGGACTCGAGGACTGCTACTCCGGCTTGCGCCACCTCGCCCGGCTCGACGGCGTCGATCCGGAGCGTGTGGCGGTCCACGGACAGAGTGCCGGGGGAGGGCTCGCCGCGGCGACCGCCCTCCTGTCCCGCGACCGCGGTGGACCCGCGCTCGCCTTCCAGTCCCTGGGCATCCCCGAGCTCGACGACCGGCTCGAGACCGTGTCGATGCGCACCTTCGTCGACACTCCGCTGTGGAGCAGGCCGCAGGCGCTCCGCTCCTGGGAGTACTACCTCGCCGGCCGGCAGGCCGACGCGTACGCCGCTCCGGCGCGCGCCGAGGACCTGTCGGGACTCCCGCCGGCCCACGTCTGGACCTGCGAGCTCGACCCGCTGCGCGACGAGGGCAACGAGTACGCCGTGCGCCTGCTCGCTGCCGGGGTGCCGACCGAGCTGCACTGCTGGCCGGGCACGATCCACGGCTCGAGCGCGCTGCCGAGCGCCGGCGTCGTACGCCGCATGGACGAGGCCACGGTCACCGCCCTTCGCCGCGGCCTCGCCCCGCGGTCCTAGCTGCAGCTCCGGTCCACCCACCGAACCGTTCTCCGCACTCCGCCCCCGAGGCGGGCTATCGTGGCGCAATCGTGAACGCGCGCATCCTGCTCCTTGGTCGCCGCAGCGAGGTCTGAGTCGACCGGACCCCTCGCTGCGGAGTGAGTCGCGCCGCCGGTGACCGACACGACACGAGGACCTCGCATGACTCGAGAGCACAACCCCCAGCAGCCCAGCGCGATGCCGTTCACGCGCTACGAGCCGTTCACCCCCGTCGCGCTGGCCGACCGGACCTGGCCGGACCGGCCGATCTCGCAGGCCCCGCGGTGGTGCGCCGTGGACCTCCGCGACGGCAACCAGGCCCTCATCGACCCGATGAGCCCGGCTCGCAAGCTGGAGATGTTCCAGCTGCTCGTGCGGATGGGCTACAAGGAGATCGAGGTCGGGTTCCCCTCTGCGAGCCAGACCGACTTCGACTTCGTCCGGCAGCTCATCGAGGAGCGGCTGATCCCCGACGACGTCGTCATCCAGGTCCTCACCCAGGCCCGTGAGGAGCTCATCGAGCGCACCTACGAGGCGATCCGGGGTGCGAAGCAGGCCATCGTGCACCTCTACAACTCCACCTCGACCCTGCAGCGGCGCGTGGTCTTCGGCCTCGACATGGACGGCATCTGCGACATCGCCGTTCAGGGCGCCCGGCTCTGCCGGAAGTACGAGGAGATGGTCCCGGAGACGGCCGTCTTCTACGAGTACAGCCCGGAGTCCTACACCGGCACCGAGCTGGAGTTCGCCGTCAGGGTCTGCAACGCGGTGCTCGACGTCTTCGAGCCGAGCGCCGACAAGCCGGTCATCATCAACCTGCCCGCCACCGTGGAGATGGCGACCCCGAACGTCTACGCCGACTCCATCGAGTGGATGGACCGCCACCTGGCCCACCGCGAGCATGTCGTCCTGTCGCTGCACCCGCACAACGACAGGGGTACGGCGGTCGCCGCCGCTGAGCTCGGCTACATGGCCGGCGCCGACCGGATCGAGGGGTGCCTGTTCGGCAACGGTGAGCGCACCGGGAACGTCTGCCTGGTGACGCTGGGCCTCAACCTCTTCTCCCAGGGCATCGACCCGGAGATCGACTTCAGCGACATCGACGAGATCCGCCGTACGGTCGAGTACTGCAACCAGCTGCCCGTCCACGAGCGGCACCCCTACGGCGGCGACCTCGTCTACACGGCGTTCTCGGGCAGCCACCAGGACGCGATCAAGAAGGGCTTCGAGCACCTCGAGCACGACGCGGCCGAGGCCGGCGTCGACGTCGACGACCAGGCCTGGGCGGTTCCCTACCTGCCGATCGACCCCAAGGACGTCGGCCGCACCTACGAGGCCGTCATCAGGGTCAACAGCCAGTCCGGCAAGGGTGGCGTGGCCTACATCCTCAAGACCGAGCACAAGCTCGACCTGCCGCGACGCGCGCAGGTCGAGTTCAGCCGGGTGATCCAGGCTCGCACCGACACCGACGGGGGTGAGGTGACCCCGGACGAGATCTGGGCGGCGTTCCGCGCCGAGTACCTCGACCGCGAGGCGCCCCTGCGGCTGGACTCGGTGCACACCTCCTCGGCGGCTGGTGAGAAGGACCAGCTCTCGGTCAACGTCTACGTCGACGGCGAGCCGCTCAGTCTCGAGGGGACCGGCAACGGCCCGATCGCTGCCTTCGTCGACGCCATCAACGGGTTGGGGGACCGCTTCGACGTCCGGGTCCTCGACTACGCCGAGCACGCGCTGTCCTCTGGCGGTGACGCGGTCGCGGCGGCGTACGTCGAGTGCGCCGTCGACGACCACGTCCTCTGGGGTGTCGGCATCGATCCCAACATCGTCACCGCCTCCCTCAAGGCCGTCGTCTCCGCCGTCAACCGCCAGGCCGCCACCGGCGCTGACTGAAGGCACGCAGGGCCTGCTCCGTCGGTGGAGGAGGCGCCCCGGCGCTGTCGGGTCGGTGGTTGAGGAGGGCGCCCCGGCGCCCGTCTCGAAACCCGGCGAGGGTCTCGACAAGCTCGACCACCGGGGTCTCGACACGCTCGACCACCGGGCGCTGCTCCGGTGGTTGAGGAGGGCGCCCTGGCGCCCGTCTCGAAACCCGGCGAGGGTCTCGACACGCTCGACCAGCGGCGCTCCGGTGGTTGAGGAGGGCGCCCTGGCGCTGTCGGGTCGGTGGTTGAGGAGGGCGCCCTGGCGCCCGTCTCGAAACCCGGCGAGGGTCTCGACAAGCTCGACCACCGGGCGCCGCTGCGGTGGTTGAGGAGGGCGCCCTGGCGCCCGTCTCGAAACCCGGCGAGGGTCTCGACCCGCTCGACCAGCGGCGCTCCGGTGGTTGAGGAGGGCGCCCTGGCGCCCGTCTCGAAACCCGGCGAGGGCTCGACACGCTCGATCACCGGGGTCTCGACAAGCTCGACCACCGGGGTCTCGACACGCTCGACCACCGGGGTCTCGACAGGCTCGACCACCGGCGCTCCGGTGGTCGAGGAGGGCGCCCTGGCGCCCGTCTCGAAACCCGGCGAGGGTCTCGACACGCTCGACCAGCGGCGCTCCGGTGGTTGAGGAGGGCGCCCTGGCGCCCGTCTCGAAACCCGGCGAGGGTCTCGACGCGCTCGATCACCGGGGTCTCGACAAGCTCGACCACCGAGGCTCGACGCGCTCGACCACCGGGGTCTCGACCGGCTCGACCAGCGCGGTGGGCCGCGACGGCTCGACCAACGCCTGGAGCGCAGCGTCGGCCGCTGGTGGTGCGTAACACCGGCGGGATGCCGTTCGTTGGGGTCACATGCGTCGCACGCCCCTGCTCGTCCTGCCCGCTCTCGCCCTGGCCGCCGTGGTGCCGATCCAGGCCGGTCCTTCTCAAGCGGCCGTGGAGGGACAGGCGACCCAGGACGCGCGACGCGCAGACCGGTACGGCGAGGTTCGCAACATCCTGCCGCCGGGGTCGAACGGCCGAGCCACGGCGGTGGACGTGCTCCTCCTGGGAGGCACGGAGGCGACGGCCGACACCCCGACCAACTTCGCCGACCAGCTGGAGATGTACGACGCGCTGACCATTAAGGAGCCCGAGGCCCTGACCGAGGCCGACCTCGACACCTTGTTCAAGGACGCCGGGTTCGTTCCCGAGGAGGTCGTCAGCACCGCCACCCCGCGCGAGGGCGTCACCATCGAACGAGACGCTTTCGGCGTCCCGTTCATCACTGGCGTCACCTACGACGACGTGCAGTTCGGGGCCGGCTACGCCGCGATCGAGGACCGGATGTTCCTCATGGACGTCCTACGTCACACCGGTGAGGCCCGGCTCGCCGAGTTCGTCGGCGACTCGCCCGGCAACGTCGCGATGGACCAGGGGCAGCTGCGCACGGCGTTCTACACCGAGGAGGAGGCCGCCGAGCAGGTCGAGATCGCCGCGAAGCGCGCGGGTGCGGACGGTCCGAGGCTGCTCTCGGCGGTCGACGCTTCATCGAGGGGATCAACACCGCCCAGAGCGACCTGTGCCCGCTGCCGGTCTCGCCCAGCTGTCCGGTCGAGTACGCCGCACTGCAGAAGGTCCCTGAGGACTGGAACCGTGCCGACATCGTCTACATCGCATCGCTCGTGGGCGGCATCTTCGGCAAGGGCGGCGGCCTCGAGGCGGCCAACGCTGAGTGGTACCAGGCGTTGGTGGAGCGGTTCGGCCCGAAGGGGCCGTGCGCGTCTATGACGACCTCCGCAGCAAGCACGACGCCGACGCGCCCACGACGGCTTCCGTCCGCACGCCGTACGAGCCCGGCGGCCTGAACCCGGGCAAGCCCGGCGTCGCCCTGCCCGACGTGGCCGGGGCGACCGCCCCGGGGTCCGGGGAGCCGCTCGGTCGCACCCAGGCGCGCAGTCCGGGTGTCGTCGAGCCGCGCATCACCCTTCCCGACGGCACCTCTCTCGACCTGGGCCTCGAGCGCAACGGCATGAGCAACGCGGTGCTGGTCGCCGGCAAGGAGACGGCGACCGGCAAGCCGCTCACGGTCTTCGGCCCGCAGACCGGCTACTACGCACCGCAGCTGCTCGTCGAGCAGGTGCCACACGGGTCCAGGGGTCGATGGCGCGCGGGGTGTCGTTCGCCGGGCACGAACCTGGTCGTCCAGCTCGGCCGCGGCGCTCGACTACGCGTGGTCGGCCACCAGCTGCCGGCAGCGACAACGTCGACACGGTCGTCGAGCGGCTCTGCAACGCGACGGCTCCAAGCCGACCGTCGAGTCGACCGGCTACCGGCGTCGGCAAGAAGTGCGTGCCGATGGACCAGTTACGTCCACACCGAGAACACGACACCCAACCCCGGCACGCCGGCGCCGCCGAACGACCTACGAGTTCCTCGTCCTGCGCACCCGCCACGGCATCGTCCAGAAGCGCACGACCGTGCAGGGCAAGCCGGTCGCGGTGGTGCTCCAGCGCTCGACGTACGGCCACGAGGTCGACTCGGTGCTCGGCTTCGCCGAGCTCAACGACCCGGGCTTCGTCAAGGACGCCGCCAGTCTTCCAGCGCGCCGCCAGCGACATCGACTTCACGTTCAACTGGTTCTACGCCGACAATCGCGACATCTCCTACTTCTCCTCGGGTCTGCTGCCGATTCGCTCGGGGAAGGTCGGAGCCGGACCTGCCGCGCTGGGCGGACAAGAAGTACGACTGGCAAGGGCTGGCTGCCCTTCGGTCGACACGTCGCGGCAGACCAACCCGGAGCCCGGCTACCTCGTCAGCTGGAACAACAAGCAGGCGCCAGGCTTCGCCGCTGCCGACGACAACTGGAGCTACGGCTCGGTCTACCGCTCGCTTCGCGCTCGAGAAGCGGCTGCTCGCAGGAGATCGCCGGCACCGGCGAAGGTCGACACTGCCCGGACCTGGTCGGGGTCATGTCGGGCGGCGCCACCGCGGACTCCCGGGCCGCCGCCACGCTGCCTGGCTGCTCGCAGGTCATCGGCACGGACGCCGAGACCAAGGACGCCGCGCCGCGGTGCTGAAGGCCTGGTTGGCTGACGGTGCCCCGCGCGTCGACCGGGACCGCGACGGCGCCTACGACGACCACCAGGCCGCGATCGCCCTGTTCGACACCTGGTGGGAGGACGGCAAGCAGTCGGTCGCCTACGACGTGCTGAAGGGCAAGCTCGAGCAACACGCTGGTGCGTGCGCTGCCGCAGAAGCTCGACGACCACCCGCGCCTCGGGCACGGGATCGACCTGGAACGGCATCGCTTGGTACGGCTACGTCGACAAGGACCTGCGCATGGCGCTTGGCAAGAAGGTGCGAGGGCGCCTACCGCTACCGCTACTGCGGCGACGACGGCAAGCTCGCGGCCTGTCGCACCACCCTGCGCGACGTCGCTGGAGAAGGCCGTCGCCCGCGCACTGGCGGCACAGGAGGTCGAAAAGGTCGGCGCGACCTGACCTACGACAAGACGCATCGACCAGATCCGGTCGATCACCGCCGGCGTGGTCGGCGTCCGCCCCATCGACTGGCAGAACCGTCCCGACCTTCCAGCAGGTGGTGGAGTTCGTCGGCCACCGGTGAAGGGGACCTCACCCACCTGGGTGAGATCCGCCGGAGACCGCCGCTGCTCCCGTGCCGAGCCCGGTCAGCGCCCTACGCTGAGCGACATGTTGGTCTCTGAGCGGGTCGGGCAGTTCTTCCTCGACACCGAGGCCGGTCGCGACCGACTCGAGTACACCGAGTACGGCGCCGGCGACTCCTGGGTCGTGCTCCTCCACGGACAGCTGATGCCGCGCCGGATGCACCAGTCCCTGGCCAGAGCCATGGCGAGCGCCGGGTTGCACGTCGTGACCCTCGACCTGCTCGGCCACGGACGCTCCGACCGCCCCGCCGACCCGCTCGTCTACTCGATGACCGCCTTCGCCGAGCAGGTCGTCGCGTTGCTGGACCACCTCGACGCGCCGCAGGCGGTCGTGGGAGGGACGTCGCTCGGCGCGAACGTCTCCCTCGAGGTCGCCGTGCTCGCCCCGGAGCGAGTGCGAGGCCTGATCCTCGAGATGCCCGTGCTCGACAACGCCCTGGAGGCCGGGATCCTCGCGTTCTCGCCTCTGCTGTTCGCTGCTCGTTTCCTCCCCTTCACCATCGACGGCCTGCGGATGGTGACCCGGCCCGTCCCGCGCGGGCTGGTGCCGTTCTGGGCCGGGATCGTGCTGGACACCCTCGACCAGCGCTCGGGTCCCATGGCCGCGGTCGTGCACGGGCTGTTCTTCGGCAGGATCGCGCCCTCCTCCAAGCAGCGTCGGGCGATCGAGGTGCCTGCGCTGGTCGTCGGGCACCCTGCCGACCCGATCCACCCCGCCGCCGATGCGGCGATGCTCGCCGAGGAGCTGCCGGGCGCGACCTTCGTGCGCGCCCGGAGCATCCTGGAGTGGCGGTTCTGGCCCGACCGCCTGGACCGAGCAGCCGTGGGCTTCGCGCAAGGATGCTGGAAAACGCCGCGGCGTCGTCGTCGGTCGGGTGCCTCCTAGGCAGACAATGGTCGCGTGCCTCTCTATCGCGACGAGGCGATCGTGCTGCGCACCCACAAGCTGGGAGAGGCAGATCGCATCATCACGCTGCTGACCCGCCACCACGGCGTGGTCCGAGCGGTCGCACGCGGTGTACGGCGTACCTCGTCGCGCTGGGGGTCGCGCCTGGAGCCCTTCACCCACGTCGACCTGCAGCTCGCCGAGGGGCGCAGCCTCGACACGATCACCCAGGCTGAGACGCTGACGCCGTTCTCCGGTGACCTGGGGGGTGACTACGAGCGCTACACCGCCGGCACGGTGATGCTCGAGACCGCCTCGGTGGTCGTGGCCGAGGAGAAGGAGCCCTCGGTCCAGCAGTTCCTCCTCCTGGTGGCCGGGCTGCGTGCCATGGCGGCGGGAGACCGCCCGCCGGGCCAGATCCTCGACTCCTACCTGCTGCGTTCCCTCGCGGTCGCGGGGTACGCCCCCTCCTTCGAGCACTGCGCTCGATGTGGCCTCGCCGGTCCGCACGCGTGGTTCAACCCGGCCATGGGCGGGATGCTGTGCGCCACCTGTCGCGTTCCCGGGTCGGCCAGTCCGGCGCCCGAGACCGTACCGGTCCTGGGGGCCCTCCTGGCCGGTGACTGGCCGGTCCTCGAGGCCGCCGAACCTCGTCACCTGCGCGAGGCGAGCACCCTGGTCGCCGCCTTCCTCTCCTGGCACCTCGAGCGTGGGCTGCGCTCCCTGCCGTACGTCGAGCGCTAGCGTCGCGCCGTGCCCCGCCCGCCGTCGCCCCATCCGTCGGGGGCTCGCCCTCCGACGCTGCCGGCCGAGCTGGTGCCTCGACACGTGGCGATCGTCATGGACGGGAACGGCCGGTGGGCCCAGCAGCGCGGGCTACCCCGCACCCGGGGCCACGAGATGGGGGAGCACTCGCTCTTCGACGTCGTCGAAGGCGCGATCGAGATCGGCGTCGAGGCGGTATCGGCGTACGCCTTCTCCACCGAGAACTGGGCCCGGTCGACCGACGAGGTGCGCTTCCTCATGGGGTTCAACAGGGACGTCATCCGGAGGCGACGCGACGAGATGCACGAGCTGGGGGTCCGGGTCCGCTGGGCCGGTCGGGCGCCCCGATTGTGGAAGTCGGTGGTCAAGGAGCTCCAGGTCGCCGAGGACCTCACCCGGGACAACAAGGTCCTGACCCTCACGATGTGCGTCAACTACGGAGGCCGGGCCGAGCTGGCCGACGCGGCACGCTCGATCGCTCGCGAGGTCGCCGCCGGACGGTTGCGACCCGAGAAGGTCGACGAACGCACCTTTGCCCGTCACCTCTACGTGCCCGAGCTCGCCGAGGCCGACCTGGTCTGGCGAACCTCCGGGGAGCAGCGGCTCTCCAACTTCCTGCTCTGGCAGGCGGCCTACAGCGAGCTCGTCTTCACCGACGTCCTGTGGCCCGACGTCGACCGTCGAGCCCTGTGGCGGGCCATCGAGATCTACGCCGCGCGCGACCGGCGTTACGGCGGTGCCGAACCGGGCTCCTAGCCTGCGTCTCTGCACCCACCACAGGTGCCGAAGATCTCGAGAGTGTGGCTGACCTCCTCGAAACCGTGCTCGGCGGCGACCGAGCGGGTCCACCGCTCCGACGGTCGGTCCCTCGATCTCGACGGTGGTGCCGCACTCCCGGCACACCAGGTGGTGGTGATGGGTCGGGGAGCACCGGCGGTAGACGGTTTCGCCTTCGGCGCTGCGCAGATGGTCGACCTGTTCGGACCCGACGAGTCGCTGCAGGGTGCGGTAGACGGTGGCCAGGCCCACCTCCTCCCCACGGCGGCCGAGCAGCTCATGGATCTCCTGCGCGGACCGGAAGTCGTCGACCGGAGGCCAGGGCATCGAGCACCGCCTGCCGCTGGCGCGTCGGGCGCAGCGGGGTCTGCTCGGTCACGTCCTGGCCTCGCGGGCGCGCAGCCAAGCTCCGATCGGCCACGCAAGGATGAAGCCGGCCAGCGAGAGCAGCACGATCGTCGGACCCGTCGCGATCGTGGCTCGGTACGACGCGAAGGCCGCGATGACCAGACCGCCCGACCGACGCTGCCGTGCCGAGCACCATGGCGGCGGTCAGGGTGGTCCGGAAGGATCGGGTCAGCTGCTGCGAGGTCGCCACCGGCACCACCATGAGTGCGGAGACCAGGAGCAGACCGACCGTGCGCATCGCCACGGTGACGCTGACCGCCGCGAGCACTGCGATGAGCAGGTTGTAGCCCCGGACCTTGAGCCCCGCGACCCGCGCGAACTCCTGGTCGTGCGCGACTGCGAAGAGCTGGGGCGCTAGGCCGACGCACACGACCACCACCAGCGCGGCGAGGCCCATGGTGACCCAGACGTCGGTCCACGAGATGCTGAGGATCGACCCGAAGAGGTACTGCTGAAGCGACGCGGCGCTCTTGTCGGCCAGGCCGGTCACGAGGACGCCGCCAGCGAGGCCCCCATAGAACAGGAGCGCCAGGGCGACGTCGCCGTTGGTGTGACCGCGCTCCCGGATGACCTCGATCAGCATCGCTCCGAGCACCGCGACGACGATGGCGGTCCAGGTGGGAGAGGTGCTCGTCGCCAGGCCGATCGCCACCCCGGTCACCGCCACGTGCCCGATTCCGTCACCCATGAGTGCGAGCCGCCGCTGGACGAGGTAGGTGCCGACCGCAGGCGCGGCCAGGCCCGTGAAGAGCGCCGCGAGCAGCGCGCGCTGCATGAACTCGAAGCCGAAGAGCTCGGCGGGGCTCACGGCTGACCTCCGAGGTCGAGCGGCGAGGCGACGTGTGGTGCGTGGTCGTGCCGGGTGGGGCGCTCCAGCTCGCGGTGGTGGTGGTGGTCGTGCACCTCGTGCTCGGTGAGCGGCGGACCGTCGTAGTCGACCCGTCCCTCGCGCAGCACCACCGCCCTGTCGACCAGAGGTGCCAGCGGCCCGAGCTCGTGGGCGACGAGCACGACCGTCGAGCCACGGTCCTTGAGCGCGCGCAGCGCCTCGGCCAGTGCCACCTGGTTGGGCAGGTCGACACCGGCGGTCGGCTCGTCGAGGAAGAACAGGTCGGGGTTGCCCGCCAGGGCCCGCGCGATCAGCACGCGCTGCTGCTGGCCACCGGACAACGACGACACGCCGTCCTGAGCGCGGTCGGAGAGGCCGACGAGCTCGATGGCCTCCGCCACCGCGATCCGGTCCGCCCGTGAGGCCGGCCGCAGCAGGCGTCGTCGGGTGAGCCGACCCGAGGCCACGACCTCCCTGACCGAGGCGGGGACTCCGGAGGCGGCGCCCGAGCGCTGCGGGACGTAGCCCACGCGATGCCAGTCGCCGAAGTCGGAGAGCGCAGTGCCGAAGAGATGGACCGACCCCGAGGCCAGCGGTCGCAGGCCGGTCAGCGCCCGGACGAGCGTGGACTTGCCGGATCCGTTGGCCCCCAGGAGCGCCACGAACTCCGCCGCCCCCACGGTGAGGTCGACGTCGCGCACGACCGCACGGCCGGCGATCGCGACCGTGCCGCCGGCCAGCTCGATCACCGACATCCGTTGGCCTCCTGGAGTGCCACCAGGTTGGCCCGGGCCAGGGTCAGGTAGTCCCCGTCCTCGGTCTCCTCGGTCAGACCCTCGAGCGGGTCGAGCACGGAGGTGCTGATGCGGAGGTCCGAGGCCAGGCTGTCGGTCAGCCGGGTGCTCACCAGCCGCTCGGAGAAGACCGTCGTGACGCCCGTCTCGTCGATCAGCTGCTGCAGCCGTCCGAGGTCCGCCGGGGTGGGCTCGGCGTCGGGGGAGAGGCCGGCGACCGACGCGAACTCCAGCCCGTAGCGGCCGAGGTAGGCGAAGGCGTCGTGGCTGACAACCACCAGCGCGCGCTCGCAGTCGGCCAGTCCCTCGACGTAGGCCGCGTCGAGCTCCTCGAGGTCCGAGCGGAGGTCCGCGGCGTTGGCGCGGAAGTCATCGGCGTGCTCCGGCACGAGAGCGGCCAGCTCGTCCGCGACCGCATCGCCCACGTCGGCCAGCCGGAGCGGGTCGACCCAGAAATGCGGGTCGAGGTCGCCCTCGTGGTCGTGGTCGTCCCCCTCGTCATCGGAGTGCTCCGCGTGCTCTTCGTGGTCCTCCCCGAGAGGCACCAGGTCTGCGACGTCGGAGACGTCGAGGACCTCGCCCTGGGCGTTCTCCTGGATACCGGCGTCGACCGCGGGCTGGAAGCCCTCCTCGTGGACGACCAGCTCGGCCTCGGCGATCAGCGCGGTCTCGCGGATCGTGAGCTCGAGGTCGTGCGGCTCGCCCCCGGGCTGGGTGATGCTCTCGACGGCGGCGTGCTCGCCTGCGACGCGCTCGGCCACGTAGGCGAGCGGGTAGAACGCCGCGGCCACCGTCACCTCTGCCGAGTCGTCGGCCAGCGCCGAGCAACCGGTCGTGGCGGTGACCAGGACGGCCGCCGCCATCACGCTCCTCGCCCGCATGAGAACGATTCTCAAGTCAGTTGAGAACCGTTGTCAACTACTAGGCTGGCCGGGTGATGGTCGTGAGCCGCTTCCGGGTGCCGGTCGAGGAGGGCGAGGTCTTCCGAGACTCCCTGGGCGCGGCCCTGGCAGCCCTGGCGGAGCGGCCGGGCTACGAGAGCGGGACGATCGGCCGCAACCTCGACGACCCGACCCTGTGGGTGCTGGCCACGACCTGGCAGCACGTGGGCGCCTACCGCCGCGCGCTGTCGTCGTACGAGGTGAAGCTGCGCGCCGTCGCGCTGCTCAGCCGAGCGCTCGACGAGCCCAGCGCCTACGAGGTGGTCGAACCGGGCACCACGCTCAACGTCGAGTCGCCCCGGTCCACCTGAGTCCACCGAGCCGCGGCGCGAACGGCGCTGCCGCCTCGATACCCTGACCCAATGCCCAAGGCCGCCCCGACCACCGTCGATGCCGTCGTCTCCCTCGCCAAGCGACGGGGCTTCGTCTACCCCTGCGGTGAGATCTACGGCGGCACGCGCTCGGCCTGGGACTACGGGCCGCTCGGGGTGGAGCTGAAGGAGAACATCAAGCGGCAGTGGTGGAAGTCGATGGTCACCGCTCGCGAGGACGTCGTCGGTCTCGACTCGAGCGTGATCCTGCCGACCCGGACGTGGGAGGCCAGTGGTCACCTCAGCACCTTCAGCGACCCGCTGACCGAGTGCCAGTCCTGCCACAAGCGGTTCCGCGAGGACCACCTGCAGGAGGACTTCGCCAGCAGGCAGGCGGCCAAGGGCGGGGAGGTGGACCCCGACTCGGTGGACATCAACGAGTCGGTGCCGTGCCCCAACTGCGGGACCCGCTCCGCGTGGACCCCACCCCGTCAGTTCAACATGATGCTCAAGACCTACCTCGGGGTCGTCGAGGACGAGTCCGGTCTGCACTACCTGCGCCCGGAGACCGCGCAGGGCATCTTCCTCAACTTCGCCAACGTGGTGACCTCGAGCCGCAAGAAGCCGCCGTTCGGCATCGCGCAGATGGGCAAGTCGTTCCGCAACGAGATCACTCCGGGCAACTTCATCTTCCGGACCCGCGAGTTCGAGCAGATGGAGATGGAGTACTTCGTCCCTCCGGGCGCGGACGAGGAGCTGCACCAGTACTGGATCGACGAGCGCACCCGGTGGTACGTCGACCTCGGCATCGACCCCGACAACCTGCGCCACTACGAGCACCCGAAGGAGAAGCTGAGCCACTACTCCAAGCGGACCGTCGACATCGAGTACCGCTTCGGCTTCTCCGGGCGCGACTTCGAGGAGCTCGAGGGGGTGGCCAACCGCACCGACTTCGACCTGACCCAGCACGGTCAGGCCTCCGGGTCAGGACCTCTCCTACTTCGACCAGGCCACGAACGAGCGCTACGTGCCCTACGTCATCGAGCCCGCCGCTGGTCTGACTCGCAGCCTGATGGCGTTCCTCATCGACGCCTACACCGAGGACGAGGCGCCCAACACCAAGGGTGGGGTCGACAAGCGCACCGTGCTGCGCCTCGACCCTCGCCTGGCGCCGGTCAAGGTCGCGGTCCTGCCGCTCTCCCGCAACGCAGACCTGTCACCCAAGGCCCGAGACCTCGCCGCCGAGCTGCGCCGTGGCTGGAACGTCGACTTCGACGACTCGGGCGCCATCGGGCGCCGCTACCGCCGTCAGGACGAGATCGGTACGCCGTACTGCGTGACCGTGGACTTCGAGACCCTCGAGGACCACGCGGTGACGGTCCGCGAGCGCGACTCCATGCAGCAGGAGCGCGTCGGTCTCGATCGGATCACGACGTTCTTCTCGGAGCGATTCGTCGGCGCCTGATCGGCAGACAAGGGAGGATCGGCGCATGCGTCGTCGCTCCGCACGTCCGTCCTTCCCAGGTCTCGTGCTGTCCGGGGTCATGGCTCTGGCCATGGTGGCGATGGCCGGCTGCTCGTTCGACGACGGGCCCACCGTCGAGGCGTCCGAGCCGGCAGCGCCGAGGAGCACCACCCCGACCGAGGTGACCTCCGCGCTTCCGGTGCCGTTCGGCATCGAGCTCACCGAGCCCGGGACCGAGCTCGGAATGGGGGAGGAAGCGGTGGTGGCCTACCAGCCGCGACGGACGGAGGTCGGCGTCCTGGAGATCGCGGTCGGCCGGCTCGAGCGGACCACCTTCGCGCGCTCCTTCCAGGGGTGGGAGATGAGCAAGCAGGATCGCCGCTCCACGCCGTACTTCGTGCGGGCGACGGTGACCAACGTGGGTCAGACCGACCTCGGCGGGGACGTGGTGCCGCTCTACGGCGTGGACGGAGAGGACACCCTCCTGTCGGCCGCCCAGTTCGCGACCGTCTTCCAGCCGTGTCCCGGCTGGCGCTTCCCCCGCACCTTCAAGCACGGCGAGCGCGAGAAGGTCTGTCTGGTCTTCCTCTCCCCGGGAGAGGGCGACCTCACCGCGGTGAGCTTCCGCCCCGACCCCGTGCAGGCGCCCATCACCTGGACCGGCGAGATCAAGCGGCTGCGGCCCGAGGGCTCCGACAAGGGCCCGCGCGACAAGGACCGGAAGGGCGCGCGGACCCCCCAGCCCCGTTGATCGGTGGCCGAGACCCGTCCACCCGTTGGTCGAGCCCTTTCGTCGGTGGTCGAGCTTGTCGAGACCCGTCCACCCGTTGGTCGAGCTTGTCGAGACCCTGACCGTTGGTCGGGCACCTCCGCCGTGTCGAGCTTGTCGAGACCCTGACCGTTGGTCGGGCACCTCCGCCGTTGGTCGAGCTTGTCGAGACCCTGACCGCTGGTCGGGCACCTCCGCCGTTGGTCGAGCTTGTCGAGACCCTGACCGTTGGGCGGGCACCTCCGCCGTTGGTCGAGCTTGTCGAGACCCGTCCGCCGTTGGTCGGGCACCTCCACCGTTGGTCGAGCTTGTCGAGACCCGGAGTTCCGCGACCCCGGGTGAGAATGGGCCTATGCCCCTCCAGCTCGGTCCGCTCACGGTGCCCACGCCGGTGGTGCTGGCCCCGATGGCCGGCATCACCAACGCGGCCTACCGCCGGCTGTGCGCCGAGCAGGGCGCGGGGCTCTACGTCTGCGAGATGATCACCAGCCGTGGCTTGGTCGAGCGGGACGAGACCACCCTGCGGATGCTGGTCTTCGACGAGCTGGAGTCGGTGCGCTCGGTGCAGCTCTACGGCACCGACCCGGTCTACGTCGCCAAGGCCGCGGAGATCCTGTGCGGGGAGTACGGCGTTGCCCACATCGACCTGAACTTCGGGTGCCCGGTGCCCAAGGTGACACGCAAGGGCGGGGGCGGTGCCCTGCCGTGGAAGCGCGGCCTGCTCGGCCAGATCCTCGAGCAGGCGGTCGCCGCCGCGACGCCGTACGCCGTCCCCGTGACGATGAAGACGCGCAAGGGCCTCGATGAGCAGCACCTGACCTATCTCGACGCGGGCCGGATCGCCCAGGAGTCCGGTTGCGCCGCCATCGCGCTGCACGGACGCACGGTCCAGCAGGCCTACTCGGGGCAGGCCGACTGGGACGCAATCGGCGCGCTCGTCACCCATGTCGACATCCCGGTGCTGGGCAACGGCGACATCTGGGAGGCCGCCGACGCCCTGCGGATGGTCGAGCAGACCGGTGCTTCGGGCGTGGTGGTGGGGCGCGGGTGCCTGGGTCGACCCTGGATCTTCCGGGACCTCGCCGCGGCCTTCGCCGGAGAGGTGACGGCGACCCTCCCCACCCTGGGTGAGGTGGCCACGATGATGCGCCGCCACGCCGAGCTCCTGTGCGAGCACACGGGGGAGGAGCGGGGCTGCAAGGAGTTCCGCAAGCACGTGTCGTGGTACCTCAAGGGCTTCGCCGCCGGGGGCGAGATGCGCCGGTCCTTGGCGCTGGTCGACAGCCTGGTTGCGCTCGACCAGCTGCTCGCCGGTCTGGACCACTCCGAGCCCTTCCCGACCTCCGAGCTCGGGGCCCCCCGAGGCCGGCAGGGATCGCCTCGCAACCGCGTGATCCTGCCGCAGGGTTGGCTCGACGACGAGGACGGCGCCGACCTGCACCTGCGGGAGGAGACCGCCGAGACGACGGGAGGGTGACTCGTCTCACGTCGTGCGAACGTGGTGAAGATGCGGACAGGATGGACTCGCTGTGATTGAGTCGACGCCGTCCGGGTCGACCACCGTCACCCGGACCGCCCATGTCAGACGACAGCAAAGGATCAGCGCTGTGGCAGATCACCGCCACAAGCGGGAAACCAATGCCCGCCGCCTCAACCCGTTCCAGCGTGGACGGGTCCGTGCCGCCTCCGTGGCCGGTCCCCTCGCCCTGGTGACGACAGCGACCGCTGTCGGCCTCGGCGTGCTCGCGGTCGACCCCGCAACCCGCGACCTGATCGCCTCCGCCAGCGCCGATGCACGACCGACCTCGGAGGCCCGGGTGTCTGGCGCCTCCACGAGCGTCGACCGGCGCACCGAGGTCAGCCGTTCGGGCGATCGGAGCCGGACGATCAGGACGCCGAAGGTGCAGACCCCGGCCCAGATCACGCTCACCCAGAAGGCCACCCGCCGCGCGGTCCAGAACGCCGACGACCGCCTGTTCACCACGACCGACCTCAACCTCTGGACCGTGCCGGGCGACGAGGCGGACAAGGTCGGTGAGATCGACGGCGGCAAGAAGGTCCTGGTGACCGGCCGCTCCCTCTACGGTCGCGTGGAGGTCGTCATCGACGGCCGGTCCCGCTGGGTGACCAAGGGCTACCTGTCGGCGAAGAAGCCCGCCGCGGGCCCTGCCGGTCTCGGCGGAGCCTGCACCAACGGCACCTCGGTGGCCTCAGGGGTCAGTCCGAACATCGTCAAGGTGCACCAGGCCGTGTGTGCGGCCTTCCCGGAGATCACCAGCTACGGCACGTTCCGAGGCGACGGTGAGCACGCTCAGGGCATTGCCGTCGACATCATGGTCAGCGGTTCGCGCGGCTACGAGGTCGCCGAGTTCGTCCGCGCCCACTACGCCGAGCTCGGCGTCTCCTACCTCATCTACTCCCAGCGGATCTGGTCGGTCGAGCGTGGCGGCGAGGGCTGGCGGGCGATGTCGGACCGCGGGTCGGCCACCGCCAACCACTACGACCACGTCCACGTCACGACCTTCTGAGCCCACCTGAGGACGGTCCTTCGGACTGTTCGTCACAGGCACACGCCGGCTACTCGAACCGCAGGCCGTACTTCTCGATCCAGGGCATGGTGGCCTCGGGGTCGCCCTCGCAACCGTGCGCCGCGATGAGCGCACCGAGGTCGACGTCCTCCGTGGCGGTGTCGATGATGCGGAAGGCCTTCTCGAGACCCCCGGGTGAGATCAGCTCCAGGAGCCGGGCCGGCTCGTCCGCGGCGTTGAAGAACGTGTGCCATTCCCCTCGGGGCTTGAAGACCAGGTCACCCACCTCGGCGACGTGCTCCTCGCCGTCGGCGACGAACCAGACCCGGCCCTCGAGGACGAGGCTGAACTCGTCCTCCTGGGTGTGCCGATGCAGTGGAGCCGCGATGGCGTGCGGAGCCAGGAGGTGCTCGACCACCCCCAGGTGGCCTCCCCAGTCCTCGGAGTCGACGAGGAACCGGTCCTGACAACCCGATGGCGGGCCGAGGACCTCGCCCTCGCCTGCACGGATGATGTGAGCCATGGGTCGGAGCATCGCGCGGCCACGAGGCGGACGCCATTGCACAAATCAGGTACGTCGGCACGTCGGGTCTGGTAGGCCGTCCCTGTGGACGGCAGTGATCGGCTCGTCGAGAAGCTGACCTCGGTCGCTCGATCGGGCTCTGACCTCGTGAGTCTGTGGCGGGCGGCCGGCCCGCTCCTCGCCGAGGCCGTCCCGCACTTCGAGGCCGCGTGCTTCTTCACGGTGGATCCGACCTCGCTGCTCATCACCAGTCACTTCCAGGAAGGTCTGCCCGAGATCCCAGCGGAGTGGCTCGGTAGGGAGTACGCCGAGGACGACTACAACTCGATGAACGGGGTCATGCTGTCGCCGTCCGGAGTGGGCACGCTGGACGCTGCGACCGGCGGTCGCCCCGAGATCTCCCGCAAGTTCCACGAGGAGATGCAGCCCTTCGGCTGCGAGCAGGAGCTCCTGTTCGCGCTGCGTACCCGGGACAGCGAGGCCTGGGGTCTGGTCGGGCTCTACCGTGAGGCCGGTCGCCCGAAGTTCTCCGACCGCGACATCCACACGATCCGTCGGGTTGCTCCAGAGCTCGCCGTCGGCGCCCGGCACGCCCTGCTCCTGGGACAGGCCAGCGATCCCGACCTTCCGCAGGCGCCGGGTCTCGTCGTCTTCGACGAACATCTCGCGGTCGAGTCCGCCACACCCACAGCAGTCGGATGGCTCGACGGCCTGGGAGGGTCGACCGAAACTCCGCCAGCCAGCGTGCTCGCGCTCGCTGGACGCGTCCTGGGCCGAGACGGCGGAGCGAGCACGTCCCGCGTGCTCGGCGTGGACGGACGGTGGGTCGTGCTGCACGGCTCGCCTCTCGCCCACCACGACGGGCTCCGGCGCGCTTCGATCGTCCTGGACGCCGCGCAGCCCACCCACCTGACCTCGCTCCTCATGCGGGCCTACGGGCTGACCCCGCGCGAGCAGGACGTGGCTCGCTCGGTGCTTCGTGGGGACTCGACCATTGTCATCGCACGAGAGCTGGCCATCACCGGCGGAACGGTGCAGGCGCACCTGCGCAACATCTTCGAGAAGACCGGTGTGCGGAGCCGGCGTGAGCTGGTCGCGAGTGCCTTCCAGCGCCACTACGAGCCGCGCGTGCGAGACAACGAGCGCCGCACCACGAAGGGGGCGCCGTCACGTCACGGGCCGATGCCCGGCCAGCCGCATCGCGCACCTGACTAGGGTCGCCGCGTGGATCCGATCGAGCGCTACGACGACGCCTCGCGCGAGCGCTTGGTCGTCGAACCGCCGAAGCGCGTCGACGCTCCCGAGCGGACCCCCTTCGAGCGGGATCGGGCCCGGGTCGTCCACGCGGCCGCCTCGCGCCGGCTCGCGGCCAAGACCCAGGTGGTCGGACCGCAGTCCGACGACTTCGTCCGTAACCGGCTGACCCACAGCCTCGAGGTGGCCCAGGTCGCCCGTGACCTCTCCCGGGCCCTGGGGTGCCATCCGGACATCGCGGAGACCGCGGCGCTCGCCCACGACCTCGGTCACCCCCCGTTCGGACACAACGGCGAGCGGGCGCTCGCCGAGCTGAGCGACCCGTGCGGCGGCTTCGAGGGGAATGCGCAGACGTTGCGGCTGCTCACCCGCCTGGAGGCCAAGACCTTCGACGCGGACGCGGGTCACTCGGTCGGTCTCAACCTGACCCGAGCGACCCTGGACGCCTGCACGAAGTACCCCTGGCCGAGGCGTGCCGACAGCCCGAAGTTCGGGGTCTACGCCGATGACCGGCCGGTCTTCGACTGGATGCGGCTCGGTGTCGAGGGCCATCGACCCGCCTTCGAGGCGCAGGTGATGGACCTGGCCGATGACGTCGCCTACTCCGTCCATGACGTGGAGGACGGAGTCGTCGCGGGCCGGCTCGACCTCACCGCCCTCGACACGACTGCGGTCTGGCCGACGGTGCGCGGGTGGTATCTCCCCGATGCCTCCGATGACGCCCTCGACGAGACGCTCGCCGGGCTGCACAGCGTCGGAAGCTGGCCGACCTCGTCCTACGACGGCACCAGGCGCAGCCTCGCGGCGCTCAAGAACCTCACCAGTGACCTCATCGGCCGCTTCTGCGGCGCCGTCCAGCACGCCGTGCTCGACCCCGGCCAAGGCCCGATGGTCCGTCACGAGGGAGACCTCGTCGTGCCCGAGCGCACGGTGTTGGAGATGGCCGTGCTCAAGGGCATCGCTGCTCACTACGTGATGCAGGCCGAGGACCGGGTGGCGTTGATGGAGCGTCAGCGCCAGCTGCTCGCCGAGCTCGTCTCGACCCTGGCCGAGCGCGGTGCGGAGGCTCTCGATCCGGCCTTCGCCGGCGACTGGCGGGAGGCGGGCAACGACGTGACCCGTCTGCGGGTCGTCGTCGACCAGGTCGCCTCCCTCACCGACGCCAGTGCCGTCTCCTGGCACCAACGCTGGGTCGGTTCGTGACCGCCCCCCTGGTCTGGCTGCCCTTCGAGCCCGAGCTCCTGGGTGACCCCCCGACGGGGCTCCGCTACGAGGTCGTCGACCCGCAGGCCGGCGTGCCGGGCTCGGTGGAGGAGGTCGCTTTCTACGTCGCGCCATACCGGATGACCTCCGACATCGCCGACGTACTGGCACGGATGCCCGCCCTCGAGGTGGTCCAGCTGCTCTCGGCGGGTGTCGACCACGTCCGACCCAGTGTCCCGGAGGGGGTGACCCTGTGCAGCGGCCGCGGCATCCACGACGCCTCGACCGCGGAGCTCGTGCTCGCCTTGACGCTCGCCTCGTTGCGGGGCATCCCCGAGTTCGTCCGCGCCCAGGACGCTCACACCTGGGCCCACCGGTGGCGCCCCGCGCTGGCCGACCGCCACGTCCTGCTCGTGGGATACGGCGCGATCGGCCGTGCGATCGAGGCGCGTCTGCTGCCCTTCGAGGTGACGGTGACGAGGGTCGCCCGCAACCCTCGCGAGGGCGTCCACGGCGTCGCCTCACTGCCCGATCTACTGCCCGACGCCGACGTCGTGGTCCTCGTCCTGCCGCTGACCGACGACAGCCGCGGCCTGGTCGACGCCGACTTCCTCGCCCGGATGAAGCACGGCGCGCTGCTGGTCAACGTGGCGCGAGGCCCGGTCGTGGACGCCGGGGCCCTGGTGGCGGCGCTGCACGCAGGCCGGGTCACGGCGGCCCTCGACGTCTTCGACGTCGAGCCCCTCCCCGCCGAGGACCCCCTCTGGTCCGCACCCGGGGTCCTGATCTCTCCCCACGTCGGTGGCCCGAGCAGCGCGATGTGGCCTCGAGCGCACCGCCTGGTGCGCGACCAGCTGCACCGCTACGCCGCCGGTGAGCCCCTGTGGAACGTCACGAGCTCGGCCTACTGAGCCGCCGTACACTCCCACCGTGGCAGGCCGGATCCGCGAGGAGAGCATCATCGAGGTGCGCGAGCGGGCCCGGATCGACGAGGTCGTCGGTCAGTACGTCGCCCTCCGCAACGCCGGCGGCGGCTCGCAGAAGGGGCTGTGCCCCTTCCACGACGAGAAGACTCCGTCCTTCAACGTCTCGCCGAGTCGGGCCACTTTCCACTGCTTCGGGTGCGGGGAGGGTGGCGACGTCATCTCCTTCCTGCAGAAGATCGACGGGCTCACCTTCGTGGAGGCCGTCGAGCGGCTCGCCGACACCCACGGCGTCACCCTCAAGCGCGAGGAGGGTGACGAGCGCCGTGACGACCGGCCGCGCGGGCCGGCCCGAGGCCGGCTGATCGAGGCCAACAAGGTCGCCCAGCAGTTCTACGCCGAGCAGCTGCTGACCCCCGACGCGGCCGCGGCTCGACAGTTCCTCACCGAGCGCGGCTTCGACTCCGCCACCGCCGAGCAGTTCGGGCTCGGCTTCGCGCCACGCGGAGGCGAGGAGCTGCTGCGACACTTGCGTCAGCGAGGCGTTCTCCGAGGACGAGTCCGTTGCCGCCGGGCTCGTCGCTCGTCGGCCGCTCCGCGTACGACCGTTTCCGCGGCAGGCTCCTGTGGCCGATCCGGGAGTCGTCGGGCGAGACGATCGGCTTCGGTGCGCGTCGGATCTACGACGACGACAAGATCGAGGCGAAGTACCTCAACACCCCCGAGACCGCGCTCTACAAGAAGAGTCGCGTCCTCTACGGCATCGACCTCGCACGCAAGCAGATGGGCCGCAGCTCCCAGGCGGTGATCGTCGAGGGCTACACCGACGTCATGGCCTGCCACCTCGCTGGGGTGGGCACCGCCGTGGCCTCGTGCGGCACGGCCTTCGGGGAGGAGCACGTCAAGGTCCTGCGCCGGTTCATGGCCGACCACGCCGAGTTCCGTGGCGAGGTCATCTTCACCTTTGACGGTGACGAGGCCGGGCAGAAGGCGGCCCTCAAGGCCTTCGAGGGGGAGCAGGCCTTCGTCTCGCAGACCTACGTCGCCATCGAGCCCGACGGGCTCGACCCCTGCGACCTCCGGCTCAAGCACGGGGACGCCGCCGTGCGTGAGCTCATCGCCCGTCGCGAGCCGCTCTACCGCTTCGTCCTGCGCAACGTCGTGGGCAAGCACGACCTCGACCGGGCCGACGGTCGGGTGAGTGCGGTGCGGGAGGCGGCCGCACTGGTGACGAGCAGCCGCGACACCTCGGTGGCCCGCAGCTCGTTCGCCCGGGAGATCTCGGCACTGACCGGGATGGACCCGATGGACGTCCAGGTCGAGGTCGAACGGGCCGCTCGTCCGCGGCGCTCGGCTCCGGCACCGGCACCGCAGGCGCCGGTCCGCGGAGCCCTGCCCGACCTGCGTGATCCCCGGTTCGCCCTCGAGCGCGAGACCCTCAAGCTCGTCATCCAGCACCCGATGGCCATCGGGCGCACGACCTCCGACGTCGACGTCAACGACTTCACCCACCCGACCTACCGGGCCGTCTGGCAGCTCGTGGCCGATGCCGGCGGTCCTGTCGCGGGGTCGGGTGACACCGGATGGGCCGGGCGTCTGCGCGAGGCCGCCCCCGACCCGGCGGTCGCCTCGCTGGTCAGTGCGCTCGCTGTCGAACCTCTGCCGCACGCCAAGGAGCCGGATGCGGCCTACGTCTCGGTCCACGTCTTCCGCCTGCTCGAGCTGACCGCCCTGAGGCGGATCTCCGAGTTGAAATCACGTCTGCAGCGCACCAACCCGGTGGAGCACGCTGCCGACTACAACCGGATGTTCGGCGAGCTGGCGGCCCTCGAGCAGCACCGGCGGACCCTGCGTGAGCACACCATCGGCAGCGCCGGGTGAGAGCACGCGCTCGCAGCGCTCCCCTCGAGGTCGCACCAGGGGAGAGGGTCCTGGCCTGGGCGGCGACCGCGGACGGCACCGTCGTGGCCGGCTCTCGCGACGCGTTCTACGCAGGCTCGTCGACGCCGGATGCCCGCGTCACCACCCGGGTCCCCTGGGAACAGGTGGAGGCGGCCGACTGGGACACCGACACCTCCGTGCTGCGGATCCGCGAGGTCGGCACCTGGGGCGAGCCACGCCCCGAGCACCGGTTCGAGATCGAGGAGCCGGGCCGACTGCTCGAGCTGGTCCGGGAGCGGGTCACCGCCAGCGTGGTCCTCACCCGACACGTCCCGATCAGTGGCCGACGGGGGCTCCGGGTCATCGCCAGGCGCGCGCCGCGGGGGGACGCCCCGATCACCTGGGTCTACGAGTTCGACGCGGGCGTCGACCCCGACGACCCCGCCGTCCGGGTCGCAGCCGAGACGGCGCTGCGCGCCGCCCGCGACGAGGTCGGGGCCGGCTGAACGGTCTCCGGATCTCGATTTCGACGGCGTACGCGCCCTTGCTAGGGTTGCGGCTCGCGATCCCCTGTAGCTCAACTGGCAGAGCATTCGGCTGTTAACCGGAGGGTTGTTGGTTCGAGTCCAACCGGGGGAGCCCAGAGAACGGCCCGTGATCCTGCGACAACGCAGGTCCGGGCCGTTTCGCTCCTCGAGCGCGGGAGTCTTGGGGCTTCCGGGTCTGCAGGGATCCATTGCGTGCCGTGCGGGTACGGGTGGTCATGGGCGAGATCCGGGTCGGCATCTCCGGCTGGACGTACGCCGGCTGGCGTGGGGACTTCTACCCCGCCGGGTTGCGGCAGCGTGACGAGCTCGCCTATGCCGCGGAGCGGTTGACCTCGGTGGAGATCAACGGGTCCTTCTACTCGCTGCAGCGCGCGTCGTCGTACCGCTCCTGGCGCGACCAGACCCCGGAGGACTTCCTCTTCGCCGTCAAGGGTGGTCGCTTCATCTCCCACATGAAACGGCTGCGTGACGTCGAGACGCCGCTGGCGAACTTCTTCGCCTCGGGGGTCCTGGCGCTGGGGTCGAAGCTGGGGCCGGTGCTCTGGCAGCTGCCCGCGCGGCAGCGTTTCGACGCCGAGCTCGTGGCGTCGTTCTTCGAGCTGTTGCCGCGAACCGTGGGCGAGGCTGCCGCCCTGGCCCGCTCGCACGACGACAAGGTGTCCGAGGACCGTGCGGTCACGCGTGCTCCGAGGGGGCTCGCCGACCAACGGGTCCGGCACGCCCTGGAGTTCCGGCACGAGTCGTTCTGCACCGAGGAGGCCTTCAGCCTGTTGCGCGAGCACGACGTGAGCTGCGTCGTCGCGGAGACGGCCGGCAGGTGGCCGATGGCCACTGAGGTGACCAGCGACCTGGTCTACGTCCGGTTGCACGGCGACCAGGAGCTCTACGCCAGCGGCTACTCGGACGCGGCACTGGGCCGGTGGGCGCAACGGTGTCGCGACTGGGCGGCCGGCGCTGACGTGGTCGTCTACTTCGACAACGACGCCAAGGGGCACGCGCCCCACGACGCGCTCAGGCTGATGGAGCGGTTGGGCCTGGCCCGCGACGCGTGAACGTCAGCAGCTCGAGCTGCTCAGCGCAGGTGGAGCCGACCGTGCCGGGTCGCGCTGAGCAGGCCGCCGAGCAGGTGGGTGCGGAAGTCCGGGTCGACGTACATCGAGAACTCGTGCCCCAGCGCGGTGTACCACGACAGCCCGCGTCCGACGCGGTGCTGCCAGCTCATCGGGTGGTCGCCCATGACCCCGGTGACACCTTCGCTCGGGAAGGGGTTGTCCGGGCCGGTCGGCAGATTGCTGGTGTTGGGGTCCTGCAGGTAGGTCGACTCGTCGATGCTGAGCAGCACCTTCGCGCGACCGCGCACGCTCGAGGTGAAGGAGTAGAACTCCTCGATGGGGATGACCCAGCGCTCCGGGAGGTGCTGGGTGGACAGGTGCGAAGCGGCCTCACGGACCACCACGCCCGGCTGCTCGAGTGGGTGGGCGAGGAACCTGCCACCGGCGAGGAGCTTGGTGTAGAAGTCCGAGGTGTACTCGGTGTCGGCCGCCGAGTGGATCCCCACCCAGCCCCCGCCGCCGACGACGAAGCGCTGGAGAGCAGCGCGCTGCCGGTCGTTGAGGATGTTGCCGGTCGTGTTGGCGAACGCGAGGGCGGTGAAGTCACGCAGGCCCCGGTCGGTGAAGACCTTCGGGTCCTCGGTGGCGACGACCTCGAACCCGTTCGCCGCGCCGAGTTGCTCGATGGTCGCAGATCGCCACCGGGATCGACAGGTGCCGGAAGCCCGTCGTGCGCGAGAAGACCAACACGCGGTGCGGCCGGCGGCCGCCCCCCGCGACGGCCGGCCCGGAGACAGCGGCCAGCGCCGGCACAGCGAGCGCCGCACCGAGCAGGCTGCGGCGTCCGAGGGTGGGGGAGCAGGTGTGGCACACGGGGTTCTCCTGGGGCTCAGTCGGCGGTGCGCTCGGCCAGTCCGCGGGCGACGCGCATCGAGTTGGCCATGATGGTCAGGGTCGGGTTGAAGCCCGGAAAGGTCGGGAACGTCGAGGCGTCGGCGACGTAGACGTTGTCGAGCTCGTGCAGCCGCCCGGACGGCGCGCAGACCGACGTCCGCGGGTCGCGCGCCCATCCGCGCCGTGCCGGCGAGGTGGGCGGTGTAGGTGATGCCGGCGTTGAGCAGCGGGAAGGGGATCGGCACCGCGGCCACCACGCCCGGCGCGGCCTGGTGCGCGGCCTGCATCCGCGCGCCGAGCAGGATCGCCGCGGCCTGCTCGTGGCGGTGGGGCGAGTAGGTGATGCGCGCCGCCGGGTTGCCGAGGAAGTCGCGCGACCCTCGGGTCGAGGTCGACCCGGTTCGCTGCCTGCGGGAGGTCCTGGTGGACCAGCTGCGAGCCCGCGACGCCCGCGTGCAGGCCGACCTTCATCGCCTGCTTGAGCGCGGTTCCGTAGCCGGCGTACGCCGCCAGGGTGCTGGCCCCCTGGACCGGCGGTGCGCCCGACCCGACCTGGATCAGTCCGCCTACGACGTACGGCACGCCGAGCGCGCTGACCTCGGGGCCGGTGAACGGGCCCACCAGGTCGTCGATCTGCAGCGTCGTCGACTGGGCGCGCAGCGGGTGGACGTTCGCGGTCGAACGCAGCGCCGCATCAGCGTGAAGTTGTGGAACATCATGTTGCGCCCGACCTGGTCGGAGCGGTTGCCCAGGCCGTCGGGGTGAGCGCCGCTAGCCGAGAGCAGCAGCAGGCGTGCGGTGTTGATCGGGCTGCCGGCGAGGATCACCGTCGAGGCCGCCAGGCGGTGCTCGCGGCCGTCCACGTCGCGCCAGTGCACCGCCCTGGCCCGGCGGCCGTCGCGCGTGGTCTCGATGCGGTGCACGCACGCGCGGTCGATCACGCGCACCCGACCGGTGCGGACCGCCGGGTTGAGGAACGAGACCAGCGCGTCGCCGCGCGCGTTGATCGGGCAGCCGAAGCCGGAGCACAGGCCGCAGGAGTTGCACGCCGGCCGCCCGTCGCGGGTCTCGCGAGTTGACCGCGGCCGGGTAGGGGATAGGGCTCCCAGCCGATGCGCGCGCGCGCCCTCGGCGAGGCAGCGAGGCGGCGTAGCCGGTCGGGTTCGGCGGCATCGACGAAGTCGCCGCTTGCGCGGCGACTGCTGCAGCGTGCGGCGGGCATCGCCGAGCGGTCGCCCTGGACGCCGACCCGCTGCTCGACCACGTCGTAGAACGGCGCGAGGTCGTCGTAGCGGATCGGCCAGTCGGCGACCTGCGCGCCCTCGACCGGGCCCAGGTCGGAGAGCTGGGTGAAGTCCTGCTTCCAGAAGCGCGGGCGTCTTCGCGTTGTAGTGCAGCGTGGTGCCGCCGACGGCCGCGCCGAGCTGGCCGAGGGCGCCCTGGGCCGAGCGGGCGACGCCGTCCGCTGGCCTCGGCCTGGGTCCGGGTCGTGTACGGCTCGAGCACCGGGTCGGGGAAGCCGAAGCCGCGCAGGCCCTTGATCTCGTCGCTGCCGTAGGTCGTGCCGAGGTCGCCGCTGGCGCGCTTGCCGAAGCCCGGTCGCAGGTTGCGGCCGCGCTCGAGGACGGTGACGTCCCAGCCCTGACGGGCCAGCTCCCACGCCGCGCCGAGCCGGCCGCGCCCGAGCCGATGACGACCGCCTCGCGGCTCATCGGTCGGTCCCCTTGGCGAGGGCGTCGACGGCATCGTCGTGGGACGCGAGGAGGTCGTGGACCTGCGAGACGAGCTCCGTGTGGCCGCCGGCTCCGGAGGTGAGCAGCCCCAGCATCGCCTCGGAGGTGGCCAGCGCCAGGGCCGGTCCGTAGGCGGCCAGAACCTGCTGCAGCTCGAGGATCGGGAGCGGCTCGGCCGGCGGGTCGGTCACTTCCCTGCGGGTGTAGCCCCGGGGTTGGCGGTCACCGTCGAAGCCGATGGTGCGCCAGGCGACCGTGTCGCGGTTGCCGCCGTACTCGGGAGCCCCGAAGCAGGTCTCAAAGGTGTGGGAGACCGCGAGGCTGAGCATCGCGCCGACGTCCGCGTCCTGGTTCGAGCGCAGCACCACGTCTCGCGCCGGCCCCGGTAGGTCGGCGAATCCGGGTACGGCATCGGCGAGGGCGTCCAGGCCTCGCTCGTAGACCCGTTGGTAGTCCTTGACCCGCGCCCGCCACGCCCGGTGCTCGTAGGCGTCGAGGGGCAGGAAGTCCTGGAAGTGGTTGACCGCGGATCCCCCCCGGTCGGAGAAGGGACCCCCGGCGTAGATGCGCGGCGGCGAGGCGGAGAAGGCGCCCAGGAGTGCGTCGATCCCCTCGTGACACCGGGCAGCGACTGATCCCGGCGTCCCGTCGTCGGCCGGGACGACCCGGTCGACCACGGCCCGCAACGTCGCCATCTGTGCGGGGCTCAGGTGTCGTGCGCGGTCCGAGCCCACGGGGACAGCGACCGCCGGCAGTCCCGGTGCGGTCAGGAGGGCCATCGCACCGACGGTCCCACCGAGGACCACGGCGCGCCGGGTCGGTGTCGGCAGCATGATCGGTCCTGCGGTGGGCCGCTCGGGCGTGGTCACTCCCACCCAACGACCGTGGCGAGGTGTGGTTATCGCGCCTGCGACGATGGAGTGGTGATCGTGTCCCACGAGCACGGCTTCGTCTTCCTCAAGACCCGCAAGACGGCCGGCACCAGCGTCGAGATCGCCCTGTCCCGGGTGTGCGGACCCGACGACGTCATCGCCCCCATCTCGCCGGCCGATGAGCCGCTCCGTGCCGCCGCGGGAGGTCGCGGTCCGCAGCACCACGAGGGCCACGAACGACAGGTGACCAACCACATGCGCGCCGGTGGCGTCCGGACCATCATCGGCCCCGATGATGGCGCGACTACTTCAAGTTCGCCATCCAGCGGAACCCGTGGGACTCCGTCGTCTCGCTCTACTTCTGGAAGTACCGCGACCTGGACGACCCGCCCTCGTTCGCCGACTTCGTCGCCGGCCCCCACATCGAGAAGCTGGCCGCCAACGCCCGCATCTACCGGCTGGGCGAGCGGGTCGCGGTGGATCGGCTGTGTCGCTACGAGGACCTGGACGCCGAGCTGGCCGCCGTCTGGGACCGACTCGGGCTGCCCGGCGCACCCGACCTTCCCCGTGCCAAGGCTCACGCCCGCCCGGCGCGCGCCCACTACCGCGACCTCTTCGACGACACCAGCGCCGATCGGGTCCGCCGCGTCTTCGCCGACACGCTCGCCGACGTCCCCTACGACTTCTGAAGATCGTTCGTCGAGCAGGAGGCCGGTGGTCGAGCGGGAGGCCGGTGGTCGCCCGCCGTCGGTGGTCGAGCTTGTCGAGACCCCGGCACCCGCGCAGGGCGGAGTTCACCGTCCCCGGTGTTCGTTGGTTGAGGAGGGCGCCCTGGCGCCCGGTGTTCGTTGGTTGAGGAGGGCGCCCTGGCGCCCGGTGTTCGTTGGTTGAGGAGGGCGCCCTGGCGCCCGGCGTTCGTTGGTTGAGGAGGGCGCCCTGGCGCCCGTCTCGAAACCCACCGACTGACAGCCCGACGGTTGCCGCTTTCGGAGCACGCGCGGCAACTGCGGTGGTCGAGCTTGTCGAGACCCCTGCACCCACGCAGGACGGCCACCGCTGACCAGCGTCTATATGCTGCCGCCGCCGGGGCGGTAGCTCAGTCGGTCAGAGCAGAGGACTCATAATCCTTGGGTCGTGGGTTCGAGCCCCACCCGCCCCACTACCTGCAACACGACACATCGTGCGGATCGCTTGTCTCGGGTCAGGACGCCGACGGGCGCTCCGGTTGCCCGCTCACGACCGGGTGGCGGACTCGAGACGGCACTGGGATCGACTCTCGGCCACGGCGGCTCGAGCCGCACCACGACCCGAGCTTCCAGGCAGCAGCCCCGGAATGCCCGCACACCGTGGTGGTCAGGCCGGCTAGCCCATTGCGCGAAGGTCGCGCGAGATGTCGCCGAGCCTGTCAGTGTGAGGTCATGGTCTCCACGTTGCGCAAGGGCCTCGTCGTCCTCTGTCTGTCAGCCAGCACGCTCGTGATCGCCGCCGGGCTTGCCAGCGCCTCGATTTCGGCTATCTCCGACCCCTTGGGCGACACCATCACGCCTCGTTCGGCGTCGCAACGCCAAGAGGCCACCGTCGACATCAAGCGTGTCACCTACGCGGTGCGCAACGACAACCTGATCATCACCACCCGGGTCGACGACCTGGCCCGCACGAAGGGCAACCAGTTCATGGAGACAGAGGTCAGCACCGACGAGGGCTCCTTCACCCTTGTCAGCGAGGTCGGTCAGTCGACCGTGAAGGTCTTCACCGGCTCTAACCTGTACGCCTGTAAGGGTTCCTCGACCATTGCTCGGTTCGCGGACGACCGCGACCTCGTCCGTCAGGTCGTCCCGGTGCGCTGCCTGGACGCAAGCGAAGCGAGGTTCAGGTCCTCTGCGGTGCTCACCAAGCCCAACGCCGCCCCCATCACCCGCGATGCGGCCCGCCGCAGCAAGGCCATCAACCTCTAGGGCCCGGCAGGCCACCCGAGGCACTGGAGGCCCCCAACAGCGGGGGATTCGGTCTGAGAGGGACCCAGTCCTGAGCCTGTTTCCCCTTGCGGCACAAGGGTCTGAGGTCAGATCCTCATCCTTTGGTCGTGAATTCGAGCCCCACCCTCCCCATCCCTACTCGACGTCGGCCCGTGGCTCGCCCGGGACGGCCTCGTGCCCCACCTGACCACGCGTACGCCGCAACGCCTTCATCTCCGCCTCGAAGACATGCCGCTGCCCGTCGACCAGCTGATCGAGGGCCTGCTTCTCGATCCGCTTGGCCGTGGCGTAGTACCCGTCGTCGTAGGACTCGACCATCTGGAAGGACCACATCCCCGGCATCGGGTTGGCGCCCAGCACCTCGCGGTCGAGGGCGTCCGCGATCTCGTCGTGGCCGGCCGCGCGGATCATCGCGGTCGCTTCCTCCAGAGTCGTCTCCGCACTGCCACAGAGACGGTGGAAGGCGTAGAGGTGACCGCGCGCGTCCTCGACGTGGTCGAGCGCGGCCGAAAGCTTGCCGAGTGCCTCCACGGTCTCGTCGGAGACGCCGTCAGGGCGTCGGTCGGCCGGGTCCGCAGGGGCGGTCGTCTCGCTCATGCCCTCCGTTAACCAGACCCGGGCCGGGTCAATCGGGGTGCGGACGGGTGCGGCGGACCAGCCGAGTTTCGTCGGCCGACCGACAGAGCTCGCGGATGGACGACGACGTCTTGTCGTCCCAGGTCGAGTTTCGTCGGCTGACCGACAAAACCCAGGACCGCGAGCGGCCGCACTAGTCACCCCACCCCATCGGGAACACCTCGAACGCCGCACCGAAGGCCACGCCGAGGCGCTGCCCGGTCGACCGGCCGAAGCCCTCCAAGAACTCGCGGGCGTCGAAGTGCTCCCACCCGAGCCCGTCGATGTACGCCGCGTGCGCCTCGAGCGAGGCGACGCCGAGGTCGAAGGTCTCGGTCGTGTCGACCCCGTGACCGGCCTGGGGTGAGCCGAAGGCCCAGACGGCTCCGACGCCGCCCCAGGGCTCCACGCCGCCCTCGATCTGCTCGGGGAAGATCCAGCGGTTGCCCGCGTCGCGCACCGCGTCCACCACCGCTCGGCCGACCGCGATGTGGTCGGCCTGGTTCAGGTTCGACCCGCCCCAGGTGTCGCGGAAGTTGCCAGTGATGACGACGTCGGGCCGGTGCTGTCGCACGACTCCGCAGACAGCGCTGCGCAACGCCACGCCGTACTCCAAGATCCCGTCCGGCAGCCCCAGGAAGTCGACCTGCTCGACGCCCACGATGCGCGCCGACTCGACCTGTTCGGCCTCGCGGACCGTGCGGCACTCGTCGGGGGCGAGGCCATCGATCCCCGCCTCACCGCTGGTCACCATGCAGTAGGTGACGGCCTTGCCCTGCCCGGTCCAGCGCGCGACGGCCGCCGCCGCACCGAACTCCATGTCGTCGGGGTGGGCGACCACGCAGAGCGCGCGCGACCAGTCCTCGGGCAGCGGCTCGAGGCCCGGGGGAGGTTCGCTGCTCATTCGGACGGCTGCGGGGTTCGGCAGTCGACCTTCGGGTTCACCCCGACGTAGTTGAGCGGGCCGGCGACGATGGTGAGCGCGGTGTCGGCTGTGGTCTTGCAGCTCACCTTGCGGTCGTCACCGAAGTAGCCACGCTGGCCGGCCGCGATGACGCCGATGACCAGCCAGACGATCACGGCGATGCCGATGACACCCTTCATGTCTCCTCCTGGGTTCGAGCTGGCCCTGACCGGTCAGACGGGGCGGTGGGTTCTCCCTGGTCTTGGTACGACGCCTGGTAGCGCAGCAGCAGCTCGCGCGCGCGCTCGCACGCGGCCTCGAGCTCGAACAACAGGTCCAGCGCGCCGTCCGTGGTGCCGCTGTCGCCGAGGAGCTCGATCTCGCGGGCCGCCTCACCGGCCCGCGGGGCGCCGAGGTTGAGCGCACTCCCGGCGAGCTTGTGCGCAGCGGCCTTCATCCCGTCGATGTCGTCGGCAGCGATCCGCTCCCGGAGCGCCTCGACGGCGCTGACCGAGTTGACCTGGAAGTTCCCGATGGCGCGGTCGAGGTAGCTGGTGTCGCCAGGATCGAGGTCGCGCAGCATGTCGAGGCGCTCGGTGTCCAAGCCCTCGATCGCGGGGCTGGGCGGCAGCGCGGTCACCTCTGCAGTGTGGTCCAGGGGAGTCGCGGTGGCCAGCCACTGCCGGATCGTCGCTTCGAGGGCGCGGGGGTCGACCGGCTTGGTGAGGTAGTCGTCCATGCCGGCTGCGAGGCAGCGCTCCCGCTCGCCCTCCACGGCAGCGGCGGTCATCGCGATGATCGGGATCCGGTGGCCCGAGGTCTCGCGCTGCCGGATCGTCCGGGTCGCCTCGTAGCCGTCCATGCGGGGCATCTGGACATCCATCAGCACCGCATCGAAGCGACCGTCCTCGAGAGCGCGCAGACCCGCGACACCGTCGTCGGCGACGTCCACCTGCACTCCCAGGGCTTCCAGGAGCCCCCGGGCCACCAGCTGGTTGACCTCGTTGTCCTCCACGACGAGCACCCGTGCGCCCTGGGTCGCGACCCGAGCGGCGGGGGCCGGCTCCGGACTCGTCCTGGCGTCGCGGCCCCTCCCTGTGGGCCGGGCGAGCTTGACCGTGACCACGAAGATGCTCCCGCCCGTGGGGTTGGGCTCGTAGGCCAGGTCTCCGCCGAGGGCATCGACGATCTGGCGGGAGATCGCGAGTCCCAACCCGGTGCCGCCGTACAGCCGCGTGGTCGAGGTGTCGGCCTGGGTGAAGGGAGCGAACATGCCGGAGACGTGCGCGGGATCAATACCGATGCCGTCGTCTATCACCTCGAAGCGCAGGTCGACGTGTCCCTGGTCGGAGGCGGGTGCCGTCACCCGCACGAGGACGCTGCCCTCGTCGCTGAACTTGACCGCGTTCGAGACCAGGTTGTTGAGGACCTGCGACAAGCGCGTGGGGTCGCCGGCGAGTACGTCGGGCACGGCGCCGTCCAAGCGGACCTCGAGGTCGACCCCCTTCTCCCGCGCCGCCGGCCCGAGCAGGCTTGCCACCTGCTCGACGAGGTCCCGGACCTCGAAGTCCACCGTCTCGAGGTCCATGCGGCCGGCCTCGATCTTGGAGAAGTCCAGGACGTCGTTGATGACGCTCAGCAGTGCGCGGCTGGCTGCCTGGACGCCGGAAGCGAGCCGTCGCTGCTCGGGCGTGAGCCCGTCGCGGAGCAGGAGGTCGTTGAGGCCGATGACCCCGTTCAGCGGCGTGCGGATCTCATGACTCATCGTGGCCAGGAACTCCGACTTCTGCCGGGAGGCCTCCATCGCGGCATCGCGCGCCTCGGCCAACGCCCGCTCGGTGTGCTCGCGCTCAGCGACCCTGCCGAGCTGGACCGCCACGGCCTCGACCATGTCCTCGATCATCTGGTGGCGGAAGAGTGGTGGGGCGGAGGTGATCGTGACGACCGCGGAGATGACATCGTCGAAACCGACCGGGAAGGCGATGGTCAGGCGGTCCTCGCTCCACACCCGCTGCCGCCGACGCAGTGACTCGTGGGCGAGCTCGAGCTCCGTCCCGGTCTCATCGGGCGTCGCGAGGTCTTCGGCCGCGATCTCGGGCCCGGCGTCGAGCGGCACCAGCCCGGTGCCGCTCTCGGAGGGCAGGAACGCGCGAGCGCGCCTCCAGTCGTCGTGGACGACGACGAGCTCCCTGGCCTGGAGCAGGACCTCGCGCAGCGAGCCGGCCTCGTTGGCCGCGCTGGCGACCGCCTGCATCAAGATGTTCTGGCTGACGAGGTCGATGAGGGCGAGCTCGGCCTCCTTGACCTCGGTGATGTCCTGGTGCGTCCCCGACATCCCGAGGACCGCGCCCTGCTCGTCCCGACGCACCACGCCGCGGGCGCGCGTCCACACCCACCGCTCCTCCCGGGCACGCATCCGCGCGACGAAGACGAACTCGTTGGTGCCGGCCAGTGCCACCGCGACCGCCTCCTCGACGATCGAGCGGTCGTCGGGGTGGACCATGTCGAGGAAGTCCTCGTAGGACTCCGGGAACTCGGCCGGCTCGAGCCCGTAGAGGAGCCCCAGGCCGGTGGAGCCGCTGATGCGGTTGTGTCCGTGGTCCCACTCCCACGACCCGACGCGAGCGATCCGCTGCGAGTCCTCGAGCCGGCGTTCGCTCTCCTGCAGCTCAGCGACCATGCGCCTGCGGTCGCTGTAGTCGGTGAGGCGGTGCAGGAGCGCGACGAGCCCGCCCGCGTCGTCGTACAGCCCGCTCTCGCGCACCAGGACCCACATCGTGCTGCCGTCCTGCCGGACGAACTGGGCTTCGACGTCGCGATCGTTCAGCTCGCCGGCCCGGACCCGGCGGAGGTGCTGGGCGAACTGTGCCTTGCCGACCTCGTCCAAGGAGTCGAACACGGTCAGCCGGCCGACGTCGTCGGGGGCCACACCGAACATCCCCGCGAGCCGCGGGTTCGCGTAGAGGGTGCGACCGTCGAGGTCGATGACCCAGATGCCGTCCGGCGAGGTCTCGACGATCGAGCGATACAGGGCGGACGGGTCCACACCACCTCCGAGGTTCGTCACCGAGGCCGAGCCTAGGTGAAGGAGACCCCAGTCCTCACCGACTCGCGAGGAGTCGTCCGCTGAGGCGCCCCGGGGCGCACCTCGGGCTCGGCTGGACTACGCCTCGGAGGCGATGCGGTAGGTGCCGTCGTCGTACTCGAGCGTCAGGCTCACCGTCTCCTCCTGGGAGCCGCCGCCGTTGAGCTCGTAGGTGTAGGTGTAGGTGACCTGGAGCGTCTCGGGATCGGCCGTGACGCTGCTGATCTCCTCGATCCCGCGGACCTGGCTCCAGAAGCTGGAGTAGCCCCCGTAGTTGCCGCTCGCCTCCTGGAAGGAAGGGGTCAACATCTCGTACGCCGCCCGGCGGTCGCTGGCCGCCGTGGTGAGGTAGTCCTCGACGAAGTCCTCCATGCCGGCGGCGGTGGGGCCCTCGTCCGAGCCGTCCGTGCTGTCCGAGGCCGTCTCCGACGAGGAGGAGTCGGTCTGGGGGTCGGCCGGGTCCTCTCGGTTGCCCAGCCCGATCGCCAGTCCGACGAGCAGCACCGCGGCCACCCCGATCGCTGCCGCCACCAGCGGAATCGTGCGTGACGGTTGCTGGCGGCGACGGGGCTCGGCGGGCGTCGGGGCGAGGACCGGGAGATCCTCCTGGGTGCTGGGAGGCGCCTGGTGCCGTCCGTCCGGAGGGAGAGCGGCGATGACCGTCGGCGGGTCGACCACGGGCACCGTCTGCGTCGGCTGAGGGTCGGCGCCTCCGGAGGCGAAGTGGTTCAACACCTGGGTCATCGACCACCGTCGCTCGGGGTCGCGCTCCATGGTGTTCTCCAGCATGGGCGCGAGCCACCCGGCGTCGGCGAGCCGTGGCGGCTCCTCGTGGACGATCTTGTAGAGACCCCCGACCAGGTTGTCGCCGATGTCGTAGGGCGGACGACCCGAGAGCGCGTGGAAGAGGGTGGCCCCGAAGGACCAGACGTCGCTCGATTCCGTCGCGGTCTGGCCCATCGCCACCTCGGGCGCCAGGTAGGCCGGGGACCCGGTCACCAGACCGGTCTGGGTGAGGGACGCGTCAGCCTCGGCGCGGGCGATCCCGAAGTCGGTCAGCTTCACCTGACCGTCCGGTGTGACGAGCAGGTTCGACGGCTTCACGTCGCGGTGCACGATCCCCGAGGAGTGCGCAGCGGCTAGCGCCTCGGCGGCCTGCGTGAGTATCGGAGCGGCCTGGTCGGGGGGAAGCGAGCCGTTGGCCTTGACCAGCTCGGAGAGGTTGGTGCCCTCGACGTACTCCATGACCAACCACTGGGCCTCGCCGTCCTCGACGAGGTCGAAGACCGCGACCACGTGGGGGTGGTTGAGCTGGGCGGCGATCCGGGCCTCGCGCTCGGCTCGCTTCATGTCGGGGTTCGTGACCCCGGGAAGCATCCCCACCCTCTTGACCGCCACCGATCGCCCGAGCACCTCGTCGGTGCCGAGCCACACCGCCCCCATGCCGCCACGCCCGATCTCCCGATCGAGCGTGTACCTCCCAGCGATGCCTGTGCTCAACGTCTGCTTCCCGACTCTCAGGGGCCCGGGCGACACCCTACGCAGGCGCTCGGTATCCGAGTGGAGGGCCGCCCACACCATGCGGCAGGCTGTCGACATGCCCGTGGACCCCAGCCTGCTCGAGGACCTGGAGTGGCGCGGTCTGCTGGCGCACTCGACGGATCTCGACGCGCTGCGCGAGGTCTTGTCCAGTGGCAGCGTGAGGTTCTACGTCGGCTTCGACCCGACGGCGCCGAGCCTGCACATGGGCAACCTGGTCCAGATCCTGACCGCACGGCGTCTGCAACAGGCCGGCCACACGCCGTTCGCCCTGGTCGGCGGCGCGACCGGCATGATCGGCGACCCCAAGGCGTCGGGGGAGCGACAGCTCAACACCCCCGAGACGGTCAAGGACTGGGTCGAGCGCGTCCGCCGGCAGATCGAGCCGTTCCTCTCCTTCGACGGTGACAACGCGGCGACGATGGTCAACAACCTCGACTGGACCTCGAACCTGTCGACCATCGACTACCTGCGTGACATCGGCAAGCACTTCCCCGTCAACAGGATGCTGGCGCGCGACGTCGTGCGCACCAGGCTCGAGGCCGGCATCAGCTACACCGAGTTCAGCTACGTCCTGCTCCAGTCCCTCGACTTCTTGAACCTCTTTCGCGAGCACGGGGTCGTCCTGCAGTTCGGCGGCTCCGACCAGTGGGGCAACCTCACGGGCGGGGTCGAGCTGATCCGTCGCGCCGACGGCGGGCGCGCCCACGCCTTCGCCACCCCGCTGATCACCAAGGCCGACGGCACCAAGTACGGCAAGACCGAGGGCGGGGCGCTCTGGTTGGACCCCGAGATGATGTCGCCGTACGCCTTCTACCAGTTCTGGCTCAACCAGGGCGACGCCGAGGTCGGCAACCTGCTGCGGGTCTTCACGTTCCTCTCGCGCCGGGAGATCGAGGAGCTCGAGGCCACCCACGCCGACAAGCCCTTCCTCCGTACGGCGCAGAAGGCCCTGGCTGAGCACGTCACGGCGCTGGTGCACGGCGAGGACGAGACCCGTCGCATCCAGGCGGCCTCGCTCGCCCTCTTCGGCGGGGGAGACCTCGAGGCGCTCGACGTCGCGACGCTGGGAGCAGCCCTGCGTGAAGCCGGCTCCGTGACCCACCAGCGGGCCGAGACCATGCCGAGCGTCGTGGACCTGCTCGTCGAGTCCGGGCTGGCCGCCTCGCGCAGCGAGGCCCGACGCACCGTCGGGGAGGGCGGGGCCTACCTCAACAACACCCGGGTCACGGACCCCGACCGGGTGATCGCTGACGCTGACCTCCTGGGCGGCTCGTGGCTCGTCCTGAGGCGAGGGAAGAAGAGCTTCGCCGGCGTCGAGCTCCGGTGAGCGAGGAGGCGCACTGGCTTGCGCGGCTGCCCGTGCATGCGCGCTCACGGCTCACTCCCGAGCTGATGGAGTACGTCGAGAGCGGTGCGCGCGAGGGCCTCTCAGCAGTCGAGGCGGTCGACTCCTGGACCGACGTCCGGTTCCACCCTCGGGTGCTGCGCGACGTCACCGAGGTCTCGCTCGAGGTCGACCTGCTCGGCCAGGCCGCCGCGGTGCCCTGGGGGATCGCTCCGACCACCTTGCAACGTGCCGTCCACCCCGACGGTGAGCTCGCGGTCGCCCGAGCCACCGCCGCGGTGGGAGGGGTGATGGTGGTCTCCAGCAATGCCGGCACGCCGTTCGCGACCCTCGCCGAGACCGGTGTCCGTTGGTGGCTGCAGGCCTACCTGCCGGCGGACCGCGCCTTGGCGGACCCCATGCTGCAGCGCGCCGTTGCGGCCGGCGCCGAGGCCGTCGTCCTGACCGTCGACACCCCCGTGGTCGGCACGAAGTACCCGACCGAGGGGCGGGGCCCGGTCTGGGCAGGCGTCGACCCCTCGATCCTTCGCACCAACTTCGACCCGGGGTATGAGGAGGAGGTCGGCGCCGACAAGGCGCTCGACCTCGGGCCCCGGGACCTCGACTGGTTGGCGGAGCGCACCGGGCTGCCGGTCGTCGTCAAAGGAGTCCTCCGTCCTGATGACGCTGCGCGCTGCGTGCAGGCAGGGGCGCGAGCGGTCTGGGTCTCCAACCACGGAGGCCGCCAGCTGGACCGGTCGGTCACGACGATGGCCGCACTCCCGGGAGTGGTGGACGCGGTGGGCGGGCAGGCCCAGGTTTTCGTGGACGGTGGCCTGCGTTCAGGCCTCGACGTCGTGGCCGCCCTGGGGCTGGGTGCCGATGCGGTCTTCCTGGGCCGATTGCCCCTCTATGCCCTCGTCGACGGCGAGCCAGGAGTCGCGCGCATGCATGCCGAGCTGAGCGTCCAGGTGATCGAGACCCTGCGATTGACGGGCTGTCGGTCGGTGCTCGACGCCCGGGGCGTGACCGGTGTGGGCGGCGTCACGTAGAGCTGACGCGATTCGATTTGTCCCACACCGGCGCCTCGTCTAGTCTTTCGCGGGTCGCCAGGGAGCGGCGGGAGGCAAGACCGTCTGGTCGGGTCTCCGGCCCCTGACAACCCGGTCCGTCGGCTCCATCCGGAGCCTCGTCCTGGGTGCGGCCACCTTCATCTCACATCGAGGACCTGCATCACCGTCGGTGTTCAGATGGATCGCGCGCCTGCGCGTCTGATGTTTGAGAACTCAACAGTGTGTTTGTCGATGGATTTAGTTTGCACCCATTTTTTTGGGTTGTTTTTTGATTCTGGCAATGTTTTTTGTCAGGGTTTGTTTTGGCAGGATGTCTTCTGTCGTTTGTTTTCGATGGAGAGTTTGATCCTGGCTCAGGACGAACGCTGGCGGCGTGCTTAACACATGCAAGTCGAGCGGTAAGGCTCCTTTGGGGGTACACGAGCGGCGAACGGGTGAGTAACACGTGAGTAATCTGCCCATTGCTTCGGGATAAGCTTCGGAAACGGGGTCTAATACCGGATATGACCAGTTCACGCATGTGGGTTGGTGGAAAGTTTTTTCGGCGATGGATGTGCTCGCGGCCTATCAGCTTGTTGGTGGGGTAATGGCCTACCAAGGCTTCGACGGGTAGCCGGCCTGAGAGGGTGACCGGTCACACTGGGACTGAGACACGGCCCAGACTCCTACGGGAGGCAGCAGTGGGGAATATTGGACAATGGGCGGAAGCCTGATCCAGCAACGCCGCGTGAGGGATGACGGCCTTCGGGTTGTAAACCTCTTTCAGTACCGACGAAGCGCCTGTAGAGGGTGGTGACGGTAGGTACAGAAGAAGCACCGGCCAACTACGTGCCAGCAGCCGCGGTAATACGTAGGGTGCGAGCGTTGTCCGGAATTATTGGGCGTAAAGGGCTCGTAGGCGGTTTGTCGCGTCGGGAGTGAAAACACCGGGCTTAACTCGGTGCTTGCTTTCGATACGGGCAGACTAGAGGCATGCAGGGGAGAACGGAATTCCTGGTGTAGCGGTGAAATGCGCAGATATCAGGAGGAACACCGGTGGCGAAGGCGGTTCTCTGGGCATGTCCTGACGCTGAGGAGCGAAAGTGTGGGGAGCGAACAGGATTAGATACCCTGGTAGTCCACACCGTAAACGTTGGGCGCTAGGTGTGGGATCCATTCCACGGGTTCCGTGCCGCAGCTAACGCATTAAGCGCCCCGCCTGGGGAGTACGGCCGCAAGGCTAAAACTCAAAGGAATTGACGGGGGCCCGCACAAGCGGCGGAGCATGCGGATTAATTCGATGCAACGCGAAGAACCTTACCTGGGTTTGACATACACCGGAAGCCTGCAGAGATGTGGGTCTCTTTGATACTGGTGTACAGGTGGTGCATGGCTGTCGTCAGCTCGTGTCGTGAGATGTTGGGTTAAGTCCCGCAACGAGCGCAACCCTCGTCCCATGTTGCCAGCAGCACCTTCGGGTGGCTGGGGACTCATGGGAGACTGCCGGGGTCAACTCGGAGGAAGGTGGGGATGACGTCAAGTCATCATGCCCCTTATGTCCAGGGCTTCACGCATGCTACAATGGCCGGTACAAAGGGCTGCGATGCTGTAAGGCGGAGCGAATCCCAAAAAGCCGGTCTCAGTTCGGATTGGGGTCTGCAACTCGACCCCATGAAGTCGGAGTCGCTAGTAATCGCAGATCAGCAACGCTGCGGTGAATACGTTCCCGGGCCTTGTACACACCGCCCGTCACGTCACGAAAGTTGGCAACACCCGAAGCCCATGGCCCAACCGGCTTGCCGGAGGGAGTGGTCGAAGGTGGGGCTGGCGATTGGGACGAAGTCGTAACAAGGTAGCCGTACCGGAAGGTGCGGCTGGATCACCTCCTTTCTAAGGAGCCGCCCGTAGGGGTTCGGCCGAATGTGCCGGGCCCGATCGTTTCTTCGTCTGTCCAGCTGTGCTGGGTGGGTGGGGGCCGGTCTGGGTGGGCTTACTAGTGGAACCATCGACACATCACCGTTCTCGGCCTCGTGGTCGGGGTTTGGTGGTGGCCTGTTGTCGTGCTCTGTGTGCTGTCTTCCCTGTGGGGAGGGTGGTGTGGGGGGTGGGGTGGTGGGGATGCACTGTTGGGTCCTGAGACCTCAGGCCGGCCCTTCGTTTGGCTCTGCTGTGTGTTGGTGGGGTGGGGGGTGTTGGGTGTGGGTGTGTTTCTTGGTGTTTGAGATGTGAATAGTGGACGCGAGCATCTGATGACTGCTCTGCCCTGATTTTTGTTGGGGTGGGGTGGTTGTTGTGTGTCTTTGTGTTTTGTAGTGTTTTGTGTTTCTTTTGTGGTTTTGTTGGGCGTTTGTTTGGCAAGCTGCAAAGGGCACATGGTGGATGCCTTGGCATCAAGAGCCGATGAAGGACGTTGGAGCCTGCGATAAGCCCTGGGGAGTTGGCAACCGAGCTGTGATCCGGGGGTGTCCGAATGGGGAAACCTGTCACGAGTTATGTCGTGTCACCCGCGCCTGAATGTATAGGGTGTGTGGAGGGAACGCCGGGAAGTGAAACATCTCAGTACCGGTAGGAAGAGAAAACAATAGTGATTCCGAGAGTAGTGGCGAGCGAAATCGGATGAGGCCAAACCATGCGCATGTGATACCCGGCAGGGGTTGTGTGTGTGGGGTTGTGGGACGTGTCTTCACCGGTCTGCCGGCTGGTGGGGTAGTGAGAAATGTGGGTTGAGGTTGAAGTCTGCTGGAAAGCAGGGCCGTAGAGGGTGATAGCCCCGTAGACGTAAGACTCACACTGCCTGGACGCTGTTCCCAAGTAGCACGCCACTCCTGGAATGGTGTGTGAATCTGGCGGGACCACCCGTTAAGCCTAAATACTTCTTGATGACCGATAGCGGACAAGTACCGTGAGGGAAAGGTGAAAAGTACCCCTGGCGGGGAGTGAAATAGTACCTGAAACCGTGTGCCTACAATCCGTCAGAGCTGGGCTGTCCCTTTGGGGGTGGTGTTGGTGATGGCGTGCCTTTTGAAGAATGAGCCTGCGAGTTTGCGTTGTGTTGCGAGGTTAACCCGTGTGGGGAAGCCGTAGCGAAAGCGAGTCCTAATAGGGCGTAGCCACTTTGGTGGTGTAGTAGCGCGATCAAGACCCGAAGCGGAGTGATCTATCCATGGGCAGGTTGAAGCGCCGGTAAGACGGCGTGGAGGACCGAACCCACTTCAGTTGAAAATGGAGGGGATGACCTGTGGATAGGGGTGAAAGGCCAATCAAACTCCGTGATAGCTGGTTCTCCCCGAAATGCATTTAGGTGCAGCGTCGCGTGTTTCTTGCCGGAGGTAGAGCACTGGATAGCCGATGGGCCCGACCAGGTTACTGACGTTAGCCAAACTCCGAATGCCGGTAAGACAGAGCGCGGCAGTGAGACTGCGGGGGATAAGCTCCGTAGTCGAGAGGGAAACAGCCCAGACCATCAGCTAAGGCCCCTAAGCGGTGACTAAGTGGAAAAGGATGTGGAGTCGCAGTGACAACCAGGAGGTTGGCTTGGAAGCAGCCACCCTTGAAAGAGTGCGTAATAGCTCACTGGTCAAGTGATTCCGCGCCGACAATGTAGCGGGGCTCAAGTCATCCGCCGAAGCTATGGCATTCGCACACGTCCTTGGATGGGCGGCCTCGTGAGGGGGTGTGGATGGGTAGGGGAGCGTCCCCACAGCAGTGAAGTCCCGCAGTGATGCTGGGGTGGAGGTGTGGGGAGTGAGAATGCAGGCATGAGTAGCGAAACACGGGTGAGAAACCCGTGCGCCGAATGATCAAGGGTTCCAGGGTCAAGCTAATCTGCCCTGGGTAAGTCGGGACCTAAGGCGAGGCCGACAGGCGTAGTCGATGGACAACGGGTTGATATTCCCGTACCGGCGAAGTTGCGCCCATGACGGACCCGGTGATGCTAACCACCCGAAACCAGCTGGATCTGACCCTTCGGGGAAGGACTGGTTGGCGGAGCGTGGGACCCGAGCCGGTAGTAGTCAAGCGATGGGGTGACGCAGGAAGGTAGCCCAACCACGCCGATGGTAGAGCGTGGGTAAGCGCGTAGGGTGTGGTCCAGGCAAATCCGGGCCACTGACTTTGATGTCGTACCTGAGACGTGACGCCGACCCCGTACGGGGGAAGTGGGTGATCCTATGCTGTCGAGAAAAACCTCTAGCGAGCAACGAGCCGCCCGTACCCCAAACCGACTCAGGTGATCAGGTAGAGAATACCAAGGCGATCGAGCGAACCATGGTTAAGGAACTCGGCAAAATGCCCCCGTAACTTCGGGAGAAGGGGGGCCCGAACCGTCAACCCACGAGCTGGGGGACGCGGGGAGGGCCGCAGAGACCAGGCCCAAGCGACTGTTTACTAAAAACACAGGTCCGTGCGAAGTTGTAAGACGATGTATACGGACTGACTCCTGCCCGGTGCTGGAAGGTTAAGAGGACCTGTTAGACACCCTTGTGGTGTCGAAGCGGAGAATTTAAGCCCCAGTAAACGGCGGTGGTAACTATAACCATCCTAAGGTAGCGAAATTCCTTGTCGGGTAAGTTCCGACCTGCACGAATGGAGTAACGACTTGGGCGCTGTCTCAACCATGGACTCGGCGAAATTGCACTACGAGTAAAGATGCTCGTTACGCGCGGCAGGACGGAAAGACCCCGGGACCTTTACTATAGTTTGGTATTGGTGTTTGGTTCGGCTTGTGTAGGATAGGTGGGAGACTGTGAAGCCCTCACGCCAGTGGGGGTGGAGTCAACGTTGAAATACCACTCTGGTCGTACTAGATGTCTAACCTAGGTCCATGATCTGGATCAGGGACAGTGCCTGATGGGTAGTTTAACTGGGGCGGTTGCCTCCTAAAATGTAACGGAGGCGCTCAAAGGTTCCCTCAGCCTGGTTGGCAATCAGGTTTCGAGTGTAAGTGCACAAGGGAGCTTGACTGTGAGACAGACACGTCGAGCAGGGACGAAAGTCGGAACTAGTGATCTGGCGCCACCATGTGGAAGGGGCGTCACTCAACGGATAAAAGGTACCCCGGGGATAACAGGCTGATCTTCCCCAAGAGTCCATATCGACGGGATGGTTTGGCACCTCGATGTCGGCTCGTCGCATCCTGGGGCTGGAGTAGGTCCCAAGGGTTGGGCTGTTCGCCCATTAAAGCGGCACGCGAGCTGGGTTTAGAACGTCGTGAGACAGTTCGGTCCCTATCCGCCGCGCGCGCAGGAAACTTGAGAAAAGCTGTCCCTAGTACGAGAGGACCGGGATGGACGAACCTCTGGTGTGCCAGTTGTCCCGCCAGGGGCAGGGCTGGTTAGCTACGTCCGGACGTGATAACCGCTGAACGCATCTAAGCGGGAAGCACATTTCAAGATAAGGTTTCCCACCCGAACAACGGGGTAAGGCCCCCCACAGAACATGGGGTTGATAGGCCGGAGGTATACAGCAGCAATGCCCAGCCGACCGGTACTAATAGGCCGAGGGCTTGCCACACAAACCCCCCACAAAGCCCCCAAAACAACACACCACACCACCGGGGCACCAAGACCACACACCCACACGCGTCCACACACGAATTTCGACCCACCCCCACGAACCCCACCAGGTCCGAGGGGGGCAGGGTCCACGAGAACACCCACAACAAGCAACCAACCCGTGGGGCTCGTGCATAGAGTTACGGCGGCCACAGCGACAGGGAAACACCCGGACCCATACCGAACCCGGAAGTTAAGCCTGCCAGCGCCGATGGTACTGCAACCGAGAGGCTGTGGGAGAGTAGGACGCCGCCGGACAACACATCACGTAGAGGCCACCGTCATGGTGGCCTCTACGCATTTGCGGCACAAAACTGATCAGGCCGAACTCACCCGCGACCACCTTTGGGAGGCGATCGAGCATGGCACAGGACCGAGGCGGTTCCCGACCCGCGCGCACGAAGTCGTCCTCCTCCTCATCGGGGGATCGCCGGCGCTCCCAGAGCCCTCGATCGGGTCCGGCCCAGCGGCGCAGCAGCGAGGAGCAGGAGCGCTATGACGGCCCCGAGCTGCCGACCGACATCACCGGGCGTGAGCTGGACCGCGCCGTCGCGGCCCAGCTCAAGGGCCTACCGGAAAAGCTGGCGGCACGGGTGGCCAGGCACCTGGCTGCGGCCGGGATGCTGGTCGACGACGACCCCGAGGTGGCCTACCAGCACGCCATGGCCGCAAGGGCCCGCGCACCGCGTATCGCCGTCGTCCGCGAGGCGGCCGGCGAGGCTGCCTACGCTGCCGGGCACTACACCGAGGCCCTGGCCGAGCTGCGGGCCGCCAAGCGGATGAACGGCGCCACCGCCTACCTGCCGATCATGGCCGACTGCCACCGCGCCCTGGGCCAGCCCGAGCAGGCCCTGAAGCTGGCCAAGAGTCCCTCCGTGGCGCGCTTCTCCTCGGCCGCCAAGGCGGAGATGACCATTGTCGAGGCGGGCGCCCGGCGCGACCTCGGCCAGATCGACGCTGCCCTGCGCACCCTGGAGCTGGGCCCGCTCAACTCCGCAAGCCGCGAGCCGTGGGTGGTGCGGCTGCGCTACGCCTACGCCGACATCCTCGAGTCAGCCGGCAGGGAGAACGATGCTCTCGCGTGGTTCCACCGGACCCACGCCATCGATGCCGATGAGCTCACTGACGCCGACGAACGCGCCGACCTCCTCGAGCGCAAGCTCGGTTAGCGTTCCAGGATCCTGACCACCGCAGGCGAGCCTGCGGCCAGCGTCCCGAACTGAAGGCCCTCGCGGAAGCCGAGTCGCACCCTGTCGATCACGGCGACGGCCGATATCGGCGCCGAGACGCGCAGCACGATGTCGTCCCCCGGGCCGAACGAGGCGCCCTCGGTGTCGACGAGCTCCTCGCAGAACACGGTCGGGTCCGAGGTGACCGCGACGTCGCCACCGCGGCAGAGCAGTGGTTCCACCTCGACCTCGCTGCTCGCCGTGGTGTGGACCTTGACGCCCGAGAGATGAAGGGTGCGATCGAACTCCGTCCCCGGCGCGAAGACCCCGATGTAGACAGGTTGGTCGACGGGCGTCGAGGCCGTGACCTGCGCGTCGGAGGTCGGTAGGTCAGCCGGACTGTTCACGTACCAGACGAGAACTCCCAGGACGAGCAGCGCCGTCAGGGCCGCGACCCCCTGCGCGAGCCTGCGTCGGGGTCCGACCTCGAGCCCGACTCGTGGCGGTTCACCGCTGAGCGCCATGGCCGGATGGTAGCCGTGGCATGGGATCATGCGCGGCATGAGCAGCGTCAAGCGTCCCGCCCTCGAGGGGACTGTCGCGGTGCGGGGTGGTCGCCGACTGAGCTTTGCGGAGTACGGCGCCCCCCGGGGCCCGGCGATCGTGTGGATGCACGGCACCCCGGGAGCACGACGACAGATCCCGTTCGAGGCTCGCGTCTACGCCGAGCAGCAGGGGTTGCGCATCATCGGCGTCGACCGCCCGGGGATCGGCTCCTCGACCTCACACCTCTATCCGAACCTCGCCGATTGGACGGCCGATCTCGAGATCCTCCTCGACACCCTGGGCATCGACACGTGTCGGCTGATCGGGCTCTCGGGCGGCGGCCCCTACGCCCTGGCGGCCGGTGCCCTGCTTCCGCAGCGGGTGCACGGTCTGGGTGTGCTCGGTGGGGTCGCCCCCACCGTGGGGGACGACAGCGTCGACGGGGGGATCATCCAGCTGGCCGTGCGGCTGGCGCCGTGGCTCGTCCTGGCGCGGGTCCCGCTCGGCATCGCGCTCACCGGGGCCATCCGCGTGGTGAAACCGCTGGCTGGTCCCGGGCTCGACCTCTACGCCGCGGTGCAACCCCCGGGCGACAAGAAGCTGCTCTCCCGACCCGAGTTCAAGGCCATGTTCCTCGACGACCTCCTCAACGGGAGTCGGTTCCAGACGACAGCGCCGCTCAACGATCTGGTCCTCTTCACGCGCGACTGGGGCTTCTCCCTGGCCGATGTCGCGGTGCCGGTGCGGTGGTGGCACGGCGACGCCGACCACATCGTCCCTCTCGCGCACGGCCAGCACGTGGTCGGGCGGCTGTCCGACGCGACGCTCTCCGTGATCGATGGCGAGAGCCATCTCGGCGGTCTCGGGATCGCTGAAGAGGTGATCTCCGCGCTGATGGAGCTCGGACCGCGACGTTCCCGCGCGGCCTCCGGCACCTAGGAGCTCGGGCCGTCGGTTCCGAATTGCACCGGGGGGCTGGTGCGCACCGGTCCCATGCGCCACAATGGGCTCACAACCACATCACTGTGATTCGTTCGCAGTCGACTCACTTCGACGAGGCCGCTGGGGAAGGCGTACCTCGCGCCGGAGCAGAGCACGACGGCTGAAGGAGTCACCGTGACCACACGCAACCCCCTCCGCGCAGACGGTGCCCCCCTCACCCGGGGTGTCCTCTACGTGCATTCCGCACCGTCCGCGCTGTGCCCCCACATCGAGTGGGCGGTTGCCGGCGTGCTGGGCGCTGCGGTCAACCCGGCCTGGACGCCTCAGCCTGCCCAGGCGGGGATGTACCGCACCGAGCTCTCGTGGGGCGCCTCAGCGGGGGCTGCGGCTGCGATCGCCACCGCTCTGCGCGGATGGGACCGGCTCAGGTTCGAGGTGACCGAGGACGCCACCGGTTCGACCGAGGGCACCAGGTTCTCCTACACCCCGGACCTGGGGATCTTCCACGCGGTCACGGGCCTCCACGGCGACATCATGATCCCCGAGGACCGGCTCAAGGCTGCTGTCGTCAAGGCAGCGCTGGGTGATGCCACCCTGCTCACCGAGATCGACCGGCTCCTCGGCAAGCCGTGGGACGACGAGCTCGAGGTCTTCCGCCATGCAGGCGACGGCGCTCCCGTGCGCTGGTTGCACCAGGTCGTGTAGGGCAATCGCCCCGAAGGGACTTCAGCCCCGGCGCAGCCGGAAGAACGTGGGCTTGGTCCACGCCGCCCGGTAGTCCTGCGAGGACGTGTAGGCCGTCACCTTCATCCGGATCTTGAACCGCCCGGGCTCGGTGGAGGGCTTGCAGATGCGCCAGAAGGCCTTGCCACGCTTGGGGTCCACGTAATTGTCGAAGGCCGCCGAGGCCAGCGTCTCCCCGGTGGGGTCATCGAGGAAGATCTCGGCCGTCCACTCCTTGGTGGGTGGGGTCACCTTGTAGATGTACTTGTAGTTGTGGCAGCCGAACTTCAGCACGGCGTTCTTGCCGTCGGTGGTGCCCCACGGCTTGAACCGGGACTCCTCGGCCGCAGCGGTGGCACCTCCCACCAGTGAGAGGGCGAGCACGATCGCGAGGAGCGCCTTGCGCAGCATGTGTGGTGCCTCCTGGGGGTGTGACGTGCGTCATGTGGCCTAACGCAGGTCCACCCCGAGGGGTTACGCGGAGGGTCCGGTCACAGCGGGATGTTGCCGTGGCGACCGTGCAGCACGCCCCGCTCCTGAACCGCCTCCTCGATCGCCCGTGCGATGGCCGATCGCGTCGACGCCGGCTCGACCACCTCGTCCACCACGCCGATCTCGACCGCCCGCTCCACCCCGCCCGCGAGTCGTTCGTGCTCCTGGGCGAGCTCGGCCTCGACCTGGGGCCGGATGTCGGGTGCCACCTCGGCCAACCGCCGACGGTGCAGGATGCGGATTGCTGCCACCGCTCCCATCACCGCCACCTCGGCGCCGGGCCAGGCGAAGACCTTGGTGGCCCCGAGGGAGCGTGCGTTCATGGCGATGTAGGCGCCGCCGTAGGTCTTGCGCGTCACCAGGGTCACCCGCGGGACGACGCACTCGCCGAAGGCGTGCAGCAGCTTGGCGCCCCGACGGACCACACCGTCCCACTCCTGGCCCACCCCGGGCAGGTAGCCGGGGACGTCGACGACGACGATCAGGGGGACACCGAACGCATCGCACATGCGGACGAAACGCGAGGCCTTCTCGGCCGACAGGGAGTCCAGGCACCCGCCGAGGCGCAGCGGGTTGTTGGCCACGACGCCCACGGTCCGACCGCCGAAGCGACCGAGAGTCGTCACGATGTTGGGGGCCCAGCGCGCGTGCAGCTCCTGGGCGGTCCCGACGTCCAGGAGAGACTCCACCAGGGGGTGCACGTCGTAGGCGCGTTTGCGCGACTCGGGCAACAGGGCCGCGAGGTCGCGGTCCTCGACCGCGGCGACGTCGAGACTGCCCTGGGAGCCGAGGAGCGAGGCCACGGTGCGGGCTCGGTCCAGCGCCTCCTGCTCGGTCTCGGTGAGGATATGGACGACCCCGGAGCGGCGACCGTGCGGCTCGGGCCCGCCCAGCCGGAGCATGTCGACGGCCTCGCCGGTGACCGAGCGGACCACGTCCGGGCCGGTCACGAAGATGCGGCCCTCCGGGCCGAGGATCACCACGTCGGTGAGGGCCGGCCCGTAGGCCGCACCGCCGGCGGCGGGGCCGAGGACGACCGAGATCTGGGGGATGCGGCCCGAAGCCTGCGTCATCACGTGGAAGATCCGACCGACGGCGTGCAGCGAGAGCACACCCTCGGCGAGGCGGGCGCCGCCGGAGTGCCAGAGCCCGACGATGGGAATGCCGTCGGTCAGGGCCCGGTGGTAGGCGTCGACCACGACCCGGCACCCGAGGTCGCCCATCGCCCCGCCCATCACGGTCGCGTCGGAGCAGAAGGCGACCAACCGGGTGCCGCCGACGAAGCCGATGGCCGCCAGCATCCCGCTGTCGTCGTCGGGCGAGATCAGCTCCATCGTGCCCTCGTCGAGCAGCGCCTGCAGGCGTCGGAGGGGGTGGCGGGGGTCCTCGTCGCGCGGCGGCTTCGTCGCCGGCGCCGTCGGCGTCGTGGCCGTGGTCGTCACGACACGCTCCGGAAGACCAGCGCCACGTTGTGGCCGCCGAACCCGAAGGAGTTGTTGAGCGCGGCGACGTCGCCGGCCGGCAGGTCGCGCTGCTTGTCGGCGAGGTCGAGGCCGACGTCCTCGGGGTCGTCGAGGTTGATCGTCGGGGGCACCACCCGGTGGCGGACGGCCAGGATGGTCGCGACCGACTCGAGCGCTCCGGCCGCACCGAGCAGGTGGCCGGTCATCGACTTGGTCGACGTGACGACGGCGCCGGACGCAGCGCCGCCGAGGGCCGACCGGATCGCTCCGGCCTCCGCGACGTCGCCCTGGGGTGTCGAGGTGGCGTGGGCGTTGATGTGGTGCACGTCGGAGGCCTGCACGTCCGCGGCGCGGAGTGCCATCACCATGGCTCGCGTGGCGCCGAGACCCGCCGGATCCGGTTGGGCGATGTCGTGGGAGTCGGAGGTGATGCCGGCCCCCGCCGCCTCGGCGTAGACGCGGGCACCCCGAGCCGTCGCGTGCTCGGCGGACTCGAGGACCACGATCGCGGCGCCCTCACCGAGCACGAACCCGTCTCGACCCTTGTCCCACGGCCGGGACGCCGCCTGGGGCTCCTCGTTCCGCTTCGAGAGAGCCATCATCTGGCCGAAGGCGGCCATCGGCAGCGGGTGGATGGCGGCCTCGGTGCCGCCGCAGACCACGACGTCCGCGCGGCCGAGCCGGATCAGGTCGATGCCCAGGGCGATGGCCTCGTTGCCGGAGGCGCACGCCGAGACCGGCGTGTGCACACCGGCCTTGGCGCCGAGTGTGAGGCCCACGTGGGCGGCGGGGGAGTTCGGCATCAGCATCGGGATCGCGAGGGGCGAGACCCGCCGGGGGCCCTTCTGGGTGAGCTGGTCGTAGTTGGCGAGCAGCGTCTGGACACCGCCGATGCCCGAGGCGACGGCGACTGCCAGCCGTTCGGGATCGACGCCTGCCTCAGCGAGACCGGCGTCGGCCCACGCCTCCTGGGCGGCGACCAACGCCAGCTGCCCCGATCGGTCGAGGCGGCGGGCCTTGACCCTGTCGAGCACCTCTGCAGGGTCGACGGCCACCTTCGCCGCGATCCGGGCGCCGAGGGGCTCGGCCCACTCCTCGTGGAGAGCGGTGACACCGGACCGGCCGTCGAGGAGGGCGGCCCAGGTGGAGGGGACATCACCTCCGACCGGCGAGGTGGCCCCGAGCCCGGTGACGACGACGCTGCGAGACATGATCAGGCCGACGCCCGCTCGATGAAGGCCACAGCGTCGCCGACGGTCTTCAGGTTCTTGACCTCGTCGTCGGGGATGGAGACACCGAACTTCTCCTCGGCCGCGACCACGACCTCGACCATGGACAAGGAGTCGACGTCGAGGTCGTCGACGAAGGACTTGTCGAGCTGGACGTCGTCGGCGTCGATGCCGGCGACCTCGTTGACGATCTCGGCGAGGTCGGCGCGGATCTCTTCGGTGGTGGCCATGGGTGGTCTCTCTTCCTTCGTGGGTGGGTGATGGGCTGGATGCAGCCCGTGGGGGAACTCAGGGGACGACGACGACCTGCGCGGCGTACGACAGACCGGCGCCGAAGGCGATGAGGAGGGCGGTGTCACCGGGGCGGGCGTCGCCCTCGGCGATCATCCGGTGGAGGGCGAGGGGGATCGAGGCGGCCGAGGTGTTGCCCTGCTCGGCGATGTCGCGCGCGATGCGGACCTTCTCGGGCAGCTTCATGGCTCGGGCCATGGCGTCGATGATGCGCATGTTGGCCTGGTGAGGGACGAAGCAGTCGAGGTCATCGACGGTGACGCCGGCCCGGTCGAGGGCCTGCTGGCCGACCTTGGCCATCGCGAAGGAGGCCCAGCGGAAGACCGGGTTGCCCTGCATGACCAGGTGCGGCATCGCGGGGGTCTCGGCGCTCAGCACGTCGCGCCAGTCCTCCTTCTGCCGGATCAGGTCGAACTGTTCACCATCGGAGCCCCAGACGACAGGGCCGATCCCGGGCGTCCCACTCGGGCCGATGACTGCGGCACCCGCGCCATCGGCGAAGAGGAACGCCGTGCTCCGGTCGCCCACGTCGGTGAGGTCGGAGAGCCGCTCGACGCCGATGACGAGCACGTGTCCGGCGCTTCCGGCGCGGACGAGGTCGGCGCCCATCGCGACGGCGTGGCAGAAGCCGGCACAGGCCGCGGAGATGTCGAAAGCGGCGGCCTGGTCGGTCCCCAGCTCGTGGGCGACCGCGGTGGCCACGGCTGGGGTCTGGAGCATGTGACTCACCGTCGCAACGATGACGCAGTCGACCTGCCGTGCGTCGATCCCGGCGGCATCGAGGGCCGACCGGGAGGCTGCGACGGCCATCATCTGCACCGACTCCTCCTTCGTCGCCCATCGACGCTGACGGATCCCGGACCGCTGTTGGATCCACTCGTCGGTGGAGTCGATGCGCTCGATGATCTCGGCGTTCGGGATCGTGATGGAGGGACGGTAGGCGCCGATGCCGAGCAGCGCGGCGTGGGCGGCACCGTCGCCGGCGCGCAGGGTGCTGGGGGTCTGGGCGGTCCGCGACACGTCAGGAACCGCTTACCGGGTGAAGCCGGAGCAGCGGCTGGCCGGGGGAGACGAGGTCGCCCTCCTCGACCAGCCACTCGACGATCTCGCCGCCGTGGGCGGCGGTGACGCTGATCCTGTCCCGGAGGCTGGCGACGTCACCCACGGTGGCCCCCGCCGCCAGGACCTCTGGGTCGAGGTCCTCGGCGCGGTGGAAGGTGCCCTTGGCCGGGGACACGACCACCCGCCACGTCGGGGTCGTCTCCAGCTCGGAGAACTCGCCGTGCCGGTCGCAGAACGCCCGAGCGTCGTCGAGCTGATCGGGGCCCTTGAGGGCGAAGGTCTCGACGCCGTCGAGGGCACGCTTGGCGATGCCGGTGAGGGTGCCGGCCGGCGGCATCTCCAGGACCCCGGTGACCCCGAGGTCGATCATCGTCTCCAGGCAGAGGTCCCACCGAACAGGACGTGCGATCTGGCCCACGATGCGTCGCAGGACCTCCTGGCCACCCTGGACGACCTGACCGTCGCGGTTGGAGATGAAGCTGGTGCGGGGGTCGTGGACCGACACCGACTGCGCGAGGGCGGCCAGGTGGCCGACGGCCGGGGCCATGTGCTCGGTGTGGAAAGCGCCGGCCACGCTGAGCGGCATCAGCCGTGCCTTCGCCGGAGGGGCCTCGGCGAGGGCGGCGAGCTGCTCGGTGGTGCCTGCTGCGACGACCTGTCCGGGTCCGTTGTCGTTGGCGGCCGTGAGGCCGTGGCGCTCCAGTGCGTCGGCGACCTCATCGGGGTCTCCGCCCAGGACCGCGGTCATGCCGGTGGGCCGGGTCGCTGCGGCGCCAGCCATCGCCCGACCGCGTTCGCGGACCAGGACCATCGCCTGCTCCGCGGTGATGACGCGAGCGCCGGCGGCCGCCGTGAGCTCGCCCACCGAGTGACCTGCGACGGCGCCCACCTTGCCGAACGCGTCGGTGGGGTGCGGGAAGATCCCGAGAGCGGCGACCAGCCCGGTGGCGACCAGGAGGGGTTGCGCGACCTGGGTGTCGCGGATCGTCGTGGCGTCCGCCTCGGTCCCGTAGTGGACCAGGTCGAGATCGGCGACGGTCGCCAGCCACTCGAAGCGAGCGCGGAAGGCCGGGTCCTCGAGCCACGGCGTGAGGAACCCGGGGGTCTGGGCTCCTTGACCTGGGGCGACGATGACGAGCACGCGTCCACTGTGCCCGCCCGGGTCCTCTTGGTGCGCCCCCGGCACGCACGAACCTCAGGGTCAGTTCTTTGTGGGGACCCTACAAGTTGCGACCGGACTGGCGCCCGAGGACCAGTGCGATCCCCAGGGTGAAGGCGTCCCGGGCGGAGCCGGGTGTGAGCCCCGTCAGGTCGGCGACCTGTCGGAGGCGGTACCGCACGGTGTTGGGGTGCACGAACAGCAACCGGGCCGTGCCCTCGATGGTGCCACCGGTCCCGAGGTAGGCCGACAGGGTCTCGACCAGGGCACCCCGGGAGCCCGCCAGGGGCAGGTAGACCTCCTCGACGAGATGGCGGCGGGCGTGCCCGTCGCCCGACAAGGCGCGCTCGGGCAGCAGCTCGCTGCTCAGCACCGGGCGCGGTGCGTCCGGCCACCCCGGGGCGGCTCGGTGTCCGGAGACCGCGGCGCGTGCCGAGAGGTGGGCGCTGCCCAGGTCGTCGACCACGGGTCCCACCACCACGGGGCCCTCGCCGAAGAGGTCGACCACGGCCTCGCCGGCCGTGCGCTGCTCGCCGACGCCCCCGAGCAGGATCACCAGCCGGTCGCCCTGAACCGCGCAGAGGGCGTCCATGGCCACCGCGCGGGCGGTGCGGCGTACCTCCTCGAAGATGTCGGTCTCGCTGCGTCGGGCCGGGACCCTTCCGAGGACGACCGCCACCTGGTCCCGGTCGCCCCAGCCCAGCGCACTGGCCCGGGACAGGAGGTTCTCATCGGTCTCGGCCCGCAGGGCAGCGTCCACGACGAGTGCCTCGAGCCGAGCGTCCCACGCTCCTCGGACCTCCGCCGCTCGCGCGTAGACCTCGGCCGTCGCGAAGGCGACCTCCCGGGCGTACCGCAACACTGCGGCGTGGACGTGGGGGGCGTCGGCCGGCTCGACGAGCTCGTCGACGTGGCTCTCCACGACCTCGATCGAGAGCCGGACGAGGTCGACGGTCTGCTGCAGGGTGATGACGCCGGCCAGCGCCCGGGGGGCCGCCCCGAAGACCGATGCGGCGACCGCCGCGCCGTCTGTGTCGGCGCGGCTCGCCCCACCGTCGCGGTACCACTCGACGAACCCGCGGATGCCGGACTGGAGGATCAGGCCGACCCACGACCTGTCGTCGGCGCTCAGCTCGCGGAACCACGCCATGTCCTCGTCCATGCGTGCGGACGCCGCCGTGCTGAGGACGCCCGTCGACCGGCTGAGGACATCAGCGGCGCGCGAGCGAGGATTGGGCACGCTCGAGGGTAGGACCTACCAGGTCAGGCAGCCCATCACCACCACCCGAAAGGACCAGGGACCCCCGCCGATCAAAGGAAAACTCCCCGAATGGCCGTGAGACATCTGCCGAACGGGGGACCGGTCTGCTTGGGTGGAGACGGACGGCCGTGGGGTCGACCGGGGGAGGGGACACCGTGCCGCGCCGCATGTCTGAGGATCATCACGACGTCCAGTACCTCACGGTCCACGGACACCGCCGCGCCTTCGTCAAGACCGGCGAAGGGCCGGCCATCCTGCTCCTGCACGGTCTGGGCTGTGACCACACGACCTGGTCACCGGTCATCGACGTCCTGGCTCGCCGCTACACCGTCATCGCACCGGACCTGCTGGGGCACGGACAGTCGGCCAAGCCCCGGGCCGACTACAGCGTCGGGGGCTACGCCAACGGCATGCGCGACCTGCTCACCCTGCTCGGCGTGGACAAGGTCACCGTGGTCGGCCACAGCTTCGGGGGAGGTGTCGCGATGCAGTTCGCCTACCAGTTCCCCGAGCGCACCGAGCGGCTGGTCCTCGTCGGTTCCGGCGGCCTCGGCGCCGAGGTCTCCCCAGCCATCCGCGCCATCACGACCCCGGGCTTCCATCAGGTGCTGGGGGTCCTCACCCTCCCCGGCGTGCGCCAGGCAGGAAAGCTCGGACTGAGGTCGCTGCAGGCCACGGGCTGGAAACGCACCAGGGACCTGGGCGAGGTGGCCGAGATCTTCGACTCCTTCAAGGACCCGCACGCCCGAGCGGCCATCCGGCACGTGGTCCGTGCCGTCGTCGACTGGAAGGGTCAGATCGTCACCATGGCCGACCGCGCCTACCTGACCGAGGAGATGCCCATGGCGGTCGTGTGGGGCCGCGAGGACCGGGTGATCCCGGTCCGGCACGCGAGCAACGCCGCGGCTCTGGCCCCCAAGGCGCGCGTCGAGGTGATCCCGAACGCGGGACACTTCCCGCACAAGGACCACCCCGAGCGCTTCGCCCGGATCCTCCACGACTTCATCCGCACGACCCAGCCCGCGTCGTACTCCCGGGCGCGCTTCCGCAGCCTGCTCCGCAACGGACGGGTCGGGCCGGTCGGTCCCCTGGCGGTGGTGCGGGACTCCTCGGCCTAGCGTCCGGGAAGCGGGTCGGCAGCGGGCCCGCCCTCACTGCGACCTGTCGCGCGTCTCACGTCCAGAGTGCGTGCGCGCGCCTGGTGCGGGTGCGATGATCCCCCGCGTGGCACTGGTCCCGAAGCGGCTCCGCCTGCTCTTCGCCATCCCCGTGCTGCGTCGGGCCAGCTTCCACTTCCAGCGGATGACGTCGGGCATGGACCGCGTGTTCTTCGCGCGACTCGGGGTCGCACTCTTCGCCTTCGTCCTCGTCGCGGCGCTCATCGTCACGGTCAGCGAGCGTGGTGATGCCGCGGACAACAAGGACTGGGACACCGTCGGTGAGTTCTTCTCACGACTGGCCGACTGGTTCTACTGGTCGGTGACCACCGTGATGGGGGCCGGGGACTCCTCGCAGGTGGAATCGGTCCCCGGCTACCTGGTGAGCTGGTTCCTGGTGCTGTTCGGGGTCGGCATCGTCGCGGCCATCACCGGCGCGCTGGTCGGCTTCCTGATCGAATACCTGCTCAAGGAGGGCATGGGCATGGGTGCAGCGGGCTTCCGCGACCACATCGTCGTCTGCGGTTGGAACTCGACCGCACGGGAGCTCGTCACCGAGCTGGAGGGCGACGAGTTCACGACCAAGGTCGTGGTCATCCACGACGTGGATAAGAACCCCGCCGGCGAAGGGGTCTATTTCGTCAGCGGTGACATCACGAGGGCCGAGGACCTGAGACGAGCCGGCATCGAGGAGGCGTCGGCCGCCGTCATCTGCCCGGCCGACGGTTCGAACGAGGCCGACATGCGCTCGATCTTGTGCGTGATGGCGATCGAGACGATCGCCCCGCAGGTGCGCACCGTCGTGGAGGCCAACAACCCGGCCCACGTCGAGCACTTCCAGCGAGCCGATGCAGACGAGATCGTGGTCAGCTCACGGCTGGTGTCGCGGTTGATGGCACGGTCCTCGCTCTACCCGGGCCTGGCCGAGCTGGTGACCGACATCGTCAGTGGCGGTGAAGGCTCCGAGCTCTACCGGGTCTCCCTTCCGGACGACTACGTCGGCCTGAGCGTCGATGAGCTGTCGGCGAAGCTGCGCGCCGAGCACCGGGCCACGCTCCTCTCCGTCAGCCGGGGCGGGCGTGCGAACATCAACCCGCCGCAGGACTTCCGGCTGCGCCAGGGCGATGACCTGGTCCTGGTCGCGGAGTCGCTGGGCGACCTGGCCCCGCTCGAGATGGACCACGACAACTAGGCGCCGGTCCCGCCGGGCACCGGCGGGCACCGGCGGGACTGCACGCTCAGGCGTCGCCGCCCTCCTGCTTGCGGTCCGCGACGGCCGTGGGGTCGTCGATGCGGTAGGTCGTGAAGGCCTTCTCGACCTGACCGCGGTCGATCTCGCCCGCATCAGCGAGGGCCTGGAGGGCCTGCACGACCACCGACTCGGCGTCGACGTGGAAGTAGCGGCGCGCGGCCGGTCGGGTGTCGGCGAAACCGAAGCCGTCGGTGCCGAGCACCCGGAAGTCGCCGGGCACCCAGCGCGCGATCTGCAGGGGGACGGCGCACATGTAGTCGGACACCGCGATGACCGGCCCCTGGTCGGGGCCGAGCCTGTCGGAGACGTAGGCCGTCCGCGGCTCGGCGTCGGGATGAAGGAGGTTCCACTCCTCCGCGGCCAGCGCGTCGCGCCCCAGCTCGTTCCATGAGGTGACCGACCACGTCTCGGCAGCCACGCCCCAGTCGTCGCGCAGTAGGCGGGCCGCCTCGGCGGCCCACGGGAAGGCCACACCGGAGGCCAGGATGCGAACGGCGGGTCCGTCGCCCCCGTGCAGTCGATACCCGGTGGATGCCGCGCAGGATCCCCTCGGCGTCGACGTCGCGGGCTCCTCGGGCTGGAAGACCGGCTCGTTGTAGACCGTGAGGTAGAAGATGACGTTCTCGCCCTCGGGGTGCGCTTCGCTCGTGCCGTACATCCGCTCGAGTCCGGACCGCATGATGTGGCTGATCTCGTAGGCGAAGGCAGGGTCGTAGTGCACGACGGCAGGGTTGCTCAGGGCGAGCAGCGGCGAGTGGCCGTCGGCGTGCTGCAGGCCCTCGCCGGTGAGCGTCGTACGACCCGCGGTGGCGCCGATGAGGAAGCCGCGCGCGAGCTGGTCGGCCATCGCCCAGATCGAGTCACCGGTCCGCTGGAAGCCGAACATCGAGTAGAAGATGTAGAAGGGGATCATCTGCTCGCCGTGCGTCGAGTACGCCGAACCCGCGGCGGTCGCGGATGCCATGGCCCCTGCCTCGGAGATGCCCTCGTGCAGCATCTGCCCCTGCGCGGACTCCTTGTAGGACAGCAACAGCTTGCGGTCGACCGACTCGTACTGCTGACCCGCGGGGTTGTAGACCTTGGCGCTCGGGAACATCGAGTCCATGCCGAAGGTGCGGTACTCGTCCGGGGCGATCGGCACGATGCGCTGCCCGATCCCGGATCCTTCATCCAGTCCTTCAGGAGTCGCACCAGCGCCATGGTCGTGGCGACCGGGTGCTTGCCGGAGCCCTCCTTGAGCTCGGCGTACATCTGCTCGCCGGGCAGCTCGAGAGGCGCGGCCCGGACGACGCGCTTGGGCAGCGACCCGCCGAGTGCCGAACGACGCTCCAGCATGTAGGCGATCTCGGGGGAGTCCTCGACCCGGGTGGAAGAAGGGGGCGGCACCCGTCTCGTCCCACGACCGCTCGAGGTCACGGTCCGAGATCGGCAGGTAGAGCCGGTCGCGGAACTTCTTCAGGTCGTCCTGGGTGAGCTTCTTCATCTGGTGGGTGGCGTTCTTGCCCTCGAGGGCATCGATCGTCCAGCCCTTGATGGTCTTGGCGAGGATCACCGTCGGTTGCCCGACGTGCTGGGAGGCGGCGTCGAAGGCGGCGTAGACCTTGCGGTAGTCATGTCCCCCACGCGGGAGCTTGCTGATCTGCTGGTCGCTCATGTGCTCGACGAGTCTTGCGCAGACGTGGGTCGATGCCGAAGAAGTGGTCGCGGATGTAGCTGCCGTCCTCGGTCGAGTAGGTCTGGAACTGTCCGTCGGGAGTGGTGTTCATCCGGTTGACCAGCACGCCGTCGACGTCGCGGGCCAGGAGTGGGTCCCACTCGCGGCCCCAGACGACCTTGATCACGTTCCAACCGGCTCCACGGAAGATCGACTCCAGCTCCTGGATGATCTTGCCGTTGCCGCGAACGGGACCGTCGAGCTGTTGCAGGTTGCAGTTGACGACGAAGGTGAGGTTGTCGAGCTCCTCGCGTGCGGCCAGCCCGATCGCGCCGAGCGACTCCGGCTCGCCCATCTCGCCGTCGCCCAGGAACGCCCACACGTGCTGGTCGGCGGTGTCCTTGATGCCACGGTTGGTGAGGTAGCGGTTGAAGCGGGCCTGGTAGATGCGCGTTGAGGGCGGTCAGGCCCATCGAGACCGTCGGGAACTCCCAGAAGTCCGGCATCAGCCGCGGGTGCGGGTAGGACGGCAGCCCCTGGCCCGGGCCGTGCTGCACCTCCTGGCGGAAGCGGTAGAGCTGGTCCTCGGTCAGCCGGCCCTCGAGGTAGGCGCGGGCGTAGATGCCAGGAGAGCCATGGCCTTGGATGAAGATCTGGTCGCCACCGCCACTGCCCTTCTCCGGAGGTGCGTCCTTGCCGCGGAAGAAGTGGTTGAAGCCGACCTCGTAGAGGCTGGCGCTCGACTGGTACGTCGCGATGTGGCCGCCGACCTCGAGCCCCTTGCGGTTGGCGCTGGACACCATGACTGCGGCGTTCCACCGGATGTAGGCGCGGATCCGTCGTTCGGCGTCCTCGTCGCCGGGGAACCACGGCTCTCGCTCGGGCGGGATGGTGTTGATGTAGTCGGTGCTGCGCAGAGCCGGGACGCCGACGTTGGACTCGCGGGCACGCTCGAGCAGTCGGAGCATGACGTAGCGCGCGCGCTCCCGGCCGCGCTCGTCGACCAAGGCGTCGAAGGACTCGATCCAGTCGTGGGTCTCGTCGGGGTCGATGTCGGGCAGCTGGGTCGGCAGCCCCTCGTGGATGACCGAGGGCGCCGAGCCGGAGCGCTTGGATGCCGCAGCGTCTGAGCTCACCAAGCCATCGTTGCACGCGGGCGGAGCGTGAGGAATTTACTCGGGAGTAGGGCGCTCGGGCCCTGATGGGGTACCGATGCGGTGACCCTCGCTTGCGCGCGCTGGTCAACTCCGCTGGACTACAGGCCAGCCAATCCCTGAACAGATGACCGGAGGAACCAGTGAGCTCGACCGCGGGTGGCGGATCTGCGCCCCCAGAGACAGCGCCCGGCTTGGCCGAGCGACTCGGCATCAAGACCGGGATGGTGGTGCAAGAGCTCGGCTGGGACCAGGACACTGACGACGCCCTGCGTGCAGCGATCGAGGACGCGATCGACGCGGACATGGTCGACACCAGCTACGGCAACGTGGTGGACGCAGTCGTGCTGTGGTGGCGCAGCGAGGACGGTGACCTGGTCGACGGGCTCGTCGACTCGCTGACCGACCTGGTGGGCGGGGGAGCGATCTGGTTGCTCACTCCCAAGGTCGGCCGCCCGAACGCGGTCGAGCCGGCGGACATCGCCGAGGCAGCACCGATCGCGGGCCTCGCGCAGACCACCACGGCGGCGGTGTCGAAGGACTGGTCGGCCACGCGACTGGTCACCCCCAAGACCCCAGCATGATCACCCCCGGACATGAGCAGGCTCATGACCGCGCTGACCACCCGGGTCGGCGCGACCGGGATCACGCTCAAGGTGCTCGGCGGAGCCGGGATCATCCGTCCCTACTCGCCCACGGTGCTGGTCGGCATGGCCAAGATCCTCAAGGAATGGGGCACCGGTCCCGCAGGCGGCTTCGCCACCCTGGCCCTGCGCTCGCCCGACCAGGTCGGTCTGGTCGACGAGCTCGGCGAGCTCACCTTCGGCGAGATCCACCGCCGGTCCAACGCGCTCGCCCGGGCGCTGGCCGACCTGGGCGTCGCAGAGGGCGACTCGGTCGCGCTGATGTGTCGCAACCACCGTGGCTTCGTGGATGCCTCGATCGCCGCGGCCAAGCTCGGCGCCGACATCCTCTACCTCAACACCGCCTTCGCGGGGCCGCAGCTGGTCGACGTGCTCGAGCGCGAGCGAGCCCAGTGCGGTCATCCATGACGAGGAGTTCACCGAGCTATTGAGCGGGGTCTCCACGGGCTCGACACGGATCGCACGGGTGCTCGCCTGGGTCGACGGCGAGCCGCCGGACGGGGTCCCGACCCTCGAGGCGCTCATCGGCTCGGCCAGTCCGACGCGGACGTCGATCCACCTGACCGCCACGCGCGGATCGTCATCCTCACCTCCGGCACGACCGGCACGCCCAAGGGCGCCCCGCGCAACGAGGCCGGTATCGACGCCGCCGTGGCGCTGCTCTCGCGGCTGCCGCTGCGCTACGGCTGGCGCACGCACATCGCGGCCCCGCTCTTCCACACCTGGGGGTTCGCCCACCTCGCGCTGTCGATGCTGCTCGGCTCGACCGTGGTGCTGCGACGCACGTTCGACCCCGAGGGGGCCCTCGACGCGGCGTCCTCGGAGCGCTGCGACTCGCTGGTCGTGATCCCGGTGATGTTGCAGCGGATGCTGGCGCTGCCGCAGGAGACGCTCGACTCCTACGACCTGTCGCGCATCAAGGTGGTCGCCGCGTCGGGCTCCGCGCTGCCGGGCGACCTGGCCCTCAGCTGGATGGACCAGTTCGGCGACCATCTCTACAACATCTACGGCTCGACCGAGGTCGCCTACGCGTCGATCGCCACCCCGGAGACCTGCGCGAGGCGCCGGGCTCCGCGGGCCGGCCGCCGTACTCCACGTCGTGAAGATCTTCGACGAGGACGGCGACGAGGTCGCGGCCGGGTGAGTCCGGGCGGATCTTCGTCGGCAACAGCCTGCTCGTTCGAGGGCTACACCGGTGGCGGCACCAAGGACATGATCGACGGCCTGATGTCGACCGGCGACGTCGGCACGTTCGGCGAGGACGGACGGCTCTACGTCGAGGGTCGCGACGACGAGATGATCGTCAGCGGCGGGCGAGAACGTCTTCCCCAAGGAGGTCGAGGACTGCCTGGCCCGACACGAGGCGGTCGTCGAGGCTGCGGCGATCGGGGTCGACGACGACCAGTTCGGCAAGCGGCTCCGGGCGTTCGTGGTGGTGTCCGACGATCGGTGCACCGAGGATGACCTCAAGGCCTGGGTCAAGGACAACCTGGCGCGCTACAAGGTGCCTCGCGAGATCGTCGTCCTCGACGAGCTGCCGCGCAACGCCACCGGCAAGGTCCTCAAGCGTGAGCTCGCGACTGGGACTCGAGAGGGCGGGGAGTGACCGGGCTGCGATCGGCGCCGAGGCTCCCGACTTCACCCTGCGCGACCAGTTCGGCCAGGACGTCACACTCTCGTCCTACCGGGGGGTCAAGGCGGTCGTCATGTCTCTTCTACCCGGCCGCGTTCTCGGGTGTGTGCACCGGCGAGATGGCCGGCATCCGCGACCGGCTCGCGGAGTTCATGACCTTCGACTCCGAGGTGGTCGCGGTCTCGTGCGACCCGATCTTCGCGCTGCGCGCCTTCGCCGACCAGGACGGGCTGAACTTCCCGCTGCTCTCCGACTTCTGGCCGCACGGCGAGGTCGCGCGCGCCTACGAGGTCTTCGAGGAGTCGACCGGCGCGGCCCGGTGCGCTCGTCGTACGTCGTCGACAGGGCGGGCCGGTGACCTGGTCGGTCCACAACGCCGGACCGGACGGACGCGACCTCGACGAGCACGTGGCCCGGCTGGCGTGCCGCGGCTGACCGTCTAGACCGTCCAGGCCGAAATGTGGGATTTGGCTGACGACCCCGGCCAGGGCGGCTTACAGTTCTGGTCTGTCGAACCGCTGGTGACCCGAGACTCCAGCGGTTCGACTTTTTACGCTCCGACCCGGCGCCGGTCTGGTAGCGGGCGGTCCCGGCTCTCGCTGGGGAGGGCGTATAGCTCAGCGGTAGAGCACCTCCCTTACAAGGAGGTGGTCGGGGGTTCGATCCCCTCTGCGCCCACACTTCATCGCTCGTCCCATCCGTCCGCGCTACGGCTCCGAATGGAACAGGTGGCGTGGTCTCACATCGGGGCCGCGCGGGATCAGCCATGGAGGCTACGTTCGGATGAGCGAGACCAGCAGAAGGAACTTCCTGGCAGCGGCAGGCGTCGGCGCCGCTGCGGCCGGAGCCGTGGGGATTGCCGCAGCGCCGGCGAAGCCGTAGCGCGACCGAAGAGCGGGCAGCGCGGCTGAGCCGGTGCTCGCCGTCATCAACAACCACCGCTCGAGCGAGCTCCGGCTCCTCGTCGGCGAGCGCGAGGTGGTCGTCCACGACCGCGACCTCGTCACCCGGATCCTCAACGCAGCGGGAGGCAAGTGAGATGAGCTCCCACCGCGAAGCACCGGAAATCTCCCAGGACCCGACCGCCGACGGCACTGACACCTATGCGTTCGTCAGCCCGGAGAACCCGGACAAGGTCGTCATCATCGCCAACTTCATCCCGCTGCAGCAGCCGAACGGCGGCCCGAACTTCTTCGAGTTCAGCGACGACGTCCTCTACGAGATCCACGTCTCCAACAAGGGCACCGCTAAGTCCGACATCAAGTACCAGTTCAAGTTCTCGACGCAGGATCCGCAACAAGAACACGTTCCTCTACAACACGCTGCCCATCAACAACATCACCGACGAGTCCTGGAACCGGCCGCAGACGCTACACGATCACCAAGGTCGTCGGCAACAGGTCGCGGGTGATCGCCCGCAACCTGCCTGACGCCGCCGGTCAACGTCGGCAAGCGGAGCACGCCCGACTACGGCAAGCTGGCCGACTCAGGCGACGTACGACATCGAGACGGGCAAGCGGGTCTTCTGCGGTCAGCGGGCCGACGCCTTCCACGTCGACCTCGGCAGCATCTTCGACCTGGGCGCGCTGCGTCCGTTCAACGAGGCGCACCTCATCCCGCTCGCCGGCGATGGACGGCATCAACTCGGTCGAGCCCTACAACGTGCACACCATCGCGCTGGAGATCCCGATCAGGGAGCTCACCCGCGACCGGTCGGCACCCCCACCGACGTCGATGGACGCCAAGTCCGTCATCGGTGTGTGGGCCACGGCCAGCCGCCGCAAGGGCCGGGTGTACAACGAGGAGAAGGGCAAGTACATCAACAACGGCCCGTGGGTGCAGGTCTCGCGCCTGGGCAACCCGTTGGTCAACGAGGTACTGATCCCGATGGCCGAGAAGGACTCGTGGAACGCCGCGCCGCCGTCCGGCGGACAAGGCCTACGAGGACCACGTCTACCAGCCCGAGCTGGCCGGGCTGCTTCCGGTCCTCTACCCGGGCGTGTTCCCGAACCTGGACGCCTACAACAAGGACCGCGCCGACCTGCACGCGATCCTGCTGACCGGCATCCCGGCCGGGGTGTCGTGCCCGGGCTTCCAGAACTACACGGGTCCGGTGCCGTCCGACATGCTGCGCCTCAACGTGGCGGTGCCGCCGACGGCTCCGGCTGACCAGAACAGCCTTGGGTCTCGTCGGCGGCGACGCGGCGGGCTTCCCGAACGGGCGTCGCGTCGGTGACGACGTGGTGACCATCGAGTTGCGCGCGGTGGCGGGTCTGCCACTTCCGCTTGGTGGACCCGTCCTTCGAGCCGGACGGTGCCGCCTCGGCCATCGAGGACGGGACGGCGTCGATCGCGCCCAAGACGCCGAACACGTTCCCGTTCCTGGGGCTGCCCAACGGTGGCTACCAGACGACCTCGGGCACCAGCTCGCCGTCGTGAGGCCGCCGTGGCGCAGCCGGGGACCTGGTCGAGCGTGCCCCGACTCACCGGAGAACCCGCACGCGGGCACCGGCGCGGTCATGCTCGACATCGGTGGTGACGTCGGCGCGCTCGTCGTCGTCATGCCGCTGACCATGGTCGGGAGGAGGTCGAGATCGCACCCGAGGGGGCTGACGTCGACCACCACGCCCACGACCACGGGCACGACCACGACCACGACCACGGGCACGACCACGGGCACGGTCACCGGGATCACGTTGCGGTGTCCGGCGACCGTTGCCCGGCGGCGGGTGAGATCCCCTCACTGGTGTTCCCGGAGCTCCTCTCGGGCCGCTATGAGCTGTTCGACAAGGGCAGCACCGTGGTGCGGATGACCGTCGACGTCGCCGGTGGTGCCGTCACCGAGGCGGAGTGGCCCACAGGCTGAGCACGTGACACTGGGTCCATGACCCAGCGCCTCCTGACGCAGGACCGCCCGGACCGCTCGTTCGTCGAGAGGGTCCGGGCGGTCCTCGCTGCTCACGGCAACGAGGACCGCGCGTCCGCACAGCACACCTACATGAGGTCGGCGCTGCCCTTCCACGGGATCGCCGCACCCGAGCTGCGTCGCATCCTGCGACCTCTGCTGACGTCCTGCGAACCGGGTTCACGTGAAGAGTGGGAGGCGACCGTCCGGGAGCTGTGGGACGCAGCGACGCACCGGGAGCAGCGCTACGCCGCCCTCGCGCTCGCTCGTCATCGGCGGCGCCTGGTGGGACCTCGTCGACAAGATCGCCACTCATCTGGTCCGCGACACCCTGATCGGTCACCGCGCTGCGGTGACGCCGGTGCTACGCGACTGGGCTCGTGAGGAGGACCCGTGGCTGCGACGGGCCGCCGTGCTCAGCCAGATCGGCGCGAGGGGGGCGACCGACCCTGCCCTGCTCGCGGACGTCGTCGAGATCAACCTCGACGACACGTCCTTCTGGCTGCGCAAGGCGATCGGCTGGGCGCTTCGCGACCATGCGCGCTCGGACCCGGGGTGGGTGCGCGACCTCGTGGCGTCGTACGGCGGGCGGATGTCGGGGTTGTCGCGGCGGGAGGCGACCAAGCACCTGTGAGGTGGTGATGAGGGCCCCGGGCCTGTGAGAGCCTCGTGAGCACTCTCATCCGACCGGACCGTCCAGGCGTCTCGTAGGTCGCCGAGGAGGCAGCCGTGCATGTTCCCTTGAGCGTCAATGACTTCGTCGACCGGGCCGTGCAGGTCTACGGCGACCGGGTCGGGGTGGTGGACGAGCCCGAGCAGCCGGCGCCCTCGCTCGGGGAGCTGACCTACGCCGAGATGGGCGACCTCGCGCGGCGCCAGGCGACGCGCCTCGACGAACTGGGCACGGGGGTCGGGGACCGGATCGCGGTGGTGAGCCACAACAGTGCTCGGCTGCTGACGTCGTTCTTCGGCGTCGCTGGGTCCGGACGGGTGCTGGTGCCGGTGAACTTCCGCCTCCGCCCCGACGAGGTGTCCTACATCGTGGAGCACTCCGGCGCCCGGGTGCTGCTCGTCGACCCCGAACTCGACGAGGCGCTGAGCGAGGTCCGCGCCGAGCACCGGTTCGTCCTGGGCCGCGACGAGGACGTGTACGCCGCGGCGGGCGCGCCTGTCGGATGGGAGCCCGACGAGGGCGCGACCGCGTGCATCAACTACACCTCCGGCACGACCGCACGGCCCAAGGGCGTCCAGATCACCCACCGCAACATCTGGGTCAACGCGGTGACCTTCGCCCTCCACGCAGGAGTGAACGATCGCGACGTCTATCTCCACACGCTGCCGATGTTCCACGCCAACGGCTGGGGGATGCCGTTCGCCATGACCGGTCTCGGGGTCCGGCAGGTGGTCCTGCGCAAGGTCGACGGGACCGAGATCCTGCGCCGGGTCCGTGACCACGGGATCACGGTCATGTGCGCGGCCCCGGCCGTCGCGGCCGCCGTCCTGGAGGCCGCGCAGACCTGGGAGGGCGAGATCCCTGGACGGGACCGGGTCCGGATCATCATGGCGGGGGCGCCGCCACCGACCCGAACCGTCGTCCGCGTCGAGGAGGAACTCGGGTGGGAGTTCATCCAGATCTACGGCCTCACCGAGACCTCACCACTGCTGACCGTCAACCGCACTCGGGCCGAATGGGACGGACTGGCCGCCGAGGAGCGCGCCCAGAAGCTCACCCGGGCGGGCGCCCCGGCCATCGGCGTCTCCCTGGCCATCGGGGATGAGGGTGAGATCCTCGCCCGCTCGAACGTCGTGATGGAGGGCTACTGGGAGCAGCCGGAGGAGACATCGGCCGCGCTCGCGGACGGCTGGTTCCACACCGGCGACGGTGGCTTGGTCGGCGAGGACGGCTACCTGTCCATCGGCGACCGCAAGAAGGACGTCATCATCACCGGCGGTGAGAACGTCTCCTCGATCGAGGTCGAGGACGTCCTCTTCTCCCACCCGGCCGTCGCCGAGGTCGCGGTGATCGGGGTGCCCAGCGAGAGGTGGGGCGAGACGATCAAGGCACTCGTCGTGCTCGTGGACGGCTCCTCGGCGACCGAGGAGGAGCTGATCACCTGGTGCAAGGATCAGGCTGCGGGCTACAAGGCTCCGACGTCTGTGGAGTTCCGTGACGAGCTCGCCCGCACTGCCACCGGGAAGCTGCAGAAGTTCAAGCTCCGCGAGCCGTACTGGGAGGGCTACGACCGGCAGGTCAACTGACCGGCTCGTCATCACTAGGAGCGGGGGCAGGTGCCGAGCTCGACCGAGAACCGGTCCCGGTAGCGACGGATGCCGTTCTCGAGCCTGCTGGTCACCCGCCAGGTGATCCGGTCGCTGGGACGCAGGCGGAAGTGGGCGAACCTGGTCTCGAGTCGCTCGGACCAGGTGAAGTACCGGCCGCCCGAGGTCGTCTCGCTGACGCTGTCGGAGGCCTGGTACTCCGCGCCGTAGCCGCTGCTCTGGACGACGGCACCGAACCTGACCACCTCGAGCTCCACCTCGTAGCGGCCGCCAGATGCGAGTGGGTCGATCGTGCGGAGCTCGTAAGCGTGACGCACGCAGAAGGCGGTGCGCGGGGAGTGGGCCCGCACGGCCAGCGGGGTGCTCGCGGTGACGATCGTGCGCTGCCCGACGCCGTTGCTGCCCCGCAGCCGCAGCTCGGGCCGCTGCCCCGACTGCCACCGACCCGTGACGTCCGAGGGCACCTCGACCAGGGCCGTGGTGGTGGTGATGGTGAGCCGGGCCCGCGGGTCGGCCTCGGCGGCTGACGCCGGACCGGAGCCGAGGAGCAGCAGCGCCACCGCGACGACGAGGAGGACCTTCACACCGTGACAACGAGCGTGCTGCCGTGAGGTGACCACGCTGGTCCAATCCGGCCGGACACTAGCCTGGCGCCATGCCGACGCTCGCCGACGTGGTCGACCTGCTCCACGGGTGGTACCCACCGCGGACGGCGGACTCGTGGGACGCCGTCGGCCTGGTCACCGGCGACCCGGAGCAGCCGGTCGACAGATCCTCTTCGCCGTCGATCCGGCGCCCGGAGTAGCCGCGGAGGCGGTCGAGTGGGGAGCAGACCTCCTCGTCGTCCACCACCCGCTGCTGCTCGCCGCGGTCCACGGCGTTGCGCCCACGACGCCGAAGGGCCGCACCCTGCATGCCCTGATGCGTGCCCGGTGTGCGCTGTTGACCGCCCACACCAACGCCGACCAAGCGGTCGGCGGGGTGTCCGAGGCACTCGGGACAGCTCTCGGCCTTCGGGACCTCCGTCCGATCCGGGCCTGGTCCACCGACGCCGTCGACAAGCTCACCGTCTTCGTCCCGGCCGAGGCCGCCGACGACCTACGACGAGCGTTGGCCGAGGCCGGGGCCGGCCGGATCGGCGACTACGACAGCGCTTCGTTCAGTACCTCCGGGCACGGGAGGTTCCGGCCGCTGGCCGGGGCCGACCCCGCCACCGGGTCGGTGGGGGAGCACGCGGTCGTGGCCGAGGAGCGGGTCGAGGTCGTCCTCGCTCGGCGCCTCCGCACCGACGTGGTGCGAGCGATGCTGGCGGCCCATCCCTACGAGGAACCGGCCTACGACGTGACCGAGCTCTCCGACCCCGGGGTCTCGACGACCGGTGCCGGCCGGATGGGCGCCGTCGAGGAGACCACGTTGGCCCGCTTCGCCGACCAGGTCGCAGCGCGGCTTCCCGCAACCGCGCACGGGGTCAGGGTCGCGGGTGACCCCGACCGCGTCGTACGCCGGGTGGCCGTGTGCGGGGGATCAGGAGACTTCCTCCTCGACGAGGTGCTCGGAGCCGACGTCGACGCCTACGTCACCAGCGACCTGCGCCACCACCGGGCGGCTGAGTTCCTCGAGGTCTCGCGCCAGCAGGACGGGCCGGCGCTGGTCGACGTCGCCCACTGGGCGGCCGAGTGGACCTGGCTGCCCGTGGTGGAGGCGCGGGTGCGCGCCGCCCTAGGGGATAGCGTGACCACCCGCGTGAGCACCCTGCGCACCGACCCGTGGATCTTCCGACGCTGACCAGACCTGGAGCCGAACCCTGAACGCCGACCCCCACGCCCAGCTGCGCCTGCTCGACCTGCAGCAGCTCGACTCGCGTGCCGACCAGCTGCGCCACCAGCGCTCGCACCTCCCGGAGATCGCTGAGATCGCCCGGCTGGCAGCCTCGCGGGAGGAGGCCGCCGGCCAGGCGCAGGACGCCCGGATCGTCGTCGACGACCTGTCGTCCGAGCTGCGCAAGATCGACGCCGACGTCGAGCAGGTCAAGGCTCGTCGGACCCGTGACCGGGACCGGATGGACCAGGGACTCATCACGAACCCCAAGGACCTCGAGCGCATGCAGCACGAGCTCGAGTCGCTGGAGCGCCGGATCACCTCGCTGGAGGACGACGAGCTGGAGGTGATGGCCCGCGTCGAGGACGCGGAGCGCACGCTGACCGAGCTGACCGGCCAGGTCGAGGAGATCGAGCGCACGACGACGGATCTGGAGGCGACCCGGGACGAGAAGCTGAGCGGGATCGACCGTGAGCTCGGCACCCTCGACGACGAGCGCGGCTCCGCGCTCGAGGGGTTGCCTGCGGACCTGCTCGCCCTCTACGAGAAGCTGCGTGCCGCCAAGGGCGGCGTCGGTGCCGCCGAGCTGCGGGCTCGCGAGTGTGGTGGCTGCCGTCTGGCGATCGATGCGGCCGAGCTGGCCTCGATCCGGGCCGCCGCGCCGGAGCTGGTGATCCGGTGCGAGGAGTGTCAACGGATCCTGGTGCGGACGGACGAGTCCGGCCTGTGACGGAGCCCTCCGAGCACCGTCGGGTCCTGATCGAGGCCGACGGCGGCTCGCGTGGCAACCCGGGCCCCTCGGCCTACGGCGCGGTGCTCAAGGACGCCGACACCGGGGAGGTCATCGCCGAGGACGGGTCCACCATCGGCGTGGCCACCAACAACGTGGCTGAGTACTCTGGGTTGATCGCCGGCCTCAGGCTGGCCCAGGAGTTCGCGCCCGAGGCCGACATCGAGGTCCGCATGGACTCCAAGCTCGTGGTCGAGCAGATGTCGGGGCGGTGGAAGATCAAGCACCCCGACATGAGGCCGCTCGCGATGGAGGCCAACCGCCTCGCTCCCTTCGGCACGACGTACAGCTGGGTGCCGCGCGAGCTGAACAAGCACGCCGACCGGCTCGCCAACGAGGCCCTCGACGGCCTGCGCCAAGGAGTGACCGCCAGCGACGCCGACTCCCTCATCGAGGAGGTCGAGGAGTCGGTCGTGATCGCCGACGCCCCGCCGGCGCGGGGGTGGGGGCCCTCGGGTGGACCGCCGACGACGCTGGTGCTGGTGCGCCACGGGGTCACGCCGCACACGACCGAGAAGCGCTTCTCCGGCGGCCTGGCCAGCGCCAACCCCGGCCTCAGCGACGAGGGGCGCGAGCAGATCCGCGCCACCGCGGCCTGGTTGGCACCGATGGCCGAGCGCGTGGATGCGGTCATCGCCTCGCCCGTACGCCGCACGCGCGAGTCCGCCGACCTGCTCGCCGAGATCCTGGGGCACACGGAGGTGGTCGAAGAGCCAGGCTTCGCCGAGATGGAGTTCGGGGTCTGGGACGGGCTGACCTTCGCGGAGGTGTCCGAGAAGCATCGGGCGGACCTGGACGCGTGGCTGGGCGCTCTCGACGTCGCTGCCGGTGGCGGCGAGTCCTTCCGCACGGTGGAGAAGCGCGTCCTGACCGGGCTGCGGCGGGTGTTGGACGCTCACCAGGGCGGCACCGTGGTGGTGGTCAGCCACGTGACGCCGATCAAGACCCTGGTGGCGCACGCGGTCGACGCACCGCTGGGCTCGGTCTTCCGGATGGAGCTGTCGCCGGCGTCGGTGTCGGTGGTGTCGTTCTTCGCCGACGACGACCGCCTCAAGGGTTCGCTGCGGCTCTTCAACGCTCTGCCTCCGGGGCGCGACGGCTTCGAGGACGCAGCTACACGCTGGTGACGACGACGTCGAGGCGGCCCTGCTCCCGTTCGACCCTCCAGCCCAGATCGGTCAGCGCGCGCGCCAGGGCCTCCGGGGTCCGCGGGTCCCGCCCGTCCTCGAGGAGATGACGCACCAGGCGACCTTTCGTGGCCTTGTTGAAGTGGCTGACCACCTGCCGTCGCCCGGCCGCCTCCTGCAGCACCCGGACGCTTGCGACCCGCCCGACCAGGTCCGACCGCGGTCGCCAGAACGCGGCGTACGTGCTCGACCGCAGGTCGACCAGCAGCCCGCCTCCGGTCGCCTCCTCGACCGCGGGACCCAGATGTGTGCGCCAGTGACTCGCGACGCCGCCGAGTCCGGGAAGCGTGGCGTCGCCCGAGAGGCGGTACGCCGGGATCCGGTCACCCGGCCGCACCAGCCCGAAGAGGCTCGAGATCACCGCCAGCCGACGCCCGGCTCGGCGCTTGGCCGCCGGGGAGAGGGCGGGAAGTCCCAGGGCCTCGTAGAGGACCCCTGTGTAGACGTGGTCGGCGCGGGCCGTGGCGGTGGTGCGGAGGTCCGCGTTGAGCGCGACGAGCTCGGGCTGGGTCCGTGGCACGTCGAGGACGCGCGCGGCCGCCTCTGGGTCGTCGGCGCACAGGCGGACCAGCGCGTCGAGCACCTGCGCCCGCGGCTCGGTGAGCCCGGCGAACGACAGCCCCTCGAGGTCGAGCGGCTTGCCGCGCCGCGGAGCGGACTTGCCTTCGCTGGGTGGCAGCAGGATCAACATGGCGGTGGCTATCGTGCCGGTCATGTCGAGCAGTCGGGTGGTCCGGGTCCGTGACGCCACTGACGTGCCTGCCCTGCGCGACGGGATCAGAGGGATCCAGGCCGAGCTGGACGTGACGCCGGACTTCCCGCCCGAGGTGGAGGAGGCCGCTGCTCGGGCGGCGGCGTCACCCCGCCTGCCCGAGCTCGACCGCACCGACCTGCCCTTCGTGACGATCGACCCCGAGGGGGCCCGCGACCTGGATCAGGCGCTGCACCTCGAGAGGGACGGCGAGGGCTACGTCGTCTACTACGCGATCGCCGACGTCGCCGCCTTCGTGGTGGCCGGAGACCCGATCGACCTCGAGGCGCACCGGCGGGGTGAGACGTTGTACGGCGCAGACTCCAAGGTGCCGCTGCACCCGACGGCGATCTCGGAGGACGCCGGTTCGCTGCTCCCTGACCGGGTGCGCCCGGCCCTGCTCTGGACGATCCGGGTCGACGCGACGGGTGAGGGCACCGACGTACACCTCGAGCGGGCGCGGGTGCGCTCGACGAGCCAGTGGACCTACGAGGGCGCCCAGGCGCTCCTCGACAGCGGGTCGCCTCCGGAGGTGCTGACACTCCTGCGGGAGATCGGTGAGCTGCGCCTGGCGCGCGACGCCACGCGCGGAGGGGTCTCGCTGCCGCTGCCCGAGCAGGAGGTGGAGGTGCCTCCCGACGGAGCCGGCCCGTGGACGCTGGCCTTCCGTCGCATGCAGCCGGTGGAGGAGTGGAACGCGCAGATCTCGCTGCTCACGGGCTTCGCGGCAGCGACGTTGATGGTCTATGCCCGGGTCGGGCTGCTGCGGACCTTGCCCCCGCCCGACCCGCGCGACGTCCAGCGGCTGCACCGGACCGCGCGAGCGCTGGGGATCGAGTGGCCGGCCGAGCAGCTCTACCCCGACTTCATCCGCACCCTCGACAGCAACCGCCCCGAGCACGCGGCGATGGTGGTCGCCTCGACCCGGCTGCTGCGTGGCAGTGGCTACGTCGCCTTCGACGGGGAGGTGCCGGCTGATCCCCAGCACGCCGCGCTGGCCTCGGAGTACGCCCACGTCACCGCCCCGCTCCGCCGGCTCGGAGACCGCTACGCCCTCGAGGTGTGTGCGGCGCTGTGCGCAGGCACGCCCGTGCCTGACTGGGTCCTGCAGGCCCTGCCCGGCCTGCCCGACACCCTGCGTGACTCCGCCCGCCGGTCGCGGGCCTACGAGCGGGCCGTGGTCGACCTCGTGGAGGCCGGGGTGCTCGCCTCCCGCGTTGGGGAGGAGTTCGACGGGGCGATCGTGTCGGTCGAGGACAAGGACCCGCGACGCGGGGCCGTGATGCTGCGCGGAATCGGGCGTGGAGGCCCCGGTGACCTCGGACCGCGACCTGCCGCTCGGGACCGACGTACGCGTGCGGCTGACCACGGCGGACCTCGAGCGGAGGAAGGTCGAGTTCACCCTCGTCTGAGAGGGCGCGGACCGAGTGCCAGGATGCCCCGCATGAGCGGACGGTTCGAGGGCAAGCGGGCGCTGGTGAGCGGGGCGGCCGGCGGGATCGGCCAGGCGGTCGTCGAGCTGCTGACCGACGAGGGCGCATCCGTGGTCGGGGTCGACCTGCGCGCTGCCGAGGCGGTGGCACCGTGCGACGTGAGCGACCCAGGGTCGGTGGCCACCGCCGTCGAGTCGGCCATCGGGTCCCTCGGAGGTCTCGACGTGCTGGTCAACGTGGCCGGCATCGACCAGTTCCGCCGCTTCGAGGACCTCGACGTCGAGGTCTGGCAGCGCCACCTCGGCGTGAACCTCACCGGCCCCATGCTGCTCTCGCACGCAGCGCTGCCGCACCTGCGTGAGAGTCGGGGCAACATCGTCACCATCGCCTCGATCGCCGGCCTGCGTGCCCAGCCCTACCAAGCGGCGTACTGCGCCTCCAAGGCCGGCGTGATCATGCTGATGAAGTCGCTCGCTCTCGAGCTCCACGCCGACGGGATCCGCGTCAACACGATCTGCCCCGGTGGGGTCGAGACCGACCTGCCGATGGGCGCGGCCGCCGAGCACACGGACTCCGACCTCGACTGGGCGCTGTTGATGGAGACCTCCGGCGCCCGCTACGGCTTCATGCCGCCGCGCGACATCGCCGACGCCGTCGCCTATCTCGCCTCCGACGCCGCAGCCTCGGTCACCGGTGCGGTGCTCTCGGTGGACCGAGGCACCGCCTGTTGAAGGACCTGGTCACATCGAGCTGCTGGCGATCGCGATCGCGATCACCAACAGGACCAGGGCGGCGATGGACACCACGACGAAGTAGATGCCGTGGACGCGGATGCCGTTTCCTTGATGGTGGCCGCGCGTGAGGTCCATCGCCGCTGCGCCCGGATGCGACGCGACCTGCGTGGCGGTGATGAGGTGCCTGCGTGACGGCTGGGGTGCGTTGTCGCTCTGGTTCATGGTGAGGACCGGCCCTTCGGTTGACGAGCCAAACGGTCGAGAGGGGCCGTGGACTCTGGCAGTTGTTAGTCAGAGATTCGTCACGGACCGCCCAAGCGACAGGTGTGGGCGCTCTTCACTTCCCTCGCGCGTCAGCACCCGGTGCGAATGGGCCGGCCTGTAGGCCGGGTTCTGTCGAGGACGACCATCCATCTACGACGACCGTTGCCGGCCGCCTCCTGCGATCTACCCGCACACTCGGGCGAGCAGCCCTCGAGCGTGTGCTGTCTGATCTTGCTCCCGGTGGGGTTTGCCGAGCTACGCCGGTCGCCCGGCGTACTGGTGGTCTCTTACACCGCCGTTTCACCCTGACCCCGGCTGCCTCCTGGATGCTGAGGCGGCCGAGGCGGTCTGTTTTCTGTGGCACTGTCCCGCGGGTCACCCCGGGTGGGTGTTACCCACCACCGTGCTCTGTGGAGCCCGGACCTTCCTCGTCGCCTGCCGGAGCAGGCGCCGCGGTCGCCCGGCCGACCCATTCGCGGCCCCAGCGTAGCGACTCGTTCGGGGACGCGCTGGGCGGCGACACCGGCGGCGAGCGGCTCGCTCGTGGACCTAACCTAGGACCCATGAGCGACGGCAAGTTCTGGTACTGCTTGAACCACCACCGCGTCGAAGGCCAGGACGGCTGCGCCTACAAGGACCGGATGGGTCCCTATGCGACGGAGGCCGAGGCCGCCCGTGCCCTCGAGAAGGCCAAGGAGCGGACCGAGGCCTGGGACAACGACCCGAAGTGGAACGACGAGGCCGGAAGCTCGGACTGAGCGTGGTCCGCCGCAGGCGTCGCAAGGTCAAGAATCCCGACGCCGTCTCGCCGTGGCCGTTCGTCGGGATGGCCGGCACCGTCTCGGCGTTCTTCCTCTACGCCGCCTCGGGGGTCGCCGGTGTGCCGTGGTGGGGGGTCATCGCCCTGGTCCTCGTGTGGGTGGTGCTCTTCGCTCTGAGCTGTGCGTGGTGGACGCCGCACCCGAACCGCCTCGTCGGGGTCGCGGTCGTCGCGGTCGTCGTCTGGTTCGCCGCGGTGATCGGCGGCGGGGCGTTCCTCGACTGGTCGGCGTAGCGCGTCGGGTTTCGAGACAGGCGCTGGCGCGCCTTCCTCAACCAGCGACGCCGGTGGTCACCGGGTTTCGAGACAGGCGCTGGCGCGCCTTCCTCAACCAGCGACGCCGGTGGTCACCGGGTTTCGAGACAGGCGCTGGCGCGCCTTCCGCAACCAGCGGCACCGGTGGTCACGGGGTTTCGAAACCTTCCGACGACGCCGGTGGTCACCGGGTTTCGAGACCTGCCGACGACGCCGGTGGTCGAGGAGGTTGCGCTAGCAACCGTCTCGAGACCTACCGAGGGCTCACCCGGAGGACCGAGTCGTTGCCGCTGCCGTTGGAGGTGGTGATGAGGAGGTCGCCGTCGGGCGCCCGGGTGACCGAGCGCATCCGACCGAAATGCCGCAGGGCTTCGGGCGTGCGGACCTTGCGCAGCTGGCCCCGGGAGTCGAAGGTCATGAACAGCACCCGGTTGCTGGCCAGGGCCGCCACGGCCAGGCTGCCGTTGTAGACCCCCCACTGCCCGCCCTGGACGAACGTCGCTCCGGAGGTGGCCAGCGTCGGGTTCCCGGAGGACCAACGTGCGCCGTACTGCCGTCCCGGGAGGGAGAAGTCGGTCATCGGCACCGACTCGTTGTAGCCGGGCACGGGGTGCCAGCCGTAGTCGCCGCCCTTGCGGAGCCTGTTGACCTCGTCGTCGATGTCGGGGCCGTGCTCGGCGGACCAGATGCTGCCGTCCTTGCGCTGGGCGAGACCCTGCACGTTGCGGTGGCCGTAGGTGAAGACGTAGCGACGGTTGCGGTTCTCGGCGTCCACGAAGGGGTTGCTCGGCCACGGCTTCCCGGTCCCGCGATCAAGGCGCAGGGTCTTGCCGCCCAGGGAGTCGAGGTCGCGCGGGGTGGTGCCGATGGCGGCGTCGCCGGTGCCGACCTGAAGGGCGCCGTTCGCGGTGATGAGCAGCCGGCAGCCGCCGTGCCGTCCGCTGCTGGTGGGGAACCCGTCGACGAGGGTCTCGCGGTAGGTCGCCTTGGTGGCGGCATCGTTGAGGGTCCAGGCCGTCACGCGTACGTCGTGGCCTCCGCCCGGTTTCTGCCACCCGCTGCAGAGGTAGAAGCGCCCGTTGTCGGCGAAGCCGGGGTCGATCTCCAACGAGGCCAGACCGGTCTCGCCCGAGGTCCAGATCCGCTTGCTCGGGAAGCGCACGTTCCGCGTGCGGCCCCGCTCCCACACCAGCAGCTCGGCCTGGTCGCGTTCGGTGATCAGGAGGCGCCCGCCGCCGATCGGCTTCACGTCCCACGGCACGTCGAGCCCGGTGACGATGCGACGCACGGCGAGGGTGGGGGCACGCCTGCTCGCCACACCGCTCACGCCGGCGACCCCCGCCGTACCGGCGTAGTCCATGCGGCCGTTGTCGCGCTGCGCCTCAGCCGGAGCGAGCCCGGAGAGGGTGGAGCCCGTCAGGACGAGGGCGAGGGCGAGGAGCAGGGCAGCACGGGAGGGCCGACGACGCATGTGATCACGGTATCCGCTGCCGGGATCGGACACGCGGCAGCGACGCGACCACCAAACGTCGATGGTTGAGGTGCGAGGAGCGTCAGCGACGAGCCTCGAAACTACGATCGGTGTCCAGGACTCAGAAGGTGTGCTCGGGGCCGGGGAAGGTACCGGCCTTGACGTCGGCGTCGAAGGCGCGCGCTGCGTCGAGGAGGACGCCGTGGACGTCGGCGTACTGCTTGACGAAGCGCGCCATCTTGCCGGTGCGGAGGCCGAAGGCGTCCTGCCAGACGAGCACCTGGCCGTCGCAGCGGTTGCCGGCGCCGATGCCGATGGTGGGGATGGCGACGCTGCTGGTGACCTCGGCGGCCACGTCGCCGGGCACCATCTCCATCACCACCGCGAACGCGCCGGCCTCCTCGAGAGCCTGCGCCTCGACCACCACCTGCTTGGCCGCGTCCCCACGCCCCTGGACCCGGTAGCCGCCCAGGCTGTGCTCGGACTGCGGGGTGAAGCCGATGTGGGCCATCACCGGGATGCCGCCCTCGACCAGTTTGCGCACCTGAGGCACCATCGCCAGCCCTCCCTCGAGCTTGACCGCGTGGGCGTTGGCCTCCTTCATGAACCGGACCGCCGTCAGGTAGGCCTGCTCAGGACTCGCCTGGTAGGAGCCGAACGGCAGATCGGCGACCACGAGCGCTCGACGGACGCTGCGGGTCACCGCCCGCACCAGGGGGATCAGCTCGTCGACCGTCACCGGCAGCGACGTCTCGTTGCCATAGACGTTGTTGGACGCGCTGTCGCCGACGAGCAGCACCTCGACGCCGGCCTCGTCGAAGGTGGCGGCGGCGTACTGCTCGTAGGCGGTGAGCATGGAGAACCGCTCGCCGCGCTGCTTCATCTCGCGCAGGTGGTGGGTGCGCACCTTCTTGACGGGGCCGGCGCCTGCCGGCGTCGGCCCGGACCCGTACGGCGCGGTCTCCTCGCTCATGGCTCGAGGCTAGACCCGCGGCCGCTGGCGCCGTGGGTCGCGGCTCACCCGTCGGTCGGCTGGTCCTGCCCGATGTTGAACATCCACTCGATCCCGAACTTGTCGGTGAGCTGGCCGTAGACGTCACCCCACGGCGCCTTCTCCAGGGGTACGTCGACGGTGCCGCCGTCCGACAACCCGTCCCACCAGCCCCGCAGGGTCGCCTCGTCGGTGCCGCTGAGGCAGATCGGGACGCCGGCGGGCTTCTGGTAGGGCCACTGGCTCGGCACATCGGCACCCATCAGCACCACCGTGTCGGAGACCGTCAGCTGGGAGTGCATGACGTGCTGCTTCTCCTCCTCGGACACCTCCATCCCGAACTCGTCGAAGGTGTTGAGGTCGAGGTCGCCGCCGAGCACGGCCTGGTTGAAGCCCATCGCCTCCCGGGCGTCGCCGCGGAAGTTCAGGTAGGGGTTGAGCCGGGCAGTCATCGTGTGGCTCCGACGGAGTCAGCAGCCGCCTCGAGGTCGGCCACGACGATCTTCTGCATGCCCAGCATCGCCTGGGTCGCTGCCTGGGCGCGCGCCGGATCGGGGTCGGACACCAGCTCATAGAGCCGCGTGGGGACCACCTGCCACGAGAGTCCGAAACGGTCCTTGAGCCAGCCGCACAAGGACTCCTCGCCGCCGTCGACGAGCGAGTCCCAGTAGTAGTCGACCTCGGCCTGGTCAGCGCAGCTGATGGCGAAGGAGACCGCCTCGGTGAAGCTGAACTGCGGGCCGCCGTTGATGCCGCGGAAGGTCACCCCATCGATGGTGAACTCTCCGGCCATGACCTTGCCGGGCTCGCCACGGCCCCCCTCGGTGTAACGGGACATGTGTCCGATCGAGGAGTTCGGGAAGATCTTGGTGTAGAACTCCGCCGCCTCCTCCAGGTCGTCGTCGAACCAGAGACAGGGGGTGATCGACGTGGTGTTAATGCTCATGACGCCTCCGTTGCGGGCAGGGTGTGCGGGTCACCCGTTGAGACCTGCGGACCTCGCCGAAATCATCGCCAACCTTTGCGCAGGTCGGGCGCGTTGAACAGATGGAGGAGGGCGGTGCCGTGGACGAGCAGGGCTTCACCGAGTGGGCAGCGGGCTGCGAGCGCCAGCTGCTGCGCTCGGCGTACCTGCTCACCGGCGACCTCTACCGCGCCGAGGACCTGGTCCAGGAGGCACTGGTCAAGGTCGCGCTGCGCTGGCCCCGGCTCAGGACCGGCAACCCCACGGCGTACGCCCGCACGATCGTCGTCCGCGACAACATCTCGTGGTGGCGGCGGCGACGTGACGTCCCGGTCGCCGAGCTGCACGAGGATGAGACGACGTCCAGTGATGTCGATCTCGCCCTGGTCGTACGCCGCTCGCTCGCCCGCCTCACGACGGCGCAGCGGGCGGTGGTGGTGCTGCGGCACTTCGACGACCTGTCCGAGCGTGAGACCGCCGCGGCGCTCGGGGTCTCGGTCGGCACCGTGAAGTCCCAGAACGCCGCCGCGCTGGCCCGCCTGCGCGAGGGCGCCCCCGAGCTCCTCGACCTCATCGGGAGGACACCGTGAGCGACTCGACCGACCTGCACGAGCTGCTGGGCCGCACCACCGACCGCATCGAGGCCCCGCACCTGGGTGCTGCCGCCCTCGTGATCGCCCGGAGCCGACGCACTCGCGCACGCGGCGCCGTCGCCGCCCTGGCCGCAGCCGCTGTCGTGACTGCCGTGGTGCTCGTGCCCGATCGGGTCGAGCAGGTGCAGCCGGCCCCCGCGCCCTTCACGCCGAGCCAGACCCAGGAACCCACCCCTGACCCGACAGAGGGCCGCGAAGAACGGAGATGGGACCCGCGGAAGGTCGATGCCCAACCGGTCGTCGACAGTGTGCTGCCGGCAGGGATCGACGCCCCGTCGTCGGCGCCGTCGGTGACGAGTGAGCCCATCGACGCGGCGATCCTCAGTGTCGATCGCAACGACCAGCTGCTCCTGCTGTCGAGCGACGGTGAGTGGCGCAGCGTCCCGGTGCCCGAGCGGCACGCGCCCGCCGCCTCGTTGTCGCGTGACGGCACGCGGCTCCTGGTGCCCAGCGGCGCCGGCGCCGAGGTCTGGGACCTGGCCACGGGCGGCCGGACCTCCCTGACGATCCCCGAGGGCTCCGTGCCGTGGGACTTCCAGTCCTGGCGCTGGATCGACACCGAGACGGTCCTCTTCGACGACTACGAGGGGGGCTGGGCCATCAACGTCACGAGCAGCCAGGCGCAGCGGGTTGCCTACCCGCGCGACTTCTTCTACGCCATCGATCCCAGTGGCGACGTGGTGGAGACGGGCGATGCGAGCGACACGAGCGTGCTCACGAGGCCCGCAGTCACGGAGGACGCGATCGCGGGCACCACCTTCGACCCAGGCGACAGCGAGAGCTTCCGCGTGGTCGTCGTGGACCGTGCGTCCGGCGAGGAGGTCGCCTCGCTGCCGGTCGAGGACTTCGAGGGCAACTACTCCAACTGGGCGCTGCGGGTCGAAGCGGTGCTCGGCGACGGAACGGTGTTGCTCTGGGTGGCGGTCCCCGGCCCCGAAGCGAGGGACGGCTGGCGCCTGGTGGCCTGGGATCCGGCCACGGACGACCTCGAGATCTGGACTTCGAGCGACACGAACCCGGTGCTCTCCACGGACTTCGCCACCGGTCTGTTGGGTTGATCCGACTCACCAGGTGCGTCGGATCAACCACACTCCCGGCACCGGGTGGGATAGCCGGTCCACCCGCGGCGGCGGAGGACGGCGCTGATCCGCTCCGCGGTGAGGCAGCCGCGGTCGAAGACCTGGGCGTAGGACAGACGCAGCGTCTCGGCGCCCTCGACCGCGGCGAGGAGGTCCCGGTCGAGGTCGGCGGCGCGCTGCTGGGCGGAGTCGTGGACCAGGCGTCCGTCGAGCTCCACGACCTGCTGCTGCTCGTCGTAGTGGACGTCCCGATAGACGTGCAGCCCGGGATGTCGGTGACTGACCTGGCGGCGGCCGACCGGGAGCGCGTGGGGTCGCTCGACCAGGTCCAGATACCCCTGCTCGAGGACTGAGCAGGCGCCCTGCGTCACGTCCGACAGCACGCCGCGCAGCCACGTCCGGCGCGGCAACCGGGCGCGTGCGTCGACGACGTCGAGCAGTCGTGCAGCCGTCGTACGGCGGGAGCCGCACGCTCCCGACAGCGTGGCGATGACGCCGAGGTGGTCGGTCGCAGAAGCGGCCACGTCGACCGTCGCCTCGTCGTAGCGAACTCGGGGTGGGCGGAGGTTCCACTGGACACGGTGGTCGAGACGCTGCGTGCGGTGCACACGGACGCCCGAGGGGGCGACCAGGTGTCGGGAGTGCTCGACGGCCACGTGGATGACACCTGTGTCCCGCTCCCGGTGGGCAGGGCCCTCGAACGCCCGGAGCGCCGACTGGTGGGTCAAGGCCGACGGCCACGAGAACTGCACAGCGGCCCAGGCGCGCTGCTGCCAGGTCGGCTCGCCGGTGTGGTCGACGTACACGCCGGCGTGCACTGGCGCGAGCTCGCGTCGACGCACCATCCGGGCGACGTCGTGCGGTTTCAGGTCCAGTGACCGCAGCTGTCGCCGCGACACCACGCCGTCCTGCTCCTCGAGCAGTCGCGAGAGCTCGTCCATGCCCTCTGCATCCCCGTCGGCACGGCGTCGCACGCTCCGGTTCTCGAGCCTGTGGACAACTAGACTCGGAGCGTGGACTTCTACTCCGCCTACGCACAGGGCTTCGCGCGGGTCGCGGCGTGCACCGTGCCGGTGGCGGTGGCGGACCCGGCGACCAACGCGCGGACGATCCTCGAGCAGGCGCGGCTGTGCCACGAGGACGGCGTGGCCGTGGCGGTCTTCCCCGAGCTCGGCCTGTGCGGCTACGCCGTCGACGACCTGCTTCTGCAGGACACGCTGCTGCACGCCGTCAGCGAGGGGATCGCCTCGATCGTCGAGGGCAGCCGCGACCTCACCCCCGTGCTGCTCGTGGGCGCCCCGCTCGTCCACGGGACCCGGGTCCTCAACTGCGCGGTCGTCATCCACCGCGGGGAGATCCTGGGCGTCGCTCCGAAGTCCTACCTGCCGACCTACCGCGAGTTCTACGAGCGGCGTTGGTTCGCGCCGGGCGACGACCGTCGCGGATCCAGCATCACCTTCGACGGTCGGGAGGTGCCCTTCGGGCCGGACCTGCTGTTCGAGGCGGCCGACGTGCCGGGGCTGACCCTCCACGTCGAGGTCTGCGAGGACATGTGGGTGCCGGTGCCTCCCAGCGCCGAGGCAGCGCTGGCGGGGGCGACGGTGCTGGCGAACCTCTCGGGCAGCCCGATCACGATCGCCCGGGCCGAGGACCGCCGGCTGCTCGTGCGCAGCGCGAGCATGCGGTGCAACGCGGCGTACCTCTTCGCCGCGGCCGGCCAGGGGGAGTCGACCACCGACCTGTCGTGGGACGGCCAGACGATGGTCTACGAGTGCGGCGACCTGCTGGGGGAGACCGAGCGCTTCCCGGAGACCGCGCAGCGCACCGTCGTCGACGTCGATCTCGACCGGATCCGCCAGGAGCGGCTGCGGATGGGAACCTTCGACGACAACCGGCGGGGGGTCTCGACAAGCTCGACCAGCGACGGGCACGGATTCCGGAGGATCGCGTTCGAGCTGAAGCCGCCTGGGGGCGACATCGGGCTGCGGCGCAAGGTCGACCGCTTCCCGTTCGTGCCCGACAACCCCGAACGGCTGATCCTCGACTGCTACGAGGCCTACAACATCCAGGTCTCCGGCCTCGAGCAGCGGCTCCACGCCATCGGCCAGCCGAAGGTCGTCATCGGCGTCAGCGGCGGGCTGGACTCCACCCACGCCCTCATCGTCGCTGCGAAGGCGATGGACCGGCTCGAGCGCCCGCGCTCGGACGTCCACGCCTTCACCATGCCCGGCTTCGCGACCGGTGAGGCGACCAAGTCCTACGCGACGCGGCTGGCCAAGAGCCTCGGGGTCACCTTCGAGGAGATCGACATCCGGCCCGCGGCCGAGCAGATGCTCAAGGATCTGGACCACCCGTACGCCGGCGGCGAGGCCGTCTACGACGTGACCTTCGAGAACGTCCAGGCCGGACTGCGCACCGACTACCTCTTCCGGTTGGCCAACCACCGCGGCGGCATCGTGCTCGGCACAGGTGACCTCTCCGAGCTCGCGCTGGGCTGGTGCACCTACGGGGTCGGCGACCAGATGGCCCACTACAACGTCAACGCCGGTGTCCCCAAGACGCTGATCCAGCACCTCATCCGCTACGTGATCGAGTCCGACCAGTTCGGACCCGAGACCGACGAGGTCCTACGTGAGGTGCTCGACCAGGACATCACCCCGGAGCTCGTCCCGCAGCGCGAGGACCAGCTGCCGCAGCGCACCGAGGACTCGGTCGGGCCGTACGCGCTGCAGGACTTCACCCTCTTCCACGTCATCCGGCGCGGCTACCGCCCCCGCAAGATCGCCTTCCTGGCCTGGCACGCTTGGAGGGACGAGGCTGCGGGGGACTGGCCACCGCAGTTCCCCGAGGACAAGCGGGCTGCCTTCGACCTGCCGACGATCCACCGCTGGCTCGAGGTCTTCGTGCGCAGGTTCTTCGCCAGCCAGTTCAAGCGCTCGGCACTGCCCAACGGACCCAAGGTCAGTGACGGCGGCACGATGAGCCCGCGGGGCGACTGGCGGATGCCGTCCGACGCCTCCGCGGCCGCCTGGCTGGCCGATCTCGCCGACATTCCCCACGCCTGAGGCTCGACGGGGTCTGGGCTTGGGTCGATGACCGGGGGGTTTCGAGGCTCGTCGCTGGCGCTCCTCGCACCTCAACCAGCGTCGAGTCGATCGGTGATCGAGCGTGTTGAGATCCGGTGGCCTGGTGATCGAGCTTGTCGAGATCCGGTGGCCTGGTGATCGAGCTTGTCGAGATCCGGTGGCCTGGTGATCGAGCTTGTCGAGATCCGGTGAGCTTGAACGCCGGGGGGTTTCGAGGCTCGTCGCTGGGGCTCCTCGCACCTCAACCAGCGTCGGGTCGATCGGTGATCGAGCTTGTCGAGATCCGGTGGCCTGGTGATCGAGCTTGTCGAGATCCGGTGGCCTGGTGATCGAGCTTGTCGAGATCCGGTGGCCTGGTGATCGAGCTTGTCGAGATCCGGTAGCTCGGCCGCCGGGGGGTTTCGAGGCTCGTCGCTGGCGCTCCTCGCGCCTCAACCAGCGTCCGGTCGCTGGCGCTCCTCGCACCTCAACCAGCGTCGGGTCGATCGGTGATCGAGCTTGTCGAGATCCGACGAGCTCGGCCGCCGGAGGGTTTCGAGGCTCGTCGCTGGCGCTCCTCGCACCTCAACCAGCGTCGGGTCGCTGGCGCTCCTCGCACCTCAACCAGCGTCGGGTCGCTGGCGCTCCTCGCACCTCAACCAGCGTCCGGTCGCTGGCGCTCCTCGCACCTCAACCAGCGTCCGGTCGCTGGGGCTCATCGCACCTCAACCAGCGTCCGGTCGCTGAGGCTCATCGCACCTCGACCAGCGGCCAGTCGCTGGCGCTCTTCGCACCTCGACCAGCGTCGGGTCGTGTGCGCCCTAGGCTGGCGGTCATGGGCAAGCAGGAAGACTTCGTTCTCCGCGCACTCGAGGAGCGGGACGTCCGTTTCGTCCGGCTGTGGTTCACCGACGTGCTGGGGTTCCTCAAGTCGGTGGCGGTGGCGCCGGCGGAGCTCGAGAACGCCTTCGAGGAGGGCATCGGGTTCGACGGCTCGGCCGTGCAGGGGTTCGCGCGCGTCTACGAGTCCGACATGCTCGCCAAGCCTGACCCGGCGACGTTCCAGATCCTGCCCTGGCGGGGTGAGGGACCCAGCACGGCGCGGATGTTCTGCGACATCGTGATGCCCGACGGATCGGCGTCCTATGCCGACCCGCGACACGTCCTCAAGCGCACGCTGAGCGCCGCCGCCGAGCAGGGCTTCACCTTCTACACCCACCCCGAGATCGAGTTCTACCTCTTCCAGGACACACCCACGGCGGGCACCGAGCCGGTGCCGGTGGACCGCAGCGGCTACTTCGACCACACCGCGCAGTCGATGGGCGCCGACTTCCGCCGCGAGGCGATCACGATGCTCGAGGCGATGGGCATCTCGGTGGAGTTCAGCCATCACGAGGGCGGTCCGGGCCAGCAGGAGATCGACCTGCGGTACGCCGACGCGCTGACGACCGCCGACAACATCATGACCTTCCGCACCGTCATCCGGGAGGTGGCGCTGAGCCAGGGAATCTGGGCGACGTTCATGCCCAAGCCCTTCACGACGCACCCCGGCTCGGGGATGCACACCCACGTCAGCCTGTTCGAGGGCGACCAGAACGCCTTCTACGAGGCCGGCGCCCAGTACCAGCTGTCCAAGACCGGTCGTCAGTTCATCGCTGGAGTCCTCCACCACGCCGAGGAGATCAGCGTGGTCACCAACCAGTGGGTCAACAGCTACAAGCGGCTGATGTTCGGCGGTGAGGCGCCGTCCTACATCTGCTGGGGGCACAACAACCGCTCGGCGATGATCCGGGTCCCGATGTACAAGCCCAACAAGGGCCAGTCCACGCGTGTCGAGCTCCGCACCGTGGACGCCGCCTGCAACCCCTACCTCGCCTTCGCGGTGACCTTGGCCGCCGGGATGAAGGGCATCGAGCAGGACTACGAGCTCCCGCGCGAGGCCGAGGACGACGTCTGGTCGCTCAGCGAGCGGGAGCGGACCAGCCTCGGGATCGCACCGCTGCCCAAGAGCCTGCACGACGCGATCGCGATCGCCGAGAGCTCCGAGCTGCTCGCCGAGACGCTGGGGGAGCACGTCTTCGACTTCTTCCTGCGCAACAAGCGGGCCGAGTGGGACGAGTACCGCGGCCAGGTCTCCGCCTTCGAGCGGGACCGGATGCTGCCGGTGCTGTGAGCCCCTCCCATGTCTGAGCAGGTCGTCACCGACGACCGGGCCGGTCGGTTGCGGATCGCGCTGTGGGCGGCTCTGGTGCCTGCGGTGCTGGGTGTCGTCGCGGGTGCCCACCTGCTCCTGGTCGTCGTACCCGACGAGCCCGATGCCCTCAGGTACGCCGTCGCGGCGACGGCGGTGGCGACCCTCGCGACGGGGGCGCTCCTCGAGGCTCTGCGGCGCCTGCGCGGGCGCGACCACCGCGCCCGGGCGGCGGTGCGGGTGGCAGCGGTCGGCTCCCTGCTCGCAGCGCTCCTGCTGCTGCCCGTCGGGGTGGGCTACTTCCTCGGACTGGTGGGGGTCATGCTCGCCCTGCTGGCCTTCCTCCCGGATGAGCCGGCGTGAGGGTCGCCGTCGTCGAGCACGACCCCGAGTGCCCGGTCGGGCTGCTGGGCGGGTGGCTGACCGATGTCGGTGCCGAGCTCGACGTACGCCGGATGCGCGCCGGCGACCCACTGCCTGCGCCTGGCGAGCACGACGGTCTCGTGGTGCTCGGCGGCCCGATGGGCGCTCACGACGACGACCGACACCCCTGGCTGGAGCCGACGAAGGCCCTGGTCCGGGGCGCCGTCTCCCGCGACCAGCCCACCCTGGGCATCTGCCTGGGCCACCAGCTGATCGCCGTGGCGCTCGGGGGAGAGGTCCACCGCAACCCGCGCGGTCAGCAGGTGGGTCTCCTCGCTCTCGGCTGGACGGCTGCGGCCGCCGAGGACCGGCTCGTGGGCCCCCTGGCCACTCCTCGTCGAGGCGTCCACTGGAACCACGACATCGTGCTCCGCGAGCCGGTGGACGCGGTGGCGCTGGCCCGGACACCGGAGGGCGACCTGCAGGTCGCCCGCTTCTCGCCGACGACCTGGGGGGTGCAGCTCCACCCGGAGGTGGACGCGGAGCTCCTCGGGCCCTGGGCCTCCTCCGACCGCGCCGAGCACGACGAGCTGGGCATCGACCAGGACGCGATCATGGGAGAGATCGAGGACGCCCGTCAGGAGCTGGCGGAGTCGTGGCGTCCTCTCGCCTCCGCGTTCGTGCAGGTGCTGCGGTGAGCCGACCGACGGGCAAGACGACGCTGCTCCGACTGGGGTTCAGCGACGTGGAGGCCACGCGCCGCGGGCTCGACGGCCTCGGTCGGGCCGCCCAGCCCCTGCTCGCCATCCTCGCCGAGGCCGCCGATCCTGATCTCGCGCTGGGCTCCCTGACCCGCTTGCTCGAGCGCGTCGCGGATCCCGACGACCTGCTCCGCACGCTGGTCGACGACGAGGGCACCGCCATGCGCCTCCTCTGCGTGCTGGGGGCCAGCGAGGCGCTGGCCGACCACCTGTGCCGGCACCCCGAGCAGTGGCGAGAGCTCACCGATCCGACCTTGGGCTCGACCCGCCCGGCGGCGTACGCCGTCCGGGCCGGCCTCCTCCGGGCCGTCGGTGCCGACCCGGTCGACCCGGCCCCCACCGCCACGCGGCCCGACGCCGAGGCGCTCGATGCGCTGCGCGTGGAGTACCGCCGCGTGCTGCTGAGGCTCGCCGCCCGTGACCTGACCCACGACCTCGGGCTCGCCGACGCCGCTGCGGAGCTCTCCGACCTGGCCGCCGGGACCCTCGAGGCGGCGCTGGCCGTCGCCCGCCAACGGGTGGGCGAGCCTGCTGGGCTCACCCGCCTCGCCGTCATCGCGATGGGCAAGTGCGGCGGTCACGAGCTCAACTACGTCTCCGACGTCGACGTCGTCTTCGTCGCCGAGCCCGCCCCGGGCGTCGACGCGGCCGATCACGACGCCGCCACCCGCGCCGCGACCCAGCTCGCGAGCCACCTCATCCGGGTGTGCTCGGACCACACGGGCGAGGGGACGATCTGGCCAGTCGACGCCGCGCTCCGACCCGAGGGCCGGGCCGGGCCACTGGTGCGCACACTGGCCAGTCACCGCGGCTACTACGAGCGGTGGGCGAAGACCTGGGAGTTCCAGGCGCTGCTCAAGGCGCGTCCGGTCGCGGGCGACCTCGCCCTGGGTGGGGAGTACGTCGACGATGCTCGCCCCGATGGTCTGGAGCGCGGCCGAGCGTGACGGCTTCGTCCAGGAGACCCAGGAGATGCGGCGCCGGGTCGTCGAGCACATCCCCGCCCGGGAGGCCGAGCGGCAGCTCAAGCTCGGCTCTGGGGGCCTGCGCGACGTCGAGTTCGCGGTCCAGCTCCTCCAGCTGGTCCACGGACGTGCCGACCCCGCCATCCGGACGCCCGACGACCCTCAGCGCCCTGGCCGAGCTCACCCGGGGCGGGTACGTCGGCCGCGAGGACGGCGACGCCCTCCACGACGCCTACTCCTTCCTGCGCCAGCTGGAGCACCGCATCCAGCTCCACCGCCTGCGCCGGACCCACGTCGTGCCCGAGGACGAGGCGACCTTGCGACGACTGGGCCGCAGCATGGGCTACCTCAAGGACCCGGTGGCGGCGCTCGACGAGCAGTGGCAGCACCACCGACGAGAGGTGCGTCGGCTGCACGAGAAGCTGTTCTACCGCCCGCTGCTGGAGGCGGTCGCCCGCATCCCCGGAGACGACGTGCGGCTCTCCTCCGACGCTGCAGGCGTCCGCCTCGCCGCCCTCGGGTATGCCGATCCGCGGGCCGCACTGCGCCACCTCGAGGCCCTCACCAGCGGCGTCTCCCGCACCGCAACCATCCAGAAGGCGTTGCTGCCGGCGATGCTCGAGTGGTTCGCGGAGGGCCCCGACCCCGATGCCGGCCTCTTCGGCTTCCGGCGGATCAGCGAGGCCCTGGGCCGCACCCCGTGGTATCTCAAGACGCTGCGCGACGAGGGCGGGGTGGCCGAGCGGCTGGCCCACCTGCTCGGCCACCTCGCGCTACGTCAGCGACCTGCTCGAGCACGAGCCCGCGGGTGTGCGCCTGCTCGCCGAGGACCTGATCCCCTGGGCGCCGAGGCGCTGACCGAGGAGATGCTGGCCTCGGCAGGACGGCACGAGGATGCGGAGAAGGCGGTCCGGGCGGCTCGAGCCATCAGGCGTCGCGAGCTCTGCCGCGTCGCCTCGGGCGACGTGCTCGGTCTCACCGACGTCGCCGACGTCGGTGCCGGTCTGTCGCGGATCACCGATGCCACTCTCGAGGCATCCCTCGAGGCTGTGGCTCGAGCCGTGGCTGTGGACCGGGGCCTGGACCGAGCGCCGACCCGGATCGCGGTCGTGGCGATGGGCCGGTACGGCGGGTTCGAGCTCTCCTACGGCAGCGATGCCGACGTGCTCTTCGTGCACGAGCCGGATCCGGACGTCGACCCGCAGGTGGCGACGTCGTACGCCCAGGCGGTTGCCAACGAGCTGCGGCGGCTGCTGGCCCTGCCCGGAGGCGACCCGCCGCTCCTCGTCGACGCCGACCTGCGCCCCGAGGGCAAACAGGGTCCGCTGGTGCGCACCCTCGACTCCTACGCGGCCTATTACGCGAAGTGGTCGAAGGTCTGGGAGGCGCAGGCGCTGCTGCGGGCCGACGCCGTCGTCGGCGATCCCGAGGTGCGCCGACGGTTCGAGACCCTCATCGACCCCCTGCGCTTCCCGGCCGAGGGCATCACCGACGACGACGTGCGCGAGGTGCGCCGGATCAAGGCCCGCGTCGACTCAGGAGCGGCTGCCCCGCGGCGCCGACCCGGCCCTGCACCTCAAGTTCGGGTCGTGGCGGCCTGGCCGACATCGAGTGGACCGTGCAGCTCCTCCAGATGCGACACGCCGGGAGGGTGCCGGCGCTGCGGACCTCCCGCACGCTCCCCGCCCTGGAGGCTGCCGTCGAGGCCGCGCTGGTCGACCCCGATGACGCCGAGCTCCTCGCCGTCGCGTGGCGCTCGGCGAGCCGCGTGCGCAACGCCGCCACCCTGGTGCGGGGCAAGCCGAGCGACCAGTTCCCCCGCGACGCACGCGAGCGGGCTGCGGTGGCCCGGATCATCGGCTACCCGGCCGGCGCCACGGACCGGATGGTCAACGACCATCTGCGCAACGCGCGCAAGGCACGCGGCGTCGTCGACCGCCTCTTCTGGGACTCCTGAGCGATCGGCGGCGCGCCGTAGGTTGCGGCCATGCCCCACGACACCGCGCGCGAAGGCGGCCGACCTGCTGGAGCTCCACCGGGCACCCGGCGCTGCTCACGCTCGTCAACGTCTGGGACGTGATCAGCGGCCCGCGTGGTCGCGGCGGCGGCCGGGCACCGAGGCGCTCGCGACCGCGAGCCACTCCATCGCCGCCTCGTTCGGCTACGAGGACGGCGAGCAGATCCCGCGTCGACCTGATGCTCGAGCAGATCGGGCGGATCGTCGACGGCCACCGACCTGCCGGTGACCGCTGACCTCGAGGGCGGCTACGGCGACCCTGCCGAGACGGTGCGCCGCGCGATCGGGCTCGGCGTCGTCGGCGCCAACATCGAGGACCAGCTGCGGCCGATCGCCGGAGGCGGCCGCGAATGTCGCAGCGATCATGAAGGTCGCCGAGTCCGAAGGGCGTCGACTTCGTGCTCAACGCCCGCACCGACGCCTACCACCTGGCCCGCGACCGTGACCCGGCCGAGTCCTTGCCGGACGCCGTCGAGCGCGGCCAGGCCTACCTCGACGCCGGAGCGCCGGTCGTGTTCGTGCCCGCCGATCCTCGACGAGCGGGCCATCGAGACCCTCGTCGAGGCGTTCGGACCGCAGCGCCTCACCACCATCGGCATCCCCGGCACCCCCTCGCGGGACTGGCAGGAGGCCCACGGTGTCGCTCGGACGTCGTACGGGCCGATGTCGCAGAACGTCGCGCTCACCGCACTGCAGGAGCTGACCGAGGAGGTCCACCGCGGCGGCGGAGTGCCTCGCCAGCATGCGGATGCTCAACTGACGCGAAGAGCCGGGGCCACGGCCTTGAGGTTTCCTTGAGGAGACCTCCGGGGTTGCCCGTGGGTGCCTTGATCCGGGGGCTGCAGAGTCTTCCTTGTCAACAGCAAAGCCGTCGCACGCAAGGGCCGGCCCTCGAGAAGGAAACTCCCATGGCTCGCAACAAGCTCTTCGGCTCCACCACCACGAAGGTCGTCGCCTCGGTGGCCCTGGTCGCTGGTGCGGCCTGCGGTCGCCGGTCTGGGCACCTTCGGTGGGTTCACCTCCACCACCTCCGCCGGCCCAGTCGGTCTCGACCGGTGTGGTCAACATCGGCCTGACCCAGCACTCCGCGCTCGGCACCACGGTCGCCGCGTCCAACCTGGTCCCCGGCGACACCGTGCAGCGTGCGGTCACCCTGACCCGCTCGGCGCCACCGAGTCGTTCGGCTCGGTCAAGCTCACCACGACCGCCGGCACCACCAACGTGCTGACCTCCAACACCACCAACGGTCTGCAGCTCGTCATCGACCAGTGCTCAGCCCTGGACCCAGGTCCGGCTCGACCAATGAGCTGACCTGTCGCGGCACCACGACCACCGTCGTTGGCCTCCCAGCCGGTCATCGGCGCCAACGTCGACCTCCCGGTCGCCACCACAGCGCTCAACGCCTCCGGCGCCGCCTCGCAACCTGCGCCTGACGATGACGCTGCCGACCGCCGCGGACAACACCTTCCAGGGCCTGTCCAACGACGTCACCTACACCTTCGACGCCACGCAGCGCGCCGCGACCAACAAGTAGCACCCGATCGTCGACATGGGGAGCTGTTGACGAGAGGACCGTGCGGCCGCATCGGGGGGAGCGGCCGCACGGTCCTCGACAGCGTCACCGTCGGTCACCGATCCACCCCGACCACCACCACCACGAACCGGACAGGAGACCGAGATGAGCACCGCAGCCCCGATGCACCTCGCCGAGCGCACCGCGACCTCGGCCCGTTCGGAGTCCCGCCGCTGCCGAGCCGCCGGCTGTCGTCGCACGGCGTGCCGAGGTCGCCCATCGCATGCGGCGAGGAGCCGTCAAGGGCGCTCGCCGACGCACTCGGCAGGTCCGGGTCCTCCACCCCTGGTCAACCTCCTCATCAGCCTGATGCTGATCGGCTGCCTCGCTGGTCTTCCTGTTCCTCGCCGTCGGCCCGCACGTCCTCGGCTACCGCACCGCCACCATGCTCACCGGCAGCATGGAGCCGGGGATCTCCCCGGGCGACGTCGTCGTCCAGGTCGAGCGCCCCACCTCCGAGCTCGCTGGTCGGCGACGTGATCACCTACGCCATCCCGGTCGAGGACCACCGCGTCGAGACCCACCGGGTCACCGAGGTCTCCCCGAACGCCGACGGCACGCATCGACATCCGCACCAAGGGCGACAACAACGCCAACATCGACCCGTGGGTCGCGACCATCGACAGCGACACCGTATGGGTGATGCAGGCCGTGGTCCCCGAGCTCGGACACGTCATCCGCGCCGCCCGCACCCCGTTCCTCCAGGAGTTCGGCCTCTACGCCGGCATCGGAGGGGTTCTGCTGCTCGGCATGGGCCAGATCTGGGGCAAGGACGACGACGACAGCGACGACAACGACGACAGCGAGGACGTTCAGTGATGCCGGTGCTCGATCCCTACGACCTCGACCGGCTGTCCGAGGAGCTCCAGAGCCGGCACCTCATGGCCGACGTGGCCGAGCGCTACCGGCGGATGCTGCCTCGCCGGATCGACCGTCTCACGACCGCAGTCGCTGTGGGCGACCTGGACGTGGCGATGGATGCGGTCCTCAGCCTGCGGGTCTCATCGACCACCGTCGGGGCCCGCGAGATGGAGGAGCTCGCCCGCCACCTCGAGATGGACGTCCGCCGAGGCGACGTGAACGGCGCCCGTGACCGCATCGTCCCGCTGCCGAGAGCAGCCGAGCGGGCCGACGAGGCCCTGGGAGCCTTCCTCCGGCTCTCGACCGCCTGCTGATGCGCTCCTGAGACCGGTCGGGCCCTAGAGGCTCTGCATGCGGTAGCCGACCCCGCGCACGGTCTCGACCATCTTCGCCGGCGGGACCCAGCTTGCGGCGCAGGTTGCCGACGTGGACCTCCACCAGGTGGGTGTCGGTCGCCCAGTCGGTGCCCCAGACCGAGCGCAGCAGGGCCTCGCGGGTCCACACCCGGGCGGGTGTGCGCATCAACTCGGCCAGCAAGTCGAACTCGGTGCGGGTGAGAGGCAGCTCCCCGTCGTCCTGGAAGGCCCGCCGACCGTCGACGTCGACCCGCAGCGGACCGTGGCGCAGCGTCTCGTTGTCCGGTTCCGGGAGTGGCGGGGGTGTCGCGCCGGCGGGGGTCGTGCGTCGAGGTCGACGGAACAACGCATTGACCCGCGCCTTCAGCTCCCGAGGACTGAACGGCTTCGACAAGAAGTCGTCCGCTCCCGTCTCCAACCCCAGGAGTCGGTCGATCTCGTCGTCCCGAGCGGTGATCATCACGACGTAGACATCGCTCAGCTCGCGGATCCGACGGCACGTCTCGATGCCGTCGATCCCGGGGAGACCGAGGTCCAGCGTGACCAGGTCGGGGTCGGTCGAGCGGACCAGCTCGACGCCCTCGAGGCCGTTGTCGACGGCGGTCACGGTGAAGCCCTGGCTCGACAACGTGTGGTCGATGAGCGAGCGGATGTCCTCGTCGTCCTCCACGACCAGCGCAGTGCGCTCCGGGGCCTGCTCGGACATGGTCGGAGTCTGCCAGAGACTTGCGGCGTTCTTGAGGAAGCGGACGGTCCGCCTTGAGCCTCGGTGGCGAGGATGAGGGCATGTCCCGGACCGACCTGCTTCGCCGCGTGCTCACGCTCGTGGTCGCGGTCACCGTGCTCGTCACGGCACCGTCGGTCGCCTTCGCCCTCTTCAACAGCCCGAAGGCCGCGACCCAGTCGGTCTCGACCGCCAGCCTGGTGACACCCACCAACGTGACCGGCACGTTCGTCTGCAGCCGGGTCGGTTCCCTCGAGCAGATCTCGGTCACCGTGACCGGTTTCAGCGACACCGCCCAGCCCGCCGGGGTCTCCTACACCTACTCGGTGCTCAACAGCGGGTCGGTCCGAGCCACGACCTCGAGCACCGCGCGGGCCGCGACCCTGCTGGGCACGGCACCCCAGGACAAGCTGAGCGACACCTGGACCATCCAGGTCGTGGCCCGGCTCGGCGGCTGGACCAGCGGTCCCTCCACCGACACCGCGGTCTGCAACAAGGGCAACACCACGACGGGCAGCTTCTGACCCTCCTCCGGGGGTGCTATACCTGCCCGGGTGAAGACTGCTCTTAGCCTGGCCGACATCGACCTGCTCGAGGACACCTGGGCCGAGGCCGTGCCCTACGACCAGTTCGACGCTGCTGCGCCGCGAGGCGCCGGTCTTCTGGCACGACCACCCGAGCGCGCGAGGGCTTCTGGGCCGTCACCCGCTACGACGACGTCCGCGCGGTCAGCCGCGACCACGCGACCTTCAGCGCCGAGCTGGGGTCGACCTTCCTCCGCGACATGAGCGAGGACGAGCTCGAGATCGATCCGGCATGACCATCCTCAACATGGACCCGCCGAAGCACTCGCGCTACCGCCGCCTGGTGAGCGAGGGCTTCAAGCCGCGCGATGATCAAGGCGACTGGTCGACCACATCGAGGAGCTGGCCCAGGAGATCGTCGACCGGCCTCGAGGGCGAGACCGAGATCGAGTTCGTCGAGCGGGTCGCCGCCGAGCTGCCGCTGCAGGTGATCTGCGAGATGCTCGGCGTGCCGCGCGAGGACCGGCACCTGATGTTCGACTGGAGCAACCGCATGGTCGGCGCCCAGGACCCGGACTTCCGCGCCGAGGAGGGCGACGGCGAGGTCGCGATGGGCGAGATCTACGTCTACTGCGACGCCCTCGCCGAGCAGCGGCGCAGCCGATCCCGCGCGACGACATCATGACCGCGCCTGGTCCAGGCCGACGTCGACGGCGACTCGCTCACCCGCGAGGAGCTCAACATGTTCTTCGTGACCCTCGTGGTCGCCGGCAACGAGACCACCCGCAACCTGATCGCCCACTCGATGCTCGCGCTGCTCGAGCACCCCGAGGTGAAGCAGACGCTGCGTCGACGGCATCGACGACGACGAGCTCTGGACGACGGCGACCGAGGAGTTCCTCCGCTGGGGCGTCCTCGATCCACAACTTCCGGCGCACCGCCACCGTCGACACCAGCATCGGCGACCAGGCGATCGCCGCCGGCGACAAGGTCGTCATCTACTACCCGTCGGCCAACCGCGACCCCGAGCACTTCGACGCGCCCGACGTCTTCGACCCGCGGCGCACCCCCAACGACCACCTCACCTTCGGCGGCGGTGGCACCCACTTCTGCCTCGGCGCCAACCTCGCCCGCACCCAGATCAAGGCGATGGTGCGCACCTTCCTGCGCCGCTACCCCGACGTCGAGCGCCGCCGGTCCGCACCAGCGGATGCGCTCGGACTTCGTCAACGGCATCAAGTCGTTGCCGGTGCGCTTGGGCTGACCTGCGGGGTCAGGCGTCGCCGCGCCGGGTCGGTGGGCCCACCTGCTCGGTGGCGGTGGCCAGGGCCGGCTGCTCCACGAACGACGGCGGCGCCACGGCCGCCGCCTCCTCGGCGTCGGGGTCACCGTCGGGCACCAAGCCGTGCCGCTCGAGGAAGCGCTGCGCCACCCGGGCAGAGTGATGCAGACCGATCGTGGCCGCGACGATGATGGCCGCGATCACCAGCCATCCCATCGTGTCCCACGACAGCGCGAGGAACGTGAAGAGCGCTGGTGCCCAGACCCGGCCCAGGGTGCCGCTGAGCTCGGCGGCGCCTTGGTACTCCCCGCGACGGCGCGGGTCCATCAGCTCGGCCTCGAAGGACCAGCTGGCCGCCGACAGGTAGAGCTCGGCGCCGGTCACGGTGACGTGGCCCAACCACACGAGCGCGATGGTCACCCAGCCGACCGTGTCGTGGGTGTAGAGCGTGATGACGCACGAGACGACGAAGAACGCCGCCGAGACCCGGAGGGCCCGCAGCGCCGTCGTGACGTCCTTGACCCCGCGTGCGGCAGCCATCGGGAGCAGGATGCACATGACCGTGTTGGTGGCGAAGAGGAAGGCAACGAGAACCCGGGGCGCATCGGTCTTCTCCACCAGCCAGAGCGGGATGACCAGGTGCAGCAGCACCTGGTTGGTCCACAGCACTCCGAGGAAGAAGGTGCTGGTCAGCCAGCCGATGTTGCGCATCGGACCCGGTCCGGGCAGCTTGATCTTGCGCTGCTCGGGGGTGCGCTGGTCGTGCGGGGCGTGCGGCAGCCGCAGGATCGCGAGCGCGTTCCCGAGGAACACGACGGCGGTGAACCAGGGGATGGCGTGCAGGACGTCGTTGGAGTCGAAGGCGAGGGCGATGCCGCCCAGCAGGGAGCCGAGCGTGAAGCCGACGTTGAGCGCGGAGTACATGTAGGCCCGTGACATCACCCGCTCGTGGGCGGGCAGGACGTCGATCGTGTAGGCGCCGTGCGCGGCGCCGCCGAGCGCCCCCATGATCTCCATGGCAGCGGCCATGGCGACGTATCCCCCGAAGCCCTCGATGAACGGCCACACCGAGAACAACGCTGCCTGACCCATGGCGCTGACAGACCACATCCGCTTCGCGCCGAGGCGATCCACGAGCCTGCCCATGGGGTAGGCCGCCACGAAGCTGGCGATCCCGGCGATCGTCAGGCCGAGCCCGACCTGCGCGGCGGACAGCCCCACGATCTGGGTGAAGAACACCGCGGAGCCGGTCATGAAGGTGCCCTCACCGAGGGCGAAGAGGAGGGACTGACGGGCCAGCCGTCCGGCCAGCGGCGAGGGGGCGTGGAAGCGACGGGTCAGGGCGGACATCGACCGCGATTCTTCCAGCGGCCGCCGACACCGTCGCGCGAATATCCTGGGGCGATGACCAGTGACCTCGTCGTCCGACCCCTCGGTGTCGACACCTGGGACGCGTTCGCCGCGCTCGTCGAGCGCCACAACGGCATCTTCGGCGGCTGCTGGTGCATCTACTTCCACCCCGACTGCGCCGAGCGCGGCCAGGGGTACGACGGCAACCGCGCCCTCAAGCGCTCACTGGTCGAGCGGGGGGAGGCCCACGCGGCGCTGGTCCTCGACGGCGACCGGGCCGTGGCCTGGTGCGAGTACGGCACGCCCGAGGAGCTGCCCAACATCCATCACCGCAAGCAGTACGACGCCCGCGGTGAGCCACCGGCGGACTTCCGACTCACCTGCTTGTTCATCGACAAGGAGTACCGCCGCCGCGGCCTCTCCGCGCTCGCCCTCCAGGGCGCGCTCGACCTGATCGCGCAGGCGGGCGGCGGCCTCGTCGAGGGCTATCCGCACGACACGTCCGACGGCAAGCGCTTCGGGAACTCCTTCCTCTACAACGGCACCCGGGCGCTCTACGAGCGGCACGGCTTCACCTACGAGGGCGCCAAGGGCAAGAACAACACCGTCATGCGCCGCCGCGTCGCGCCGGCCTGAGCTCAGGGCCGGTTGCGTCCCAGGTCGTCGTGCGCCTGCACCCACTCCTCGGCCACCACGGCCGAGCCGAGGGAGAGCTCGCCGGCCAGCACGACGGCGGCCATGATCTCGGCGAGCTTGCGGGCCTTGCCCTGGCCGTAGCAGCCGAGGATCTCCAGGCCCTCACGCTGGGTGGCCAGGCCGGTGCCGCCGCCGTAGGTCGCGATGATCAGCGAGGGCAGGGTCACCGACGCGTACAGGTCCCCGTTGGGGAGCAGCTCGGAGAAGCCGTACATCGCCGAGCTCTCGGCGATGTTGGCGACGTCCTGGCCGGTGGCGATGAACATCGCGGTCAGGCCGTTGGCGGAGTGGTTGCCGTTGTTGTTGGTCACCGACATGATCGCGCCGAGCTGGCCGCGCATCCGGGCGGCGTACAGCTTGTCGGTCGAGACGTGCATCTGCTCCTCGACGAGCGCGGCCGGCAAGGTGATCTCCGCGACCACGCGCTTGCCGCGCGTGTGCAGCATGTTGACCACCGAGGTCTTCTTGTCGGTGGCGAACTGGCCCTCGAGGAGGAAGTGGAGCTCACCGGGGTAGTGCTGCTTGATCCAGGCGCACGCCGCGAAGGTGGCCTTCCCGGTCATGTTCTGCCCGGCCGCGTCGCCGGTCGAGTAGTTGAACCGGGTGTAGAGCAGCTTCGAGACCGGGAACCGCTGGATGTCGAGCAGCTTGCCGGTTCCGGTGGTGGCCTCGGCGGCGGCCGCGATGTCGTCGTGGTGCTCGACCAGCCACTCCGCGAACGCCCTGGCCTCGCGCGCGCTCCCGAAGCTGAAGACAGGGGCCCGCTGCATCCGGTCGTCGAGCACGGTCGTGGTGATCCCACCGGCCGCCCGGCACAGCTTCATGCCGCGGTTGTACGACGCCACCAGCGTGCCCTCGGTCGTCGCCAGGGGCACGAAGAACTCACCCTGTGCGTGCTCGCCGTCGACCAGGACCGGACCGGCCAGCCCCACCGGCACCTGGGCCACACCGACGAAGTTCTCGACGTTGCCGGGCAGGGTCGCCGGATCCAGCGAGTAGCGGCTCATGTGCTCGGGCCGCGTGCCGGTGCGGGTGGTCACGAACTCCTGACGGGCCGAGATGGCCGACGGAGAATAGTCGTCGTCGGAGTCGCGCGGGATCCTGCGGTCGGGCATGGGCAGCAGAATGACACCTGGTGTCCGCTCGCCGGCGGGTGGCCGCCGTACCCTGCACTCGCGGGGACGCGCCCGCCGAGCGTAGGAGCGGCCGCATGACGAAGGTGACCTTCCCCGGCGGCAGCGGTGCCGAGCTGGTGGGGCCCCTCGACCACCCGGTGGGGCGCAGCCGCAGCGTGGCGCTCTTCGCCCACTGCTTCACCTGCGACCGCACCTCTCGCGCAGCCTCGCGGATCGCCCGGGGCCTGGCCGAAGCGGGCTACACGGTGCTCCGCTTCGACTTCACGGGCCTGGGGGAGTCCGAGGGCGCCTTCGCTGAGACGACGTACACCACCAACCTCGACGACCTCCGCGCCGCCGCTCGCTGGCTCGAGGGCGAGGTGGGCGCCCCCCAGCTGCTGGTGGGGCACTCGCTGGGCGGGGCCGCGGTCCTCGCCGTCGCCGGCGAGATGGACTCCGTGGAAGCCGTGGCCGTGGTCGGTGCTCCGTCCACGCCCGCCCACGTCACGCACCTGCTGGCCGACGGCGTGCCGACCGCCGGCGGGCACCTGGCCGTCACCATCGGTGGCCGTGAGCTCCACGTCAGCCAGGAGCTGGCCCGCGACCTGACGGCGCAGCCACAGCTCGAGCGGGTCGCCGGGTTGGGCCGGCCGTTGCTGATCCTGCACGCCCCCGGTGACCTCGTCGTCGGGATCGACGAGGCGCGGGTGATCTACGAGACCGCCCGGCACCCCAAGTCCTTCCTCGCCCTCGACGGCGCCGACCACCTGCTGCTGGACCCGCGGGACGCGCAGTTCGCCGCGACCATGATCGCGGCCTGGGCCGACCGCCACGTCACCAAGGAACAGCGCGGTCCGGAGGCCCCCGAGGTGGAGGAGGCGACAGGACCGGGGGGTGTGGTGGTCACCGAGGCCGACGGCGCGACCGGCTACACCCACCGCGCCGCGTCAGGGAAGCACTCGTGGACCGTGGACGAGCCTGAGAGCGTGGGTGGTCTCGACGCCGGCCCCAACCCCTACGACCTCTTGCTCTCGGCGTTGGGCGCGTGCACCTCGATGACGATGCGGATGTACGCCCGCCGCAAGGGGTGGGAGTACGCCGCGTCGAAGGTGACACTGCGGCACGAGCGGGTGCACGCCGAGGACTGTGCGTCCTGCGAGACGACGGCGGGGTACGTCGACCGGCTGCACCGGCACATCGACCTCGACCCGTCGCTCCCCGACGACCGCCGCGAGGCCCTCCTGCGGATCGCCGACCGGTGCCCGGTGCACCGGACCCTGCTCAACGAGGTCGACATCGTCACCACTGACGGGTCCGCCTGACCCCCCGACCCGCAACATCCGCCAATCGCCGGACAGGCGTGCCGCTCGGTTGAGAAGGTGGCCGCCGAGCGCTTGCGCCGCACGGCGTGAGGAAGGGGAGTCGTGGCCACTCGCGTGCTGTGGGGGATCTGCCTGGCATTGGCCGCCATGACGACGGGCATCGGGTTCGAGCTCTTCCTCGCCGGAGCCCACCCCCTGGTGAGCTATCCGTTGGTCCTGGCCGGCATCGTCGTGCTCCCCGTCGCCTCGTCCGTCCTCGAGCGAGTGGGGACGATTCACCCGTCCGGGGAGGCGTGAGCAGCGCCCGGAGCGGGTATCACTCCTGCAACACAGGCGCCACCGCGCCGTGTGAGAGAAGGAGTCACTCATGGAGATCCTGGGCATCCTCATCGCAGGCCTCATCATCGGTCTGCTCGGCAAGCTCGTCGCTCCTGGCGACAAGGACAACATCCCGATCTGGCTCACCGTCCTCTGCGGCGTGGGCGGGGTGCTGCTCGGCCTGGTCGTCTACTCGGCCTTCGGTGGCGACGGCTCCGCCGGTATCGACTGGACCCGCTGGTTGGTCTCGATCGCCATCGCGGCGGTGCTCGTGGTCCTCGCCTCGACGCTGACGGGTCGCAACACCAACCGGGTCGCCTCTCACCGGTAGGTCCTCACCCCGACGAGCACAGAGCCCCCGGAGACTCTCCGGGGGCTCTGTGACGAACGGGCGTTCTCAGGGCGCAGGTTCGAGGACGAAGACGCGGATCCGCCGACGCTCGCCGATCCGCTGCCGGTAGTGCCGGTAGCCGACGTAGAACTCCGATGCTCGAACAAAGATCTCGTCCGCCTCGCCATCGGTGGCTGCTCGGGCCACGACCTCGCGCGAGGTCCCGCGGTAGGTGACGGTGGCCCGGGGGTCGGCCTCCAGGTTGTGCACCCAGGCGGGCGTCGAACCCTGGCCGAAGTTGGTGCCGAGCAGCGCCAGAGTGTCGGCGTACGGCGCGGCGATCAGGTGGCTGGTGCGACGCTGGCCCGACCGGCGACCGGTCGTGGTCACGTCGAGCACCGCCAGCCCCACGAGTAGGCCAGGTGCGCTGTGCCGTCCCTTGCTGGCCCGAGCTATCGCGTTGTCGAGGTGACGCAGGGTCCGGGAGAACAGCCACCCCCCGACAGGGGTGCCGGCGAACCACCGTAGGGCGCCCTGGACCGGGTTGGCGGTGCGGTGGTTGTAGCCCAGCTCGTCGGCGAGTCCCACGGCCGTGAACCTAACAGCGCGTCAGCCGCAGGGCACCTGACGCGCTCGCCGACACGGTGGGGGAGTGCGGCGCGACCGGTGCCACCGGCACGTAGTCCGCGCCGACAGCCGGCCGTGGGTCGGGCTCGCCGTGGTTGGGCCACAGCGCAGCGGCGCGTTCGGCCATCGCGGTGATGGTCAGGGAGGGGTTCGCGCCGAGGTTTGCGCCGATGGTGGCCCCGTCGATGACGTGGAGACCGTCGTAGCCGAAGACGCGGTGGTAGGGATCGACCACCCCGCTTGCCGCAGTGTCGCCGATGACGGCGCCGCCGATGTAGTGCGCCGTGGCCGGCTTGCCGACCAGGTCGGTGGCCAGGCTGGTCGCGGCCCCGCCGATCCGCGCCGCGTAGCGCCGGGCGATCTCGTGGGCGAGGGGGATCCACGCGGGGTTGGGGGTGCCGGACCCCTGTCGGGTTCGCAGCCGGCCGCGCCGGACGTAGGACGTCAGCGAGTTGTCGAGCGACTGCATCACCAGGAGCGACACGGTGCGCTTGGACGAGGCACGGGTGCTCCGGCTGCGCACGAACCGGACCGGGTGTCGGACCTGCTCCGCCAGGAACCGTCTGACCCGTCGAGGGCCCCCGTCGACCAGCGGCACGTTCATCAGGGCCATAGCGTCCTGGGACTCGCTGCTGTGGCACAGCTCGACGTGGGTGTGCGGCTCCGGGTGGAACGAGGAGGTGATCGCGATGCCGCGGTCGAAGTCGCGCGGGGTCGGCGCCACCACCGAGACGATCGCCTCGGAGTTGGAGCGCGAGAGCTCGCCGACCCGAGCCGAGAGCCGGGGGAGGGATCCGACGCGAAGCCGGTGCAGCAGCAGCTGGGTCCCGCGCGCCGACGCGGCGAGGACCACCTGGCCGGCGGTGAAGCTCCGCTGCGGAGCGCCGCGCCGCCCCGGCGTCCGGGCGTCGACCTCGTAGCCGCCGTCGGGAAGCGGCCTGACGTCGACCACCTCGCTCAGCTCGTGCACCTCTGCCCCGGCCTGCTCGGCGAGATGGAGGTAGTTCTTGGGCAGGGTGTTCTTGGCGTTGAAGGGGCAGCCCGTCGTGCAGCGCGCGCAGTGGCGGCACGGTCGGCGCGCTGGCCCGGCGCCGCCGAAGAAGGGGTCGGGGACGGCAGCGTCCGGATCCTCCTCGTCGAAGAGGACGCCGACCTCGGTCGCCTGGAACGTGTGCTCCGGCCCCCAGGTCTGCCGCCACCCCTCGCAGCACCTCGTCAGCCGGCCACAGCCGCGGGTTGGTGGTGGCGCCCAGCATGCGCTTGGCCTGGTCGTAGTACGGCGCGAGCTCGGCGCGCCAGTCGGTGATGTGGGCCCAGGTCGGGTCGGTGTAGAAGGCGTCGTGCGGCTCGTAGAGGGTGTTGGCGTAGATCAGCGAACCGCCGCCGACGCCGACGGCGCTGAAGAGCGTGATCTCGCCCATCGTGCTGAGGCGCATCGGGCCGAACATCCCCAGGCGCGGCGCCCAGAAGGAGTCACGCGGCCCAGCGGCGGCGAAGTCCTCGTCGGTCCACCGCCGACCCGCCTCGAGCACGCCCACGCGGTAGCCCTTCTCGGTCAGCCGCAGCGCGGTCACGCTGCCACCGAAGCCCGAGCCGACGACGAGCACGTCGTAGTCCGTCTGCGTCACGAAGGGGCCACCTCGCACGGCACGCCGTTGACCGCGAGGGTGTTCGCTCGGCACGTCGACGACGTCGCCGGGTTCAGCAGGTTGCTGTTGACGCCGGGCCGGACGCTGCCGGCCACCGCGAGCCGCGTGCCCGTGGACGCCGTGCCCCCAGCCGTGCGGCAGTGAGACCACGCCGGGCATCATCTCGTCGCTCACCTCGACGGCCACCGTCGACGCTCGCCGGTCGCGTGGTGCGCACGCGGCCGGTTCGCCGTCGGCGACGCCGCGTCGCGGCGGCGTCGTCGGGATGCATCAGCAGCGTGCACCGGTCGCGCGCCCTGGATCAGGGCCGGCACGTTGTGCAGCCAGGAGTTGTTCGACCGCAGGTGCCGTCGGCTGGTGAGCACCAGGCCGGGGTCGCGTCCGGTCCGAGTCCGTCGCCGCAGTCGCGGCACGTCGTCGATCGATCTCGGGATGGAGCCAGCTCGATCGTCCCCGACGGCGTCGTCGACGACGTCGTCGAGCCGGCCGCGCCTCGAGGTCGGCGCCAGGTCGAGGCCGTCGGGATGCCGGCGCACCTCGGCCAGGGTCAGCCCCGCCGGGCGCGCCGAGCTGGTCGCCCCACGGCCCGAGGCGAATGCCCAGGTCGACCAGCCGCTCCGGCCCGCGACCACGCAGCGCGGCGATCGCCTCGGCCGGGTCGCGACCGGTGAGCGGGTTGCCGGGCGGTCGAGCAGAGCATCTGCGACCAAGCCGTGGGTGTACAGGTCGTCCATCGCGGCGACGTCGACGTCGGGGACCGGCGTGCCCAGCAGCGGCGCCGCCCAGGCGCAGCAGCAGTCTCCCACTCGTCGGGCCGGTCCGTCGGTCGGCGGAAGACCGGCGTCGGTCCACTTCACGCAGGAGCGGATGGCGTACATCCAGTAGAGGTCGTCGGCGTGCGGCGTGCTCCAGCGGCGAGAGGCCGGGGAGGATCACGTGGGCGTGCCGGGTCGTCTCGTTGAGCCAGTTGTCGACGGAGATCATCGCGTCGAGCTGCGGCAGTGCCGCGCGTCGAGGGCGCCGGCGCCGGGCGACGAGACGACCGGGTTGCCCGCCACGGTGATCAGCGCGCGGATCCTGCCCGTCGCCCGGCGTGTCGATCTCCTCGGCCAGGCAGCTCGACGGGAAACTGACCGAGCACCTCGGGTGCGCCGCTCACCCGGCTGTGGAACCGACCGAACTCCCAGCCCGGCGCCGGTCTGGTCGGGCGGCTTCGATGAACATCGGCGACCACGACGGCGGGCTTGGCGAACAGCATGCCGCCCGGCCGGTCGACGGCCCCGAGCGCGACGTTGACGACGAACACGAGCCAGGTCGGCCAGCGTCCCGAACTCCTGGGTGCAGGCGCCGATCCGGCAGTACAGCACCGGGTTGTCGGCCTCGGCGAGTTCGCGGGCGAGGCGTCGGATGGTCTCGGCCGAGTACGCCGGTGGCGTGCCGCCACGCTCAGGGGTGAACGGCTCGGCCAGCGCGATCACGTCGTCCAGCCCGGTGACCCGGCCGCGCCAGGTGCGCGTGCCGCGCACCGAGCCCTTCGTCGTCGAGGGTCGCGCAGCATCGCGAACAGCAGCAGCGGCGTCGGTGCCCGGACGAATCGGCACCCATTCGCGAGGCCTGCGCGGCGGTGTCGGTGCGTCGCGGGTCGACGACGACCACCTGGCCGCCGCGGTCGGCGGATGGCCTTCGAGCAGGCCCACGACGTCGGGGGCGGAGAGCATCGAGCCCTGGCGACGCGGCCGGGTTCGCGCCCAGCACCATCAGGTGGTCGGTGCGGTCGAGGTCCGGGATCGGGCGAGTTCCACATGCCGCCGAAGAGCTTGGCGCTCACCAGGTTGAGCGGCCACTGGTCGACGGTCGCGGGCGAGTAGTAGGCGGTCATGCCGACCGCCTGGGCCATGCCGATGAGCGCGCCGATGTAGCGCGCGAGGCGCCAGGTTGTGCGCCACCGGGTTGCCGACGTAGACGGTCAGCGCCGTCGCCCCGTCGGTGTCCGAGCACCGGTCGGAGCACCCGCTCGCACCTCGGCGCACGCCTCGTCCCAGGTCACCTCGCGGTGCACGCCGTCGGCCGCGCGCACCAGCGGTTCGCCGCAGCCGGTCGGGGTCGTCGTGCAGGGCCCCGAGCGCAGTCGCCCTTCGGGCACAGGTGACCGCGCGACCAGACGTCGTCCGCGTCGCCGATGATCCGCCGATGACCCGATCTCCTCGGTCGTGACCCGCAGACCGCACATGGCCTCGCACAGCGAGCACGTCACTCGGTGCTCGGTCGCCTCGGCCCCCGTCGTTCCTGGCACACCTCCCCCTTGCTGCGGCGAAGTCGTGCCGCGTCGTGAGTGCGGCCGATCCTAGGTCCCTGCGACCACGATGCGGGCCGCCGGGAGAGGCGTGGGGAAAGGCTTCCTCAGCCGGCGAGGCGAACCGAGTCCAGCACGTCCGCCAGTTCCTCGGCATCCCACGACGACTGCGTGCGAGGGCGTTCGACCAAGAACACCTGACGCCGTCCGCGCACGTCGAGCACGTAGGCCGAGTAGACGGCGTCGGGCGGGAGGACGAAGTACTTGTCCGCGGGCGCGCTGTACCAGACCTGGAGCCCGCGGATGCCGTCCTGCCACAGGTGGCACGCCTCGAGGTCGAGGCCGGGAGGGACCTCCAGGTCGATCCGGACGGCGTCGAGCCCGCCGAAGGTGGTGCGGACCGGCCGGCTCACGACGGGACCCGGCTGACGGCGCAGGGCCGTGACGAGGTCGCGGGTCGAGGGGCCGGGGACCGTCGTGGCGCCGCCGGACCCGACGCAAGCATCGGCGTACAGCTCGTCGACCTGCACCGCGTAGAAGCCGAACTCGCTCGGACGGTCCTGGTGCGCGTGGAACACGTGGCCCATCTGGACGGTCCACCCCTCAGGGAACGCGACAGTGAAGTCGGCGACCGACCACGCGGACCTCGCGATGACATGGGTGCCCGATGGGATCTTGCCCTCGCCCGGGGGGATGGGCGCGGTCGTGGGCATGTCGGACGGGACGGTCGTGGCGGTGGGGGCCGACGCAGACGGCTGCTCCCGTGCGCTGCGCTCGTCCTCTCCGCACGCCGCCGACGTCGCTAGCAGGAGCGCGACGGTGGCGGCGGTCACGACGATGCGTGGTCGCCGGTTCACGATTGCTCCTCCAGCTCCTGGAGCACGTCGGAGACGGCATTCTCGATCAGAGCGAGGGTCTGGTCTCTCCACGGGTTGTCATCCACCTCGACCCGCGCCCAGGTCGTGCCTCGGTCCAAGCTGGCGTGGACCACGTCCGGCCACCCGTCGCTGCCCCACTCGATCGCCACCATCCGCCCTGGTCCCAACCAGTCCCTGGTGGCCTCCCGGGCGTTCCACTCCGGATTCGTGTAGGCCTCAGGGTCGCTGCAGCCGGTGTCGTGCTGTGCGAAGGTGCCGTCCGGCTGCAGCCACGTGACGAGGCAACCGGCGCCGCCCCACAGGGCCTCGTCGACGTTGGACCCCCACCATTCGACGCCCGAGGGCACGTCCACCAGGCGGAGCGTCGCGGACTTCTCGTCCAGGAGGTACGGAGGCCTCGCGGGACCGTCTGCTCCGACCATTCCGTTGCGGTAGGTGTCGATGGCCTGGATGAGGACGACGTCGGGGCCGGGCGTCGCAGGTGCCGGCTCAGCGACGAGCTGCAGCTCGACCGCGGTCCCGTCAGGCTGCAGGAGACGGAACCTCTGCGCCCGGTTGGTGCCATCGACGACTAGGACCGAGTCCTCGTCATGGTGCAGCACGAGGGGGGTCCCCAGGACCTCGAAGAACGCCGACCGGTCTCCCTGGATCACCTCGAGCGCCCAGGCCTGCTCCTCAGCGGGGTCGTAGGGGTGAAAGCGATCGCAGGGCGAGTCCCCCGGGCCGAATGAGGTGCTTCCTCCGGCGCAGTAGAGCTGGACCTGCGGTCCGACCACACCGGCGCCCTCGGGCCCCCCGTCGAGGAGGCTGATCGGTGCGCCGTCGCGACGGATGCGCTCCAGGGTCTCCTCGTCGATCTGTGGCGACGTCGTGGGTGCCGGTGCCGGTGCCGGCCGGACGCCGCGGTCCTCGCCGAGGACCGAGGTCTGCACGATTCCGGCCGTCACGACGAGGACCGCCGCAGCGGCCACCACGCCGGCGGTGGCGGACCGGCGCCGCCGCGTGCGGGCGAGGCCGACGAGGTCGTTGTAGTCCGGCGGGTGCAGCTGTTCGGCCAGGTCGCGGAGGACATCGAGGTCAGACATGGTCACTCTCCTCCCGCTCCCCGAGCAGTGGCGCCATCCGTTCCCGGCCCCGCGCCAGGCGCGACTTGACGGTCCCCTCGGGGATGCCGAGCTCGTGGGCGATCTGGGCGACGGACAGGTCCGCGAGGTAGTGCAGGACCAAGACCTCGCGCTGGTCGCGGTCGACCTTTCCGAGCGCCGCCACGATGGCCACGTGGTCGGCCGACGGCTCCGGGCTGTGGTCCCGGGACGGCAGTGAACCCAGGAATCTGCGGACCACCGTGCCGTGCCGCCACGAGTTGCGCTGATGGTTGATCGCGGTCGTGCGCAGCCATGCCTCCGGGTTGCTCACACGCTCGAAGCTTCGCCCCTGCCCGGAGGCCTTCACGAAGGCCTCCTGCACGGCGTCCTCGGCGTCGCTCAGGTCGCCGCAGACGGCGTACAGCTGGATGACCAGGCGGCGGTAGGACGCGTAGTAGACGGTCTCGAGCTCCGAGGCTGTGCTCATCGGTCCACCTCCGTCTCAGCGTCGTTGCCATGACGACACCTGGAAGGACATTCTGGTTCCGACGGTCTAGTCCGCGGACTTTCGCGACCGGTGATCGCCGGTCACGTGCTGCTGCTCCGACCGGTCCGAGAGACGGTGATGCCCTGGCGGGCTGTCGCGTATCCCAGCGACTCGTTGAGACGCAGCATCGGCGTGTTGCCGATCTGCGTCCAGGTGTAGATCTCCGAGATCCCGTGCAGCGAGGCCCAGTGCAGGGTCTGTCGCTTGAGGTAGGTGGCAAGCCCCCGGCTGCGCAGCTGCGCCGTACGGCGGTCAGGGCGTTCTCGGCTCGGTCGGGACGGTCGGTGTCGCGGTTGAGGCCGGCGCAGCCGATGACCGCGTCGTCGAGCACGGCCAGGAACATGGGCTCCCCGTGCCAGGCGGCGTCCCACTCCGTGGCGCTGATGTCCAGGGGGGTGTAGACGGCGAAGTCGGCCAGCACCTCCTGACCGAACCCCGCATAGCTGTCCGCCCAGAGGCCCGGGTGGTGTCGGGACTCGACCACCTCGACCCCCGGCGGCAGACCGGTCGGCGGCGCTTCCTCGCCGACGGTGCGCACCTGCTCGACTTCACGGTCGACCTCGACGAACCCATGTCGTCCGGCGAAGGCCAACGACCCGTCGTCGTCGACGCTGCCCACCAGGGTGGTCAGCCCGAGGCGACCGCAGTGCTCGGCCAACGCCGTCAGCAGAGCCGTGCCCACACCCGTACGCCGGTGATCGGGCAGGACGCGCGGGGCGACGAAGCCAGCGCTCTCGGTGTCCGAACGATCCGCGAGACCAGAACCAACGACCGGACCGTTCGCGAGCGCGAGCAGCAGGAGTCTGTCGGCGGAGTCCCGCTCGCGCATCTCCGCCAGGCTCAAACAGCGCTCCTCCGGCGCCACGGCGATGCGGACGCGTCGCCAGGCCTCGTAGTCCGCGTCGGTGACGCAGGCGGTGAGCTGCACGATCCGCAATCTAGGTGCCCGCCGTTCCAGTCAGGCGCGATCGCAGCGATTCGTGTGACTCCTCGTGCCGGGACGTCCGGCTAGCCTCCACGATCGTGACCGTCACCCTGCGCGAGATCAACGACGACAACGCCGCCTCCGTCCTCGCGCTGAGCACCACCTCGGAGCAGGAGCAGTTCGTGTCCACGGTCGCGTACTCGCTCCGGGAAGCCGACTCTGAGCCCGAGGGCAAGCCTTGGTACCGCGCGATCTATGCGGACGAGCAGCCGGTGGGGTTCATCATGCTGGCCTGGAACGTGACACCTCAGCCGCCCGACATCAACGGCCCCTGGTACCTCTGGAAGCTCCTGGTCGATCACCGCCACCAGGGCAAGGGGTACGGGCGGGAAGCCGTCGGTCAGGTCCTGGCCCTGATCCGCGCCGAAGGGGCGATCGAGCTGCTCACCAGCCACGTACCTGGCGAACGTGGCCCCGCCGGCTTCTACGCCCGGCTCGGCTTCCTCCCGACCGGCGAGCTCACCCCGGACGGCGAGATCCTCCTGCGCCGACCCATCTAGGCAGTCAGGACGAGCCGAGCGAGCCGATCACCGCAGGCGCCAGCCTGTGGCCACAGTCTGGGGTGTAGGCGCACGCGGCATCGCGACATGGACCCTCCTACGCGAGCGACAAGAAGAGCTTCTCCATCTTCTTCACGTCGACGTCGGCCAGGCCCTGGTCGGACTCCGACAAGCACTGCTGCAGGCCGGTGGCGACGATGGCGTAGCCGGCACGGGAGAGCGCCTTGTTCACAGCGGCCAGCTGGGTGAGCACCGACTCGCAGTCGGACCCCTCCTCCATCATGCGGATGACGCTGGCCAGGTGTCCGTTCGCACGCTTCATGCGCGTGATGATCGCCTTGATCTCGGTGGGCTCGAGGTCCATCAGCTGTCCTTCAGGGCTGCCAGGGCCGTGTCGAGCCGCTGGCGCGCGTCGGTCGCGACGGCGCGGAGGGCATCGCCGCCTTCGCCGGCAAGGGCGATCATGGCTTCGGGGTCGAAGGCCTCGACGACGGTGTTGGCGTCGTCCACGGCACGGACGACCACGTTGCAAGGCAGCAGCGCGGCGATCGACGGGTCGGCCTCGAGTGCCTGGTGGGCGAGCTGCGGTCGACAGGCACCCAGGATCACCTGTGGTGAGACGTCGACGTCCAGCTTGGTCTTCAGCGTCGCCTTGAGGTCGATCTCGGTGAGGATCCCGAACCCCGCGTCCTCGAGCTCACTGCGCACCATCTCGACGGTCTCGTCGTAGGAGCGAGACACGGTGGTCTGGAGCGTGTACTGGGTCATGGACGGTTCCTTCCGGTCGGATCGGCTGACTGACCGGCCACGATACATCCCCCCCGGGGGATCTGATAGCGTGCTGCAAATAACCCCCCTGGGGGGTAACGACAGCAGTCACGTGCGAAGGAGCTCGGATGCGTGAATCGACCATCGACCAGCTCGCCTCGGCGCTCGAAGGAGACGCCACTGTGATCGACGTCCGAGAGCCCGCGGAGTACGACGCGGGCCACGTGCCCGGTGCGCTCAACATCCCGATGGACCAGCTGACAGCCCGCCTCGGTGAGATCGACCGTGCTCGACCGGTGCATGTGGTCTGTGCGTCCGGGAACCGCAGCAGCGAGATGACCGAGGTCCTGTCCGCCCACGGATACGACGCGAGCAACGTCGTCGGCGGCACCAACGCCTGGGCCCGCGCCGGACGCCCGATGGAGAAGTGAGGCCGAGCATGACCACGAGCAACAGCAAGGACACCGCACCGGCTTCGGCGACCGAGGAGGCGCAGCAGCACCCAGCCCCGGGAGTGATCATCCGCACCGTGGAGACGTCATCGCTGGGGGATCGCACCTACGTGGTGCACGACGGCGAGGTCGCCTTCGTGGTCGATCCGCAGCGCGACATCGACCGGGTCCTGGAGGTACTCGAGGCCGACGAGGTCCGCCTGACCCATGTCTTCGAAACCCATATTCACAACGACTACGTCACCGGTGGCCTGGCCCTGGCGCAAGCGACCGGCGCGGCCTACCTGGTCAACGGCGAGGACGACGTCTCCTTCGAACGCATCTCGATCAGCGACGGCCAGGTGGTGGAGGTCGGGTCGCGGCTGCGACTCCGCGCGATCGCCACACCCGGACACACCTTCACCCACCTCTCGTACGCGCTTGCCGACGGTGAGCAACCGTTCGGGGTGTTCACCGGTGGCTCCCTCCTCTACGGCGCCACGGGCCGCCCGGACCTGATGGGGGAGGAGCACACCGATGCTCTGGCGCGTCACCAGCACGCCTCCGCCCGCCGGCTCGCCTCGGAGCTGGCCGAGTCGACCGAGGTGTACCCCACCCATGGGTTCGGGTCGTTCTGCGCTGCGACCCAGTCCGATGCGACCTCCTCGACGATCGGCGAGGAGAAGCGGAGCAACCCGGCGCTCACCCAGGACGAGGAGACCTACGTCCGCGAGCTGCTCGAGGGCCTGGGCGCCTGGCCGGCCTACTACGTCCACATGGGCCCGGCCAACGCAGCCGGCCCGTCCAAACCGGACCTGTCGCCGGTCCAGGAGGCTGACGCGACTGAGCTCCGTCGCCGCATCGAGGCAGGCGAGTGGGTCGTCGACCTGCGCAACCGCAAGGCCTTCGCGACCGGCCATGCGCCGGGCACCTTCAACTTCGGCCTCGACGGGGCGTTCTCGACCTATCTGGGCTGGCTGATCGAGTGGGGCACGGCCGTGACGCTGCTGGGCGAGACCGCCGAGGACGTGGCGACCGCGCAGCGCGAGCTGGTCCGGATCGGTATCGACCGCCCCGCCGCCCAGGCCACGGGCTCCCCTCGTGAATGGGCTCCAGGCGACCTCGCAAGCTTTCCCACCGCCACGTTCGCCGACCTGGCACAGGTGCGCCACCACCGCGACGTGGTGGTCCTCGACGTACGGCGGGCCGACGAGTACGAAGGGGCCGCGATCGCCGGCGCGGTCAACATCCCGATCCACGAGCTGCCGCGCCGGGTCGCGGACGTGCCGGACGGCGAGGTGTGGGTGCACTGCGCGAGCGGCTACCGCGCATCGATCGCCGCCTCGTTCGTCGCTGCGGCAGGCCGTACGCCGGTCGCCATCGACGACTCCTTCGAGAACGCCGAGAAGGTCGGCCTGCACCTGGTCAGCCCCGAGGGCGACACCACCGACACCACCGTCGGTGCCCACGGGCCCGACGCCTGAGATGACCCTGCTCCTCGCCGTCGCCGCGGGCGCGCTCATCGGGCTCTCGCTGGGCGCCCTCGGCGGCGGGGGGTCGATCCTCGCGGTCCCGGTGCTGGTCTACCTCCTCGACCAGTCGGCGTCCCAGGCCACGTCAGGTTCGTTGGTCGTCGTCGGCGTCACTGCTCTGATCGGCTCGGTGGCAGCCCACCGCGCCGGCAACGTGATGGTCGGTCGCGGCGTCGCCTTCGGGGTGGTGGCGGTCGGTGGAGCGGTGCTCGGAGCGCGGGCCTCCACGCTCGTCCGCGACGAGGTGCTCCTCGCCTCCTTCGCAGCCCTGCTCCTCGTCGTCGGTGCGGTCCTGGCCTGGCGCCAGCTGCGCCACGGACGTGGCCACCGCCCGGAGCACGCTGCGCGTCCGAGCCTGGATGACCCGATCCTGACCTTCAGCCCCACCTTCGCCTGCCAGTGCCCTCGCGCGCTGAAGGTGCTGGTCACGGCCACCCTGGTGGGACTGCTCACGGGGTTCCTCGGCGTGGGGGGTGGCTTCCTCGTGGTGCCCGCCCTGTTGCTGGCGCTCGCCCTGCCCATGGACTTCGCCGCGGGCACCTCGCTCGTCGTCATCACGATCACCAGCGCTGCTGCTCTGGTCGTTCGTGCCGGCACCGGCGCACATCCCGAGTGGGGTCCCGTGTTGGCCCTGACCGTGGCCTCCGCGGCGGCCGCCGTTGTCGGCGCCCGGGTCGCCGACCGGGTGGACACCTCGCGCCTCCGGGTCGCCTTCACCGGTCTTGTCCTCGTCGTGGCGGCCTACACCGCCACCCAGGCCCTACCTGCACTCATCTGAGCCGGCGACCACCTCAGGTGCCACGGGCGCCAACCCTCCAACAGCAAGGAGCACACCATGTGCCGCCCCACCACCTGCCGCACCTGCGGCAAGACCACCTGGACCGGCTGCGGCCGGCACGTCAGCCAGGTCCGGGCGACCGTTCCTGCCGACCGGTGGTGCGCCGGCCACCCAGCGGAGGATCGGCGCGGCTGGTTCGCCCGCATCCTCGGGCGCTGAAACCCACTCTCGATCGCTCGGGAGCCGGCTGGGCTGGCGTGACCTCACCCTGCCTGCCGAGGCGGCGTACGTCGTACCGGACCTAGGAGGCCGCCGGGCTGTGGAGGCACAGCGCCGCGATCCGGATGGCTCCATCGGACCCGATGACCACGTAGGTGGCCGTGTGCTGCCCGATGACCGAGCCGTCGAACCGGATGCGGACGAACGAAGCCTCGAGCACCGCGGTCGTCAGACTCACGATCCTCTGCTCGGTCGACACGACCTCGGTGCGTGCGTAGCCCTCAGCGCGCATCCCGGCCACCTGTGACTCGACCAGCTCGAGCACCTGCTCTGGGGTGGTGAGGGCGGCCACCAGGTCGTCCGTGGTGGCCAGCAACGGAATCGTGTAGCAGTCCGCCACCCAGGCGACCTCGCGGTCCCCGCGACCGACGGCTGCGAACCGCTCCACGTAGTCGGCGTACCAGGTGCTCAACGACTCCACGTCCATCGCCGACACGATAGGGGCCGTCCCACGGCGGCCCGGAGGACGAGGCTCCCCGATCGATCCAGGTGCTGGCCGGGTGGCCCGCATGGCGCCAGGTCCGCCCGTGTCGACGCGTTCGGGTGCAGGTTCGCAGCAAGCCCGGGGCCTTAGCTGCGAGCACGCATCAGCTCTGCGGCCTCGTGCCTGGAAGCAACCCCGAGCTTGCCGAGGATCGAAGACACGTAGTTGCGCACCGTCTTCTCGGAAAGGTGCATCCGCGTCGCTATCGATCCGTTGGGCAGACCGACGGCCAGGAGATCGAGGATGTCCAGCTCGCGAACCGACAGCGTGGGGAAGGCCGCCGCGCGTGCGTCCTGGCCACCTACGGCGTCGAGCACGAGCTCGGCCACGTTGGAGCCGAACACCGCGTCACCTTGAGCGACCCGATGGATCGCGGACAGGATGTCCGCACGGTCCGAGCCCTTCACGACGTAACCGCGAGCTCCGGCCCGGACGGCTCGGACCAGGTCCTCGGCATCGTGACTCATGGTCAGCACGAGCACCCTCGTTCCGGATGCGGATGCAGCGGCGATGACCTCGATCCCCGAGCCGTCGGGAAGACCGAGATCGACCAGCGCGACGTCGGGAGGCGGAGTGGCTCTCAAGGCCTTGCGCGCCTCGGCCACCGTTTCGGCGACGGAGACGACGACCAGGTCCTCGGAGGTCTTGAGCGCTGCAAGCAGCCCGTCTCGAAAGATCGGGTGGTCCTCGACCACGAGGAGTCTCACCGTGGCCCTCCCGCCAGGATGGGCACCTGCGCACTGACCAGGGTTCCGCTGCCGTCGACGCCGGGACCCACGCTCAGAACTCCACCGACCTCCTCGATTCGAGCGCGCATGCTGCGCATCCCCATCCCCTTCGGCGAGCCGTCGATCCCCGGACCGTCGTCCGCGACGCTCAGTCGCGCGAGCCCGTCATCGAAGGAGAGTGAGACTCGACAAGCCGTTGGTCGGCCGTGGCGGACGGCGTTCGACAGCGCTTCGGCGCAGACACGCAACAGTGCTGACTCCACTGATGCGGGGATCTCCGGCGGCGTCGCAGTGATATGTGACGTGACGGTGGGCGCGCCGGGCACATCGGACGTCATCGATCGGGTCAGATCACCGATGGCCTCACCGATGGTGCGGTCCTCGAGCAGGGAGGGACGCATCCCGTCCACGATGCGCCGGAGCTCGCCGAGGGTGTCATCGAGCGTGCCACGCAGAAGGTCGACGGCCGGCACGGCAACAGAGTCCGCGGGCAACAAGTCCCGCAACGCCTCGACCTGGAGCCGCATCCCCGCGAGTGCCGGGCCGATACCGTCGTGCAGATCACGGCGAACGCGCTTGCGTTCCTCGTCCCGCACGCTGGCGGTCCGCCGGAGCTCAGCGCTGGTGCGGCGCTCGGCCTGCCACGACCGGACGGTCCAGGCGAGCACAGAACCGGCGACGAGGAGCGGCCAGACGAACAGCGCCAGCCAACCACCCTCGAACCACCCGAAGCCGGTCGCTGCACCTGCGGCTGCCCCGAGAGCTGTTGCGGGCAGGCCGAATGCCAGCATGACCCAAGGAAGGGAGCCAGCCTTCCTGCGACCGCGGATCGCGGAGAACGCCAACGTGCCGCATGCAGCGGCGGCGTAGGCGAACAGGAGTACTCCTGCCCCGAGCGAGATCCAGGGGCCGACGTCGGCGACTGATGCCACACCCCATGGGTTCATCGGCGGCGGCAGTCCCGGACCGACGCCGTCCATCGACCCGGGGCTGAGGCCTTCCACCACGATCACCACCGCGATCGCGGTGAGGCAGACCCACTCGAAGCGGTTGCCCCTCGGCCACAGCACCCGCGCGGGCACCAGGCACAACATGGCCAGGGAAAGCCCCACCATCCACGTCGACGGCCAAAACCAGAACGGCGACACATCGCCCGCCCGGGCGGCGCGGATCGCAAGGGCGTGCTGGAGCAGTGCGATCGCCCCCATTGATCCAGCCGCGACAAGTAGCCAGCCGTGCATCGCCGACCGACGCCACAGGATCCTGACGCCCCAACCGAGGGGAAGGGCGATCACCACAGCGGCGAACAGGTAGTCCGGGCCGGTCTCGAGGTTGGCCGTCGCCGATCCATTCGCGCGCTCCACGAACCATGCAGCCTGCGCCGCACCAGCCGCACCGGCAGCCACGGCGACCACGATCAGCCGCCGCGCTCGGGATGCCACCTCGGTCACCGCCACATCATCGCCGGTCTCCGCCCTGGTGTCCGGTGTCACCGTGTCCCAGGCGGTCGGGACATTCCGCCCGATCCGAAGACGGACAACCCTCGCCGAGGGTGGGTCGCATGAAGACACAACGAATCGTCATGGTGGCCACGGGGCTCACCACCCCCGTACTCGCCTACGTGGCAATCCACATCCTGTTCCCGAGCGGCGCCCCAGAACAACTGACCGACGCGGAGCTGATCGCCGCCGCCGCCTCGGGGCCGCGCATGATCTGGGCCGGCGGCGCCCTGGCCCTGGTCGCAGCGATGTTCCTCGTGATCTGGGCGAGCCTGCTGTCGCTCCGGCTCGAGGAGCGCGCTTGCCCCGCGTGGCTCACGCGGGCCGCCAGCGGCGCCGTCACGCTGGTCGCTGGCCTCGTCGCGCTCGGCGGTGTCCTTCAGGTTCTGGTGGGCATCGTGTCCACGCCCGCCGAGGCCTTCGCCTCGGAGTCGTTCGTACCCGTGGTGACATTGCTCTACGGCCACATCAACCTCTTTGCGTGGTGCCTCCTGGCGCCCGCCGCGTTTGCTGTGGTCGCATCCCAGTCACCCCGAGCGGTGCGCATCCTCTCGGGCACCTTGGGTGTCATCCTGCTCGCCACGGTGGCTCTGCCCCCGATCAGCTGGCTCTTCGGTTTCCTGTTCCTCATCACGGCATCGCTGGGGCTCGCCCGACCGCGAGGCGAGGCGCTGACGGCCGAGAGCGCTTCGTCGCGCACGCGCGTGCCGCTCTCGGCTTGAGATCCACCGCTCGTGCTCAAAGGGGTGGTGACGGGCGCGGCCCCCATGCCCGCGCGGGTCATCCCTCCGGCTGGCCGGGACGGCGAGATCAGGAGAGTTCCACGAGGGCTCCGGCGATGCCGGAGCCCTCGTGCTCGAACGGGGTGAGCTCGAGCCCTACATACGCAGGTGACTAGATGTCGTAATACAGCTCGAACTCGTGCGGGTGCGGGCGCAGCTGGACGGGCAGGATCTCCTGGGTGCGCTTGTAGTCGATCCAGGTCTCGATCAGGTCGGGGGTGAAGACGTTGCCGACCGTGAGGAACTCGTGGTCGCGCTCGAGGTTGTCGAGGACGGCGCCCAGCGAGGTCGGGACCTGGTCGATGTCGGCCATCTCGTCCGGCGGGAGCTCGTAGATGTCCTTGTCGATCGGGGCGGCGGGCTCGATCTTGTTCTTGATGCCGTCGAGGCCGGCCAGCAGCAGCGCAGAGAAGGCGAGGTAGGGGTTGGCCGACGGGTCGGGGCAGCGGAACTCGATGCGCTTGGCCTTGGGGTTCGACCCGGTGATCGGGATGCGGACGCACGCCGAGCGGTTGCGCTGGGAGTAGACCAGCGAGATCGGGGCCTCGAAGCCGGGGACCAGGCGGTGGTAGGAGTTCACCGTCGGGTTGGTGAAGGCCAGCAGGGACGGGGCGTGCTTGAGCAGGCCGCCGATGTAGTAGCGGGCGATGTCGGAGAGCCCGCCGTAGCCGGTCTCGTCGTAGAACAGCGGCTCACCGTTGTCCCAGATCGACTGGTGGCAGTGCATGCCCGAGCCGTTGTCGCCGAAGATCGGCTTCGGCATGAAGGTCGCCGTCTTGTTGTTGCGCCACGCGACGTTCTTGATGATGTATTTGAACTTCATCACGTCGTCGGCGGCCTTGAGCAGCTCGTCGAAGCGGTAGTTGATCTCGGCCTGGCCCGCGGTGCCGACCTCGTGGTGGGCGCGCTCGACGATCAGGCCGGACTTCTCCAGCTCGATGACCATCTCGTCGCGCAGCTCGCCGAAGTGGTCGGTGGGTGCGACGGGGAAGTAGCCGCCCTTGTACTTGACCTTGTAGCCGCGGTTGTCGTCGACCGAGCCGGTGTTCCAGGCGCCCGCGGCCGAGTCGATCTCGTAGAAGCCGGTGTTGGCCTTGGTCTCGAAGCGGACGTTGTCGAAGACGTAGAACTCCGCCTCCGGGGCGAAGTACGCCGTGTCGCCGATGCCGGTGGTGGAGAGGTAGGCCATCGCCTTCTTGGCGATGTTGCGCGGGTCGCGGCTGTAGGCCTCGCCGGTGAGCGGGTCGTGGATGAAGAAGTTGACGACCAGCGTCTTGGCGGCCCGGAACGGGTCGAGGTAGGCCGTCGTGGGGTCGGGGAGCAGCGACATGTCCGACTCGTGGATCGCCTGGAAGCCACGGATCGAGGAGCCGTCGAAGTTGAGGCCGTCGTCGAAGACGCTCTGGTCGAAGGAGGAGACCGGCACCGTGAAGTGCTGCATCACCCCGGGCAGGTCGCAGAAGCGCACGTCGACCATCTCGACGCCCTCGTCCTTGACGTACTTGAGCAGCTCGTCGCTGTTCTGGAACATTCGTCCTCCTTGGCTGCGCCACGTGGGGCGAAGCAGCCGGATGTCAGCATGTGGAGAGTCCGGGGCGACGCTGCGCCGGACGGCGTCTGCAACCTAGGCAGGCGCAGTTTCTCGACCGTATCTGGTGTGTTTCCGGGAGGTAACAGGTGGCTCAGCAGGCAGGCGCGAGCAGTACGTCGGCGCCGACCGCCTCGTGGGGGCGCCGCATCCTCGCCCTCTTCGTGGACTGGACCGCATCGACCCTGGTGGCGATCCTGCTCGTCGGCGGCCTGGACAGCTACACCGAGCCGGGCAGCCCCGGACAGCTCCTCGTGCTGCCCGTCTTCGTCGTCGAAGCGGCGCTGCTGACCTGGTTGGCCGGCGGGTCCTTCGGCAAGCTCGCCACCCGACTCCGTGTGATCCCCTTCGGCGGTCGTCTGCGGCCGGTCGACCCCTTCCGGCTCCTGGCGCGGCAGGTCCTCATCGCGCTCGTCGTGCCGCCCCTGGTCTTCCGCCCCGACGGCCGGGGTCTGCACGACCTCATGGCCGGCACCGCGACCGTGACCCTGGAGACCTTCCGAGGGCTGCAGGTGGGACGCTCGGGCTAGCCTTCACGCCATGACCCGGCTCCCCACCCGCACCGCGCCCCGGCACGTCACCGCGAGCGCCGCGCTGCTCGCGCTGCTGATGACCCTGGCCGCCTGCGGCGGTGACGACACCGATCCCGAGGCCGACGAGCCGTCCGCCTCGGCGTCGGAGGTGAGCGACCCGGCCGCACCCAGCGAGACCGAGGTCGCCGGCCCTGCGGAGGGCGAGGAGATCGGGGCTGACGAGCTGGTCGAGCGTTTCGTCACCGCCCTGGACGACGCGACCACCGCCACGATCACCTCCGAGGCCGGCGGAGCGTTCGCGCTGACCGGTGAGGGCGTGGTCGACTTCACGACCGACCCCTACGAGATGCAGATGACGCTGAGCGCCGCGCAGATGGGCGGCGACTTCGAGATCAGGCTGGTCGACGGCGTGATGTACGTCCGCTCGCCGATGGGCGACGGGAAGTTCGCGGCGCTGGACCTCGACGACCCGGCCAACCCGTTCGGCACCGGCTTCACCGACCTGCTCGACCCCCGCGCCCTCGCCGAGCCCTTGGAGGAGGCGCTGATCACCGCGACGTACGCCGGTGCAGAGACCGTCGACGGCGAGCAGCTCGAGCACTACAGCGCCGAGCTCGACACCGAGGAGTTCCTCAGCGCAGTCGTCCCCGAGGCCGCCGGCCAGGCGGGCGCGGCCGGGATGGGCCCCACGGTCGTCTACGACCTCTTCTTCGACGACGCCGGGCTGTTCCGCCGCTTCGAGGTCGACATGGGCGGCGCCGCCGGGTCGATCGCCGGCACCTACGACAACTGGGGCGAGCCGGTCACGATCGAGGCGCCGCCGAAGAGCCAGATCAGCGACCAGCCGGCGTTCTAGGTCTCGAGACGCTTGCCAGGGCAAGCTCCTCGACCAACGGCTGCTGGTTGTCGGCGACGGGTCGGCGTTCTAGGTCTCGAGACGCTTGCCAGGGCAAGCTCCCCGACCAGCGGCTGCTGGTTATCGGCGACGGTCCGGTGTTCTAGGCCTCGAGGCGCTTGCCAGGGCAAGCTCCTCGACCAGCGGCTGCTGGTTAGCGGCCGCGCAGGTTGCCCCGCATCCCCTTCATGCTCGTGGGGATCGGACCCTTGGGCAGCGGGATCGCGGACCGCTGGGCGTCGAGCGCCTTGATCCGGTTGAGCACGTCGGTGATCTGGGCCGGCTTGACCTGGCGGCCGAGCTTGGTGACGTGCTTGGCCAGCTTCGGCAGGGGGACCTGTCCCTCGTTGTGACCGACGAGCACGACGTGGATCGGCGTGTCCGCTGCCACCCGCTCGTGCTTGCGCTGTTCGGAGGTCACGAGCTGGCGGAGACGGTGCGGGTTCCCCTCGCCCACCAGCACGATCCCCGGCGGGCCGACGACGCGGTGGACGACGTCCTGCTGCTTGGTGAAGGCGATCGCGGGCTTCGTGGTCCAGCCGCGGCGCAGCATCATCAGCGCGTTGGCGGCGGCTCCGAGCTGCCCCTCGAGCCGGGCGTACGCCGCCCGCTGGGCGCGCCGGGAGAAGACGATCAGCAGCGCCAGGAGGCCCAGCATCAGCCCGCCGATGACGGCGAAGACCACACCGAGGTCGCCGCCGGGGGGCAGCACCCAGAACAGGGCGAACCCGCCACCTCCGGCGAGGAGGAGGGCGCCCAGCATCCACAGGCCGACCCATCGGTCGGTCTGTTTGGTCATCTTGTAGGTCGCCACCATCTGCTGGCGGCGACTCATCGACGAGGGGTCGTTGGGGTCGACGGGGGCCTTGCCCTGCTTCTTGCCCTCTTTGCTCTTCCTGGCCATGCGTGTGCGTGCTCCCAGTGTCAGTGCGATGGTCGCGACGAGCCCGACCGGCGGATGCTCACGCGGGGGTGCGGGCGTCCATCGCCTGACGGTACAGGCGTCCGGCGCGGTACGCTCGACCGGACCAGGGGGCCCGAGAGGACACCGGAGAACCCGATCTCCTCGGCCTCCGCGGCCATCTCGACGAACTCCTCGGGCTTCACCCAGCGCTCGACGGGGTGGTGGCGGGCGGAGGGCCGGAGG
>CAVYFR010000002.1:0-292252 GCA_963767915.1 uncultured Actinomycetota bacterium
TGGGTTTCGAGGCTCGTCGCTGGCGCTCCTCGCACCTCAAACAGCGGGAGAGAGATCGAAGAACTCGACGTCCTCGCCGGTGACCAGGACGACCCGGCCGTCGGGGAGGGGGACGGTGCGGACCTCGTCGACCTCCACGCCGTACTCCACCTCCACCATCTCGTTGTGCATGCGCCCGTCGTCCAGGCGCAGGACCGAGACGTAGCCGGTGCGGCCCATCGTCCCCTCGGAGACGACGGTCAGCACCGTGCGCTGCTCCGGCAGCCACGTGAACTGCCGCGGGTCGACGCCGGCGCCGGCCCACGAACCCGACCCGTAGCTGACGACGTCGATGCGCCGCGGGTCGGTGAGGTCGGTGACGTCGAAGAGCCCGGCCTGGGCCCCCCAGCCGTTCTTGCCGACGGGTCCCTGGCCGATGCCGACCAGTCGGTCGGTGCCGAGTGGGTGGAGGTACTCCGAGAAGCCGGGGATCTTCAGCTCTCCCAGCAGCTCGGGCGCCTCGGCGTCGGTGAGGTCGACGGCGTAGAGCGGGTCGACCTGGCGGAAGGTGACCACGATCGCCAGGCCGTCGAACCAGCGCACCGACTGGATCGTCTCGTTCACCCCGAGCTTGTCCACCCGGCCCAGCTCGACCAGGTCGTCACCCTCGCGGCCCAGCGTCACCACCGAGTTGAAGTTGCCGGTCCGCTGGCTCGGTCCGACCGCGACGCGCAGCACGCCACCAGACTCGTCCATCGCCCATCGGTCGGCGACGACACCGTCCACCTCACCCGAGGCGGCGTAGGTCGTGGCGGTGTCGTCGAGGGCGAAGTCGAAGACGTACGTCGTCCCGTCCTGGGCGCCGATGGTCAGTGGCGGCAGGGCCGCCATCTCCGGGACGCCCGTGCCGACCATGACGCAGCACGTCATGCCGAAGCCGCCCGTCGCGAGGTAGAGGTGGTCCACCGAGGCGTAGGCGATCGTCGTGCCGGCGGCCAGCGCGGTGGTCTCGAAGCTCGCCGGCTCGCCGGCGTCGAAGGCCACGATGCTGACGGTGTCGAGACCCAGGTCGTCATCGGGGAGCGCGACGTCGGAGCAGTCGAGCAGCGGCTCCTCGTCCCCACCGGACAGGGCGACACCCGGCAGCCAGTCCTCGAGGCTGGTCGCACGGACGAGCTCCTCGTTCTCCTCCTCGGCCGAGACTTCGCCGCGGTCGCCGTCGGGTTGGACGAAGTCGAGCTCGGGTAGGCCGGCTGAGAGCACCAGCCGGACCGTGTCGCCGTGCAACCGTGCGACAACCTGGCGGGCGTCGAAGACCGCGGTCTCGACGACCACCGGCGCGCTCGGGTCCGAGACGTCGACTGTGACCACCCGAGTCCGGCCGCCGTCGTCCTCGGATCCGCGGTCGTGGCCGATTGCGGTCACCATGTCGTCGACGAGCAGGACCTCGCCCCCGATGAGGTCGTCGATCCGGAGGTCGCCGAGACGCTCGACGTCGCCGCCGCGGACGTCGTACGTCGTCAGCTCGCCGCCGCGGATCCGCACCAGCAACCCACCGTCGGTCTTGACCACGTCGGGCTCGTCGACGCCGACCTCCTGCACGTTGGTGCCGGACTCCCCGCTGGTCGCCCGCTGGCTGACCGCCCCCGGCAGCGCCGGGGCACTCGACGAGGCGGCCTCGGCGCCGGCCGGTGCCCCGGCCACGCCCACGCCCACTCCGCCGGAGTCGTCGGCGAACGCGTACATGCCGCCGTCCCAGCCGTAGGGACCGACCAGCTCGAGTCCGCGGTCGACGTACCACTCGAGCAGGTCCTCGCAGGACTCCGCGACCTCGAGGTCGCCGAAGTAGGACATCGGTTCCGGGCCGGCGGCGAGGAGCCGACCGTCGTCGGAGTCGAGGTGGGAACCGGCGACGAAGGCGGCGCCGAGACCGACGACGGCGAGGATGGCCACGAGCGGGCGGCGGCGGAGCGGCATGCCCATGGGACGACCGGCGCCGCCGCACGGTTCCCGGCAGTGCGAGCATGACCCGCATGGCAGCCGATGACCGGAGCAGGGACCTCGACCTCGTGCTGTTCGGCGCGACCGGATTCACCGGGGGGCTGACCGCCGACTACCTCGCCGAGCACGCCCCGAGCGGCCTGCGCTGGGCGCTCGCCGGTCGCAACGCCGACAAGCTGGCCGACGTCCGTCGCCGGCTCGCCGACCGCGACCAAGCCCTGGCCGACCTCGAGCTGATCACCGTCGAGTCCACGGACGCGGCCGCCCTGGCCGACGTCGCCGCCCGCACCCGCGTCGTCATCACGACCATCGGGCCCTACCTGCAGCACGGCGAGCCGCTGGTGGCCGCCTGCGCGGAGGCCGGTACCGACTACGTCGACCTCACCGGCGAGCCGGAGTTCGTCGACCGGATGTACGTCGCGCACCACGCGACCGCGCAGCGCACCGGCGCCCGGATCGTGCACGCGTGCGGCTTCGACTCGATCCCGCACGACCTCGGCGCCTACTTCACCGTCCAGCAGCTCCGGGCCTCCGGTCCGGTCTCCGTGCGCGGCGTCGTCCGATCGTCGGGGACCTTCTCGGGTGGGACCTTCCACTCGGCGCTGGGCCAGTTCGCCCGTGCCCGCCAGATGAAGGCCGCCATGACCGAGCGCCGCCGCGTCGAGGGCAAGCCGACCGACGGCCGCTCCTCCCGTGCCGTGGCCGGCAAGCCGCACCGCGACAAGGTTGTCGGCTACTGGCTGGTCCCGCTACCCACGATCGACCCGTTCGTGGTCGCGCGCAGCGGCGCGGCCCTGGCGTCCTACGGCCCGTCCTTCCGCTACTCCCACTTCGCCGGCACCAAGACCTTGAGGTACGCCGCCGGGGGCATGGCCGGCGCGACCGTGGTGGCCGTCGCTGCCCAGGTGGGTCCGGTCCGCGAGCAGCTCAAGAAGCGGGTGCCGCAGGGTTCCGGACCATCGGAGAGCCGACGTGAGAAGTCGTGGTTCACCGTGGACTTCGTCGGCGAGGGCGACGGCCGCACCGTCCGCACTCGCGTCTCCGGCGGCGACCCCGGCTACACCGAGACCGCCAAGATGCTCGCCGAGGCCGCGCTCTGTCTGGCGTTCGACGACAACCCCACCACCGCCGGCTCGGTCACCACCGCCCAGGCGATGGGGGACAACCTGATGGCCCGGCTGGTCGCTGCGGGCCTCCGCTTCGAGGTCATCGCCTGACGCCTCGCCGGATGTAACACGCCGTCTGCTGCTCTGGTACGCCGTTGCAGCGGGTGCCCAGTGCCGTGGACGGCGTGTTGCATGAACCGGAGGACCAGGGTCAGGCCCCCTCGACCGTGGCGATCAGCCGGGAGTCGAGCAGCGCAGCGGTGCGGTGCGCCGTGGCGTGGGGGTGGTAGTCCGGGTGGGCGAGCATCGTGGTGAAGGCCTCGACCGAGGGGTAGCGCACCAGCAGCACCAAATCCCACTCCTCCTCCGGCGGGGCGATGAGCGAGGCCCGGGCCTCGCCCGACCACACGACCTCGCCACCGACCTCGCTCACGAGTCGGAAGGCAGCGGGCCCGTAGCGCTCGGTGTAGGCCTCACGTCCCGAGCACGCGCCGAGGTCGGCGTACCCCTCGGGATAGGCCGCCACCTCGCGGAAGCGGAGCAGGTTGAGCATGGTGACCGGTACGCCGGACGGCAGGGCGGCGAGGGTCTCGAGGAGCTGGTCGGGGTCGGGGTCGACGGTGCGCATGGACAGGACGCTAGGGCCAGGCGCTGCAGCGCGTCACGGCTCGACGAGCCCCGACTGGTAGGCCGCGATGACGGCTTGGACCCGGTCGCGGACGCCGAGCTTGGCCAGGACGTTGGCGACGTGGGTCTTGACGGTGCCGGGGGCGACGACGAGGCGGTCGGCGACCTCGGCGTTGCTGCACCCCTCGGCCATCAGCAGCAGGACCTCCCGCTCGCGGTCGGTGAGGAGCTCCAGTCCGGGAGCGGGCCGGGAGGGCGTCCGGCCGCGGAACTGTCCGACGACGGCGGCCGTCACGGCCGGGTCGAGCCGGCCCTCGCCGCGCGCCACGGCGACGACAGCCTCGAGCAGCTCCTCGGCGCGCACGTCCTTCAGCAGGAACCCGCTGGCTCCGGCCGACAGCGAGGCGAAGACGTGCTCGTCGAGCCCGAAGGTCGTGAGCACCAGGACCCGGGTGGGCAGCTCGGCGGTGATCCGGCGGGTCGCCTCGATGCCGTCCATGACCGGCATCCGGATGTCCACCAGCGCGACGTCCGGACGTGTACGACGAGCCGCCGCCACGGCCTGCTGGCCGTCCTCGGCCTGCGCCACCACCTCGATACCTCCGCCCGCACCGAGCATGGTGACGATGCCTTCGCGCACCAGCCGCTGGTCCTCGGCGACCAGGACCCGGACAGGCACAGGCCCGATCACAGGCTCGGTCACAGGGCACCCGCTCCCAGCGGCAGCCGGGCCTCGACCCGGAACCCACCGCCCTGGGTGGGACCGACCTCGAAGGTGCCACCGAGCGAGGCCGCCCGCTCCCGCATCCCCACAAGACCTCGGCCCGCGGCGCCGCTGCCCCAGGCCTTCCCGTCCCCCGAGGCCGACCGCTCGTTCTCGACGCGCACGGTCAACGCTCCGGCAGCGCAGGTCAGGTCGACCCGGGTCGCCGAGCCTGGGGCGTGGCGCATGGCGTTGGTCAGCGCCTCCTGCACGATCCGGTACGCCGCGAGCGAGGGGCCCGGCGGCACGGCGCGCTCGTCCCGCACCAGCTGTGGCGGGTCGACCGAGAGGGTCACCGACAGCCCCGTCGCGCTCATCCGGTCGGTCAGCGCCGGGACGTCCAGGACCCGCGGCAGCGGTTCGAGCTCCTCGGCCGCGCCGTCGCGCAGCACGCCCAGCATGGCCCGCAGCTCGGTCAGGGCCGCGCGACCGGTCTCCTCGATGGCCTCGAGCGCGTCGCGGGTGGGGCCGGCCCCGGCACCCAGTCGCAACCGCTCCGCACCTGCCTGCACCACCATGACCGAGACCGAGTGGGCGACCACGTCGTGCAGCTCGCGGGCGATGCGGTCCCGCTCGGCCGCCGCGCTCTCGGCCGCCGTCGTCCTGGCCTCGACCTCGAGCAGCGCCGCCCGGGAGGCGTGGTCGGCCGCCAGGTCGGTGCGTCGGCGGACGAAGGTCCCGGAGGCCCAGGTGCCCGCCCACACCAGGTAGGGCCAGAAGTCGTCGACCTCACCGTCGGGCGCCACCACCCACGCCACGACGACCAGGGCGAGGGTGAGCCCACCGGTCGCGACCGCGACCGGGCCCCGGGTGCGGGTGGCCGCTCCGAAGAGCGCGATCAGGAGGGGCAGCACTGCCAGCTGCGGCGCGAACGGTCCGGTGGCCACGGTGGCCCCGGCCAGGTGGGCCAGGCACACGAGCACGGCCACGACGACCGGCTGCGCCGCCCGCCACGCTAGGGGAAGGGTCAGGGGGAGGCTGAGAGCCGTGAGGAGCGCCTGCGGTGTCATCTCCGGGTTGAAGAGGGTCTCGGAGAGCATGAGGAGGAGCAGCGTCAGCGCCAGACCGGCATCGGCCGCCGTCCAGCCCCAGGGTCGTCGGGCCGCGAGCAGCCGCTCGGTCCTCGACGCGCCGCTCACCCCCGCAACCTAGAGGGGCCGGTGCTCGGCGTACATCGTCCGAAAGGCAGAGACCGGGTGCCCGTACCTCGGCCAAGGGGCCGGTCCGAGGTCCGCTCCTCAGGCCGATGCGTCGCACCTCGGTGCGGACCTAGCGTCCCGGCCATGGACAAGCTGCGGAACATCTTCATCGTGCTGGCCGTCGCCTCGGGTGCGGCCTGGATCCTCAAGGTCGCGGCGATCGCGGCCCAGGGTGGCGCCGAGACGGAGGGCGGGATCATCTCCGTCCTCTGGGCTCTCGGCATGCTCACCTTCCACCTCGCCGCCGCCACCGGTGCCGCCCTGCTGCTGGCCCGGGCCCACGTCTCCGTGCGAGTGCTCGCCGGCGTCGTCGCCGTGGCCCTGGCCTGGACCTTGCTGATGGTCCTGGACGGCGTCACCGATGCCGCGATGCCGAGCGGAGGCTGGTTCCGCGACGAGGTCTCCCTGTTGATCGCCGGTGTGCTGATGGCCTCGGTCGGCGTCCGCGTCCTGGCGCGCGGCCGGCTCGACAGCCGTCCGGAGACGAGTCGCCCCGGCCGGGAGGCGACCCGCGTCGGATAGGGGTCGCGGAGCCCGGGGGTTCAGGCTCGCGCCTGGACCTCCGGTGGCGGCCGACGGAGCGCCGCGAGGAGGACGCCCGCGGCCACCGCTCCGAGGGTTGCCCCGGTGGTGTTGGCGACGACGTCGACCATCTCCGCCGATCGCCCGGGCAGCAGGACCCCTTGCGTCGTCTCGACCGCCATCGAGGCGAGGAAGCCGATCGTCACCCAGTCGGTCCATCTGCTCCTCGGCCAGCTGAGCAGGCCCAGAGCCGATAGGGGCACGAACAGCAGGACGTTCTCGACGATCTCCAGCCGGCGCCCGTCGGCCGACGCCGACTGCCATCCCAGCCTCTCCAGGACGCCCGCCACCCACGCCGTCGCGTCTGCCGGTACGTCGGCCGAGGGGTTCAGCAGGACGAAGACCAGGACCGATGCCCAGCCGCCGAGGATCCAGCGGGCGGTGGTCTGCACGGTCAGCCACCGTAGTGCGCCGGCCCTGGCGCCTGGGCGGGTCACGCCCCGTCGGGCTCCCACAGGAACTGCTGCACGCTGCAGACGGTCTCGAAACCGAGCCGCTGGTAGACGGGCAGGCCCATCTCGGTGGAGTGGAGGATGGCCTCCGTGCAGCCCCGAGCGCGGCCCTGCTCCATCAGCGTGGCGGTCACCGCGGCCCCGATCCCGCGTCCGCGGAAGGTCTCATGCGTCACGATGTTGTACAGACCGGCCGTGGCGCCGTCCACCCACAGCGACCCGGCTGCGACCGGCCGGTCGTCGCACCACGCCAGCACGTTGACGAGCTGCTCCTTGTGGTCGAAGCGACGGAACGCCTCGTGCATCGTGGACCGTGCGTAGTCGGGGTCCCCGAAGCCCTCGCACATCGTGTCCACCATGGTGGTCAGATCGTCGGGGCCGATGACCACGATACGTACTCCCACGGCGGGGACCGGGACAACGGCGTCGAGTCGCACGTGCATCCCGGGCGTCGCCGAGCACTGCAGTCCGGCGTCGAGCAGGGCCCTTTCGAGCTCGGGGCTGGTCGTGGACGGTGTGGTCCACCACAGGAAAGGACGTCCCCGCCCCTTGAACGAGGCCAACAGGGGACGGGCTCGCTCCCCGACCTCGGTAGACGCGAACCGGGCGCCGATGATCCCGTTGTGCAGGGCGAACGGGACGTTGCAGGACCAAGTCGTCACGTCAGGGTCCGGCTCGTGGTCGAAGAGGTGCAGCTTGGCCAGCTCGCGCATGAAGGTGAGCAGGTTGTCCTCGACTGCGGCGACTCGGGCGTCGGCGCGATGTGGAGATGGCGCATCGGTCATGCCGGGACGGTACGGCGGCCGGTGCCTGGCGTCACGGCTCTCTGCTCGACTGCCGGCCAGACAAACGGTGGGTGCCCCAGGCAGGAGTCGAACCTGCGACCTTTCGCTTAGGAGGCGGCTGCTCTATCCGCTGAGCTACTGGGGCGGGACGTGCGCAACTGCCTGCGCAAACCGCAGTCGCGAGTCTAGTGAGAGCTCATCCCGGGGGGTTCCGCCGATCGCTGATAGCGGGTGCTGGTGCTCCAGTATGCTGCCGCATCGATTGGCCGAGCAGAGCCACGGACCGGAGCCGAACGGAGAGGCCATGAGTCGGCAATCCCTGGTCCTGGTCGAGGACGACGCAGGCGACCGGCTGCTCGTGACTGACATGTTGGCGGGCGTCGACCCGGAGATGCAGCTGACGTGCTTCGCCACCCTGCGCGCGGCGCTCGACGACTGGCCACCGGACGCCGAGTGCGTGCTTCTGGACCTGGGGCTTCCCGACGCCATGGGTCTGTCCGCGGTCGAACGGCTCCGCGCTGCGGTCCCAGACGTGCCCATCGTGGTGCTCACGGGACGCCCTGACGACGGGATCGGCCGCCAGGCGCTCGCCGCCGGGGCGCAGGACTACCTCGTCAAGGGCCAGGTGGACGGTACGGCGATCGAGCGCTCGGTGAGGTATGCGGTCGAGCGGGGGCGAGCCGCACACGACCGGCGCCGCTTCCTGGCGGCCGACCTGATCGCGCAGGAGAACGCGCGTCTGCAACGGGGTCTCCTCCCGAGCCCGCTGGTGACGACGAGCGACCTGCGGATCGCCAGCTTCTACCGACCGGGTGGCGGCCGGGCGTTGCTCGGCGGAGACTTCTTCGACGTGGTGCAGACCGCCACGGGGGTGCACCTCCTGATCGGCGACGTCAGCGGCCACGGCCCCGAGGAGGCGGCCTTGGGCGTGGCGCTGCGGATCGCCTGGCGCGCGCTGGTCCTCGCCGGACACCCCGGTGTGGAGGTCGTGCGCGGCGTCGAGCAGGTGCTGCTGGCGGAGCGTCTCGACGACGAGCGCTACGCCACCATCGCCATGGTGTCGTTCGACGACGCGCTCTCCCGCGCGGAGGTGCTGCTGTGCGGTCACCCGTCGCCGCTGTTGATCCGTGGCAACGACGTCGATGAGCTCGACGACAGCCGCCTCCCGATCCTGACGCTGCTCGCAGGTCACACCCCGGAGCCGTTCACCGTGGAGCTCGATGGCGAGTGGGGTCTGCTGCTGTTCACGGACGGCCTGTTCGAGGGCCGCGCCAGGCCGGAGGCGACGGCGCGCTTCGGAGTGGACGGTCTCGTCCAACAGCTCCAATCGCTGGTCACGTCGGGCACTCCCCGCGACGAGCTGGCCTCGGCGTTGTTCGTCGCCGTGGAGCAGGCGAACGGACGGCCCCTCGCCGACGACGTCGCGGCCCTGCTCGTCGGCACACCTGGCTGGTGGTCCTGACCAGATGAGGGTCGGCCCCTGGTCCGAGTGGACGCTCGCCCGCAGGTTGCGGGTCACGCTCGTCGGTCTGCTGGCACTCCTGCTGCTGGCAGGGGTGGCGCTGACGGTCGCGCTGAGTCGAGCCGAGGAAGCGACGTCTGACCAGGTGGAGCGCACCGTCCCGGCTCGGCTCGCCGCGAGCCAGCTGTTGACGTCGCTCGTCGATCAGGAGACCGGCCTGCGCGGCTACGCACTCACCGGCGACCAGACCTTCCTCGAGCCGTATCGGCAGGGTCTGCGCGACGAGGAGCGCGCCCGCGCGGACCTGCAGCGCCTGATCCTCCCCGGGGACCCTGCGCAGCTCGACCTGCTGTCGGTTGATGCCGCCATCACGGCCTGGCGCGAGCAGTACGCGTCGTTGCGGATCGACGGCCCGAACGGCACGGGGATCGACGAGACCATCGAGTTCGGCCGTCAGCTCTTCGAGCGGGTACGTCGGGCCAACGCCGACCTCGACGCCGAGCTCGCCGGACAGCTGGTGGACGCCCAGCGGGCAGCGGACCGCGCTCGAGCCCTCGTGACGGTCGTCCTCGTGCTGACGGCGGCGACCTTCGTCGTCGCCCTCATCGCCCTACAACGCGCGTTGAGCACGTCGGTCCTCCGACCGTTGCACCACCTCGGCGAGCAGGTGCGGGAGGTGGCCCGCGGCGAGCACACGACCCCGATCCAGCCGGCCGGCCCACCAGACCTGCGCGGGATCGGCGACGACGTCGAGTCCATGCGCCAGGAGCTCGTGGGGGTGCTGGCGGAGGTCGAGCAGCAGCGGCGTGGCCTGGAGCGACGTGCCGCCGAGCTCACTCGATCGAACGCCGACCTCGAGCAGTTCGCCTACGTGGCCTCCCACGACCTCCAGGAACCCCTGCGCAAGGTGGCCAGCTTCTGCCAGCTGCTCGAGCAGCGATACGGAGGGCAGCTCGACGAGCGCGCCGACCAATACATCGCGTTCGCTGTCGACGGCGCCAAACGGATGCAGCTGCTCATCAACGACCTGCTGACGTTCAGCCGGGTCGGCCGGACGAGCGAGGGATTCGTCGCCATCGATCTCGAGGCGGCGGCTGCGACCGCCTGGGGGACGATCGAGGAACAGGCGCGACGTACGGGCGCGACCCTCGAGGTCGACGTCGGTCCGGGGGCCGGCCGGATCCACGGTGCCCCCGGGTTGCTCCAGATGTTGCTCACCAACCTCTTCGCCAACTCGATCAAGTACCGCCGCCCGGAGGTGGCGCCTTCGGTGCGTCTGACGGCGGCAAAGGACGGGGAGATGGTCCGGGTCGACGTCGTCGACAACGGGATCGGGATCCCTCCCGAGTACGCCGAGAAGGTGTTCGTCATCTTCCAGCGGCTCCATGGCCGCGACGAGTACGAAGGCACCGGGATTGGCCTCGCGCTCGCCAAGAGGGTCGTGGAGTTCCACGGCGGCACGATCATGGCGAGCGAGTCGCAACACGGCGGAACCTGCATATCGTTCACGCTTCCAGCAGAGGAGACGGCCGCCCATGCCTGACCAGTCAGCGCCACCCATCGAGATCCTGCTCGTCGAGGACGATCCCGGCGATGTGTTGATGACCCGCGAGGCGTTCGAGGACTACAAGATCGCGAATCGACTCAGCGTCGTGTCGAACGGCGAGGACGCCATCGCCTACCTTCGGCGCCAGGGCCGGTTCGCAGACGCGCCCACCCCGGACCTCGTGCTCCTCGACCTCAACCTTCCCCGGCGCGACGGTCGCGAGGTGCTGGCCGACATCAAGAGCGACCCGAGCCTGCGACGGATCCCCGTCGTCATCCTCACCACCTCCGACGCGGAGGAGGACGTGATCGCGGCCTACGACCTCCATGCCAACGCCTACGTGCGCAAGCCCGTCGACTTCGAGCAGTTCGTGTCGGCCGTGCGGGCCATCGACGACTTCTTCATCACCGTGGTGCGACTTCCGCCCCGGTGATCGCCACGCCCGGCTAGCATTCTGGCCGCCCCCGCGGAGGTTGCTGCGTTGACGATTCGTTCCAGAAGAAGCGTGCTGAAGCTCGGCGCCGTGACCGCCGGAGGGTTGCTGGCGTCCGAGTGGCTCGTCGCCTGTGGCGACAACGAGGCCGCACGGGCGCGGCTCGACCCCGACACGCTGGCTCGGTTCGAGTCGTCCGCGGCGAGGGGCGGTTCGACCGGTCTGCCGGGCCGCATCGCGTGGGCCTCGACGGCCGACTCGGAGTTCTTCCTCGCGCTCGGGGAGGGCATGCGGCAGGCGGCCACCGAGCGCGGCGTCGACTACGTGACGGCGACCTCGGGCAACGACCCCAGGCTGCACGTCGACCAGATGAACCGGTTCCTCGACGACGGGGTCGGCGCGATGGCGATGCAGCCGCTCAGCCCCGACGCCGACGCCGTCGTGCTTCAGCGTGCGATCGACCGCGGGGTGTGCGCGCAAGGCATCATCACTGCGCCGAGCACGATGCAGGTCGTGGCCAGCCAGTACCAGATCGGCTACGACCAGGGGAAGGCCGCCGCCGACTACTGCGTGGCCGAGCTCGGCGGGAACGCCCAAGTGCTGTACTTCAACCTCGACAGTGCGTCGCCACAGCTCAAGATCCGGCACCAGGGTGTGCTCGACGGACTCGAGACGGGCGGCGGCGGCATCGAGGTGGTCGGCGACATCACCGTGGCCGACATCAGCACCACGTCGGGCTTCAACACGATGATGACCGCGTTGCAGCGCTACTCGGGGATCAAGGTCGTGCTCGGGGGAGACACGATCGTGGTCGGCGCCTACAAGGCGCTGGCCGAGCGGGGGAAGCTCACCGACGACATGTTCCTGTCCGGTGTCGACGGGGACAAGGATGCGCTCGCGCTGATCAAGCAGGGCGGCGCGTACAAGCTCAGCATCGCCTTCGCGTGGGGGTTGATGGGCTACGGCCTGGGTCAGTTCGGAGCGGACTGGGTGGAGGGCCGCGAGGTGCCGCAGCTGATCGTCGCCCGCGGCGTGCAGCTGAACTCCGCGTCCGCGGTCGAGCAGTTCGAGGCGGCCGGCGAGGATCCGTCCGCGGTGTTCAGCGACCGGGCTCGCTACGAGGAGTACCTCCCGCTCTACGGCAACGTCTCGTACGAGTCGCGTGATCAGTTCTGGACCTCACCGGTCGCCCCACCCTCGGCCGACGGCACCCCCACACCCTCATAGACCCTCACCGGCGGTGGTTTGGGTTGCCGCCCACGGACCCGCACAATGGGTGCGCGCCGGACGCCGTCGTCCGACCCTCTCTGGGCACCATCCGAAGGATTCCTGCATGTCCGATGCCGACGACGCGGTCGAGGCCGTCTACGGGCTCCGGCCGGGCAAGCGGCGCGCGCGTCCGCGCAGGCGGCACACAGTCGCCAAGGTGTTGCTGTCGACCATGCTCGTCCTGGGGATGGTCAGCGGGCTGTCCATGGTCTTCCTCTACCGCCACCTCAACGGGAACCTCACCGTCCTCGACGTCGGCGACCAGCTCGGTGAGGACCGACCGGCCAAGGTGCGCAACCGTCCGGAGCTGCCGCAGGAGCCGCTCAACGTCCTGGTGATGGGGTCCGACACCCGGGAGGGCGACGGCAACGCCATCGACGGGGAGAGCACCGGAGCGGGTCTGTCGGACACCACGATCCTCATGCACCTCTCGGCGGACCGCGAGTCGGCGTACGGCGTCAGCATCCCGCGCGACTCGTTGGTGGACCGGCCCGAGTGCTACGCCGAGGACGGGGCGCCGATCCCGGGTGCCGCCAACGCGATGTGGAACGAGGCCTACGGCCTCGGCGGTCCTGCGTGCACGATCCTCCAGTTCGAGCAGCTCACCGGGGTCTTCGTCGACCACTTCGTCGTCGTCGACTTCGCCGGCTTCCAGGACATGGTCGACGCCATCGACGGGGTCGAGGTCTGCATCCCCGAGGACATCGTCGACCCCGCCCACGGCATCAACATCCCGGCGGGGACCCGGTCGGTGGAGGGCAAGGAGGCGCTCAACTACGTGCGTGCCCGCTACACCCTGGGCGACGGCTCGGACATCGGTCGCATCAAGCGCCAGCAGGCCTTCATCGCGGCCATGGCCAACAAGGTGGTCTCCGGAGGCACGCTGGCCCGCCTCGACCGGCTCGTCGGCTTCCTCAACGCCGCCACCAACTCGCTCATGGTCGACCCCGGGCTCGAGAACGTCTTCCGCATCGGCCGGCTCGGCCTCGGCTTCAAGAACATCGGGCTCGACAACATCAAGTTCCTGACCGTGCCCTTCGAGTACAGCTCGACCTACCCCGGTCGGGTCGAGTGGCTGCCTCAGGCCGACCGGGTGTGGGAGGCCGTGGCCAACGACGAGCCGCTCACCCGTCGCCTCACCAGCGACTCGATCGACGCGGGGAGCGTGCCCGGCTCCGGCCAGGGCGGCGTCGTCGACCCCGAGCGGGCTGCCGCGGCAGCTCAGGCGGGGTTGTGCGCGTGACCGCGGAGCCCGAGACCGCCGCCGAGCGTCAACGGCGCCTCGCCGCGGTCTTCGGCGAGGTCCTGCCCGGGGTCACCAGCGACGAGCGCGACGACGAGCCGCCGACCGACAGCGACGCCTGGCTGAGGTCCCAGGTCCCGCCGCACCACGGCGGCTGAGGTCCTCTCCGCGGGTCAGGGGGTCGGCGGGGTCCGACCCTGCTGGGCGGCGAGGAGGTCGCGGATCTCCTTGAGGAGGGTGATGTCCTCCGGCGTGCCGGGAGGGGCGCTGGGGAAGTAGCGTTCCTTGACCCGGGTGTAGGGCAGCACGACCAGGAAGTAGACGACCGCGGCCAGCACCACGAAGCTGATGAGGGCGTTGAGGAAGAAGCCGAGGTCGCCGAGCTCGGCGTCGGCGAACAGGTCGCTCTCGGAGCCGCCGACCTTCGAGGTCAGCCAGGCGGTGAAGGCCGTGACCACCGCCCCGAACGCTGTACCGATGATCACCGCGACCGCCAGGTCGACCAGGTTGCCGCGCAGCAGGAAGTTCTTGAATCCGCTCATGGCGGCGACGCTATCGAGCCGGCCCGCTCGGTGAGTAGGCGTAGGTGAGGAAGAACCGCAGCGCCGCGTCGGCCAGCTCGGGGACGTCGGACGGTCTCGCGCCGATGACGACCAGGCGCCCGGGCAACGCCGCCGCGGCCGTCTCCTCAACCGTCCGCGGCAAGGCCAGCACGGGCACCGAGGCGGCGACGACGAAGGGCTCGGAGCCTTGCGGGTCGGCCGCCATCAGGTCGATCACGTCGCCCACTTCGAGCAACCCGGCCATGCCCGCGTCGGGCAGCCGCACGGGCACCGCCACGAGCCCCGGGAGACCCTCGGTGAGCGAGGCGCCGACGAGGCGGACGTCGGTCAGCGGCTCGCCACGGCGCAGCGGTGCGGCCAGCGTGCGGCCGACAGCGTCGGGCGCGACGCCGTCGGGGGCCGAGCCCGGTGCGAAGGAGGCCGTCCGGACGTCGGCGGCGCTCAGCACCACGCCGGCCGGGAGGTCACGGGCAGCCACCGGCACCGAGATCGTCGCCGGGGCCGGTGCGGCCACGGCGTGCAGTCCCGAGGCCACCGCGACGGCGGTCAGCATGGCGGCCAGCAGCCGCCGTCGGCGCAGCACGGCCAGCCGGACCCGGCGGGCCGCGGAGGTCAGGGGAGCGGGAAGCACCCCTCGACGCTAGGCGACCTCAGCTCGACGCGGATCCGCTCTCCACAGGGGCCTTCTTCGCGGGCGTGGACTCAGACTTCGTGTCCGACTTCGTGTCCGACTTCTTCTCCGAGGTGGTGGTCTCGGACTTCTTCTCGGTCGTGGTCTCGCCCGTGCCGCCGGACTCCGAGGGAGTCGAGCGGCTGTCGGTGCGGTAGAAGCCCGAGCCCTTGAAGACCACACCGACCGCGTTGAACACCTTGCGCAGCCGGCCCTGGCACTGGGGGCAGACGGTGAGGGCGTCGTCGTGGAAGCTCTGGACCTGCTCGAAGGCGTGAGCGCACTCGGTGCAGGCGTACTGGTAGGTGGGCACGAGGTCTCCTGGGCTGGACCGGCTGGACAGATCTGGCACTCTGCCGAGACGAGTGCCAATCCTACCCCTTGGGCACAATGGGCGCGCGATGACGTGGTGGCGGTGGTTCCGGGAGCGGCCGGCGGGTCTGCGGGTCGCGGCGTACGTCACGGTCCTCCTGGTCCTGGTGCTCGTGGCCGGCCTCGTCACCGCCGCCGTGGCGCTGCGGCGACCGTTGGCGCAGACCTCGGGCGAGCTCGAGCTGCGGGGCCTCGAGGGCGAGGTCGAGGTCGTGCGCGACGAGCACGGCGTACCCCACCTCTACGGCGACTCGGTCGAGGACCTCATGCGCGGGCAGGGGTTCGTCCACGCCCAGGAACGCTTCTTCGAGATGGACCTGCGCCGGCACGCCACGGCCGGCCGACTGGCCGAACTCGTCGGCGAGAAGGGGGTGGAGAGCGACCGGCTCGTCCGGACCATGGACTGGCGCGGGGTCGCCGAGCAGGAGCTGTCGCTCGTCGCGCCGACGACGCGGATGGTGCTCGATGCCTACGCCGAGGGCGTCAACGCCTTCCTGGCCGGCAGAGGGACCTCGGAGCTGGCGGTGGAGTACGCCGTCCTGGGCCTCGGAGGGCTCGACTACACCCCCGAGGAGTGGACCGCGGTCGACTCCCTGGCCTGGTTGAAGGCGATGGCCTGGGACCTGCGGGGGAACATGGGTGCCGAGATCGACCGGGTGCTCGCGGCGGCGGCGGTGGGCCAGGACCGGGCGGCCACGTTGTGGCCCTCCTACAACCCGAGGGAGGCCGCGCCGATCCTCACCCAGGGTGCGGTCGTGGACGGCACCTACGACCAGGACGCCGAGTCAGGAACGACGAGCGCGTCGCTGCGCCCAGGGCTCCCGGGTCTTCTGCGAGGCGTGCGGGCCGGGCTGGAGTCCGCGCCGTCGTGGCTGGGTCGGGGCGAGGGGCTCGGGAGCAACTCGTGGGTGGTCAGCGGCGAGCTCTCGGCGACCGGTCTGCCGTTGCTGGCCAACGACCCGCACCTCGGCGTCAGTCTCCCGGGGGTGTGGATGCAGGTCGGTCTGCATTGCCGCCAGGTGAGCGCGACCTGCCCGCTGGACGTCTCCGGCTTCAGCTTCTCCGGTGTCCCAGGGGTCATGATCGGCCACAACGGCGCCATCGCCTGGGGCTTCACCAACCTCGGCCCCGACGTGACCGACCTCTACCTCGAGCGCATCGTGGGCGACCAGTGGCGTCAGGACGGGAGGCTGCTCCCCCTGCGGACCCGCACCGAGACCATCGAGGTGGCCGGGGGCGAGGACGTCTCGATCACGGTCCGTGAGACCACGCACGGCCCCATCGTCTCCGATGTCTCCGAGGAGCTGGGTGACGTCGCGGAAGCGGGCGGCGACAGGAGCGTCGGAGACGAGTACGCTGTGTCGCTGGCCTGGACCGCCCTCGAGCCCACTCCCACCACAGACGCGATCTACGAGCTGAACATCGCTGATGACTGGGAGTCCTTCCGCGACGCGCTCCGCTCCTTCGCGGCCCCCGGCCAGAACGTCGTCTACGCCGACCGCGACGGCCACATCGGCTACCAGGCAACGGGGCTGATCCCGATCCGCGCTCCCGGGCATGACGGTGGTTTGCCCGCACCGGGATGGCGCTCGGCGTACGACTGGAGCGGTGAGCACATCGCCTTCGAGTCGCTCCCGAGCGTGCTCGATCCCGACGAGGACTTCGTGGTCGCGGCCAACCAGGCCGTGGTGGCGGACTACCCCTACTACCTCACCGACGACTTCGACCGCGGCTACCGCGCGCAGCGGATCCGCGACCTCCTCGTGGCCGAGGGTGAGCTGTCGCTCGACGAGACGGCCGCCCTGCAGCTCGACACGCTCAACCCGATGGCACCGGTCCTGACGCCGTACCTCCTCGACGTGCGGGTGCCGCGTGGCTACTACTCCTCGGGGGTCCGGCTGCTCGAGGGCTGGGACTTCGAGCAGCCGGCCTCGAGCGCCGCCGCGGCCTACTACAACGTCGTCTGGAGCAACCTGCTGGAGCTGACCTTCGGCGACGAGCTGCCCGAGGACCTCGGACCTGACGGCGGCAACCGGTGGATGGCGGTGGTCCAGCGGTTGCTGCGGGAGCCGGCCGACCCCTGGTGGGACGACGTCTCGACCGAGGACAGCATCGAACGGCGCGACGACATCATCCGCGGTGCGCTGCTCGCGGCTCGCGACGAGCTCACCCGCCGCATCGGCCCGGTCGCCGAGGAGTGGTCCTGGGGTGCGCTGCACGCGCTCGAGCTGCGGTCGGCGACCCTGGGTGAGTCGGGGGTCGCGCCGCTCGAGTGGCTGGTCAACCGCGGACCCTGGGAGCTCGGCGGCGGATCGGCGATCGTCGACGCCTCCGGCTGGGACGCGGCCGAGGGGTACGCCGTCACCACCGGCGCGTCGATGCGGATGGTCGTCTCGCTCGAGGACCTCGACGAGTCGCGCTGGATCAACATGACCGGCGTCAGCGGGCACCCCGCCAGCCCCCACTACACCGACCAGACCGACCTGTGGGCCCAGGGCCGCACCCTCCCCTGGCCGTTCACCCCCGACGCCGTCACCGCCGCCGGAGTCGACACCCTCACCCTGGTGCCGGCGGCTGGGGAGTAGTGGGTTGTCGGTTTCCCCGGATATCCGGGGAAACCTGACGTTCCCGGGCGAAGTTTCGGCCAGGAACGTCAGGTTCTGCCCAGGAACCTCAGCCCACGGGGGGTGGCGGCGGCCCGGACGGGTCGGTCGTGGGCGTCCACGGGTACGTCGAGGCCGACCTCCTCGTCGTAGAGCAGCACGCAGGTGAACGTCCCGACCGGGACTCGGCCTAGCGCCCGGTCGTAGGACCCCCCGCCGCGGCCCAGCCGGGCGCCGGCCGGCGACACCGCGAGCCCCGGCACCAGCACCGCGTCGGCCGTGGCGACCGCCTCGACCCCGAGTCGGGGGCCGGTCGGCTCCAGGAGGCCGAGCCGCGCCGGCGCCAGCAACGCCGGACCGTCGTACGCCGCCCAGTCCAGGTCGCCGTCGGGCAGCAGCACCGGCAGGATCACCCGCTTGCCGGCGGCGACCAGCCGGTCCAGCAGCAGGGCCGTGCCGGGCTCGCCGCCGACCGACACGTAGGCGGCCACGGTGGCGGCCCGGCGCACCTCGACGACGTCCAGGACCACCTCAGCGAGCGCCGCACCGGCCGCACCGACCTCGACCAGCGTCCGTCGCCGTCGGGCCGTGACCACCCGGTCCCGCAGGGCCACCTTCGCGACCGCCTGGGTTTCGCCCACCGGGCGAGCCTACGATCAACGACATGGGTAGCAAGGGCCTGCAGCAGGCCACCGCCAAGATGGCCGCCGCCGGGGTCGACGAGGTCGCGATCGAGACCTTCGCCCACTACTACCGGCTGCTCGAGCACGGTGAGACCGGCCTGATCCCGGAGTCGACGATCGAGCCGGTCGAGGTCGAGTCCCTCGCCGACGTCGAGGTCGACGACGAGGCGGCTCGCGAGGCGATCCGGCGTACGGCGGTGATCAAGCTCAACGGCGGGCTCGGGACCTCGATGGGCATGGACCGCGCCAAGTCGCTGCTGTGCGTACGCCGGGGGCTCTCGTTCCTCGACATCATCGCCCGCCAGGTGCTGCACCTGCGCACGGAGCACGACGCCCCGCTGCCGTTGCTGGTCATGAACAGCTTCCGCACCTCCGCCGACACGATGGCCGCCCTGGCACGCTACGAGCACCTGCCGGTCGAGGGGTTGCCGCTGGAGTTCCTGCAGAACAAGGAGCCCAAGCTCCTCACCAAGAGCCTGGCGCCGGTCTCCCACCCGGTCGACCCCGACCTCGAGTGGTGCCCCCCGGGTCACGGCGACCTCTACACGGCTCTGCGCGGCACCGGCCTCCTCGAGAGGCTCATCGAGCAGGGCTACGAGCGGGTCTTCGTCTCCAACTCCGACAACCTCGGCGCCGTCCCCGACCCGCGCATCGCGGGGTGGTTCGCCGGCTCCGGCGCCCCGTTCGCGATCGAGGCCGCCCGGCGTACGCCCTCGGACAAGAAGGGCGGCCACTTCGCCCGGCGGCTCACCGATGGCCGGATCGTGCTGCGCGAGACCGCGCAGACCCCGGACGCGGACAAGGAGGCGCTCGCCGATCTCGACCGCCACCGCTACTGCTCGACCAACAACCTCTGGTTCGACCTCGTGGCGATGAAGCAGGCCCTCGACGTGCGTGACGGCGTGCTCGGCCTGCCACTGATCCGCAACGTCAAGACCGTCGACCCCTCCGACCCGTCCACCCCGGAGGTCGTCCAGATCGAGACCGCGATGGGGGCCGCCGTCGAGATCTTCGAAGGGGCTCGCCTGATCGAGGTCGGACGGGACCGGTTCGTCCCGGTGAAGACGACCAACGACCTGCTCGTGCTGCGCTCCGACGTCTACGACATCGGCCAGGACTTCGTGCTCGACCAGGTGGCGGAGGACATCCCGCTCATCGAGCTCGACGCCGACCACTACAAGCTCGTCGGCGACTTCGACAAGCGCTTCCCCGAGGGAGCGCCCTCGCTGCGCAAGGCCAGCTCGCTGCGCGTCCACGGCGACTGGACCTTCGGCCACGGGGTCGAGGTCGTCGGTGACGTGCGACTCGAGGCGGAGGCGGTCCAGCGCGTGCCCGCGGACTCCGTGCTCACCGGCTGACGGGATGCCGCCCCCGATGTCCGAGGTCGCCGTCGAGGAGCACCTCGACCGGGTGCTGGCAGGTGTCCACGCGTTCCCCGTCCTCCAGCAGCCCTTGACCGACTGCCTGGGTCTGGCCTGCGCCGAGGACGTCGTCGCCCCCTTGTCGCTGCCGCGCTTCGACAACTCCGCCATGGACGGGTACGCCGTGTGCCTCGCCGACGTCGTGACCGCGACCGAGGAGACCCCGGTCCACCTCCCCGTCGTCGGCGAGATCGGTGCCGGCCACTCGACGGTCACGGCCATCTCGCCGGGAACGGCCGCCAAGATCATGACGGGTGCACCGGTGCCGAAGGGCGCCGACGCGGTGGTGCCCTACGAGTGGACGGACCGTGGCGCCGAGCAGGTGCGGATCGTCCAGGCGCCGGCCACCGGGCAGCACATCCGGGCCCAGGGCGGCGACGTCACCGAAGGCGACCTGCTCATCGAGCGCGGGACGACCCTCGGCCCCCGGCACATCGGGCTGCTGGCTTCCATCGGGCTGTCGTCGGTGCGGACCCGACCCCGGCCACGGGTGGTGATCCTGTCCACGGGCTCGGAGCTGCGCGACCCCGGCGCGGCCCTAGGACCCGACTCGATCTACGACGGCAACTCCTACCTCCTGGCTGCCGCCGCCCGCCGCGCCGGTGCCGTGGTCTATCGCGAGGGGATCGTGCCGGACGAGCCGGCCGCCTTCACCTCGGCGCTGGAGGACCAGCTGATCCGCGCCGACGTGGTGGTCACCTCCGGTGGGGTCTCCCAGGGCGACTTCGACGTGGTGAAGGCCGCGCTGCGCCCGCTCGGCACGGTCTGGTTCGGCGGGGTCGCCATGCAGCCGGGCAAGCCGCAGGGCTTCGGTCACGTCGGTGGCTCACGGACCCCGATCTTCACCTTGCCGGGCAACCCGGTCTCGGCGTACATCTCCTTTGAGCTCTTCGTCCTGCCCGCCCTGCGCAAGCTGATGGGCGTCACCCCCTGGTCGAGGCCGACGACGCGTGCGCGCCTCACCCAGACCGTCACCTCACCGGCGGGCCGCCGGCAGTTCCTGCGCGGCCAGCTCGAGCGCGACGCGGTCAGCCCGGTGGTCTCGCCGGTCGGCGGGTCCGGCTCGCACCTGATCGGCGACCTCGCGCACGCCGACGCCCTGATCGTGGTCCCCGAGGACGTCACGGTCGTCGAGGCGGGCTCGACCGTCACCGTCCTCCCTCTCGACGGGGACTTCTGATGGACACACCGCGCCTCACCCACGTCGACGAGAGCGGCGCGGCCCGGATGGTCGACGTCTCGGCCAAGGACGTCACCGCGCGCGAGGCGAAGGCGTCGGGTCGCGTGCTCGTCTCCACCGAGGTGGTCGCGCTGCTGCGCGGCGCCGGGGTGCCCAAGGGCGACACCCTCGCGGTCGCCCGGCTGGCCGGGATCATGGGGGCCAAGCAGACTCCGTCCCTCATCCCGCTGTGCCACCCCCTGGCCCTCTCCGCGGTCTCGGTCGAGCTGAGCGTCGCCGACGACGCCGTCGAGATCACCGCCACCGTCCGGACCGCCGACCGGACGGGGGTGGAGATGGAGGCGCTGACGGCCGTCGCGGTCGCCGGCCTCACCGTCGTCGACATGGTCAAGGCCGTCGACAAGGCGGCGGTGATCACCGACGTACGCGTCGAGACGAAGTCGGGCGGCAAGTCCGGGGACTGGAGCCGCTCATGAGCCTGCGCGCCGACGTCGTCGTGGCGTCCAACCGCGCGGCGGCCGGCGTCTACGAGGACGAGACCGGACCCGTGATCGTCGACTTCCTGCGCGAGCAGGGGTACGCCGTCACCGCGCCCGTCGTGGTTCCCGACGGCGGGGCCGTCGGGGCCGCCATCGCGGCGGCCGCCGAGGCCGGGGCCAGACTGGTGCTGACGACCGGGGGGACCGGCCTCACGCCCACCGACCGCACGCCCGAGGTGACCCGGGCGCTGCTGGACTTCGAGGTACCCGGCATCGCCGAGGCGATCCGGGCCTACGGCGTGGCGCAGGGCGTGCCGACGGCCGTGTTGTCGCGCGGCCTCGCCGGCGTGGTCGGGCAGTGCCTGGTGGTCAACCTGCCCGGCTCCCGCGGTGGGGTGAAGGACGGCTTGGCGGTCCTCGGGCCGCTGCTACGGCACGCCGTCGAGCAGGTGGTGGGGAGCGACCATTGAGTGGCCCCGGTTGGCCCGCGCGCCTGAACTCGAGGCCGGTCACGCTGCGCCCACTGACCTATTCGGACGCCGACGCCTGGCGCTCCGCCCGCCAACGCAACGCGGCCTGGTTGACGCCCTGGGACGCGACGGCCCCGCCCGACGCTCCTGCTCACCGCTCCACCTTCCGTTCGTTGGTGTGGCGGCTGCACCGGCAGGCCCGCCGCGACGCGACGTACCCCTTCGCCGTCGAGGTCGACGGCCGCTTCGCCGGGCAGCTGACGATCAGCAACATCGTCCGCGGCTCGGCCCAGTTCGCCTCCGTGGGCTACTGGCTCGACCGCGACTTCGCCGGTCGTGGGGTGATGCCGCGCGCGCTCGCCCTCGCGATCGACCACTGCTTCACCTCCGCAGCCCTGCACCGGATCGAGGTCTGCATCCGCCCCGAGAACTCCAACTCCCTGCGGGTGGTGGAGAAGCTCGGCCTCCGCGAGATCGGCTACGCCCCGAAGTTCCTCCACATCGACGGGGCCTGGCGCGACCACCGGATCTTCGCCGTCACCGCCGAGGAGGTCCTGCCCGGCTCGCTGCTCGACCGACTGCCCCCCGACGCTGGTTGAGGAGGTTGCGCAGCGCCGCCGTCGTCGTTGGTTGAGGAGGTTGCGCAGCGCCGCCGTCGTCGTTGGTTGAGGAGGTTGCGCAGCAACCGTCTCGAAACCCCTCGACCCATCGCACCGCTCCGCGACACACCAGGTCACATCCGTCCCACCCTGCACTCGCGCACCTAGCCTCGGACCGTGGACCTCAGCGCACTCATCTTCGTGGCCGTCGCCGTGGCGTGGGCGGTCTACCTGGTCCCCAAGGCACTCGCGCACACCGACGCTGGAGACCGCATCGAGGCCTTCTCCAGCTCGACCCGCGTGCTGGCCCGTCGCGAGCCGACCGGGGTCGTCGTCGCCCCGGGCCTGCCCACCAGTGCCGCGAAGCCCGTCGTCGAGGCCACCCGCTCCTCCACCGCGCAGGCGACTCGCCGGCGCCGGCGGGTGCTCGGGCTGGTGCTGCTCGCCAACGCAGTCGTGGCGACGCTGGCCGGGTTCGCCGTGCTCGCCTGGGCGTACGCCGCCGTCCCGGCCGGCCTGCTCGTCGCGTGGCTCGTCGCCTGCCGGTTGATGGTGAAGCAGGAACGCTCCGTGCGCTCGGCGCCACGACGTCCGCTCGCTGCACCGGCGGCACCCACCGAGTCGGACCAGACCGAGGAGATCTCATCTGTGTCGACGACGCCGGCCCCGGCTCCGGAGCCTCCGCCCTCTCGTGACGTCCCCGACGAGGGCGCCTGGGATCCGGTGCCGGTCACCCTCCCGACGTACGTCACCAAGCCGGCCGCTCCCGCGCGCACCGTCCGCACCATCGACCTCGACTCCACCGGCGTCTGGACCTCGGGTCACAACGCCGCCGACAGTGCGCTCGTCCGCGAGGCCGACGCGGCCGAGCGCGCGGCCACCAGCACCCGCGGCGCCGAGCCCGAGCGCCGCGCCTCCGGTTCCTGAGGCAGGTCCCAGCCCAGCGGGCGTCCTGGCCACCGTTCGCTCGCAGCCACAGCCCGCGAACGGTGGCTCTCACGCCGCCACCGGGCGATTCGGCTCGCCCCGACCCGGCTGCTACCGTTTCCCACCGCTTGGGGCTGTGGCGCAGTTGGTAGCGCGTCTCGTTCGCAATGAGAAGGTCAGGGGTTCGAATCCCCTCAGCTCCACCATGTAGTCGTTATACGAACCAGTCGGTGCAAAAGCGCCGAGGGGTTCGCTTATTGATGGCGCGAGGCTGCGCGTGTGTGCGCCTGAGTGCGACCACCCGTCGGCGTCCGCCTTCGACCAGCGGCCAGCCTTCACAACAGACGAAAATGGTGCGGCGAGCTGACTTCGAATCTCCTCGTCGTCCGCGACGTAAATCCCCTCGAAGAACGCCTGGTTGAACAGCCGCCGGACCTCGTCATCGGCCATGAGGTAGGCCCGGTGACACTCGCTCAAGAGGACCAAGACGGTGTCGAGATTGTTCAGAACCATCGTCAGCCGCTGAGTGACGTCGGACAGAGATGCTTCGGCGAACTTTAATTCCTGGGTGATGCGGGCTTGCTCGCTGCTCAGTAGATCTAACGGGATCGCACCGGCGTAGTGGGCTTGTAGCAACTTCTGGCGTTCGTTGAACAGCGCTTTTCTCCGAGCGTCATGCTGTTGTTGCTCAGCCACAAGCATGTTGGTGCGCGCGCCGAGCTCACTGCTGAACTTCTCGCGAATCTGCCGCCGCAGCTCGTGGGAGAGTTGTACGGTCTTGTAATGCCCCTCTACTAGCTCCTCAATCTGTTCGACGGGCATCGCGCGCTGCGTGCAGTTGGTGCGACCCGTCCGCCGGCCACAGCACGAGAAGTACCAGTACGTGGTGCCGTGCCGATTCGTTGTCTTCGTCAGAAGCAGCCGGCTCTCGCACTGCCCACAGAAGACGCTGCCCTTGAGGTAGTGGTGGTGATCTCGGCGCTTCTCCCCGGCGTAACCCTGCGTGTCCAGCTGGTCCTGCACCGCCTGCCACAGTTCGGCTGACACCAGAGGTTCGTGGCGGCCCTCGCTTTCGACGCCGTTGAATCGCACGACCCCCTTGTAGTAAGGGTGGCGAAGCAGCCGGAGGAGGTGGGACCTGACCAGCGGTTTGCCCGGTCGTGTCTTCATCGGTGCGGTCGTCAGACCTCGCTCGGTGAGCTCCTCCAGCAGCGTCTGGACGCTGTACTCGCCAGTGGCGTACGCCTCGAAGGCCCAGCGCATCAACGGGCCGCGAACCGGGTCGACTTCGATGCTGCGGACAAGTCCAGAGTTCGTCCGAGTGGCCGCATTGAGATATCCGACGACGGCTCGACCGTTCGTGCCGCCCGCCTCCGCCTTCTTGGTCTGCCCCTTCAAGACCTCGCTGGCCAGGTTGCGCGAATAGAACTCGGCAATGCTGCTCATGATGCCGTGCACCAAGATGCCGCTCGGCGTCTCGTCAATGCTTTCGGTCACCGAGACCAGACGCGCGCCGGTTTTCTGGATGGACAGGTTGATCTGCACGTCATCGGCTCGGGAGCGAGCCAGTCGGTCGACCTTGTGCACGATGACGTACTGCACCGGCGTATCGACCAGGAAGGCCAACATGGCCTGCAGGCCTGGTCGGTTCAGGCTGCGCCCCGACTCGCCGCGGTCAACGAACTCCGTCACCACGGGAACGCCAAGGCTCTCGGCTTTGCGCAAACAGGCATCGCGCTGCGCCGGTAGGGAGTAGCCCTCGGCTGCGCCGTCGCGCTCAGCCTGGTCTCGAGTCGATACCCGGAGGTAAGTCACCGCTACGCCGGATTGACTACTTGACGGTTGCGGCACCTTGCTAGGCATCAGGCTGCTCTGGGAACTGCGTCACGGATGCCGAGGCACTGCAGGCGCCGCGACATGGCTTGGGGGCTGACGCAAAAGCGACGTGCTAATGCCTCGATGTGCTGGTCGCCGCCGTACCAAGCCCGCTGGACCTCACGTCGGGGCATGAGCAGGCTTGCTGCGAACCAGTCGGCGGCATGCTCGGCTTGGGCTTGAGCCGAATCGCCTGGTACATCGACGTAGTACGTCTCGCGATAGCGGTGGTCAACGGCGTGCTTGAACTCATGCGCCAAGCTGAAGCGCTGGCGCTCGAGCGGCTCGCTGCCGTTTAGCAGGATCAGCCAGCGCCCGGCACTCCACTGCAGGCAACCCGACACTGGCAGATCTGCGTCGCGAGCAACCTGTACGCGGGGTAGTTCGGTAATCAGTTCACTGGGAGTGGCGCCACTGGTGACGCGTCCCATCTGCAGCAAGGCTTGCGCCTGCCATTCCGCGACGCGCTCTGCCTCGCTGCGCGATAGCGGTCGCTGCGGAGCCTTGTCTCGCAGGACCGCGAAAACGGCAGTGATCTGGTTGGGCGCGAAGCGCGATGTCGGCAATTGGCCGAGCGCTGTGTCGCTTATTGGTTGCGTGGTGTGTCTCATGAGTGATCCCCCTTTCGACTTAGTTGTTGGTGTGGTCGACCTCGTCCTCGCCGTCGCGTGGTCCCGGCTCTCCGCCGTACTCGGCTTGAAGTTGCCGGGCAATGCGCGCGATGGCGTCCTCTGGCAGGTCGTACTTAGCCCGTAGGTAGACGTGCAGCTCTGGCAGGGGGCTCTGAGTCGTCTCGCCGACCAGCTCGCCGATCGGTGTCCCTAGGGCTGAACCGAGAGCCACCAGAATGTTGGTCCCGGGCACCATTTCGTCGTTCTCGATGCGCGACAGCGTTCCCTTGTTGATCTCGGCACTGTCGGCCAGCGCCTGCAGGCTAAGTCCGAGGACCTTACGGCGCTCTCGGATGGTCGCCCCGATCCGTGGGTTACCAATGGGTGGCATACAAAGTCTCCTGTTATTGCTACCTATTAGTATACGTTTGCTGTTGCGAATATGCAACAGCTGTTTATGGCGCGGGCTCGTCCGGATCAATCTCCAGCCGCATCTGCTCCACTATCTCGGTCGCCTCAGGGCGACCGAGCCACTCAGGTCGCGGACTGCGCGGCACCTTGTCGACAATGCCTTGTTCATAGCGTCTCCAGGCTCGGGCTCGCTTCATCTCCCCAGCTGAAACGCCGGCGATGATGCCGTGTGGTTGAGGCAGAGCTCCGTTCAGTGCGTCCTCTCGGCAGAGTTCTAGGACGACGCACCGCTGACAGATAGCCCGACCGACCATGGCCCGTAGTGGCTCTGTATTGGCTTTGCAGTAGAAGTACTTGTCGATGACGAAGCCAGGCAGGTCGCCGCAGTTGGCACCTTCCAAGGACTTCACGCTGTCCTCGAGTCGTTGTACAGGTTGGGCATAATCACCTCCTTTCGTTAGTTGGTATGGGCGTCATTTCAGTCGGCTCGGGTTGCGCCCGTCAGCAGCGCCAGCGCATCGGCCTGCAGGCCGATGGCATGTAGTTCGGCTGTCAGTCCGCTGCTGCGGATGAGTCGGCGCAGGTTGTTGGCTCGCTGCTGCGTGGGCACCAGCCAGACTGCTCGCGGGAATAGCCCGCGGCTGCGCTGCTCCTGTCCTGCCCGGTATGCCGCCTCGTAGGCCCGCAGCTTGCGCAGCAAGGCAGCCCGGTGCTCGGTGGCGTTGTCCCATTCGACGAAGCTGTGCCACTCGTCGTCGTTGCGCGCCGTCACCACAAACAGGTCGGGCTTGAGCCAAGCAGCGTCCAGCAGGCTGTCTATTCGGCGCCAGCAGCGCGGTTCACTGTCGATGCTGAGCAGTTCGAATTGACCACTGCGATGACCGAGCCGCAACTGTGTGTACAGCTCGCTGAGGGCCAACGTGTGATCGACGAAGCCATCGGACAGATCGGTGCGTCTGGTGACTTTGCCAGTTTCGAAGTTCAGGATGCGACGACCAGTTGGTGTCAGCGCATAGACGTAGCCACTACTGCCAGCTCGAACGCCCCCGACCCGCCGTGGCAGCCGTGTCACGAGCTGTGCGGCCAAAAGCCGCAGTAACAGGCGACCAGCGGCACGCACCGCGGCCGGCCCCTCGCCGACGTGAAGTCGTTGCAACTGCGACCCGGACATCAACCGACGCTCGGCGAGATCTTGCAGGACGGCTCGGTCGCGCTCGTCCAGTTGCTCTCGAAGCCGCGCCAGGCCGCGTTCGCCCCTCGGTACAGGTGTGGTCATGCAAGACCTCGGTGATCACATACTGTCCGCTCGAGATGACCGCGCTCGGTGCCCGTTGACCTGCGGTGACGGCGTCGGGCCCGGCACGCGACAGGACGGTCCATGAGACGCCTCATCGCACCCTCCGGCGGTGTCCGACTGGGGCGTCAAGGCGTTGCCCTTCAACGAGGGCACGCAGGGCCCGGTCAGTCTCGAGACGGTCGACGCCGAAGCGCGCCGCACTCTGCTGCCTGAGGGCGGCTGGGTCCGAGGTCACGGCCGGTGGCGGCAGGGTCACGCCACTCATGTAGGGCGTCACCTCAGCGTTGCGGCTCAACCTTACGTAGACCTCGCGTGAGGGCAGGTTGCTGAAGTCCTCGGCCGTCAGGAGACGTTGTCCTTTGGCAAGTAGCGCACCGTCGCTGCTGTCTGTCTGGAACACCACCCGCGTCCGGGCATTGCTCAGCACGCCGGCTTGGAGTTCAGCAGGCAGTTGTCGGGCATGCTGATTCGCCAGTGTGAAGGCGATGCCTAGGCCTCGCGCTTGAGCCAACATCTCGCCTAGGTCGGCTGGCAGCCCGACGTAATCCTGGAGCTCATCGACGTATACCCCCACGACGTGCCGCCGCTCCGGTGCCACCTGGGTGCGTGTCAGGCAGGCCTGCCACAAGGCGTTCAAGAACAGGGTTCCGAGCAGTCGAGCACTGTCCGGGCCAATCCTTCCCTTAGCCAGATCGACCAGGACGATGCGCCGACCGGAGAAGGCCTCTTTCAGACTGAAGCGCGGCTCGGCTTGCCCGAGGATGCCGCGCATCTGTTGCCGTCCCACCATTGGACGCACCTTGTTGAGGACGCTTGCTGTGGCTTGAACTCGGGCCTCAACGCTCATGCGGTCGAATGCCGTCCAGATGGGCGAGACGCCGAGCGGGTCGTCGAGTGTGCCGACAACACGACGCCGAAAGCCGTCGTTGGTGAACAGCAGCGGCAAGGCCGCCAGGCTCATCCCGGGTGTGCGCGCCAGTGTCAGGAGAGCGGCGTGCAGTAGTTCTCCAAGACGCGGACCCCAGCTGTCAGTATTGAGGCGAGCGAAGACCGACAGGATTTGGTCGGCAGTCAGTTCGGGTGAGTTGGTGACTAGCGGGTTGAAGCCGACCGGCATCCGGCTGTGGTCGAAAACAACGACATCGGTGCGACGATGGTCTGGAACGCGGGCCAAGACATCTTGGATGAGGTCCTCTTTGGGCTCGATCACGAAGATGCTGCGACCGGCCGACATGTCTTGAACGATCATGTTCAACAACAAGGTCGACTTGCCGACGCCTGTTGGGCCGACCGCCCACGTATGGGTGGTGAGGTCTGCGGCCGAGACGGCGATGGGCCGCCGGGTGCCCTGCACAACCTCCAGGATGCGCCCGCGACGTGGTGTCGACGTCGGCACCGGAAGGTGGCGAGCGCGACGGCGAGCAACCGGCACACCATGGAGCTCGCTGTACGGCCAAGCGATAAGACCGGCGAGTTCGGGCACGTTGAGGGCCAAGCCCCAGAACCACGGCAGTGAGCGGTTAAGGACGACCCGCGGATTGGCCGAGCGGGAACCGAACTGGGCTCCGGCTCGATCGGCCGTCCGATAGGCGCCCATGAGGTCGCGCAGGATCTGCTGTCGACGCGCAGCCGAGTCGGCTGCGACGGCCACCCTGCCGACAGCGCGCCAACCGGGGTGCGAGCCCTGCTTCTCGCGCAGTGCCTTCACGGCCTCGGAATCCATGTCCCGGGGTCCGAGTAGGGGAGCGGTCAGTAGCGCCCATGCCCAGTTCTCACTGGTGACCGGCACATGCTTGCTACCAACTGTGAGGGCGCGGCGCACCGGACCGACGATGAGCTGGGTGACGATGGCCTCGCCTCGTCTTGGTGTCGAGAGAGTCGAGAGCAGGGCTGTGCTGACTGCTTCTGCAGCGCCCTGCTCCAGTGGTCGGCGCGAAGTCGACAACCACAGTCGGCGGGCTGTCCGCACCTCGGGAAGACGGGGACGTTGCGCCTTCTCGAGACGCAGTCCAGGAATGGTGGTGGACACGAAGGCCTTGAAGTTGGATGACAGGCCTCTGGGGCAGGCCAAGTAGTGCGCGATCTCCTGATGCGTTGCTACGCACTCGAAGATGAAGGGCCGGGTGCGGCCGGCCACGCTGAGCCCGTTGATAGCTCGCAAGAGGGCTTCGACCGCCTCGACATCGAGCTCGCTCGGGAAGGTCAGCCTGAACCAGGAGAGAGCTGGCTTCCTCATGAGGCTTCCTTGGTCACGTCGCCCCGATGCTCCTGCTCGGCATCAGCCTCGGCTTGTGCTTCGGCCAAGCGGACGAGTGCTCTACTCAACTTCTGCAAGTCCGGCTCACGGTGCGGCACGGCCTTGCTTTTGAGTCTGCGTTCACGATTCATACAACCCCCTTCCTTTCAGTTGCGTATATGCAACTTGATGCGGTTCAGTATGAGTTGCGTATATGCAACCGGCAAGCAGTTTGTGGATTTCACAACACCGATCGGGCGCGCGACGGCCCCGATATCGCTGGGATTGGGCGAACCGGATTGGCGCTGCGCAGTCGTTGTCGTTGTCACCACAACCGTCCACGCCACCAACCCAAGACGCGAAGTGCCGCGAACGCGGCCAAACCCATCAAGAGGACGACTAAGACGATCCGAAGGGCCGCGGCGTAGCGAGCAGCCCACTCGACGACGTACACCAGGGCGATAACGAATCCGAAGTAGACGGCCATGAAGCGCAGCAGGCGCCACTGCAGCCAGTTACTCCCGTCCCGCTTCATGATCGGTTGACCGAGTCCGTGGAGAAGAGCTACTCGGCCGAGGTTCGACGGGCTTCGAGGACCATGGCGAGCATGGCCTGGCGTGTCACTCGGCGCAGCTCAAGATCCGCAATGAGTCGCTCACTGATATCGCGCTGACGCTGCTGCTCTTCCAGGAGGGCACGGACTGCGACCACCGTGATTACGAAACTAACGGCGATTAGCATGACGACCAAGAGTGCGGTGATCACCGGCTGATCTTCCGAGAAGCATTCGAGACAACCTCGCACATCGAGATGGCAGCTACGTCACCGATTGCGGCGATACGGCCGCTCGCCTCGGGCACCATCTGGGCCAGCGTGGTCTCCATCCGTGACAGCTGTGCGACCTGAGTTTGGGCCATGGCGGCGATGGCGCCGATCGCCTCGAGCTTGGTCAGCTCGACATCAGCCTTGGCGTTGAGCAGGGCGGACTCGATGGCGGCGCCGCCGTTGACGCGGGCGAGCTGGCGGGCAACCCGGGTAGGCACGAGGCCGCTGGCGCCGGAGTAGGGCTGGATGTTGGACATATTGATCCCCTCGTGTAAGTGGGTCGGCTAGAGGTCTGCCTCAATCACGTCCTGCTCCGTGAGGTCGGCCTCGGTGGCCGGGCGAAGATGTGCCGGCACCCACAAGACGTTTGACGAAGCTCTAGGTTCGGTCGCGAGACGTGCAAGTTCGTCGAGTTCGAGGGGGGTTGAGTGCACCTTCGGCTCCATCCGTGAGGCTGAACGTAGGCGCCATTCTGCTAGTCATGAACGCAGCATCGAAGGCTTCCTGAGGGGAGGCTATGGGGCGCCTGTGGAGGGCAACTGCAACGCAAAGTGGCACGGCCTGACATCCTGATCACGTGGGTATCGCGCGTCGCTCTGTATCGCCGTCTGCTGGAAGTGAGGCAGTATGGGATGACCTGCGGATAGTTCGCAGCCGAGGCGGTTTTGCTCGGTCCAAGTCAGGCGACTTCGCCGGTTCGACCTGCATCCTCCTGCGTGATTCTGATGCCGCACTCTCGGGAGACGACGTTATGCGCGCACTCCGAGAATTCACGTACAACGAACTCATGAAGGTCACTTCAACCGACACAACAAACGGTCAGAGGGTGCCTGGCGCAGTCTTGGGCGCCCAAAGTCTTGAGTTACTGCTGTTCTCGGGAATAAGCATCGACTTGGACTTCATGGATGTCCGAAATAATGTGGGGCAAAAGGATCACCGAGATCACGAATATGTTCGTAAACACGAAGACGCCGTGCTGCGGACGATCGCTACCGAATTCGCGGAAAAAGCCCGGGACGGACTCATCGCCCCAGCGGGACGAGGGTCCACGGGTGATCGGCGTTTGGATGCGTGTCTAGTTCAAACGCTCGACGCGTTACGTCGAATGCTGCGGCAGTATCATGACGGTGACGTCATGGGGCCTTCGGAAGTCCCCGACTCGTTCCGAAGAGCAGTGCACGTAGTGGATGCGCAGCTGAAGGAGCTACTCAGGAGTCACGCCGCTGTAACATCAATTCGGTTCACAACACATGTCGAACTTCACAATTTGAGCCTCCTAGTTCTTGACGCGCTCGTCCCTGCGGACGGTCACGGTCACGAACTTGAACTACAGTCAAACAGCTACTTTGACCGTTGCGTAGCCGCGGATATATTTCGCGCGAATCCAGACCTTTTCGTCATGGATGCCGAACTGCTCTGGAAGGAGTCGCGCCACTGGAGGAGAGGGATCGTTGTATGGTGGGAATGCACCGCCTTTTGGTTAGAAGCGACGATCTCTAGCCTTATAACATGGGAAAACGATCTCGACATAGATGAGTAGAAAACGTACAATTACAGTACATGGTCGAATTTCATCCTCTACATCGTGAGACCTGGATGTCGGAACCTGCCCAGTGGGCGCAGCGTGTCTTAGGTCGCTCCGCAATCGTCCTGAGTATCGTTACTTCGGAGGGTTTCGACCCGCTTGACGATACTTTCTGCTTGGGTCTTTCCCGCGAGGCGCTTGGTCTGGCATCGAGTTTGGAAGAACCGAGCAGATCAGCAGCTCTGTTTTCGTTGCCTTACTCTGACATTGAGCTCTCGGCACTCTCGGACCCAAGCTTCTTGCGGTACAGCGAAAGACGGGTTCTTGTCTCACGTCGTATGTCGCGATGGTGCCTGGGTCACGAGGGCGACTTCGTGAGTTTTATCGGCATTGCAGAGTCGTATGTACGAGATCCATTTCATCGCCAGGTGGCAGCAGAGATAAGGGCGCAATTAGACAACTTGCCGCATTGCTCTGGGATATATGGGGTGCGGGATGGAATCAATGAGTGAGCTTGTGCGAATTTATCGCCTAAAGACTGCTCTGCTTGCGATCATCGGGTCTGCCGCGGGTCTGGGCTTAATCTGCTTGCCGCGAATTGTTGACTGGGACCCCCAATCGATTTGGTCACTGATCCCAGTGACAGAACTCGGCTCCACCATTTTCATCACCGGTACGCTTGTCATTGCTTGGGAGTACCTTGACGGTCGCGACCGAGAACGTCGCGACGACGAGCGCATCCGTCGTATTCTCAAAGAATCAGCGCCAGAGTTCCGCGATGCCGTCGTCGAAGGCTTCGCCGTCAAACCTGACGACCTGTCTCGTGTCGCCACACCCGAACTCCTTGACAGCATCGCCAAGAATGTCCTCGCTCTCCGACTGGGTGATCGTCAGCTTGCCGAGGAGATCTACACCGACCTGCGGGATCAAGCCATCCGTGCGCCCGAGCGCTGGTATGACGTTGACGTTTCCGTGCGGCTCTCCCCTGCAGGGGAGCGGAACTCCTCTAGAGTTCCGCTTTTTGAAGTCCTCATCGAGTGGGAGTACACCGTTGCCCCAACGCACCCCACCCAACGCTTTGCCTGCGTCTCAGAACGGGACGAGTATCTTGACCTGACGGGTGACAGCCCCGCCACTTTGACCTGGCTGATGACGCCCCGAAGTGGACTCGATGCTCGCGACCGCAAGAACTACGAACTCCTGTCCTTCAGCGTCGATGGTGAGCAACGCAAGATCCGCCGCTCTGAGCGAAACTCAGGCCAGGTGTACCGCGCCGAGATTGGCGCCGACATCGTCGCCGCCGGCCAACCGGTGCGCATCCGTCAGCTCTACCGAGTGGTCACTCCGCAGTCGGGTCACCGACTGTTCTTCGAGGTAGCCCAGCCAACCCGCAGTTTCTCGCTGGAGATCGACTACACCGACACTGACATCGCCCACATGAGCGTCACTGAACTGGTGAGTAGCAGTCACCGCTCCCTGAACCGCCCCGGCGAGTCCGGAGACTTTCTAGTTTGAGACTCCGACTGCAGCCGGGGTCTGGTGGTGAGCGTAGTGAGCCTGCTCTGCTTCAACCGGTGCGAGGTCGTCGCAGTATTCGAGGGGTCGGCGGCGGTTGAACCAGTCGACCCACTCGGCGGTGGCGATCTCGAGGTCATCGAGGCCCTTCCACGGCCGACGCGGCTTGATCAGCTCGGTCTTGTAGAGCCCGATCACTGACTCCGCGAGCGCGTTGTCTTGCGAGGACCCGATGGCACCGGTCGAGGGCTTGATCCCCGCCGTAGCCAAATGCTCGGAGTAGGCCACGGACAGGTACTGGCTGCCGTGATCGTGGTGTGCAACCAAGCCAGCCAGATCACGACCTTCACGGCCGCGGGTCCAGATGGCCTGCTCGACCGCGGCGACCACAAATCTGCTGGTCATCGTGGTCGCGACCGACCAGCCCAGGATCCGTCGGGCGTAGGCGTCGATGACGAAGGCCGTGTAGCACCAGCCTGACCAAGTCGAGACATAGGTGAAATCGGCAACCCATAGCCGGTCGGGTGCCAGCGGCCGGAAGTTCCGGTCAACCAGGTCGGCCGGCTTGGCTGCCTTCGGGTCGCTGATCGTCGTGCGCTTGACCTTGCCTCGCACCGCGCCCGCCAGGCCGAGCTCACCCATCAGTCGCTCCACGGTGCAGCGCGCGATAGGCGGCGCATCTATCGGGCGTTCCCGGTTCAGCGTCAACCACACCTTCCGAGCACCGTAGACGCCGTAGTTGGCGGCATGGACAGCCGCGATCTTCGGCTTCAGCTCCGCATCGCTGACCTCGCGTGCTGTGGGATTGCGGGCGCGGTGTTCGTAGTAGGTCGCAGGGGCGATCTTGGCACCCAGCTCGGTGAGCTGGTCGCAGATCGACTCGACACCCCATCGCAGACCATCATCGTCGCGGTGCCCCGCGACAGAGTCGATGTAGGTCACGATCAACGCTGTGGCCGGTCGAGTTCGGCCGCGAAGAAAACCGATGCGCTCTTGAGGATCGCGTTGGCACGCCTCAGCTCAGCGTTCTCCCGCTTCAACCGCTTCAGCTCCGCCGACTCCTGCGTGGTGACCCCGGCCCGCTGGCCGTCGTCGACCTCAGCCTGCCGGCACCACTTTCGGATCGTTTCCGGAGTCCCGACCCCCAGCAGCGTCGCCACCTGCCTCATCGCAGCCCAGTCGGACTCATGGTCGGGCCGGATCTCACCAACCATCCGAACCGCCCGCTCACGCAGCTCGACCGGGTACCTCGTAGACGTTCTCCCTGACATGACTCCATCCTTTCCAAGGACTGGAGTCTCCGGACTCGCCGGGGCGGTTCACCCAGATCTCCAGGATGCCAGACGAAGTCGACGCCCGTGTGTTGGGCATCGATCTTCAGGGCTGGATGTTGCCGAAGACAGGCTTCGCCTTCGTGTGGACGCTTAGGAGCGAGCAGTCATCCTCGTCCGGAGTCGCTCGATCATCCGCTCCAGCCAAGACTGCCTGACGTTGTGCGTGGTGAAATCTCCGCCGCTCATGGTGCCTCCAAGGCTCAGTTCCGTCCCGCCCAAAAGCCGAGCGGGTGACTCGATGCTACGTATAAGTCTGTAGACCCTCAAGTAGCGCCCAGTGACGGTTCGTCATGTGGCCGAGGGAGACCTGCAGCGGACCGTGGGGGAGAACCTGCGTCGCTACCGCTCTGAGCATGGTCTGTCGCAGGAGGCGTTCGCTGACATGCTCGGCTTCCACCGAACCTACGTCGGGGGACTGGAGCGTGGTGAGCGCAACCTCTCGCTCCGTTCTGTCGAGCGCTTGGCCGAGTCGATCGGTGCCGATCCCCTGGACCTGCTATCGCGTCGGTGACGCGGCCGCTCCGTGCGGTCCGTAGCCCCAACTGCCCGACGAGCTCACAGTCGTTGGTGCGGCGCCAGATTCGTCGCCGGCGGATGGTTCGCTGAAAGGCGGATGCTTGCTTTCAAGACTCCATCAAGGGGCCGGATAGACGTGGTCATGGGCGAGGTCGCGGATGTAGCCGACTAGCGTGTGGTTGAAGGCCAGCGCCCCACTGGGATCGGAACACCAAAGGCACCCAGACCAGCGCGGGCGGGCACGTTCGCGGCGAAGTGACGCACCCATCGCGGCATTAGCGGTCACTTGTCGATGGCGCGTCGCCACTCGTCATCGTGCTGGGCAACGTAGTCAGCGCACTGGTCCCAGTGTTCGCCGTGGCCATCCGTGAACATCGACGCCCACGGCTCCTCACCGGCTTCGTGCGAGCGACGCAGCAGACTGTGCATGGCCCGGGCTCGCCGCGCCATCGTCGTAGGCAGTGCCCCCCGGAGAGCCGTATCGGCGTCGTAGCCGTCGACGAAGGCGGCGAGTCTGCCAGCCGCCGCTTTGGGATTATCACTCGCGAAGAGGTGACCGAAGGAGATGGCGGCGTAGGCCAAGTCCCACAAGCGCGTGCTCGGTCCGGCACCGTCCCAGTCGATGAAGACCAACTGCTCGCCGTCGATGATGAGGTTCCAAGCCCCTAGATCGTTGTGGCACAGCAGGTCAGGTTCGTCTGCGGGTATCAGCACTTCCCAGTCGTCGGGCACCGGCAGCCCCGCACTGGCCTCATGAATGGATCGCACCAGCGCTCCGACACGACGGAGGAGCCCTTCGTCCAGGGGCTCGCGGTACATCGCAAGTTCGCCGGGAACGAAGTCCAGGACAAGGCGTCCAACGTCGTCTTGGCCATACGGCTCCGGGACATCAATCCCTCGATCGCGGAGCGCCAGCATGTAGGCAACGGTGCGCTGCGTAGAGGGCAGCCACGGCTTGCGCACGGTATCCCCGATGCGCACGACACTGGCCGACGCGTTTCCTCCGGTCAGCGCCTCCTCGGCAGGTGCATCGTCCATCCGAACACCGTAGGCCCATCGATCGCTTCGACCCGACCGCACGATCATCGGCTTGAGAGTGCGTCCCGCACGCGGCGGAGTGACGCACGTCGACCACCGCAGGGCCATGCGTTGGTAGCGCACGCTCATGGCCGAGGTGCGGGCGCCGAGGCCCGTGCGTTCTTGTCACGAACACTGTGGTCAATCCACTCATGTGCAACAACGAGGTCGTGGTCGCACCCGTCAGCGGCTGTCGTAGGGCGCCAGTCACTCGGTCAGGAGTTCGGGGAGTGCGAGCTGCTGTCTGAAGCGGACCTGCCGACACGCTCGATGGTTCCGAGTTTGCTCCTTGCGACCCATTCGGAAGATACTGTCGGTCGTCAGCGTTACCCTCTAGGTAATGGTAAGGGCATGGAACTCTCCTACTCCAGCAACAAGCTGCGTAAGCAGTGCGAGCAGGACAGCGCCATGCGCAAAGCATTTGATGACCAGATGTCTAAGAAGCTCAAGCTGCGCCTGGGTGAGTTGAAGGCAGCTCGGGTGGTGGCAGACCTCTTTGCGGGTCCGGGACGTTGGGAGTTTCTTTCCGGCGATCGGCGCGGATCCATGTCGGGGCGATTGACCGCGAACGATCGCCTGATCGTTGAACCGCTGCGAGACGGAGAACCCATCCAGACCGATGACGATGAGGACTGGGCGGATGCCGCCAAGGCGGCCTCCGAGGCAGAGGTCACTGAGATCGTCGACTACCACTAGACGAGAGGAGGAAACACATGGCGACTGACTACGCAGTGCCAACAGGCGAGTACATCGCCGAATGGCTGGAAGATCACGAGATCAGTCAGGCTGAGCTCGGGCGCCGCCTTGGCTACTCGGCTAAGCACGTCAGCATGTTGGTCCGCGGAGCACCGCTCAGCGCCGAAGCAGCTAGCCGACTCGAACTAGTCACACAGATCCCGGCGTGGCGTTGGTTGCAACTGGAGACGCAATATCGGCAGGACCTCGAGAGGCTCGCGGTCAACGTCGATGCGCCCAAGGTCCGCGAATTCCTCCAGATGATCCCTGTGCCGCAACTTCAGAAGCGCGGGTGCATCGGCTACAACCGCACGCGTCCGGGGCACTGCCTCTACGACCTAATGGCGTTCTTCCGAGTGGGAAGCATCGACGCCCTGATCGATCGAGTCGAGCGGGCTCCACTAGCCGCCTTTCGTCAAGGCACCGGCGCGAATCGCGGGGCGGTGGTCAGCTGGCTCCAGATCGGCGAGCTTGAGGCCGAGGCCATCGAAGTCGCCCGCACCTATCGCGCGGAGAACCTCAAGCACCTGGTGCCCCGCCTACGAGGGCTGACGACCCGCCCACCGGAGCACTTCGGCTCAACGCTTGTCGATGAGTTGCGAGAAGTCGGAGTGCGTCTCGTTTATGTCAAAGACTTCAGCGGCACAGCCACCTACGGTGCGACCCGGTGGTACCGAGGCCACCCTCTCATTCAGCTCTCGCTCCGCCGCCGATCTGATGACACATTCTGGTTCACCTTGTTCCACGAGATCGGCCACGCACTGATGCATCTGGACAAGCATCGGAACCAGACATTTGTGGCCACCGCAAGCGCCAGCGACAGTCGCTGGGAGCCCGAGGCAGATGAGTTCGCATCGGAAGTGCTGATCCCCGAGGCTTCTGCGCAGCGTCTCGGCGCACTCGCCACCCTTGCAGACGTGCAAGCGTTCGCGGACGAGATCGCAATCGCACCGGGCGTAGTGGTTGGCAGGTTGCAACACGATGGACTCTGGGGTTGGGACAAGGGCAATTCGCTGAAGCGCTCTTTGGTCATCTCTGACGACGACGAGTAGGACCTACTCCCAACCACTCGTTGACCGGCCCGCTGCGCGACCATCCTGTCACGCCGCGTCATGCGCGTTGGACTGAGGTCAGCGCGTTGCGCGGTCAACTCTTTCTCTGGAGTGCAGCCACCATTCGTAGCTCCTCTGAGCGGTCGAGTTTGCCAAAGCGAGCATCAGAGCCTTGGCGCCGAACGCCATCTGTCTAAAAGGGCTCTGGCGTATCTCACCTTACTCAGCAGCGTTCGGCACCTGAACCGTCGAGACGGGCCACCCCTCACCGGTGCCGATGAGGACGCGTGCCTCGAAGTGGTCACGCACCCCTTCGACGTCGAACTTCATCGACTTGGTCTCGATCCGGACAGCGTCGGTCACGGACTCGTTAGATAGCCACAGCACCTGACCGGTCGTGAGAAAAAGGCCGACGGCACCCTGACCCTCGAACGCCACGATCGGCTGCCCGGGCACGGGTGTCTCAAGGTTCAGCACCGGCACCGGCCTCGGCTCGCCGAACAGGGCCAGCTCTTCGAAGACATCGCAGGCGACGAGCGTGAGGAGTTCGTGGACGTCGTTGAACGCGTCGGCGTACTCGCGTGCCGAACCGGTCAACGAGTCGATGACCTCTGCGGTCGTGTGGCCGCGGTACTCGGCCCGCGGCAACGCGAGACGTTCCTCGTGATCGTCTACTACTTCCTCGGAGAGCCGCGCTGTAAGCTCGCGACGAGCCTCGCGGAGCGCAACCTTCCCAACCTCGTCTAGCCCGTCCAGTGAGTCGTGGAAACGGATCCACGCCGGCGCCGCTTTGAGGGTCGCCATCAGGTGGCGGGTGGCCTCCTCAAGTTCGTGTGACGCGTTAGCGTCAGCGCCGAGGAGATCGGGCACCCCCGGCGGCGCCGGAGTCTGATTTAGCCCGCCGGAGCGCTCCTCCTTGGGCCAGATGTAGTGGATCGTGAACTCGAGGGTCGTCAGTGGCGTCCCTGGAGCAAGTTGAGGTGCGCGCAGAATCGGATACCCGGCCAGTCGAGACCGGAGCCACGCCAAAGTCATCCTGTGCGCGGCTTCGATCCGGTTAGCCATCGTCAACCACGCCGCGACCTCGCCCTGCTCGACGGCTGGAGTCCCCGGACTGATCAGTGGCTGATCGAGCAGCACAGGCACGCGGCTCCCGAACATCAGGGGCTTCATCATCATCCCGGCCCTAAGGTCGAGATGCTGCAAGAGCGCAGGAATGCCAGTCGCCCGGTCGCCGCGATTCTCCAGCCCCTGGTTGCGCGGCAGCGTGGCGGCGAAGTCCTTCACCAGGGGCGTCTCTGACCACGCGTCGGCGAGTCGCCACGCGGCCCTCCACAGGTCCGGTGACGTCGAGTGCTCCACGCTCATGTCGGGTTCTCTCCTGAAAGTCGTTGGGCGGTCATAGCCAGTGGTTCCGTGTCAGCTTCACGATCGCGCTACTGACCTCCTTAGCGGCCGTGCGTTCTGGCGCCGAGGAGACGCGCGACTCCACGTCTCCCCACGCGGTGAACTCGTCCTCGCCGTGGGTCCGGTCTGGTGCGGGGGAGTCGTCTGGGGCGGGCACCAGGTGCGTGTCCTGTGAGTGTCGGTACCTGATCGGCCACCCGCCAGGTCCGAAGTCTCGCCCTTCGCGTTCATAGACGACGCCGGTCATTCCCAACGGGCCAACGGTCTGGGCCAGCCGTTCTGCCGCGACCGGGGGTGCGACCTCGGCGAGGATGACATCGGCCGCGGCGACCACCTGGACCGTGTGCGCGATCAGCTGATCGCACGCTTCCTGTCGTGTCCGCGGTGTGCGGGGCCGCAGCCCGCTGCTGCGACGAAGCCGCTGCTTCAGCAGCAATCGCCACAGTCGGGTTGCGACAGCGACGGGACCGTCTCCCGGTTCGGTGACAACGGTCGCGCCGGCGAACAGGTCGGGAGCATCGTCAAGCTCGACCCAGCCACTGGTGCCAGTGCCGACTTGGGCGAGTGAGGTGCCGTCCTGACGCCGCCACATGGTGACCCCCACGGCTGCCGAGTCGGGAAGCAAAACATTGAGGATCCCCGCCACGAGCTCGAGCGTGTCGTCGGTGATTTCGTTGTGGTCGGACTCGCTCAGCCGAACCAACGTGAAGGGAAGGTGCTTAGCGACCTCAAGGACGTCGGCGTCACTCAGCATCCGCATCTGTGCCGAGAGCAGGACCCGGTTTTCGTCGTTCTCGACCAGCGCGGGCGGAAGGTGCACCAAACCGTCTGCGTGGGCACGTGCGGCGAAGTAGTCGGCGAACGAGTCGTGGACCGGACCCTTCAGCGACGTCGACCCGATGCCGGTCACTATGGCGTTGATCAAGCCGCTGCGCGCGACCGCCTCCCGGATCTGCGCAACGTCGGTCGCGATGCCGTGCTCCTGGAGTAGGGCGGCGGCCTCGCTGAACAGTCGCTCCCACTCCAACAGGTTCGCGTACCGCTTGCCCTGATCGAGCAGCCTCGCGAACACCACGCCCAGAATCGCCGACGCGATCCGTACGTCACCGGCGTTCGTTCGGGCAGCCATCCGCTCGACACTGCCTTCGTAGACCGATGCCCTGTTGTTGAACGGCACCCCGTCGGCAATGAGTTCTAACGCCAACCGCAGCAGCATCGGGTTTCCGGCCGCGTCGCCGAGCGCGTGCTCGACCTGGGCCAACGTGGTGGCGCACTCGCGGGCGAACTCGTCCTCCGGCCTCCCACCCGGCCCACCGGGCGCATTGTGCTCGCCTGGCCGTACTGACGTGCCGGCAGCGTCGGGGGCCGGTCGTGCGTCCAGTTCGGCAGTTCGAGACAGGACCTTTGCGGTCAACTCGGTGCGCTGTTCGCGACCGAACGCTTGGGGGAACAGCCGACCGGCGGCGGCCGAGGACGGGTACACGCTGGCGCACACGGTCTCGTCGCGACCGACGAGCACGACCCGGGCACCGTGGCCGCCGGCCAGGTGGGTCCGCAGTTCCTTAGCGAGGAGGCCACGCAGGTGCGGCGGCACCTCGGAGACGCCGTCGAGAACCAGGGTCGTGGTGGGGTCGGCCAACGTCTGCTGTCCCACGATCCGAGGCAGGTCACGCCCGACCACGTGACCCACAGCGTCAGCGACGAGCCGATCGAGCCGGTTGGCGATGTACGCCTCTACGTGACACACGACTACTGATCGTCCGTCGGCAGCGGCTCTGTGGCGCCACAGGCGCGACAACGTCGATTTTCCGGATCCGGTTCTGCCTGCCAGCACGAGCGACGTGGACGTGCCGTCGAGGTCCTCGATGCGCATCTCCTCGCTCTGCCAACCGGCCCGCAGCGTCGGAGTGACTTCGTCACTGACGTCAAGAGCGACGGCAGCGGCCTGGTACTCGCCACCCAGGGTGCTCTCCCAACGGTCGGTGGCGGGCAGGTGACTAGCCCCGCCGAGGACCTCAACGATCTCTTCACGGCTCATGAACCGATCGTCCGGGTCGCTCAGCCCTGACCGGGTGGAGATCAGCCGGAACAGTTCGTTGACCCTATCGACGGACTCCTTCTCGGCGTCCGGGTGCCGGGACCCGATGCTCAACCGAGCCCGGACCTCGACCTCGGCTGAGAGCAGCAGCGCCTCGACAGAACCGGGTTCTGAGACGACGCGAACACGTGCCGCGATCTTGCACATCGGGTCGGTGTCGGCGACGCCGAGCAATCCGGCGATCGGTCCAAGGTCGCCGCCGCGAGCAGCATCCAAAGCGCCGACGACGACGACACCGGAAGGGGCTAGCTCGCCGTCAGTCAAGAAGTCAAACGCAGCGTCCTTGCTGACTGCGAGATCAACCCAACGTCGAAAGATAATCAGGAGCTCGCCCTTCGCCCACGTGTAGGGCGTTACGCGGGACTTCATCTGAGCTCCGCGCACGACGACGTGCGAAGTGCCCGAAGGACTGTGACCGAGCACCTCAAGGTCTAATACGTCCTCGGTGCCCTCGACCCGGATCCCCACCAGGGTGACGTCGGCCGCAACATCAAGCGCGACAAGCAGGGCATGACAGTGCTGGTAGTTGATACCCCGGACCGTGTCGACGCCACTCACCTTCAGAATCCTTCCGGACGCCCCCGACACCACGGCACGAGCTCACCTGCGACTTGTCGGACGATGTTGATCGCGGGCGGCAGCGTCATCATGGGCCCAACTCACTGATTCACCCTCAATGTCAGACGCCTGCCACGTAAGCGGTGAGGAAGTGGACTCCGTGACGGTCGAGGTTGCCGCGTGCTCGGTCGTAGTGCTCGGTGGTTCGGGGGTCGGCGTGACGCGCGAGGATCTGGGCGTCGCGGAGTGGCACGCCTGCGTCCAGGGCGTTGGTGATCGCCGCATGCCGGAGCGAGTGAGGACTGATGTGCCGCGGAATCCCAGCCACCTTCGCGACGCGCGTGACCATTCGGTACGCGTCGCGCCGATCAATCGGTCTTCCCGACATCGGCCGCAGGATCAAGCGACCGGTCGCCCGTTCGCCGCGGCATGCCTCCAGTGCTCGGAGGACTGGGACCGTCAGTGGCATGGTCGCGGGCTTGTCGCCCTTGCCCACTAGGTGGAGCACCCGGTGGCCTCGCAGGGTCTCGGCGTAGTCCTCGATGCGGACAGCGGCGGCTTCTGATGCGCGGAGCGCGTTGATGCCCAAGAGGTAGGCCAAGGCGCCGTGGTGGACAGTGATGGTCCGCGCGACTTGCAGGAAGCGGATCAGCTCGAGCCGGTCGAGGCCTTGGGTGCGGGATTCGTCGCTGTGCACCTTGGGCAGCCGGGCGTAGACGGCGGGGTCAGCCGGGATCGCGCCGTCGATGTGGGCGAACCGGAAGAAGCCGCGGACTCCGTGCATCATCGTGTTGACCGAGGAAGCCATCATCCCGGCCTCACCGAGACTGCGGATGTACAGCTCGACGTGGGCGCGGTGGATGCCTATGAGCGGGTCCAGATCATTGCTTTCGCACCACTGGAACCAGCGCCGCAGCTGGTACGTGTAGAGCTCATGGGTGTGGCCGGCGTATCGGGCCAGGAACGAGACCGCCGCCAACTGCGCAGCGGTCATCGTGGTGGGTTGGAAAGGGAGCAGTCGAGATTCGGTCGACATTGAGCACCTCGCGCGACGACTCACAGCGAGGCCAGGCCATGCTCGCCGCCAACACGGCGAGGCACTCGGACTAATCAACGCTAGCCCTTTGGTGCGGCGAGTCAGGCGGCGCATTGACGCGATCCAGGTGAGGCATCACGCGTGACGTCTGCGCGGCGACACCGAGCTGGTCGCGCAGTGGCCACGGGGCGTGTAGACCATGGCCATGGGTTCGTCCGCGCGCAAGGCATTCGACAAGAACTGCGAAGACATCGACCGACTTCTGGACATCCATCAGTCCATCGCAGGTAACCGTCCCGGTCGCAAGTATCAAGTCGAGGTGCTCAACAAGGCCTCGATAGTCCTGGTCACTGCTTTCTGGGAGGCGTACTGCGAGGACGTCGCCGCGGAAGCACTGAAGTTCATCGTTGATCACGCAACCGATTCATCCGCACTCCCCAAGGAGTTGCGAAAGCAGGTTGCGAAAGAACTGGGTGCCGATAAAGACGAGCTCGCTGTCTGGAAACTCTCCGGAGACGGATGGCGTCCCGTGCTCGAGCACCGTTTGGCTGAACTTCAGACGGAGCGGAATCGCAAGTTGAACACGCCCAAGACCGGTCAGATCGACGATCTTTTCGTCCGTGCGCTGGGCATCCCGAAGATGTCCAGCCGGTGGTTCTGGCCGGGGATGTCGGCCGGACAGGCGTCGTCAAAACTCGACCGATACGTTGAGCTGCGAGGATCGATCGCACACCGTGGCGCAGCCTCGAGCGCTGTCCGAAAGGGACAGGTCACCGACTACTACCAACTGGTCAAGCATCTGGTTGGAAAGACCGGTGGTCGAGTCAGCACAGAGGTGAAGAAGGCCACCGGCAAGCCACTTTGGTAGTCGGGTTGGTTCTAGGCCCGGCGAGAGCACTTGGTCCGATGCCGTGTCGCGCGACGTGAGCGGCGGGAATGACTCTCGTATCGGAGATCTGATCCGAGACGCCTGGGCACCCGGCGACTAGCAGCAATGCCGTTCAGCGGGAACGCGGCACCCTCCGCAAGCAAGGGGGCCGTGCACCCACGGTCTCCCTGGTGGACCGTGGGTGCAGAGCGAATCCTTCGCTAGCTAGTCGGTCCAGCCGGGGTACGCCGACTGGCAGGACATCAGCACCGGGCCGAGGCCGTCGCCCTCGTCGCCGATCGGATATGCGTTCATGCACTCCATCAGGTTCCCGGTCAGCTGGGCCTCGCTCAGCGAGTGGACCTCACACTCGAGGTAGACGTGCTCGGCGTCGGAAGCGCTGATCGCATCTGCCGGTAGATCACATGTGTGGCAGAAGACCACGTGGCCCCCGTCGTAGTCGTCACCGACCATCAAGTAGTGATCACACGGGACGGAGAGGCGATGCTTTGCCTCGGAGTAAGAGATACCCAACTCCGCCATCAGGGCGCGGGTGGCCTTCTTGCCTGCGGCGTTCTTGGTCATGACACTTCTTCCCGGATCGAACCCGCGTCTCGACCCTGGTTTGGCTGGGAAGAGAGATATCTAAACGAGTGCGATCCGGCGGACCTTGTCCTCGGCGCCGGGGCCACGCGGGGGCTGATCGGCTCGGAGACGGGCAAGCACTGCGTTGCCGCTACGGAGAATGCTACCCGCAGGGCCCCGGAGTGCGAACCTCTCTCTCTGCTTCCCCGCATGGCGGATGCCATCGCCGATGCAGCGCAGAAGAGCCCACGTCAATCTGGGCGATAAGCCGCTCCTCGTGACTGCCAGCGAGGTGCCAGAGGCGGACGTGTCTGTCTCCGACAGATCGCGTCGTTGTCGGTGACATCATTCGACGACCCGAGCAGTCGAGCAGCTCGCGACTCGGTCTCGTCCGTCGCGCCTCCTCGCGAACATTGCTTACTACCTAGGCGCTTCGGCGGCGCGGCCTATCGCGGCCATCTATTGACTACGCTCACTCGTATGCCGACGTGGCGCGGAACGATGATCACCCCCACGCTCTGGCTCGATGAGGGGCCACCAGATGCCGTCTAGGTGACAACTGGGGCTGAGGCTGCAGCAGTCGCTATTTTCGGTGGCTACGCCTTACTGCCCCGTCAGGCATGGGATGAGGCCACGGAGGCGCTCACGATCGTCATGTCCGGTGATCACCAGCGCGCAGAGATGTGCATCCAAAAGATGAAAGCCTGGAACGTCACGGACTGACGGAAGGTTTCGAGCAACGCCTAATCGGTTGCGTGGATTCCGAGGCCGGCGCGGCTAGGTCCAGTCCGGCCGGCCCCCCGCAGCGGTGGCACCGGACAGGCGCCACCCTCGAAGCCGGCGAGCCAAGAGCTAATCGCAGCGCGTCCTTCAGATTCCGGTGGGCGCGGGTGCTGCGTTGTTCGATCGATGCCCTCGAGGAGCGAGGCGCACGGCGTTTGCAGAGGTCTGTCCAGCGCCAGATGACTCCGCGGGTTGAGGACCTAGCTGTCCTAGGTGGAGGTTCAAGGTGAAGGCCGTCAACACTAGGCGGCGGGCAGGAGCGTGCACCAACGGTCACGACGTGGCGAACGTGCACAATTTGTGTCAGGAGTGCGAAGCGCCCGTCGCAGCTGATGAGAGGAAATTTCTGAGGGACCTCCGCGATCGCCTGGGCCCAACTCCGCGTGCTTGTCGATCAGATCGTGTACGTCCACGCGACGGCCTGCGTCGGCGCGGCAGACGGGTGGGCTTGGAAAGCGCCGTCTGGGAGTCGCGCTCACACAGGTGGTTGCAGAGTAGCAAAGCTGCGAAAGCGCCGGCCGAATCTAAGCATCCGCCCCTAAGCGCACGCGCTTTGCGTCACGTGTTGTGAATAAGGACAACCCGCCATACGCCGCCCTTTTTCCTGAACGTTAATTGGGCACGACCATCCTCATAGTTCTTGCCGTAGTGCCACGTCTGGAGCCTATGACAGCCACATGAACTGTGCGTATAGGTCTTCTTGCGGGGAGCACCGCCCACAGTCCGCGCAACCACTCGCGGTCGCTGACCCTTCCTTAGATTATCGCTCTCTCTTTTCGATAAGCATGCCCACCTACTTGTCTCATGACATTGCTGAGTTTTCGCGTCAGTTGCCAACCCATCGTTTGCGACGGCAGGCAACGGCATCGCCACGATAAAAGCCATGGCGAGTGAAGCCAAGAAAACTACACTTCGCCTCATTCTTCTGCACCCACAGCCTGGGACGCAATGGATCCAGCAATGATCGTCAGCCCCACTAGCATGATTAAGATTCCGGCCTCCTGAAGGTCCCACTCGTCCAAATCCACCCGCCGCGTCTGCCGGCCGAACTTCATCTCACAGACTCCATCAACCACTCGAAGGTTCGCCTTGCCTTCAGGCGCGCCAGATGCGGCCTTTCCGAACTCTTCAACGAGAGCCGGGGGGGCACACCTGTCCACAGCAGCGCCTTCGCCGTAGGGAATGAGAAGCGCGCCAACGATCAGTAGAAGAGCCCCCACCGCAATGAAGGGCGACCTGCGCTGATCAGCATTGTCCATCAATTGGAGTACCACCAAGGGACCAAGAGTAGCATCCTGGGAATCGCCGCGCGGTCCCCAAGTATAGCGGCGTTGTGTCCTGACCTCCGTCATAGGTGTTCAGGCCCACGCAGTCATCATACTCGGCGAAACTAGGGCAGTCATTTTTCAGAACTTGACCACGCATTTGTTGTGGCGACGACGCTTTGGGGCCCGCGTCAGCACCAATCACGACCGTGTAGGTCCTATTGGCTGTCAATTTTCCAGGATGGAAGATGCCGAAGCTGATGTCATAATAACCGCACCGTTCCGTATACCTAGCGTTGTCCGCATAGGGATTCGACGAAGTGGGAAGATCAGTAGTCACAATCTTGGTACTTACTGCTGCCACCCAATAGGCAGCAGTCTCGGTGCATACGTTCCCACCTGTAGTGCTCGGTTGTGAGGATGAGTCGATTAGCTTGTTGTCATGTTCGTATACGTACGAGGGGCCGTAACTGTTAAGGCCTGCCTGGGAGGTCCACGTAAGTCGGTGTCGAATCCGACGAGCTGACCCAGTAGACGAGTTGTGCGCATAGGTGGTTCCGGAACTGGGGGCCCAGGCTTGTCCGGTGCCGCGTGGACTATCCGAAGGAACGGGCAGAAGCGGAACGAAGGACCCATGGGTAACGGCCTCCACCGTTGCCACGCCCTCACCTACAGGGATGGACGGGTCGACAGGGGTCGTTATCGTAAATGAATTGACCGCGGGCTCCACCCCGAAATTGGAGATTGTTAGCTCCACATATTTTGCTGCTGCAACTTCGAGAGGCTCGTTACCTACGAGCATCTCTCCGGAACTCGAAGCATCCCCGTGCCGAATGCTAGTTACCCGGACACCCGTTCTGTGAGCGTATTCAACGACGTCAGCGACGGAAGCCTTCGGAGAAACACTTACCCGGTAGAAGTTGCTCGAAACGGCTTGGTCCGGGGACTCGAGGCTCGCGAAGGTTGGCGAAGCGAGCAGTGCCGTGAGAAGAATGGCGACGGCGCCAGAAGCAAGCAGGCCGACTCTATTGCGATTTTTATAATGCATGGCTCCAGTTCCTTGGTTTTTAATTTGCACCTGCGATGGATCAGGTCGATGTGATGCGAACTATGTCTCCGCTGATGGAGTCGATTAGGTAGGAACGACTTAATGGTCCGATCACCTCGTTGTATGCGGCGCCCGTTGTAGTAACCTCCCAGAACTGCAGGTCCCACGCATATGGTTGTATTGAGGTGATCGCCTCCCCTGGGGCCAGGATTCGGTTCACAACCCAGGCGGCTGCCTCGGCGGTTACCTCCCCGAACCTCTCGGGCCCAGAGACGCGGGCGGCGTTGAAGTAGGTGACGTTGCCATTGGAGAGGTCGACCTCGACGAGAGCCAGGGCGTTCGAGACGCGCCATTCGAACAGTCCAACGGACTCGCCTTCCCCATGGCTGACCAGCGCAGACGTTGGAGACGCAGCCAGCCCGATGTCCAAAGCATGATCCTCGACGAACCGCAGTGCGACGCTGCGCGCCTCCTGTAGCGACACTTGTTTTGTAGGTGCGGTTGAGGTGGGAAAGTAGTAGTCGATCAAACGTCCCGTCGTGACGTCGCGTCGGTAGGTTGCTCCCTCTTGGGTGTCTACCGTTGAAACACCTTCGGCAACGAGCACATTCGACACCGTTTGAGCCGAAAGATCGACTGGACTTAGGGTCGCCGGCTGGCTCGTGAACATCTCGCCCGGTCCGCTCGGAGTAAGGCGCACGTTGGCCGGAGAAGCGACGGTTCCTGTCACGCGGTATGAGTCCCAACCGCCCGGGCGGCCCTCTTTCGCGATGAGGTCGGATCTGGCCATGCTGAGGCTGTTGCCGATGGAACGTCCGAATTGCAAATAATTGCCAACTCGATCCCAGAAATAGTTTCCGGAGTAGTTGCAAGAACTGCCGCAATCGGCGGGGAAGTGAACATCATTTTGGAAAGTGACAAGCGCGTCGATTCCGATGCTCTTAGCAGCGCGCTCGAAATTGTTCTGACTGGGTTCGGCCGTGCGAGCAGTTTTACAACCGGCCAGAACCGCCAAGCGCACGTCGTCGAGATCCGCAAAGGGAGTGTACTCTCGCCATGACCGATTGCCTTCAATAGGGGCAACTCGCTCTAGCTCCACGGCGCCAGCGTAGATGTGTCTATCGTGTTCGGGCGTGGAACCTTCATTTATAACCATGAAGCCGGCACGAGCATGTCCAAAGTAGCCGAACACTTGGGCACTGCGCGCGTCCTCCCAGGCCAGGTTGACACCGCGTCCATTTGTATATGTGACCCCGGTGTAGCCCGCAACCCGAGCGGAGGCCATAAAGGAGGAGGCTGCGTGACGCGTGTCGAGGCCATCTCGAAAGGAGTCGCCGACAGCGGTCGCAGTTTGCGCGTTGGATTGGTTGGCCGTGAGAAAGGTGCAAAGTAGGACTGTGAGAAGAGCGGCTGATATGCGACGCATCAGTGGGCCTCCGAAGACTGGGGGTACGCCAGCATCGAAGCTATGACAACCGGTAAGGGCCTTCCAGAGCCCCTTGTCCTGCTTTCTATGCCCCAGCTGCGCGGTGAGTCTGGCCGATCGGTGGTTGCGTTTGTTGGACTCGGCCACAACTCGGTGACGAAACGCCAAGCCGTTCTGGATCGGTGAGTCAGGCGGCGGGAAGGCGCGAGTCAATCACTGGCGTTTGCCTTCGGGAGACAGCGACGGAGCTCGGGCGCAACGGGCCGCCTCACTTCCTGCCATCGGGAAGCGGCGGCGGTCCTGCTTACGTCCGCCTCCGGGTTGGGTGGTCGCTGAGATGTACCACCCCGGCGACCAACTTGTCGCCGATCTCATCTTCAGGGACCCAGTGCTGCAGAAGTTCCACCGGGGTGCCGATCAGGTAGGACACCCGGGCGGCGAACTGCGGGCCATGCGCCCGGTGAAGTGACTGGCCAAGAAGCAGCGGCCGCTCGACCGCGACGGGCACGGGCTCCTGCTCCTTCTTCCAGCCGATTGATGACATCTGGATGTACAGACTGCGGACCCGTTGATCAGACACGAGCCCGAGGCGTTGACCGCGAGGGATCAGGGCACGGACGGACACGCCATACTCGGCCTTCACCCGGAGGTAGCCCTGCAGGGTGAGCGTCTCGCTTAGGTGCTGACGCGCGATCGGCTCGGGTACGAGCAGCGCGCCCGCGAACGCGTGCGCCCTCTTCTCCCGCTGGTCGCGGGTGCTGTTGAGCGGAGTCCTAAGGTCGCCGTCGGCGATGATGTGGAAGAGTTCGTGCGCGATCGTCCACCGGAGCGTGTCGCCCGTGTGCTTACCGACTATGGCGTCCAAGGGCAGCCACGCCCTCGAGACAACGCGTGCGGCCAGACGGTTGCTCGCGAGCCGAAGGGGGCCCTCAGACTTTTGCGTGAAGCCAGGTGGCCTGTCCGCTTGCACTCTGGGGGCGCGCTCACGACTTGTGCAAACACCAAGATGTAGCGACTGCCAACAGTCCCGCTACTGCTTGCGTCAATCCACCGGAATTCGAGGGACAACCATCGCATCCGGACAGGTGTGCGAAGGGTAGGTCGACTTGTCAAGATTCGAAATTCCGTTCGAACTCATCGGCGATCAATAGGCTCGCCTTGGCACCACGTGGCCGATTCCTCGATCCAAGAGTCGAAACTAGGATTGTAGAGAGCTTCAACTACGGCGCGAGTCGTTCCGTCAGCGCGCATGAGATAGAGCCGCGCTGCGGTGGCGCTAACGTCCTCACTCTCGTAGCGCTCGCCATCTGACAGGTAGCCGATCGCGAAAACGTCAAGGGACGTCGTCGTGAAGTCCGGTGGCGCGAAGTAGTCCAGCGTCCGTCCAGTCTTGGCTCCCTCGGGAGACGGGCACTGCAAGCCGGAGCTCGACTCTGGATTCTGAGCAAGAGGTATCTGGGTCGGTGCGTCTTGCAAATAATCTTGAACCTGGGTAACGCCCAGCCATCCGCCAACGACGGCCAAGGCAAGGGCAGGAGCAGCGCGTGCCACGAGTTGACGTCGGCGCTGGCGATGGGCTGCTTCCAGTTCATGCAGGGCCGGAGGGCCGCCGAACACTTCCGTGCTTGCGGCTCGCTTGAGTTCATTACTCAGCTCAACCTCATTCATTTCGGTCGTTCCTCTCTCGAATACCTGCGATAGCTACGCGGTTGTGTGCGGTCTTCTGACGGCCAAGGGCGTCCAGCGCTCGACTAGCGCGGCTCTTCACCGTCCCGACTGGGATTCCCAGAATCTGCGCCACCTCGCTTTCCGGCCGATCCTCGAGGTAGCGCAGGATGATTACGACTCGTTGCTCGAACGGCAGAGCGTTGATCGCTGCCCTAACGTCGAGTCGTAGATCCTCGTGTTCAGGCCCAGAAATCCGGCTGGCCCAGGTGGGCTCGCTGGCCCAAAACCGAGCACGTTTGCGCATCGCCTTGCGAGCCGTATTGAGCAGCACTGTGTACACGTAGGCGTCGGGGCTATCTGCGCGATCTACCCGATCCCAGTTGCGCCAGACTTGTAACAGAGCTGCTTGCGCAACGTCTTCGGCTTCTCCGGCCTTGCAACCGAGCATGAACGCGGCTCTCACCAGAGCGGGCCAGCGGGCCTGCATGTACTCCTCGAACTGCGCGGGCTGTCTCACCCTCGGGCCTCTCATCATCGTCGAGTTGATCTACCAATACGAGTCGCCGGGAGCCGAGAAGGTTCCATGACTCAAAAGAATCTGGCTACACGCTGGATGTGGCCGAACAGCAAGACAGGGGAGCCGGGCGATCCCGGCCCCCCTGCCTTGGTGGCTGACAAGAGGTCCAGCGTGTTATCAGTAGGCCTGCCCGAGGCGGTCGATGTCTGCAGACGTCAGAGACCGAAGCCAAGTCGTCCCGAGAATGTCCGTGCTCCCCTGACACATGGTGGCAGTGACCGATGTGCGTGGCACGGGACAATGGCTGACGCCGTCGTCGAAGTGACCCAACATACCAGTGGCATGGCCAGCCTCGTGGGTCGCAATCGATTGGGTGTCCCATTGGTTCGCTCCAGGCGTGCCTGTGCCTCCATACCACTGCTGACTGGAGTCCAGAACGATGTCGAACCCAACCAATCGCTCCTGACCGCCGTAGGTCTCGACGCAGAACGTCGTCTCGCCGATCGCCGACCGGTCGACTGAGAAGATCATGCTCCCGCCGGCGCACGCGTTGTCGTGGTTGTACGCCTCGGCTTTCACCCCCTGGTAGACGAACTTCGGCCCATTACCAGAGGCTCGGTCGCTGAAGGTCTCCACGCCAGCTTGGATGGCCGAACGCTGATACATCGGAACACCGTTGTCGATCCAGTAGTCCTCGTTCACGTTAGGTGAGTACTTCCAAAGGAAGGTGATGTCGGCCTGGGCTGAGGCTTGGAGAGCCCCCACCGCGAGCACTGCATTTGCTGCTACGAGCAGCCCGATCACGAGTCTACGAATCATGCGCAGGCCTCCACTGCGTGCGGGCGAGCGACGCCGGCGTCACTCTCTTCGAGATGAACGATGGCAAGCAGATCGTCGGACTCGCCGGCGGAGAGCGTCGCGACGGGCGAGGTGCCCGAGTCGATGACTTCGACCTCATACGAGGCGTCGAGTTCGTCCGAGACCACTGGATCGCCGACGAGTTCCTCGGCCGCTCCCTCAAGCTCTTGATCGGACGCGCTGGTCGCAGTCTCTGCCGCTGGGTCTGCGTACGTGAACTGGGTGATCAGTCGCTGAGTGCTTGAGCACTCAAGAACCGGCGGCCCAGTCTCGGCGGTGGCTTGCACGACCCCAAGCGCCAAGGCGCTAAGGAGCAGGCCACCAATGATAAGCAAGTGACGCATTATCAAGCCTTTCCAAGCGAGTGAATCCAAGACGCAAGATGCCAGCCGCGCGCGTATGCGCGCGTCATTACAGCCGAGAAGCGACGGATCGAAATGATCCATGAGGGGCTCGAACGACGCACAGCGCAGAGCTTCACTTGCGTGCAACAGCCAGTCGCTGTTGCCGTACGGAACGATATGGGCATGAGGACGAGGTCCAGACCGTTTCGGGAGAGATGACGCACACAGGCTATGCAGAGTAGTCATCGCGGCTGTGGCGATGGAGTTGCGTCATAGTCACCGCGGCAGTCCTCCCAGGCCCGACTGGTCATGTGCGGCCTCTCGGTCGACGCTAGGGATCGCCGCCGCTGTGGTCGCATCGAGGCGCGGCAGGCGTCCACGCGAGTCGGGTCCTTGGCGGCGGAAAGTCGCTAGTGCTCTCAGGTCGGTTGAGATGGTGTCCCCGCGTCTGTGCGCGCAGCCGCATGCCGGAATCCGGCCCAAATACGTCGCTTGCCGAGCTTCAGTCGGCGTCCTCGCCCTGGCCGCCGATAGCCTTGCGCCATGGCTCTACAGACCACCGATCGCCAAGCCATTGTGGTTATCCATGGCGTCGGAGAACAAAGCCCAATGGACACGCTACGGCGGTTTGTGAAAGGTGTCGGCCTCGGCTTTTTCTACAACAAGCCTGACCGGGTGTCCGAATCGACAGAGTTGCGCCGTCTGACGTTGCCCAGGGGACGCAATCGCCCGGCTACCGACTTCTTTGAGCTGTATTGGGCGCACCAGATGGCCCCTGGCAAGGTGCGAGAGACGCTCGCGTGGAGCTGGCGTCTTGCGTTCTCGGGTCGCGAACGTGGCGCCGAAAGCCATCTACAACCTCTTCTGAAGGTCTTTCGAGTCGTCGCCCTCGTCGCCCTCGTCGCGGTGCTGGCGCTCGTGTTGATTCTGGGCGTTGCACTTGTGGCCGTGATTCTGGGCAAAGATCCTCCCCAACCGGAGACCCGAGTCGCACTTCTATCAGCGCCTGCGGTGCTGCTCTTCTCGCTCGCCGTCAATGCTGTTGCTGGCGAGTTCATTCGCCGCGCGGTCGCCGACGCAGAGCGATACCTGACACCCAGGCCGCAATCCATCATTGGCCGGAACGCGATTCGAAGCGCAGGGGTGGAACTGTTGCGCCGACTTCACGCCGACGGGACGTACGTGCGTGTCGTGATAGTCGGACACAGTCTTGGTTCCGTGATCGGCTACGACATCTTGCGGCAGGCCTACGACGAACTCCGGCAACCGGATCCGAACAGCCACGGACCCCAACCCGAAGCAGAATCGTTTCACCGAGCCGTGGCGGCGCTCGGTGACACGCCACAACGAAAGGACCTGGACGCCTATCAACAGGCGCAGTTGCGATTGTGGATGGAGAATCGCAGGCGTGGCGTCCCCTGGCTCGTCACCGATCTGATCACGCTCGGCTCTCCGCTCACACATGCCGATCTCCTTCTGAACCGCGGCGAGTTCACCTTGGAGGAACGACAGGCGGAGCGCGAGTACCCCACTTGCCCTCCTGTCCCGGACAGCTCCGGGCATGCGCTTTACCGCGCGAACATCGAACGGTCAGGAGTAACCCGATCGATGAGGGTTGCGAACTCGGCGGCCGTATTCAGCTCGACCCGCTGGACCAACCTGTACTTCCCGAGCAGGAACGTGATGGTGGGCGATATCGTTGGCGGGCCGGTCGCGCCGAACTTCGGATTGGGTGTTCTCGATCTGCCCATCCACCGATTTGCCGATGCACCGCGTGAGAGATGGCGTCGCTTCTTTCCCTTCCCGCACTTGGACTACTGGCGACCCGGTACGCCGACTACGGGAATGACTCGGCGAGCACGAACCTTCCGACGACGGCATACAGGAACCAGCGACGCCCTGTCGATGCTGAAGCACTTTCTGGCTCTCGACATCGAGCGCGCCAAGGGAGGTTGGCCGCCCGCGAGAACAGCAATTCCGGCGAAAACCGCTAACGACCCGGCCACCGGCGGCTAGCGGTCATAGCCTCGCCGCCCTCCTTCAAACTCCGGGATGGTCCACGACAAACGCTGCGGGCTTCGAACACCGAGGCAGAACCCTCCGGTTCGCCGGACGACTACGCAGCGGAATGGGACAGCCGCGAGCGCAGGCTACTCGCGGCGGAATGACGCGTGAACCAAACTCACACGGACGGCATCTTGAGATTGGCTGATTGGGCCAGCCCATGCGATTACGACCTAGAAGGCCTTCAGCCGGCGAGCCTGGTCACTGACCAGCAGAACCATTGAACGCCGGCCAATGCCTTACGACGACCCGCGAGGTGACCCGATGCAGTTAGCAAACGTCCCGGCCATCTGCGATCCCGTCTCTGAGTCCGGTGCAGATGGTCACCGAGGGTCGGCGTCAGGCTCTGCGTGCCACAGATCGGTACCGATCCCTCCACAAATCGCCAGGGGTCGGTAGCGAGGAGAGCCTGTGCGGGTGGGGAAAGACAGGATTATTCGGCGCGACGGCCTAGACCGACGCGCCGAATCCTGCGGAAGCGGTCTAGGCCCGGACCGATCAAATTGGGCGTTTGTAACCATCCGTTGGACGACTTCCAGTGCACGTACCGTTCTCTCAGGCGTTCAGGCGTTCAGGCGTTCAGGCGTTCAGGCGTTCAGGCGTTCAGGCGTTCAGGCGTTCAGGCGTTCAGGCGTTCAGGCGTTCAGGCGTTCAGGCGTTCAGGCGTTCAGGCGTTCAGGCGTTCAGGCGTTCAGGCGTTCAGGCGTTCAGGCGTTCAGCACGACCAAGCGGAGGCTCAGCATGCAGATCGAAGTGGTGATGACCATCCTTGCCGTGCTGAGCGGACTCCTCGTTCAGCTGCGGCTGTGGCACGCGGCATACAGCAACCGAAAGCTCTTCGAAAAATGGACTGAACAGGGGCGACCTGACGAGGTTTTTGACCGCTACAGCCGGTTCGTCGCCTCGGCCAAGTCCGGCAAGTGGAGTCATCCCGAGAAGATCGAGAGCTCGCACCTGCAGCTCATCCGGGACGTGGACCCCGCGTGCTTCACTCCGCCGGCTTCGTGAAGGTGCCCCGCCTGCGGGGCGGCGCCTCTCCGCGCGTCAGGCCCTGGACCCGCCGAGCGAGTTCTTCGATATCGCCTAGTACGTGGACTTCCTCCGATTCAGTGACCCACAGCATTCCCTTGCTCGACTTTGAGAGGTCTCTAATCGCTGCGGCGACCTCCGGCATGTCCACGCCCTCGAACTCGGACTCACGCGAGATCTCACCGGCGATCAACATGACGCTCCGCGGGGTGCCAGCAAGACGTCCTTGCAGCGAGCCCAGCGCCGACAGCACCGCGTTGTAAAGGTCGGTCGTCGTAAACCTGGGCTGCTGGAGCAGCGCGTCGACCGACTCAGTGACGTCGAGAGGTCGGAATTTGGTGAGGACAATCTCTTGGATGGTCTTGGCGTTGATGTGGCGCGACTCTGCCGCAGCCACTACACCAGCCAGCTGCTCGATCGTCCAACAGCTCACGCGTTGCTGCTGGGCACGGACGCTGACTTCACCCTCGGCGTCGGTTGCCCCTGGATACGACGGAGCAACGAGAAGACAGCCTTGAGCATCGCTGGCCTCGTAGTGGGACCGCAGGCCAGCGAAGTCCAGTTGCGACAGGCTCGGAACGTCCTTCGAGCTCTTCGCCTCCAGCGTGAAGGACTGGTCGCCGAGCCCAAAAATCTTGTAGTGGGCCAAGCCGTCAGGTGTGCCGGATCCGCCGATATGCCTGGCGGCAAATCCCAGAGCGCGTAGAGCGCCCACGAGGGCAACCTCCAAGTCATAGGCATCGGAGACAGCGTCTTGCAGTGACTGAGCAATCGCCGTCAGCGAGTAGGACTGGTCACGGGCCAAACTGCGGAGCAGGCGATCCCGTCGCCGTATGACCTCCCGCACCGTCTCTGGAGGCATATCGGCCTGGCGCAGGTACACCTCAAGGAGCGCCTCGCTCGCGATGACAACCTCGAGTAGCTGGCGGGTGTCGGGTCGGTCGCCAAACTCCAAGACAAGGTCGTGATCCTCATTGACCTCAAAGATGCCGTCGACACCGTCGAACTGCACTAGGGCTTCCTCACGCCCTCGGGCCACATACCGATACGTATATCTGCGTGTCTCTCGCGTCTCGGCGTAGAGACTCTCCACGAACCGCTCGGCTTCTTCGCCGGTCTCGACGGGCTGGAGGTACTCCCAGGGCTCAGGATCAGTCTCGCCTTGCCGTTGTACAAGTGCGTCTGCAAGCGGACCTTCAACCAGGGTGGTGCTCACATAGTCGCGAGTACCCTCGGGTTTTCGCTTGTTCTCAGTCTCTGCCTTGGCGAGTTCAGCTTCATGGCGCTCGCGTGCCTGGTTGAAGATGTGCAGGAGCAGCTGCCTCAGGTACCCCTTGAGCTCGGTCTGCTCGACGTCGTCGCGTGAGGCCGTCACGAACGGGTTAAGGTCATCGGCTTCGACTATCGCTGCGAACCTGTACCACGTCGTGAAGGAAAGGGGGCGCGCGCCGAACAGCGGGTCGGTCTCGTTTATGAGACGGTTGTTGACCCGCACGAAGAAGCCATGGCTCCGGCCAAGGTCTTCGGACTTTCCGCCATCGGCGTACAATGACTTGTGGGTAACGAAGACTTCGCCGGACACGCCAGACGGGAAGCTCGGCGACACCAGTTTGTCGCCCTGCCGCTGCCACTGCTGGCCGGTAACGGCTCCAAGGGCCTTGAGCCGGTCATCCTCGAGCTCTGCGACCTGGAACGACACCACCTTGTCGTACTTTGCCTTGCTGCTTGAGACCGCCTCCGTATTGAGGAAGAGCGCGAAGTCGGCCGCCAGGGGCATCGCGGTTTCCAGCACCCAACGAAGACGGCCGGTCTGGAGCGATGAGGCCTTTTCCTTCAGATCCTCCAAAACAACGAGCGTCCAAGAGGTCTCCGCGCGGAGGTCGATCTCCTTGTCTCCGACGGTCAGCACGCGCTCCACGTCCTTGAACGTCTCGGCTTCCAGCAGGTCACCCTCTCCAGTCAGCTCCCTGATGATCAACTGGACTGGAGACGGGATGCCGTCGGCGTCGGTCGCACCTGCGAAATCCTCGAAGTTGATGGCAACCGCGTGGATGCCATCGGCAGTCTTGGACACGTAGGTTGCGCGTCTAGCCACGGCGTACGACGCAAGTTTGCCGATGCCGAACTTGCCGATCTGCTTGCGACCGTCGACGGGCTCGGCCTTCTGGCTGACGCCGATGTGCCAGAGGTTCTCCAGTTCTTCAAGGGTCATGCCGTGGCCGGTGTCCAAGACAGCCATGACAGGACGATCTGCGTCGAGGTCAACCAGCACCGAACATTGCTCGGCGCCGGCGTCCCAGCCGTTGACGACTAGTTCCTCGATGGCCTTGACCGGCGAAGCGTAGAGCTGTTCAGACAGCAGCTTGACGACGTCGTAGGAGATCAGCACATCGACAGAGCGGGCCTCGGCGCCAATCCCGGCGACTTCCAGAGCCAACTGTTTTGCCTGGTTCATGAGGTCCGCTCAAAGACGATGGAGTGCTCCTGATCGATGCTGGCGTTGTTGTGGCGCGAGTAGGACATGTACCTGTTCTTAACCTCGTGCGTGAGTTCTCGCTGCAGAACGAACGAGTTGCCGATGGACTCCTTGAGTAAGCGAGGCGTATCAATCACTTCGCCTTGCCAGCGGCTGTTGCCGACCATGTAGACGGCGCGCCCGCCAAGTCGCACGACCGTGGCAGCCTGAGCGAAGTGCTTTTGCATGCCCACGACGTAGTGAACAAAGCCGCGCGCCCTTGCGTCACTGACGGTTCGCATGCGCTCAGCGAGTTCGCGCGCGTAGCTGGAGCGCATTTCAAAGTCCCCATCGAGGTCACGATGTCCGACTCGTACGCGCCCGATGTACTTGGGGAGAATTTCGAGCCGCTCCTCTTGCGTCTGCGTCAGCCCGAGCCAGTACATCTCGAGCGTATGCCGTCTGTAGTAGTCCACCGCACCGTGGTACGGCGGGCTCGTCACAAGGGCGTCGTATTCTCCGAGTCCCTCGAGGTCGCTGGTGCTGTCTGCCTGCCAAACCTTCCGCTCGCTTCGTTGGAAAGTCGGCAGCTGCTCGTACTCGTCAATGGCCGCGAGATTGCGGGAGACTGCGCGGTCGAGCAGCACGAACGGGTTGACCATGCGTCCCTGCTCATCTCGTTTTAGCATGTGGCTCGTGACCTCAAGACCCGACACTGGCACGGGGTCTGCGTTACTGCTGAGGCGAATGATGGAGGCGGCCGCGAGGCGGAAGAAGTCGCGTTCCGAACTGTCAACACCCTCGATTGCTGCGAAGATTCGGGCCAAGTCCTCGATCACGTAGCGACGGAACCAATGATTGATACGAGGAATATCGGGGACCCAAAGTTCCGCCGCCGACTCTGACAGTTCGTCTTCGGAGATATCGTCGAACCGTAGGTCGACGTACCGCTCCTTAGTGCGCCGGAACTGGTCGAGTGCTTCGGAAAGTGCTTTCCATTGGGAACGGAGCGCCTGCAAATCGTACGTATGAGACTTCGCGGCAGCGACAAAGCACGCGAGCGGGTCGACATCACAACCATCGACCATCCGGTTGATGAGTTGGCCCTCGAGAATAAGCGTGCCGCTGCCACAAAATGGGTCCAATACCCGCTCGCCGACGTCGCTGACAGTCTCGAGCAAAGCCCGGGCATACGGTCCGTGGAACTTCGCTGGGTAGCGAAAGGCGCGGTGCATCTTAGTAAGCGCTGCACGCTCGGGGTCCGAGCCAGGTGCCGGCCTCAGCGTCTCGCTCACCGAGCTCGCCCCCTAGACGCTCCATGCCATAGACAACATGCAAACCCTAGTCCATGTCCAGGTTGGGACGGGCCACCGGCCGGTCGCTGGCCGGTCGCTGAAAGGCGTCGCCTCCAGGGGCCTCCAGTGCCCAGGTCAGCGCCCGGCGCAACAACTTAGCCCTCGATTCGGCGGCCGCACCGATGTCTTGGCGCCATACGTGCCCGCAGCCGCCAAACCGGTAGCGCTTTGATGCCCGAAAGATAGGCTAAAGCGCCGTGGTGGACGCTGATTGTCTGCGCGACCTGCAGGAAGCTGATCAACTCGAGCCGGTCCAGTCCTTGAGTGCGGGATTCGTCCCTGCGCACCTTGGGTAGCCGTGCGTAGACAGCGGGGTCAGCTGGGATCGTGCCGTCGATGTGGGCGAACCGATAGAAGCCTGCGCACACCATGCATCATCGTGATGACCGAACGCCATCATCCCGGTCTCACCCAGACTGCGGATGTAGAGCTCGACGTGGGCGCGCTGGATCCCCATGAGCGGGTCCAGGTCATTGCTGTCGCACCACTGGAATCAGCCGCAGCTGGTACGTGTAGACCTCGTGGGTGTGGCCCGCGTAGCGCGCCAGGAACGAAACCGCCGCCAACTGCGGAGCGGTCATCGTGGTGGGTTGAATGGGAGCAGACGAGATTTGGTCGACATTGAGCACCTCGCGCGGCGACTCACGGCGAGGCCAGGCCATGCTCGCCGCTAACACGGCGAGGCTCTCGGACTGATCAACGGTAGCCCTGGTAGCGGGGGTCAGGCGGCGGAAAGACGCGACGTCTGGCCGCTCGGCCTTGCCGCGGCCTCGCGTGTTTATGCACGTGTCTCGCCCGAGGGGCGTGGCATGCGGCTTGTGTTCATCGACGACAGCGAGCAATCGAACCCGCCGCGTCGAGGTCTCGGGCCGCTTGTCGCGATTGGCGCAGTGATCATTGACGAATCGCAGTTGGCCCCCTTCAGTGACCAGTTGCAAGACATGCGCTCTCGGCTGGGAATCCCCGACGGCGAAGAGTTGAAGTGGAAGCCGCCTAAGGGAAGCTACCTCAGCAGCGCTGGTGGAGAAGTAGTTTCGACATGACCGGCAATGTCTGGGGACCCGCGCACAGGCGACTACCTAGGGATGCTGACGCTATGAAGACAGAGGAAAGGCAACCCGGCTGGACGACGGCGTTCGGCGTCCTGAGAGCTCCAGAGCACCTAGATCTCAGCATCGATCTTGATCTCCAGATCAAGGTGGTCACCATCTGGCCAGACCAGGAAGCAGCCGCAGCCAAGGTGGCGAGGCTGAACGCCCTGCCGAGCTCGGCCGGTCAACGATATTGGTGGCAGTCGACCCACCTTTTCGCACAGCGACGGCCGAGCCAGTGACTGTGGCACGCCCCCTAACAGGTCAGGGGCTAGCGACAGATTTGATCGCGATCGTCGCCGCACTGACCCAGCTACTGCTCTGGGGTGAGAACCAACGACTTGGAACGAAGGACTCTGCTGATCATGAGTCATTGAGCAGGAATACATTATTCAAATTGATTGAGGAGATGCATTTCCGAAACTGCGTTGGAATTTCTGCAACCGAATCATAAGATTGATAGCCACCCATCATGCGAATTGTCGTCCCAACCCTTTTCACCCCCAACCCAGGAAAAAACACCTCCGTTTCGCTAATCACTTCGGCGGCTGGAGAAGCGACTATGACGTTGCCTTTGACAGCGATGCAGTTTCGCGCAGAGATTTCCAGCTCTCCGATGAGCTCGACGTTGAAGCCGCCTGCAGAGTCCTGCTGTCGTTGTAGAAGGTAGGGGTAAGTATCGGGCGGCTCCGGCGATGCGCTGGTTGCAAGCGGTTCTTGTGGTCGATCACTTGAGGAACATGCGCTGACAGCCCCGACTAAGCACGCCAAAATTCGGACCGAGATAATTTGAAATCGCGAGGGCTTCGTACTATTTGATAACATGAGCATCGAGGTTTCCGGCAGCCGCACCGATTTCAGTAATATAATCATTGCTATTGACGACGCAGCAAAGCATGCCATGCACCGCCGAACCGAAAAACCATGGACCTCCGCTGTCACCCGCAAGTGTTTCAGCCGTCGTGATCTTGGCGAGGCGACACTGCAGGGCCCCGTTTATTGTTCGACAAAGACCAGTCCCCGGATTTGCAACTTTGACAGAGGCGTCATAATCCGTGCGATCACCCCACCTGGCAATATCTTGACCATCTATAGGATTGGCAATGGTCAGCACTTCGCGGTCACCAGCGTCGGTGCGGCCGGTAGCGCGAAATTCATTGTTAGCATCATTTCCACCCAGAGTGTTCACTCGATACCAGGCTAGATCGATTTCCCCTCCGCCCGCGTAGCCAGGGGCGGCCACCCCGGGCTGCAGGAGGGTTTGAGAACCTGTGCTTTGGTAGCTCCCGTATAGACCGCAATGGGCAGCAGTCAAGATCCCTTTATAAGTGTTTCGCCGAGCCGTAAAGCCAGCCGTACAATTGCCGCCGTCGTCACTGATAAAGGGACGTCCTCCTTGAACGACTGTGCTCCGATACTCACCGCTTTCCATCTCGACGTCCTCGACAAAACGTACATCGAATCTTAATGGCGCTTCGATGCTATCGGCCCCCGCTTGAACAGCTTTTCTAAAGATTTCCGTGACTTCCGTCTGCGATGAAGCGCGGCGGAATCGTACTTCGATTGCGTGGGCTGACTCGTCCAAGCCACTTTCAAAGACGGAAACGTCGTCTGGATGTGCTGCCAAGGTTCTGCTCAATGCAGCGTTTATATCGTAGTACTCGGCACGCGAATTGCCCCGTCCATAAGAGACGATAACGTCGGCGTGCATGCTCTCTCTAATGTCAGCGACGATTCGGTCGGATGGGCTTTGTGTCAGATGCAACTCGAATCTGAGCTCGCCTTCATGATGTTCGATGGACGCTCTGAGATAGTCCTCCGGATATCGACCCTCTAGATTGCTAGCTAGGGCGACGAAGCGCGGTTCTTCTTGGTGGATTTCCAGGATCCGTTCAAGCGACTGCCCTGACTGCTCCGCCATTCCCGCAAAGTCCTGTCGCTGCTCCGGAGAAGGACTCGAAGGTTGCAGCTGGCCCTCGATTGTGACAGTTCTCGCGACGGCCTTGTCATCGGTCGGAAAGTAGGCTTGAAACTCGCGAGGCTCTGAATCCGAGGGTTGAGCTGCTCCGGTCGTGGCTGCGCAAAGAATGACTGCCGAGCCCATTATGATCAGGAGTTTGCGATTCACGTGAGACCTTCCATGCCGAGGGGTGTGACCAAGCATGGCTCAGAAGTGCGCGATGTGCATGGAGTCAGGCATTTTCGCTAGAAGTTCCCGCCCGTGAGCCGCGACGCGCAGCAAGGAGGCACGGGAGAGGCCAGCTACGGCGCTGTACGGGCGCTGGCGGTTCCGATGCCCTGGCCTGAGTCGTGGAGTCAAGGGCCGCGGGAAAAGTCGAGACGGAGTGTGTTGAGCACAAGCTCGTCCGTGGGGTTGCGGCGCTCTCCATCGGCCCGGAACTACACCCAAATTGCTGCGGTGGCCTCGAGCCTTGTCGGGACCACCGCGCTGGCAACGCTCGTCGCTGCTGCCGGACTCGTCGTAGGCGTGAAGGACGACGCTCTGTTCTGGTGCTGGACAGGTGCTACTGGCTGCAGCGCATTGGTCCTCGCCTGGCTCAGGGCTATCAACTTCCGAACGAACGGCGACAAGGCCGAGCTTGCGAAGCAGTTGCGTGCCGTCCCGGCCTCCGAACGCCCGGGTAATACGACGGCGCCGCCCGGGCGCGTCATAGTGGGCGGAAAGACGCCGGCCTTGCGCATGTCCGAATGACTCCAAGTTCGGCGAGTGACGACCGCCGGCCCCCGATAGGATGACCTCAAGGAACCCAGCAAGCGCCGACCTCGACGGCGTGCGCGGAAAGTAGGGTCAGGCATGGCCAGCCACCTTGCGCGCGCAGTTCAATCAGCGTCTCAACGGCAATGGACTGTCCTGACGGCAACCTTGTCGCTGATCAGCGCGTCCTGACTGCCCTCCCCGTGCGCTCATCTTGGAACACGTCGCCGTGTGCAAGCGCCTGATGCCGCCTAACAACTCAAACTCGCTCCCGGCGAGTATGGTCTAGCACGCGCTAGGACCGTTGTGAATCGCCCCGGCGAGTCCGGAGACTCCAGTCCTTGGGAAGGATGGAGTCATGTCAGGGAGTACGTCGAAGAGGTACCCGGTCGAGCTGCGTGAGCGGGCGGTCCGGATGGTCGGTGAGATCCGACCGGACCATGAGTCCGACTGGGCCGCGATGACGCAGGTGGCGACGCTGCTGGGGGTCGGGACGCCGGAGACGATCCGGAAGTGGTGCCGTCAGGCTGAGGTCGATGGCGGCAAGCGGCCGGGCGTCACGTCCGAGGAGTCGGCGGAGCTGAAGCGGTTGAAGCGGGAGAACGCCGAGCTGAAGCGTGCCAACGCGATCCTCAAGAGCGCATCGGTTTTCTTCGCGGCCGAACTCGACCGGCCACAGCGTTGATCGTGACCTACATCGACTCGGTCGCGGGCCACCGCGACGAGGGCGGTCTGCGATGGGGTGTCGAGTCGATCTGTGCCCAGCTCACCGAGCTGGGCGCCAAGATCGCCCCTGCGACCTACTACGAGCACCGTGGCCGTCAGTCCGACGGCACGCGAGGTCAGCGATGCGGACCTGAAGCCGAAGATCGCGGCTGTCCACGCCGCCAACTACGGCGTCTACGGCGCCCGGAAGGTGTGGCTGACGCTGAACCGGGAACGCCCGGCCGACGCGCCGCCGATCGCACGCTGCACCGTGGAGCGACTGATGGGCGAGCTCGGCCTGGCGTGGCGCGGTGCGGGGCAAGGTCAAGCGGACCACGATCAGCGACCCGAAGGCCGCCAAGCCACTCGACCTGGTCGACCGCAACTTCCGGCCGCTGGCACCAGATCGGCTGTGGGTTGCCGATTTCACGTATGTCTCGACCTGGTCGGGCTGGTGCTACACCGCGTTCGTCATCGACGCCTACGCCCGACGGATCCTGGGCTGGTCGGTCGCGACCACGATGACCAGCCAGTTCGTCGTCGACGCGGTCGAGCAGGCCATCTGGACCCGCGGCCGTGAAGGTCGTGACCTGGCTGGCCTGGTCGCACACCACGACCACGGAGTCCAGTACCTGTCCGTGGCCTACTCCGAGCACCTCGCCACCGCCGGCATCAAGCCCTCGACCGGTGCCGTCGGGTCGTCGCACGACAACGCCCTCGCCGAGTCGGTCATCGGGCTCTACAAGACCGAGCTGATCAAACCGAGGCGGCCGTGGAAGGGCCTCGACGATCTCGAGATCGCCACCGCGGAGTGGGTCGACTGGTTCAACCATCGCCGACCCTTCGAGTACTGCGACGACCTCACACCGGTCGAAGGCAGAGCATCGCTCACTACGCTCACCACCAGACCCCGGCAGCCGTCGGAGTCTCAAACTAGAAAGTCTCCGGACTCGCCGGGGCGGTTCACCGGACTCGCCGGGGCGGTTCAGTATGACGTTGACGTTTCCGTGCGGCTCTCCCCTGCAGGGGAGCGGAACTCCTCTAGAGTTCCGCTTTTTGAAGTCCTCATCGAGTGGGAGTACACCGTTGCCCCAACGCACCCCACCCAACGCTTTGCGTGCGTCTCAGACCGAGACGAGTACCTTGACCTGACGGGTGACAGCCCCGCCACTTTGACCTGGCTGATGACGCCCCGAAGTGGACTCGATGCTCGCGACCGCAAGAACTACGAACTCCTGTCCTTCAGCGTCGATGGTGAGCAACGCAAGATCCGACGCTCTGAGCGAAACTCAGGCCAGGTGTACCGCGCCGAGATTAGCGCCGACATCGTCGCCGCCGGCCAACCGGTGCGCATCCGCCAGCTCTACCGAGTGGTCACTCCGCAGTCGGGTCACCGACTGTTCTTCGAGGTAGCCCAGCCGACCCGCAGTTTCTCGCTGGAGATCGACTACATCGACACTGACATCGCGCACATGAGCGTCACCGAGTTGGTGAGCAGCAGCCACCGCTCACAGATCTCCCGGATGCCACAAGAGGTCGATGCCCGTGTACTGGGCATCGACCTCCAGGGCTGGATGTTGCCGAAGACGGGCTTCGCCTTCGTCTGGACGCTCAGGAGCGAGCAGTCAACCTCGTCCGCAGCCGCGCGATCGTCCGCTCCAGCCAAGTCTGCCTGACGTTGTTCGTGGTGAAATCTCCGCCGCTCATGGTGCCTCCAAGGCTCAGTGTCCGACCCGCCCCGAATCCGTGGCGGATAGCACCGATGCTACTTATAAGTCTGTAGACCCTCAAGTAGCGCCCAGTGACGGTTCGTCATGTGGCCGAGGGAGACCTGCAGCGGACCGTGGGGGAGAACCTCCGTCGCTACCGCGTAGCCAACGGGCTGTCTCAGGAGGCCTTTGCCGAACAGCTCGGATTCCACCGCACCTACGTCGGGGGACTCGAGCGTGGTGAGCGGAATCTGTCGCTACGCTCAGTCGAGCGGCTGGCTGGATCAATTGGCGTGGATCCTCTGGAGTTGTTGTCGGCTCGGTGAACGGACGCATAGAGGGCAGGAGACGGAGCCTCGATCTCGCGCACCTGCTGATCTTTCGGCATGCCCCGATGTCGACCAATCCCCCTGGCCCCAAGGATGTTCCACTAGCCATCCTGGCAACTCGCCGTCTCAAGACCGCCACTCACCCCACCCGAAACTACTTTCAGCCACGAAGTCTTGAAAGTTGTACTTGAGGTGGTCAACTAGCTGTCGCGTATCGAAGTTCGGCATTGTGTGGGGATCAAACACATCCAACTCGAATATGTCTTTGCCGCATTGCACCTTCAGGACGAAAGCCGCATCTCCGTGCCCGTTCGGTCGAGCGCGCATCTCGATTCCGGTGAGTTCATCGTCTTTTAACATCGCACGCAAAACCGGGAGGACGACCGACTGCAAACAATCCGTGATGGTGAAACTAGACACCTGAGCCCTTGAAGTGGAGGCGACCTGAAATATCCAGAACAGCGTTCCCTCCGGGCCCAATATTGTGCCTGTACGAGAAGGAGTCGTTATAAGTCACCAGATCGCGGCGAATCACCGGGTTGTATGTGCCATGAAACGTGTAGTTGCAAGGGACCAGATGCGGAGAATTCATGGGCTGGTCGACACTGTTACGCGTCCATTTCATGCCACGCTCTTTAACCTGTGACACACAGGTGCTTCGTGTTTCCGAACTAAATCGGTAACCCCACGGAGCTGCTGATTCTGTGCATCCTCGCTGAATAGTGTACGTCCCGAAAGCGTCACTGAATGGATAGTACCGGTTGCAATGAATACGCGCATATCCCTGGCCACCGTCTGTAGCGACCTCACTCGGCTCCGGATCAGGCTCCACGTAAGCGGGTCCAAACGGAATCGAAATTATCGTTACGGCAGGGGTAGCCGGAACATTCGCTAAGACCATTTGTTCATCGTCTTCGAAATCTATTAGCGGGAAGAGGTCACGAAGTTCTGACTCAACTTGAGTTCTGTCTACTTGTCCATCGAATTGTAGGGTTAGAACTGAAGCTCGATCCTCAGCGCCATTGAAGATCACGGCTTGATCCACCGTATCTGGATCGGTCGCCCCCGCAGTCGCGACAGCCGCCAGCGAGTGTGGCGATCCCACCAATGCTACGAAAAAAGCAAACAAAGTGAAGAGCAAGCCAGCAAAAGGCTTTCGGATGGAGGGCGCATTGACTCGGGTCACGGCTGTCGATTCTGTAGAAGGTAGGTGCGGAAGTCGCAGCCCCTTCAACTCGCGGTTCGGGAGCAAGTTACGGTACCCGGTCAAGAACTAGACAAGCGTCCGGTATGCGGGCTCTCCTTGAGAGGGGTCAGCCGAGCAGTCGGCTGCGCGCCCTGCTCGTCTGTTCGAGGCTCGGGGGCGTCGTCCTCGCCATTGAGGGGGTGTTCGGCCACGAATCGTGCGGTGTCCTGGTAGGTCCGGGCACGCGACGACGTGCTAGACCGTCACACCACACTCCCCTCCGGGGCCCCTGTCACACTTCGGCGTGGCGGGGCGCTCTCGTCTGTCAGGACTGAGAATCGTCGCCGTGTTCATCGACAGCGCGCCGTAGCCACCGCAGGCGGTCGAAACGCAAGTCCGAAGTGCTCAGTTGTCGACGGTCAGATCCCGGCGGAACGGCCACAGGGCCGGTTCACATACGTTGATGATCGCTCGCCTCAAGAGTCCATTGGGTCGACGGGCTTCATGAAACTTTACCGATGCCGCCGGCGTAAGGGAACGATGTCGGCGCAGGTGCGTCTAGCTCAACCCAGCAGCGCATCTTGATGTCCGCGACGGCGTATCCCCAATTGATGAGCTGCTCCTGATCTGCGGCACCCAGGCGTTTCAGCCTTGTTGGGATGGAGGCGATCCGCCGAGCCTGCATATCGTCGACCGCGAGATGGCCCGAGGGCTTCTCGTTGGCGCTTGGCTCCATTTGAATGCCCATGTGCGTTCCGGTCTTCTCCTCGCCACTGAAGGCGGCTTGCACCTGGCGGATGCGCAGTGAGCGCACCTGGTGATCGAGCACCTGGGTGGTGCGAATGAGGTGCCGCGCCCAGTCGCCCGCGGCTCCGGGTGAGGTGCGGAGTCGCCCGCCGCCGTCTGAGACCAAGACCGTGCGGCATCTGGACCAAACGCTCTCAAGCCCCAGGTTGTCGTAAACGCCGCCGTCGGTCAGCGATAGCTCGCGCCGGTAGTCGGACGCATTGTGCAGCGTTCCGCTGCCGTCCTTCCGCCAGTTGAAGTGGCTGGTGTCGAGGCGGTACGGCGAGAGCAGGGGCGGGAATGCTGAGGATGCGGCTACGGCGCCAGCTAGTGCAATGTTCTTGCTGCTGGCCGAGCCGATTCGCCAGTCCGAAACGTGGGCTCGGTCGAAGCGCACAAGCTTGCCGGTACTGACGTTGGTCGCGTGGAAGACGAAGGCGGGGGTTTCGGGGAGTTCACCCAGAGTCACGTCGCCAAGCAGCTCGGAGCGCAGTGCGGGCCTCGATCTCCCGACCCACGTTCCTCCCCGGCAGGCACCCTCTCATGACTGCTCCAACATCGATGGTGCGCCCCGCGAGATTGCGGAGCGGGTGAACGATCGCGTCCTCGAAGGTCGAAGTCGCGTCGGCAAGTCCCGCCCAGTTTGTTGCAAGGATGCCAGCAGTGATGCTGCCCCCCGAAACAGCGGAGATGCGATCGAGTTTGCGGAGCCATCCCATCTCGTGAAGTCTCCACAGCACGCCCACGTGGAACAACATGGCGCGATATCCGCCGCCCGAGAGGCAGAGTCCGGCCATCTCTGGCGCTGACTCGTTGACCGAGACCTCGTCCACGAGGGGAATCTCGGGAAGGTCTGCTGGTGATGACATTGGGCCTTCCTCGTCACCTCGATTGGTAGCACTCCCATGCGGTATGGAGCAACCTATTGAAGTGTCAGGGGAGTGGATTGTCGCAACGTGCCATGAGGGTTTTCGCGGACATGGGTGGCGATGTGACGCATGTGGTAACCACCTGGTCCCCGGGAAGCGGGAGAGCGCAAGGCGACTCTGTTCAGAGTTGGTCTGCCCGAAAAATTGCCTCTTCCGGGTTGTTGACCGCCGAGCGAATATTATCGGCTACCTTGTCAATCAATTTCTGCCCCCAGAAGGGATCGGAGTGGTCGTAAAGAATGACGCGAATATGCCGAAGGTCAAACGGGACGTCGTCCTGGTTTGACGACACGAGCACGACTGGCTTCTCTAGTGCGTGGGCCAACCCCAATTCGTAGAACACGTTCGGGTTCTTCGTGGTCAGCTCGGCCACCAGCACATCGGCGTTTCGAATACCGCGCCAGATCTGATCGATGATCTTGCCGGTGCCGAAGATCTCGGCGTCCGCTCGCACAGCTGTCAGGCCGGCCTGCTCGACGGCCGGCTTAAAGATCGTCTCATAGTACCCACCGAGGGGAGCGCTGAATGGCTGCATAACGAAGCACGTAGTCCCAGAGGGAACTGCGCCCTTCGCTCGAGGCGCCGACCTGCCGCCGGGCTTATGCGCGTCATCGCGACCGATGTCGAATAGCCGGGGCCGATCGCCCGACTCATCCAGCAACTCAGCGGCTTTGATCGAGTCCATAAACAACTCGAGGAACTCAGCGACCTTGTCCGTGGGGATGCCAAATCGGTCAGTGAGCGCGTTAACGAGAAACTGCTCATCCGGGAGGTTCTCGCCGCGGTAGAAGTTATAGACCGTCGACAGGTCGGGCGCGGCTAGGATCGCATCCCGCAGAGCATTGGCTCGAGCATTGTCGCTCTGTGGTGCGATCGCCTGCCGTGCGCGCTCCGTCAGGGCGAGTTTTCCGTCCTCACCCTCTAGGAACCCATACTTCTTGGCCGAGCTCACCTCGGTATTGAACGCACCAGTGGTGCCAGTGCCACCAAGAAGCTTGGCAGCCTCTACGGGCGTTGCCGGCTTGGCCCCGTTCTGCTCGTAGATGGCCTGTGGAATGCGAAGAGCCCGCTCTACCGAGTGGCGTGGATACTTGGGTACAGCACCAGCCGACTTCTTCGCGGGGGCCGACTTCCTGGCCGCGGTGGTCGACTTAGCAGACCTCTTCTTCGCCACCGACTTCCTGGCCGCTCCAGCCATTCCATCTCCTCGTGCACCCGTTGGTCCGACAATACTCTACGGTGCAGGCGCAACCCTCGTTGCGGGATCCAGTCAAGTGGAGCGCGACGATTGCATCGGGACTGCGTGACGCGGCTCGCAGCAAGGAGACGCTGCTCGCCAACTGGGCGCTGGGTGGTGCCCAGGGTAGTCAACGAAGAGGTCCGCCACTCCCGCGGAGTGTGTGTCGCCCACGGGCCATAGATGCGCTCGAACTCGGACTTCTCCAACGCCGCGGCGTCCGTACACCACTCTGCTGGACGCCACTCGCGCATCGCGCATCGGTGACTCCAGATTATGGTCACTCGCACCCATAGCCGCCATGGTGTGTTAGACCGGCGACTCGGTTGCTCGCGCTGTTCGCGGCGGGAAGGCGTTCCCGGCGTGGACACAGTGGAGAATGCGGCCGCTTACAAGAACGTGCGAGAATCGCAAACGCCGTATTCGGACGAACCGCAAAGACTCATAGTGGATATTCGCTGAGAATGCGCAGCGTGAGCATGAGGTGAAGCTTCGATCGCTGTCCCCAGTTCATCGTAGACAGGTTGGCCACGTTCTTTGTGGCGAGAGCGGCTGCGCGCACATGTCGAACAAGCTTGGCCGTGAATGCCTGCCCGTCGGACGCTGGGGCAAGACGGAGCCGACTGGGTCAGAGGGCTCGTGAAGGACATTGCACCAGTCAGTGTCGGCGTATGCCGTCTCTGGCTGTGCGAGGTCAATGCTGACGAACTCGAGCAGACCAAGGACGGACGTGGGATTTTGGTGCCGCCCCAAAGCGTCAAGTGATCAGAGGGAAGCAATGCACCCCCCCTTCCATGAAGGGGGAGCGCGAGGGAAAGTGTGGCCCGTCTACCGTTGTCCCAACGGTCGCTGACCGACTGGAGTGCGAACAGATCGGAGTGTTCAGATCCTCCGTGAAGAGGTCGCTATGACCCAACCCCAACCGCCGGTCGCAAAGCACGACGTTGCCGATAGGCATGGCTCGACGTCGTATAGCGTTGAGCCACCCGTGGGGTTCGTAGTCGGCACCGATCCGGCGATGGCTACCAAATCCTTACGATTATTGCAGGTGATGCCAGTTCCCAAGACAAGATACCGATACTGAACGTAGCCGAAATTCGGGTCGTAGACCGAGGTCACACCGGGTCCCCAGATTTGATAGCTGACCTCGCAGCCGTTGACCGGCTTTGCCTCGACAGACGTCGGTAAGACGCTCTCGAGCTCTGGCGGGCACGGGTCAAAGCCTAGCTCCTCGCAAATGTTTATTGCAGCCACCGTCGGGTCTTCATGGGAAGCGACTGCGATGGCGCTAGGAGCGGACAAGCAAACTGTCACTCCTAATATTACGAGGATAAATCGTGCAAAAAGGCTGGGCATTGTCTCTCTCTCGGTGGCCTAGGCGGACGAGGTGATGTGTCTGGGCATCCGAGAGGTGGTGCAAAGTCAGTTCAGGGTGAGCAGGATGTACGCGGTGTGGCTTCGTGCACCCGCGTCGTTGCCCTGGAATATGGCGTCGTAAGCGCCAGGAACCAGATCTCCTGGCTGTGACCACTCGCCAATGCGCCCGCGATCAAGGCTCATGGGCAGACTCACCGATCGAGCGGCCCTACGCACTAACGGGACACTTGCCGGCCCAGGACGTGCGAGCATGCCGCGGTGTGCTGCCCGATTGACCTCGACCCTGGGGGACCACGGTGAGTCGCCGCAACGACGTAGTGTTCGGGCGGCCGCAGCGTCTCAAGGTTTTCGTATCCAGCGAGATGCGATCGGGCCGGCTGAGCGAAGCCAGGCAGGCCGTCGCTGATGCCATCGAAGAGTCAGGCTTCCACGACGCTTGGTACTGGGAGCGAGACGGACACGCGGGACCGTTCAGTTCGGGGCCCGTATGCGTCGGCCACGCCGAGACAAGCGACTATCTCATCCTGGTGCTCGGCGAGACGCTGACTGAGATCACCCGCGACGAGTACTACGCAGCGAAAGCGGCGGCAGCCGCCGTGATCATCTTTGTGCCTGTCGACTGCGAGCGAGACGAGGAAGCGGAAAGGTTCTTTCGGACCGAAGCGGCCACGGTGACGTACGGGAAGTTTCGGTCCGCGGCCGACCTCAGGAGCCGTGTGCTCAATGCACTGCAGGCTCACGCCGTACGAGCGCTGCGTGAGCGTCAGTTGGAGAGGCAGGTGCTCGTTGCTGATGTGGCTTCAGCGATAGCGTCCGGAACCGGGCAGGGTGAGGGCTGATGGCAACCAAGAGCGTCAATCGTCGGGAGGTCGCCCCCACCGCCAATCGGCCCAGCATCATCGAGCTCGCGGTTGAAGGCGGCGATGTCGCTGAGACTCTGCTGCGTCGCTTCACGCGGTCGTTGGTCGCGGAAGCGCCAGACATGGGAGTCAGGCTCCGTGACGAAATCAAGGCTGCACGGCGCGCCGCCCGCAAGAGGGACGTAGACGGCAGCCTCCACCGCACGGCCGCTCTCGCAGAAGGCGTGTTGAACTCGGGATCGCCAGGACTTGCGGCTGTGATCTGCGGGGTAGGCGCGAACCTCGCGAGCACCATGCCCGAGGACGAGATCGACGTGATCTCGGGCCGGGCAAACCTCCAGAATGTTGCCGGGCTGATCGCGATGCGCCTAGGCCGCTACCCAGAAGCCACGCAATGCTTCGAGACGACCCGCTCTCTTGCGCTGGCCGCTGACGACAAGTCGCTCCTGGCGGCTAGCCTGCTCAATCTCGCCAACACGTCCAGGGCGAGCGGCAGCGGCGGCGACGCCCGAGACCTGGCGAGGAATGCTCTCAGTTTGTACGAAGCAGCAGGCGACAAGCGCGGTCAGATCCAACTGCTTCAGACTCTGGGCAGCATCGCGATCGAGGACGGCACTGTCGAAGCGGCTGAAGACTGGGTCGATCGAGCGGCCAGCCTCCTACGAAGTGCCCGCGACGCAGGACTGACTTCAGGCAATCACCATCTACGGGGACGCATCCATGTGTATCGAGGTGACCTCGATGCCGCGGAGCACTCCATGCATCTGGCCGTGGCCGCGGCTCGGCGCGCCAACGACTCAGACAAGCTTGCGGCGGCCATGCAGAGCTGGAGTGCCGTCGCGAGTGACTCCGACCGTCCGACCGTCGCCAGGGGCCGCATGATCTCCGCTGTTGCGCTGGCGGAAGAAGCGCATCTCCCGTGGCGACTGCAGGTGATGCTCCCATCTCTGGTTCGCATGCATTTCGAGTGCGGGGCAGGGCATGCAGGCGCAGACTGCGGCTGAGCGGCTCGTCGAAGTGGCCGAGCGAGCGGAAACCGGACTCGGTGAAGCGAAGGCACTTCTTGGCGCGTCACTCATCGAAAATGACCAAGTCCGTCCGGGACTTGAGCAGTTGGAGCAGGCCTGGGAGTCGTTGGCGCCATCCTCTACCGACGACGAGCTGGGTCAGCAGGTGCTTCATAACCTTGTCGTCGGACACAGCCGCAATGGCTCTCTCCTGGAGAACGTGGAGTCCCTTGCAGCCAGAGCGCGGACTCTTCGCAAGGACTCCGCAGCCGCCGCCTTACAGCAGCTCGGTCTGTACGCCATAACCGATGGCGGTAGCCGCGACTCAGTCGAGGAACTCCTGCTCGAATCTCTCCGACTCCGGAGTATGAAGCGACGAGCTTGGCCGTCGCTGCTCATGGCTAGTCAGCTAGAACAGGTGAACCAACCCCGGATCGCAGTATCCGTACTTCGGGTCGGCCTAGCCGCCGCCCGACGTTCTGGGCAAGAAACGCTGATCCGACAGGTGCGAAATGATCTTGGCCTAGCTCTGGTTCAGGTCGGGGGCCACATGGCTGGATTGAAGTTGTTCGAGCAGAACCTGGAGGCGGCCGTCGAGGATGATGATCTGCAAACCGCTCGGTTGGCTCACTACAACAGCTCTGAAACCCTAAGGCGACTGGGACAGGACGAGCGCGCGGAGGCGGAGGCTCGTGAGGCATTGCGAATCGCGGAAGACGTCGACGATCGCGATGCCCTGCACGAAACGCGCATTCAACTCGCGTTGTCGTTGATGGATCTAGATCGTCTAGACGACGCGGCTGCGCTCTTGCGTGAGGTAGCGGAGGGCGACTCAAGCCAACCCAACAGAGCAGCGGCCTTGAGCTCGCTAGGCAGCATCGCCTTGGGGCAGCAACAGCCTGAAGCCGCCGCGAGCTTGTACCGGCAAGCCCTCGCCGCAGGTGAGCGGAACCCGAAAGGCACGGCCGAGACGCTTCTTGGCCTTTGCGAGGCGCTAGCCACCACCGGTAGCCGTCGACCCTATGTGCGCACACTGCAGCGCGTCGTCGACGCGTTGGCACTGGTCCCCTACGACACGGGGCTAGCAGCTCGATTCCTCAGGTGTGCGATGCGCTGGCACGACAATGGCAGCGAGAAGTATGCGGTTGAGGCCCTGGCTGTTGCCGTCCTCGTCGGGGCCGCCCAGTTCGAGAACGATGACCCGTCTCCCCTAACTGAGAACCCCCTCTTGGTAGGCCTCGGCGTCGTCGGTGGCGCAATGGGTTCCCACGGTCCTTTTCCCAACGACTTGCGCTTCAGAAAGCTTGTTGAGGAAGAGCTAGCGGCCAGCGTCCCCAAGAGGACCGCTCGTAGCCTGATGCGATTCGTTCAGGAGCACTTCCAGTAGTTGGAGGGTTCGTTTCGGGCCACAGGCGACCGGCACAGCTACGGTCTTCATCGTGGCGGCCGAAGAGCCTCGTCTATGCACGGAGGCGCGCCAGTTGCCAGGTTGGCAAACTTCATGTGCAGCCGGGAAGTCGGAGACGGGTCTGCTGCACGATCAGGGGACTTCTAACTACGCTGCCTGATCGGCGGCTTTGCTCGTGATGAGTTCGTACTCGATGGGGGTCAATCTGCTGAGTCGGTCTTGGTGTCTTCGGCGGTGGTAGGTGCGTTCGATCCAGGTCACGATCGCGATCAGGGTCGCGCGAAACCTTGTAATCATCGGGATCCTCCCATTCCGGGGTGGCCAAGCGACTGCCCCTCGACCACGTGCTTTCCAGTCAGCTGTCCGTCTTCGGAGTAGACATCGACGATCATTTGATTCAGCTCAGTGCCCGAGAAGGCCACTTCCAATCCCCTGTCCGTCCATGCAAAGTCGATGGGGTCGCCCACCTCATCTTCAAGTTCTATCCGCGAAGTGAAAGTGTCGCTTTCCATGTCGTAGATCATGATCTCCTCTTTGACGTAGTCCACGAAAGCCAGGGCCGCACCGCTGTCCGAGAACTGCGGCATTGACTGAGCTCCGCTCTCCCCAGCAGGTAGCTGCACTCCTCCGTCGGGATCACCGCCGCGAAGGAGGATGATCTGCGAGCCTCGCGGATCTGCCTTCACGAAGACCAAGTCGCCCTGTGGCGACCATTTGGGCTGCGACAGGATTACCTCGCCACCGATGGCCAGGACTCGACTGTCTCCCGTCGCGCGTTCAATTTTCACAATGCTTGTTCCACCCTGGTCGTTGAACTGCCATAACGCGACTTTGCTTCCATCGGACGACCAATCAGGATCGCCGATCAACTGTTCTGAACTCCACAACTCGCTCGTCTGACCCTCTTCGTTGTAAAGCATCAAGGAGCGAGCGGTCGTGTCCGATTTGCCGGCGACAGATGCGACGCTTGTATCGAGCGGATCGACGTCGGCATAGTACTCGTCGATCAGCGGATCATTAGCTATCGCAGCGGGACCACAAGCGTCCGACACCTGAAGAATATCGAGGGAGTTGCCACTTGCGGGAGCAATCATTTCCTGGATCTTTAGTTCGCACGAGTCCTGTGAGGGATTTGTTGTAGGCGAATAGTCAGCCCGCAACGTCGATCCCAACCAGATAGTGGCGACACAACGAGCAGAACGGAAGCAGCCCCGGTCACCCAGGGGTACCTTCCAGCAGTGATAGGGGTCATGTCGACTCCGAGAATCCGCGAGGGTGGGAGACAGCTACTCTCACCTCATGGACAGCCTCGCGTCAAACGGGACATGACAGTTGGATCGATAGATCCGGCTATAGGCTCGCGGCTCGTCTGCTGTGCCGTCGTCGACGCGGACTCGGGTCGAACGCCACTGTTCCAGTGGCTGCGTTCGATGCGGCGTCCAGTGCTGCAGCCCATCCTCCGGTGCTCCGGTAGCGTCGACGCCCCGGCAACCGGGGAACTAAGACTCGAAGTGGAGGTTCGATCCGTGTCTTCGCTGTACAACACAACTGCTGTGCCCGCGAGGGAACCCACTGCCACCGACCATCCTGATGAGCCGGGGCGACCCGATGAGATCCCGGGCACCCCACTAACCGCATAGATTGAGACCATCGACCATGCGCGGGATCCGGAGCACAGATCACCCGCCGGCTGCTTGCCGAGGCAACTCCCCATCAGGGCTTGTCGTGTGGCCCACCTACGGCCACCGAATACGCGACCAATTTCTTTATCCCCGTGTCGATCCTCAGTTGTTCCGGTGAGCCGGTGAACGCTCGAATCGCAGCGAACAAAGTCCGGTCGTCCGGGCTCGTGAGCTTTGGGTCGATCGCATCGAGGAGGCGATTCCATTGGGTCTTGCCCGTGCTCGACGCCAGTAAAGAGCTGAAGGCAACATTGTTGAACATTCGCAGCGCGATGGCGGCGTCGGCGCTGCTAAACCGCTGAATGAGATCAAGGTAAATGGGCTCGGCACTCCAGCTCACGCCGTACCCATTGCCTATAAAGAACTCAGTAATCGTACGAACGTAGTGATCGCGGATCTCGCTGGGCACGTCGCCTTGAGATCCAGCCAGCTCGGCGACCCGGCGGGCTGGCGCACCTTCGTTGTAGAAATTGTTCATCCCGCGGTGTGTCGACACAAGCACGTCAAGCGCGCCGGCCATCTCGACGGCACGGATCTCGGGGGTCAGATAGGCGGACCCGCTTACAAGTTCGATCAGCTCTCGGGCGGCTGTCGCAAAGTCGATCTCAGCGTTGGCGGAAGCCCGGGCGTGCCTTAGGCCGTAGCTGCTGCGGGTAGCCTCGCTGACGAAGGGCCACAGCTTGGGCCACAACGTGCGAACGTTGTCGGCCACGATGACCGGGCGGTCAGGCGCGGTGTAGAGGCCGAACAAGCCGTTGGCGAGGGTGTCAGCACGATCCGCCGGAAGTTGGTTGAAGAATGCCGCCGCTTGATCGATCACATGCTGGTCGAGGAGATCCTTCTTGACGTTGCCGAGGAGCTGGCCAATGGTCGCGGTGACGGTGTCAGGCGGGGTTTTGATGACCTCGTTGATACAGATCTGAAGCCAGTTGGCCAGGTCAAGACCAGTAAGTGTCACTTGGTTCGGGTGCGCCGCGCTCGCGTGGTTGCGCATGTACCGAATGTGGTCGAGCCGTTGGTAGCCGAGGTCGGTCAGGATGCCGATCTCATGGGAAGCACGTAGCAGACTCGCATCGTCTATGCGCGTCAAGTCATCCTCGGTTTTGAGGTTCTTCCGCAAGTCGCTGCCACGTGCAGCGGTGTCATAGAAGTACGCAAGATCGAAGCCGATGACGCGACGGCGCAGTTCGCTGACGAGCTCGTCCCACAGGTAGTTCAGGGCGGCGTCGAACAGTCCCACGGCGGAAGCCGCGATCATCTTCGAGATGTAGTGGGATCGGGCGAGAACATCGGCCTTGAGGGTGGACAAGACCGACCCCATGTTCGACAGCATCACGGCGCGTTCGTCGATGCCGACGAACACCTGGTCAGATGGCAGGCCCACCTTGTCGAGCTGGGTGCGGACAACTGCCTCGAAGCGTTCAAGATCTGCCAGTGTGTCGTTGGCTGACGCGACTGTGTTTGTGCCACCAGCAGCAGCAACGATTTCGCTCACACAGCAACCGTAGGCGACATTGTGCTTGGCGACGAAACTGATTCGCGTAGCCACTTACAGTGATCGCCAACGTCCTGGCGAACGCCCCGACACCCACCGGCGTGACGCTCGCCGCGACCGACCGGAACTCGTTGTCCCAGATCAACCTGCGCGGAACGCGGCCCTGCTGCTGCAGCAGCCCCACATCTCCAACAACCGGTCCGCCGTGTGGCCCGTCGGGATCATCTGGGCGACCATGTACCGCGAGTTCCTCGCGGGGATCACCATGACTGGCAGCAACGCCTTGCTGCCATCCTCGAGTTGAACCTTAAACCCCACAGATCGCACTGGGCCTGCATCACCTCGCAGGCAGTTCAGCCGGTCCGAGGGATTGACCAGTCGCTGATCAGGACGAAGCTCCGGACGCTATCGCGGACCACATGATCGAGCGGGCTCCGGTCGACCCGCTGCGGGATCACCGTGGCCCGGCATGCCGGCGTCGTGGCCAGGAGCTGTCTCACAAGCGGCTCGAACGGCATGAACACCGTCCGCGACCAGCCACCCGCTCAAGACCAAGCTCTCTACTGAGATTACCCGTCCGATCTGTCTGGGTGGCCTCGCTTTCAAGCGTCATTCCAGCCGTGCGGAGCAACGCTCTCGTCGACTACCCCAGGTGTCGAATCTCATCCTCACTACATCGCATAGCCCGATGTCGTCATTCATTGGACTAGGGGTGACCCGACTTGGTGGTCGTCGTTGGTTGCACGAAGCGATCCTCGTGAGTCTGGCACATGTTTCGTTCCTTCTCTGTCATATTGCGCTGTACTGCATCAAAGGGAATAGGTGTATGAAAGGAAGAATCGCCGTGATAACCACTGCGGCCAGTTTGGTTGTCAGCTTGATCACGTCTATTGGAGCCGCCGTCGCCCTTGAGCCTGATGAGCCGGCGATGCGGACCCTGTTGGCTCTCGTTGGTCCTTTACCCTCGGATCAGGTATCTGGCGCACTGCAATTGGTCGGAGTCGTCGAGCCGTCAGAAGGTGCGGATGAGTCAGTGGCGGCCTACCAGGTGCCATCCGAGAGCTTTGAACAAGTTGACGGATACTTTGAGTTGGTACTTGATCCCGCCAGCCTTCCCGAAGGCGTACTGGACGACACCGGGGTAGCTCGGTTTACCATCACAGCGATCGACGAGGCCGGTTCAATGTGGCGCACCACTGGTTCCGCTCGGGCCATCTACGTCGCTGATTCAGGGCAGTTGCTCTGGCTGGATTTTGCGACTTCTGAACAGTACCGGCGTCCCGATGGGTCGAATCCCCCTAAAGGCCCGCAGTATCCTTACGTCTGGCAAATTGATCAGATCACGCATGACGTTTACAGGCAGGGGCCGTACCTGAGCGACACCCCCGCTGCTGATGACCCCTTCGCCACAGTGGAGGATCCCCCAAACGTTCCTCCGATGCCTAATCCAAACGTGCCGGACCCGAATGTTCCAGACCCGAACGTGCCAGACCCGAATGTTCCGAACCTTCCCAACGTGCCGGACCCCAACGTGCCTAACCCGCACGTGCCCAATATTCCCGACGCGCCGGAGGCGCCGAACCCCCCCGTTGAATCCGCCGGTTGACGAACCAGCCCTGCCGGATATCACGGTCGGAATTCCTGAAGACACTCTCGTTCCCTCGACTGTTCCCGTCATTCCCGATGTGCCCGAAGGGACTTTACCCACGCCGGTGGTCGAGCTCATCGGTGGTGCCACGGATCCGCTCACACCGCGACCCGGTCAGAGCAATACGTACATGTGCAAGTACTCGAAGTTCGGTATCTATGGATATTCCTGGAGGGGGGCTCCTGGTGCAAGCTCACGTGGCACAGGTTCCACCATCTTTGGCGGACAGGACCTGAATCATCTTACGGCCTTCGGTGGAAGTAAGGCGGCCAGGTACCACGCATGGGTGGGAGTCGGCGTTGCCGTGAATCATGCCGTTACTGCGGTGAGGATGGGTGGCACCTGGCAGTACAGGGGTACGGTTGAAACCGATCCGGGCTACTCCGTGGTGACAGGGCCTGGCGGCGCCGAGCTTGACATCGATTTCACAAGCAAAGTCGTGCAGAAGCAGACTGGCCAAGATGACCAATACTCAGTCCACGGGCTGAGTTCTAAGAGCTTTGACTACGCAACTCGAAATGACCGCATCCAGGAGTCTGGCAGTGCGTCTCATTCGATTGGCCTTAGTCGGGGAAACAAGTCAATCTACTTCGTTTTGGACCTCTTGGCGGATCTGAGCGTCTTTTCTCCCGCTGGTGACTCGGCGAGGTCGAGGTTCGAGTTTGGTCCAGCGCACGACAATTACATTCGCATGGGCCTGGAGCAGGTGTGGGTCTTTACTCTGAAGCCCGGTTATGGGCTGGCATCGTGCGGCTGAATGCGCAGAGGAAGGAGCTTCGATCTCCTAGATCGACGAGCGGATAGAGTCTAGCCTCATGCGGCGCTACGAACATCCAGCAGACGAGCCATCGCCTAGGTGGGTGGGAGCCGCTGGTCTGATGTCCATCGCTCTCGTCATTGCGGCTGCCCGACTTGGCCTGTGGCTGAGTGACATAATCGACGTACCGCGGGCTCTTGGATTTGTCGTTGGAGTGGCTGCTGGAGCGCTCGCTTCGCGCTGGCTTCTCCGAATTCTCTTCGCACATTGGTGGAGACGATGATTGGTGTTATGTGTGCGCGATTCCGACTCAAGTGCCTGATGAGCGGCCAACCAGTCGGCAGAGACGCTGCGACCCGTGGGCGGCTTAGCTCAGGGATGCTCAACCGGTTGTATGTCGGCGTTGCTACCATCACCACGGTTGCGCTCCTACAGGCGGCCCCATGCTCCGCATCGACAGGTGCGGGCCGCGAGGGTTCAAGTGCAAAGTTTGAGACACATGTCGCAGGCTTGACGGTTCTCCCATTGATCCGCGGAAGATGGAAAGAATTTCCCCGAGGAGAGCGCCTCATTGTCAATGGTGACTCATTGCCTGGAATGAAGTCAAAAGGAAAGGCGACCGCCAAGTATTTCGGTCCGATCGACGCCGATACGTGGTGTGTGGCACGTGAATTTGCTTTTGAATCCATGCAAGGAGAGTCGATTGGGTCCTTGAAGTTTGTCCTAGTAGAGAGGCTGCGAAGTGGTCGCAAGAGGGTAGTTGGATCAATATTCGATCAGTATCCGGCAGTATCAGCAGGGATGCACTTCAAGGGCGGGGTGCGTGTACCCTTTCTGGGTGTCGGCGATCTTTCTGCTGGCGAGTCCATGGAGTTGCGGGTGAGAATGTTTGTCGAGGGTGCAGTAACCAACTTTTCTGAACGCCTGGAGTTCTCGTCGCAATGTACGAGCTCCACCTCCGAGAGTTCCTAATTCATGCTAGTCAACACAGGTTCGTTGGGTTTCGGAGCGCGCATGAATGCCATCGAGATTGCAATTGATCCCAAAATCTGAACTGGAAAGTTGACACTTTTTCCAAGGTTCCGGCTCCACCGGATCAAGCCTTCTAGTGTCCCGCGTGGTCCAGGTGGGATCGACTCGATCCTGCTGGTTTGAGAAAAGGGGAACGCTGCTTCGTAGCTTGACGGGCGTCGTTTCTGACCCGACTGGCACCATCTGAGCCCAGACAGGCTTTCGGTCCCCGGGTCAGAAAGAACTGTGAGTCAGGGTAACCGACGGCCTCGTGGGCGAATCTCAACCCCTTCATGCTTGAGGATTCGAAGGACCGTGGACTTTGCGACTCCCAGCTCTATGGCAACTTGAAGTGCGCTTCGGTCGTCTTGATAGAGGCTTGCGACGTGCTGGCGAAGCGAAGCTCTCACTCTGGTTCGCGCCACTCGCGGTGGTTCGGAAGCCCGGCCGGAAGGCCAGCTGAGCGGGATGCTGGGGTTGGTCTTAGTTCGCGCCAGGACTAGGCGTCCTCAGGGCAGAAGCGCTCCTGTCCTGCTCCGTCCGCCTCGTATCCTGGTTGCACGACGGCCACCAACCTCAAAGCCTCCTAGCGTTGGCCTCTTGGCATGCCGTCGCTGAACGTTGCGAGTGACGGCCATGTCGGCGGCACGCGAACAGACAACATGCTGATGTTTGTCTTCGGTGCTGGAGCCTCGTTCGATAGCGATCCGGAGCAATCCGACGTGTCGGCGGACATCTCGGGGTACAACTATCGGCCCCCACTCGCGGCCCGGCTGTTCGCACCAGAAAACGACAAGGGTAAAGAGACCATCGCGAGGCATCCCCGAGCGGCGCCCCTGTTCATGCGACTTCGCGACGCAACAAGGCAGGGAGCCGACGTCGAGGAGGCGCTCGAGCGTGGTTCAGCAGTGTTCATCGGCGTCGAACTGGCCACTGAGCCCAGCAGCTGCCGCGGCTCGGTCAGTATCACCGACGACGCTTCGCCACGGCCCTTGCCGCGATTTTGCGGGCACCCGTTGCATTCATTCGCCAGCTCGCCATCTTGACGCTGATCCCAAATCGGCGAGCGACCTCTTCGTCGGCCACGCGATCGAAGGCGAGCTGCTTGGCGGCGTCGCTCGGGAGCAGAAGCTCGCCGCTGAGTTCGGCCGCCTCTGCCTCGTGCTCTTTGATCGAGACGCGACATCCCTTGGTGTCCGTCAAGGTCGCTGCGAACGGGTGTTCAAGGGTGACGTGGGAACTTCGTGACTTGCCGTCGACACGCGCCGCTCCGGCTCATGCGAGTCGTTCTCGATGATTACGGTTCCGCCGTCAGACAGCGGCACAAGCGCCCCGGAGAATCGCTCGGGGCGAGTGACCTGGAAGTGCTTCAATGCCGCGACTGAGCAATCGATCTCCGACAGGCGAACCACCTCGACGCCATAAAGCTCTGCGAGCGCGAGTGGGTCGAACGGATCATGGGCAGTGAGGTTGACCTCCCGCCTGAGTTCCAACGCGAAACGCCTGATGGCTGACTTGTTCACGCACGCTCGCTTCGCCTCGCGGCAGCACGCTTCAACGTTGCCTGAATAACTTCCTGCAGCATCTCGATGTCGGCCTCATCGAGATCGTTTCTGGCGCGCAGGAGCGGAACGAGCTCGGAAGTGAGCTCGGATTGCGTGGGCGACGGGGCGTCTTCGTCGACCAAGAACCGTTCAGCGGGCATGCCGAGCCACCTCACAAGCGTCATGAACCCATCGGCATCGGGCTTGTAGCCGTTGCGGAGGCGCGACAACAGCGAGGGTGTCACGCCCGCCTCGCCAGCAAGTTGCCGCCAGGACAAACCCTTGGACAGCCGAGCTTGGTCGAGCGAGCCAAGCAGGGAGCGCGCGTCGATCTTGGTCTTGGCCATGTGTCCTCCAGAGCAGTGATCGACGGGCCGACACGCCGAGTGTCGCACTTTCGGACCAGTGTGTGGATCTCGGCGCGCTGATTTGGTACTTTCGACTCAGTGATCCGGAATCGGTTCACGGCTGTACACAACCTAAGGAGAACATCCAGTGCCCACTGCACTCGGTACCAAGGCTCACACTGGGCAGACCTGTCCGGAGAGCGGCGTCTGGAAGGTCGTGGGCTACCCCTCGACCACTGCGCCCATCGCGAAGGGCAACACCATGCCGCCGTACAACGGCAAGGCCGTCACCTGGGAGCTCATCCAGCTGGCCTAATCCGAATACCGGTGTCGATCGCGCAGGGAGGAGGTAACGAAGATGCCCAAGAAGGGCTCCAGCGGCAAGCGTGGCCGCAGTGCGATCTCGGGACGTTTCGTGAAGCAGTCCACGGTCAAGGCGAAGCCGAAGACGACCGTCAACGAGAGCACCAAGAAGAAGGGCCGCTGACCTAGGTGGCAACGTTCGAGCCCCGGTCTCCGAAGTGCGCAAATCACCTCGGCAGGCTGGGGCTCGATCGCCATCTAAGCACAAACGAGGCGGTCGCCCGCGCCAAGATGAGCCCCGCCGAGCGAAGGTCAGCGTGCCCGCCAAGACTATCGACCTGCGGCCTGCCCCTCGGCGTTCACTGCGTCCCAGCATCGTAGGTGGACCGATCCGACGACTCATCCCGGTGAGGTTCGGTCGAGCCGGAGCTTCACGGCGCTGTGAGTGACGCCGTAGCGGTCGCCAATCGCTTGGTAGTTCCAGCCGGCCTGGCGGAGGCGGTGCATCTCGTTGACCTGTCGGTGGTGACCTTGCCGGGTGGGCGCAGCGTGACGCCGTGCCGGCGCAGATGGTCCAGGGCGCCGTTCTCGGAGATGCCGTAGCGGCGGGAGAGGACAGTGCAGCCGTCGCCGGCTTGGTAGTCGGTGATGAGCTGGGATTGCTGGTCGGCGGTCAGGCGTCTGTTCAGGGCGTGGGGTTGCCATGTTTCAGTGGTGGGATCTGACCGGTTTGGCGCGGTGACCAGGGCTTTCTCGAGGCGGTCGAGGCGTTTCTGGAACCGGTCCAACTTGGAGTAACGTCCCAGCACCTCCACCAATATCGATAAATTGTAACGGAATACACCCCTTAAACAGGGGTGGATTCATGTCCGATCGCCACATGTCCGAAACCAGGATGACCATAAGGCCCGACAGCCGCCACCTCTGTTATCGGGGTTTGCAGCCCTTACGCTGTCGACGCCTCGGTACATGGTTTGAGTCAACCACCGCTAGAGGTGGCATGTACCGATGGTGTTGTGTGGTCTATATCGAAAAAGGATTCACAGTGTCTAAACCCTGCCAAGATCGGCAATGGCTGCGCGTAGGACTTTGTCGGCAATCTCGGCGGTGATCATGCGTGGACTGAAGTTCTCGAGCAATTGCTAGTTCTCGAGCAATTGCTGACGTGGATGGATGTAGTTCCGGAAGTCCCGTACTGCGTGAGCAAACTTGACCACATCGACGCCAATGAGGCCGCGTTCGTGTGACACAACGATGAGATCACTAAGAGACCATTCTTGGAAAGGTTTCGTCTTTCCGCCACGCTTGGGTGCGCTCTTCGCTGGTGAGAACATTAAAGGCTGTTCGTACGCGATTGCCGCGAGCAGTCCTTCGAGAGTGCTGCCGCACAGAAAGATGACAGCCAATGGAGCCTGTGCCTCCATGCAGAGCTTGATCTCTGCGAGGCGTTCTTTGACGATGTCATGAAACTCGAGTGGGACCCGGACAGCGGCAAGGTCGACAGTGCCTAGATCCTTCTCAAGGAATGCGAGGTCTGCCGGGTCGACCGAGCCTTGGGCTGCACGGTCCAGTTCGTCGAGGGCTTCGCGGGCTGCTTCGACCCGTTGAGCATCACTGGGGTCAATGCCGTTGAGCGGATGCGCATCCTCCCAGTAGTCAATTAGCTCTCGGATCAGCGCCGACGCGCGTGCATTGTCGAGATCTTTCCAAAGGGAACGCAGAATACGGGCTTTCGAGTCGCCATCACTGTATTCGTCATAAACTCGAAGGCCGATGCTCGTTTCGACAAAGTCAGCAAATGTAGCGTTCGTGAAATCCATGACGTAGCCAGTCTGCATCCCGAAAAGCAGTTCTAGCTTGCGCTTAACAGGGTTGGTCAAGTTTGCCATTGGCTACATGATAGCAAGATCGCGAGGAACTGTCGCAATTTCCGGGGGGGGGGGGGGGGGGTAACCTTACAAAGCAATATGCCCCGCCTCCCACCCCATCAATACCTCCACCGCCACCACGAGCTCAGATCCCTCTGGCTCAACACCAAGATGACCTTCGCCTCCGTGGACGCAAGCGCCCAGTGGCACTTGCACGACTACTTCCAGCCAAGCTTGGACGTCCGTGATCAGGACCTCCTCGGCTACAAGGCAGTCATCACCCTGATCCACCCATCACTGCCGCATCTAGCCGGCCGAGCCTTCGCCGACCTACAGCAGCACCGGGAGAAGCAAGCAGCAGCCCAGGCGCTTAGTCATCACGCCCCGCACTCCAAGAGTGGGGAACGCAGACTGAAAGTGGTTGGCGTCGTGCACCCCACCATCAAGACCGGGCGCCTGGCCCGTGGTCTCATCCGCATGGCTGAGCAGCAAGCCCGGAAGCAGCAGGAACGAGAACAGGAGCAAGGCCGAGACAAGGACGCTGCCTAGACCCGCTCCCATGGAGCCCGCATCACAACGCCAGCCTCGAGCAGACGCCGCCGGACGGTGCAGGCATCACAGCCAAAACGCTTACCCAAGCGAGTCAGCGACCATCCGTCTGCGTAGAGCTGCACCACGCTCGGAAGATCGTCTTCGTTTAGGCCTTGGTTCCGTACCGCCAGTCCGTGCCGTCGCAGCATGTTTAGGACTGTGCCTTTGCCGAGTACGTAGGTGGCCATCAGCTCTGAGACAGCGGCGCCGTCGCGGTAGCTCTCCAGCAACGACTGGACCGCATGCGCACCCAGCCGTCGTTCGGCATTCTGCTCAGAGCGATGTGGTCGGGTCGGACGCCGATCCAGAACACTGCTGCGTTTGCGTGCGCTTAGCGCGGTTACCAGTCGGATGAGCTGAGGTGAGAAGTTGAACAACTGGACCTCAAGCTCCACCCAAGTTCGCAGCGCTCAGCCAGGGCCTGCAAGCACGTCCCGCCAGGAGTGTCGAGGCTCGAAACCGAGCAGATCCCGAGCCTTGTCGATGGCGTAGAAGGTCTCGTCAGGCCCCATCGCCCGGCGCACCTCGATGCCGTCGTAGAAGCGGGCCCGGATCTCCTCGTTGGTCACTGCCACCGACATGTCGGCATTGGCGACGTTGAACACCTCGTACCCCAGGCCGTCGGTCTCGAGGCAGCGCTCCACCATCTGACCGAGGTCGCGGATGTCGATGTAGGCGAACAGGTTGCGGCGTCGCAGTGCCGGGTCGGCGAGGAAGGCGGGGAACGTCTCGGCGTACTCGTGCGGCTCGATGACGTTGTTGATCCGCAACCCGTAGATGTCAGCCCCCGTGCGCGTCTGGAACGAGCGCGCTGTCACCTCGTTGGCCACCTTCGACATCGCGTAGGAGTCCTCAGGCACCGTCGGGTGGTCCTCGTCGACGGGCACGTGGAGAGGGCGGCGTTCGCCTTGGGCGAAGCAGACCCCATAGGTCGTCTCGGAGGAAGCGAAGACGATCTTGCGCACCCCCAGCCGGGTGGCCGCCTCGAGCACGTTGTAGGTGCTCAGGACGTTCGTCGCATACGTCGCCGCGTCCGAGGTGAGTAGGATCGCCGGGACGGCGGCGAAGTGCACGACCGCGTCGTACCCGGGCTTCTCCGGCAGGTCCAGCTCGTCGAAGCTCGCCAGCCCGGCGAGGGCGGAGTAGGTCTCCCCGGCGTCGGTGAGGTCGACCCGTAGGTCGGCGACGGCGGGGTGGCCCAGTGGCACCAGGTCGGCGTTGGTGACGTGGTGGCCCTGGTCGGCCAGGTACGCCGTGACGTGCCTGCCCGCCTTGCCGCTGCCGCCGGTGAAGAAGATGCGCATACGTCTAGCGCCCCGGCTCCTCCGGGAAGTCCTCATTTGTCGGGTGGGCGTCGCCCGGGGAGCCCTGCGCGGCGTCGTACTCCCCTTCGGCCGCAGGGCCGTCGGTCGTGGAGGAGGACTCCTGGTCGCGCTCGCCGTCGTCGAGCCGGCCGAGTGCTGCGTCGTCGTTGCTCGTCATCCGAGGGAGGTACCCGGGCCGCGAAGCGCACATGCGACGGCGAGGTGATGCAGCGCTCGGCGAGGCAGCGGGCTACAGTGGCTGCAGCACCTCTCGCCCGGCGTCTCCTCCAGCCGGGCTCTCGACAGGTTCTCCTCAGGCGGTTCCGACCCCCGGACGTCCCTGTCGCCCGTGCACCCGGTCCGCCGCGAAGCACCGCGGCGGTCGCTCAACCCAGGATCCAGGGAGGGTCTGTGGCTCGACGGGGCCAGCGTCAGTCCGGCAACACCCGGACCGCGCCTCGCAACACCAGCGCTCGCAACGGTGCCCAGAAGGGCGGCGCCCAGAAGGGCGCCCAGAAGGGCAAGCGTGCCCTCGACAACGAGGGTCTGATCCCGGTCCTGGCGCGGGCTGTGCGCGAGGTGGAGAACGGCGTGCAGCGCGGAGCCGTGGCTCCGTCGGTGCGCACGAAGTTCCAGGTCATCGGGCTCCTGGTCCGCGAGGAGCGGGCCCGGGTCAAGACCGACACCGAGCGCACCGAGGCGTTCCGGGCCGAGCAGCTCAAGCGCCTCGACGGCATCGCGACCATCCTCGCCAAGACCGCCGCGCGTGACCCCTCGTTGCTGATGCTCCTCTCCGAGGACGCTGACATCTCCGACTCCGCCGTGGAGCTCAAGCGCCGGATGCTGACGGCCGCGGGCCTCGAGGTCCCGGAGGAGAAGCGGGCTCCCGAGCCTGACGGAGACGCCCCCTCGACCCCTCGTCGCGTGGTGCCGCGCTCGGTGATCGCCCGCCAGCTCGCCAACCCGTTCCTGACCCCGGACTTCGAGGCCGCTGCGGCGAAGGCCAAGGGCACTCCGCGGCGGCTCGCCGGCTGGGAGCTCCTCGAGCCCCTCTTCCGCTCCTTCGAGTACGTCGGCAAGGGCACCTCCTCGTGCATGCCGCTCCCCGAGCCCGAGTCCCTCGATGCGCCTGACGACCTCACCCTGATGCGTCACCAGGGGCAGGTGGTCGCTGCGGCGGCCGCAGGTCACCGCACCTTCCTCCTCGCCGACGAGCCGGGCCTCGGCAAGACCGCCCAGGCGCTCCTGGCCGCCGAGGCCGCGGACGCCTACCCGCTGCTGGTCGTGGTGCCCAACGTCGTCAAGACCAACTGGGCCCGCGAGGTCGGCCTGTGGACCCCCCGGCGTACGGCCACGGTCATCCACGGCGACGGGCACGAGCTCGACGGCTTCGCCGACATCATGATCGTCAACTACGAGATCCTCGACCGCCACGTCGGCTGGCTCGCCGACCACGGCTTCCGCGGGATGGTCGTCGACGAGGCGCACTTCATCAAGAACAAGACCTCGCAGCGCTCCCAGCACGTGCTCCAGCTCTCCGAGCGGATTCGTGACCGCGCGATCAACCCGCTGCTGATGGCTCTCACGGGCACGCCACTGATCAACGACATCGAGGACTTCCGGGCGATCTGGCAGTTCCTCGGCTGGATCGACGACAAGCGGCCCCTCGGCGAATTGATGGAGGCCCTCGAGGAGACCGGACTGACCCCGGCCGACCTCGGCTTCTACGCAGCCGCGCGCAACCGGGTCGTCGACATGGGAATCGTCCGGCGTCGCAAGGTGGACGTCGCCGACGACATCCCCGCCCGACGCGTCGCCGACCTGCCGGTCGAGCTCGACGAGGCGGTGGGGCGTTCGATCCGTGACGCCGAGCGCGAGCTGGCACGTCGACTGGTCGAGCGCTACAAGATCGCGCTCGAGACACGTCGCTCCGATCGCCGGTCGAGGGCATCGACCACGAGCTGGTCCGCCGCGTCGCCGGCTGGGAGCTCGACGACTCCGACAGCAAGGCCGCTGGCGAGAACGTCTTCACGATGGTCCGCCGGATCGGCCAGGCCAAGGCCGAGCTGGCAGCCGACTACGCCGCACAGCTGGCGCGCAACGTCGGCAAGGTCGTGTTCTTCGCCAAGCACATCGACGTCATGGACGTGGCCGAGGAGACCTTCGACCGCCGCGAGGATCGGGTTCGCCAGCATCCGTGGCGACCAGACGCCGAAGGCCCGCGAGAAGGCGATCGACGACTTCCAGAACGACCCCGACTGCCAGGTCATCGTCTGCTCGCTGATGGCCGCCGGGGTCGGCATGAACCTGCAGGTCGCCTCCAACCTCGTGCTCGCCGAGCTGTCCTGGACCGCGGCCGAGCAGACCCAGGCGATCGACCGGATCCACCGGATCGGGCAGGTCGAGCCGGTCACGGCATGGCGGGTCATCGCGGCGCAGACGATCGACACCAAGATCGCGGAGCTGATCGACGCGAAGGCCGGGCTCGCGGCCCGAGCTCTCGACGCCTCGGACGAGGAGGTGGCCAGCTCCGCCGACGTCCAGCTCGAGGCCCTGGTCGCGCTGCTCACCGAGGCCCTCGAGAACGACCCCGAGATCGTCCCGCGGCACATCGGCTGACCTGATCTGCGCGCTGATCTGAGTGGAGCGAGTCCGAGGTATGCCCAGGCCGCTTGTACGCGATGACTCGACCGTCCGACCCACCCAAGCCAGCTCGCGGGGAGACCGTGTTCCTACGTGCCACCAGCATCCTGGGCTCGCTGGCGCTCGCCGTCACGCTGGTCGTCCTCACCACGGGGGCCAGCGGTGAGCACCCCAGCGAGTCGGTGCGCAGGCAGCCTCGCCGGTGAGCCGGTGCGGTTGTCGCTGCCCGGTGGCGGTGTCGAGCCCAAAGGCGTCGTCCTGTGGTTCCACGGTCAGGGCGGCAATGTCAACGACCGGGTGGACGGACCGTGGCTCGACGCCCTGCGCCGCGACGGTTGGGCCATCGCCTCGTCCAACTTCCACGCCCAATCGTGGGGCAACCCTGCCTCGACCCAGGACACCGCTCGGCTGATCAGGTGGGCCGAGCAGATGACCGGGGCCCGGGTGAAGGTCTGGGTGTCCGGGCTCGATGGGTGGCGCGGTCTCGCTGAACGCGCTCGTCCACGGGGTGAGGCCACCGCCGTGCTGGTACGGCGTCAAGCCGGCCATCGCCCTCACGGACTTGGACGAGGTGCCGGGCGGGCCGGGTTACATCCACAAGGCCTTCGAGGCCCCGTCCCGCCCGACCGCAACCCGGTCAAGAACGTCGCGCGACTCCCGCGGGAGACTCGCTACCGCGTGGTGTCGTCGCCGGAGGACCACTGGGTCATCTACGACGAGAACAGCGGCCCGCTCATCGACAAGCTCAACGAGTTCGGCGTCGAGGTCAGCGAGCTCGAGGCCGTCGGCCTGCACGACGACCCCTCTCACTGGCAGCCGCGCGACCTGGTCTCCTTCGCCAACTCCTGCCTCGGCGAGAGATCCTCCTCAGCCTCCGACTGAGCGTCGCTGGGTTTCGAGACGGTCGCTAGCGCGACCTCCTCAACCAACGGGCAGGGCCGACCGCGACCTCACTTCGAGGCGGCGTTGACGCGCCTGCTCAGTACGCCACCTCAACCGACGACCCAGGCGCGACCGCTGGTTGAGGAAGGCGCCCTAGCTCCTGTCTCGAAACCCGCATCCTAGATCCAGTCGGCGAACCAGATCCGGTCGAGCCACTGCGACTTGGTGAGGAGTTCGTTGGTGTAGATCGGCCAGAACCACGCGAAGTTGATGAGCACCAACACGAAGAAGGCACCGGCGACCACCACTCCGGTTGTACGCCGGACCGACGGCTGGCGGGAGCGCCCGATTAGCTTGCCCATGGCCAGGGTCAGGGCGAGCACGATGAAGGGCAGCGTGATGATCGCGTAGAAGGAGAAGATGGGGCGGTCGTCGTAGAGCAGCCATGGCAGCCAGGTCGAGGCGACACCCACGACGGCAACGCCGAACCGCCAGTCCCGTCCCCCGACCCACATGGCCAGCGCGTGGACGAGCGCGACCACGCCGACCCACCACAGGACCGGCGTGCCCAGGAGGATGACCTGGCGCAGACAGTCGCTGCCCTCGGGTGCATCGCACCCCCGGGTGCCGGGGGCGATGTCGGTGTCAGCGGCGACCCCGACCGGGCGGTTGAGCACCAACCAGCCCTCAGGCTGGGAGGCGTAGGTGTGCTCCGAGCAGTTCAGGAAGTGGGTGTGGAAGGTGTAGACGTCTCGGTGGTAGGACCACAGCGAGCGCAGTGACTGGCCGACCTCGCCGATCCCGGAGGCGTCCGGCTCGCCCGCGGTCGCCCACCGCTGGGCACCGAGCACCGGTTCGTCGTCGCACGTCGCCCCCTCCTCGACGAAGCGCGTGTACTGCGTCGAGGACAGGCTCTCCTCGTACTCCTCCGCGTGCACGAGCCAGCCCGTCCACGTCCCGACATAGACGACGAGGGCGACGAGCACGAGGTGGACGAAGGCGGGTACGCCGTCGACCACGGCCGACCGGAGCACGGACCGGTCCACCCCGACCGCACGGCGCGCCGCGGCGCTCCACAGCCAGACCAGGACGCCGAAGGCGGCGAGCGGATAGACCGCGGTCCACTTCGTACCGATCGCCAGGCCGAAGCAGACCCCGGCGAGCAGGAGCCACGGGCGGAACAGCACTCCCCGGACCGGCCCCCACCCCCGTCGTACGTCGGTGGGCTGGAGCCGGGCCAGTCGGGCGCGGTACCAGTCGCGGTCGCAGACCAGGCAGGTCACCGCGCTCAGCGTGAAGAACGCGAGAAAGATGTCGAGCAGGGCGAGACGGGAGAGCACGAAGTGCAGCCCGTCAAAGGTGAGCAGCAGCCCGGCCACGCAGCCCAGCACGGTCGAGCCCGTGACCCGGCGGGCCAGGCGGCACATCACCAGGACCATGAGGGCCCCCACCACCGCGGCCGAGATGCGCCAGCCGAAGGGGTCCATGCCGAAGGCCTTCTCGCCCAGCGCGATCAGCCACTTGCCGACCTCGGGGTGGACGATCATCGAGGGACCGTCCTCCCAGATGCCGGTGGCCTGTCCCCCGAGGATCTGGTCGTTGGCGTCCTCGACCGAGGACCGCACGTAGCCGTGGTTGAGCAGCGACCAGGCGTCCTTGGCGTAGTAGGTCTCGTCGAACTGGAACTCCCGCGGCGTCCCGAGGTGGTAGAGCCGCAGCAGCAGCGCCAGGACGGCGACCGCGATGCTCGCGCCCCAGGAGAGCGCCGGGTCCTCCTCGCCCCACCGGGGCGTGCGCGCCCGCTCCCGCACCGGCGGACGCTCGAGGACCGTCACGCGCGAAAGGGTACGTCGCCCCCCGGTGATCGAGCCGACGACGAGGGGTCTCGACAAGCTCGACCAACCGCTGGGGTCTCGACAGGCTCGACCACCGAGAGCGCACTCGACCACCGAGAGCGCACTCGACCACCGAGAGCGCACTCGACCACCGAGCTGGCGGTGGGCTGCGATGATCGGGGGGTGGCGGGGGTGCTGGTGCTGGCGGCGACGCCGATCGGACGGGTCACCGACGCGCCGCCCCGGCTGGCCGAGGAGCTCGCCACTGCGGACGTGGTGGCGGCCGAGGACACGCGCCGGCTGCGCCGGCTGACCAACGACCTGGGCGTGAGCGTGGCCGGGCGGGTGGTCTCCTACTTCGAGGGCAACGAGGCGACGCGCACCCCCGCCCTGGTCGAGGCCCTGCTCGCCGGGGATCGCGTCCTGCTCGTGACCGACGCCGGGATGCCGAGCGTCTCCGACCCCGGCTACCGCCTCGTCGCGCAGGCCGTCGAGCACGACATCACCGTGACCGTCGTGCCCGGCCCGAGCGCCGTGCTGACCGCGCTGGCCGTCTCCGGACTGCCCGTCGACCGGTTCTGCTTCGAGGGGTTCCTGCCTCGCAAGGGCGGCGAACGGGCGCGTCGGCTGGCCGAGCTGCGCGAGGAGCGCCGGACGATGGTCTTCTTCGAGGCACCGCACCGCACCGAGGCCGCCCTGAGCGCCATGGTGGAGGCGTTCGGCGCCACCAGGAGCGCCGCCGTGTGCCGCGAGCTGACCAAGACCCACGAGGAGGTACGCCGGGGAGCCTTCAGCGACCTGGTGACCTGGGCCGAGGACGGCGTCCGCGGCGAGGTCACCCTCGTGGTGGCCGGCGCCGAGGCGACCGGCTCGGTGCCCGATGACGAGGCCGGCCTGCGGGCGGCCGTCGCCGACCGCGAGAATGAGGGCATGTCGCGCAAGGAGGCGATCGCGGACGTGGCCCGGGCGGCCGGCGTACCCAAGCGCGAGGTCTACGACCTCGTGCACCGGTCGTGACGGACGCGGGCCGGCTCTCCTCGCTCGAGCGCTCCGGCCTCACCCTCGGCGTCCTCGACGACGGCCCACTCGACGGGGACGTCGTCGTCCTGCTGCACGGCTTCCCCGAGCGGGCGACCAGCTGGCGCCGTGTCGCGCCGCTGCTGCACGAGGCCGGCTTCCGCACCCTGGCGCTCGACCAGCGCGGCTACGCACCGGGAGCCCGACCCACCCGACGCCGCGACTACCGGATCGGCGAGCTCGTCGGCGACGCGGTGGCCCTGGTCGACCTGGCCGGAGCGCCCGTCCACCTCGTCGGACACGACTGGGGCGCGATCGTCGGGTGGGCCCTGGCGGCGCGCCACCCCGAGCTCCTCCGCACCTTCACCGCGGTCTCCGTGCCGCATCCCGCGGCCTTCCTCGAGGCCCTCCTGCGGTCCAAGCAGGTCCTCCGCAGCTGGTACGTGGCCGCCGCCCAGGCGCCGGTCGTCCCGGAATGGTGGGCGACGCGGGCGGACGGGTTCTTCGACGGTCGGCTCCGTGCCTCCGGCATGACCGAGGAGGAGATCAGCAGGTTCCGGACCGAGGTCGTCGACGCCGGCGCGCTCACCTTCGCCCTCAACTACTACCGCGCCCTGCCGTTCGGTGACCCGACGCTGTTGCGCTCACGGGTGAGGGTGCCGACGACCCTGGTCTGGAGCGACGGGGACGTCCACGTCGACCGGGCCGGCATCGAGCGCACGGCATCCCACGTCGACGCCGACTACGAGCTCGTGACGCTCCCGGGTGTCAGCCACTGGGTCCCCACCCAGGCGCCGCGCCCGCTCGCCGAGGCGATCCTGAGCCGGGTCCGGGCGGCATGAGCCGGCCCCCCGCCCCCGAGCCCCTGCCGCACCCGGTCGTCGACAACCACTGCCACCTCGACATCACACGCGGTGGCGACGAGGTGACCCCTGTGGCCGAGGCCGTCGCAGCGGCGACCGCGGTCGGCGTACCCCGCATCGTGCAGATCGGCTGTGACCTGTCCGGCGCCCGGTGGGCCGTCGAGGCCGCTGAGACCCACGGCGCCCTGGTCGCCGGCGTCGCGCTGCATCCCAACGAGGCGCCCCGCCTGGCCGCGGCGGGTCGGCTCGACGAAGCGCTCGCCGAGATCGAGGCGCTCGCCGCCGCGCACGACAAGGTGCGGGCGGTGGGGGAGACCGGGCTCGACCACTTCCGCACCGGCGAGGAAGGACGCGCGGCCCAGGTGCGGTCCTTCCGCGCACACATCGACCTGGCCACGCGCCTCGACAAGACGCTCGTGATCCACGACCGCGATGCCCACGACGAGGTGCTCGAGGTCCTCGACCAGGAAGGTGTACCGCCGCGCTGGGTCATGCACTGCTTCTCGGGCGACGCCGCCTTCGCACGCGCCTGCCTCGACCGCGGGGCCTACCTCTCCTTCTCCGGCACCGTGACCTTCAAGAACGCCGATCCGCTGCGCGAGGCCCTGCGGCTCACTCCCCTCGACCGGCTGCTCGTCGAGACCGACGCCCCGTTCCTGACCCCCTCGCCGCACCGCGGCGAGACCAATGCGCCCTACCTCGTGCCGATCACGATGCGCGCCATGGCCCAGGCCGGGGCGACGAGCTCGCGTCGCTGTGCGAGGCGGTGGAGACCAACACGTTCACCGCGTTCGGCGGTGTGTGGTGAGCCACAGGCGCCCGCCCGAGGTGGGGACACGGCGCCCGTTTGCGTTCTCACGCGGACCACTGTTCTCCTAGATGCCGTTGGCCGGGATCGGGGAAGGTTCCGCCGTCGCACCGTTCTTCACGCCCGCGCCGCTGGTGGCGCGTCGTCGCGCTGGCCCCCGAGGACTCGGAGAAGTACGACGTATCGGAGACATGTGCACTCCACGCTCGACAAGTTCGTCCGCAGCCGTGCGGCCCTGATCGTGGTGGCAGCTCGTCGCCGCCCTCGCCGTCGCCGGCACCACCTACGGCTACGCCAGCCTCAGCAGGTCGGTCACCCTCTCGGTCGACGGTGAACCGCGCGAGGTCACCGCGTTCGGTGACACGGTCGGTGAGGTGCTGGAGGCCGAGGGCATCGAGGTCGGTGAGCACGACTTCGTCGCTCCCGGGCTGGAGGATCGGATCTGGACGGCACCAAGATCGCGGTCCGCTATCGGCCGCCAGCTCGAGCTGACCGTCGACGGTCGCACGCAGACGCACTGGGTCACCTCGACCAGGTCGACGCCGCACTCGACCAGCTCAGCCGGAGCTTCGATCGGGCCGAGCTCTCGGTGAGCCGCGGCAGCTCGATCTCGCGTGACGGGCTGGTCCTCGAGGTCGTCACCCCCAAGCGCCTCACGTTCGTCGTCGCCGGCAAGAAGCCGGTGCAGTCGTACGGTCACCGCGCTCACCGTCGAGGAGGCGCTGGCCGAGATCGACGTCGACGTCGACCGGCACGACGAGGTGCGCCCCGTTTCGGCACGACGCTGCGCAACGGCGACAGGATCGTCTTCACCGACGTCGAGCGCGTGGAGCGCCGGGTCAAGAACGAGCGCATCGCGTTCGGCACGGTCGAGAGGAGCGACTCCTCCATGACCGACGGGCACCACCGAGGTCGTGCGCAGTGGCGTCGACGGCCGCCGCAACGTCACCTACCGCCTCACCTTCCGCAACGGTGAGCTCGCGGTGCGCAGGGTCGTGCGCAAGGAGCTCCTCCAGGCTCCGGTGGCCGCGGTCGTCCGGGTCGGCACCGCCCCCGCCGTCGTCGCGTTCGCCGGCGGCAGCACGGTCTGGGACCGGCTCGCGCAGTGCGAGTCCGGCGGCAACTGGGCCATCAACACCGGCAACGGCTACTACGGCGGTCTGCAGTTCAGCCTCGGCACCTGGCAGTCCTACGGCGGCACCGGTCTGCCCAGCAGCCACAGCCGGGAGACCCAGATCGCCGTGGCCACCAGGCTGCGCGACGCGAGCGGTGGGTACGGCGCCTGGCCGCACTGCTCGTCCGCCCTCGGCCTGCCCCGATGACCCTGCGGCGCGGCCACTAGCCTCCTCGACATGCCTCCCGCCGCCGGTCCGAGACTCCTCGGGCCGGCGGAGGTGCGTTCGCTCGCGGCCCAGCTGGACCTGCGGCCCTCCAAGCAACGAGGGCAGAACTTCGTCATCGACGCCAACACGGTGCGGCGCATCGTCCGCGACTCCGGCATCGACGTCGACGACACGGTGGTCGAGGTCGGACCCGGCCTGGGGTCGCTGACCCTGGCGCTGCTCGAGGTCGCGGCCCACGTCGTCGCGGTCGAGATCGATGACCGGATGGCCGCCCTCCTGCCGGCCACGGTGGCTGCCCATGCCCCCGACCGGGTCGACCGGTTCACGCTCCTGCACGCCGACGCGCTGCGGGTCCAGGCGCTGCCCGGCCCGCCGCCGACCGCGCTGGTGGCGAACCTGCCCTACAACGTCTCGGTGCCGGTGCTGCTCCACCTGCTGGCGCTGCTCCCGACGCTGCAACGCGGCCTGGTGATGGTGCAGGCCGAGGTGGCCGACCGGCTGGCGGCCCCCCCGGGGTCGAAGACCTACGGCGTCCCGTCGGTGAAGGCCGCCTGGTGGGGCGAGTTCCGCCGGGTCGGCACGGTGGGGCGCACCGTCTTCTGGCCGGTCCCCAACGTCGACTCGGGGCTCGTGGCCTGGGTCAGACGCGACCCGCCGGTCACCGCGGCCTCGCGCGAGCAGGTGTTCGGCGTCGTCGACGCCGCGTTCGCCCATCGCCGCAAGGCCCTGCGGGGAGCGCTGCGTGAGGTGGCCGGCTCCCCCGAGGGGGCGATCGAGGCACTCGGACGGGCCGGGATCGACCCGCTGTCCCGGGGCGAGTCGCTCGGCGTGGGTGAGTTCGCCCGACTGGCCGAGGAGCTGCACCGATGAGCCCGGGCACGACGGTCCGGGCCCCGGCGAAGATCAACCTGCACCTCGGTGTCGGAGCCGTGCGCGAGGACGGCTTCCACCCGCTCGACACCGTCTACCAGGCCGTCGGTCTGTGCGACGACGTGACGGCCGCCGAGGCCGACACCTGGTCCTTCGAGGTGGCCGGTCGTGACTGGGTCGACCTCGACCAGGTCCCCCTCGACGAGGCCAACATCGTCCACCGCGCGGCCCTCCTGCTGGCCGCGCACCACGGGCGCGAGCCGACCGGCCAGGTGGCGGTCGACAAGTCCATCCCGGTCGCCGGCGGGCTCGCGGGCGGGTCGGCGGACGCCGCGGCGGTGCTGGTCGCCCTCGACCGACTCTGGGACGTCCAGACCTCGGACGAGGACCTGCTGGCGATCGCCGCCGAGCTCGGCAGCGACGTCCCCTTCGCGTTGGTCGGCGGGACGGCCCGCGGCACCGGGCGAGGGGAGATGGTGGTCCCGGCGTACGACTCCGGCACGTGGTGGTGGGTCCTCGTGCCGAGCGCCGAGGGACTGTCCACCCCGGAGGTCTACGCGCACTTCGACCGCCTCTATCCGGACGCGGCCCCCACGCCGCCGCCGGCCGACGAGCTGCTTGCCGCGGTCGCCTCAGGGGAGCCCTTGCGTCTCGCTCGCGCCCTCTACAACGACCTCCAGGACCCCGCGATCGACCTGCGGCCCGATCTCGACCGACTGATCGCCAGGGGCGAGGCCGAGGGAGCGCTGCGCGGGCTGGTCTCCGGGTCCGGGCCCACGTGCGTCTTCCTCTGCGAGGGTCCCGACCACGCCCGCGACCTCGCCGGCGCCCTGACGCGTCAGGACCATCCGGTCGTCCTGGTCGCCAACGGAGCGGTCGCCGGGGCCCACCTGGTGGTCCACGCCTAGATGCCCAACCTCCTCAACCTCGAGCGGGTCTCCAAGGCCTACGGCGTCCGCCCACTCCTCACCGACGTCTCCCTCGGCATCGGGGTGGGGGAGCGCATCGGCATCGTCGGTCGCAACGGCGACGGCAAGACCACGCTGCTGCGGGTGATGACCGGGCTGGAGGAGCCGGACAGCGGTCGGGTGTCCTTGCAGCGCGGACTGCTGATCGGCTACCTGCACCAGGGCGACGAGCTCGTGGACACCCACACCGTCCGCGAGGCCGTGCTCGGCGGCAAGGCCGACCACGAGTGGGCGGCCGAGCCACGCACCCGCGAGGTGGTCGAGGAGCTGCTCGCCGGCGTCTCCCTCGATCGGGGGGTCCACGGCCTCTCGGGCGGGGAGCGGCGCCGGTGTGCGCTGGCGGCCCTGCTGCTCGACGACCACGACCTCGTCGTCCTCGACGAGCCCACCAACCACCTCGACGTCGAGGCGGTCGCCTGGCTCGCCGCCCACCTGGCGGCCCGCTCCTCGGCCCTGGCGGTCGTCACCCACGACCGCTGGTTCCTCGACGCGGTGTGCCACTGGACGTGGGAGGTGCACGACGGGGTGGTCGACGCCTACGAGGGCGGGTACGCCGCGTTCGTGCTGGCCAAGGCCGAGCGGCAGCGCCAGTCGGCCTCGAGCGAGGCCCGTCGGCAGCAGCTGGTCCGCAAGGAGCTGGCGTGGCTGCGGCGCGGCCCGCCGGCCCGGACGTCGAAGCCGAAGTTCCGCATCGACGCTGCCAACCGGCTGATCGAGGACGTACCGGCGGCTCGCGACCGGCTCGAGCTCCAGCGCTTCGCCAGCCAGCGGCTGGGCAAGGACGTGCTCGACGTCGAGGACGTCGACCTCGCGCGCGGCGAGCGGCAGCTGCTGAGCCGCGCGACCTGGCGCCTCGGTCCCGGTGACCGGGTCGGGCTCGTCGGCGTCAACGGCGCGGGCAAGACCTCCGTGCTGTCGTTGCTCTCCGGCGAGCTGGCGCCCTCGGCCGGTCGGGTCCGGCGCGGGCGCACGGTCGCGCTGCAGCACCTGACCCAGCAGCTCGACGACCTCGATCCCGAGGCGCGGGTGCTCGAGACCGTCGAGTCGATCCGGCGGGTCACCCGGACCGCGGACGGCGAGGTGACCGCCAGCGCCATGCTGGAGCGCTTCGGCTTCACCGGCGACCGTCTCACCGCGCGCATCGGGGACCTCTCCGGTGGTGAGCGGCGTCGCTTCCAGCTGCTGCGGCTGCTGCTGACCGAGCCCAACGTCCTGCTGCTCGACGAGCCGACCAACGACCTCGACATCGAGACCCTCAACGTCGTCGAGGACTTCCTCGACGGCTGGCCCGGCACCCTCGTGGTCGTCTCCCACGACCGCTACTTCCTCGAGCGCGTCACCGACTCGGTGTGGGCGCTGCTCGGCGACGGACAGATCTCGATGCTCCCGCGCGGGGTCGAGGACTACCTCGAGCGACGTAACGCCCAACGCGCGGCGGCCGCGGCAGCGCCGACGAGCGGCAGGGGGGGAGGCGATGCACCGCCGAGCACCGCCACCCGCAAGGCCGGTAGTGCCGACGAGCGCACCGCCCGCAAGACCCTGGCCCGGGTCGAGAAACAACTCGAACGGGTGACCGCCCAGGAGGCAGCGCTCGATGCCGAGCTCGTCGAGCACGCGCAGGACTACGAGCGTCTCGCCGAGCTCAGCGAGCGTCGACGGGTGCTCACCGGTGAGCGCGAGGAGCTGGAGGCGACCTGGCTGGAGGCGGCCGAGCTCCTGGAGCAGTAGCCGCCCGTCAGGCCTGACTGCCGAAGGGTGCCAGCAGGGTGCGCAGCAGCCCGGCGAGCTTCTTCTGCTCGCGGGCCGGCAGGTCGGCGAGGAGGTCCCTTTCGGCGGCCAGCAGCGCCTCGAACGCACCGTCGACGGCGGCCTTGCCGTCGCCGGTCAGCCGGACGATCACCCCGCGGCGGTCCTCGGGGTCGGGATAGCGCTCGACGAGGCCCCGGGCGGCGAGCCGATCGACCCGGTTGGTCATCGTCCCGCTGGTGACCAGGGTCTCGCGCAGCAACCGGCCCGGAGAGAGCTCGTACGGCGCGCCGGCCCGGCGTAGGGCGGCGAGGACGTCGAACTCCCACGACTCGATGTCGTGGGCGGTGAAGGCGTCGCGCCGCGCGAGGTCGAGATGCCGGGCGAGGCGTGAGATCCGGCTGAAGACGGCAACCGGCTCGAGGTCGAGGTCACCGCGCTCGCGGCGCCACGCCTCGACCAGCTCGTCGACCTCGTCCCGCACGCCCACACCCTAGCGGGCCTCAAGAATCTTGACATCAAGATAGTTTGAGCGCAGGATGGAGTGCATGGCACACACCTGGGACCCGGATCGCTACCTCACCTACGCCGACGAGCGAGGCCGGCCCTTCGTCGAGCTCCTCGCTCGGGTCGGCGCCGAGCAGCCTGCGCAGGTCGTCGACCTCGGCTGCGGCCCCGGCAACCTGACCCGGCTGCTCGTCGAGAGGTGGCCGGCGGCGACCGTGCGCGGCGTCGACAGCAGCCCCGAGATGATCGCCAAGGGTGCGGCCGACCACCCGGACCTCGAGCTGTCCGTGGGCGACCTGCGCGAGTGGCGACCGGCGGCTCCGGTCGACGTCCTGGTCTCCAACGCCACCCTGCAGTGGGTCCCCGACCACCTCGGGCTCCTGCCCAGCCTGGTGCGAGCGGTAGCGCCCGGCGGCTGGTTCGCCTTCCAGGTTCCGGGGAACTTCGACGAGCCCAGCCACACCATCCGGCGCGAGCTCGCGGCCGAGCCGGCGTACGCCGAGCACACGCGCGACGTCGCGGTGCCCAGCAGTCACGACCCGGCGGTCTACCACCAGGCCCTGGCCGACCTCGGGTGCCGGGTCGACGCGTGGGAGACGACCTACCTGCACGTGCTCACCGGCGAGGACCCGGTCTTCACCTGGGTCTCGGGGACGGGTGCGCGCCCGACGCTCGAGGCCCTCCCGCCTGGCCTGCGGGCCGACTTCGAGCAGGAGTTCCGGGCCAGGCTGCGGGCGGCGTACCCCCCGACCCCGCACGGGGTGCTGCTGCCGTTCCGCCGCATCTTCGTGGTCGCGCAGGTGGGGGCGTGAGTGCCGTCCGGCTGCACCACGTGCAGGTCGCCTGCGCGCCCGGCGGCGAGGACGACGCCCGCCGCTTCTACGGCGACGGGCTGGGGCTGAGCGAGGTCGCCAAGCCAGCGGCCCTGGCCGGACGCGGGGGCGTGTGGTTCCGGTCGCACGACGACGACGGCGCGGTCACCGCCGAGCTGCACGTCGGGGTCGAGGACCCGCCCAACCCTGCCCGCAAGGCCCACCCCGCCTTCGCCTTCTCAGGGGTGCCCGAGCTGGAGGAGGTCGCGGAGCGGCTCGTCGGGCTCGGCTTCGTCGTGGACTGGACCGAACGCGACTCCTTCCCCGGCTTCACCCGGTGCCACACCAACGACGCGCTGGGCAACCGGGTCGAGCTGATGGCGTGACCGATCAGCGCGGGGCCGACCACCCCGGGTTGGTGGGGACGAGGTCGAAGCGTCCGGCCGGGCGCAGGTCGCGGTAGGCCTCCAGGACCGGGGCCAGCTCGGTGGGCGTCGCCCCGTGCAGCACCACGCTGTCGGCGCCCGCGTCGAGCTGGTCGAGGACCCGGCGCGCGCACTGCTCCGGCGTACCGGTCGCCGAGGCGGCCAGCCACTCGGCCGGCAGCACCTCCTCACGCAGGTAGGTGAGCTGCTCGACCGTCCCGATGGCGTCGAACGCCCCGGGGTAGCCCTGCACCAGCGGGTCGTCCCGGAAGCGCTGCAACGCGGCGCGGTCCCAGCCGTTGGCCGAGACCAGGACGTCGCCGTAGCCCTGGAGGTACGTCGCCAGCCGGCCCACGAGCTTGCGCAGGCGTAGCTCCTCGGGGACCGAGTCCTCCACGACCGCCAGCACCGCCCAGACCCGGACCGACGCCGGGTCCCGACCGGCCTGCTCGGCGGCGCCCCGGATGGTCGCCACCGACCGCGCGAGGGTCTCGTCGGAGAGGAACGTGTGGAGCACGACGCCGTCGGCGACCCGGCCGGCGAGCTCGAGCGACTTCGGCCCGATGGCCATGAGCAGGACCGGGATGTCCTCGTCGAAGGAACTGTCCTGGTTGAGGTAGGGGTAGCTGCCGGCCGGCCCCTCGTGCCCGCCGACGGCCTCGCCGTGCCAGAGCCGGCGGTAGATCCCGATGACGTCCTCGAGCTGCGCGCCGGTGACCTGCGGGACCCCCATCAGATCGAAGAGGAGCCCGAAGCCGCGCCCGAGGCCCAGCGCGTAGCGACCGCCGGTCAGCCGGTGCATCGTCGTCGCCATGGTCGCGGTGACCAGCGGGTGCCGGGTGTTGTGGTTGGTCGCGGCGGTGGCGATGCCGATGCTGGTCGAGGCGGCACCCGCGGCCCCAGCCATCACGGCGGCGTCCTTGACGTTGAAGCGCTCGGAGAGGAAGACGCTGCCGATCCCGAGGTGCTCGGCCAGCTGCACCTCCGCCACGAGGTCAGCGGGATCGGCGTGGCCGGCCAGGCCGTAGCACGCCAGCTCGGGGAACTCCTGGGTCACGGCCGGAACCTAACGGACTCACTTGGTTACCTGCGGGTAACATGTCGGCCATGAGCCAGGTCCTGACCCTGTGGCAGCGCGCGTCGGCCGTGCCGGTGGTGGGCCAGCGGGCCTTCTCGATCGCGTTCAGCCAGCGGGCGCCGTACTTCGCGAGCATCCGTCCGCGCTTCGTCTCGATCGAGCCCAACCGGGCCGAGCTGGTCATCGGCAAGCGCCGGGCGGTGCACAACCACCTCGGCACCGTCCACGCGATCGCGCTGTGCAACGGGCTGGAGGCGGCGATGGGCGCGCTGGCGGAGGCGACGATCCCGCGCGACAAGCGCTGGATCCCCAAGGGCATGGAGGTGACCTACACCGCCAAGGCCACCAGCGACATCACCTGCATCGCCGAGACCGACCCCGAGCAGTGGACGTCGGAGGACCCCGACCTGCCGGTCCGCGTCCGCGGCGTACGCGACGACGGCACCACGGTCATCGAGGGCACCATCCGCCTCTGGGTCACCCCCAAACGCTGACCCGTCGCATACAAGTGACGGGTCACCGGGGATCTCTCGCTGACCCGTCGCATAGAAGTGACGGGTCACCGGGGATCTCTCGCTGAACCACCGCATACAAGTGACGGGTCAGCGGGGGTTGCCCAGGTCAGGCCAGGAAGACCGGGTTGGTCATCGCGACCATGGCCAGGGCGGGGACACCCTCGAGCGGGTTGAGGACCGGGGCGCCGTCGAGGCGGCGTACCTCCGCGCGCACGAAGGCGGTGCCCGGCGGCGGAGTGGCGCTGAGCGTCGCCTCCCCACGGGGGCCGGTGGTCGGCGCACCGGCGATGGGCCCGGCGGGGCCGATCAGCTGCGCCAGACACCCGGGTACGCCGGACACGCGCAGCGTCACCTCGCTGCCCGCCGGAGCAGTGTCGCCGATCGAGACCGGGCCCGCGGTCAGGTCGAGCTCGACCGCCGAGGACTCCGCGATCCAGGCCCGCCCCTTCTTGAGCCCGCGGATGATCGCGCCGACCGACAGCGACGAGGCCCGGACCACGGTCTGGGCGCGGCCGACCGTCTGCCCCTCGTTGTGGGAGTCGCTGTTGCCCATGACCGGGACGAACCTGCCGGCCACGAGCAGCGCGTGCCAGTTCTGGACCGCGGTCTGGTCGTCGAGGGTCCACGGCCCGTTCCACACCTCGATCACGTCGACGTCGGAGTAGTCGTAGCCGAAGTCCCACTGGGTGCCGCGGATCGGCACGAACGGGTGGCAGGCGACCGCGAGACCACCGACCGAGGCGACCCGACGGGTGAAGGTGTCGAGGTGCCCCTCGCCCGGCCGGTAGCGCCAGTCGATCCACGTCCCGGGCGGCAGGCCCATCGCCAGCCAGTGGCCGGCGCGCGTGGTCACCTCCTCGCCGGGCAGGACGAGCAGGTCGTCGGGTGCGTAGCGACCCCAGGTCAGCGACGCCGAGCTCGTGTTGTGCTCGGAGGAGCCGATGAAGTCCAGCCCAGCCGCGCGGGCCGCCCGGGCCAGCTGGGCCTGGGTCCACGCGCCGTCGGAGTGGACGGTGTGGGTGTGCAGGTCACCGCGGAACCACCCCGGCCCGCGACCGGGCACCGCGCGACGCGCCGGCTTCGCGCGGAAGGGCCTGTCCTGCGGGCCGAAGTGGAGCGTGACCGTGACGACGTACGACGTCCCGGGCGGCACGATGAGGAAGGGGCCGAGGATGACGTTCCACGTGCCGGGCGTGATCGGACCGGGGAGGTAGCCCGGGGTCGCCGACCCGCGGCTGATCCGGAAGCGGTCGCGCGCGCCTCCGGACCATCCCCGGAAGCCCTCGGCCCGGCCGATGCCGCGCCCGCTCGGGTCGAAGATCCCGATGTCGACCACGTTGACGCTGAAGCCGGCCCCGGTGTCGGTCCTGTCGTAGGAGTAGGAGACCTCGATCTCGCGTACGCCCGGCGGGACCTTGAACGGCAGGTAGTGCCAGTCGGGGGTGTCGGGCGAGGTGAAGGAGCCGTCGAAGGTGAAGGTCCGGGACCTGCCCGCTTCGGCCGGCTCGACCGTGACGAGGGCCGCGGTCGTGGCGACGCCCCCACCGGTCAGCAGGAGTGCGCGGCGGTCCATGCTCACGACCCTACGGTCGGCCCGCTCCCATCGCGGCGATCTTGGTGACGTCGAGCGCCTTGCGCTCACCCACGAAACGCTTCTGCACCCAGGTGGCGAGCAGCCCGAGCAGGAGGTTGATGATGATGAACACCGCAGCGACCACGATCGCCACCGGGATCTGGTTGTTGAAAGCCTGGAAGATCCCTCGCCCGGCGATCACCAGGCCTGGAGCTGTGATGGCGTAGCCGAGGCTGGTGTCCTTGAGCGCCACCACGCACTGGCCGATGATCGCCGGCAGCATGATCTTGACCGCCTGGGGGAGCAGGACGAGATTCATCGTCTGGGTCTTGCGCAACCCCAGGGCGTACGCCGCCTCCGCCTGCCCGCGGGGCACCGCCAGCACGCCGGCGCGGAACACCTCGGCGAGCACGGCGCCGTTGTAGAGAGTGAGGGCGGCGACCACTGACCAGTAGGCGCCGAAGTCGCCGCGGCTGACACCCCAGCTGAAGTAGATGAAGATCATCATCAGCAGCACCGGCACGGCCCGGAAGAACTCCACGAACAGCCAGGCCGGCCACCGGACGAACCAGTGGTCGGAGAGCTTGCCGACGCCGAGGACCAAGCCGAGCACCACCGCGCCGACGATCGAGCTCGCAGCCATCGTCAGCGTGTCGAGCGTGGCTGACGCGAGGGCCTCGACGTAGCGCGGGGTGACGAACACCTCCCACTTGTCGGCGGCGAACTGGTCCTCGCCGTACAGCCGCCACACGACGAAGCCGAGCAGGCCTGTCAGGGCCAGTGACGCGACGACGGAGTAGGTCCGGTGCCGCGCGCGGGTGCGCGGGCCGGGTTCGTCGAAGAGGATGTTGCTGGTCATCGGGCCACCCGGAGCCGGCGTTCCACGGCCGCGCCGAAGAACGAGATGACCTCCACCAGGACCACGAAGATCAGGGCGAAGGCGACGAAGATCCCCAACCGCTCACCGGGGAAGTCGTCGCTGTAGTCCTTCATCCTCACGAACGCCTCGGTCACGCCAAGGGCGCCGGCCACGGTCGTGTTCTTGAGCAGCGCGATCTGGACGCTGACCAGCGGTGGGATGGACGCCCGGACCGCCTGCGGCAGCACGACCTGGGTCATCACCCCGCCGAACGGCAGCCCGATCGCCCGGGCCGCCTCGGCCTGGCCGAGGGGTACGGCGTTGACGCCCGAGCGGATCGCCTCGCACACGAAGGTCGAGGTGTAGACGATCAGGCCGACCGTGCAGGCGACGAAGATGTTGTTGATCCGGAAGTCGCCGATCGTCAGGTCGACGAAGTTGAACTGGAGGCCCACCTTGGGTCCGGCGAACCGGAAGAAGATCAGGACGACGAGCAGGGGGGTGTTGCGCACCATCGTCACGTAGACACCAGCGGCGCGGCTCAGCACCGCCACCGGACCGACCCTCATAGCCGCCAGGAGGGTGCCGACCACCATCGAGGCGGCCCCGGCGATCACGAACAGCAGCAGCGTGTACGCGAACGCCAGGACCACCTCGTTGGCGTTGTCCAGGACGACGTTCAAGGGGAGGTCAAGCGCTCCGGGTCAGGCGGCGGGGCACGGGTCGAGCGCCGGGGGCTCCGGCGTCTCGACGTCCTCGCCGCCGAGGGTGGCCTCGAAGGCGTCGGCCCAGGCGCCGCTCTCGAAGGCCTCCTCGAGGACCCCGTTGATCCACTCGCACATCTCCGGGTGCTCCTGGCTGTAGCCGACGCCGATCCGCTCCTCGGAGAACTCCGGACCGACGACCTTGAGCTCACCGTCGTACTGCGCGGCGAGGCCGAGCAGGATGGCGCCGTCGGTCGACATCGCCGGCACCGTGCCGTTGGCGACGTCCTCAGCGCACTGGGAGTAGGTGTCGGCAGGCACGCCCACGGCTCCGGCGGCCTCGACGTTGTCGAGCGAGGTCGAGCCGGTCGCGGCGCAGACCTCCTCGCCGGCGAGGTCCTCGATCGACTCGACGTCGCTGTCGGCGGGCACGAGGACCTGCTGGCCGGTCAGGAAGTAGGGACCGGCCTGGCCGACGATCGCGCGGCGCTCCTCGGTGATGGAGTACGTCGCCAGGACGATGTCGACGCGACCCTCCTGCAGGAAGGGCTCACGGTTGTCGGAGATCGTCTCGACGTAGCTCGCGACCTCGGGGTCGTCGGGGTCGATGCCGAGATCGGCGACGAGGAGCTTGGCGATCTCGACGTCGAAACCGGCGGGCAGCTCCTGGGACGGGTCCTTGAAACCGAGGCCGGGCTGGTCGAACTTCACACCGATGTTGATGGTGCCCGCCTCGGCGAGCTCGGCCATCCGGGTGCCCTCCTCGAACTTGCCGTCGGCGTCCTCCACCTCGACCTCGGGGGTGTCGGACGCGTCCTCGCCGGCGTCGCCGCAGGCGGCGAGGCTGCCGGCCAGCAGGAACGCGGCGGCGGCCGCCTTGATGGTGATCGATCGCATGGTGTTTCTCCTTCGTGCCGAGTGGTGCTGTGCCAGTGCTGGTGCCAGCCCTGGGGTCGGGGGAGGGGTGCGGTCAGTGCTGCAGGATCTTGCCGAGGAAGTCCTTGGCGCGGTCGCTCTCGGGGTGGGTGAAGAACTGCTCGGGGGTGTTCTCCTCGACGATCGCCCCGTCGGACATGAACAGGACGCGGTCGCCGGCGGTGCGGGCGAAGCCCATCTCGTGGGTGACCACGACCATCGTCATGCCGTCCTTGGCCAGGTCGACCATGACGTCGAGGACCTCCTTGATCATCTCGGGGTCCAGGGCCGAGGTCGGCTCGTCGAAGAGCATCACCTTGGGCTCCATGGCGAGTGCTCGGGCGATGGCGACGCGCTGCTGCTGCCCGCCGGAGAGCTGGGCGGGGTACTTCTGCGCCTGGTGCCCCACGCCCACCCGGTCGAGGAGCTGCTGGGCCTTCGTCTCCGCCTCCGCCTTGGGCTGGCGACGTACCTTCACGGGTCCGAGGGCGACGTTCTCCAGGACGGTCTTGTGGGCGAAGAGGTTGAAGCTCTGGAAGACCATGCCGACCTCGGCGCGCAGCTTGGCCAGCTCCTTGCCCTCCGCGGGCAGGGGCAAGCCGTCGAGTGTGATCGTCCCCTTCTGGATGGTCTCCAACCGGTTGATCGCGCGGCAGAGCGTGGACTTGCCCGAGCCGGAGGGGCCGATGACCACGACCACCTCGCCCCGCTGGATCTCCAGGTCGATGTCCTTGAGGACGTGCAGGTCACCGAACCACTTGTTGACACCCGCGAGCACCACCAGGGGCTCGCCGGCCTGGGATCCTGCGCCGGAGGGGGAGGTCATGGTCCGCCGACCCTAGCCCTCTGCGATCGCCCTCGGCCATCACCTGGGTGGTCCGGATATCCCTGTTCGTGGTGTTGACTAGCGCCATGCCCGAGAGCGTTGTGATCCAGGTCCTCATCTTCCTCGGCCTGATCGTGCTGGCCGCCTGGCTCGGCGTGAAGATGCTCCGCAACCGCTGAGGCCATGAGGGCGCAGGGCGCGCCGCACCCGTGAGCACGTCACGAGCACCGCAACGGCGACGGCACGCATCCACGGGTGTCACTGGACGGTCACGCCCCGTGACGCACGCTTCGCGGTCGGAGCGGGGGGAGGGGCGGGCTGATCAGGAGGCTGCGATGGTGAACCCGTCGATGCCATCGATGTCCATGCTGTCTTCGCCGAGCCTCTTCTGGGAACCTGACGGCTTGTACAGCGAGCTAGCGGAGATCGCGGTCTCCCACAGGTAGTCGCCTGCGGTCAGACAGTTCTTCGGGATCGCAATCGTCGCGAGAGTTTTGGTGCGCGTCTTGGCGAGGTCGGGGCACTCGACGGGTTGACTTGCCTCACCGCACCCCTTGTTGAGGGTGACTTTGCCGCCGAGGAAGGCATAGGCGCGGTAGCAGTCGACACCTCCATTGATGAAGAAGATGTTGAGCGTCTCTTTCACCTTGCCTGCCGAGACCCGAGTGTTCCCAATGATCTTGGTGAGTTTGGCCCGCGCAACGACGACGTCAGATTCGATAGAAACCTCAAAACGCCTGAGGTCGAGCTTGGTCTCGTCGTAGCCCCGAGTGGAAGCACTCGTGAACACGTCACCGGCAGGGTCACTCGTCGAATCGCCACGAGCTTGAGCAGACTGGGGGATGAGAGCCAGCGAGAGAGCGCAGCCAGCGACGAGGAGGACCGCGCCCCGCAAGTGAACTCGAATGGTTGAGGAGTGGTTCATCGCTGGTCCTTTTGGGTCGCGTTCACGCCGGATTATGCAGTGGGCGTGCGAGCATACAGGCACCTCCGGGCTTCACTTCACGCAGCCCGCCGTCGATCCTCAAACCCCTTCCGGGTGCGACGATGCCGGGCTTTGATAAAGGTGATCGGAGCGACCCGCAGCCCGAACTGCCCTAAATGCGCCTTCGGCGCAAGCAGCGAATGCTCAGCATCGGGTGCAAAGGTTCGAATTCACTGTCCTCACGCGAGAGGCTCGAGCGCGAGAGCAACTGCCGACCCAGCCAGGCTATGTGCTTACCCGCATTCACAATCATTCGGCCATGAACTGCGAAGCCACTTCATCGCTCGTAAGGGCCTACCCAACAGTTTATTTAGGATTGTTTTGAAAGATTTCTGGGGAAGAACCATTTTCGTAAAGTCACTAGCAGGACCCAACGTCAAAATCGTTGTGAAGCTGCAATCCAAAGACATACATCGAAGATCTGGCTATCGCTCCGCGTCGATTCACCGAGGGCTATAAGGTCTCTCGTGTCACGGGTGACGTTGATGGAACGCAGTTAGTTCAGGTTGCTGAATTTCGGTTGATTATCGGCGCTTGGAGGCAAATTGCTGGCCACCTGTTCTGCTGGGCGTGCTGCTTCCCGAGGGTCAGAGGATGCAGGTGGTCACGGAGGTTCATCAGGACTCCTCTGATTCACGATGAACCTCACATCGCCCCCGCCGTACTCTTGTCGACTGTCATGTCACACGCACGCACGTACGAGGTACGCACCTACGGCTGTCAGATGAATGTCCACGACTCCGAGCGGCTGAGCGGGCTGTTGGAGGACGCCGGGTACGCCGCGGCGCCGTCGGGTCAGCAGGCCGACGTCGTGGTCTTCAACACCTGTGCGGTGCGCGAGAACGCCGACAACAAGCTCTACGGCAACCTCGGGCACCTCGCGCCGGTCAAGGCAGCCCACCCCGGCATGCAGATCGCGGTGGGTGGCTGCCTGGCGCAGAAGGACCGGACGACGATCACCGACCGGGCGCCTTGGGTCGATGTCGTCTTCGGCACCCACAACATCGGGTCTCTGCCGGCTCTGCTCGACCGGGCGCGTGCGGCGCAGGAGGCCCAGGTCGAGATCCTCGAGTCGCTCGAGGTGTTCCCGAGCACGCTGCCGACCAAACGCGAGTCGGCGTACGCCGCCTGGGTCTCGGTGTCGGTCGGCTGCAACAACACCTGCACGTTCTGCATCGTGCCGAGCCTGCGCGGCAAGGAGAAGGACCGCCGCCCCGGCGAGGTCCTCGCCGAGATCGAGGCGCTCGTCGCGGACGGGGTGAGCGAGGTGACCCTGCTGGGCCAGAACGTCAACGCATACGGGGTCGAGTTCGGCGACCGGCTGGCCTTCTCCAAGCTGCTGCGCGCCTGCGGCTCGGTCGAGGGACTCGAGCGGGTGCGCTTCACCAGCCCCCACCCGGCCGAGTTCACCGACGACGTCATCGAGGCGATGGCCGAGACCCCCAACGTGATGCCGCAGCTGCACATGCCGCTGCAGTCCGGCTCCGACCGCCTGCTCCGCGCGATGCGCCGCTCCTACCGCAGCGCGAAGTTCCTCGGGATCATCGACCGCGTGCGCGCCGCGATGACGGAGGCCGCGATCACCACCGACATCATCGTCGGCTTCCCCGGGGAGACCGAGGAGGACTTCTCGGCCACCCTCGACGTCGTACGCCGGGCGCGCTTCGCCAACGCCTTCACCTTCCAGTACTCCCGACGTCCGGGAACTCCGGCCGCCAACCTGCCCGACCAGATCTCCCCGGCGGTGGTCAAGGACCGCTACGAGCGGCTCGTCGCCCTGGTCAACGAGATCGCGTGGGAGGAGAACCGCGCGCTCGTCGGACGGCGGGTCGAGTTGCTGGTCGCCGAGGGAGAGGGCCGCAAGGACGCCGCCACCAAGCGGCTCTCCGGCCGGGGACCCGACAACCGGCTGGTCCACTTCGCCGACCCCGGAGGGGTCCGACCCGGCGACGTCGCCACGGTCGAGGTCACCTACGCCGCTCCGCACCACCTGGTCGCCGACGTCGTCCACGGCGTACGCCGGACGCGGTCGGGCGACGCATGGGAGTCGCGCCGGGAAGCTCCGGCTTCGGGAGTCGTCCTGGGGATGCCGGGTCTCGGTGTACCGGAACCCTTGCCGGTCGTCTCGGGTTGCCGCTGATGCCGGCCGACGCACCCACGATCCTGGCGACCTCGGGCGGCATCGTCTGGGGGACGCGGACGAAGTGGTCGGTCGGGCCCCTGACCCGCCACGCCGTCGACCTGGCCGGTGTCGAAGGTCGGGTCCCACGTGTCTGCTACGTCCCCACGGCCGGTGGTGATTCGGCGGAATGGATCCGCCACTTCTACGACATGGCGCAGGAGGCGAGGTGGCAGGGGAGCCACTTGCAGCTCTTCACGATGCCCAACGTCGAGGACATCACTGCCTTCCTGTTGGAGATGGACGTGGTGTGGGTCGGTGGCGGCAGCGTCGCTGGCCTGCTGGCGATGTGGGAGCTGCACGGTGTGGGTGATGCGATGCGAGCGGCCTGGCAGGCCGGCGTCGTGCTGACCGGCGTCTCGGCCGGCTCCATCTGCTGGCACGTCGGCGGCACCACCGACTCCTTCGGCCCGGACCTGCGGCCGGTCACCAACGGGCTGGCACTGGTGCCCTTCAGCAACGGGGTCCACTACGACTCCGAGGAGCAGCGTCGCCCGCTCTTCCAAGCCTGCATCGCCGACGGCACGCTGCCGGCCGGCTACGCCACCGACGACGGCGCCGGCGTGCTCTACCGCGGCACCGAGATGGTCGAGGCCCTCACCGAGAAGGACGCGGCCGGCGCCTACTTCGTGGAACGCAACGCCGACGGCCACGCCGTCGAGACACCTCTGGAGACCCGCCGCCTCCGCCGCTAGCGGTGATCGAGCGGAGTCGAGATCCCGCACTCGTGCAGGGCGGTGACGACAGTGGGGCAGGCCCGCATGGGTGCAGGGGTCTCGACAGGCTCGACCACCGGGTGCAGGGGTCTCGACAGGCTCGACCACCGGGTGCAGGGGTCTCGACAAGCTCGACCACCGGTGCAGGGGTCTCGACAGGCTCGACCACCGGGTGGAGGGGTCTCGACAAGCTCGACCACCGGGTGCAGGGGTCTCGACAAGCTCGACCACCGGGTGCAGGGGTCTCGACAAGCTCGACCACCGGGTGCAGGGGTCTCGACAAGCTCGACCACCGGGAGCAGGGGTCTCGACAAGCTCGACCACCGGGTGCAGGGGTTTCGGCAAGCTCGACCACCGGGTGCAGGGGGCTACTCGGACCTCGGGTCGAGCGTGGGGTAGCCGGCCTTGGGGTCGAGACCGTCGGGGTTGTCCTCGGGGCCGCCGGGGGACTGCTCGGGTGGTTCCTCACCGGCGGGTACGTCGGGAGGGCTGGTGTCGCGCACGCCGGTGGTCGCGGCCTGGCCCGGACCGGCGTGGCCGATCCGCTCACTGCTGGCGCCGGTGTTGCCGTGGGGAGTCGGGTCGGACTCGGTGACGTCGTACTCCTCGGGCTGGTCGCTCATGCGGGTGACTCCTTCTCGGGGTCGACGTCGACGTCGGTGCCGTCCTCACCGGACTCGGTGGCCTGCGTGGAGGTGTCCTCGCCCGTGGCGAGCTCGTCGGGCAGCACGTCCTCGACGGCGGGGTTGTCGTCCGGATCGAGGTCGCGCCCGACCGGGTCCGGTTCGGCGAGCTCGGTGTCGACCCCGTCGCTCTGCGGCACGGCGTCGACCCCGCCCGGGTTGGGCTCGCCCGGGTCGATCTCCGCATCGGGCTTGGGTCCGAGGTCAGGGTCGGGCATCCGCAGTCTCCTCGAATCCGAAGGTCAGATAGGCAGGGGCGGTACCCGCCCCGATCGCATCCAACACCGCTCGCTCGTGCGGCACCACCGGCTCGGGCAGCGCGTCGAGCCGACACCAGCGAAGCTCCGCACACTTGGCCTGCTCGAGGATCCGCGGTTCGCCGATCCACGACCTCGCGGTGAAGAAGAAGTCGATCCGTTCGTCGATCGCCTCTCCACCCTGGGTGCGGTGCATCGACGTCACGAACTCCAGGGCCAGGTCGCGGACGCCGATCTCCTCGAGCGCCTCGCGGTGCGCTGCGTCGTACGCCGTCTCGCCGCGCTCGACGTGACCGGCCGCGGCGGCCGCCCAGTGGTCGTCCATGTAGCCGGTCCCGCTGCGCAGCTGCAGCAGCACCTCCGGCCCGGCCGCGCCGTCGCGCAGCAGGAAGACGTACGCAGCCGGCACGACCACGAAGCGACCGTGCGGTGCGTGGGTCAGGGCGCGTCCGTCGACACGTCCGCGGGCGTGCTCTCGGGCTCGCCGTCCTTCGCGTAGACGGTCGCGGTGTCCTCCGAGGTCTCGCTCTCGGGCTGGTGCTCCTCGGCTGCAGCGTCGATCTGCTCGGGCTGGCTCTCACTCATCGGATCTCCTCAGTCGGACGGTTGGCCTGTGGACGTCTCGGCGTTCTCGGCCTGCAACGCCTGCTCGCTCTCCGACTGCGCGTCCTCCGACGGCAGCTCGGACTCGTGCTCCCCGGGAGGAGAGACGTCGACGTCAGGCGGCGAGGGTTGGTCCTCGGACGTCGACACCGTCTCGGTCGTCGACGCCTCAGGCTCCTGGTGGCTCACGGGCGACCGGTACCCAGGTCGTCGTCGCGTCTCCCGTCGAGCCGGTCGAGACCGTCCTTGGCCTGACCCGTCGCCTTGCGGATCTTGTCCTGGTGCTTGCCGCCCGTCCGCTGGTCGGCGGCGGTCGCCGCCTTGTCGATCCCGTCGGCGATCTTGGCGCCGTGCTGGTCGACCGCCTTGGTCAGCAGCTGTTTGCCCTTCGCACCGCGGCTGAACCTGTTCAGGAGTCCCATGCGGCGACACTAGCCCCGTGACCGAGCCACCCCCGATCGTCGCCGTCGTCGGCGCCACGGCGGCCGGGAAGAGCGACCTCGCGCTCGACCTGGCCGAGCGGCTGGGCGGGGAGGTCGTCAACACCGACGCCATGCAGCTCTATCGCGGCATGGACATCGGTACGGCGAAGCTCCCGCTCGTCGAGCGCCGCGGCATCCCTCACCACCTGCTCGACGTGCTCGACGTGACCGAGCCGTCCACGGTCGCAGAGTTCCAGGGCCTGGCCCGGGCGTGCATCACAGAGCTGCGCCAGCGAGGCGCCACCCCCGTGCTCGTGGGCGGCTCCGCGCTCTACGTCCGTGCGGTGCTGGACCACTTCGACTTCCCGGGCACCGACGACGCCGTACGACAGCGGCTGGAGGTCGAGCTCGCCGAGGTCGGGCCCCACGACCTGCATCGCCGGCTCGCCGAGGTCGACCCCGAGGCCGCCGCGCGGATCCTGCCCGACAACGGCCGGCGGGTCGTCCGCGCGCTCGAGGTCGTCGAGATCACCGGCCGGCCCTTCAGCGCCTCGCTCCCCGAGCAGGAGTACGCCGACCCGCTCACCGTCCAGGTCGGCGTCGACATCGACCGGCCCACCCTCGACGCGCGCATCGAGCGCCGGGTGCACGCGATGTTCGAGGCCGGCCTGGTCGAGGAGGTCGAGCGGTTGCTCGCCGCCGGGCTCACCGACGGACGCACCGCCGCGCGGGCGATCGGCTACCGCGAGGTCGCCGCGCACCTGGCCGGCGAGCTCACGCTGCAGGAGGCTCGCGACCGCACTGTCGCCGCCACCCGGCGCTTCGCCCGCCGCCAGGACTCCTGGTTCCGCAAGGACTCCCGCATCTACTGGGTCCGCTTCGACTCCGACGACCGGGTGGACCGGGCGCTCTCGGCGGTGACGCGAGACCGCCCTACGCTCCGTCCATGACGCTGCCCACCCCTGGTGCCGACCGCACCGCCGTCGTCACCGGTGCCTCCTCGGGTATCGGTGTCGAGATCGCCCGCGACCTGGTCCGCCGCGGCCACCAGGTCACCCTGGTCGCCCGCTCGGCCGACAAGCTCGAGGCCTTGGCCGAGGAGCTGCGCAGCAACGGGGGACGCGCCGACGTCCTGGCCGCCGACCTCTCCGACCGCGCAGCTCGCGCCGAGCTGCTGCCGCGCGTCGAGGCGCTCGGGCTGACCCCCGACGTGCTGGTCAACAACGCGGGCCTCTCCACCCTCGGCCCGGTCCACCGCGCCGACCCAGAGGCGGAGATGAACATGATCGAGGTCGACGTCGTCACCGTCGCCGACCTGTGCACCCGCTTCCTGCCCGGGATGGTCGAGCGCGACCGCGGGGCGATCCTCAACGTCGCCTCGACCGCCGCGTTCCAGCCGCTTCCGGGCCAGGCCGGCTACGGCGCCGGCAAGGCCTTCGTCCTCTCCTACACCCAGTCGCTGGCCGGTGAGCTCCGCCGCACGAGCGTCACCGCGACCTGCCTGTGCCCCGGGCCGGTCGACACCGGATTCGGGGAGCGGGCCGGCTTCTCCAAGGCCGACGCCGAGGCCGCCCTCCCGAGCATCATGTGGGAGACCCCGGCTGCCGTCGCCAGGTGCGGGCTCGACGCCCTCGACAAGGGCAGGCTGTACGCCGTCCCGGGCACCGTCAACCGGATCGCCGCGGCCGTCTCCCAGGTCGCCCCCCGGTCGTTGCTCATGCCTCTGCTCGTGAAGGGGCACCCTGGTCTGAAGTAGCCGCATCCTCGGGAGGAACCATGCGCCGCACATCCAGCTCCGCCCTCGCCCTCGCCCTGGCCCTCGCTGGTGCGCTGCTCGCGCCCAGCGCGGCGTCCGCCGACCGCGGATCGCCGAAGACCCCACCGTCACCGGCGGTCGCGAAGGGCTTCGGTGGGGCCGTCTCCTCCGTCGACGCCGAGGCGAGCGCCGTGGGCCTGAAGGTGCTGCGCCGCGGCGGCAACGCCGTCGACGCAGCGGTGGCGACCGCGGCCGCCCTCGGTGTGACCGAGCCCTACAGCGCCGGCGTCGGCGGCGGCGGCTTCTTCGTCGTCTACGACGCGCAGAAGGACCGCGTCCGGACCCTCGACGGCCGCGAGACCGCGCCCGCCACGATGCCGCGCGACGCGTTCATCAACCCACGCACCGACAAGCCCTACCGCTTCACCCCCGAGCTGGTCACCAGCGGCGTCTCGGTCGGTACGCCGGGCACGCCCGCCACCTGGACGACCGCGCTCAAGCGCTGGGGTTCGCTGTCGCTGAGCGAGGCCCTGGCGCCCGCCGTACGCCTGGCCCGCAAGGGCTTCGTCGTCGACCAGACCTTCCGGCAGCAGACCAAGGACAACGTCGAGCGCTTCCGCCAGTTCACCTCGACGAAGCGGCTCTTCCTGCGCGGCGGGCTGCCCGAGGTCGGCTCGCGCTTCCGCAACCGCGACCTCGCGCGTACCTACGTCGACTTCGGCCGTCAGGGGCGTCGCTACTTCTACGACGGCGCCGTCGCGCGCGACATCGTCGAGGCGGTCCGTCGGCCCCCGCTGGTCCGCAACCCGACCCTGCCCGTGCCGACCGGCTTCCTCACCCGGCGCGACTTCTCCGACTACGAGGTGCGCGCGCAGAAGCCGACCCGCACCGACTACCGCGGCCACCAGGTCTTCGGCATGGCTCCTGCCTCCAGCGGTGGCATCGCGGTCGGCGAGGCCCTCAACATCCTCGAGCGCTTCGACCTCGACGCACTCGACGACGCCGCGGTGCTGCACCACTACCTCGAGGCCAGCGCCCTGGCCTTCGCCGACCGGGCCGCCTACGTCGGCGACGACGCCTACGTCGACGTGCCCCAGCGGGCCCTGCTCTCCGAACGCTTCGCCGCCGAGCGGGCCTGCCGCATCAGCTCGACGCGGGCCAAGGAGAAGCCGGTCGCGTCCGGTGACGTCCGGCGCTACGACGGGCGCTGCGGCCGCGACGGCGGGCAGGCGTCGGTGGCGCTGGACACCGAGAACGAGTCGACGACCCACCTGACCGTCGCCGACCGGTGGGGCAACGTCGTGGCCTACACGCTGACCATCGAGCAGACCGGCGGGAGCGGGATCGTCGTGCCCGGGCGCGGCTTCCTTCTCAACAACGAGCTGACCGACTTCAGCCCGGTCTTCGAGAAGGGCGACCCCAACCGGATCCAGCCCGGCAAGCGGCCGCGCAGCTCTATGTCACCCACGATCGTCCTGCGCGACGGCAAGCCCTTCGTCGCGCTCGGGTCGCCCGGTGGCTCGACGATCATCACGACGGTCCTGCAGACGCTGGTCAACCTCATCGACCGCGACCTGTCGCTGCCGGCGGCCCTGCGCGACCCGAGGGCCTCGGAACGCAACGACGTCGTGGTCACCGCGGAGCCGGAGTTCATCGACAGGTACGGCGCCCAGCTGCGGGCCTACGGCCACGAGCTCGAGCCGGCGGGCGACGCCTTCACCAGTGAGGCCGAGATCGGCGCGATGGCCGCGATCGGCTTCGGGCCCGGTCGGATGCTGCTCGCCGCGGCCGAGCCGGAGCGTCGGGGTGGGGGCGCGGCGCGCGTCGTACGACCGCAGAGGTAGCGGGCTACCGTGGACGGGTGACCCCGCCTCCGATCGGGACCCCGATCGACACCGTCGAGGAGCTCGTCGACCTGCTCGGCGAGCCGCTTCCGGCGGTCCGTGACAAGGGCCGCACCCGGCTGCTCGACGTCGACCGCGCCTGGCTGGCCGCGACCACCTTCTGCGTGATGGCCACGGCGTCGGCCGACGGGCGCTGCGACGCCTCGCCGAAGGGCGATCCTGCCGGGTCGCTGGTCCACGTGCTCGACGACGCGACCATCGCGCTGGCCGAGCGGCCGGGCAACAAGCGGGCCGACGGATACCAGAACATCATCGAGAACCCCCATGTCGGGCTCGACTTCGTCATCCCCGGCCGCGGCGACACGCTGCGGGTCAACGGTCGGGCGCGTCTGGTCCGCGACGCGCCCTTCTTCGACGACATGCTGGTCAAGGGCCATCGTCCGGTGCTGGCCGTCGTGGTCGAGGTCGAGGAGATCTTCTTCCACTGCTCCAAGGCGTTCCTGCGCTCGGGGCTCTGGAAGCCCGAGACCTGGGACCCCGACGGCATCGTGCCGCGGCGCGCGGCCATCGTCCACGAGGCCGAGCCCGCGGGCCGGACCCTCGAGGAGCTCGACCGCCACTACGGCGTGGACTACGAGAAGGGTCTGTACGCCGGTGCCCCGTGAGGTCGACTACCCCTTCCTGAAGGGGCACGGCACCGAGAACGACTTCGTCCTCCTCCCCGACCACGACGGCTCGGTGCACGGGGAGCTGACCGCCGAGCGGGTGCGGGCGCTCTGCGACCGACGCCGCGGCATCGGCGCCGACGGCGTGCTGCGAGTGGTGCGCGGCGACCACGGTTGGTTCATGGACTACCGCAACGCCGACGGCTCGACCTCGGAGATGTGCGGCAACGGGATCCGGGTCTTCGCCCACCACCTGGTGAGCGAGGAGCTCGTCGACCCGGACGCACCGATCCCGGTCGGCACGCGCGACGGCACCAAGAGCATCACCAGGAGCAGCACGCGCGACGGTGACCTCTACACGGTGGACCTCGGGCCCGCGCTGGTGCACGGGAAGACCACCGTCGCGGTGGGGGAGCGGACGTGGGCGGCTCGCCACGTCACCACGGGCAACCCGCACGCGGTCGCCGTCGTCGACGACCTCGCCGACGCCGGCCCGCTGGAGGCGCCGCCGACCTACGACCCCGAGCTGTTCCCCGACGGTGTCAACATCCACTTCGTCGTACGACGCGGGGATCACTACGTCGCCATGCGGCCCTACGAGCGGGGCTCGGGGGCCGACCCGGTCGTGCGGGACCGGCGCGGCCGCGGTGCACGCGGCGCTGGTGGGCGAGGACGGTGCGGCGTTCCGCATCGACGTCCCAGGCGGGACCCTCCAGGTCGCACGGTCGGCTGAGGGACGTTCGCTGCTCACAGGTCCTGCGGTGATCGTGGCGCGCGGGACGACCTCGCTCTGAGGCCCACGACCAGCGCCACCACGACCAGCACGAGCAGCGGCCAGGAGCCGGGGGACAGCAGCGCCGTCCGGAAGCCGCTCCAGGTCGTCTCGTCGGCCGGGTCGACCGGCAGCTCGCTCGCGCGGTAGCGGGCGACCAGCAGGAAGGCCAGCTGCGTGCCGATCGCCACGGCCGCGAGCGTCTTGGTCCAGAACGGTGTGTGGAAGGCGAAGCACGGCGACCAGCCCCAGCACCAGGACCGCGAGGGCGGCCAGGTGGGCCCCGGAGGCGGCCGCGTAGTCGCCGCGGTCAGCGATGTCACCGAAGAGCTGGAAGTCGACGTGGTAGACGCGGATCAGCACCGCGTTGACCCAGGCGAAGCCGACGGCGAGGGCGACGACGGCCTCGATCACCACCCGCTTGGCTGCCACGGCCGCCACACTAGGCTCCCGCGCATGAACCTCTCCGGATCCTCCGCCATCGTCACCGGCGGCGCCTCGGGCATCGGCGCCGCCGCCGCCCGCCGCCTCGCCGACCTCGGCGCCGTCGTCGTCGTCGCCGATCTGCAGGCCGACAAAGGCGAGGCGCTGGCCTCCGAGATCGGCGGCGTCTTCGCCCAGGTCGACGTGACGGACACCGAGCAGATCGGCGCCGCCGTCAAGGCCGCCGCAGACGTCGCGCCCCTGCGCGCGGTGGTCAACTCCGCCGGCATCGGCTGGGCCCAGCGCACCATCGGCCGCGACGGCCAGCTCGAGTCGGCGCACTCGCTCGAGGCCTTCACAAAGGTCGTGGCGATCAACCTCATCGGCACCTTCGACATGGTCCGCCAGGCCGCCACGGTGATGAGCCAGAACGACGCCGACGAGGACGGCTGCCGCGGCGCGATCGTCAACCTCGCCTCGGTCGCGGCCTTCGACGGCCAGATCGGGCAGGCGTCGTACTCCGCCTCCAAGGGCGGCGTGGTCGGCATGACGCTCCCGGTCGCCCGCGACCTGTCGGCCGCCGGCATCCGCCTCAACACCGTCGCCCCCGGCCTCATCGACACCCCGATCTACGGCGAGGGCGAGGACGCCGAGGCGTTCAAGGCCAAGCTCGGCGAGAGCGTGCTCTTCCCCAAGCGCCTCGGCACCCCCGACGAGCTCGCCAGCATGGTCATCGAGTGCCTCACCAACCCCTACATGAACGGCGAGGTCGTCCGCGTCGACGGCGGCATCCGGATGCCTCCCAAGTAGGGAGACTCGCTGGTCGAGGAGCCGCGCCAGCGGCGTCGGTCGGTGGTTGAGGAGCCGCGCCAGCGTTGGCCGGTGGTTGAGGAGCCGCGCCAGCGGCGTCTCGAAACCAGGGTCTCGATGCTCGACCACCGAAGTCCGCTCGACCACCGGGGTGGGCGTTGGTCGGGGGTTGAGGAGCCGCGCCAGCGGGCGTCGGTCGGTGGTTGAGGAGCCGCGCCAGCGGCGTCTCGAAACCAGGTCTCGACAAGCTCGACCACTGGGTTTCAAGCTCGACCACCGGGTTACAAGCTCAACCACCGACGTCCGCTCGACCACCGACGTCTGCTCAACCACCGGGGCCTCACCCCAGGTCCACCACGAGGTCGGCGCGGTGGGCGGCGGCCTCGACGAGGACGGCGTTGGGTTGGTCGACGCGGTCGACCCACGCCCGGGCCTCGGCTTCGGACTTGCCGAAGGCGACGTGCCGGGCGACCAGGCGCTCGAGCCGCACCGACTCGTCGACCCGCAGGTGCCACACGACGTCGAGCTGCTCGCGGACCGCGCGCCAGCGGGGTTCGTCGAGCAGCAGGTAGTTGCCTTCGGTGAGGACCATCCCGTCCGTCGGCACGCAGACAGACCCTGGCCGTGGCTCATCGACCACCCGGTCGAAGACCGGCGCCACCACCTCGGCTCGCCGCGGCGCACCCGCGCGAGCAGGGCGGCGTACGCCTCGGCGTCAAAGGTCTCGGGCGCGCCCTTGCGGTCCAGCAGCCCGCGCCGAGCCAGGTCGGCGTCGAGCCGGTGGAAGCCGTCCATCGGGACCAGCCGGTCGGCCGGGACCAGCGAGGCGGCCACCGTCGACTTGCCGACCCCGGGTGCTCCGGTGAGGCCGAGCAGCCGGACGCCCTCGGGGAGGGGCGGCAGATTATGCGGTCGCACGCCCACGCGGCTGACCGTACGCTGGAGCACGTATGACGAACCTTGCGCAGCACCCCGAAGACGACTTCGACCTCGACGCCGAGCTCGAGGAGACCGACGCCTGGGACGAGATCGAGCTGGTCTCTCCCGACGAGCCCGACCCCGAGGAGGAGCTCACCGTCGGCGCGATGGAGCTCGCCGAGCGGCACCTCCTGCGCCGGGTCGCAGGGCTCTCGACCGAGCTCGAGGACATCAGCGAGGTCGAGTACCGCCAGCTACGCCTCGAGCGCGTCGTCCTGGTCGGCGTCTGGACCGAGGGCAGCGTCGAGGACGCGGAGAACTCCATGGCCGAGTTGGCCCTGCTGGCCGAGACGGCCGGTTCGGAGGTGCTCGAGGCGATCTACCAGCGGCGGCAGAAGCCCGACCCGGCGACGTACGTCGGTCGCGGCAAGGTCGAGGGGATCGCCGAGATCGTGCAGGCCACCGGTGCCGACACCGTCATCTGCGACGGCGAGCTCGCGCCCTCGCAGCTGAGGAACCTCGAGGACCAGCTCAAGGTCAAGGTCGTCGACCGGACCGCGCTGATCCTCGACATCTTCGCCCAGCACGCGAAGTCCCGGGAGGGCCAGGCCCAGGTCGAGCTGGCCCAGCTCAGCTACATGAAGCAGCGCCTGCGTGGCTGGGGGGGCAACCTGTCCCGCCAGGCCGGTGGCCGGGTCGCGGCCGGTGCCGGTATCGGTGGCCGCGGCCCCGGTGAGACCAAGATCGAGACCGACCGGCGGCGCATCAACACCAAGATCGCCAAGCTCACCCGCGAGCTACGCGCGATGAAGGGCACCCGCGACACCAAGCGCGCCGAGCGCCAGCGCCACGCCATCCCCAGCGTCGCCATCGCCGGCTACACCAACGCCGGCAAGTCCTCGCTGCTCAACCGGCTCACCGGGCGCGGGCGTCCTGGTCGACGACTCGCTCTTCGCCACGCTCGACCCGACGACCCGGCGCACGACGACCACCGACGGCCGTGTCTACACGATGAGCGACACCGTCGGCTTCGTCCGGCACCTGCCCCACCAGCTGGTGGAGGCCTTCCGCTCGACGCTGGAGGAGGTCGCCGACTCCGACCTGGTCCTCCACGTCGTCGACGGCTCCCACCCCGACCCCGAGGGCCAGATCACCGCGGTGCGCGAGGTCTTCGCCGAGATCGGTGCCGACCAGGTGCCCGAGCTGATCGTCATCAACAAGGCCGACGCCGCGGACCCGTTGGTGCTGGCCCGGCTTCGACAGCGGGAGCCGCACTGCCTGGTCGTCTCGGCCAAGACCGGTGAGGGCATCGACGAGGCGTTGGCCGTCATCGAGGGCGAGCTGCCGCGACCGGGCGTGGAGTTCCACGCCCTGCTGCCCTACGAGCGCGGCGACCTGATCAACAAGCTCCACCAGCACGGCGAGATCGCCTCGCTCGAGCACACCGCCGACGGCACGCTGGTGCACGGACGCGCCAACGACGAGCTGGCCGGCGAGCTCGCGGCGTACGCGCTGTAGCCGTCCGAGGCTGTCCTCAGCGGCGTCTAGGGTGCTCGGCGTGTCTAACGCAGCCGTGGCCTCGGTGCTCGCGGAGGCCGTGCGCGCGCTGGGCGGCGAGGAGCGACCCGGCCAGGTCGAGATGGCCGAGGCGGTGGCCGAGACGATGGCCTCCGGACGGCACCTGCTCGTCCAGGCCGGCACCGGCACCGGCAAGTCGCTGGCCTATCTGGTGCCGGCCCTGCTGCACGACAAGCGGGTGGTGGTCGCCACTGCGACGCTCGCGCTGCAACACCAGCTCGTCGAGCGTGACCTGCCGCGCTTGGTCGAGGCGGTCAAGGACCAGCCGGGCGTGGATGCGTCGTACGCCGTGCTCAAGGGTCGCTCCAACTACGCGTGCCTGCACCGGGTCCGCGAGGGGGTGCCCGACGACCAGGGCGCCCTGGTCGAGCTGCCCGCGGGGTCGATGGGCAGCAAGGTCCTCGAGCTGCGGGCCTGGGCGGAGGAGGAGGCCGAGGCCGGCGCGAGCGGGGAGCGCGACCGCGCGCCGCGGCACACCGACCGCGAGTGGCGCCAGGTCAGCGTCAGCCACCGCGACTGTCTCGGGGCGGCCAAGTGCCCCTTCGGGCAGGAGTGCTTCGCCGAGCTCGCCCGCGAGCAGGCGCAGCGCTCCCACCTCGTCGTGACCAACCACTCGCTGCTCGCGATCGACGCGATCGAGGGTGTGCCGATGATCCCGGACTACGACGTCGTCGTCATCGACGAGGCGCACGAGCTGACCGCGCGCGTCACCCAGGCGGCCACCGACGAGCTGGCCGCCACCGACGTGGAGCGCGCGGCCCGCCGCTCGCAGCGCTTCGTCGAGGGCTCCGAGGCCGACGACCTCGCCGACGCAGCGGGAGCCCTGCGTGATGCGATTGTGGACGCCTCGCCCGGGCGTTTCGACCGGGTGCCCGAGCAGCTCGCCGACGCGCTGGTGCTGGTGCGCGACGCGGCGCGGGCGTGCTTCTCGGCGTACCCCAAGAGCGACGCCGACGGCGACCCCGACGCCGGCCGCACCCAGGCCCGCGGTTCGGTGCAGGAGGTCTTCGTGACCGCCGAGCGGATGGCCGCCGGCACCGACTCCGACGTGCTCTGGCTGGCCGAGGGGGGTGACCGCGTCCCGCCGCGGCTGTGCGTCGCGCCGCTGCAGGTCTGGGGGCCGATGCGCGAGAAGCTGCTCACCGACAAGGCCGTCGTGATGACCTCGGCGACCCTGATGCTCGGCGGCGACTTCTCCGCGCTCGCCACCAGCGTCGGGCTCAAGCCGGCTGAGCGGCTGGTCGACTCCGGCATGGTGGCCGAGCCCGGCGCAGACGCGTTGCCGTGGGTCGGCCTCGACGTCGGCAGCCCCTTCGACTACGGCCAGCAGGCCATCTTGTACGTCGCCCGCCACCTGCCGCCACCGGGCCGCGACGGCCTCGGTTCCGCCCAGCTCGACGAGATCGCCGAGCTCGTCGACGCAGCGGGAGGTCGCACGCTGGGGCTGTTCTCCTCGCGCCGGGCGGCCGAGACCGCGGCCGAGGCGATCCGGGAGCGGCTCCCGCACCTGACCACGCTCGCCCAGGGCGAGGCGCAGCTGCCCGAGCTCGCACGGCAGTTCGTCGAGGACCCCCACACGTGCCTGTTCGGCACGCTCTCGCTCTGGCAGGGGCTCGACGTCCCCGGCGAGACCTGCCAGCTGGTCCTGATCGACCGGATCCCCTTCCCCCGCCCCGACGACCCGCTGATGAGCGCCCGCCAGCGCGCGGCCGACCAGGCCGGGGGCAACGGCTTCATGCAGGTCGCCGCCACCCACGCGGCGCTGCTGCTCGCCCAGGGCACCGGCCGCCTGATCCGCACGACCACCGACCGCGGGGTGGTGGCCGTCCTGGATCCACGCCTGGCCACCGCCCGCTACGGCAGCTTCCTCAAGGCGAGCCTGCCGCCGATGTGGACGACCACCGACCCCGCCGTGGTCCGCCAGGCGCTGACCCGGCTCGCGGCCGGCTGAGGACGCCGACCTACAGCCGGGACCGCCCGTCGTACCCCCCGGCGGGGGCACCGCGAAGACCGAAGAACGAGGCGACCGTGGGCGCGACGTCGGCGGTGCGGGCGTGGGTGGACCGGGTCCGCCCCTTCGGGACGCGCGGGTGGCCGCCGCCGATGAAGAACGGGATCGAGCGGGTGGCCGGGTGGCCGTGGTTGCCCGGGATCGGGTTGTCGGTCATCGGGTCGGGGTCGCTGAAGCGCCATCCCGCCTTGCAGAAGACGACGACGTCGCCGGCCTCGGGGCTCAGCCGCAGCCACTCGGCCCGCCGGTCGTGGGTCTGCAGGACCCCCGGCACCGTCTGGGCCACCGCGCGCATCCGGCTGACGGCCTCGACCCGCTGGGACGGTGGGCCGGTCCAGTAGAGGAGGTCGGCCCCGCCGTTGGCGGCGATGACGACCTTGCCGGCCAGGAACGGGTCGGCGTTGATCGGCGCCTGCAGGCTGACGACCCGGTTCGGTCTCGACCAGTCCATCGAGTGGTCGGCGAGCACCATCACCATCGAGTGCTCCCAGCGGCCGCTCGCCTTGAGCTCGTCGACGAACCTCCCGACCTGGAGGTCGGTCTGGGCGAGCGCGGCGGCGCGAGCGATCTTGGCGTCGGTGATGCTGGTGAAGTCGGCGTGGCCCGTGCGGTCGATGTCGCCGAGGTTGACGAACATCAGGTGCGGGTCGAACTCGTCGAGCATCGCCAGCGTCGCCTCCATCGTGAACAGGTCGGGGGCGTGCTCGGAGATCGGGATGATCGGCTGCGGCTCCCAGCGCGAGGTCGCCCGCTCGCCGAAGATGCCGAAGAGATAGGTCTTCGACAGCACGGTGCTCGTGCGGAGCCCCCGCCGGTTCATCTGCTCGATGATCGTGTCGACCTTGATGTCGGTGGGTCGGTCCATCTCCCGGACCTCCCCCGACTCGTGGTCGAGGATGGTGTTGGCCGGTACGCCGGAGCGGTCGGGCCGCACGCCGGTCATCATCATCACGTGGTTGGGCAGGGTCTCCATCACCGGCATCGACGAGGCGCGCGGGTAGTGCAGTCCCCCCTCGCGCAGCGCCAGCAGGTTGGGCGCCAGACCGCTGTCGACCTCCCTCGGGAGGCAGCCGTCGACTACCAGCACGTAGGCGCGTTTGCGGGTCCGGACCGGCGCGCCCGCGAGGGCCGTCGGCACCGCGCTGGAGAAGCCGAGCCCGGCGCCACCGACCTGCAGGACGGTGCGCCGCCGCAGCGCGGTCACCGGCCACCGACCGGGCGGTCGACCTGCTGGACGCGGGAGGTCCCCGACAGGGTGCGCCAGGACTGGGTCCACTCAACGCCGGTGTTCTTGTCGGCCCGGTCGCCGATGATGAACCAGTCCATCTGGGCGCGCTCAGGGGTGATGTCGAGGACCGAGAACCCGTGGTCGTCGAAGTTGATGTACCTCATGTGCCGGTTGTTGGCCATGATCACGGCCTCGGCCGCCAGGCTCACCGGGCTCCGCGGCGGGGTGTCGTACTCGTCCTTGAGGTTGTTCGACGTCACCGACGTGCACACGAACTCCACCCCGGCGTTCTCCCCGACCGGGTAGGTCGACTTGTCGAAGGGCAGGTCGGAGGCCCAGGCGCCGTGGATGTCGCCGGTGATGAAGACCGCGTCCTTGATCTGCCGGTTGGCGATGTGCTGGAAGATCTCCTGCCGGTCGTCGGTGTAGCCGTCCCACTGGTCGACGTTGACCGGGGCGCCGTCCTCGGGCAGGACTTGTAGGACCCCGTTGACCGCCACCTGCACGTCGCGCGGCAGGTTCTGCAGCGACAGCGGCGCGATCATCACCGGGTTGCCGATGATCTTCCACTGCGGGGCCTTGCGGTCCAAGGAGTCCTTGAGCCACTCCATCTGCTGGCGGCCCAGGATCGTGCGGTCGGGGTCGTCGACGCTCGGCTCGGGCTGCGGGACCGGGAAGGGCAGCTGGGTCGCGACCTGCTGGTCCCGATAGGTGCGCAGGTCGAGCATGCTCAGCTCGGCCAGCCGTCCGAGCGCAGCCGGCGGAAGAGCCGGGTCCCGTCGCGCAGGTCGGCGGTGCCGTCCATCCGCAGCGGCATCCACTCGTCGTAGGCCCGGTGCGCGCGGGCGCGGCGGACCGCGTAGTCGCCCTCGCCGTCCTCCCCGGTGCCGGGCGTGTGGTTGTCGGCGCCCTTGCGCCACGCGTCGTTGGTGGTCTCGTGGTCGTCCCAGGTGCGATGAAGGCGTACTTCGCGTGCAGGTCCTGCAGGTCGGGATCGGACTTGTACTGCGCGTGCCGCTGCCGGTAGTCGGCCAGCGAGACGATCTCGTTGGCCGGCACGTGCTCGCGCACCGCCACGTCGTCGGCGCCGGCGGCGTACCCACCCGGCGGGTACTCGTAGACGTAGTCACCGAGGTGCACCACCGCGTGCAGGTCCTCGCGCTGGGTCAGGTGGCGGTAGGCGCTGAACCACCCGGCCTGGAGGTTGGCGCACGAGACGACCCCGAGGCGCAGGTTGCCGGGCAGGGCGTCGCGAGCAGGAGCGGTGCGCATCCGGCCGACCCGGCTCCGCACGCCGTCGTAGGCGAAGCGGAAGTGGTACGTCGTCTCCGGCTCGAGGGCCGTGACGTCGACCTTGACGGTGTGGTCTCGGCTGGCGCTGGTCACGAAGCGGCCGCGGCGCACGACCCGGCGGAAGCGGGCGTCGCGAGCCACCTCCCAGGTGACCGTGGCCCGCGGGCCCTTGCCCGAGCCGGGCGTCGCCGCGGCGGTGGGCGTGACCCGCGTCCAGATGACGACCCGGTCGGGCATCGGGTCACCGGAGGCGACCCCCTGCTCGAAGACCGCCGCGCGGTCGGGTCATGCGCCTGGTCGAGGTCGCCCCGAACGTTCACCTGGCGGTCATCGAACGGTGCGAGCGCTGAAGCGCTGGGTCACGCCGTCGTCCTTGGCCGTGCCGGAGCAGGAGTAGGGCCCCCCGCTGAAGCACCGGAAGCGATGACTGGCGTTGACCAGGGTCAGGTCGACGAAGGAGATGTCGCGGGAGGAGAAGTCAAAGGACTGCGCAACGTCGCCGGCGTTGTCGAGGCGCAGCGCGGTGACCTCGTGCGTCCCGTCGGGGCGGTAGACGGTGACGAACGCAGCCGAGCCGCGGCTGCGCGAGGCGAGGTTGACCTTGATCCGCACCTGCCAGGAGCGGGCCGTCAGGTCCGGGCCGGGCGTGAAGCGCGCGGTGGTGCTGCTGAGGTGGTCGAGGCGGACCCGGCCGGTGTTGGTCGAGTCGTTGCGACCCAGCGTGACCGAGCCGTAGCGGCGCGGGCTCGGGTAGCGGTTGGCCGTGCCCTCGTCGTAGGTCTCGCCCGGCCTCCGGTTGGCCTCGGCGAACTCGCCGAAGACGGTGGCCAAGGAGGTGCCACGCTCGCGCAGGACGCGGTCGAGGCCAGCGAGGGAGTAGTCGTCGGGCGCGCCGTCCGCGGCGTCGGTGCGCTCGAAGACCTGGCGCACGACCAGGGGGAGTTCGCCGGCCGCGTCGGGGAACCGGTCGGAAAGGTAGCGGAAGAAGATCCACCCGCCGTAGACCGCCAATCCGTTGCTGCGGTCCAGCGGCTTGGTCGCATGGGAGAGCGGACTCCGGGCGAGGTACTGCACGTTGTCGTCGACCTCGTCGAAGAGCTCGTCCTCCACCCAGGCGGCCGTGGCCTCCAGCAGCCAGGCGTCCTCGGCGAGGTCGTAGCCGAACTGCACCGCGTGGAAGTACTCGTGGGCCACGGTGACCTGCAGGTTCTCCGTGGGCGAGTTGGTGGGGAACTCCGCGCGGGAGTAGTCGTTGTCGAGGACGCAGTAGGCCCACGCGTCGTAGGGCCCGGAGTCGGCGATGTCCTCGTCGGATGCGCAGTAGCCGTAGAGCCCGTCGGACCCGATGTCGGCGAGGTAGACGTCGATCAGGTCGCTCCCACCGAGACCCTCGTCGGCCTTGGGTGCGCGGTAGCCCGCCTCGACGAAGGTGGTGTGGACCTGGTCGAGGAGCGCGAGGACCTGGTCGGCGTAGCCCGGGTCGGCGGCGTCGTCCGTTGTCTCGACCCAGTGGACGCAGACGACCTCCGAACACGTCTGCTGGACCTCCTCGGTGGAGTAGCTGACGTCGGGGTCGCCAGGGTCGGTCGGCCGGGCCAGCACGCGGTCGGCGCGGCGACGGTCCGCACCGGAGAGGTCCGAGCGGCGCAGCGCGAGGTCACGCAGGGCGAGGGTCGCGTCGCCGCGGCCCTCGAGCGCCGCGTCAGCACGAGCCAGGGCCCGCGCGGCGGACGCCTCCCGAGCGGTCGGCCGGTCCGGGCTCGAGCCCGCCTGGGCGGTCTCGAGCGAGGTCAGCGTCGCGGTGGCCAGCAGCAGCGAGGCGGTCGCGAGGAGGAGGCGGCGTACGAGCATGGCCGCACCCTAGGTGGCCGGGGGGCCGTGCCGTGGTCAAACGCGGCGCAGGACCGCGGTGACCTTGCCGAGGATCGTGGCGTGGGTGCCGTCGATGGGCTCGAACGCGTCGTTGTGGGGCAGCAGCCAGACCTCGCCGTTCTTCTTCTGCAGGGTCTTGACCGTGGCCTCCCCGTCGATCATGGCGGCGACGATCTCGCCGTTCTCGGCGGTCGGTTGCTGGCGGATGACGACGAAGTCGCCGTGGCAGATCGCCGCGTCGATCATCGACTCACCGGAGACCTCGAGCAGGAAGAGCTGGCCGTCGCCGACGAGCTCCTTGGGCAGCGGGTAGATCGCTTCGACGCGCTCCTCGGCGAGGATCGGGCCGCCGGCCGCGATCCGGCCGACGACCGGGACGTAGGTCGCCGCCGGCATCGCGTCACCGCTGCCGGTCTCGTCGACCGTCGGCTCCTCCGCGCCGGACATCGACCGGCGCGCGGCCAACACCTCGGGCAGGAAGACCTCCAGGGCGCGGGGCCGGTTGGGGTCGCGCTTGAGATAGCCCTTCTCCTCCAGCACCCGCAGCTGGTGGGAGACGCTCGAGGTGCTGGTCAGGCCGACGGCCTCACCGATCTCGCGCATGCTGGGCGGGTAGCCGCGCTTCTCGAGGCTGTCCTTGATGTGGGTCAGCACCCGCTGCTGGCGTGGGGTCAGCCCCGTCGCGTCGGGAGGACCGTCGGGAAGCTCGGTGACCGAGGTCGAGGGAGTGTTGCGGCTGGCCATGGGAGGAGCGTGGCACTCGAGGGCGCCGATTTCAAACACCTGTTCGAACGGGCGTGTCGTGGAGGTCCGGTGGCGGGCGAAGTTGCGCAGCGGTGTCCTCGAACCCAGACTCGCCGGATGCCGACCAGCTGCGTGGTGACCGGGGGAGCGCGCGGCATCGGCCGCGGGATCGCAGAGCTCATGGTGGCCCGCGGCCACCACGTGCTCGTGACCGACATCGACGGCGAGGCTGCCGCCCGGACCGCCGAGGAGATCGGAGCGGTCGCCGGACTCACCCACGATGTGCGCGATCCCGACGCCCACCGGGCGGTCGCCGCGGCCGCGACCGAGCACGGTCGGCTGGCGGCATGGTTCAACAACGCCGGTCTCGGCACCGACGGGACGATCTCGCAGCGTTCGGACGAGGAGGTCCGTGCTCTGGTCGAGGTCAACCTGCTCGGCGTCATCTGGGGGACCCGGGCCGCACTGGCCGCCTTCGGCGCCGCCGACGGCGACGTCGTCAACATCGCCTCCCTCTCCGGCCTCGGCCCGGTGCCGGGGCTGACCGTCTACGCCGCCACGAAGGCCGCGGTCGTCTCCCTCTCCTCCTCGGCCCACCTCGAGACGCCCGCACGGATCCGGGTGCACGCGCTGTGCCCGGACGGCGTCGCGACCGACATGCTCGCGGCGATGGACCCCGAGGGGATGGGACGGCGCCTGGTGTTCTCCGGGGGGCGCCTCCTGACCGTGGACGAGATCGCCCGCGAGGCCGTCGCCCTCGTGGGCAGTCGTCGCGTGGTCCGGACCGTGCCCGGCTGGCGGGCGGCGGCGATGCGCGCCGGCGCGCTCACCCCGTCGCAGGCCCGCCCGGTCATGGCGCTGCTGGCGCTGCAGGGCAAGCGCGCCATCCGCAAGCACTGAGGACGTGCCCAGGTGTGCGCAGGTCCCCGGCACGAACATTTGTTCGATCCGGGGCTTGCGCGCATTCGAACACCTGATCTACTCTCGTACACATGTTCGATCGAAACTCTGATCGAGCCGGTCGCTCCAGGACCTCCGAAGAGTCGTTGTCGGTGGTCCCGGTTAGACCTAGACCATCCACTTCCCCAGGAGGTCCCGAGAGATGAGCACGACCACCACCTACGCCGCCGCAGGCACCCTGCGGCTCACCCGCCGCGGTCGGGTCGTCGTCCTGACCTTGGCGCTCCTGGTCGTGCTCGCTGTCGGGGTCCTGCTCGCGGGCGGATCGGCTGCCACCTTGGAGGCCGGCACGCCCGAGCCCTCCCGCGTGGTCATGGTCGGCTCCGGTGAGACCCTGTGGGACATCGCCGGCGAGGCTGCCGGCGACGGCGACGTGCGGGTGATGCTCGAGCGCATCAAGGACCTCAACCGCCTCGACACCGTCGTGGTCACCGCGGGCCAGAAGCTCCGCGTGCCCACCACCGGCTGAGGAAGCCTGACCGCTGGTTGAGGACGTCGCACCAGCCGGCCGTTTGACCGCTGGTTGAGGACGTCGCACCAGCCGGCCGTTTGACCGCTGGTTGAGGACGTCGCACCAGCCGGCCGTGTGACCGCTGGTTGAGGAGGTCGCGCTAGCGACCGTCTCGAAACCCAGAACTTCGTCAGCGTCACCGCTTCGACCCCGGTGCGCTGACGAGCCGGGGAAGACGAGGGGCGGGGACCGCCGAGCGGCGGCCCCACCCTTCGCGGCAGGTTCGGTGGTCAAGCCCTATCGAGCCCGACGCGCTCCACCCGACCGCCGCGGCTGGGCGGAGGTGACCTCCGGGGTCGGTGGCGGCGGCGCCGGCGGGCTCGGCGGCTTCGGAGCCTGGCTCAGCCCGAGCCGACGGCTCGCCCGGGTGACCAGCATCAACCCGGCGAACAGGCACGCGACGGCACCGACCGAGGCGAGGGCGAGCAGCCACCACGCTGCGCTCTCACCGCCCCGGGCGCTGCTCCCGAAGTCGATCGCGGCGTAGACGAGGTAGCCCCAGCCCACGACGCACGCGGTGGTGCCGAGGGCCAGCACGAGCAGGACGGCGTCGAACCCGCGCGAGACCTTCGCACCTCGACGCTTCCCGGAACTCACAGGTCCAGTGTGGCCGATCCGGCTAGAGCCCGACGACGATCCCCGCGATCGCCGCGTTGGCGAGGTTGGCCAGGCTGCCGGCGAGGAGCGCCCGGAGGCCGAGCTCGGCCGCCCAGGCCCGCCGCTCGGGCACCAACGCGCCCAGGGTGCCGATCTGGATGGCGATCGAGGCGAAGTTCGCGAACCCCGCCAACGCGAAGGTCACCACGGCGATGGTGACCGGCGAGAGGGTGTCGACCTGGGGGCCGAAGTCGGCGTAGGCCACGAACTCGTTGAGCACGGTCTTCTGCCCGATCCACGAACCCGCCTCGGCCGCCTCCGACCAGGGCACCCCGAGCAGCCAGGCCAGGGGTGCCAGCGCCCACCCGAGGAGCTGCTCGAAGGTGAGGTCCTCGGCCCCGAACCAGCCGCCGACCGCCCCCAGGATCCCGTTGGCCAGCGCGATCAGCGCGATGAAGGCGATGAGCAGCGCTCCGACCCGGACCGCGATCTGGGCCCCGGCCATCGTCCCGCGACCGATGGCGTCGATGAGGTTGCGCGACTCCTCGTCGCGCACCTGCCGGACGTCGAACTCCTCCTCGGCGATGGTGGTCGAGCCCCCGCCGGTCGAGCGCCCCTCGGTGGTCGAGCTTGTCGAGACCCCCGCCGCGTCCGTCGAGCGCCCCTCGGTGGTCGAGCGCCCCTCGGTGGTCGAGCGCCCCTTGTCGTTGGTCGAGCTTGTCGAGACCCGCTCGACCTCCGCGTCGTCGGGGTCCGCCGGGGCGCTGTCGGGCCACATGATCTTGGCCATCAGCAGCGCCGCGGGTGCGTTCATCACGGTCGCGGCGAGCAGGTACTCCAGCGGCGCGCCGAGCAGGGAGTACCCCACCAGCGTCGACCCCGCGGCGGCCGCGAAGCCGCAGGTCATGATCGTGAAGAGCTGCCCCTTGCGCAGCGACCGCAGGTACGGCGCGATCCCGAGCGGCGCCTCGCTCATGCCGAGGAAGATCACCGTGCTGGCGTAGAAGGACTCCACCCGGCTCGTGCCGAGCAGCCGCGCGATGCCGCCGCCGATGAAGAAGGTCATCCACTGCACGACGCGCAGGTAGTAGAGCAGTCCGATGAGCGCGCCGATGAAGATGATCACCGGCAGGACGGTGAGCGCGACGATCGTCTCGCCCTCCTCGCCGACGCCCGCCAACGGTCCGAACACGAACGACGTGCCCTCGCCGGCGTACCCGATCAGCGCCTCGAGGCCCTCGGCGACCTTCTCCAGAACCCGTACGCCGGGCTCCCACTTGAGGACCAGCAGGGCGAAGGCGATCTGCAGGGCGAGGGCGGCGCCCACCGTGCGCCAGGAGATCCCGCGCCGGTGCTTGGAGACGGCGATCGCGACGAGCAGCAGGAACGCCAGCCCGAGGAGTCCACGGAAGTCGGCCACGGGAGGCAGGTTCCCGCCGGGGCCGACCTCACGCGGGCGGTCTGGACCGTGCCAGGCTCCTCGGGTGGAGGTGCTGCCCGACATCGTGGGTGCCGATCCCGTCGTCGTCTTCTGCGGGATGGCCGGCGCGGAGAGCACCACGGTGCGCGAGCACTACTACGCCTCGCCCGGCAACAACTTCTGGGAGTGCCTGCACCTCAGCGGGTTCTCGCCCGAGCGGCTCAGCCCCGCGGACGACCACCGGCTGCCCGTCCTCGGGCTGGGACTGACCGACCTGGTCGGCCACTGGAACCACGACACCGACCGCGGCTGGGTCGAGATCGACCTGCTGGTCGCGAACCTCGAGCGCTGGCGTCCGCAATGGGTGGCGTTCACCGCTAAGGGGACCGCCGCGTACGCCGCCCGCGCGCTCGGCCACCGACCGCCTGGACTCGGCGAAGCCGGCTGGGACATCGCCGACGCGGAGGTCTTCGTGCTCCCCGGGACCAGCGGCGCCAACCGCCGGCGTGACTACGACGGACGTCCCCACCGGTTGGCCTGGTGGCGCGACCTCGCGGCCCTGTCCCAGGACCTGCGACCGGGCCCACGACACGCCGATCAGGCACCCCGATCTGGACCGCCGACAGGCCCCTGACCTGCACGTTCTCTGCCGCTGTGATCCAGGTCGCGCCAATCTCATCCAACCCCTTGCGCGGCCCTCGCGACCCGGCGTACTGTCACCACAACATCTAGTACTTACAACGATGTAGTTATCCACATCTAGTTCACAGCCCGGATGGGGATGACTCACAGCTCGGCGCTTGTTCTCCCCAATGAGGGCGGCGATATCCACAACCCGCGCAGGCCCGACGAGGGTCTCCGTGGCGCGCCCGCAGCACACGCGCAGCACGCCCACAGCACCGCGAGAGGAGGCCCGACGTGCACTGTCCGTACTGCCGAGGAACCGACACCCGGGTCCTCGACTCCCGCGTCGCCGACGACGGGACCTCGATCCGCCGCCGGCGGACCTGCTCGGACTGCGAGCGTCGCTTCACCACCGTGGAGCAGATGCAGCTGACCGTGCTCAAGCGCTCCGGGGCGACCGAGCCCTTCCACCGCGACAAGGCGGTGGCGGGGGTCCGCAAGGCCTGCCAGGGCCGCCCGGTGACCGAGGACCAGCTGGCCCACCTCGGCCAGGCTGTCGAGGACGCCTTGCGCCTCGACGGGGCCGCCGAGATCCAGGCCCACGAGGTCGGCCTGGCCATCCTCGGCCCGCTGCGCGAGCTCGACGAGGTCGCCTACCTCCGCTTCGCCAGCGTCTACCGCGCCTTCGAGTCCGCCGACGACTTCGAGGACGAGATCGCCGCCCTGCGCGCCTCGCGACCCGAGACCCTCACCGCAGCCGCTCGCAGCGGCTGACCCAGACCGCCCGGCAGGTAGTGGGGAAGCTGCCTGCCGGGCGCACCACCTTTCCACCGCTCGACCCCCACCCCCACCCCAGGCAACGGCCCCCATAGACAACGGCACCGTGTCGGTGCCACCAGCAAGACTCGAACACCAGGGACAACGACGAAGGGACACCCCCATGACCGAGACGGTGAGCGGCGCCACCCCCTCCACCAAGCAGGGCCAGGCAAGCGACGCGGCCTGAGCATGGAGCGGGTCTTCAGCACCGAGGGCGTGCACCCCTACGACGAGCTCGACCTGGGAGCGCCGCGACGTCGTCCAGACCAACTGGAAGACCGGCGAGACCGTCTTCGAGCAGCGCGGGGTCGAGTTCCCCGACTTCTGGTCGGTCAACGCCTCGACCATCGTCACCACCAAGTACTTCCGCGGCGCCGTCGGCACCGACGTCCGCGAGTGGAGCCTGCGTCAGCTCATCGACCGGGTCGTGAAGACCTACCGCGCCGGCGGCGAGGAGCACGGCTACTTCGCGACCCCCGCCGACGCCGAGCTCTTCGAGCACGAGCTGACCTGGCTGCTGGTCCACCAGTACTTCTCGTTCAACAGCCCCGTCTGGTTCAACGTCGGCACCCCGCGCCCGCAGCAGGTCTCGGCCTGCTTCATCCTCTCGGTCGACGACTCGATGGACTCGATCCTCAACTGGTACAAGGAGGAGGGCTTCATCTTCAAGGGCGGCTCCGGCGCCGGCCTCAACCTCTCCCGCATCCGCTCCTCCAAGGAGCTGCTCTCCTCCGGCGGCACCGCCTCGGGCCCGGTCTCCTTCATGCGCGGCGCCGACGCCTCCGCCGGCACCATCAAGTCCGGTGGCGCCACCCGCCGCGCGGCCAAGATGGTCGTCCTCGACGTCGACCACCCCGACATCGAGGAGTTCGTCGCGACCAAGGCGCGCGAGGAGGACAAGATCCGCGCGCTGCGCGACGCCGGCTTCGACATGGACCTCGGCGGCGCCGACATCACCTCGGTCCAGTACCAGAACGCCAACAACTCCGTGCGCGTCAGCGACGAGTTCATGCGCGCGGTCGAGGACGGCACCGAGTTCGGCCTGCGCGGCCGCAAGACCGGCGAGGTCATCGAGACCGTCGACGCCCGCGAGCTGTTCCGCAAGATCGCCACGGCCGCGTGGGAGTGCGCCGACCCCGGTCTGCAGTACGACGACACCATCAACGACTGGCACACCAACCCCGAGACCGGTCGGATCACCGCGTCCAACCCGTGCTCCGAATACATGTCGCTCGACAACTCCTCGTGCAACCTCGCCTCGCTGAACCTGCTCAAGTTCCTCAAGGAAGACGACACCTTCGACGCCGAGCTGTTCGCCAAGGCGGTCGAGGTGATCATCACCGCGATGGACATCTCCATCTGCTTCGCCGACTTCCCGACCGAGGCGATCGGCGAGACCACCCGCGACTACCGCCAGCTCGGCATCGGCTACGCCAACCTCGGCGCGCTGCTGATGGCGATGGGCCTGGGCTACGACTCCGACGGCGGCCGCGCGATGGCGGCGGCGATCACCTCGCTGATGACCGGCACCTCCTACCGCCGCTCGGCCGAGCTCGCCCGGTCGTCGGCCCCTACGCCGGCTACGCCCGCAACGCCGAGGCGCACAAGCGGGTCATGCGCAAGCACCAGGCGGCCAACGACACCGTCCGCACCCTCGGCGATCGCCGACTGCCCAGGTGCACAAGCTGGCCACCCAGGCCTGGGCCCAGGTCGCAGGAGCTCGGCGCGGCCAACGGCTTCCGCAACGCGCAGGCCTCGGTGCTCGCGCCCACCGGCACCATCGGCTTCATGATGGACTGCGACACCACCGGCATCGAGCCGGACTTCTCGCTGGTCAAGTTCAAGAAGCTCGTCGGCGGCGGCTCGATGCAGATCGTCAACCAGACGATCCCGCGGGCGCTGGCAAGCTGGGCTACCAGTCGAGGAGCAGGTCGAGGCGATCGTCGCCTACATCGCCGAGCACGGCCACGTCATCGACGCCCCCGGCCTGCGCCAGGAGCACTACGAGGTCTTCGACACCGCGATGGGTGCCCGGGCGCTGAAGCCGATGGGCCACGTGCGGATGATGGCGGCCTGCCAGCCGTTCCTCTCCGGCGCGATCTCCAAGACCGTCAACCTCCCCGAGGACGCCACGGTCGAGGAGATCGAGGACATCTACCTCCAGTCGTGGAAGCTCGGCCTCAAGGCCACCGCCGTCTACCGCGACAACTGCAAGGTCGGCCAGCCGCTCTCCGACGGTGGCGGCACCGCGACCAAGGCCAAGGCCGCCGCCGACGCCGCCTCTGCCGAGCTCGTCGAGAACAAGGTCGTCGAGAAGGTCGTCTACGCCCCGACCCGCAAGCGCCTGCCGAAGTCCCGCGTCTCCCGCACCACCTCCTTCACCGTCGGTGGCGCCGAGGGCTACATGACCTCCGGCGCCCACGACGACGGCGAGCTCGGCGAGGTGTTCCTCAAGCTCGGCAAGCAGGGCTCGACCCTGGCCGGCGTGATGGACGCCTTCTCGATCGCGGTCTCGATCGGCCTGCAGTACGGCGTGCCGCTGGAGACCTACGTCGCGAAGTTCACCAACCTCCGCTTCGAGCCCGCCGGTCTCACCGACGACCCCGACGTCCGGATGGCGCAGTCGATCATGGACTACATCTTCCGTCGTCTGGCGCTGGACTACCTCTCCTTCGAGGACCGCCAGGGACTGTCGATCTACTCCGCCGACGAGCGCCAGCGCTACCTCGAGACCGGCTCCTACGAGCCCATGGTCGAAGAGGTCGGCTCCCCCTCCGAGCTCATCGACGACTCCCCGGTCGACACCGTCTCGCTGGTTGAGGAGGTTGCGCAGCAACCGTCTCGAAACCCAGCCGCCGAGACCCCGGCCGTCGAGACCAAGGACACCCACGGCACCGAGTCCCGTGAGGTCCCGGCGACCCCCACGACCGGCACCGCCCACACCTCCGCCGAGCTCCTGGAGCAGATCACCGGCACCGCCATCGACTCCCCGCTCTGCCTCACCTGCGGCACCAAGATGCGCCCCGCCGGCTCCTGCTACGTCTGCGAGGGCTGCGGCAGCACCTCCGGCTGCAGCTGAGCCCGACGCTCATCCAGAGCGGGGTGGATCCGACTCACCAGGTAAGTCGGATCCACCACGCTTCAGAAACGCCGACTCGTCCGAGGCCAGGAGGATTAGTTGGACCTGACTGACTCGAGGTAGGCCACCACGGCTCGCACGCGACGGTTGGTGGTGCCGTCGTCGTAGAGGTCGAGCTTGGTGAAGACAGAGCGCAGATGTGCCTCCACGGTCCGATCGGACAGCGCCAGCGCCCGCCCGACGTGGACGTTGCTGTGGCCTTCTGCGACGAGGGCCAACACCTCCCGCTCGCGGTCGCTGAGGGCGCCCAGCGCACTCTGCGCGGTGCGGCCACGCACCAACGCCTGGACCACTTCGGGATCCAGGGCCATGCCGCCGCCCGCGACCCGGGCGATGGCCTCGTCGAACTCATCGAGGTGCAGGACGCGATCCTTGAGGAGGTAGCCGAAGCCAGGAGTGCCGATGAGGCCGAGGCACTCTCGGAGCTCGACGTGCTGCGACAGGAGCAGTACGGCGATGTCGGGGTCCTCCGTGCGGATCCGACGTGCTGCCTGTGCGCCGTCGGAGTCGTGGTTCGGAGGCATCCGGATGTCGACGATCGCGAGGTCGGGGCGGTGCTGAGCAACCGAGGCCAGCAAGGCCACGGCGTCACCGACTGCTGCCACCACCTGGTGGCCACGCTCCTCGAGGAGCCGAACGAGTCCCTCCCTGAAGAGCATCGAGTCCTCCGCGACGACGATGCGCACTCAGACCACCGCCGAGACCGTCGTACCGCCGCCGAGGGGACTCTCGACGTGCACCCATCCGCCCACAGATGCGACGCGGTCGCGCAGCGCGACAAGACCCCCCTCTGGGACTCCACCCACACCGTCGTCCGAGACCTCGACGGTCAGTCGAGGGCCCCGCGAGCCGAGGCGTACGCCGATCCGCTCGGCGTGGGAGTGCTTGAGCGCGTTTGTGACCGCCTCGGAGGCCACGAGGTAGGCCGTCAAGGTCCGGACATCGTCTGTCTCCGGCAGGACAGCGACGTGCAGGTCGACAGGTACTGGACTCGCGGCGAGCAGACCCTCCAGGGCCGGCCCCAAGCCGTCGTCGAGCCGACTGGGCCGGACGCCGTGCGCCAGCTGACGCAGCTCGACAACCGTGTCCTCGAGCTCTCCGATCGCCGTGTCGACCTCGGCCGCGGCCGGCGCCTCCAACCGTTGTTGAAGTGATCGCAGACGCATGCCGGTGGCGATGATCCGCTGCTGCGCGCCGTCGTGGAGATCCCGCTCCAAGCGCTTGCGCTCGGTCGCCGCCGCGCCGATCAACCTCGCTCGGCTGGCCTCGACCTCATCGAGCGACTCTCGTACGGCCAGTCGCAGGCGACTCACCTCGATCGGCACCCACGCGGCTTTGGCAAGGTCCGCGACCCGCCTTCGCGCCCGGGCTGATCCCTCTCCGAGCGTGATCGTCGCGATCGTGTCGCCGCCGGTCTCGATCGCCACCCCGTGGGGCTCCGGGATCGCGACGCCACTGAGGTCGCTCCACCCATCCGGGCGGGTCAGGGCGATCCGGAGCGCGGGGTCGCCTTGGGCTTGCCGCAGGACGAGCTCGACCTCCTCGGGCGCCCGTCGTCCCGCCCGTACGTCGGCGGCGAACCGCTCGACCGCGGCGACCGCGACGAACCGGTCCCGGTCGAGGACCTTCCCGACGACGCTCGCCAGTCTGCGGTGCAGTGGCAGCAGCGCCAACGCCGTCACGAAGGCGGCCGCTGCAGGGCCCAACCCCCAGGCTGCTCCGAGTGACCGGCTCACCAGCATGACGACGGCGCCGAAGATCGCGGCCGACACGACGAGGGTGATCGCCCAGGCCGCGCCCTCGCCCAACAGTCGGTCGACGTCGAAGAGGTCATGGCGCACCATCGCCAGTCCGATCGATGCCGGCACGAGCAGCACCAATGCAACGAGGAAGGGCGTGTACGCGGCTCCGAGGGAGGCGCCACCTGCTTCGGCGACCCAGCCCCCCGTCAGGAGCAGGACCACCACCGCGCCCGAACCGAGGAGCCACCTGATCTGAAGGCGGCGCCGTTCGCTTCCGCTGCGGTACTGCTTCACCACCGAGACGACGGCCGTGATCAGGCACCCGCCGATCAGGACGAGGGCCACCCCGGACAACGCCACCTGCCACCCAGCGGAGGCGCCGACGACCGCGCCGTCGACCTGCCGCGCGTCCCAGTTGGAAGCGACCATGAGCGCCGTCCCCACGCCGTACGCCCAGGGGACGGCTGCCCACACGCGGCCAGGTCTGCGCCCGTCGGGGAAGACCAGCAGCAGCACGAGGAGACCAGCGAGGTTCAGTGGCCAAGCGCCGACCCACACGTGCCGGGCCAGGGAGGCCAGGGGGAGCGGTGCCGACGTGTACGCCGAAGCGGCGAGCAGATCGCTGGTGGCCACCAACGAGGTCGCAGCGCTCGACCACGCCAACGCAGGCCCGACGGGCGACTCGGGTACGCGGATGACGACCAGCCAACCGACGGCCACGGCCGCGAAGGCCAGGACATGGGCCACTGAGGCGTCCCAATCCGCGCTCGGTGCGAGGAGCGAGACACCGAGGCCGACAGCAGGCACCACCGTCGCCGCCGCCACCAGGAGGCGAGTCACGGTGGGTGCCATGACCGCATGGTCGCACCGTCGGTCTCGCGCCGGATCAGGGTTGGCACGTAGAGGTCCTCCCCATCGGGTCCGCGTGGTGACGCCGACGCGCGGTCAGGGCCACACGTCGGACAGTCGGACCCACCTCATCCGACCATCCAAGGAGACACAGATGAACCTGATCTACACCGTGCTGATCGCCCTCCCGCTCGGACTACTGATCTCGTCGAGGTCGACCGCGATCCTGAGCTATCTGCTCGTCGGCTCCTACCTGTTCAGCTTCCAGAACACCTCGGTGCTGCTGAGCTGGCTGGGCAACAGCTCCGACCCCGCCTTCGGGCCCTCCCCGGAGAGCTTCCCCGCCGAGTCGGCAGGTGAACAAGTGATCGGCTACGGCGTCGTGAATGCCCTGATCACCCTCATCGGGGTCGGTCTGGTGCTGCTCGGTGCGCGACTGCGTGCTCGCCGGGCGTCGAAGCGGGACGTCGCAGTAGTCGGCTGACGCCATCAGATCTTGTGAGGAATCCCCTGAACCGTGCCGCCGTCGACGACGAACTCCGCTCCGGTCGCGAATGACGACTCGTCGGAGGCGAGGAACAACACGAAGTTGGCGACCTCGTCGGGTCGTCCGGGTCGTCCCAGCGGGATCGGGATGAGGTCGTCGGGGAAGTGCTCGGTGAGCGGGGTCTTGATCAAGCCGGGGTGGAGCGAGTTGACGCGGACGCCGTGGGGGGCGAGCTCGAGGGCGACGGACTTGGTGAGGCCGCGGACGGCCCACTTGGTGGCGACGTAGCCGTGCGCCCACGGCGTACCTCGCAGTCCCTCGATCGAGGAGACGTTGATCATCGAGCCGCCGCCGGCTGCGATCATCGCATCGGCTGACTTCTGCATGCCGAGGAAGGTGCCGGTGAGGTTGATGTCGAGGATCCGCTGCCACTGCTCGGGGTCGAAGGTCTGCAGAGCCGAGCCGTTGGCGATGCCGGCGTTGTTGACGAGTACGTCGAGCTTGCCGAACTCCTCGACCGCGTACGCGACGGCGGCCTCCCACTGAGCCACGTCGGAGACGTCGAGGTGGACGTAACGTGCGGCGTCACCCAGCGACTCGGCGAGGGCCTGGCCCAGGTCGTCGAGGATGTCGCCGATCACGACCGAGGCGCCCTCGGCGACCAGCGCCCGAGCGCACGCCTCACCGATCCCTCGTGAGCCTCCGGTGACCAGGGCGACCTTGCCTGCGACGCGATCCATGCGGGGAGGGTAGCCGACGCTGGACAGGTGTCCAGTCAGGCGTCCGCTGGGCGTCGATCCGACCAGACCAGGCTGCCGAAGGCGACGACGAGGGCGATGTTGGCCGGGACGGCGGCGACTCCGATGTCGCCGATGTGGGCGATCGGCCACACGAGGATCGCGACGAGCACCAGCGCCGCCTGCCAGCGGTGCCCCAGACGGGCCAGCGCACAGGCGACCAGCGCGAACGACAGCGGGAAGAAGAGCCCGATCGGCTTGATCAGGTTGGCGGCGCCCGGCTGGTCGACCAGCTGGGTGTCGCCGAGGGAGAGGTGGATGGTCTCGAAGCCGTAGGCGACGTCGCCGGCCATGCCGATCAGCCCGGTCAACACGATCGCAGCGGCCAACCGCGACTCCCGCGGCAGCCAGCCGGCGACGCGCAGGACCACGAAGCCGTAGGCGATGGCGCCGAGCACGTGGACGACCCCGGCGGTCGGGTCGTCCCAGCCGCGGGCGGCGTACGTCGAGTCGGCGGCCAAGTAGATCAGTGGCGCCACGACGAGGGAGCCGGTCAGGAGTCGATCGGTTGGGCTCGGCGAGTGCGGAGCGAGGCGGTGGTCGGCGATGGTGGTGGTCACGTGGTTCTCCTCAGGGTCGATGTGTCGCCTCCAAGGCTGGTTTCCGGGCTGGCCAGGCGGTATGGGGCTGACCCTGGACCTCGCCGGAGCACCCCAGGGATAACCCTGGAGACCGGCTGCGCGGCCACTGGCACGATGCAGACGTGGTGGCCGCAGGGACGTCGACGCAGACGTCGTACGACGCCAGGCACGACCTCGGACGCCGCGGTGTCGTCCCCCTGCTGCTCCTGAGCGCCGTCGTTGTGATGACGGTGGCGGGGTGGGCGCGGGGGCTTGAGTCGACGAACCTGCACAACGGGCTCCTAGCCCTGGCGTTCACCGGCGTCGGCGCCTACATCGGGTTCCAGCGCCCGGGCCATCGCGAGGGCCTGCTCTTCCTCGCGACCGGGACGCTCGAGGCGGTCATCTTCGTCGGCCGACAGGTCGGTCTCACCTCGTCCTCGCCGGCCGACGCCTGGTGGGGCTGGCTCGGCGTCTGGCCAGTGGCGCTGGGTCTGGGGCTGACGACGCTGTCGGTGCTCTGCTTCCCCGACGGCCGCCTGCCCTCGCGCCGCTGGCGACCGGTGGCGCTCGGCATCGTGGTGGTCGCGGTCGTCGAGTCCGTGCTGTCGGCGCTGTGGCCCGTCGAGTACGACGCCACCGGGGTCCGGACCCAGCATCCATTCGGACTGCCCGGCGCCGACGCGGCCGACGCGGTCTGGTCGGTGGTCGGCCACCAGTCCTACGCCGTCCTCCAGGCGCTCTGGGTGGTGGCCGTGGTGGCGCGTTGGCGGGCGTCGGGACGCATCGTGCGCGTCCAGCTGGCCTGGGTTGGCCTGGCCGCGGGGGTGTCCGCGCTGGCCCTGGTGGTCGGGCTCGTCGGGTGGGGGACGCCCCGCGCCGGGCTGCTCGCCGCCGCGTTGGTGCCCATCGCCGCGGGGTGGGCGGTGGTGCACGGCCAGCACTTGGCGACCTACGCCGCTCTCGGCTGGCTCTCGCGGACGCCCCCTGGTGGGACCCCGGACCTCGCCACCGACCTGGCCCGCGCGAGTGCCGAGGCGCTGGCGGCGGACGGTGCCTCGCTGTGGGTGGGCCAGGAGTCCGAGCTGCGGGCCGTCGGCGTCTGGCCCGAAAACCCGACGTCAGGGCCGGTCGGGCTCGAGGAGCTGTCGAGGCGGCCGGGTCTGCTGCGGCCCGTGCGGCGGGGCGACGACGTGATCGGCGCGCTACACCTCGACCGGGCGCCCAATGACCGGCTGTCGCTGGTCGAGAACCGCCTCCTCGACGACCTCGTCGCTCAAGCCGTGTTGGTGATCGAGCACTTGGCCCTGGTCCGGTCCGCTGCCCGCGGGCGAGCCACGGGAGACCTGGCGGCGCTGAGCCCTCGTGAGCGCGAGGTCCTCGCGCTGATGGCGCGCGGCCTGACCAACGCCGCGATCTGCGCGGAGCTCCACCTGAGCATCAAGACCGTCGAGCCGCTCATCAGCGGGATCTTCGCCAAGCTCGGCCTCCATCCCGACGCGAGCAGCAACCGCCGGGTGCTCGCCGTGGTCGCCTTCCTACAGCCGTCGGACAGCAACTAGACACCTGTCCAGGCTGCGGACAGGATGTGCCGCATGCCCATTCGCGTTGCCCACGTCGGCACCGGCAACGTCGGTCGCCCGGCCCTGCGCCAGCTCATCGAGGACGACCGGTTCGAGCTCACCGGCGTGTGGGTGTCCAACCCCGACAAGGTCGGCCGCGAGGCCGGCGACCTGGCCGGGTCCGTCGTACGCACCGGCATCGCCGCCACCGGCGACCTCGACGAGCTCCTCGAAGCTGAACCCGACGTCGTCCTCTACTGCGCGATGGGCGACACCCGGCTCTTCGAGGCCATGGCCGACGCGATGAAGATCGTGCAGGCGGGCTGTCACTTCGTCGGTACGTCGCCGGGCACGCTGCTCTATCCCCAGGGCACGATCCCCGACGACTGGTTCGCCCCGCTCGAGCAGGCCGCCCGCGACAACAACGTCAGCGTCTTCGTCAACGGCGTCGACCCGGGCTTCGTCGGCGACCTGGTGCCGTTCGTCCTGGCCAGCACCTGCCGCGAGATCACCCACATCCGCTGGTGCGAGATGGCCGACTACGCGAGCTACGACGGGCCCGAGGTGCTCTTCGACCTGATGGGCTTCGGCAGCACCGAGGACACCGTGCCGATGCTCTACCAACCCGGCATCCTCGGCTACGCCTGGGGCACGGCCATCCGCCAGCTCGCGCGCGGGCTCGGCTTCGAGGTCGACGAGGTGACCGACTCGTGCGAGCGCGCGTACGCCGAGGAATCGTTCGAGATCGCGTCGGGCACGATCGAGAAGGGTGGACTCGAGGCGGTCCGCTTCTTCATCGAGGGTCTGGTGCGCGGCGTACCCGTCATCACCGTCGAGCACGTCACCCGGCTGCGCCCCGACGCGCGTCCGGAGTGGCGGCAGCCGGCCTCGGGCGGGGGGTCCTACCGGATCGAGATCACCGGCGAGCCGTCCTACGCCGTCGACATCGTGCCCAGCAGCAAGGACGGCGACCACAACTACGCCGCGATCCTCGCCGGCGCCGGCCGGGTCGTGAATGCGATCCCGCAGGTCGTCGCCGCCGAGACCGGCATCCGCTCGACGATCGACCTCCCGCTGCCCACCGGGCGCGGGGTGTTCAAGCTGCCATAGGTGAGTCCGGCCAGGACCGGTCACGAGGGTTGACACGCTCGAGTTCCGGAGTAGAATCGAACACATGTTCGAGTCAGCGACGGAGTCAGCAGTCGAACGGGTGCGCTCGCTGACGGCGGACCTCGCTGCATCCGACGGGGGGACCGACGACGCCGAGCGCATCGACCTGTTGCGGGCGCTGGAGGAGCTGAAGTGTGCGGCCGCCGGCGCCCAGGCCACCGTCACGGCGGCCTTCGATGCGTCGCAACGCGCTCGGCAGGCGGCCGCCGGTGCGCCTGCTGCGCGTCAGGGTGCGGGCGTCGCTGCGCAGGTCGCGCTGGCCCGACGTACGTCGCCGGCGCGCGCCCAGCAACTGGTCGGCTTCGCGGCCGTCGTACGCCGCGAGATGCCCTGCACCGACGCCGCGTTGCGGCACGGTCGGATCACCGAGCGGGCCGCGATCAGCCTGGTCCAGGAGACGGCCTGCGTGGCGCTCGCCGAGCGGGCCGAGGTCGACCGTCGGATCGCCGGAGACCTCGACAGAGTCGAGCTGATGAGCGAGCGCCAGATCGTCGACCGCGCACGCGTCCTGGTCGCCGAGCTCGACCCGGCTGCGGTCGCCGAGCGGCAACGCCGCGCGGAGTCCGAGCGCATGGTGAGTGCGCGTCCCGCGCCCGACACGATGATGTGGCTGAGTGCCCTGATGCCGGTCAAGGACGGCGTCGCGGTCTGGGCGAGCCTCTCGCGAGAGGCCGACCGGGTCCGGGCGGAAGGTGACGGGCGTTCGCGCGGGCAGATCATGTCCGACTCCTTGCGCGACCGGGTCCTCGGTGGCGGGGGAGCGTCGGGCGTGCGCTCGACACCCGCGCTGATGATCGACGTGGTCGTGCCGGACTCGGTGCTCCTCGGAGACGACGCCGGGTGTGGCTGGGTGCAGGACTACGGCCCGGTCCCGGGTCGCCTGCTGCGCGACTGGATCGCCGCCAACGCCGAGCAGGGTGTGGAGCAATGGGTCCGCCGCCTCTACGCCTCGCCTCGGAGCGGCCAGCTCGTCGCGATGGACTCCCGGGCCCGGCTCTTCGACGGCAACCTGGCCACCTACCTCCGGCTGCGCGACCAGACCTGCCGGACGCCGTACTGCAATGCCGGCATCCGCCACCTCGACCACGTCGAGCGCAAGGTCGACGGTGGAGCAACGTCGGCCACCAACGGTCAGGGTCTCTGTGCGGCGTGCAACCAGGCGAAGGAGGCGTTGGGGTGGAAGGCCAGACCCCGGCCCGGTCCTGACGGGGAGCACCTGGTCGAGATCGTCACCCCGACCGGCCACGTCTATCTCTCGCACCCTCCGAGGTGGCGGGTCGAGGAGCGCGGTCTTCGTGTCGACATCTTCCGGCCCGCCGTGGCCTGACCCTTAAGGATCGCGCCGCATGTTCTGCAGGCTTCCCCCGTCGAGGACGAACTCTGCCCCGGTGGCGTAGGACGCCTCGTCGCTGGCGAGGAAGAGGATGAGGTTCGCGACGTCGGCCGGCTGCCCGGGACGACCGAGCGGGATCGGGATGAGGTCGTCGGGCATGTGCTCGACCATCGGCGTGCGGATCAGGCCGGGATGGATCGAGTTGACCCGGATGCCGTGCGGGGCGAGCTCGAGCGCTGCCGACTTGGTGAGCCCGCGCAGGCCGAACTTCGAGGCGACGTAGGCGTGGTTGTAGGGCGTGCCGTGGATCCCTTGGATCGAGGAGACGTTGACGATCGCCCCGCCGCCGGCGGCGATCATCGCTTCGGTGCTCGCGCGCATGCCGAGGAAGGCGCCGGTCAGGTTGATGCCGACGATGCGTTGGAAGTCCTCGAGCGGGAAGCGCTGGATCCGGCGACGCGTGGTGACGCCGGCGTTGTTGACCAGCAGGTCGAGGTGGCCGAAGTCGTCGACGGCCGTGGCGACGGCGCGTGTCCAGTCGTCGGCCTCGGTGACGTCGAGTGGGACGAATCGGGCGGCGTCGCCGAGCTCGGCGGCTGTGGCTGCACCCACATCGAGCAGGACGTCACCGATGACGACCCGCGCGCCCTCGCGGACCAGCACCCGTGCGGTCTCCGCGCCCATGCCGCGAGCGCCGCCGCTGATGATGCCGACGCGACCGGCCATCCGGCCCGGTGCGCTCACGCTCGGGTCAGGAACTCGATGCACGACGCGCTCCCAGGCCGCGCGCTGCTCGATCATCACCCAGTGCCCGCAGTCGGGGAACACGTGCACCTCGACGTCGGGGATCGTGCGCATCGGCAGCAGCGCCATGTCGATCGGGCTGACCCGGTCGTCGCGGCCCCACGTGATGAGCGTCTTGGCCCGGATGCGGTGCAGGTTCGCCCACAGGGGGCGCGCGTCGCTCTTGTCCTGCATGGCGAGGCCGAACTCCATGGCCGCGCGGGAGTACATCATCCGCGCGCTCTCGAGCGTGGCCGGCTCAGTGGCCTGGGCCCAGCGCTCCTCGCGCATCTGGTCGGTCACGGTGGCCGGGTCGAAGACCATCGACTGCAGCCACGCCTCGAGCCGCTCGCGGGTCGGTTCCTCGGTGAAGTCCTGCAGGAGCTTGATGCCTTCACCCGGCGCGGGGCTCAGGATGTTGCGGCCGATGCCGCCGACGGTGACGAGGCGGCGTACGCGATCTGGTTGCGAGATCGCCACCTGCGCGGCGATCATCCCGCCCATCGAGTTGCCGATGACGTCGACGCTGGTGAGGTCGAGGGCGTCGAGGAAGCCGATGACGGCCGGGGTCGCGGCGAGCATCGGGTGCTGGTCGCTGGGGGCGCTGACACCGAATCCGGGCAGCTCGAGCACCAGGCAGCGGAAGTGGGGGGCGAAGCTCTCCAGGTTGCCGCCGAAGTTGCGCCAGCCCGTCACGCCGGGCCCCGAGCCGTGCAGCATCAGCAGTGGTGGCCCGTCCCCGACGTCGTAGTAGCGGAGAACTCCGCCCTCCGTGGACACCTCGCGCAGGTCGGCCTCGCTGGTCACGGGCTGCAATATGTCAGACGTGCCCGATCCCCTGATCGCCCTCGAGGCCGACCGCGTCCGCACCGTGCGCCGTCTGGCCGACCTCACCGGTGACTACGACTCCGTCGTGGAGGCCTCCCGCGACACGAACGCCGACGACGAGCACGACCCCGAGGGCGCGACGATCGCCTTCGAGCGCTCACAGGTGGGGGCGCTGGTGCGTCAGGCGCGGGAACACCTGACCGAGATCGACGCGGCGGTGGGGCGGGTGCGGGCCGGCGCCTACGGGACCTGCGATGCGTGCGGGGAGCCGATCCCCGAGGACCGGCTGGAGGCGCGGCCGACGGCGCGCACGTGCGTGGGCTGCGCCTGAGAGGGCCCGTGGATGCGCCTTCTGGTGCTCCGACGACTACGGTCGGGAGGTGAACTCAGACACCGTTACCCGTGAGCACGTCCTCAACGCCATCGCGGAGTACGACGAGCTCGGTGATGTCGCCTTCCTCCGCCGCTACGGCTTCGTGGCCAACCGCGAGGACCTCGTCTGGCACGACGGGCGCAGCTATGACTCCAAGGCGCTGCTCGGCGTCGCGCTCAAGTTCGCCACCGGCCGGGCTGCGCGCTCCTCGGAGTTCAACGGTGGTCTGGGGGGAGCGGCCGGCGTCCTGCAGGACCGCGACTTCGAGATCATCACGATCTCCGAGGATGACGACGCCTCGGACGACGAGCCGAGCCCCTGGCGGCAGGCCGCCGACCTCGACGCCGACGAGGCACGAGCCGAGTGGGCCGAGGCTGCTCGCGGCGTACTCATCGAGACCGCGCGGCACTACGGCGCCGTGGCCACGCACGCCGAGCTCGCGACGCTCGTGCAGCTCCGCACCCGGTTGCGCACCCATCAGCGCACCCACCTGTGGCTTCCCCCCGTGCTCGCCCTGGTGGCGGCCGGCTGTGCCGAGCGGGGCGAGCCCTTGCTCCCGGCGCTCTGTGTCGACAAGGACGGCTCGGTCGGGGCCAAGTACGCCGCCACGGTGGCCACCCTGCGCGGCCCCAGCGACGGCGACGTCGACGACCAGGCAGCCGAGGAGCGCCTGGAGTGCCACCGCTTCTTCGGGGCGGTGCTGCCCGAGGGCGGCGGCGAGGCGGCCGTGACGGCCGGGGTCGCGCACACCCGTTCCAAGCAGCGGGCCAAGAAGCCGCCGGAGCGTGTCGCCGCCATCTGCCCCACGTGCAACATGGCCCTCCTGCCGAGCGGCGCCTGCGACACCTGCGACTGATCCACAGGCTGCTGCTCGCCCCTTCCGTCGTCGTGCGTGTGCTCGTACGGTGGACCTGGGTCCTCACGGGGGCCGACTCTCGGGAAGCAGGCAGCAGATGTACCTACGACGCGCGCTCACGACCGCCGCCGCGGTCCTGCTGCTCGCCGCCTGCTCCGAGGACCCCGAGCCGGTCCTCACCGAACCCACCGTCACGTCCACCCCGAGCTCGCCGTCGACGTCATCCGTTCGCCCTCCCGAGCCGTGGGAGGAGCGGTCGACCAGGGGTGCGGTGGCGTTCGTGCGCCATTGGCTGATCGAGTTCAACGTGGCCGCAAACACTGGTTCAACTGACGTCCTAGCAAACCTGGGCACCAAGCGTTGCCAGACCTGCAACAACTTCGTCGCGTACATCCGAGCCATCTATAAAGGCGGTGGCACTTACGAGGCGAAGGCATGGACACCTATCGCCACGGCGCCAGTCCCAGGCTTGTCTGCCGACGAAGCAGTAGTCAATTTCAGAGTGAGGCAGCCGCCCGAGCGGATTGAGCGTCCTGGCCAACCGATAGAGAGGAACAAGCGCGACTTCGCCACCTACACCGCATCGTTGGTGTGGATCGACAAGCAGTGGGTCATGGACCGTTTGGTGCTGCAGCAATGAACCGACTGCTATTCGCGCTCATGCTGGGGATCGCCGTGCCGAATGTTGCCTACGCCTCAGATGACACGGCCGTTGAGGGCGTTGGCAATGCTTTCAACGCACAAGCAGTCGTCACAGTGGAGGCTAGCTCCGTCCAGACATCAGGAACGGCCACTGACATTAAGTACACGTACGAGGTGGCCTGCCAACGAGGGAAGGGAATCACGGAGGACGGCTTCTTCGGCTGCGGCGATCAGTTGCCATGCGGTCAAGTTGGCCAAGTGTTCAACGTCTGGGCTCACTACCCCGACGGCACGAGCCAGCTCGAAGGCACCTACTGCTACGAAGAAGGCGAAGTGGCGGCCCAACCCCAGGTGATGCCCGGCCTGGTGGCGGAGGCCCTGCGGCGGGTGCTACTGCCGGAATCGCGGATCCTGGTGCAACCACCCGATGGCCGCACCCTGGTCAACCTCGACACCATCTTCCGGACCGAGGCGGAGCCGTTCACCGAAAGGGTGCGGCTGCTGGGGCAGCGGGTCGATCTGCGGATCGAGCCGACGACGTACACCTGGCGCCACGGGGACGGCACGAGCTCGCAGAGCGACTGGCCGGGGATGGCGTATGAGAAGGGGGTGCCGATCGAGCGATTCCTGACCCACCGCTACCTCGACGCCGACGTCACGGTCCGCCCCAGCGTCGACACCACCTGGTCGGCGACCTACCGCGTCAACGGCGGTGCCTGGCTCGAGGTGCCCGAGACGGTGACCATGTCGGGCTCGTCCGTTGCCCTGCGCGTCATCGAGGCGACTCCCACGCTCGTCGGTTGAGCGATGCCAGGATGGTCAGGTGCCGGAGGACTTCGTCATCGCACGCAACACCGACGAGGACTCGACCCTGCCTTTCGTGCTCCGCGTCCCGCTCGGCGAGCGCGGCATCCTGCTCAAGGCCAGGGAGACATGGCCTCGGACCAGCAAGGTCTACTGCCACCGCATCGAGGAGTGGCCGAGCGACGCCGAGATCATCGAGCGGCTGCCGGTGCGCTCCTGCGTACGCCGCGGCGCCGCGATCGACCTCGTGCTCGATCGTGGCCGCGAGAACCGCTCACAGTTCGTCATCACCCAGGTGCGCGGCGGCCGACAGGTCGTCTTCTGGCAGACCAGCCGCACGACCAAGCAGGCCCGCCCCCACGTGTCGATCCCGACCGCTCGCGCCAGCGGTCTGCGCGAGCTGGAGATCGTCATCGACTCGCAGGAGCGCTACGCCTGGCGGTTCTCCGACCAGCAGGTGCGCACGCGCAAGGCAAGGTTGGCGGCGGGCGACTACGGCGTATTCCTCAGCGACCGGCTGGTCGGCACCGTCGAGCGCAAGAGCGTCGGGGACCTCGTGAGCTCTCTGACGACCGGGAAGCTGACCTACCAGCTGTCCGACCTGGCGGCCGTGCCGCGGGCAGCGGTGGTCGTCGAGGAGCGCTACTCGAGGGCGCTGCAGCACGAGGTGGTGCGTGCATCCGTCGTGGCGGAGGGGCTGGCCCAGTGCCAGGTGCGCTTCCCCGGCGTACCGATCATGTTCTGCGAGAACCGCAAGCTCGCTCAGGAGTGGACCTACCGGTTCCTCGCGGCGGCGTTCGTCCACGCCACTGACGACGCCGCCGGTGGCGAGGTCGTGTCGCTCTTCAGCCCGGGTACGCCGCTGCCGCCGCGGGACCCAACGCCCGGCGAGATGCGCGCGTGGGCGGTGCTCCAGGGTCTTGTCGTGTCCGACCGCGGCCGGGTGCCCAACGCCGTCGTCGAGGCCTTCCGCCGGGCTCACCGGCTCGAGTGAGCGGACGATAGGTTCGGGGCGTGGCCGAGGACTACTGCGACTTTTGCGACCTCCCCAAGAGCCAGTGCATCCACGGGCAGCCACCACCGCCGCCGGCGCCACCGAAGGCCTCGGCCCCCCGGCGTACGTCGGCGTCGCGACCGGCCGCTGTGCGGGAGGTCTCGCAGCCGGCCCCCAGCAAGGTGACGGCGCGGTCGGCCTTCCGGCCGCACATCCTCGCGATGCTCCAAGAAGCGGGGGAGCCTCTCGAGACCGCGGAGGCGCTGGCCGACCTGGAGGCTCGCCTCGACGACGTACTGCAGAGTCGTGACCGGGAGAAGTCGCCCACCGGGGAGGTCCGCTGGCACACCAGCGCGCGAGCTGAACGGAAGGCGATGATCGACGAGGGGCTGATGGTCGCGGCGAAGCCAGGGGTGTGGCAGCTGACCTGATCATGTGCAGAGCGTGACCGAGAGCGGGATCCGTCGTTCACCTGGCATGACCACGACCCGCCGCCGCGCCACCATCGCCGGCCTCGCCCTCGTCCTGCCTGCCAGCATCGCCCTCGCTGCCCCCGTCGCCGTCGCCTCCGACCCCGGCGCCTCGTCGCTCAAGGCCAAGAAGCCGGCCTCCGTGAAGACATCGTGGGGCGGGAGCTTCATCTACACCGGTCGGCTGGATTCGAGCTTCGGGTGCAACGTCGCCTTCTGCGACACCCACGAGCTGACGGTGTCGGTGCCGAAGACCTACTGGAAAAAGTACAGCGGCAACGTGACGATCACGGTGACGTGGAGCGGGGTCTACAACGACCTCGACCTCGCCGTCTTCGACGCCAACGGTGCCGAGGTGGGGAGCTCCGGAGAGGCGCTGACTGAGTTCGAAACCGTCGACCTCGGAGAGCTTGCCCCTGGCACCTACACCGTCGAGGTGAGTAGCTTCCTCGCCGAGCCGGGCCTGGGCTACGAAGCCGTCGCCACGCTCAAGGCGAAGAAGGGCCGCTGAGGCCCACCGCCTCGCGCGGCACCACGACCTCGATCTCCTCGCCCAGCCGGGCGCCTTGCCGCAGGTCGAGGTCGTCCCCGGACCAGAACTTCCCCGGGTCGTAGTAGTTCGACGGCCGCTCCGCGCCGAGCAGACCCATGGCGGTGTACGTCGAGGCCACCACCTCGGCGCAGTAGGTCAGCTCGGCTGGTGCGGGGCGTCGTACGCGTCCGCGGGCCCAGCGCCCGATCAGCTTCGCGGTCGGGGGGAACGGCGTGCCGTCGAGGCGGGCGATCGTCTTGAGGACCGACGCCTCCTGGGCGGCCGTGACGGTGTGGTCGAGCTGCCGGATCCAGGCCCGCTGCTCGTAGCGTCTCGACCACTGGATGACGGCCTCGCGCAGGTCGTGCAGCTGGACACCGCGGTGGTGCTCACCGGTCCAGACGTCGCGCAGGCCCTTGCCGAGCTCGGCGTGCCACATGAGCGGTGGGAGATCGTCGAGCACGACCGCCATACCGACGTGGTTGACGGGCGCGTTGGTGAGCAGCCGGATAGCGTGGTCGGCGGGCGACCGGCCCCGGAACAGCCACAGGTCGCCGGTCCGGGTCAGGTCGACCGCCGCGTCGAGGGTCAGTCGCCTCCCCGGTCGGCCGGTCGAGGACGAAGTCACGGGAGGATTGTCGTTGAAGCTCTGGAAGTGGCTCGGCATAGCCGGCTTCACCGGCGTGGCCGCCACCGGCGTCGTCATCGCCCGCGATCAGCGTAAGCGAGCGAAGGTCACCCCTGACGAGGTGCGCGCAAAGCTGCATGAGCGGCTGGCGGAGGCGGGTCCGGAGGGCTGAGCGCAGAAGTGTGGTGGCCTGCGTCAACCAGGTTCACGCAGGGCACCACACTTCATAGCGCACTGCCCAGATCAGGCTGGGTGCGCGTGGCTGAGGAACGCGTGGGCCTCATCGATCAGCTCGCTGAGCCACTGCCGGTAGCCCCCGTTGTGGTTGGCAGCAAGGTAGAACGAGCCACGCTTCTCGGCGAACTCCTCAAACTCCGAATCAGACAAGTTGCGATTCGACAGCTCCCTGAGCTCGTCCAACAAGGACCTCACATCCCCTGGCTCGTCATGTGCGAACTGACGGAGGGCCTCGATCGACGTCTCGAACTCGTCGGTCCAGTCCTGGTGCAGGTAGGCACCGAAGAAGTGCTCGATCGTAGGTGTGTGCATCATCGTTTCCTCACCGGATCGGGTAGGCACTCACGATACGGAATCCCTCGGCCATCGACGAGTCGCGTTGGAGGACTGCGCGGACTCCGGTGGGAGCTAGCAGCTCCCCAGATCGGTCCAGGCACCGGCCGGCAACGTGCGTGACCTCCTCAAGGACGGTCCTTCGTTTGGTGCCCGCCAACCACGAACCGACGTGCGCTTCCTTGGACCTGAGCAAGTGTGACACCGCAGTCTCCGCGGAGGCCTGGTCCGTGAATGACGACGCATATCGCATCGTCTGGGAGTCGCTGAGTCTTCCAGCCAAGTACTCGTCCGACTTGCCCACGTGGTCCCGCAGCGTGTGGCTGCCGGAGTGCTCGTGCCGGCTCAACCACCCGCGCCGGCGGGGGATGGAGATCGCACCCCGCTCACCGGCGGAGACCAGCATCGAGCGGCGGACGTCGATGAACCTCTGAAGCCGGGCGCGGGCGGGGGCGAGGGAGGAGGCGACGGTGCGCAGGGAGGTGGCGAGGGTGGAGGTGGCGGCGCGGAGGGCGGAGAGGATGGCGGTGAAACGGGGTGCGGCGGCGGCGAGCTTGGCGGCGTTGACGGCGACCGCGCCTCCGTTGGCGGTGCCGGCGGTGACCAGCCCGAGGAGGAAGCCGCCGGCCTGGATGAGGGCAGCGTCGCGGATGAGCGACCAGGCGAGGTCGACGATCATCTCGCGGTGCGCCTCGACCTCGTCGGCGTACGCCGAGCAGAGCGCACCGACCTCAGCCATCGAGCCGGCGAGGGCGGAGACCGCGTGTCGGAGGTCCTGCGTGGCGGAGACGGCGAGCGGGACCTCGGGGGAGTGCTCGCCCCAGAAGCCGCGAACCGCGGCGTCGCAGTAGCGGGTGAGGTCGGCGACGCACTCGGCGGAGCCGCGCCAGACTTCGGCGGCGACCCGCAGCCGCTCGAGGTCGGCATCGGGCCACACGACCGACTCGAGGTGGTCGAGGACCCAGGCGGCGGCATCCGGCACCGAGGAGGAGTCGCTCCCGAGCGAGGAGGGCGGGGTCGTCGGCTGGACGGCGACGTAGCCGACGTCCGGGAGGTCCAGCCCGCCGTAGCCGCCCACTCCTCCGAGGACCGAGGAGCGCTCGGCCCGGTCGTGGTTGGCCAGCGACGCGGCGGTCAGGTGGCCGAGGGCGGCGAAGGCGTCGACGAGCTCGTGCAGCCCCCACACCGTCTCGAGTGCGACGTCGTCGTACGCCGCCGCGAACTCCTCGGCGGTCGCGTCGTCGCCCGCCATCCCACCGAGCCCGCGGAGGCGAGACACGAGCTCGTCGAGGACCAGGGCCGCCCCGTGGTTGCCGCGCTCGAAGGCGGAGGTGGCGGTGGCATAGCCACCGCCGTCGACGCACACCCTCACGTCACGGCCCGCCAGAGCGCGAGGTTGGTCTCGACGGCGGCGGCGTAGTTGTCGTGGGCGCTCACCCCGGCGGCCCGCATGTCGGCGAGGGCGGCGGACATCTGCGCGAAGCCGTCCTCCCACTGCCGCTGGGCCGCCTCGTGCGCGGCGGCCGCGACACCGTCCCAGGCCTCGTGCATCCGCAGCACCTGCACCGACAGCTCGGCCAGCAGGTCACCGAGCGCAGACCGGCTGACGTCGAGGTCGGCCACGAGCCCCGCGACCTGGTCGAGGTCGACGGCGAACCCGCTCACGACCCGAGCCGTTCGCCCAGCAGAGCCAAGGACGACGAAGCCAACAGGTCGAGGTCGGACAGGTCGCGATGAACGCTGTTGACCAGTCCGGCCAGGTCCTCGAGCGCCGACTGGACAGCCGCAGCCCCGCGTCGCCACTCGTCCCACGCCTCGCCGAACGACGCCGCCGCTCGGCCCGACCAGCCGCCGTCGAGCAGCGTCTCGACCCGGCGCGACGCCGAGGTCTCCACGACGGCCAGCACCTCCGCGGCCCGTCGCAGGTCGGCGACGCCGGTCTGCAGGAACTCATGCCCGATCACGATCTCCATGCCTTCGAGACTGCCCCGCGACGAGCCCTCGTGACGGGCCGGCAACCAATCTGTGGATAACCTCGCAGCGTGTCGAAGGCGAGGCTGATCGAGACCCGGACCCCCGCCGATCCGGCCGGTGTCGTCCTGGTCCTGCACGGTGGTGCGAACCGTCCCGGCAACCCGATGGTCAGCCCCACGCAGCTCTCGGTGATCCGGATGATCCCGATCGCGAAGCGCATCGCCCAGGCGGGATCGGGCCGACTTGCAGTCTTCCGCCTGCTCAACACCCACCGCGGCTGGGACTCCCACACCACGCCGGTCCACGACGTGCGGTGGGCGATCGGTCAGGTCCACGAGCGGTACGACGCCGCACCGATCGCTCTCGTCGGCCACTCGCTCGGCGGCCGCGCGGCGATCATGGCCGGCAACCACCCCGACGTACGCGTCGTGGTCGCCCTCAACCCGTGGGTCTACCCGCAGGACGACAACAACCTCTCGGGGCGGCAGGTCCTGGTCGTCCACGGCACCGAGGACCGCATCGCCGTGCCGCAACGGGCCCGGCACGTCGCCGACCGGCTGGCCAGGCGGGCCGACGTGGAGTTCCGCACGGTCGAGGGCGGCAAGCACGCGATGTTGCGGCACGGACGCGAGTTCGAGCGCGCGGCCGCCGACTTCGTCGTCGAGCACCTCGCGTAGCCGCCGCACCTCGCAGTTCGGGACCCTCGAGCCACTCCAGCCCGACGAGCATGGGTTCGTCATCAGCGCCGACCAGGGCGTCGACGACATCGTGGAGTGCTGTCTGCGCCAGCAGGCCTGAGGCCACTACCGTGCTCGGGTGACCGACGGGACCCAGCGCGCTCGCGACAGCGACCGCAACCGGGCGATCGAGGCCGTGAAGGCCGCGACGCTGGACGGCCAGATCGTCGAGATGGACCGCGACGTCCGCATCGAGCAGATCCGCAACGCCCAGACCCTCGGCGACGTCGAGCTCGTCGTCCGTGACCTCCAGCCGCCGCGCGCCTTCCCCACCGAGCAGCCGCCGCCTGCCGTCCCCTACGGCCCGGGGCACCAGTCCGAGTCCGAGCCGGCTCACGCGACCCAGGTTCTCAGTGTCGCCACGTCGGGATCGTCGGCGGCCGGCAAGGGGTGTGCGGTCCTGCTCGTGGTGTTCGTGGTCGGGATCCTCGCCGTGGGCAGCTTCTTCGCCCTGGCCGTCTTCGACGCCGTCGACTCGCCGTTCGACTCCACGTTCGAGGACTTCGACCAGTTCGAGGACTTCGAGGACGGGTTCTCCGACGTCGCGACGCCGCAGGCGGCCCCGGAGGTCCTGACCAGGAGGGGCTACGACGACCTGCTCGCTGCCCTGCGCAAGGAGCAGGGCGACACGATGGCCTTCCAGGCCGTGCTCTACCCGGGGTACGCCTCCCTCGACGTCCCCGCGGAGACCTCGGGCCAGCGCCAGCTCAGCCTCTACTACGACGGCGATCTGTCGGAGTCGCTGCGCACGACCTCGACCTACGACCGCTTCGACCTCGCCCGGGTCGAGTTCCGGGTGATCGACCGCGCACTGCGGCGGGCCGAGAAGGCCCTCGGCGAGCGGCCCGAGACCACCTACGCGATCATCCGGGCGCCTGGCCTCTTCGACACCACCTCGTGGGTCACGGCGTACGCCACCTCAGAGTTCAACGAGACGGCCTACGTCGCGGTCGACATCGACGGCAAGGTTGTGCGGATCCTCAGGCCCTGAGGTCCCACACGTAGCGGCTGGTGGGGACCAGGTCGAGGTCGCGGTCGGCGCCGATGCGCGAGACGCTGGCCATCAGCCGGGTGATGCGTCGCTCGAGCTCGGCGTCGTCGCCGTCGCTGCCGTAGAAGGCGTGCATGTCGTGCATCCCGGCGCTGGGGAAGAGCTCCTCGACGATCCCGGAGACGTACGGCGCATCGGGCGTCACCGCGTCGAGGACGAGGTTCTGCACGTAGCCGAAGGTCGCCTGGGTCTCGATGGCGATCGGGGTGTGGTCCACCCGCCAGCGGTGCAGCCACTCCTCCGGGGTCAGCTCGGAGGGCCGGCGCAGGACCGCGAGATTGGCCAGCCCCTCGAGGCGTACGCCGTCGGCCTGCTCGGGCGGCTCGATCGGCAGACGCTCCTCCACCGTCCACCCCGCCACCCGCGCCGCAACGGCCTCCAGCGCGGCGGCGGCCACCATCGGGTCGGCGTCCCAGAGGCTCACCACGGCCGCGATCGGCTCGCCGGTGGGGATCCGCATCGCCCCGCTCACCGCGTCGTCGTCGACGTTGACCTGCAGGCGGGTGCCACCGGCGGAGCGCAGCGTCTCCCGCAACCCGTCGTCGGTCAAGGCCACGGCGAGGTCGGTGCCCCACAGCAGGAACATCAGCTTGGTCACGGAGGGCAGCCTAGGACTCGCGCACTGGGCACCCTCAGGTGCGCGCGCCGGTCAGGCCGTGCCGGTGCGCCAGGGCCGCCAGCTCGGCGCGCCGACGGGCGTCGAGCTTGGCCAGCAGGCTCGACACATGGCGCTCGACGGTGCGGTGGCTGATGAACAGCCGCTCCCCGATCTCGCGGTCGGCGAGCCCGTCGGCGACCAGGCCCAGCACCTCGCGCTCGCGTCGGGTGAGGTGGAACGCGTCGGCGGCCTCGGGCGTCGAAGCCGGGCCGAGGTCGACGCGGGCTCGGGCGGCGAGGTCGAGGGCCAGGCGGGACAAATGCGCCATGCCGAGCGACTCGACGACGGCGTAGGACTCGGCCAGTCGAGCGGCGGCGGCCGGACGGGATCGTCGCGCCAGCAGCGCCTCGGCCTCACGCAGCCCGGCGTACGCCGCCCGGCCGGGGTCGCCGAGGGCCGCCCAGAGCTCGCGCGCGGCGGCCCACTGCGTGGCCTCGGACCCCCCGGTCGCGCGGCTCTGCTCGGCGCGAGCCGTGGCGAGATGGGCCTCGGCGGCCGGTGTCCGAGCGGGGGTGCGCTCCACGGCTGCGGCGGCCTCGGCCAGCCAGCTGTCGAGCCGCGCGAGGCTCTCCTCCCGCGACCGTGGCGCCGCGGTCGCGCTCAGCTCGGCCAGCGAGAACACCGCCGCGGCATGCAGGGGTACGGCGAAGGCGGCGTCCTCGGTGGGCAGCAGCCGGGTAGCCCCCTCGACCGCCATATTCTCAGCGCGGTCGTGGTCGCCCCGCCAAGCGGCCAGCTCGACGAGGGCGGAGTAGAGCGGTCCGGCGAGCTGCCCGTCGAGGAGGTGGTGCCCGTCGCGGTGGGCCCGGTCGAGGCACGCCTGGGCCTCCTCGAAGCGGCCGAGCCGCGTGAGCAGCGTTCCCCGGGTCGCATCGACCCAGACGGCGTCCACGCCCTGGGGGTCGAGCGCCACGGCGTCGTCGAGGAGCGCGGCGGCCTCGTCGTGCCGCCCGAGCTGTGCGAGCACGCTGCCGGCCTCGGCCCGGCACCACGCACCCTTGCGCCACCCGAGCCCCAACGCGTCGACGACCTCGATGCCGAGCAGGCCGACCTCCGCGGCCTCGGTCAGCCGGCCGGCTTCTCTGTGCACCGAGAAAAGGTTGACGATGGCCCGTGCGATGTCGTCGACGTCGTCGAACTCCTCCTCAGCGATGCGCCGGGCGGTGCAGGAGCTCGCGCGACCCCCTCCTCGTAGCGGCCGAGGCGACCCAGGCGCACCCCGAGGTTGTTGCGCGCGTGCCCCTCGATCGACCGGGCGTCGGGCAGCCGGCCGGCGAGGTCGATGGCCTCCAGCGCCGTGGTCGCCGGCCTCGGCGTAGCCGGCCCGCCCAGCATGAGGACCTGCGAGTAGCCGCTCAGCACGGCCGCGCGCCAGCGGCTCGGTGGAGGTCGGCCGGGACCAGGCTCGACCGCCGCGCTCGTAGGCCTCCAGCGCACCGCGGCCGTCCGCTGCCATCCAGAGGTAGCGCCCCAGCCGCTCGTGGAGGTAGCGTCGGTGCCGCTCGGGTCGGCCGGGTCGCACCGCGCGATCGCGATCCGGACCAGCTCCGTCGCCCGGTCCGGCCGCGCCGGCGAGGTGGGCCACCTCGGCGGCCGCCACAGCACCCGGTAGACGCGGCTCCGGCAGCAGGCGCGTCGGCGTCGGGCACGGCCGTCCAGGAGCTCGAGGACCCGCTCGTAGTGCGCCAGCGCCTCGCGGAAGGCCAGGGCCTCCCGCGCCTCCTGCGCGGCCGCGACGACGCGGCGAGGGCGCGCGGGACGTCGCCGGCGGCGTACCAGTGCCAGGCGACGCGGCCGGCGACCGATCCGGCCCGTCCGGCGAGCGCCGGGGCGGCCGTGAGCGGCCTCGGCCACGCGGCGGTGCAGCCGCAGCCGCCTCGCCGGGCAGCAGGGTCGCCGGCCACGGCCTCGCTGCAGCAGGGCGTGGCGGAACTGTAGCTCCTGCTGGGGTCCCGACGCGAGCAGGTGGGCCTCGACCGCGGGCCGCAGCGCCTCGTCCAGAGCCGCGCCGGCGAGGTCGGCACACCTGCTGCGAGCAGGTCGTGCGGGACCCGTCCGCCCGATCACCGCTGCGGTGCGCAGCACCTGGCGGGTGGCGGCGGGTCAGGGACGTCCAGGCGGGCGACGCAGCAGGTCGCGGACGCTGGCCGGCAGCTCCTCGCCGGCGCCCGAGGGCGAGGAGCTCCTCGGCGAAGAACGGGTTGCCCTCGGCGCGGGCGTAGACCCGGTCGAGCAGCTCCGTGCGGGGTGGCACGCCGAGGATGTCGCTGAGCTGCAGCGCCTGGTCGGCGCGGCTCAGGAGCGGGAGCGTCGACCTGGTCGGCTCGGCCGTCGCGTGAGCTCGGCGACGAAGCGCCCCATCCCGGCGTCGCCGAGGACCTCGTCGGTGCGCACGGTGAGCACGAGCAGCACCCGCCCCCGCAGCTGCTCGACCAGCAGGGCCAGCAGCTCGCGGGTCGACGGGTCGGCCCAGTGCAGGTCCTCGACGACGACGAGCGTGCGGACGGAGCAGGCTCGCGCTGCTCCAGGCACCGAGGCCATCCCCTGGAAGAGCAGCAGCGCGTGGGTCCGCCGCCCGCTCCGGCGGCGCGGAGCCTTCAGGAGGGCCGGCACCAGCCGCCCCAGCTGACGAGGCGCGCCGGTCCGGCCCACTGCGTGACCGCTCTCAGGCCCCTCGCGGCGCGCCAGGTCGGCCAGCAGCTCGACCAGGGGCGCGTAGGGAAGGACTCGCACCCCCTCGGCGATGCAGTGACCGACCAGGACCTCCCCGCCCCGGGCCCGGACGCGCGTCGCCGAGCTCGGACACCAGCCGGGTCTTGCCGATGCCGGCCGGACCGTCGAGGAGGACGGTGGTCACGCGGTCGGTCGGGTCGCCGGCCGTCGCCGCGGCGTACGCCACCTCCAGCCGGTCCAGCTCGGCGTCGCGGCCGACCAGCGCGCGGCTGGTCGCTCGGGTGGTGCGCCATAACGGCCGGAGTATGACCGGACGTTGGCGGGGCGAGACCGTCGGTCAGCCGTCAGCGCCCCTCCTGCACCGCGACCAGCTGGTCGGCGACGAGGCCGTGGGCCTCGCGGTGCACGCGGGCGGCGGACTCGGCGTCGGGTGCGTCGACGAGGCAGAAGACCTTGCCCGACTCCTCGTCGAACCAGTACTGCTGGTAGTCGACGCCGTACTGGCCCTGCGTCTCGAGGTCCTTCGCGTGCGCGCCGGCAACGGCTTCGGCGGTGAGGCCCTCGACCTTCTCGTGGACGTCCATGAACAGAGGCATGGGGTGCTCCTTCTCGATCTCGGTGGGTGTCGGGTTCGACGTGTCCCACTGTGGCAAGGCCGGAGGTCCTCGAGTTAGGGGCAATCACCCATTTCCGGCTGCGACGGACTCGTAGACGCCCACGGTCCGCTCGGCGATCGCTTCCCAGCTGAAGGACTCGACCGCACGCTCCCGCCCGGCCCGGCCGAGCTCCCGCGCCCGGTCGGGGTCACCGACGACCTCGACCAGCGCGGCGGCGAAGTCGGCGACGTAGCGCTCGGGGTCGAGCGGGGTGCCGGTGCCGTCGCCCTCGCCGCGGGGGGCCTGCTCGATGGGCACCAGGCGTCCGGTGACGCCGTCGACGACGACCTCGGGGATGCCGCCGGTCGCGGTGGCGACGACGACGGTCTCGCAGGCCATCGCCTCGAGGTTGACGATGCCGAGCGGCTCGTAGACCGACGGGCAGGCGAAGACCGTGGCGTGGCTGAGCAACGCCACCACGTCGGCACGCGGCAGCATCTCGCGGATCCAGACGATCCCGGAGCGCTCGGCGCGCAGGGAGTCGACGAGCCCGGCCACCTCGGCCTCGATCTCGGGGGTGTCGGGCGCCCCCGCGCACAAGACGACCTGCACGTCGGGCGGCAGCTGGGCGCAGGCCCGCAGGAAGTAGGGCAGCCCCTTCTGCCGCGTGACCCGTCCGACGAAGAGGACCGAGGGCCGGTCGGGGTCGGCGCCCAGCTCGCGCACGCGGTCCGGAGCGTGCGCCGGCGCCCACAGCTCGGTGTCGATGCCGTTGTGGACCACGTGGACGCGGTCCGGGTCGACCGTCGGGTAGGCCGCCCGCACGTCGTCGCGCATGGCCGCCGACACCGCGATGACGGCGGCGGCCGCCTCGTAGGCGGTGCGCTCGGCCCAGGACGAGACGGCGTAGCCGCCCCCGAGCTGTTCGGCCTTCCACGGGCGCAACGGCTCGAGCGAGTGCGCGGTCACGACGTGCGGCACCCCGTGGAGCAGTCCCGCGAGGTGGCCGGCGAGGTTGGCGTACCAGGTGTGGGAGTGCACCAGGTCCGTGCCGGCACAGCCGGCGGCCATGGCGAGGTCGACGCCGAGGGTGCGCAGCGCCGCGTTGGCCTCGACGAGCTCGGCCGGTTCGGCGTACGACGTCGTGTGTGGGTCCTCACGCGACGCCCCGAAGGCGTGGACCTGGGCCTCGAGCCCGCCGCGGTGCCGCAGCGCCCGGACCAGCTCCGCGACGTGGACCCCGGCGCCGCCGTAGACCTCCGGCGGGTACTCCCGCGACAGCACGTCGACCCTCACGGCGGGCACGCTACTCGGGCACGCTGGTCGGGGGCTCGCGCGCCGCAGGGGACTAGCGTGAGGCCATGAGCACCTCACGGCGCACGAGGGTGCTGGCCATCGTGCTGGCCGGGGGCGAGGGGAAGCGGCTGATGCCGCTCACCGCCGATCGCGCGAAGCCCGCCGTGCCGTTCGCCGGCATCTACCGGCTCATCGACTTCGCGCTGTCCAACGTCGTCAACTCCGGCTACCTGCAGGTGGTCGTCCTGACGCAGTACAAGTCGCACAGCCTCGACCTGCACGTCACCCAGACCTGGCGGATGTCGACGCTGCTGGGTGACTACGTGACGCCCGTCCCCGCGCAGCAACGGGTCGGCAAGCACTGGTACCTCGGCTCGGCTGACGCGATCTTCCAGTCCCTCAACCTGCTGCGGGACGAGAAGCCCGACATCGTCGTGGTCGTGGGTGCCGACCACGTCTACCGGATGGACTTCTCGCACATGGTCGACCAGCACCTGCGCTCCGGAGCCGCCTGCACGGTGGCGGCGATCCGGCAGCCGATCGGGCTGGCCGACCAGTTCGGGGTCATCGACGTACGGCCCGACGACCCGACGCGCATCCGCGACTTCCTCGAGAAGCCGACCGACCCCGTGGGCCTGCCCGACAACCCGGACGAGGTGCTCGCCTCGATGGGCAACTACGTCTTCGACGCCGACGCACTGGTCGAGGCCGTGACCCGCGACTCCACCGAGGTGGGCTCCAAGCACGACATGGGCGGCGACATCGTCCCGGCGTTCGTACGCCGGGACCAGGCGGCCGTCTACGACTACCGGGACAACGTCGTCCCGGGCGCGACTGCGCGCGACCGCGGGTACTGGCGCGACGTCGGGACCCTGGGCTCCTACTACGCAGCTCACATGGACGTCGTCTCGCCGCTGCCGATCTTCAACCTCTACAACTTCGAGTGGCCGATCTACACGACCTACGGGCCCCAGCCGCCGGCGAAGATCGTCCAGGGCGCCGACGGGAGGGCCGGGTTGATCGACGAGGCGATCCTCTCGCCGGGGGTGGTCATCAGCGGCGGCTCGGTCACCCGCTCGGTCCTCTCGCCGGCCGTGGGTGTCGGTTCCGGCGCGGTCGTCGACGGATCGGTCCTGATGAACGGCGTGCGGATCGGCGAGGGTGCGGTGGTCCGCAACGCGATCCTCGACAAGAACGTCGTCGTGCCCGCCAACGCCCGGGTGGGCGTCGACGCTGAGGAGGACCGGGCCCGCGGCTTCCTCGTCGAGGACGGGCTCACGGTGCTGGGCAAGGACCAGCCCTTCCCCGGCGCCGGCTGAGGTGCTGCGAGCGGAACCTCACCCACCGGTCCGGCGTCCCATCATCATGAGGCGAATTCTCGGAACTCTCCTGCTCCTGCTCGGTCTCGTCGGATGCGGCGAGGACCTTGGACCGACGGCGACCGACCGGGCGCCGGAGGTCGTGGCCCTCGTCTCCGAGACCGCCGCCGGAGGGCGGGTCTCCCTCGACGCGACGCAGCTCACCTCGGGGTCGCTCGAGACCTTCACCCGTCAGTTCACCAGCCGCGACCTCGTCGACGAGGTGACCGCTGAGGCGGCGCAGACGGAGGGCAGCGGGCAGGTCTACGGCGCCGTGGTGGCGGTCGGCTGCGACGTTCCGCCTGGCGTCTCGGTCGCCGCTGACGGTGACGGATGGCGGATCACCCCCGAGGCGGTCACCAGCCCGCGAGGGGAGTGCTACGCGCCGGTCACCACCGTGGCTCTGGTGCGCGTACCGGCCTGAGCCGCGCGCAGCGCTACGGCGCCGCGTAGAGCACGGCGACGCCGTTGGGCACCAGCCGCTGACCTCCGTCGGAGGGTGAGTTGACCACGCCGACCTTGCCGTTCGGCTTCTTGGCGACCATCGTCGAGGACCCGCCGCCGTCGAGGTTGAGGGCCTCGTCGCAGCCGAGCTCGATCATCGCCTCGGCCAGCTCGACCATGGTGTAGCCGCGGCTGAAGGACTGACGTCCGTCGACGACGAGGATCAGCACGTCGTTGGTGTCGTAGTCGATGCCGATCGCCGTGCGCGGATGCATCTCCCTGTCGTCGACGACCTCGACGAGGCCGTCCCGCACCAGGAACCGGTCACCGGTGATCGCCATCGCCGGGCGCCCGACCAGCTGCCAGTCGACGGTGGCGCGTTGGCCCTTGCGCAGCCGGGAGAGGTCGGCGGCGCCCCTGCCGCGGCCGATGAGCAGCGTGCCGTCGATCCGGGACCCCGAGTCGAGCGTGGCCCTCGTCGAGACGACCCGGCCGCCGCGGACGAGGACCATCCGCACGTTGCGTTTCTGCCCGCTGGTGATCCGGTAGCCCACCGTCTTGCCCCACGACGAGGTGTAGACCCCGATCCCGCCGGCCTTGACCCGAGGCGAGTTGATGTTGGTGATCTTGAAGCCGGGGTGCTGGGCGAGGGTGGCCTTCATCGGGATGCTGCCAATGTCGGGGCGTCCCTCGCGGTCGACGGAGAAGGAGGAGTTCCAGCCGAACTTGGGGGCGTGCAGGAGCCCGCTGACCCGGTCGCGTCCGACGCCGAGCGGGGCGCCGGTCTGGCCGATGTCGAAGAAGTCCCCGTTGACCCCGGCGATCGCGCCGTCCCGGGCCAGGATGTCGGTCATCTTGGCCGTGCTGGCGACCCGGCCCGCGCCGGCGTAGTCAAGGCTGACCCCCGGCTCGTCGAGGTCGACCGTGAGCAGCTGGGCGCGGATCGGGCCTCTGGAGTCGCGCTCGTCCCAACGCGAGACCGTGACCCCCGGCGCGGCCTGCCACGTGAGCATCTCGGTGCGCCGCGAGACGCCGCGGAAGTACGGCGGGACCGCTGGGGCGATCGCGCCCACGACGCCGTCGGAGGAGTGCCGTGGGGCGCGCTCCCCGTCCCGGGCCCCGGGCGCCGCCAAGGGGTCACCGAGCGACGGCGTCGTACCTCCGACCAGGCACGCGAGCGCGAGCGCGCAGGTCGCACCGACGCGGCGCCATGTCACACGAGCCCCAGGAGTCACCGACCCAGGGTAGAGTAACTCAGCGTCGAACCACCGGGAGATGCGCGACTGTGTCCTCGATGAGGATCGCTCCCGGGGTGCGCGAGCCCATCCCGACGAAGGTGTCACTGACCGCCGAGGCGATCAGGTAGAGCGTCTGGCCCCGGGGCACGTCGACCGCCACGGCGGGGAGGGGGATGCGGCGCTTCGCGCCCGTGACGGGGAGCGGCTCGTTGACCGGCAGCACGTTGTTCTGGATGAGCTTGGCGTCGAGGGGGGTGGTTCCGATCGCCAGGCCGTAGAAGGCACGGTTGTTGACGCCGGCCGCGGTCAGGCTGCCGGTGAGGTAGGGCGAGCCGGCGATCCTGAGCGGCCCCTCGGCGACCGCGAAGGCCAGCGGGACGCCCACGGCCTCGGTCGTGGCGACCGGGCCGAGATCGAAGGTCCGTGCCGCCTTGGCGCTGTCGACGGTTGTGCAGGTCGAGTCGGGCGTCGCGAGGTGGATCTGGCCGTAGCCGTCGAGCATCGTCCTTCTTGCCCTTGAGGACGTGGTCGAAGAACTTCAGGCTCAGGGCGCGGAAGTCGCTGCCGCCGAGCTTCTCGCTGCACGGGTCGGAGGTGACGCTGATGCCCTGGGGCAGCGCCGACGGCAGGACGTGCCCACCGTTGTAGCCGACGAAGATGCTCTGCTTGCGGGCTTTGGCGGTGATCGCCGTGGACCAGTTCGTCAGGCCCTGCTCCAGCGGGAAGAGGGAGTCGGTGGTTCCCTGGCCGAAGAGCACCGGGATGTCGAGCTTGCGCCCGTTCGCGACGTGCCACTTCGGCCCGTTCCTGCCGAAGAACGCATTGAGGTTCTCGGTGCCGGGGACCGAGCCGTCCGGCCAGGTGCCGGTGGCCGCGCCTTCGACCAGTGCCTTGTAGACCTGCGGCGGCAGCGCCTGGCTCGGCAGCGCGGCCGCGCTCAGGGCGGCAGCCCACTCGGTGCCGGACCACGAGCTCTGGCGCGAGGCTCTCCTGGAGGTCGTGCCAGGTGATCTCGGGGGCGAGGGCGTCGAAGACCGGCTTGCCGTTGCAGGCGCAGGTGCTCGAAGGCGCCCAGGAACTGGTAGCCACCGCCGTAGGAGCCGCCGATCGCGCCGAGGCGCGGGTCACCCTTCCCGTCCTGGAGCGACCCAGTCGAGCTTGCTGATCGAGCGTGACGAGCGCACGTACGTCCTTGCCCTCGTAGGCCGGGTTCTCGACGTGGGCGTAGCCGCCCGTCTCGCCGAAGCCGCGCTGGTCGAAGGAGAGGATGCCGTAGCCGGCATCGAGCAGCGTGGTGAACGACCCGGGGTCCGTGCTGCGCGAGCCGCCCCAGCCGTGGCTGTGCATGAGGAGCGGGACCCGACGCTTCTCGGAGGCACCCACGGGCCGCATAGGCGTGTAGCAGAGGTCGATCTTCGCCGAGGTCCCCGGCTCGGGGGCGCTCTTGATGCACGCATCGGTGACCTGGACGCCCGGCCTGCGCAGCCGATGCGGGTGCGAACGCCTGCGACGCGGTCAGCGGTCCAGCGGACAGCGCGGCGGTGGTGAGGCCTGCGACGAGGGCGAGAGCGACCGTCTTCATGACCTGACCAACTGTCAGGTCCCTCAAAGGTCACGCCGTGTGACCGCTGGTCACTCGCACGGGTTGACCCGGAGCCGGGCCAGTCCGCTCCGGTCACCCGGACCGAAGCCGTCCTGCCCGACGAAGATCGGGTTCATCAGCTCGTCGGTGTCCTCGACGTGGTCGAGCCCGAGGACGTGACCGAGCTCGTGGGAGAGGATCAGCCGCTGCTCGTCGGCCTCCATGCCGGCGTAGTCACCCGAGTCGAGGGTCACGCTGGCCGCGACCCATCGGCTGCGGCCGTCGACGCTGGTGGAGAGCGTGCGAGCCGCGCCGGCCACGTTACCGTCGAGTTCGCGGTCCTCCTCCGGGTCGGCCCAGCTGAGCAGGAGCGGTGCGCCTGCATCGGCGATCGTCGCGGTCGGACGTCGTGCCGCCGAAGACGAACGAGAAGCCGCTGCCTCGGCCGGTCTCGGCGATCGCAGTCTCCACGACGCTCCTGCCCAGTCGTCGGGCGCTCCGTCCGGGTTGACGACGTAGCGGATGGGCGTGCAGGGGTCCCAGCCCACCGGACGGCCGACGGCGGTCTCGGCGATGAAGCGCGTACGACGCCTCGTCGCCGCCCGCGGACCTGGTCCAGCACCCGACGCAGCCGGTCGGCCGCTGCGTCCGGGCTGCGTAGGACGACGAAGGCGACCAGCAGGAGCGCAACGAGCAGCCCCGGCAGCACCGGGACCGACGCGCCCGCGGCCCGTGCTCCTCCACGCCGCCTATCGTGCCCCTCTGTCGGAGCATGGGGTCGTGGAACTGCTTCGCGAGGGCGACAACCTGACTGTGCTCGCGACGTTGGGTGACGCGTCGTTCGACCTGGTCTACATCGACCCGCCCTACAACACCGGCAACGACTTCGCCTACGCCGACCGGTTCGCCGAGCCACGCCGCGCTGGGTCGAGATGATGCGACCCCGGTTGCTCGAGGCCCGCCGGGTGCTGGCGACCGACCGGCGCGATCTTCGTCAGCATCGACGACCACGAGGTCGCCCACCTGCGGCTGCTGATGGACGAGGTGTTCGGCGAGGCGAACCTGCTCGCGCAGGTCGTGGTCAACCTCAACCCCAAGGGACGTCAGCTCGGACGTGGCTTCGCGACCAGCCACGAGTACCTCCTCGTCTACGCCGTCGACGCGGCGGCCGTGCGTGCTCGACGCCCGCTCGGCGGAGACCGTCGACGCGCGCGACTTTCCGCAGACGACACCCGACGGCCGTCGCTTCCGGCACCTGCCGCTGCGCAACACCAACAAGAAGTTCAACCCGTGACCGCGCGCACGCTGCACTTCCCGCTGTGGGGCGACCCGGTCCGGCGCGGTCCGGACGACCGCCTTCAGCGGCGCGGTCGAGGTGCTGCCGGTCTTCGGCGACGGTACGCCCGGCGGTGTGGCGGTGGAGCCGGCCGATCATCGAGGCCCGGCCCGACGACCTGGTCTGTCGCCGCATCCGCGGGCCGGAGCGGCGTACGCGTCGACGTCTTCCAGCGCGACTGGCTGGAGCGGGACGCGCAGCGGACAGGCCGGCGCAAGAAGCTGCGCACGATCTGGCTCGCCGAGGAGGTCGGATCGACCGACACGGCGGTCGCAGAGCTCAAGGCGATCCTCGGGCACGTCTTCGAGTCGCCGAAGCCGACCGGACTGCTGCGCCGGATCCTGCAGACGATGCCGGCCGACGCGCGGGTGCTCGACTTCTTCGCCGGTTCCGGCACGACCGGTCACGCGGTGGCGCTGGCCAACGCCGAGGACGGCGGCTCGCGGACCTGTCTGTCGCGTCAACTCGGCGGAGCCAGTCCGGCCCGGCTCGAACGCCGACCTGGCCGGCTACGCGACCGTCGCCGACATCACCCGCGCCCGGCTGCAGGCGGTGGCGCGACGTCGTCGGCGGGGGCCTGGAGCTCAGAGGCCCGCGGCCTTCTCCAGCGCCGTGAGCTCGTCGTCGAGGTGGACGAGCAGCCGCTGGAGGTGAGGCACGGTGCGCCGGCAGCCAGTGAGCCCGAAGGCCAGGTTGCCGTCGTAGGAGGTGCAGGTGATGTTGAGCGCCATGCCGTTGATCGGGATCGACAGCGGATAGGTGCCGAGCAGTCCGGGCGCCGTTCCAGTAGTGGGTCGTGCGGGGGCCCGGGACGTTGCTGATGATCAGGTTGTACGGCGGCCGCACGATGCCCTGCATCCGCAGGAGCGGGGTCAGGATCGCCGGGGCCTGGCCGATGGCGCTCATGGCGAGGATCTGCACCGGCGTCATCGACGACAGGGCCTCCTTGCCGTCCTTCATCGAGGCGTGGATGCGGCTCAACCGGTCCGCCGGGTCGGTGAGGTCGGTCGCGAGCTGCACCATGACCGAGCCGACGGCGTTCCCACCTTCGGCCGAGGCGACCTGGGACTGCTTGGCGTTGAGCCCCACGGGGACCATCGCCACCAGCGGAGCGTCCGGGAGGGCGTCGAGCTCGGTGAGGTAGGTGCGGATCGCGCCGCTGCACATCGCGAGGACGACGTCGTTGATGGTGGTCCCGGTGGCCTTGCCGATCCCGCGGATCCGCTCGACCGGCCAGTCGTCGGCGGCGAAGCGGCGCGAGCCGGTGATTGACTGGTTGAAGATCGTGCGCGGGGCGTAGAGGGACAGCGCCGAGGTCTCGTTGCGCAGGCTCTTGCTGAGCGTCTTGACCAGTGCCGCCGGCATCCCGGCGGCCTCGGCGGTGATGCCCAGTGCCGTCCGCAGCGCCTTGACGGGCACCTCGGAGAGGCTGCGCTCGTCGGCGTCGGAGGTCCTGCCCGTCGAGCGGGAGCGTGAGGCGGGCTGGGCCGCCCACGGCGCCGGCATGCCGCGTTTGTCCGGGTCGGTGGACAGCACGCTGGCCAGCAGCCGCATCGCGGAGATGCCGTCGACCAGCGCGTGGTGGGTCTTGGTGTACATCGCCACGCGGCCGTCGCGCAGGCCCTCGATGACGTGCGCCTCCCACAGCGGGCGCTCCCAGGCGAGCCGGGTGCTGTGGAGCCGTGAGCACAGGTCGAGCAGCTCGCGCACCCGGCCGGGCTTGGGCAGCGCGCTGTGGCGGACGTGGTGCTCGATGTCGAACTGCTCGTCGGGCTGCCAGACCAGCTGGCCCCCGGTGCGGGCCGAGCGGTGCGGGTGCTTGAGGAAGAGCGGCGAGATCTCGCTGCCGTCGTAGCCGACCATGGCGTCGTACATCTCGCGGACGTAGCCGCGGCCGGCGCCCTCCGGCTTCTCGAAGAGCTGGAGCCCACCGACGTGCATCGGCATGTTGCGGTTCTCGGCGAGCAGGAAGCCGGCGGAGGTCGGGTCGATGGGAGTCACCACGCGGGTGATCCTCGCGGGGCGTGTCGGTCGCCACAAGGGCGGGTGCTCGCGCTGACCACGATCCGTGCACAGGCGGGGTCGCGCCACCCGTCCTCCCCTGGTGCTCGTTCCGCAGGCTCGAGCCGTCCCCAGTCCGACCTAGCGTCCCTGCCACCGCCGGAACGCGCCGGCGGCACGAGCCCTCGGGGGTTGGACATGAACACACGCATCACCTTGCTCGTCGCCGGACTGGTCCCGCGCCTCGGCCTGGGGGCCGGGCCGCGGTCGGATGCCGCCACCGCGGCCCCGTCGCAGAAGACCTACATCCCGGCGCCACACACCATCGTCGAGGTCACCGGCGACAAGGTGCACGGCTTCGGCGTCTACTACTACGACGGCAGCTCGATCTTCCCGCCCACCGACTCCGAGGCGCGTGCCGAGTGCACCGAGTACGACGAGCAGCCCGACCGGTTGCGGTGCCGGGTCGAGACCCGGGTCTGGTACCGCGACCTCGGCCACCTCAAGCGCGCGATCAACTACGCGCAGGACCAGGCCGCCGACCGAGGTGCGAGGGCCGGCGACCAGGCGCGCTGTCTGTCGCTCGTGACTCTGGCACGATCGGCGTCCATGGACGGGCTCGACCGGGCGGGCGCCACCTGGCGCCGCGGACGCACGTCCCTCCGCGCCCGGCTCGAGCGCCTCGACGCCAAGCGGTGGCACGTGCGTCCAGTGCGCGGCCGCCGCCGGGGTGTCCTGGCTGATCGCCGCTGACCTGCTCGGTCACCCGACGCCGTTCTTCGCGCCGATCGCTGCGGTGGTCTGCCTCGGCACCTCCTACGGCCAGCGCCTGCGCCGGGTCCTCGAGGTGACCTTCGGGGTCGCGCTCGGCGTGCTGGTGGCCGACCTGCTGGTGCTCGACCATCGGCACCGGTTGGTGGCAGCTGGCCCTGGTCGTCGGACTCGCGATGTCGACCGCGCTGCTGCTCGACGGCGGGCAGCTGTTCGTGATCCAGGCCTCCGTCCAGTCGATCGTGATCGCGGCACTGGCACCTGGGCCGGGCGATGCCTTCGACCGGTGGACCGATGCGCTGATCGGCGGGGGAGTGGCGCTCGTGGCCGCGACCGTGGCGCCGGCCGCACCGTTGCGGCGTCCCGCGCGAGCAGGCCGCCCGGGTGGTCCGCAAGGTCTCCGAGCTGCTGCGTGCAGCCGCCGAGGTGATGGTCGACGGCGAGGTCGAGCACGCCTTCGATGTGCTCGCCGACGCGCGGGATCACCGACCACCTCATCCGCGAGCTGCAGGACGCTGCCGACGAGGGGATGGCGGTGGTGGCCTCCTCGCCGTTCCGGGTGCGGCACAGACCCGGGATCCGCCGGATGGCCGAGCTCGTCGACCCGCTCGACCGGGCGCTGCGCAGCACCCGCGTCCTGGTCCGTCAGACCGCGGTGGCGGCCTATCGCCGCCGGCACGGTGCCGGCGTCGTACGCCCGGCTGGCGGCGGAGCTCGCCGACGCCGCGGACGAGGTCGCCGCCGAGCTCGAGGCCGACCGGCTCGCCGACGCGGCCCGGCCAGCGGTGCTCGAGGTGGGCTCCGGGACCGGGCAGGTCGAGCGGTCGGAGATCCTCGCGGCCGAGGTGATCCTGGCCCAGCTCCGCTCGGTGGTGGCCGACCTGCTGCTGATCACCGGCATGGGCCAGCTCGAGTCGACCGACGCGCTCCCGCCGCCACGGTGAGCTCGTCGTGACGGGCCGCTGGGTGCTCCACGTCGACCTCGACCAGTTCATCGCGGCGGTCGAGATGCTGCGACGTCCCGAGCTCGTCGGGACGACCGGTCGTGGTCGGCGGGCGCGGCGACCCGACCGAGCGGGCGGTGGTCTCGACGGCCAACTACGTCGCTCGGGACGTTCGGCGTGGGCTCCGGGATGCCGCTGCGGCTCGCCGCCCGCAAGTGCCCGGACGCGGTCTTCCTGCCGGTCGACGCGCCGGCGTACGACGCAGCGTCGGCGCAGGTCATGGACACCCTGCGCGAGCATCACCTGGGCCGGCCGGCCGGTGGTCGTCGAGGTGCTCGGCTGGGACGAGGCCTTCGTCGGTACAGCGGACACGGACTGACGGAGTGGAGGGGGTGGGGGGAGGTCCCCCCCAGGATCGCGACGACGCCCTGACCCTGGCGCAGGAGATCCGGGCAGCCGTGGTGGCGGCGACCCGGCTCACGTGCTCGGTCGGGATCGGCAACAACAAGCTGCAGGCCAAGATCGCGACCGACTTCGGCAAGCCGGAGCCCGGGGTGCTACGTCATCACCGACGAGGACCTGGTTCGACGGAGATGGGCGAGCGACCGACCACGGCGCACTGTGGGCGATCGGGAGCAGGACCGCGAAGAAGCTGGCGGCGCTCGGCATCGACACCGTCGAGCCAGCTGGCCGCTGCGGACGTCGCGGATCCTGGCCGCGGAGCTCGGACCCACGATGGGCCCGTGGTACCGCCGCCTCGGCCGCGGGGTCGACACCAGTCCCGTCGACGACACGCCCTACGTGCCGCGGGCGCACGGCCGCGAGGAGACCTTCCAGATCGACCTCGAGACGCGGGCCGAGATCGAGGAGGCGGTCCGCGGGCTGACGCTCGCGCGTGGTCGCCGACATCGACCGCGAGGGCCGACCTGGCGGCACGGGTCGGGATCAAGGTCCGCTTCCGGCCGTTCTTCACCGTCACCCGCAGCCTGACCCTCCCGACGCCGACCAACGACCCCGCGCTCCTCGCCGACGCCGCGGTCTCACTCCTGGAGCGGGTCGAGCAGGACCGTCCCATCCGTCTGCTGGGGGTCCGGCTGGAGATGGTCGAGCCCGACGGCGGGTACTGACGCCAACCAGCGACCGGACTCGACCGTCGAACGGCGGCCGCTCGTGCAGCACCGCATCGAGGACGACGTCACGGCTCGCCTCCGCGTGGGCGACGAGCTCGGCCGGATAGCCGTAGGCGACCTGGTGCTGGGCGAACTCGTCCTCGTCGTCGACTACCACGTCGCCGCTCACCGGCGGACCACGTCGAGGTCGAGGTCGACCGCGCGGACGACGTCGAGCCGTCCCAGGCCGGGTCCGTGGTGATGTCGACGTACGTCGCCACGTGCCACGCGCCCGGCGCGGCGTGGAAGGTGGCTAGCCAGCCACGTGTGGGCGTACCTGCCTGGGCAGGCACCAGGCCGACCTGGTCGTTGTGGCAGACGAACGACATGCCCGGCCGCTCCATCGGCGTCCCTGCCGGGATCGCGATCCAGTCACCGTGCTCGTCGCTGCCGAGGATCACTCCGGGGATCTCCCAGTGCGGCTGGTCGCCCCACTTGGTCATCACGATCCGCACGGGCGTGCCGGGGCGGGGGTCACGCCACTATTCGACCACCTTCACCTTGGCCGGCAGCATCCGCGGCGACACCTTCGCCATCGAGGTCCTGGTAGCGCGAGCCGGCGAGCTTGGCCACGTGGTGCATCACGTGCGCGTCGAGGCCGACGAGCACCCGAGCCTTGTCCTTGAGGATGCCGGCGACGATGATCTCGGCCGCCCGTTCGGGGGTCATCTTGGCCAGCTTCTCGTCGAAGAGCCTGGCGGTGGCGGCCTGGTCCTCGCGGTCGGAGACGCGCGCGTTGCGCGCGATCGCGGTCCGGATCCCACCCGGGATGGACGACGGTGACGCCGACGGGGTGCTCGAGCGATGAGCATCTCCTCGCGCAGCGCCTCGCTCATCCCGCGGACGGCGTACTTCGTCGCGTTGTAGATCGACTGCCCCGGCATCGAGATCAGCCCGAAGAGCGAGGAGATGTTGACGACGTGACCGTCGCCGGAGGCGATCACGTGCGGCAGGAACGCCTTGGTCCCGTGCACCACACCCCACAGGTTGACGCCCACGATCCAGTCCATGTCGGCGTAGGACAGGTGCTCGAAGTCGCCCGCCAGCGCGACGCCGGCGTTGTTGACGATCGACGTTGACCCGGCCGAACTGCTCGGCGACCGCTTCGGCGTACGCCGTGAACGCGTCGCGGTCGGCAACGTCGAGATGGTCGGCCCGCATCTCTCGGACCCCGGCGGCCTTGACCAGGTCGACGGTCTCGGCCAGCCCGGCCTCGTCCACGTCGGAGAGAGCGAGCAGCGACCCGCGACGCGTCAGCTCGAGGGCCAGGGCGCGCCCGATGCCCGACCCGGCGCCCGTGACGACGACGACCTTGTCCTCCAGGGTCCTCATGCCGGCACCTCCGTCCGGGTCTCGTCGGTCGCCGAGACCGGCACCGTCCGGTAGCTCTCGGCATCGAAGGACCGCGTCAGCCGGCGGTAGGTGAGCGTGGAGCGTGGCCAGAGCGTTGTGTTGTGGCCGTGCTCGTCGACGTACCAGCTGGAGCACCCGCCGGTGCTCCAGACCGTGCGCGCCATCCGGCGCTGCAACCGGCGTTGGTAGGCGGCGTCGTCGGCCTCGTCGACCTCGACCACCGCCAGGTCCTGTCCGGCGCATGGTGCGGATCGCGTCGCGCACGTAGGCTGACCGCCGCACTCGATCATGAAGACCATGCTGGTGTGGCCGAGCCCGGTGTTGGGGCCGGGCACCATGAAGAAGTTCGGGAAGCCGGTGACCGTGGTGCCGCGGTAGGCACGCATGCCGGTCCCACTCCACGCCTCGGCGAGGGTTCGACCGTCGGGCCCAGTGACCTGGTGGGCGATCGGCTGCTCCGCGGCATGGAAGCCGGTGGCGACGACGAGCACGTCGACGGGCCGTTCGACCCCGTCACGCGTCACGACCGCGTCACCGGTGATTTTGGCGATCCGGTCGGTGACGACGTCGACGTTGTCGCGGCCCAGCGCGGGGTAGTAGTGGTTGGACAGCAGGATCCGCTTGCAGCCCATCGTGTACGTCGGGGTCACCTTCGCGCGCAGCTCCGGGTCCGGCACCACCTTGGCGAGGTGCAGCTCGGCCGCCTTCTGGGCGTAGCGCAGCATCGCGGGCTGCCAGGTGAACGCCGGGAAGCGCACCTCCAGGCTCGTGTAGACCATCGCCCGGTAGAGCCGCTGGAGGTCCGGGGACGCGCTTGAGCGCGGCCCGCTCCAGCCTTCCGTAGCGGCGGTCGCTGCGCGGCAGCACCCAGGGAGCTGTGCGCTGGTAGAGGTCGAGATGCCCGACCGTCGGCGCGATGGCCGGGACCGACCTGGATGGCCGAGGCGCCGGTGCCGATCACGGCCACCCGCTTGCCGGTCAGGTCGACATCGTGCTTCCACTGCGCGGTGTGGAACAGCTCGCCCTGGAAGTCTTCGAGGCCCTCGATCTCGGGCAGCTTCGGCTCTGAGAGCCCACCCGCGCAGGAGAGCAGCGTGCGCGAGGAGAACGAGCCGCTGGAGGTCTCGACCAGCCATCGCTGCGACGTGCCGTCCCAGTTGGCGCTGTGCACGGTGGTGTCGAAGACGAAGCGGTCCAGCGTGCCGGACCCTTCGGCCACCCGGCGGATGTAGGCCTGGATCTCCTCCTGCGGGGAGAAGGACCGCGACCAGTCCGGATTGAGCGCGAAGGAGTAGGAGTAGAGCTGGCTCGGGACGTCGCAGGCGGCGCCCGGGTAGGTGTTGTCGCGCCAGGTCCCTCCGACGTCGGAACCGCGGTCGAGCACGAGGAAGTCGCGCTCGCCGTCCTCCTCGAGCTTGATCGCCGCGCACAGACCGGCGAAGCCGGCGCCGATGATCAGGTGGTCCACGAGTCGGGGGATGTCCATGACCTGACGGTATTGGCGCTATTGAACAAGTGTCAATAGAGTGGGTGCGTGACCAGCCCCCACACGCGCTCGGATGACGCCCGAGGAGCGGCGCTCCCAGCTGCTCGACCTGGGGGTGAGCCTGCTCGCCGACCGGTCGCTGGACGAGCTCACCATCGACCTCCTCGCCGAGGAGGCCGGGATCTCGCGGGGGCTGCTCTACCACTACTTCGGCAGCAAGCACGCCTTCCACGAGGCGGTCGTACGCCGAGCCGCCGACGACCTCGTCGCCGCCACCGCCCCGCCGCCGGGGGGCGAGCCGCTCGACCGGCTGCTCAGCTCGGTCCGGGTCTACGTCGACTACGTCCTGGACAACTACGAGGGCTACCTGTCCCTGGTCCGAGGCGCCGCCGGCAACGAGGCGCTGCGTCGCATCCACGAGGAGACCCGCACCACGTTGATCGACCGCGTCTTCACCGAGGACGCGCTCGGCGAGATCATCGCCGACACGCCGGTCAACCGCTTGCTGGTCCGAGGCTGGGCGGCCATGAGCGAGGAGCTCGTCCTGGTGTGGCGGGCCGACCCGGGCGGGGTCACCCGCCAGCAGCTGCTCGACGTGCTCGTCGCCTCGCTCCCCGCCCTGGTCCACGCCGCTGACCCGTCGCATACAAGTGACGGGTCACCGGGGATTACTCGCTGACCCGTCGCATACAAGTGACGGGTCACCGGGGATTACTCGCTGACCCGTCGCATACAAGTGACGGGTCAGCGTCAGGAGCCCGCGACGACCGCGGCGAGCTGGTCCAGGCCCCAGGCGAGGTCGTCGGGGGAGACGACCAGGGGTGGGGCGAGGCGGATGGTCGAGCCGTGGGTGTCCTTGGCCAGGACACCGCGGGCCATGAGGGCCTCGCAGACCTCGCGACCCGAGCCGACCGACGGGTCGATGTCGACCCCGGCCCACAGGCCGCGCGTGCGGACCCCGACGACGCCGTGGCCCACCATCTCCTCGAGCCGGGCCCGCAGGAGTACGCCGAGATCCTCGGCGCGCCGCTGGAAGTCGCCGATCGCGAGCAGCCGCACCACGGCGGTGCCGACCGCGCACGCGAGCGGGTTGCCGCCGAAGGTCGAGCCGTGCTGGCCCGGTCGGAGCACCCCGAGGACGTCGCGGTCGGCGACGACGGCCGAGACCGGGACGATGCCGCCGCCGAGCGCCTTGCCGAGGATGTAGAGGTCGGGCACCACGCCCTCGTGGTCGCAGGCGAAGGTGCGACCGGTCCGGCCGAGGCCGGCCTGGATCTCGTCGGCGGCGAGGAGCACGTTCTCCCGGGTGCAGATCTCGCGCAGACCGCGCAGGTAGCCCTCCGGGGGGATCACGACGCCGCCCTCGCCCTGGATCGGCTCGACGAGCACGGCCACGGTGGCCGGCGTGATCGCGCCCTCGAGGGCGGTCAGGTCGCCGTAGGGCACCGTGACGAAACCCGGAGCGAACGGGCCGAAGCCGTCGCGGGCGTCGGGATCGTCGGAGAAGCCCACGATCGTGGTCGTCCGGCCGTGGAAGTTGCCGCTCGCGACGATGATCTCGGCCCGGCCCTCCGGCACGCCCTTGACCTCGTAGCCCCACTTGCGCGAGACCTTGATGGCGGTCTCGACGGCCTCGGCGCCGGTGTTCATCGGCAGCACAAGCTCCTTGCCGCACAGGTCGCCCAGCTCGGCGGTGAACGTGGCGAACTGGTCGTGCACGAAGGCTCGGCTGGTGAGGGTGAGCCGACCGAGCTGCTCGCGGGCGGCGTCGACGAGCAGCGGGTGGCTGTGCCCGAAGTTGAGCGCGGAGTAGCCGGCCAGCAGGTCGAGGAACCGGGTGCCGTCGACGTCGGTCATCCACGCGCCCTCGGCGTGCGCGACGACCACCGGCAGCGGGTGGTAGTTGTGCGCCGTGCGCTCCTCCGCGCGGGTGAACTCGTCGCGTGAGCGGGAGGCGGTCGTGGGGGTGGCGGTCATGGGTGTTCCTTCACGAAGTGGCGTCGAAGATTGTCTGACAATCTTCGACCAGCCTAGCCCAGCGACCCGAGATCCGCGTGTTCTCGCCTGCAGGTCGCCGCGCGTCACCTACCGTTCCCCCGCCCACTCCTGGGCCGAGCCGAGCACGGATCACCGGAGGACCCATGACCGAGAGCGCACCCCCGCCGCCCGCCGACCAGCCGCTGGCCCAGCCTGCCGCCAGCGCCCCGCCGCCGCACGCCGCGCCTGCGCCGTACGGCACTGCCCCCGGCGCACCGATGCCGGCGTACGCCGGAGCCGTCCCTGGTCAGCCGGGCAAGATCAGGAGCACCGGGACGAGCATCCTGCTCTACTTCGTGACCTTCGGCATCTACGGGATCATCTACTACTACTCCACCCACGAGGAGATGAAGCGCCACAGCGGCCAGGGCATCGGGGGCGCCATCGCGCTGATCCTGGCGCTGTTCGCCGGCATCGTCTCGCCGTTCCTGCTCTCCTCCGAGGTCGGGTCGCTGCGCGCGCGTGCGGGTCAGGAGAAGAAGGTCGGCGCCGGCACCGGAGCGTGGTACTTCCCCGGCATCTTCATCCTGGTCGGCCCATTCATCTGGTTCGCCAAGACCAACGGCGCGCTCAACGACTACTGGCGCTCCCAGGGCGCCCAGGGCTGAGGTCAGGGGCGCACGAAGCCGAACCAGTAGCGGCCCTCGGCGCTGTAGCGGGGACCGGGGACTGGCGCCGCCCAGTAGGAGTAGCGGTGCCCACGCACCAGGCCCACCTCGGCGCGCCAGCCGCCGTGTGGGCCCACCGCGACGGTGCGGGTCGGCAGCTGCCGGCGCTCGGTGAGGTCGCGGAGGTCCACCGTGACCGCACCGACCGCGGGACGCACCGACCCGGTGAGCACCAGGGAGCGGCCGGCCCGCACGAAGTCGCACGTCCGGCCGCCGCCGGCCCCACAGGGTCGACCGTCGACCCGCGGAGCCGGGAAGGCCACCCGGGCCTCGACCAGCACCTCCTGCCGGGAGAGGAGCCGGCCGGCCCGAGCCCACGAGACGCGATAGACCGCAGAGCGCGTGGCGACGACCTCCCGGGTGTGCTCGCCGGTGCGCTCGGTGGCGACCTTGGCCACCATCTCCCAGCGGGTGCCGTCCGACCACCGTCGTTCGATACTGAGGCGAATGCCCGGCAGGGCCTCCGACTCGTCCGTCTGGAGGTCGGTCAACCAGGTGCGCACACCCAGCGGGACCACCCTGCCCACCGGGACCACGACGTCCTCGCCCTCGCGGGGGGCGAAGATCTCGACCCAGCGGCTCGGCTCGAGGTCGGCCACCGAGATCACGCGGTGGCGACCGACGTCATCGACGTACGCCGTGGGGCTGCCCAGGCACCCGCCGGTGAGCAGGCCGGCGGCCCACTCCCCGGTGCCGAACTCGTCGATCGCCTCGTGGACCGTTCCGCTCCACTCGTCCTCGCGCAGGGTCGCGTCGTGGAGCCGGTGCTGCTCCCACCCGGGGCCGAGTGCGACCGGGTCGCTGACCAGGACGTGCTCGCCGAGCTCGACGCGCCACTGACCCTGTGAGGTCGTGTCGCCATCGGCGGGGTCGTCCAGCGCCCAGACCGACAGGGTCTTCAGCCCGTCGGTGCCGCGGGCGAGGACGCCGCCGAGCCCCTCGGCCCGGACCCGGAGGCTGCCCTCGCCGCTGTGGGCCTGGTGCCGACCCAGCACGAACCGCGCCGGCTCTGCGGCAGGCCCCCCGGCGCAGTCGTGGCTGACGAGCGTCCACTGTTCGGGGTCGAAGCCGTGGACGGCGTAGGGCTCGCGGTAGCCGGCCGAGGCGGGGGTGGCCACGCAGACACTCATCGCGACGGCCAGGACGGCCAGGAGGCTCAGCTCGGTACGACGATGCATGTCAGGTCTGACGCTGCGCACGGGCGATCGGTTCGCGTCGACGTGCCTAGGAGCCGACGATGTCGCGCACGGCGAGGCTGGAGAACACCATGGCCGAGCCCAACGGCGCGCCCGGACCGGGGTAGACCGGCCCGAACACCGACGCCGCGGAGTTCGACGATGCGTAGAGCCCCGCGATCACCGAGCCGTCCTCGCGCAGCACCCGGCCGGCGGCGTCGGTGACCAGCCCGCCCTTGGTGCCGAGGTCGGACAGGACGAAGCGCGCGGCGTAGAAGGGGGCCTGGTCACAGGGCGTCAGCGCCATATTGGGGCCGGTGCCGCCGGCGAAGAACGTGTCGTACTCGTCCTCGCCGCGACCGAAGTCCTCGTCCCGGCCGCTCTCGGCGAACCCGTTGAAGCGCTCGACCGTGGCGAGGAGCGCCTCGGCGGGTACGTCGATCCGTCCGGCGAGCTCCTCGAGCGAGTCGGCCCGCACCCAGGTGCCGGCCGCGAGGTGCTCGGCCGGGTCGCCCTCGGGCATCGCGATCGCAGGCAGCCGCCCGCCCTCGCGGGAGTCGAAGACGAACCAGGAGGGAATCCGCGCCTCGTCCTGGGCCATCACGCGGCCGAACCGGTCGTAGGGCAGGCACTCGTTGGCGTAGCGCTTCCCGTGCGCGTCGACCATCAGGCCCGACCGGAAGCCGAGCGTGAACGAGCCGCTGCCGTCAGGGTGCTGCAGCCCCGGGCAGAACCAGCCGACCCCGCTGAAGTCGGTGGCCGCGCCGATCGCGATGCCGGCCTCGATCGGCTCGCCGGCGTTGGTGTCGCGGGGCGCCATGGTCCAGGCGACGTCGCCGGGTACGCCGTACTTCTCGCGCAGGGCGGCGCTGCCCTCGAACCCCCCGGCGGCCAGGATCACCGCCCGGGAGGCGCGGACCTCGATCGGGCCCTCCGGGCCCATCATCGCGACACCGGCGACACGGTCGCCGTCCAGAAGCAGACCGGAGACCGGGATGCCGGTGCGGAAGGTCCCACCCTCGCGGACGAAGATGGCCGCGAGGCGGGCGATGAGTGACTGCCCACCGCTGAGCGTGTTCCTCCCGCCCTCACCGGCGCGGTCCCGCTCCACCGGTGGCCGGACCAGCTCGGCCACCTCCGGCGGCAGGTCGGCGCGCTTGATGTTCGTCGGCTGGATGGACCGACCGAGGGACACCCGGCCGGGGGCGTCGTAGTACTCGGGGAAGGGGAGCCACTCGAACTCCATGCCGGGGTCGGCCTCGAGCTCGGCCACCAGCTCCGGCGCATGGGACAAGAACGCCTCGACCTTGTCGGGGTCGGGGGCCACGCCCTGCTCGGCGAAGATCGCGGTCAGGTAGGACCGTGCCGACTCGGTCGAGTCCGCGATGCCCGCGCGTTGCTGGACCGCACTGCCCGGCAGCCAGCAGGCACCGCCGCTGTAGGCCGAGGTCCCGCCGATCAGGTCGGTGCGCTCGATGACCACGGTGCGCAGGCCGGCCTTCGCCGCCAGGGCCGCCGCCGTCAGGGCGCCGCCCCCCGAGCCGGCCACCACCACGTCGTACTGCTGCTCCAGACTCACCGCGCGATCGTCGCACGCACCCGGCAGACTGGGAGCGCCATGTCCGCCCCGTCCGTCCTGCCGCTCGTGATCCGCTACCCGCCCGAGCTGCCGGTCACCCAGCGACGGCTCGACATCGCCGAGGCCATCGTCGAGCACCAGGTCGTGATCGTGGCCGGCGAGACGGGCTCCGGGAAGACGACCCAGCTGCCGAAGATCTGCCTCGACCTCGGCCGCGGCAAGCGGGGCCTGATCGGGCACACGCAGCCGCGACGGATCGCCGCCCGCAGCGTGGCGGAGCGGATCGCCTCCGAGCTCGACACCGAGCTCGGAGACCTCGTCGGCTACCAGGTCCGCTTCACCGACCGGACCTCGAAGGCCAGTCGCGTGAAGCTGATGACCGACGGCATCCTGCTCGCCGAGCTGCAGCGCGACCGCGACCTGCGCAGGTACGACACGATCATCATCGACGAGGCGCACGAGCGCAGCCTCAACATCGACTTCCTCCTCGGCTACCTCAAGCGGCTGCTGCCGCGGCGGCCCGACCTCAAGCTCATCATCACGAGCGCGACCATCGACGTGGAGCGCTTCGCCGAGCACTTCGACGCGCCGGTGGTCGAGGTATCGGGGCGGACCTACCCGGTCGAGGTCCGCTACCGACCGCTGGTGAGCGAGGTCGACGAGGAGGGTGAGGTCGTCGTCCGCGACCAGACCGAGGCGATCGTCGAGGCGGTCCGAGAGCTCAGTGGGGAGGGGCCGGGCGACATCTTGGTCTTCTTGCCGGGAGAGCGCGAGATCCGCGACACCGCCGATGTGCTCTCGGGTCTCGACCAGCGGGGCGGCCTCGAGGTCGTGCCGCTCTACAGCCGGCTCTCGGCCGCCGAGCAGCACAAGGTGTTCGCCAGCCACTCCGGTCGCCGGGTCGTGCTGGCCACGAACGTCGCGGAGACCTCGTTGACGGTGCCGGGGATCCGGTACGTCGTCGACACCGGCGTCGCGCGGATCAGCCGCTACTCCCACCGCACCAAGGTCCAGCGGCTGCCGATCGAGGCGATCAGCCAGGCCTCGGCCAACCAGCGGTCGGGTCGCTGCGGTCGGGTCGAGGCCGGGATCGCCGTCCGCCTCTACTCCGAAGAGGACTTCGAGGCGAGGCCGGAGTTCACCGAGCCCGAGATCCTGCGCACCAACCTCGGCAGCGTCATCCTGCAGATGACCAGCCTCGGGTTGGGCGACATCGCGGACTTCCCGTTCGTCGAGCCGCCCGACCGACGCAACGTCGCCGCCGGCGTCCAGCTCCTCGAGGAGCTCGGCGCGCTCTCGACGAGGTCGAAGAACAGGGGGTCGCTGACCCAGCTCGGGCGGCGGCTGGCGAGGCTGCCCATCGACCCGAGACTGGCGCGGATGATCCTCGAGGCCGAGCGTCTCGGGTGCGTCCGGGAGGTGCTCGTCATCGCCGCCGCCCTGTCCCTGCAGGACCCGCGCGAGCGTCCGGTCGAACAGCGCCCGCAGGCCGACCAGCTCCACGCGCGCTTCACCGACAAGACCTCGGACTTCCTGACCTGGCTCAACCTCTGGCGCCACCTCAAACAGCAGCAGCGCGAGCTCAGCAGCAGCGCCTTCCGCCGGATGTGCAAGCGGGAGTTCCTCAACTACCTGAGGGTGCGGGAGTGGCAGGACTTCGAGTCCCAGCTGCGCCAGGTGTGCAAGGAGATGGGGCTGGAGCTCGGGAAGGGGGGTTTCGAGACAGGCGCTAGCGCGCCTTCCTCAACCACCGGGGGCGCTGGCGCGCCTTCCTCAACCACCGGGGGCGCTGGCGCGCCTTCCTCAACCACCGGGGGCGCTGGCGCGCCGTCCTCGACCACCGGGGCGGGCTCGACCACCGGATCCATCGACTCCGACGGGATCCACCAGGCCCTGCTGTCGGGGCTGCTGAGCCACATCGGGCTGGTCGAGGAGCGGGACCGGGGCAAGCGCGGACTGCGGGAGTACCTCGGTGCGCGGGGGGCGCGGTTCGCGATCTTCCCGGGCAGCGGCCTGAAGGGGCAGAGCCCGGCCTACGTCATGGCCGGCGAGCTCGTCGAGACCGGCCGGCTGTGGGCGCGGCAGGTCGCGGCGATCGACCCGGCGTGGGCCGAGCGCCTCGGCGGCGACCTGGTTCAGCGCAGCTGGTCCGAGCCCCACTGGTCCAAGAAGCGGGCTGCGGTCATGGCCTACGAGCGCGCCACGTTGTACGGCGTACCGCTCGTCGCTGACCGGTTGGTGACCTATGGGCGGGTCGACCGAGAGGTCAGCCGGGAGATCTTCATCCGGCATGCGCTGGTGCAGGGGGAGTGGAACAGCCGGCAGCAGTTCCTGGAGACCAACCGGCGGCTGCTCGAGGAGGCCGCCGAGCTCGAGCACCGGGCGCGCCGACGCGACATCGTGGTAGACGAGGAGACCCTCTTCGACTTCTACGACGAACGGGTCGGCGCCGAGGTGGTCAGCGGCGCGCACTTCGACACCTGGTGGAAGCAGGCGCGGCGGGCCGACCCGGACCTGCTGACCTTCGACCTCGACATGCTCACGCGCGACGTGGGCGGGGAGGTGACCGAGGCCGACTTCCCCCAGGTGTGGGCCAGCGAGGGCCCCACGGCGCTCACCTTCCCGATCAGCTACCACTTCGAGCCCGGGCGCGGCCGAGGACGGCATCACGATCGACCTGCCGGTCGCGACGCTCAACCAGGTCGCCGCCGAGGACTTCTCGTGGAACGTCCCCGGCCTGCGCGAGGAGCTTGTGACCACCCTGATCCGCAGCCTGCCCAAGCACCTGCGCAAGAGCTTCGTGCCAGCACCGGACCGGGCTCGGGAGTTCCTCGCCGCCGTGCCGCCGGGGGAGGAGCCGTTGCTCGACGCCCTCGAGCGGCACCTGAGGGCCACCACCGGGATCCACGTACCGCGCGAGGCGTGGGACTGGAGCAAGGTGCCTGAGCACCTCCGCCCCACCTACCGCGTCGTCGACGACGCCGGCGCCGAGCAGGCCCGCGGCAAGGACCTCGAGGAGCTCAAGGAGCCCTTGCGTCCTCGCTTCGCGCAGGCGATCGCCGAGGTGGCCGCCGACAGCGGCTTCGCGCGCACCGGCTCGACGACCTGGGAGTTCGGCGAGGTCCCGGCGACCTTCACGCAGCGCCGCGCCGGCCACGAGGTGCTCGGCCACCCGACCCTCGTCGACGAGGGCGCCACGGTCGGCCTGCAGGTCGTCGGCTCGGTCGAGGAGCAGGAGGCCCGCCACCGGCTCGGCGTCCGCCGGCTCCTCCTGCTGGGTCTCGACAAGCTCGACCACCGCGACCTCGGTCTGACCAACGCCGAGCAGCTCGGCCTGGCGGGATCGCCGTACCCTCGGTCGCCGACCTGCTCGAGGACTGTCGGGCCGCCGTCAGTCGGTGACCTCGTCGACGCCCGACCGCCCGTCCGCACCGAGGAGGAGTACGACGGTCTGCTGCGGTGGCGGGGACCCGACGCACGCGGCGGCCCAGCTGCAGACGACGGTCGGGCGACGTGCCAGCGCGTGCTCGCCGCCTGGCGCGAGACCGAGCGGCGGCTCGGCGGGCGCGCCGACCTGCACCCTCCTGCCGGCCCTGACCGACCTCCAGGCCAGCTCGCCCGACTGGTCCACCCGGGTTTCGTCGGGGAGGCTGGGGCCCAGCAGCTGAGGCAGCTTCCCCGTTTCCTCGCCGCGATGGACGCCCGGCACGAGAAGCTCCTGGCCGGAGGCGCCGCGGTCAATCGCGACCGTGAGCTGATGGACCGGGTGCCGGGATTGCAGGAGGCCTACCTGCACCAGCTCGCCGCACTGCCCGACGGACCGTCCGCCGGGCGCGCCGGCTGCGTCGGGCCAGGTGGATGCTCGAGGAGCTTCCGCGTCTCGCTGTGGGCCCAGCAGCTCGGCACGGCGTCCTCCGTGCCTGCGCAAGCTGCTCGGCTGAGCCGGGCGGGCTGGGCAGGCCGGGTGGCCCGAGGAGCGACTCGCCGGCCGAGGTGCGTGGGCTCGTCGAAGCCGCCGTACGGTGGCGGGGTGACGAGCCGTCCGCACCACCGACCGTCGCGGAAGGCGCAGGCGTTCTTCGACGACATCATCGGCGGGGACGACCCGGCGCTGCTCGCGGAGGCCGGTGACCGCGCCGCCCTGCTGCTGGTGCGCGGCGCCCGGGAGACCGACGACGCCGAGGTGGCCGAGCGGCTGCTGCACCTGGCCGACACCGAGGGCCTCGAGGCGATCGCCGAGATGTGGTCGGGCTCGCCGGCCGAGTCGCTGGCCGGCTGCCTGTGGCGGCTCTAGTCCTGCTGCGCTCGTGGGTCTACGCCGATCCGGTCGCCGTCGCCCGCGAGTTCGAGGCCGGACGGGCCCAGGCGCAGGTCGCCCGCGTGGTCGCCGGGGTCGCCGACCCGCCCGGACCCGACGAGCTACAGGCGATGGTCGACGAGGTGCTGCGCGGCATTGCGTCCGGCGACTTCGCCGACGTGCTCTTCCGGGCCGCTGCGTTCGCCCGCGTGGTCGCGACCGGTCGCGCGACCCTGCCCGAGGTCGGCGACGGCGAGGTACGCCGGATGCTCGTCCTGGCCGAACAGCTGGAGACGGCAGGCCACGCCGAGCTCACCCATCGTCTTGCCTGAGACCGCTAGGCTGGACGTTCGAGTGCGTCGGGTCGCGGCAGCCCCGGGTCCCAACACAAGCCGCTACGAGCGGCCACGCGCCGTGAGGCGCTCCCGGTCCGGCGCACTCCGGTCGAGCCAGGTGCGCCTAGTCCGGCTCATCGAGCTCGACCGGGCCGACGTCCGACGGACGGTAGGCCCTCGACGTGTCGACTGAGCGGTCGACGACGGCGGCAAAGCGATTCCGATCCGGGATCTGATCCGCGTCCTCTGGGTAGGGATTGCGGGCCGTGGGCGTCGCCCGCTTGCCGAGACCTCTTGAGGGAACAGCAGACCTTGAGTGAGGACTGGGGGAGCAGATGGACGCGTGAGACAGGCCGCTGTCGCTGCCGTCCTCGTCTGCGCGCTCTCGGCCGGCAGCTGCGAGAACGGCTCGGGCCCGACCCCCAGCCGGCGCCGGCCAACCGACCGGACCGACCGAGCCCACCGAGCCGACCGACTGACCTTCGGCGTGTGGGGGAAGCCCGACGAGATCGCTGCCTACCAGGCGCTGGTCGACAGCTACAACGTGCGGTCGCAGGACGTCGAGATCGAGATGCGTGTCCTGGCCCGACCACGAGACGGCGGTGCAGGAGATGCGTCGCGACCGATGGGCTGCCCGACCTCTTCCTCGCCTCGCGACGCGACCTCGACTGGCTCCGCGAGGGCGACCTGACCGCTCCGTCGCTCGAGCTGCTCGACGAGCGCGGGGTCGCCTTCGGCGACGGTTACTCCCGTGACGCGCTGCTGGCGTTCTCGGCGGACAACTCACTGCAGTGCCTGCCCTACGGCGTCTCGCCGATGGTCCTCTACTACAACACCGAGCTCGTCGACTTCGAGCGGATGGCGCGGCGCGGGCTGCCGGCTCCGATCATCGAGCCCGGCCGCGACGTCTCCTGGTGCTTTGAGGCGTTCGTCGCCGCGGCGGAGTTCGCGACCCGACAGCGCCTGACGTTCACGCGGAGTCCACATCGAGCCGACGATCCGAGGGCTGGCGCCCTTCGTCTACTCCGGCGGCGGCCAGGTCTTCGACGACGAGGACGAGCCGACCACGACGACCTTCAGCGAGGAGAGCACCCGCGAAGCCCTGATCCCGACCCTGCAGCTGCTGCGCAACCAGCAGCTGACCCTCACCGACGCCCAGCTGGCCCGGGCCGACTCCTTGGAGTGGTTCGAGCGCGGTCGGCTCGGCATGCTCGCGGGGACCCGCGAGCTGACCCCGCGGCTGCGGACCGTGTCGACCCTGTCCTTCGACGTGATGCCGATGCCGGTGCTCGACGACGTCGCGACCGTGGGGGAGCTCTCCGGACTCTGCGTCTCCTCGCAGTCACCCGACATCGCCGAGGCCGCGGACTTCCTGGTCGAGATGGCCTCGAGCGAGGCGGTCGCCCGCGTCGCGAGAGCCGGCTACCTGGTGCCCGCCAACCTCGAGGTGTCGCTCACCGAGTCGTTCCTGCAGGAGGGCCGCCAGCCGGCCAACGGCCCGGGTGTTCAACGAGGCGATCAGCGAGATGCGCTCCCCGATGGTCACCGACGACTTCAACGTCCTCGAACTCGCGGTGCGCGACCCGCTGCGCGACATGGTCAGCGTCCCGGTGCTCGACCCCGAGCTCCTCGAGCAGCTGACGCTGGCGATCGACGCCGTCAGCGGCCGAGGTGCTCGCCCCCGAGGATCAGTCCGACGGGTCCGAGGGCTCCTCGGGCTGACCCGGCTCGGCGTCCGCCCCGTCCGCGGCGGCCTGCGCGGCCGCCGCGGCGTCGGCCGCGACCTTCGCGTCGGCCTCGAGGACCGCGGTGACCACGACGGGCGCCGTCAGGCCGATCTGCCAGCTGCGGGCGCCGTGTTCCTGCAAGGCGGCCACCACGTGGTCCAGGAGCTCTCCGGGCTCCCGGGTGGCGGGCGGCTCCCAGAGGACCCGGCGCAGGGTGTCCGGGGTGAGCAGGTTCTCCAGCGGCAGGCGGTGCTCCTCGGCGAGCGCCGCATCGCCGTCGCGCGCCAGCTGCAGCCGAACGCCGCCACCGGGTTCTTCTCGCCCCACGCCCGTGGCATCGGAGGACCGTCGAGCGAGGGTTCCGGGTCGGGCAGGTCGTCCTCGTCGAGCTCGGCGGCCGCGCGCAGAGCCTTGACCCACCGGTAGGCATAGCGCTCGGCGCCGCGGCCGTGGAAGCCCTTGGTCGACAGCAGGGACGGCCCGGTCCTCGGGCATCGCCGAGGTCGCGGCCGTACGATCGCCGAGTCCGGCAGGATCCGACCCGGGGTCACGTCGCGGTCCGAGGCGATGTCGTCGCGCGCCTCCCAGAGCGCCCGCACCGCCGCCAGCGACCGCCGCCCGCGGACCCGGTGCACCCCGGAGGTACGCCGCCACCCCTCGGCGCGCTGGGTCGGCTCGAACCCCCGCAGGTGGTCGAACTCCTGGCGAGCCCACTCGTCCTTGCCGGTCTCGTCGAGCTCGGCGGCGAGTCGGTCGCGCAGCTCGACGAGGACCTCGACGTCGAGGGCGGCGTACTCCAGCCACGACCTGGGCAGGCGGCGGCGTCGACCAGTCGGCGGCCGAGTGCTCCTTCTTCATGCGGCGCTCGAGCAGCGTCTCGACGAGGGTGGCCAGGCCGACGCGTGGATAGCCGAGGAGGCGTCCGGCGAGCTCGGTGTCGAACAGCGCGGTGGGCACCAGCCCGATCTCGGCCAGGCACGGCAGGTCCTGGGTGGCGGCGTGCAGGATCCACTCCGTCCCCTCGAGCACCGCGGCCAAGGGCGCCAGGGAGTCGAAGGCCGTCGGGTCCACCAGATGGGTCCCGGATCCCTCGCGCCGCAGCTGGATGAGGTAGGCCCGGTTGGAGTAGCGGTAGCCCGAGGCGCGCTCGGCGTCGATGGCGACCGGGCCGGTGCCGGCCGCGATCGCCGTGCACACCTCGCGCAGCGCCGGCTCGGTCTCGACCAGGGCGGGCAGGCCGTCGCGCAGCGTCAGCAGGTCGGCCCGCGGGGCCTCCTCCGCTAGGCGTCGGCTGGGTCCTCGACCAGCTCCGGGGTCGCTTCCTCCGGGTCGGGCACCTCCCCGCTCATCGCGAGGAGCTCACGCCCGCGGTCCCCGCTGGCCGCGGCGGCCGGGCATGACGGCCACACCCTCCGGGACCGGGAGGAAGACCGACGGCTGTGCAGAGCAGCTCGCCCCAGGCCTCGACGTGAGGGGTGACGTCGGGGGAGAGGCGTGTCGGGGTCGAGCGGCAGGGGGGTCCACGACGCGCGGATCTCGATCTGGGCGGTCCCGCCCTCCTCCGCCATCCCGCCGAAGCTCTCGGTGGCGACGCGGGTGACCGACCCGGAGGCGGCGGTGTAGGACGCACCGTGGGCGGCGAGGGCGTCGCTGAGCCAGGTCCAGCCGACCTCGGCGAGCATCGGGTCGGTGATCATCTCGAGCTCGATCTCGGCACGGGCGTAGGCGACGCAGCGGAAGCTGCCGTCCCACGCGTCGTTGCCGGCTGGGTCGTGGAGCAGGATGATCCGTCCGGTCCCGACCTCGTCGCCCTCGACGGTGACGTCGGCCGAGAGGGCCGAGGCGTACGGCGCGATCCGTTGCGGCGCGGGCATCGCCTCGCAGAAGACCTCCGGGCGCAGGCGAGCGGTGCGCATGCCCGCGACGGCCGCCCGGAAGTCCGGGGGCCACCCGGACTCCGCATCCGCGCCCGTTCCCGGACGCGCCTCCTGCGAGACAGCCATGGGCTCCACCCTAGGTCGGCCGAGGTCCTCCCGATATGCGAACACGCCGACGCGGGTGGGACGATCATGGGATGCCCAGCCTCGCCGACAGCGCGTTCCTCAAGGCCGTGCGCGGCGAGCCGGTCCCCCACACGCCGGTGTGGTTCATGCGTCAGGCGGGCCGCTCGCTGCCGGAGTACCTCGCCCTCCGCGAGGGGGTCGGCATGCTCGAGTCCTGCATGAACGCCGACCTGGTCACCGAGATCACGCTGCAGCCGGTGCGCCGCTACGGCGTGGACGCCGCGATCTTCTTCAGCGACATCGTGCTCCCGCTCAAGGCCGTCGGCGTCGACCTCGACATCGTGCCCGGGGTGGGCCCGGTCATCGCGAACCCGGTGCGGACCCTGGCCGACGTCGAGGCGATCGCGGACCTGACGCCCGACCACGTCCCCTTCGTCACCGAGGCCGTCGGCCGCCTGGTCGCCGAGCTCGACGGGACGCCGCTCATCGGTTTCGCCGGCGCGCCGTTCACCGTGGCGTCGTACCTCGTCGAGGGCGGTCCTCCAAGGACCACGCGAGGACCAAGGCGATGATGTTCGGCGCCCCCGAGGTGTGGGACGCGCTGATGCGCAAGATCGCCGGGATCGTCGGCGGCCTACCTCGAGGTGCAGGTGCGTGCCGGCGCCAGCGCCGTCCAGCTCTTCGACTCCTGGGCCGGTGCGCTCACCCCCGCCGACTACGTCACCTCGGTGATGCCGCACTCGGCGCGGGTGCTGGCGGCTGCGGGCGAGCTCGGCGTACCCCGCATCCACTTCGGGGTCGGCACCGCCAACCTGCTCGGTCTCATGGGGGAGGCCGGGGCCGACGTGGTCGGTGTCGACTGGCGCACGCCGTTGGCCACCGCTGTCCCGCTCGTCGGGGACCGCGCCGTGCAGGGCAACCTCGACCCCACCCTGGTCTTCGCGCCGACCGAGGTGATGACCGCCCGCGCCGCGGAGGTGATCGAGGCGGGCCGGGCCGCGCGAGGGGCACGTCTTCAACCTCGGCCACGGAGTGATCCCGTCGACCGACCCGGACCAGCTCGGCCCGGCTGACCGAGTTCGTGCAGACCTACCCGCTGGACTGAGCCGCCGTCTCAGCCTTCTTGGCGGCGTCCGCTTGCGGGTCGCGGACTTCTTGGCCGGCTTCGGCTTGACCCGCACCTCGGGGCGTTGCCGCGGCGTGGTCGATCTCGAGGTAGTCCTGCGCGCGGGCGAGCACGACGAGCCGCGAGAAGCCGTAGTTGCGCGGGTCGAACGAGGCGTTGCGGTTGGCGAGGTAGTTGCCGACCGAGCCGAGCGGCGACCAGCCGTCCTCCCCGGAGGTGGTGTCGACGGCGGTCGTCATCAGCTGGCGCAGGTCGGGCAGCTCGTCGGCCCCGTCGGCGTCACCGGCGCTGTCCCCTCCGGTGGCCCGGTGGTGCCGTCGGTGCTGTCCTGGCCGAGCACCTCGAGGAAGACGAACTTGTCGCACGCCGCGACCAGTGAGGCCGGCGTACGGCGCCGACCGAAGCCGTAGACGGTCTTGGCCGACTCGCGCAGCCGGGTCGCCAGCCGGGTGAAGTCGCTGTCGCTCGAGACGATCGCGAAGGCGTCGAGGTTGCCGGAGTAGAGCAGGTCCATCGCGTCGATGATGAGCGCGGAGTCCGTGGAGTTCTTGCCGCTGGTGTTCGAGAACTGCTGGATCGGCTGGATCGCGTTGCGGTTGAGCTCGCGTCTTCCAGCCGGAGAGCTGCTGGGTCGTCCAGTCGCCGTAGGCGCGCTTGACGGTCGGGGACGCCGTAGCGCGCGATCTCCTCGAGCAGCGCCGACGCGTGGGAGGGCGAGGTGTTGTCGGCGTCGATGAGGACGGCGACCCGGCTGGACGAGGTGGGCGTCGGGCACCGGCTCAGGCTAGTGCCCGGGGCGGGCGGCCCCCTTCACGCCTCGACGGGGTCGGGCCCGGCGTCACGCCGGCGGAGACGACGCAGCAGCGGGACACCTGGTACGCCGAGCACCAGCAGCGCGACGACGAAGGGCAGGAGCGCGCCGGAGGCCGTGGCCACCCCGACCGCCATGTCCTTGAACTGGCCCCAGCCCGCGTCCAGCCCGGCCGCGAAGCCCTTGGCCTCCTCGGCCTCGCGCTGCTCCACCCGCGGCTCCGGCGTGCGCTGGAGCGAGACGGTGATCGTCGCGCGCTGGGTCTGCCCGGCCAGGAAGCGCTGCTGGCGCTCGAGCGAGGCGAGGTCGGCCTGGCGCTGCGCCAGCTGACCCTCGATCGCGATGACGGCGCGGATGGTCGTGGCGCGGTCGAGCAGCTGCACGATCCGCTCGATGCTGCGGCGTTGGACCCGGACGCGGATCCCGACGTCGAGGACCTTGGTCGTGACGTCGTCAACGCTCGTGCTGGAGGTCTGCAGGTCGGCGGCGCCCTCGAGTCCTGACATGGCCTCGTAAAAGTCCGTGACCGGGATCCGGACGACCAGGCGAGACCTCTCGACCTCGCCCTCCTCGTCGGTGGCCGTCTCCTCCTCGGTGATCTCCCCGGCGTAGGCGTCCACGACCTTCTGCACCTCGAAGCGCGCGGCGCCGACGTCCTCGGACTGCAGCGCCACGTTGCCGGTCTTGATGAGGTTGCGGGTGTCGATCTCCTGGCGCTCAGGAGGGGCCAGTCGGACGGCGTCGGCCGTGCCGACCGCAGTGCCGCCTCCGGAGGCGGCGAAGGCCGAGGAGCTCAGGCTTCGGCGCTGGGCCTCGCCCGGCACCGGAGCCTCGGCGGACGTGCTGCCGCCCTGCTCGCTGAAGGCGTCGCTGCGATCGGGCGAACCCTCGCTGTCATCGCTGGAGCCGCTGCCCGAGCAGCCGCTGGCGATGACGAGCAGAACGGCGAGAAGGGCAGCGGTCACGGACAGGTGGCGGGCTCTGCTCATGCGGCTGGGACGCGGGCCAGGACGGTCTGGTTCCCTTGCTGCGTGGGCGCACGCAAGGACGTCGTGGTGGTCGGAGGCGGCCTGGCGGGACTCACCGCCGCCCACGACCTGGCGGCCGCGGGCCTCGACGTCTTGTTGCTCGAGGGGAGCGACCGCCTCGGGGGCAAGCTGCACCGGCACGAGGTCGGTGGTGTCATCGTCGACGTCGGCGCCGAGGCGATGCTCAACCGGCGACCCGAGGCCGTCGACCTCGCGCGGGCCCTCGGTCTCCCGGTGGTGCACCCCACCGCGGCGCGGCCGCAGGTGTGGACCCACGGGGCGCTGCGTCGGCTGCCGAGGACGGTGATGGGCGTGCCGTTGGACCTCGAGGACCTTGCGGCCTCGGGCGTCCTCACGCAGGCCGGTGTGGACCGCGCGCGCCGGGAGGACGTCACCGAGGTGGGGGCGGACCCCACGGTCGGCGAGCTGGTCTCCGGGCGTCTCGGACGGGAGGTGGTCGACCGTCTGGTCGAACCCCTCCTGGGCGGGGTGTACGCCGGTCGCGCCGACGCGCTCTCGGCCCGGGCCACGGTGCCTCAGCTCGTCGCTGCAGCCGAGCGTGGCCGCCTCCTCGACGTCGTGGCGCCGGATTCCGACGTACCCGTCTTCGCAGGGATCGCCGGCGGCGTGACGGGTCTGGTCGACGCTCTGGCCGACGGGTCCTTCGAGGTGCGGACCGGGCGACCGGTGGTCGACCTGGCCTCCCTGGACGCCGACGCGGTCGTCGTCGCCACGCCGGCGCCGGCCGCCGCCCGACTGCTCGCCGAGCGCGCGCCGCGGGCCGCGGCCGAGCTCGCCACGATCGGCTACGCCTCGCTCGCGGTCATCACCCTCGCCGTGCGCGGGCCGCTGCCGCGCGAGGCGTCCGGCTTCCTGGTCCCGCCGGTCGACGCCCGCCGGATCAAGGCCGCGACCTTCTCCTTTGCCAAGTGGGACTGGGTCTCGGACGCCTCCGACGTGTGCCTGCTGCGCGCCTCGGTGGGCCGATCAGGGGAGGAGGCCGCCCTGCAGGTGCCGGACCAGCAGTTGGTCGCAGCCGCGGTGGCGGAGGTGGCCGACGCCACAGGGTGGCACCTCGAGGTGGTCGACTCCCACGTGCAGCGCTGGGGCGGCGGTCTGCCGCAGTACGCCGTCGGCCACCTCGAGCGCGTGGCGCGGATCCGTGACGACGTGGCCAGGGCAGGCGGACTCGCGATGTGTGGAGCCGCCTACGACGGGGTAGGGCTAGCCGCGGTGGTCGCCACCGGCCACCGGGCAGCCTCATCGCTGCTCGCGCGTGGGTGAGCCGCACCGCGGCCGCCTTCTGCCACACTGCCGAGACACCTCGGGCAACACCTAGGGAAAGGCTCCATCATGGACACTCGTACCATCGCCGTCCTCGCCCTCGTCATCGCCGTCGTCGTGGTCCTGATCCTGGTCCTCTGAGACATCCACCGGCTGGCACCATGGAGGCATGAGCCAGTCGGACAGCCAGTCGAACGCCGCGCGACTCCGCGCGATCAACGACTCCATCCGCTACACGATGTGGTCGGTGTTCCGCCTCGACGAGGTGCTCGGGCCCGTCGACGGCGGAGCCGACCGCACCGCCGAGGCGGAGGAGGTCGAGAAGCTCTTCGCGGAGCTCGCGGCGAGCGACGTCGTCGTGCGCGGGGTCTACGACGTGAGTGGGCTCCGCGCCGACGCCGACGTCATGGTGTGGGTGCACGCCGCCACCTCCGAGGAGCTGCAGGCGGCCTACCACCGCTTCCGGCGTACCTCCTTCGGACGCCGTCTGGCGCCCGTCTGGTCGCAGATGGCGCTGCACCGGCCCGCGGAGTTCAACCGCAGCCACGTCCCGGCGTTCCTCAGTGACGAGGAGCCCAAGGCGCACGTGAGCGTCTATCCCTTCGTGCGCTCCTACGAGTGGTACCTCCTCGAGGAGGACGAGCGGCGCCGGATGCTGGCCGAGCACGGGAAGCTGGCTCGTGACTACGCGGACGTCCGGGCCAACACGGTGGCCTCCTTCGCCCTCGGCGACTACGAGTGGCTGTTGGCCTTTGAGGCCGACGAGCTGCACCGCATCGTCGACCTGATGCGCCACCTGCGGGCCTCCGACGCCCGACGGCACGTGCGCGAGGAGGTGCCGTTCTACACCGGTTCCCTCGTCTCCGTCTCCGACCTCGTCGACCGTCTCCCGTAGGGCCCGGCGATGGCACGCACCCTGTCCCGCGAGCTGATCCTGCCTGCCCTGCGCCTGGCGGTCCCGCCGCGCCCGACGGGCCAACAGCTCGCGGCGCTGTCCGAACGCAGCCCCGACGTGTGGACTCTCGGTGCCCGGGAGCTCGCCACCCAGCAGGTCGTGCGCCTCGCGGTCGCCGAGCTCCTCCGCGTCCAGGTGGTCCGCTCCGAGCTCGCGACCGACCTCGACCACATCACCGTGGGCCAGGTGGCTCCGCTCTTCCGGCCGCACGTCGACCTGGGCGGCCAGGCCTTGCGGATCGCACTGATCGAGGCGGTCAACGCGGGGGTGCCGGCGGCGGTCGACCCACTGCGCGAGGGGCTGAAGCACCTGGGCATCACCGGGCGTGAGCCCCTGCGGATGGTCGCGCTCGGCCTCGACCGGGTGCCTGCGCGCGCGGGAGACTTCTGGACCGGCGCCAAGACCTCCTCGACGCTCACCGCCGTCCTCGACGCCCTGGTCTCCGGCGCCAGGGGCGATCTCAGCACCCTCGACCGTCGCCACCTCAACCGCGCTCACGCCCTGGTGAGCGCCGCGGGCCGGGTGACCCCCGTGGTGGTCGGTGCACCCGTGCCCGACCCGGGCGGGTCGTGGCTCGACGTACCCCTGGCCCTCACGCGCCGCCAGCGCAACGCCGGCGATGGCCGGCGACCCGCGGGCCCGTCGCGCGGCATCGAGGTGGCGCTCGGTGCGGACGGCTGGACGGAGGTCTTCGAGGCCGCCCTCGACGTCGTCGGCGGCGCGATGTCGCAGATGGACGGCGGGCCTCGCGCCCGCGCGCGGACCGGGCTGACCAGCGCCATGACCGAGCGCCTGGTGAGCGCACGCGGACGGACGGTGGGCGATGTCATCGCCTCGCTGCGCGCCGTCGACCCCTTCGTCCTGGAGCTCTTCGACCACCAGGTCACGAGCTCGGAGGTCCGGGTCTCGGTGCCGGTGCTCGAGGACGACCGGTTCGCCGACCTCTGGCTCTCCTCCTCCGCCCTGGCCGGCCCGCTCGTCACCGGCGCCGTCGACCTCTTCCTCGGCGGCGCCTCCGAGACCCGCCGGGCGGCCGTCAGGGGCGGGCCCACCCAAGGCGGTCCGGGCAAGGGCGGCGAGGGCAAGGGCGGCTCGGGCAAGGGCGGAGCGGGCAAGGGCGGAGCGGCCAGGAAGGGCCCGCGTCCCTCCGGCAGCCGCCCACCCCGCCGCAAGGCCCCGGCCCCCCGTCCGTCCATCGGTGATCGAGCGGAGTCCCCCGGTGAGCGGGCGGAGCCCCCCGGTGAGCGGGCGGGGCCGGGATCCCAGGAGTGAGGGCAGGACACCGGACCAGCGGAACCGATCGGCTCGAGCCGTCGTCGTAAGGCCATGAGGATCGCCCTGGCCATCGCCCCCGTCCTGCTCGTCCTGACCGCCTGCTCGGGGGGTGAGGGGACTCCCGTCGCGACCGACCCGGCGAGCGAGGAGCCCTCGGCCGCGTCCCAGCGGCCCAGCGAGGTGCCGGCCGCCCCCGGCACGGTCCGCAGCCGCGACCTGGCCACGGTCATGGACACCGGCCGCCCCGAGCTGTGCCTGGGCCCGGTCGCGGAGTCCTACCCGCCCCAGTGCGGCGGCCCGGAGATCACCAACTGGGACTGGAAGAAGCAGGACGGGATGTTCGAGCAGCAGGGCGACGTGCGCTGGGGGACGTTCGCAGTCACCGGCACCTTTGACGGGACCGCGTTCACGCTCACCGAGGCGATCCCCGGAGCGCTCTACGACGCCATGCCGCAGGAGCCGCCGGTCTACCCCGAGCCGAGCGTCGACTACTCCGAGCAGGAGCTGCAGGACATCGCCGAGGACGTCGGCACCCTGCCCGGCGCGCAGGGCGCCAACTCGCTGGAGGGCAACGTGCTGGTCGACGTGCTCTACGACGACGGCTCGATCCAGGACTGGGCCACCGAGGAGTACGGCGAGGGCGTGGTCGTGGTGACCTCGGCCCTGGTCGACGCCACCTGAGCATCGGGGCGTCAGCGCGGCCTCAGGCGTCGGTCTTCGGCTCCAGGGTGATGCTGATCGAGTTGATGCAGTAGCGGTCGCCGGTCGGCGTGCCGTAGCCGTCGGGGAAGACGTGCCCGAGGTGCGAGCCACAGGTGGCACAGCGGACCTCGGTGCGCTTCATGCCGAACGTGCTGTCGTCGACGTACTCGATGGTGTCGCTGATCGGCTGGTAGAAGCTCGGCCAACCACACCCGGAGTGGAACTTCGTGTCGGACTCGAACAAGGTGGCCTGGCAGGCCTTGCAGCGGTAGACGCCGGTGGTCTCGGTGTCGGTGTACTCCCCGGTGAACGCGCGCTCGGTGCCGGCCTTGCGCAGCACGGCGTACTCCTCGGACGTGAGCTGCTCGCGCCACTCCTCGTCGCTCTTCTCGACCTGGTAAGCCATGTGCTCAGCCTACGGAAGGGTGGTTGACGTATTGGGTAAACACTTGTTCACTGAACCGATGGCGTCCAGCAGCACGATCCCGTGGGAGCGGGTCCGCCGAGCCGGCTCGAAGCTGACCACCCCGTTGCTCCCCGACGACTACCTCACGCTCATCAATCCCCTGTGGACCTCCCGCGAGCTGCGCGGGCGGATCGAGAAGGTCGTCAAGGAGACCGAGGACGCCGCCACGCTCGTGATCCGACCCGGATGGGGCTGGCGCTACGACCACCGACCGGGGCAGTACGTCGGCATCGGCGTCCAGGTGAAGGGCAAGTTCGTCTGGCGTTCCTACTCGGTGAGCTCGGCCCCGCAACGCAGCGGCCGCACGATCGCGATCACCGTGCGGGCCATGCCGGAGGGCTTCGTCTCCGAGCACCTCGTCTCTGGCCTCGAGCCCGGCACGATCGTTCGGCTCGCGCTCCCCGAGGGTGACTTCGTCCTCCCCGACCCGCCCCCGGAGAAGATGCTGTTCCTCGTGGGCGGCAGCGGCGTCACGCCGGTGATGGCGATGCTGCGCACGCTCGACCGCCGTCGTTCGATGCCCGACGTCGTCCTCCACTACTCCTCGCCGACCGAGGACCGGATGATCTTCCGGACCGAGATCGACGAGCTCGAGGGCAAGCACGAGTCGATGCAGGTCCACCGGCTCTACACCGAGACCGACGGCATGCTCGAGCTCGCCGACCTCGACGACATCTGCCCCGACTGGCGCGAGCGGGAGACCTACGCCTGCGGACCCGGGCCGATGCTCGACGCGATCACCGAGCACTTCGAGGAGGCCGACCTCGAGGAGCACCTGCACCTCGAGCGGTTCTCCCTGAAGCTCGGCGGCGACGGCGGCGAGAGCGGCACGATCACCTTCCGCAACTCCAACAAGACCCAGGAGAGCGACGGGGTCAAGACCGTCCTCGAGGTGGGCGAGGAGGCGGGGGTCGGAATGCCCTACGGCTGCCGGATGGGCATCTGCCACACCTGCACGATCACCCTCATCGACGGCGCGGTGCGCGACCTGCGCAACGGCGACGAGTTCGACCAGCCCAACGAGCAGGTGCAGACCTGCGTCACCACCGCGGTCGGCGACTGCACCTTCGACATCTGACGATCCGCCCTACGAAAGGAACGCGCGTGGCCATCTCCGACGTCCAGGAGTACATGCACCTCACCGACGAGGAGATCGAGCAGCTCGGGCGCGAGCTCGACGCGATCCGGACCGAGATCGAGGAGTCGCGGGGTGCGGCCGATGCGGCGTACATCAACCGCATGATCCGCATCCAGCGCGGGCTCGCGGTCGCCGGCCGGCTGACGCTGATGCTCGGCACCCACAGCAAGGCGACCCGCAAGCCCGCCTGGGCCGCCGGTACGACGTTCCTGGCGCTCCACAAGATCCTCGAGAACATGGAGATCGGGCACAACGTCATGCACGGCCAGTGGGACTGGATGAACGACCCCGAGATCCACTCCTCCAACTGGGAGTGGGACACCGCGCAGCCCGCCGAGCAGTGGAAGCACAGCCACAACTACATCCACCACCAGTTCACCAACGTGCTCGGCTACGACAACGACATCGGCTACGGCATCCTGCGGATGGCGCGCGAGCAGAAGTGGCACCCGATCAACGTCGGTCAGCCCGTCTACAACGCGCTGCTGGCCAGCCTCTTCCAGTGGGGCGTCGCCCTCCACGACCTCGACATCGAGCGGATCCGCAAGGGCGAGAAGGACCCCAAGGAGATGAAGCGGCAGCTGCGCCAGATCGTCCGCAAGGGCCGCAACCAGATCCTCAAGGACTACATCGCCTACCCCGCGCTGTCCGGTCCGCAGTGGAAGACCACGATCACGGCCAACGCGACCGCCAACCTCACCCGCAACCTGTGGTCCTACGTGATCATCTTCTGCGGCCACTTCCCCGACGGTGCGCTCCACTTCACCGAGGAGGAGATCGAGGACGAGACCCGCGCGGAGTGGTACCTGCGCCAGATCCTGGGTGCGGCCAACTTCAAGGGCGGTCCGCTGCTCCACATCATGTCGGGCAACCTCGGCTTCCAGATCGAGCACCACCTGTTCCCCGACCTGCCGAGCAACCGCTACGCCGAGATCTCGGTCAAGGTGCGCGCGCTCTGCGACAAGTACGACATCCCCTACACGACCGGGCCGCTCTACAAGCAGTACGGCCAGGCGCTGCGCACGATCATCAAGCTGTCGGTGCCCAACGGCTGGACCTCCAGCGACCAGCCGGAGACCTCCGGCCCGGTGCGCGAGCGGCGCCGCAAGTCCGACGAGGAGCGCCCGGCCCGGATCCGCGAGCTGGGAGCGTGGTCGCGCACGAAGTCGCGCGAGCACCAGGCCACGTGACCGCGGTCGCGCACGGCGACGTCGCTCGTCCGTTCGCCTGGGACGCCTCCGAGGACGACCTGGGTCCGCCGGTCCGCCGGCGGGTCACCCAGTGCGCGTTGAGCCGGATCTGTGGAGTCTGCGGCGACACCCTCGGCCGCCCGATCGCCTTCGTCGGTACGCCGGTCGAGATCGGCCGCAACGCCTTCCACAACCCACCGCTGCACGTGGGCTGCGCCGAGGAGCTGCTCCGCCGTCAGCACGCCGACCCCACGTGGCAGGTCGTCCGCACCGCCGCGTTCGAGTTCGTCCGCCCCACCTCCGAGGACCCCGACCCCGAGCCCCGCTTCGAGCCCCACGTGCTGCTGTAGCCGGCTCTGCGTCGGTCGAGCCCCCGGTGGTCGAGCGTGTCGAGACCCGGTGATGTCGGTGGTCGAGCTTGTCGAGACCCCTTCGGTGGTCGAGCTTGTCGAGATGAATCGCCCTGGGTTTGCTGGAGGCTCCATCGTTTGGGAACGAGGATGGAGTTATGCCGAAGGACATCACGCCTGGGAAGCCGAGTACGCGGCGGTACAGCCAGGAGGAGAAGGACGCGGCGGTGCGGATGGTTCGTACGCTGCGGGCGGAGTTGGGCACTGATATCGGGACGATCGCCCGGGTGGCGCGTCAGCTGGGTTATGGGTTGGAGTCGGTGCGCGCGTGGGTGCGTCAGGCCGATATCGACGATGGTCACGGGCCGGGGGTCTCGACCGATGAGGCGGCTCGGGTCAAGGCGTTGGAGCAGGAGAACCGGGAGCTGCGTCGGGCCAACGAGATCCTGCGGCGGGCAGCGACTTTCTTCGGGGCGGAGCTCGACCGCCAACAGCAGTGATCGTGGCGTTCCTCGACGCCAACCGGGATGAGGTCTTCGAGGGACGCAAGCTCGGGGTCGAGCCCATCTGTCGGGTCCTGCGTCAAGCAGGGCTGCAGGTGGCCCCCAGCCTCTACTACGCGGCCAAGTCCCGTCCGCCCTCGGCCAGGTCCCAGCGCGACGCGGTGATGGTGCCGATCCTGCACCAGATCTGGACGGACAACTACCGGGTCTACGGCGCGCACAAGCTGTGGAAGGCCGCGCAGCGCGCCGGCCACGACATCGGCCGTGACCAGGTCGCGCGGCTGATGCGGACGGCCGGGATGGAAGGGGTGCGGCGCACCAAGCGGGTCCGGACCACCAGACCCGACCCGCTGGCCGCCCGGCACCCGGACCTGGTCGAGCGGGACTTCACCGCGACCGGCCCGAACCAGCTGTGGGTCACCGACCTGACCTACGTGCCGACCTGGGCGGGCGTGGCCTACGTCTGCTTCATCACCGACGTGTTCAGTCGAGCGATCGTGGGCTGGCGGGTCGCCCCGCACATGCGGACCACCATGGTCCTCGACGCCATCGAGATGGCCCGATGGTCACGCGGCACGCACCTGGGAGGTCTGCGGTGCCACAGCGACGCCGGATCGCAGTTCACCTCCATCCGCTACGGCGAGCGGCTCGCCGAGATCGGTGCCGTTCCCTCGATCGGGACCGTTGCCGACTCCTACGACAACGCCCTGGCCGAGACCCTCAACGGCTACTACAAGGCCGAGCTCATCCGCGGTCCCGCACACGAAGGCCGGCCCTGGAAGAGCGTGGAGGACGTCGAGCTCGCCACCCTCGGATGGGTGCACTGGCACAACAACGAACGCCTTCACGGCTACCTCAACGACGTCCCCCCAGCAGAGCACGAAGAAGCGTTCTACGCTCAGACCAGGACCGACCAGACCCTGGCCGCAATCCAATAGCCCGAGCCTCTACAAAACCCAGGGCGATTCAAGACCCCTTCGGTGGTCGAGCTTGTCGAGACCCCTTCGGTGGTCGAGCTTGTCGAGACCCCTTCGGTGGTCGAGCTTGTCGAGACCCGGTGGTGTCGGTGGTCGAGCTTGTCGAGACCCGGCGAGGCGCTCAGACGTTGCGAGGGACCGCGAACGGCCCGATGTAGAGCAGGTCGTCGTCGACGGCGACGGACATGCCGCCGAGCGGGTCGCCGGAGACGGCGAAGGTGTCCCCGCCCTGACGACGCAGCACCAGCTTCTCGGGCTCCCCGAAGGCCGCCGCGTCGAGCAGCAGCGCGTGGTCGGGACCCGGCTCGAGCGCGAACGGGCCGAAGGTCCCGACCAGGTCCGCCGCGGCGTGACCCTCGCTCCATCGGGGTTCCACCAGCGGTGGCACGTCCAGGGTCTCCAGGAGCTCGGGCAGAAGAGCGTCGAACAGTGCGCTTCCGCCGGGCGGCCCGAAGAGGGGCCCGGCGCTGTTGGCCAGGACGACGAGAGCCGCGTCCTGGCGCGGGAAGCACCGCAGGTAGGCGCGATGTCCACCGGTGTAGCCGGCCCAGCCGAAGGCCAGGTGGTCACCTCGGTCCCAGAGCGCCCAGCCCAGCCCCCAGGCGTCCGCCACGGTGGCCCCCGGGATGGAGACGTGCGGACGACGCAGCTCCCTGACGTCGTCCGGGACGAACTGCCCGGCGCCGTCGTCGAGGTGCATCCGGGCGAAGTCCAGCAGGATGTCGGCGGTGACCCACCAGCGTGCGCCGGCCGCCGAGGCTGCCTTCGCGAGGTCGCCCGGGACCGGGCCCGGGGGCGTGTGCGGCCCGACGCCGTGACCGATCGCCCCGTCGTCCGGCTCCCCGAAGACGGCACCACCCGATAGCGCCCGCGTGTCAGCGAGCTCCTCGAAGCTGCTTCCGGTCCTCCTCCGCAGCAGAACGTCGAGTACCGACCACCCGGCGTTGCAGTAGGAGAAGCGACCGGGCGCATGGACACGGGGGAGCTCGCCCACTCGGGCCACGAAGGCCTCGATGTCCTCGTCGCCCTCGGGCAAGAGGTTGGGGCGCCCCGACGTGTGGGACATCAGCGCCCGCGGGGTGTCATCCCACAACCCGTCGGCCTGTTGGTCGCAGGGGACGTCGAGGTCGAGCTCGCCACGACGAGCAGCGTCCAGCACCAGGAGCGCGGCCAGCGCCTTCGCGATCGAACCGGCGTGGAACAACGTCGAACCCAGTACAGGGGAGTCGGTATCGATCGATCGGGTGCCCGCACAGGCCACCACGCGGTCGCGCCCGCGGAGGAGTCCGACCTGGGCCCCCGGAACGTCGTAGGAGGAACACGCGCGTTCCAGTCCTCGCGTGAGGGCCTCGACGTCCATGGGCGGAGCGTAGGACGTCCCCACCTCGAGGAGGAGCGGACGAGCCCTGGCCACTCGCAGCTGTAGCCGTTGCCGGGCTCGGAGTTTTGTCGGCCGACCGACGAAACTCGCGCTGGGACGACAAGACTGCGTCGTCCAACGCCGAGGTTCGTCGGCTGACCGACAAAACCCTGGCACACCACGACCGCGACCCGCCGCTAGCGTGGCCGTATGGCGAAGGCGGCGGCGGCCGAGGTCGAGGCGGGCGGGCGGATGGTGCGGGTCTCGAGCCCGGACCGGGTGATCTACGAGGCGACCGACACGACGCCGGAGGTCACCAAGCTGATGGTGGCGGAGTACTTCGCGAGCGTCGAGGACGGGCTGATGCGGGCGCTGCGTGAGCGGCCGACGGCGCTGGAGCGCTGGACGTCCGGCGTGCGCGAGGGCATGCGGCTCGCCACCGGCCCCCAGGACAAGGACGCCGACGCGTTCTACCAGAAGCGGGTGCCCAAAGGCGCCCCTGACTACCTCGAGACGGTCGAGATCACCTTCCCCTCCGGGCGGACCGCCGAGGAGATCTGCCCGACCGAGATCGCCGTGCCGGTCTGGTGCGCGCACATGGGGACGCTGACCTTCCACCCCTGGCCCGTGCGACGCAGCGACGTCGACCACCCTGACGAGCTGCGCATTGACCTCGACCCGCAGCCGGGGACGTCGTTCGCCGACGCCGTGCGGGTGGCCGGGGTCGCCAATGAGCTGCTCGCGGAGCTCGGCCTGGTCGGCTTTGTCAAGACCAGCGGCAACCGCGGCGTGCACATCTATGTGCGGATCGAGCCCCGCTGGGAGTTCGTCGACCTGCGGCACGCCGCGATCGGCTTCGGCCGCGAGCTGTGCCGACGCGACGAGGGCGTCACCGTCGACTGGTGGAAGGAGGAGCGCGGCGAGCGCATCTTCGTCGACTACAACCAGAACAACCGCGACCGCACCATCGCCTCGGCGTACTCCCTGCGCCCGATCACCGGCGCGCCCGTCTCGACGCCGGTCACCTGGGCGGAGCTGGCCGACCTCAAGGACCCCCGCGAGCTCAACCTCTTCACGGTCCCGGACCGAGTGGCCGACGGCGACCCGTGGGCCGGCATCGACGACGAGGCCTACTCCCTCGAGCCGCTGCTCGAGCTGTGGGAGACGCTTCCCGGTGGTGAGCTCAACTACCCGCCCGACTACCCCAAGATGCCCGGCGAGCCGCCCCGGGTGCAGCCGTCGAAGAAGGTGGCCGAGCACTGGGACGAGCAGGGCAACCGGGTCGAGGGGACCTGAGGCGGCGCACGACGCTTCGACCCGCTCGCGCGGCTAGCATCCGGACGTGGCGAAGACGTTCCTCCTCGGCGCCGGCGCCCAGAAGGCCGGGACCACCTGGCTCTACGAGAGCCTGCGCCGCTCGCCGCAGCTCAAGCACGGCTTCCGCAAGGAGTACCACGTCCTCGACGTGCGCGAGCTCGACTCCGAGGCCTGGATGCGGACCCGCGTCCTCGAGCAGGCGCAGGACTCCCTCGAAGCCCTTCGCGGGGGTTCCGGGGGTTCCCGGGCAGACGGTGACGCCCTGCACCGGCTGAGCATGGTCGCCGACTTCGAGCGCTACTTCGACTACTTCGCCGGCCTCCTGCGGACCGCGCCCAGGATCCGGGCGGCGGCCGACTTCACCCCCAGCCACGCGCTGCTGCCGGTCGAGACGCTGCGCACGGTCCGCGCCGGGTTCGAGCGGCGCGGCATCCGGGCCGCGGCCGTCATGGTCCTGCGCGACCCGGTCGAGCGCATCTGGTCCCAGGTCCGGATGCAGCACCAGCGCAACCCGGCGTACTTCGACGGGGCGTCAGCGGTGGGGGCGATGCGCGCCCGGCACACAGCAGAGGAGTACGTCGTCCGCAGCGACTACCCCCGGACCGTCGCCGCCCTCGACGAGGCCTTCGGGGTCGACGTCCACTACGCGTTCTACGAGCGCCTCTTCACCTCCGAGTCGGTCGCCGAGGTGTGCGCCTTCGCAGGGATCGAGGTGCCGGAGGTCGACGTCGAAGACCGTCGCAACACCTCCACCGACCAGGAGCTCCCTACCGACGTGCGTGCCGAGTGCGCGCTCCACCACCGCGCGGTCTACGAGCAGGTCGCCGTCCGCTTCCCCGACGTCGACCTGCCCGCCCTGTGGCCCAACGCACGCCTGGCTCTCCGGTAGCGTCCGCGCCATGGCGACGCGGCTCCTGTTGGTCACGGGCTCGGGGCGCAGCGGCACCAGCAGCGTGGCCGGCACGCTCAAGCGGATGGGCATGCACATCCCGCAGCCCGAGGTGGAGACCGACGAGCGCAACCCGCGCGGCTACTACGAGCCGTTGTGGGTGGCGGAGTTCCACAAGCACTGGCTCAACAACATTCCGGTGCGCACGATCGACACCCGCCCCGACGCGGGCCGCATCGCGATGGACACCGTCGACGAGGAGCGCGAGGCGACCCTGCGCGACTGGCTCGCCGAAGAGGTCGCGGGCGTCCCGGACGGGACGACGATCGTCGTCAAGGAGACCCGCGCCTACTGGGTCTTTCCCCTGTGGCAGCGGGTCTGCGACGACGTCGACGTCCCGCTGAGCAGCCTCACGATGCTGCGGCACCCGACGCAGGTGGTGCGCTCGCGCGACTCGGCGTACCTCTCCGACGAGAGCGAGCACTGCGCCTCCAGCGCGAGACCACCAACGTCGCCGCCTGGATGAACTCGGTCTTCGAGACCGAGCGCGCGTCGCGCGGCAACCCGCGCGCCTTCGTGCCCTACTACGACCTGATCAGCGACTGGCGGGCCGCGATGACCCGGGCGTGTGCGCAGGTCGGGGCGCCGAGCGGGTCGATGGACGCGCCGCACGCGGTCGACGACTTCCTCACGACCTCGCTCAACCGTTCGTCGGACTCGTGGGAGGGGCTCACCGTGCCGCCCGCGCTGGTCGAGATGGCCGACGCGACCTGGACCGCAGCCAACGTCCTGTCGACCAACCCGACGACAGCGGGGCGCAGACCGAGCTCGAGCGGCTGCGGACGGCGTACGTCGATCTCTACGCCGCCTCGGCCGCCATCGCCGCCGACGAGACCGCTTCGCAGGTGCGGGCGCGCGCGTGCCGCGATGCGTGAGCGGCTGGGACGAAGAACGCACGGATCGACAAGCTGCGCGCGGAGCTGAAGGGGCGCGTGCGGGACCTGAGTGAGTCGTCGTGCTCGTCACCGGCGCCGGTCGCAGCGGCACCAGCACGGTCGCCGGGGCTCTCGAACGGCTCGGCTTCACCGTGCCGGGCCCGGCGTGCCGGCCGACGACACCAACCCGCGCGGCTTCTTCGAGTCGCGGTGGGTGGTCGACTTCCACAAGCGGCTGCTGAGCATCGCCCCGGTGCGGACGGTCGATGCGCGTCCCGAGGCGTTCGGGCTGATGCAGGAGGTCGCCGCGTCGGCGCAGGCCCACGACGAGCTCTGCGCCTGGCTGCGCGGCCAGGACGAGCGGCTCGTGGTCAAGGACCCGCGCGCGTTCTGGGTGGCCGACCTGTGGCGCCGCGCGACCGCGACGACCGGCCACGGCCTCGCGCGCTCACATGCTGCGCCACCCGGTCGAGGTCGCGGCGTCGCGCGACTCGGCGTACCTCTCGGGCGAGACCGAGGACTTCCGCCGACGCCGCGCGACCGCCAACGTCGCCGCGTGGTGCGCCGCGGCCTTCGACACCGAGCTGGCGACGCGTCCCGTCGCCACGCGCGTTCGTCCGCCACGCCGACCTGATGGCCGACTGGCGCGTCGCGCTGACCTTCGCGGGTCAGCAGCTGGAGTCGACCTGTCGGCGCCGCCGGGCCCGCACGCGGTCGACGACTTCGTCGACACCTCGCTGCATCGAGCCCAGGCGACGTGGGAGGGGCTCGAGCGTACCTCCCGACCTCCGCGATCTCGCCGAACGCACCTGGCAGTCGATGGACCGGCTGGTGGCGGACCCGACGGCCGACGTCGGACTGGCCGCACTCCGCGCCGACTACGTCCGGCTGCACGACTGGGCCGTGGCGGTCGCGATGGACCACACGCAGGCCCGCGAGGCCCACGTGCGGCGACGGGTCAGGGCGAGGCTTGCGAAGGACGCTCCCACGGCGCCGTGATCGGGAAGTACTCGGCGTAGAAGTCGGCGAGCAGTGCGTCGAGCTGGACCGCCTTGAGCGCGTGGTCGTGGTGGTCGCCGAGGCAGAAGATGTCCGGTCGCCGCTCGAGCACCGCCTCCAGCTGCCGGTCGACGTCGCTGTTGGCGAGGTTGACGAACGCCAGGTCGCTCTCGCCGACGAACGCCGACGCCGGCGAGCAGTCCGTAGTGCTGGGCCAGCGAGCTGAGCATCGAGACGTCGGTGTCCGAGCGGAACGGTGATCGAGCGGTCGCGCCGACCTCCTCGGGGAAGCGCGCCTCGATCTCGCCAAGCGTCGAGACGTCCGGTGGGGGTAGGGCCCGTGCGAGCCATGTTGTTGGTCGTCGTCGCACCGAAGGCCTCGCGCAGCAGCGACCGGTTGTTCCACGCGGCCTTGAGGTACGGCGGGGCTCCGGGGGAGTCGCTGAGGCCGATGGTGGTCGGCGAGAACACGACCTGGGGCAGACCCGCGCCGTTGAAGAACAGCTCCGGGCGCACCGGCCGGCCGAGGAAGAAGTCGTCGTTGAGGTAGACGAAGTGCTCGGCCAGTCCCTCGATGCGGTGCAGGGCGGTCTCGATCGCGTGGGAGTTGAAGGTCGGCAGGGCGTCGCTCGGCAGGATCGCCGAGTGGTCGACGAGCTCGATCTGCGGGTGCTCGGTGTCGAGCCAGTCGGGGACCTGGCCCGCGGTGACGAGGTGGATCCGGCGCACCCACGGAGCGAAGAGGTGGAGGCTGCGCAGGGAGTGCCGCAGCTCGTCATGGGCGAGGTACCGCGCGCGGCCGCTCGACTCGCGGGTGGTCGGCGTACCCGTGATGCCGGCCAGCCGCTTCTCGCGCGCGGCGTCCCAGGCGGGGTCGCTCCCGTCGACCCAGGTGTAGACGACGTCGACGGGGAAGCGGCACTCGCCGACGGTCGGCTCGGCCATCAACGGCAGGGTCCGCACCGACACCCCGTCGACCTCCGCCTCGACGGTGGCGCCGGGCAGGGTGCCGGCGGCGATCCGCTCGGTGTAGCGGTTGCGACGCGGCGCGATCAGGTCGCCGTCGAGGGCCGTCTCCCAGAACTCCACGTCGACCGTGCAGCCGCGGGCGAGCATCCCCTCGGGCCACGGCTCGACGCTGAGGAAGGACGTGCGCCCGCGGCGCAGGTCGGTCGCGAGCTCGGCCACCGTCCCGCGCCTCAGGTGCCAGCCGTGGACTGCGGGGTCGCGCAGCGAGAGGTACGCCGGGGCGCCAGGACCGGCCGAGCGCGGCGAGGAAGCCGTCGCGCGCCGACATCGGCACGACCAGCGTCGGGACCGGGAGCTCGTGGGCGGGCACGACCAGCCACTGGTCGGTGCAGCTCGCGCGCCGCGGCCACGCACCACGCGAGGGCGTCGTGACGGGCCTGGGCGGGTGTGACGCCGGTCGTGTCGCCGGTCGCCGGCGTGGCCGGAGCGCCTGGGCGGCTTCGCCTCTGCTCGGGCGGCGAGTCGGTCGCGGCCGCCGCGCACGGCGCGGGCGTCGGCGAAGATCCCGACCCACCGCTCGGCGAGCCGCGCGGCGTCGTACTGCCGTGAGGAGCGGAGCGCGCCCTCGCCCAGCCGATGACGCAGCTCGTCGTCGCTCGCCACGCGCAGCAGGGCGGCGGCGAGGCCTCCGATCGACTCGGGCGCGACCAGCAGGCCGTTGACGTCGTGCTCGACGATCTCGCGGGGCCCCGAGGCGCAGTCGAAGCTGACGGCGGGCACCCCGGCCGCCATCGCCTCCTGGAGGACGAGCGGGAAGCCCTCGGCGCGCGAGCTCAGGGCCACGATCGAGGCGCGCGCCCACTCGGTGGCCATGTCGGGGACGCTGCCCGGGCAGCTCGACGCGGTCGTAGAGGTCGAACTTGCGCACCTGTCGGACGAGCTCCTGGCGCTGAGCGCCCTCGCCGAAGATCCGCAGCCGCCAGCTCGGGCAGCTGGTCAGCGATCTGCGGCGAACGCGGCGACGAGCTTGCCGAACTGTTTCTCCGCGACCAGCCGGCCCGCCGTGACGATCAGCGGGGTTGTCGAGCGTCGCGCGGGGGAGGAAGCCGATCGGCAGCGGGTTGGGCATCACGACGATCTCGGGCGCGACCTCGCCGAGCTGCTCGCGCAGCCAGTCGGCGACCGTGGGGGTCAGGACCGCCACGACGTCGGCCTGCGGTCCGAAGGCGAGCAACGGCTCGAGGCCGGCGGTCCGGTCGGAGGAGGACCGGTGCTCCTGGTGGACGAGCACGATCCGGCTCGGGGTCAGTCGCGCGGCGACGCTGAGCAGGGCCGGGGTGACGGTGACCAGGACGTCGAGGTCGAGCTCGGGGCAGGACCTGCTCGAGCGCCACGTCGCAGGCGGCGGTGAACTGCTGGTCCCAGTGGGCGGGCACGAGCGCGGAGGGGCGAGGGTCTTCTGGGTCGGCCTCGCGGACGTCGACGAGGTAGGTCACCTCGATCCGGTCGTCGATGGCGTAGTGCGGGGCGTCGGCGGAGCGGGTGACGCTGATCAGGCGTACGTCGTGGTCGGCGGCGAGGGCATTGGCCTGGGTGATCGCGCTGCGTGAGGTGCCGCCCATGCCGTCGAGGTTGAAGACGAGGTAGCCGATCTTCACGACGCGTCCTCCCCGTCGTCGCCGGCATCGCTGATTGCGAGCAGCCTGATCACGAGGCCGACGTCGGCCCGCCAGCGCAGCCGGGCCCTGGGACGGTCCTCGTCGTCGACCAGGTGGGGGAGCAGCACGGCCGCGTCCGGTCTCGTGAAGTCGTTGGCGCGCCGGACGACGGGCCGGTGCTCCTCGGCGGAGCCGACCACGGGCTGCAGGAGCCGGCCCGCGCCGGTCGGCAGGTCCGCGAGGCCGAACGTCGTGCCGATCCGGCCGGCCGGGGCACCGTCGGGCCCGAGCAGCAGGAGATCGTCGACGGGCTCGGACAGCGTCAGGACGACGCGGTCGCCGTCGGTGCGGACCGCGTCCAGCACCACCCCACGCTCCGGCGGCAGCCGGTCGACGTGCAGCTCCCCGTCGGGGCCGCGGCGCAGGGCCCACCCGCGGTAGGCGGCCGCGGGCAGCGGTGGGGTCCACAGCGGGCGCGGGGTCCTGCCGGGCGCCGGCACCAGCACGACGTCGTACGTCTCGCCGGTGAGCCGGTCGAGGTCGAGGCGCACCGAGCGGTGGTCGGGCTGGTCCTCGGTGACCTCGCTGGGCAGGTCGAGCACCTCGCCGGAGGCGCGGTCGCGCAGAGTGAGGGCGCCGGGCTGGGCGTCGACGGCGAGCCAGAGGTGACGGCCGTCGAGGATCCCCGCGAAGACGACCGGTGGGCGACCCTTCGGTGGCTCGGGCGGGGTGGACTCCGTGGCGATGCCCTCCTCGGGCGCACTGGCGCGGCGCCGGGCGAGCTTCACCCGCCCACCCTAGAACTCGTAGCCGAACTCATCGATGTCGGCCGCGAAGAGCTCGCCGACCCGGTCGCGCATGCGGTCGTCGTAGTGCTCGCGGTAGTCGTGACGGGCGCCAGCGTTCTTGCGGGGGACCACCTCGGGGGGCGGCAGCCCGAGGTGGCTGAGCACTGTGCGGAGGTCGGCGTCGAGGCTCTCGGTGCGGCCGATGAAGTCGGCGCGCCGGTCCTTGGTCCGTAGGTAGGCGAGCTGGGGTCGCCGCAGCCTCCCGAACTGCTCAGGCCCGCGCAGGACGAAGCTCTCGAAGTCGGGGTGAGCGTCGAGGACGCCGGACCAGAAGGCGTGGTCGGCCACGCGCTCGGCGTACTGCGGGCTGCGCTCGGCGGCTCGTCCGCGGCGCTGGATCATCGTCCACCAGGAGAACAGCCGCGCCCACGGGTTCCGCACGAAGCCGAAGGTCCAGTAGTCCGCGACCTCCGGATGGGCGTCGATCGCCGCGCCGAGCCGGCTGTGCCGGCCCTCGGGGAGGCCCCGGACGTAGGTCGCTCCGGGCAGGGACTGCAGCAGCGTGGACTCCACCGTGACGCCGCCGGTCTTCTGCACGTGCACGAACAGGGTTCGCGCCTCGTGCGAGACGATCACAGTCCGGTGACGCCCTCGCCGCTCCCGCCGGCCTGCTCCTCGAAGCTCTCGTGCTCGAGGAGGTGCAGGATCGGGACGCCGAGCTTGCGGCGCGCCTGGGAGGTCCAGTCGAGGTGGAAGAACTCGGACACGACGTGCGGGCGGGTGAGGATGATGACCTCGCGGCCGTCGACCTCCTTGACCTTGGCGACCAGGGCGTCGACGGGCGGCTCGGTGACGACCGCCCCGACGGCCTCGGCCCCGGCGCGCCGGAGGTTGGTCAGGGTGGCCTCGAGCTCCTGGGCGGAGCGTTCGCGGCTGTCGCGGCGTACGGCGTCGATGTCGATGTCGGTCAGGTGCATCGCCGGGGAGGCCAGGAGCTCGCCCCCCGACAGCGCCCCCATCGAGGCCTCGACCCGCGCCGCGGCGTCGTCGAGGGGGAGGAGGACGTGGTAGTGGACCGGGCCCTCCTGCTCGTCGTCGAGCTCCTGGTGCAGGGACGCGACCTGGCGCGCGTCGGCGAGCGTCAGCTGCTGCTCGACGAGCAGCACCACGTTGTAGTCAGTCATGCGCCCTCCCTTTCATGGGACAGGACAGTAGCGAGGTCGTAGCTCACCGGCTCCTCCAACTGGTCGTAGCCGCACGACTCCGGGTCACGGTCGGTGCGCCAGCGCTTGAACTGGGCGGTGTGCCGGAAGCGTCGGCCCTCCATGTGGTCGTAGCCGACCTCGAGCACCCGCTCGGGGCGCAGGGGCACGAAGCTGAGGTCCTTGCCCTGGCTCCAGCGGCTCTGGGTGCCCGGCACCCGGTCGGGGTTGGCGGTGAGGAACTCCTGCCAGTGGCCCCAGGGGTGCTCCTCGATCGGGCAGACCAGCTGCTGCAGCTCCTCGATGAGCTCGGCGCGTCGCTTCTCGGTGAAGCTCGCGCTGACGCCGACGTGCTGCAGCTGCCCCTCGTCGTTGTGGAGGCCGAGCAGCAGGCTGCCGAGCAGGGGACGGGCCGGCGTACTGGTCTTGTGCTCGCGGTAGCCCGCGACCACCACGTCGGCGGTGCGCTCGTGCTTGATCTTGAGCATGGTCCGGCCGTTCTGGGTGTAGGTCGCTCCCAGCGGCTTGGCGATGACCCCGTCGAGCCCGGCGCCCTCGAACATCTCGAACCAGCGCTGCGCCTCGTCGGCGTCGCGCGTCGTACGGGTGAGGTAGCACGGTCCGCTGAGTCCAGCCAGAGCCTGCTCCATGACCTCGCGCCGCGCGGAGAGCGGCTGGTCGACGTAGGAGGTGTCGTCGAGTGCGAGGAGGTCGAAGGCCACGAAGCCCGCGGGGGTCGTCTCCGCCAGCATGTCGACCCGGCTCTTGGCAGGGTGGATGCGCTCCTGCAGCGTCTCGAACTCCAGCCGCCCGTCGCGGGCGACGAACAGCTCGCCGTCGAGGACGCAGCGCTCCGGGAGCTGCTCCTTGACCGCTGCGACCACGTCGGGGAAGTAGCGGGTGAGCGGCTTGGTGTTGCGGCTGGTCAGCTCCACCTCGTCGCCGTCGCGGAACACGAGGCACCGGAAGCCGTCCCACTTCGGCTCGAAGCTCAGGCCCCCGAGCTTGTCCGGGTCCGGGATGCCCTTCACCGACTTCGCCAGCATCGGCCGCACCGGCGGCATCACGGGCAGGTCCACCCCGTCACGCTAGCCGCCACCCCGGTGGTCGAGCGTGTCGAGACCCGGCCCCGGTTGGTCTGCCGGGTCTGGAGGTGCTGCCCCGCGAGGCGGGCCTAACCTGTGTCATCTATCCCCGGTTGGTCTGCCGGCAGGGCCCGCCTGACTTTGAATCAGGACTAGCGACGTAGGTTCGACTCCTACCCGGGGAGCTGGGTGACTCCAGGGATCAGGCCAACACCTGCCCCGCATCGACTGGGCCGTCGTCGGCCTCGATGGCGTCGGCCAGACGGCCGATCTCGTCGTCGCCGAGCTCGACCTCGGCCTCGTGCAGGCCCTTGCGCAGCTCGTCGACCACGACCTTGTCGGTCGCGCCGTGCTGCCAGCCGGAGACGCGGTCGACGACCGCCTGCACGGCCTCGAGGCGGGCGGAGCTCTCTTCGGGGGTGTTCGCTTCAGTCATGGTCGCCGGGTACCCCTCCGGCCTGGAAAGACGCCCCGTCGATCGACGATCGAGCGCCGGCGGATCACGGGTCTCATACCCGAGGGCCATGGGCGAAGCTGATGTCCGGGCGGTAGAACAGGCGCATGACCGACTCGCTCCTGGCCCGTGGCCTCGACCAGCTCGCCGCGCTCCTCGCGTCCGTGACGCCCGAGGACCTCGATCGACCGACGCCGTGCTCGGAGTGGACGGTCAGGGATCTGAACGACCACGTCGTCAACAGCACAGCCGGCATGGTGACGATGGCCCACGGCGGACAGCCCGACTGGGCGAACGCCGCGCACCACGACGAGCCGGAGGCGGCCTTGCGTGAGCAGGGCGACGCGCTGCGCGCTGCCCTCGGGACCTCGGACGCGCAGTTCCCCGAGGGGATGGCCGTCGCCGAGCTCGCAGTCCACGGCTACGACCTGGCGAGGTCGCTCGGACGCGACACCGCCGACCTCGACCACGAGGTCGCCGAGGCCGGCCTGGCCTTCATGAGGTCGTCGCTGACGGACGACATGCGGGGCGGTGCGTTCGGGCCCGAGCAGCCGGCGCCGGAAGGGGCCGACGGCTACCAGCGGATCGCTGCGTTCGCAGGCCGGCCGGTCTGACGAGCAGGCGTGCCGACGTGATCTCCACCCAGGCCCAGCTGTTCTCCGGCAAGGCGATCATCGTGACGGGGGCGTCCTCGGGCCTGGGAGCGGCGGCCGTACGCCGGTTCGCCGCCGCCGGCGGCAACGTGTACGCCGCGTCGCGTGACCAGGCGAGGCTGGCGGAGGTGGCGGCGGCCTGCGCGGACCTGCCCGGCGAGGTCGCGTTCGGACCCCTCGACGTCGGGTCACCGGCCTCCTGCCGCGAGGCTGTGTCCGCCGCCGTCGAGCGCCTCGGACGGCTCGACGTCCTGGTGAACAACGCCGGGCGGCACGACTTCCGACTGACCACCGAGGTCACCGAGGAGCAGTGGCTGGCCGACGTCGCGGTCAACCTGGGCGGCGCGTTCTTCTGCTCCCAGGCCGCGATCCCGCACCTGCTCGAAGCGCCGGGCGGTGGCGGCAACATCGTCAACGTCGCGTCGGTGGCGGGAGTGATGGGGGAGGCCTACTCAGCGGCGTACTCGGCCGCCAAGCACGGCGTCGTGGGTCTGACCAAGGCGCTCGCGGTGGAGTACCTGCGGCAGCCGCTGCGCGTCAACTGTGTCTGCCCCGGCGGCATGGACACGCCTCAGGTGCACACGATCGACGTGCCCGACGGCGTCGACTGGGAGCTGATCATGAGGGTCTCGGCGGCTCGCGGCTTCATGTCCGCCGACAGCGTCGCGGCGGTCGTCGCGTTCCTCGCCTCCGACGACGCGAGCGCTGTCCACGGCAGCATCCAGCTCGTCGACCAGGGTCATCTGGCGGGCTGAGGTCCCGGACCGCGCGCAGGGTTAGAGTGACCGCCCATGGGCGGCGTGCAGGGCACCGAGCTGACCGTCGTCGTCCTCGCCGCCGGCGGTGGCACCCGGATGCGGTCGAAGACCATGAAGGTCCTGCACCCGGTCGCGGGCCGCAGCATGATCGGCCACGTCCTCACCGCTGTCCGCCAGACCGAGCCCGCCCGCGTCGTCGCGGTGGTCGGGCACCAGCGCGAGCAGGTCGCCGAGCACATCCGGCAGCTGATGCCCGAGGTGCTGCTCGCGGTCCAGGAGGAGCAGCACGGCACCGGCCACGCCGTGCGCGTGGCCATGGACGCCATCGAGCAGCAGGGCCGTATGTCTGGCACGGTGCTGGTGGCCTACGGCGACACCCCGCTGCTCGTTGGTGAGAGCCTGCGTCAGTTCGCGGCCGAGCACGAGGCCGCGCAGCACGCGGTCAGCATCCTCAGCGGGATCGTGCCGCAGCCGCACGGCTACGGCCGGATCGTCCGCGACGGTGACGGCGAGGTCGTCGCGATCGTCGAGGAGAAGGACGCGACGCCCGACCAGCGTGAGATCACCGAGATCAACTCCGGCATCCTCGCCTTCGACGCCGACTTCCTCGCCGAGGCCCTTCCGCGGATCGGCAACGACAACGCCAAGGGGGAGTACTACCTCACCGACGCGGTCGGGCTCGCCCGCGAGGCCGGGCTCACCGTCGGCGCGCACCCGCTCGACGACTTCTGGCAGACCGAGGGCGTCAACGACCGCGGCCAGCTCGCGGTCGTCGGTCGCGAGCTGAACCGCCGCATCCTGGAGCGCTGGATGCGTGAGGGCGTGAGCGTCATGGACCCCGACACGACCTGGATCGACGACGACGTGGTGCTGGCCCAGGACGTCACGATCCTGCCCGGCGTGCAGCTGCTCGGGGCGACGGTCGTCGCCGAGGACGCCGTCATCGGACCCGACACCACTCTCAAGGACTGCGAGATCGGGGCCGGTGCGCGGGTGGTCCGCACCCACGGGGAGCTGGCCGTCATCGGCGCGGGAGCCGAGGTCGGTCCGTTCTCCTACCTCCGGCCCGGCACCAGGCTCGGAGTCGACGGCAAGATCGGCACCTTCGTCGAGACCAAGAACGCCGTGATCGGCGACGGGGCGAAGGTCCCGCACCTCTCCTACGTCGGCGACGCCGAGATCGGCGAGGGCACCAATATCGGGGCTGGCACGATCTTCGCCAATTACGACGGCGTGGCCAAGCACCGCACGACGGTCGGCCGTCACGCCCGCACCGGCTCCAACAACACGTTCGTCGCGCCGGTCGAGATCGGTGACGGCGCGGGGACCGGCGCCGGGACCGTCGTACGACGCAACGTCCCGCCCGGCGCGCTGGCCGTCAGCAGCGGCCCGCAGCGCAACCTCGAGGGGTGGACGCTGAGCCGCCGTCCGGGGACCGACCAAGCCGCCGCGGCCGAGGCGGCCCTGGCAGAATCGGCCCCGGCAGCAGCAGGTGACGCACCGACCGATCAGCCAGGGGACGCATCCACGTGACCGGAATGAAGCGGACCACCGAGAAGAACCTGATGGTCTTCAGCGGCCGGGCCCACCTCGAGCTCGCCGAGGAAGTGGCCGACCTCCTCGGCACCGGCCTGGTCCCGACCTCGGCGTACTCCTTTGCGAACTCCGAGCTCTACGTCCGCTACGAGGAGTCGGTGCGCGGGAGCGACGCCTTCGTGATCCAGAGCCACACGGCGCCGATCAACGAGTGGATCATGGAGCACCTGATCATGGTCGACGCGCTCAAGCGCGCCTCGGCCAAACGGATCACCGTGGTCCTGCCGTTCTACGGATACGCCCGTCAGGACAAGAAGCACCGCGGCCGCGAGCCGATCTCGGCCCGCCTCATCGCCGACCTGTTCAAGACCGCAGGCGCCGACCGGCTCATCGCCGTCGACCTGCACGCCGACCAGATCCAGGGCTACTTCGACGGTCCGGTCGACCACCTGATGGCGATGCCGATCCTGGCTGACTACGTCAAGGACAAGTACGGCGACCAACCGCTGGCGATGGTCTCGCCCGACGCGGGCCGGATCAAGGTCGCCGAGCGCTGGGCGGCGCGGATGGGCGGCGTGCCCCTGGCCTTCATCCACAAGACCCGCCGTACCGACCGGCCCGACGAGTCCATGGCCAACAGGGTCGTCGGTGACGTCACGGACCGGCTCTGCGTGATCACCGATGACATCATCGCCACCGGAGGCACGATCGTGCAGGCGTCCGAGGCGCTGCTCGAGAGCGGAGCGAGCGGCGTGGTCGTCGCTGCGACCCACGCGCAGCTGGCCGATCCAGCCGTCGACCGGCTCAAGAACTCAGGGATCGCCGAGGTCGTCGTCACCAACACGTTGCCGATCGAGGCGGAGAAGCAGTTCGACAAGCTCACCGTGCTCTCGATCGCCCCGCTTCTCTCCCGGGCCATCCGCGAGGTCTTCGAGGACGGCTCGGTCACCTCCATGTTCGACGGTCACGCATGATCGCCGTGCCCGAGGGACGTGTCGAGACCCAGTGAGGCGACCACGACAGTGGCTGAGGCCCTGCACGACATGAATGCGTGCGTGTCGCGTCCGCACGTGCCACTAACCTCGCCGGATGCCCTCGGACCCGTACGCCGTCGAAGCCGTCGACCTGCGGCGCACGTTCCGCGCCACGACGGGCACGTTCAAGCGCACCCGCAAGAGCGTCGAGGCGGTCAAGGGCGTCAGCTTCGCGATCGAGCCGGGCGAGCTGTTCGGCCTCCTCGGCCCCAACGGCGCCGGCAAGACGACCACGATCAAGATGCTCATCACGCTGCTGATCCCGACGCAGCGGCAGCGCGCGGGTGCTCGGCCGCGACGTCGTCACCGACGTCCGCGAGGTGCGCACGCGCATCGGCTACGTCTTCGGCGGCGACCGCGGTCTCTACGAGCGGCTCTCGCGCGCTCGACAACCTGCGCTACTTCTCCGAGCTGTACGGCGTGCCGCCCGCGCGAGCAGCAGGGCGCATCGGCGAGCTGCTCGAGCTGGTCGGGCTGACCGGCCGCGAGAAGGAGCGGGTCGAGGGCTTCTCCCGCGGCATGCGCCAGCGTCTGCACATCGCGCGCGGGCCTGCTGCACGACCCCGAGGTGCTCTTCCTCGACGAGCCGTCCATCGGCATCGACCCGGTCGGCGCCCGCGAGCTGCGCGCGACCATCGCGCTGCTGCGCGAGCAGGGCAAGACGATCCTGCTGACGACGCACTACATGTTCGAGGCCGACGAGCTCTGCGACCGGATCGCGGTGATCCGCGTCCGGCGAGATCGTCGCCACAGGGCACGCCGGCACAGCTCAAGGAGCGCGTCAGCACCGGACGCGTGCTCGAGGTGGAGACCTACGGCGTCCCCGAGGACGACGTCGCGGCGATCGGCGAGCTCGACAGCGTGCGCACGGTCACCACCGAGGTGCGCGGCCAGCTCGCAGGTGCTCGTCATCGTCTGCGCAGCCCGGCGCCGAGCCGACCCACGCCGTCCTGCTCCCGCGCTCGGCGACGCCGGCATCGGCCGGGTCACCGCCGCGAACCCACGCTGGAGGACGCCTACGTCGAGCTGGTGACGGGGTGAGCCTGCGTCGGTCGAGCTTGTCGAGACCGCTTCGTCAACAAGCGACGTGCTACTGGCTGCAGTTCAAGATCCTCGCGATCTCGCCGTTCGAGGGCTTCCTCTGCATCGTCTTCCCGCTGATGTTCGCGACGGCCGCGCTGCTCGTCTACCGGTCAACGACGACCCCGCCGCGATGCTGTACGCCGGCCTGGGCGCGGCCGCCATGGGCATCTGGACGGCGATGATGGTGCCGGCCAGCTCGCTGCTCAACCGTGAGCGCTGGCAGGGCACGCTCGAGCTCGTCGTCGCCGCGCCCACCCGCTTCTCCCTCGTCATCCTCCCGATCACCCTGGCCATGGCCACGATCGGGCTCTACAGCGTCGTGGCCACGATCGTGTGGGACCGGCTGACGTCTTCGGGATCGACCTGCAGGTCGAGTCGTGGCCGTTCTTCGTCGCTGGGCGTGCTGCTGTCCGCGCTGACCATCGCCGAGATCGGTTTCCTGCTGTCGGTGACCGCGGTCCGCTACCGCACCAGCTGGGCGCTCGGCGCCGCTCTGGAGTACCCCGGCTGGCTGCTGTGCGGGTTCGTCGTCCCGCTGGAGCTCCTGCCGGACGTGCTGCGGCCGTTCTCCTACGCGTTGCCCACCACCTGGGCCGTCGAGGCCATGCGGGCGGCCGCCGTCGGGGGCGCGCCGTGGCGCGAGCTCGGCCTGTGCCTGGCCGTCGGCACGGCGTACGCCGTCCTCGCCGCCGTCCTCGGCGTCCGGCTGATCGACTCCGCCCGACGCAACGCCACCCTGGCGCTCGACCTGACGGTCTCGCTGCGCATCTTCTTCGTCGGCGGGCTGATGAGCTACCGCGCCCAGTTCAACTGGCTGAACCCGTGGATCCTCATCCCCAGCCTGCTGGTCACGCCGGTCGCGCAGATCCTGCTCTTCGCCTACATCGGCCGGGCCGCCGACGTCGGCAACGACGAGTTCTACGTCATCGGCAACGCGCTCAACTACGCCGCGATCCCGTGCCTGTTCGCGATGCGTTCACGTCATCGGCGGCGAACGCTGCGGGCAGACCCTCGGGATCGTCTTCGCCACGCCAGCGCGCCGGCTCCCGCTCTTCCTGGGCCGGTCGCTGCCGGTGATCCTCAACGGCTGGGCGGTCGCGATGTTCGGCATCGGCATCGGCCCCTTGCTGCTCGACGCCGACATCCCCGGCGGCGCCTGGCTCGCGGGTCGCGCTGATCGTCGGCGATCGCATCGCTGTCCTGCACCGGTCTCGGTCTGGTCATGGGCGCGATCTACCTCCGGATCCGCGACGGCGCGACGCTCGGCAACGTGCTCTTCCTGATCCTGCTGGTCTTCTGCGGCACCAACGTCGCGCTCGACGACCTCCCCGGCTGGATGGCCGACGATCGGCCGTCTGGCTGCCGCTCACCCATGCCATCGAGGCCGCGCGTGCCGTAGCCGACGGCGCCGCGGTGGCCGACGTCGCCGACCTGATCGGTCGCGAGCTGGCCATCGGGGCGGCCTACGTCGTCATCGGTCTCGGTTCGGTGCGTGGCTTCGAGCACCTGGTCGCGACGCGGGGCCTCGCTCGACGCAGATGTGAGCCCGACCGGTCCGGATTCGGCCGGTCCGGCGTCCCAGGTCTAGGATCGCCAGGTTGCCTCGGCGAGGGAGCCCGTCACCAGGTTGCTCCGTGATCGACAGGGGGCTTCTCCTCGCCGCGCTCCGATCCGGAGCGTGGCGTTTGTCGTTTCCGGCCCGGCCCACAACGTCGACCTCCGAGGAGAGCCACATGTCTGTCCGAGAAGATCAAGGCCGAGACCCGCACCGAGTTCGGCAAGGGTGCGGCGCGCCGGATCCGCCGCGAGCACAAGATGCCCGCGGTCGTCTACGGGCACGGCAACGACCCGATCCACGTGACCCTGCCGGGCCACGACGACGATGATGGCGCTCAAGCACGGTCGGCGCCAACGCGCTGCTCGAGCTCGACATCGACGGCACCGACGCAGCTCGCGCTGACCAAGCAGGTCCAGGTCGACCCGATCCGCCGGACCCTCGAGCACATCGACTTCGTCGCGGTCATCCGCAAGGGCGAGAAGGTCACCGTCGACGTCCCGATCCACGTCGTCGGCGACGCCGGCGCGCGAGACCCTGGTGGTCACCGAGAACTCGACCGTCTCCCGTCGAGGCCGAGGCCACCAACATCCCCGAGTACATCGAGGTCTCCATCGAGGGCTCCCGGTCGGCACCCAGGTCCTCGCCGGCCAGCTCGACCTCCCGTCGGGCTCGACCTCCTGGTCGACCGCCGAGGACCCTGGTCGTCAACATCACCGAGCAGATCAGCGCCGAGGCGCTCGAGGCCGAGCTGGACGAGGCCGAGGCCGAGGCCGGCATCGAGCGCGACGAGATCCGACGCCGAGGCCGCCGCCAAGCCGAGGGGCGACGCAGCCGAGTCCGACGACTCGGGCGACGCTTCCTCGGAGGGGTGAGCGACCTCTGGCTCGTCGTCGGGCTGGGCAACCCCGGCCCGACGTACGCCGGACACCGCCACAACGTCGGGCTACCTCGTCCTCGACGAGCTCGCTCGGCAGACTCGGCGGGTCGCTGCAAGTCGCACAAGACCGGTCGCGCCGACGTGCTCGAGGGCCGGCTGGGTGCACCGGGCTCCGAGGGGCCGCGGCTGGTCCTGGCGCGGCCGCGCTGCTTCATGAACGAGATCGGCGGCCCCACCAAGGCCCTCGCCACGTTCTACAAGATCGCGCCGGAGCAACCTCGTCGCGGTCCACGACGAGCTCGACCTGCCCTTCGACACGATGCGGGTCAAGCTCGGTGGCGGCGACAACGGCCACAACGGCCTGCGCTCGATCCGAGGCTCCCTCGGCAGCGGCGACTTCCACCGCGTCCGGGTCGGGGTGGGCCGGCCCCCGGGTCGGCAGGACCCCGCCGCCTTCGTGCTGTCGGACTACACCAAGGCCGAGCGGGAGATCCTGCCCTTCGGCGTCGACAAGGCGGCTGACGCCGTCGAGTCCCTCGTGCTCCGCGGCCTCGCCGCCACCCAGCAGGACTTCAACTCATAGGGTGCGGCCCGTGACCTTTGATCCCGGTACGCCGCCCGACGCCGCCGACGACCACGTCCTGGCCACCTGGCTGGCCGAGGCCGCCGGGCGCCGGCTGCTCGAGGTCCGGGCCGAGGGCCTGGAGGGCCGGGCGCTCAAGGACGCCGGCGACGCGGCGGCCCACGATCTGCTGATGGGCCTGCTCGCCGAGCACCGGCCCGGTGACGCGGTCCTCTCGGAGGAGGGCAAGGACGACCGGGTGCGTCTCGAGCGCGACCGGGTGTGGATCGTCGACCCGCTCGACGGCACCCGGGAGTTCTCCGAGCCCCCGCGTGACGACTGGGCTGTGCACGTCGCCCTGTGGGAGCGGTCGGACGGGACAGGGAGGGGTGGGCTCACCGCCGGTGCCGTGGCCCAGCCGGCGCTCGGCGAGACCTTCAACACCGGCCGGCCGCCCGTCGTACCCCCCAGCAGCGCGGCACGGCCCCGCATCGCGGTGTCACGGACCCGCCCGCCGGACTTCGTGCACGGCCTGGCCAAGGAGCTCGACGCCGAGCTCGTCCCGATGGGGTCGGCGGGGGTCAAGGTCCTCTCCGTGGCCCGCGACCTCACCGACGCCTACGTCCACGCCGGCGGCCAGTACGAGTGGGACTCCGCGGCGCCCGTCGCCGTCGCCGCGGCCGCCGGCCTGTTCACCTCGCGCATCGACGGGACCCCCTTGCGCTACAACCAGGACAACGTCTACCTCCCCGACCTCATCGTCTGCCGGCCCGAGCTGGCGGAGCGGATCGTGGCCTGGGTGCGCGACCACGGCATCGACTGAGGCATGACCTCCTACATCTCCCACACCACCGTCGACTGTGCCGGCGCCTACGAGCTCTCCGAGTGGTGGAAGCCGGTCCTCGGCTACGTCGACCTCGACGGCGACCCCAACGAGCCGGGGCACGAGGAGTGCATGATCCGGGACCCCGAAACGGGCCACCAGGTGCTGTTCATCGAGGTGCCCGACGCGAAGTCGGTCAAGAACCGACTCCACTTCGACCTGCGTCCGCGCGAGGGGACTCGCGACGAGGAGCTCGAACGGCTCCTGGCCCACGGGGCGACGGTGGTCGCCGACCTCCGCGGGCAGTACGGACCCGGCACGGCCTGGGTGGTGCTGGCGGACCCGGAGGACAACGAGTTCTGCATCCTGCGCTCCGAGGCGGAGATCGCGGCCCAGCAGGACTGAGGCCGATGCCCGTCGAGGCGGAGGCCCGCGTGTCGTTACCGAACGCTGTCCGGGCCGTGGGTGCGACGTCACCGAGTCGTTCCGGCGCGCCGGTTAGCGTCCTCGGGTCGGGCACAGCCGGTTCGGGGGAGCGGCAGTGCTCGACAGGGGAGCCCGTCATCGGCGCGCCGGGGGGCGCACGAGGCGGGTTCTCCTGTTTTCGGGGACAGCGGTTCGGAGCGAGGGAACCAGCACGCTGCGGCGTACCGTCAGAACCCCATGCTGGATCGTCGCGACGCACTCCGTCTCCTGTCCCTCGCCGTCCTGGCGGTGGGGGCCTCACAGACGCTGACGGCGTGCGGGGAGACGGCCGACGGCCCCCGCAGGAGTGACATGACGTCAGCCGAGCTGGAACAGGTCTCCTCGCAGGTCGTGCGTGCACCGGGTTCGTTGAAGGACCTGCCAGCCGCTGTGGCCTCGTTGCACGCACTCGGCGCCGGCCTCTACAGCCGGCTTGCGGCCCGAGACGGCAACCTCGCGCTGTCGCCGTACTCCGCCGGGGTCGCCCTGGCCCTCGCCGCCAACGGCGCGGTCGGGCCGACCCAGGACGAGATGCTCGGCGTCCTCGACGCCGCCGACGTGGAGTCGCTCAACAGCGGCCTCAACGCGCTGACGGCCTACGTCGACTCGCTGGCCGGCACCCGGCGCCGCGAGGACGGGACCACGGCCGAGCTGCGGCTGACCACCGCCAACACGTTGTTCGGCCAGCGTTCGACGGCGTGGGAGCAGGACTTCCTCGACACCCTGGCCCGCGAGTACTCCGCGGGCATGATCGGGGTCGACTACGTGGGTGACCCCGAGGCGGCGCGCAACGCCATCAACCGGTGGACGGCCGAACGGACAGCCGACAAGATCCGCGAGCTGCTTGCCGAGGGCACGGTCCACCCCCTCACCCGGCTGGTGCTGGTCAACGCGGTCTACCTCAAGGCGCCGTGGGAGTCGGTGTTCGAGGACTTCCTGACCGAGCCGCGGCCGTTCACGCGCGTCGACGGCACGGTCGTCACCGTGCCGACGATGACCAACCCGGTCCTCGCGACGACGGTCGTCACCGGCGACGGGTGGCAGGCGGCCCGTCTGCCGTACGCCGGGCGCGCGCTGGCGATGACGGTCGTGCTCCCCGACGAGGGGCGGCTGGCCGACGTGGAGTCGCAGGTCGGTGAGGGCGGTCTGCCGCAGATGCTCGGTCGCGGCGAGCCCGCACAGCTCGCGCTGAGCCTGCCGCGGTGGACCTTCCGCACCAACGCCGGACTGGGCGAGGCCCTGGAGCAGCTGGGCATGCGGCTGGCCTTTGACCCGGCCGCCGCCGACCTGTCGGCGATGACGGTCGAGCAACAGCTCTTCGTGGAAGCGGTGGTGCAGGAGGTCTTCATCGCCGTCGACGAGGAGGGCACCGAGGCGGCCGCGGCGACCGCGGTGCTGGCGGGGACGACCTCCGCCCCGATCACCGAGCCGTTCGTGGTGGACCGTCCGTTCCTCTTCGTCATCCACGACGTCGAGCACGGCACGCCACTGTTCGTCGGACGCGTGGTCGACCCGTCGGAGGAGTAGCTAGGCCTGCGGGTGCGTGCGCAGGTAGGCGCGCACCGGAACGGGACGCTGAGCGGCGTACCCCTCGGGCAGGAGCACGTCACCCTCGGTGGTCAGGTAGTAGACCTGCCACTGGTGGTAGCCGACGAAGGCCCGCGGGTGGCGCTGCATGATCTCGGCGAGGCCACGGACCCCGCGCACGTAGGCCTCGGAGTTGTTGTAGCGGTAGAGCGCGCCGTCGATGCCGCCCGGCTCGGCGAAACCGTTGGCGGCGAGGTAGTTGGCTGCCCCTCGGATCGCGTCGCGGGGGTCGTCGATGTCGCCGTCGCCGTAGGCCGCCCAGGTCGACGGCAGGAACTGCATCGGCCCCTGGGCGCCGGCCACCGAGGTGCCACGATGCGTCCCATCGCGGTCTCCACGAGGTTGATGGCAGCGAGGTACTCCCAGCCGATGCCCAGCTCGCGCTCGGCCGCCCGGTAGTGACCGAGCAGCACCTTCGCCGGCTCCGGAGCGACGATCCGCCACGCGGGCAGGGTGTCGCTGAGGCTGTCGGGGCTGTGCATCGACCGGAACTCACGGCGCACGGCGAGGTTGTCGCGCGCCAGGCCACGCCATCGGCTGGGGAGCAGGGCGAGCACCCGCTCGTCCCACTCCGGTCGGCCGCCGAGCTCGCGGTAGACCAGCTGCTGGGTCCGCGCCGCGGCGCTCAGCGCCTCGGGACCGGTGCCGGGATCAGCGATGGCGTCCTCGGCTGCGCCGAGGAGCGCGGCGGCCTGGGCCGGCGAGGTGGGCCGGGTCGGGGTGAGCGGCCCGACCTGCGCCGGCTCGGTCGGTGCGGCCAGGGCCGTCGGCTCGGGTGAGGCAGCGGAGGGTGTGGCGACGGTCGGGTCCGTGGGCCGCCGCTCCGGCTCGGAGGCGCTGCACGAGGCGAGCGCCGCGGCGGCCACCAGGCCGACGAGAGGCCGGTAGAGTCGCACCCGTCCACCCCCCGTCACTCGTGACCGGGGGCTCTCGTGCTGTCCCCTGATCCTCCCGAGGAGCCCTGAGCGTGTCCCTGTCCGGCCTGGCCGACCTCGCCGATCTGGTCCTGACCGAGCCTACGCTCGCCGCGGCGATGGCCGACGCGCGCAGCGGTGCGGTCCGGACGCGTGAGCTCACCGGACCCGAGGCCCTGCGTCCGTTCGTGGTGGCGGGCCTGGTGCGCAACGGGCGGACCGTCCTGGCGGTGACCCCGACCTCGCGCGAGGCCGAGGACCTCGTCGCCGCACTCGGCGACCTGGTCGGCCCCGACGGGGTCGCCTACTTCCCGAGCTGGGAGACCCTGCCGCACGAACGCCTGAGCCCGCGCAGCGACACCGTCGGTCTCAGGCTGGCGGTGCTCCGGCGGCTCTGCCACCCTGCAGCGGAGGGGCCCCACGGGCCGGTGCGGGTCGTCGTGGCTCCGGTGCGGTCGGTGCTCCAGCCCCAGGTCAAGGGGCTCGGCGACCTGGAGCCGGTCGAGCTGGTGCCGGGTGACACCGTCGCCCTCGAGGACCTGGTGCGGCGACTGGCCGACGCGGCCTACTCCCGGGTCGACCTAGTCGAGAAGCGCGGTGAGTTCGCGGTCCGCGGCGGCATCGTCGACGTCTTCCCGCCGACCGAGGAGCACCCGCTGCGCGTCGAGCTGTGGGGCGAGGAGGTCGAGGAGATCCGCAGCTTCGCCGTCGCCGACCAACGCACCATCGAGGCCGTCGAACGGCTCTGGGCGCCGCCGTGCCGCGAGCTGCTGCTGACCGAGGACGTACGCCGTCGGGCCGCCGAGTTGGGCCGCGCCCACCCGCAGCTGGTCGAGCTGACCGACAAGATCGCCGCGGGCATCGCGGTGGAAGGGATGGAGTCGCTCGCGCCGGTCCTGGTCGAGGACATGGAGCTGCTCGTCGACCTGATGCCGGCCGACGCCCACGTGCTCGTCCTCGACCCCGAGCGCGCCCGCAGCCGCGCGCACGACCTGGTCGCGACCAGCGAGGAGTTCCTCGGCGCGAGCTGGGCGGCCGCCGCCAGCGGCGGCACGGCCCCGATCGACCTCGGCGCGGCGTCGTACCGATCGATCGGCGACGTGCGCGAGCACGCCCTCGAGCGCGACCTGCCGTGGTGGACGCTGAGCCCGTTCGGGGTGGCGATGAGCTCGACCGAAGACGGGAGCGACGCGCCTTCGCGGGAGGACGGGTTCCTCAGCGCGCGCCCCGCCGAGGCCTACCGCGGCGACGTCGAGCAGGCGGTCAAGGACCTCGACGCCTGGCGCGGCGACGGCTACCGCACGGTCGTGGTCTACCCGGGCCACGGCCCCGCGCAGCGGATGGTCGAGGTGCTGGCCGAGCACGACGTCCCGGCCGGGCTCGATGCGAGCGAGGTCGGGGTCGTCAGCGTCACCTGCGGAGCCCTGACCCATGGGTTCGTCGACGACACCACGAAGGTCGCGGTCCTGACGGGTGAGGACATCGCGGGGCAGCGGTCGAGCACACGCGACATGCGCAAGATGCCGACGCGCCGCAAGAAGCAGATCGACCCGCTCGAGCTCAGCGCCGGCGACTACGTCGTCCACGAGCAGCACGGCGTCGGCCGGTTCGTGGAGATGAAGCAGCGCGAGGTGCAAGGCGCCACCCGTGAGTACCTCGTCCTGGAGTACGGCGCCTCCAAGCGCGGCGGACCGCCCGACCGGCTCTACGTGCCGGCCGATGCGCTCGACCAGGTCACGAGGTACGTCGGCGGTGAGCAGCCCAGCCTCGACCGGCTCGGCGGGGCCGACTGGGCCAAGCGCAAGGGCCGGGCCCGTCGCGCCGTCCGTGAGATCGCCGCTGAGCTGATCAAGCTCTACGCCGCGCGTCAGGCGACCAAGGGCTTCGCGTTCGGCCCCGACACCCCGTGGCAGCGCGAGCTCGAGGACGCCTTCCCGTTCCACGAGACCCCCGACCAGCTGACCACCGTCGAGGAGGTCAAGGGCGACATGCGCCAGACGGTGCCGATGGACCGGCTGGTCTGCGGCGACGTGGGATACGGCAAGACCGAGATCGCCGTCCGGGCCGCGTTCAAGGCCGTCCAGGACGGCAAGCAGGTGGCGGTCCTGGTGCCGACGACACTGCTTGTCACCCAGCACCTCTCGACCTTCAGCGAGCGGATGAGCGGCTTCCCGGTCGTCGTGAAGGGGCTGAGCCGCTTCCAGACCGAGAAGGAGGCGCGCGAGGTCACCGAGGGGCTGGCCGACGGCTCCGTCGACATCGTGGTCGGCACCCACCGGTTGCTGAACCCGGACATCAAGGTCAAGGACCTCGGGCTGATCGTGGTCGACGAGGAGCAGCGCTTCGGCGTCGAGCACAAGGAGCAGATGAAGCGGCTGCGCACCTCGGTCGACGTGCTGTCGATGTCGGCGACGCCGATCCCGAGGACGTTGGAGATGGCGATCACCGGGATCCGCGAGATGTCGACGATCACGACGCCGCCGGAGGAGCGGCACCCCGTGCTGACCTACGTCGGGGTCTACGAGGACCGCCAGGTGGTGGCCGCCGTACGCCGCGAGCTGTTGCGCGAAGGACAGGTCTTCTACATCCACAACCGGGTCAACAGCATCGAGAAGGCGGCCGCCCGGATTCGCGAGCTCGTCCCCGAGGCCCGCGTCGCCGTGGCCCACGGACAGATGGGCGAGCACCTGCTCGAGCAGGTGATGCTGGACTTCTGGGAGAAGCGCTTCGACGTCCTGGTCTGCACCACGATCGTGGAGTCGGGACTCGACGTCTCCAACGCCAACACCATGATCATCGAGCGGGCCGACACCCTCGGGCTCTCCCAGCTGCACCAGCTGCGCGGCCGCGTGGGCCGGTCGCGGGAGCGCGCCTACGCCTACTTCCTCTACCCGGCCGAGAAGCCGCTCACCGAGACCGCGCACGAGCGACTGGCGACCCTGGCCCAGCACTCCGACCTGGGAGGGGGCATGGCGATCGCGATGAAGGACCTCGAGATCCGAGGGGCCGGCAACCTCCTCGGGGGTGAGCAGTCCGGCCACATCGCCGACGTGGGGTTCGACCTCTACGTCCGGCTCGTCGGCGAGGCGGTGCAGGAGTTCCGCGGTGACGGGGAGCCCGAGCTCGACGAGGTACGCATCGAGCTCCCTGTCGACGCCCACCTGCCGCACGACTACATCCCGAGCGAGCGGCTGCGTCTGGAGATGTACAAGCGGCTGGCCGAGGTGCGCACCGACGAGGACGTCGACCAGATCCGCGACGAGCTCGACGACAGGTACGGCGAACCCCCCGAGGTCGTGGTCGCACTGCTCCTCGTCGCCCGCTTCCGCGCGCGGGCAAGGGCCGCCAAGGTCGGCGAGGTGACCGTTGCGGGCCGCAACGTCCGCTTCGCGCCGGTGGTCCTCCCGGACTCGCGCGTCGTCCGGCTGAACCGGCTTTACCCGAAGTCGATCGTCAAGGGACCGGCGGAGACGATCCTGGTGCCGCGGCCCGGGACGCCGGGCGCCACCGGCCGCCCGCTCGTCGGCGTGGCCCTGCTTGAATGGGCGCGCGGCGTCATCGACGCCGTCATCGACCCGCGCGAGGCGAAGGAGCAGGGGTGACGCGCAAGCTGGTGGCTGCGGCGGTGTCTGGGGCGGTGGCCGTGACGGCGACCCTGCTCTCCGGCTGCGGCGTCGTCGGCACCGACTTCCGCCCCGGAGCGGCCGCCGAGGTCGGCGAGGAGACGATCGCCGTCGACGAGGTCAACGACCTCACCCCTGCCCTGTGCGCTCTGCTGCAGAGCAACGAGCAGCTCCTGGGAGAGGGCGTCAGCGGCTCGTCGCTCCGGACCTCGGTCCTCCAGGGGCTGGTGCTGCGCTCGGTCGCCGACCAGATGGCCGAGGACTACGACGTCCCCGCAGGCGGCTCGGACTACCAGGACGCCGTGCAGCAGACCCGGCTGCAGTTCGCCGAGGTGGACCAGGACGTGCTCGACGACGCCCTTCCCGTCTACACCGCCACCGCCTACTTCCTCGGCGTGATCCGCGCGGTGGGTGAGCAGGAGCTCGTCGGCGGCGGCGGCGAGCCCACCGACGACGAGGCGCTGCTCGAGGGGATCCGGCTGGCGCGAGAATGGCAGGAGGCCAACGGCGTCGAGACCAGTCCGGCCTTCCCGAAGATCAGCATCGGCGAGGACCAGGTGCTCGCCGAGCGCGAGGAGCTCTCGATCCCGGTCAGCACCTTTGCGGCCGAGGCCGAGGCCCAGCCCCAGGACCCCGCCTACGTCGACGCCCTCCCCGAGTCCCAGCGCTGCAGCTGAGGCCGCGTCGCGTGACCTCGTCCCCGGAGCCGTTGCTGGAGTTCGGTGAGGTGATGCGGCGCCTGCGCGCGCAGTGCCCGTGGAAGCAGGCGCAGACCCATCGCTCGCTGGCGCGCTACCTGCTCGAGGAGACCCACGAGACCCTGGAGGCGATCGACGCCTTGGCCTCCGGCGGTGACCCGGCCGACCTGTGCGAGGAGCTCGGCGACCTTCTGCTCCAGGTCTACTTCCATGCCGTGATCGCCGAGGAGTCCGGTGCCTTCACCCTCGACGACGTCGCCCGCGGCATCACCGAGAAGATGCACCGGCGCAACCCGCACGTCTTCGGTCCCGACGCGGCCGCCGAGGGGGCCCAGCAGCTGGATGCAGCGGCCGTCGACGCGACCTGGCAGCGGCTGAAGGCGCGGGAGAAGGCGGAGCGGACCTCACCGCTCGACGGGCTGCCGCCGACACTCCCCGCGCTGCTGCTCGCGACCAAGGCCCTCGAGCGGCAGCCGGCGGCGCTGCCACCCACCTCCGAGGACCTCGGCGACCGACTGCTCGCCCTGGTGGCCGAGGCGCGGGCCGCCGGGCTCGACGCCGAGCAGGAGCTGCGCGCCGCCGTACGCCGTCACCTCGGCTGACGGCTCGCACGACCGGGCCCTAGGCTTCGCGTCCATGGCATCCATCGAAGCCGTCGGCGCCCGCGAGATCCTCGACTCGCGCGGCAACCCCACCGTCGAGGTCGAGGTCCTCCTCGACGACGGGACCTTCTCACGCGCAGCCGTCCCCAGCGGCGCGAGCACCGGCGCCTTCGAGGCCGTGGAGCTGCGCGACGGCGGCGACCGCTACGCCGGCAAGGGCGTGGGCAAGGCGGTCGAGGCGGTCATCACGACCATCGCGCCGGCGGTCGAGGGCCTCGACGCCGACGACCAGCGGCTGGTCGACCAGACGATGTTCGAGCTGGACGCGACGCCCAACAAGGCCAACCTCGGGGCCAACGCCATCCTCGGGGTCTCCCTGGCCGTGGCCCGCGCGGCCGCGGACTCGGCCGGACTGCCGTTGTACCGCTACGTCGGGGGACCCAACGCCCACCTGCTGCCCGTGCCGATGATGAACATCCTCAACGGCGGCGCCCACGCCGACACCAACGTCGACGTCCAGGAGTTCATGATCGCCCCGATCGGGGCCGGCACCTTCCGCGACGCCCTGCGGTGCGGCGCCGAGGTCTACCACCGGCTCAAGAGCGTCCTGAAGGACCGTGGGCTCTCCACCGGGGTCGGTGACGAGGGCGGCTTCGCCCCCGACCTGGACTCCAACCGCGCCGCCCTCGACCTCATCGCCGAGGCGATCGAGAAGGCCGGCTACACCCTCGGTCGCGACGTGGCCCTGGCTCTCGACGTGGCGGCGAGCGAGTTCTGCGAGGGCACGACCTACACCTTCGAGGGGGTCGCCAGGACAGCGGAGGAGATGACCGCCTACTACGCCGACCTCGTCTCGGCCTACCCCATCGTCTCGATCGAGGACCCCCTCGACGAGGACGACTGGGACGGCTGGAAGGCCATCACCGACCAGCTCGGCGGACGCACCCAGCTCGTCGGCGACGACCTCTTCGTCACCAACGTCGAACGGCTGGGCCGGGGCATCGCCGAGGGTCAGGCCAACGCGCTGCTCGTCAAGGTCAACCAGATCGGCTCCCTGACCGAGACCCTCGACTCGGTCGAGCTGGCCCACCGCAGTGGCTTCCGCTGCATGATGAGCCACCGCTCCGGCGAGACCGAGGACACCACGATCGCGGACCTGGCGGTGGCCACCAACTGCGGCCAGATCAAGTCGGGTGCACCCGCGCGGTCGGACCGGACGGCGAAGTACAACCAGCTGTTGCGCATCGAGGACGAGCTCGGTGAGGCAGCACGCTACGCCGGTGCGGGCGCGTTCCCGCGATATCGCTCCTGAGTCGGCGAGGATGGGACGGTGCCCCGACGTAGCCCTCGCGACGCCGCTCGCCCCGGGCGCCGGCCGGGAGCGCGTCCGCACCAGCGCGCCCGCGTCACGGCCACACCGATCGCCGCAACGGCGGCGCCACGTCCTCGCCTGACCGGCCGGGCCACCATCTTGGTGCTGGTCCTCGCGGTCCTCACCGTCTCCTACGCCTCCTCGATGCGCGCCTACCTGCAGCAGCGCGCCGACATCGAGGACCAGAAGCAGCAGATCGCCGACCGCAGGGCCGACATCGCCGCGCTCGAGCGGGAGAAACGGCGGTGGGAGGACCCGGCCTACCAGCAGCAGCAGGCCCGCGAGCGGCTCGGCTACCTCATGCCCGGCGAGACGGCCTACGTCGTGCTCGACAAGGACGGCGAGCCGCTGGAGCAGCAGGCCGAGCTGACCGATCCCGACAGCGTCGTCGACCAGACGCCGCCGCCGTGGTGGGGTGACGCGTGGGAGTCGGTCAAGCTGGCCGGTGACCCGCCTCGGCCGGAGCCGATCCCGCTGACCGAGATCGACGGGTCGGACGAGCCGGGCCGATGAGCGAGCCGACGCCCGAGGACGTCGCCGCGGTCGAGGCGCAGCTGGGGCGCGAGCCCCGCGGAATCCGCGCGGTGGGGCACCGGTGCCCCTGCGGTCGACCCGACGTCGTCACCACCGAACCCCGTCTGCCCGACGGCACCCCCTTCCCGACGACCTTCTACCTCACCTGTCCTCGGGCGGCGTCGCGCATCGGCACGCTGGAGGGTTCAGGGCTGATGAAGGAGATGGAGGCGCGGCTGGACGAGGACCCGCAGCTCGCGTCGGCGTACGCCGCTGCCCACGAGCACTACCTCGAGGCTCGCGCCTCCCTGGGAGAGGTCCCCGAGATCGCGGGGGTCTCCGCCGGGGGCATGCCCGGCCGGGTGAAGTGCCTGCACGTGCTGGCGGCCCACGCCCTCGCGGCCGGCCCGGGCGTGAACCCGCTCGGCGACGAGGTGCTCGACCGCCTGGGTGACTGGTGGCGCGAAGGGCCCTGCGTGTCGTGACGGCCGGGACCACGCCGGTCGCGGCGATCGACTGCGGCACCAACACCATCAAGCTCCTCATCGGCACGCCGCCCGAGGTGGCCGTGCGCGAGTCGCGGATGGTGCGACTGGGGCAGGGCGTCGACCGCACGGGCCGCCTGGCCGACGACGCCCTCGCCCGGACCTTCGCCGCCATCGAGGAGTACGCCGCCCTGATCCGCGCCCACGGCGCGGACCGGATCCGCTTCTGCGCCACCTCGGCCACCCGCGACGCCGCCAACGCCCGGGAGTTCGCCGACGGGGTCGAGTCGCGGCTGGGGGTCAGGCCCGAGGTGCTCTCGGGGGCCGAGGAGGCCGCGCTCGCCTTCGCCGGGGCCGTGCGCACCCTGGCGCGTCCACCCGAGCCGCCGGTCCTGGTGGTCGACATCGGCGGCGGGTCGACCGAGCTCGTCCTGGGCAGCACGGCACCGACCCTGGCCCACAGCGCCGACATCGGCTCGGTGCGGCTGCACGAGCGGCACCTCCACGACGACCCGCCGACAGCGGACCAAGTGCGGGCCTGCGTCGCCGACATCGACGCCGCCCTGGACGCCGGCCCGGTCGACCCGGGCGTGGCCTCGACCGTGCTCGGGATCGCCGGCACCGTCACCACCGTGGCCGCTGGCGTGCTCGGGCTGCCGGCCTACGACCGCGAGAGGATCGACCAGGCCGTGCTGCCGATCGCCGAGGTTGACGCGATGGTCGACCGCCTGGTCGGGATGCGGGTCGAGGAGCGCCTGGCCCTGCCGTGGATGCACCCTGGGCGCGCCGACGTCATCGACGCCGGAGCGCTGATCCTCTCCCGGGTGCTCCGGCGAACCCGGGTCGAGACCCTCCTGGTGGGGGAGTCCGACATCCTCGAGGGGATCGCCTGGTCGCTGGCGACTGAGCTGGCCGACTGAGCTGGCCGACTGAGCTGACTGGCTGGGCTGTCTGGCTGAGCCGTCTGGACGGGCACGGCGGTTTCGCCGGCCCGTCAGGGGGCACCGTGATGCACACCAGGAGAAGGAGCACACATGAAGAAGATCGTCCTGCTGGCCGGTGTCGCGATCGGCTACGTCCTCGGATCCAAGGCCGGCCGCGAGCGCTACGAGCAGATCAGGTCCGGTGCCCGCAAGGTCGCCGACAACCCGACCGTCAAGTCGGCCACCGCCAAGGCCCAGGACGTCGCGGCCACCCAGGCCGCCGCGGCCGCTGACGTCGCCAAGGAGAAGGTCAGCGACGCCGCGAGCGCAGCCGCCGACAAGGTGCGCCGCGAGTCCTCGATCCAGGCCGCGCCCTAGCCGGGTGGCCCGGTGCCTTACCGGTGGTCGTCGCGGACGCGACGAGCGCCGTAGACGCGCACCGCGACCAGTGCGCCCAGCACGGCCAGGATCAGAAACGCCATCAGGACCATCACGAACGTCATCGAGTACATCATCGACACGGGGAGCCTCCTTGCTCTTCCCTCGACGGTAGGGCCGATCGGGCCGTCCGCTCCTTACGCTTCGATGACGCCATGACCGATCCGTTGAGCGCGCTGGGGGCGGAGATCGTCGAGTGCCGCGCCTGCCCCCGGCTGGTGGCCTGGCGTGAGCTGGTCGCCCGCGAGAAGCGCGCGGCCTACGCCGACCAGGACTACTGGGGTCGCCCGATCCCCGGCTTCGGCTCGAGTGAGCCGCGCATCCTCGTGGTGGGTCTCGCTCCGGCCGCGCACGGCGCCAACCGGACCGGACGGATCTTCACCGGCGACCGCTCCGGGGACTGGCTGTTCGCCAGCATGTTCCGGGTGGGCCTGGCCAACCAGCCGACCAGTGTCCACGCCGACGACGGGCTCGAGCTCGTCGACACCCGGGTCGTGGCCGCGGTGCGGTGTGCGCCCCCGGCCAACAAGCCCACCCCGCTCGAACGTGACACTTGCGCCCCCTGGCTGGACCGCGAACTCGAGCTGGTCTCGACGCGCCTGCGGGTCGTCGTCGCGCTCGGTGCGTTCGGCTGGGCCGCGGCGCTCGGGGCGTTCCGGCGGGACGGCCGACCGGTGCCGGTGCCCGCCCCGCGGTTCGGGCACGGTGCGGAGGTCGAGCTGGGCGGCGTACACCTCCTCGGCAGCTATCACCCGAGCCAGCAGAACACCTTCACCGGCAAGCTGACCGAGGTCATGCTCGACGATGTGCTGGGTCGTGCGGCGGCGCTTGCGAGAATGCCCGGGTGAGCACCCTCCACGCGATCACGGTCCTCGGCCACGACCGACCGGGGATCATCGCCGAGACGACGGGACATCTCGCCGGTCTGGGCCTCAACCTCGAGGACTCGACGATGACCCTGCTGAGGGGTCACTTCGCGATGACCCTGGTCTGCGCGGGCGGTCCCGGCGACGACGAGATCGCGGCTGCGCTCGCGCCCCTCAGCGCCGACGGGTCACTCACCGTCACCGTCCGGACCGTGCCGGACGAGCGCACCGACCCGAGCCCGGGAACGCCGTGGCTGCTCAGCGTCCACGGGGGTGACCGACCCGGCATCGTCTCCTCGGTGGTCGGCCGGGTGGCGGCCGTCGGCGGCAACATCACCGACCTGACCACCCGCCTGTCCGGTGACCTCTACCTCCTCGTGGCGGAGATCGACCTGCCCCCCGGAGTGGACGTGGCCGCCCTCGAGGCGGGCATCGAGGAGGCCGCCGCCCAGCTCGGTGTCGGCGCCACCCTGCGGCCCGCTGACACCGACGACCTGTGAACCGGCCGCTCGCCTGGACCGAGGCCGAGCTCGGGGTCCAGGGTCGGGTGCTCGACGTCGTCCGCGCCCCGTCCGCTGTGCTGTCGACCCGCGGCGCCGAGGTCGACCCGGCCGACCCGACGGTGGTCCAGCTGGCCGCCGATCTCGTGGCCACGATGCGGGTCGGCCCCGGCTGCGTGGGCCTGGCCGCCCCTCAGGTCGGGGTGGGTGCGCAGGTGTTCTGCGTCGACGTCTCCGAGCACCCCAAGACCCGGGCCCACCACGGGACCCTCGTCCTGTGCAACGCCGAGGTGCTGGAGGCCTCCCGCAACGAGAAGGCGCGGGAGGGGTGCATGTCCGTGCCCGACCTCACCGGTGACGTCAAGCGCGCCGGACGGCTCGTCGTACGCGGCCTCCTGCCCGGCACCGGTGAGGAGGTCACCCTCACGTCGGAGGCTTTCGAGGCGCGCGCCCTCCAGCACGAGATCGACCACTGCGCCGGACTGCTCTTCCTCGACCGGGTCGCCGGCGCCCACGCGATCCACCCGCGCAGGACCTACCTCTGAGGCTGAGTGCGCGATGGCTCGAGGTCGATGACCAGCTCCGACCCGTATGCCGGGCTCGGATCCTCGGACGGAGGGAGGCGCACAGGGAGCTCACCCACGGGCCAGGCCTCGACCGCCCGGAAGCTGAAGCCGTCCTGGTCCGCCGGCTCCCACGTCACGTGGACCTCCTCACCCGGGGTCAGCGACCTGTGGCCGGCGACGAGCACGGACGAGCAGTGCGTCCAGATCCCGCCCTTGGCGGCCTTGGCGTCGATCACGCCCCAGCCCCCGTCCTCACGCCACTCGCGCACGATGCCCCGGGTCGTCACGGTCCTAGTCTGAGCCCACCGCCCCTGTATCCCAACCGGTAGAGGAAGCCGCCTTAAAAGCGGCCCAGTCTGGGTTCGAGCCCCAGCGGGGGCACCACTGCCGGTCGCTGCGGGTCGGCGGTGCGTGGCACAGGAAGTGGAGGCCGCGGATCCTGTGCAGTTCACCGCGCCCTCGGGTCACCGCTACCCCGGCCCGCCCCCGCGCACCCGCACGGCAGACTCGGGGCATGGCGCATGACCACGAGCACGACCCGATGTCGATGTACTCCCAGGAGACCTGGGACGCGAGGTACGCCGAGTCGACGCGGGTCTGGAGCGGCAACCCGAACCAGCGCCTGGTCGAGCAGGTGAGCGACCTGACGCCCGGCCGCGCTCTCGACGTCGGCTGCGGCGAGGGGGCGGACGCGGTCTGGCTCGCCCAGCAGGGCTGGGAGGTGACCGCGCTCGACGTCTCCACCGTCGCCCTCGAGCGGGCCGCCGAGCACGCCGCCGAGGCGGGGGTCACGATCACGACCAGCCACGCCGACGTCATCGCCGGCGACCGGCTGCCGACCGGCTTCGACCTGGTCTCGGTGCAGTTCCTGCACCCGCCGCAGTCGATGTTCGCCGACCTGCACGTCCGGGTGGGGGATTCGGTCGCGCCGGGCGGCCGGCTGCTCGTCGTCGGCCATCACCCCGACGACGTCCTGACCGGCGTACGCCGACCCCACGGACCAGCCCTCCTCTTCACCCCCGACGACGTCGTCGGGGTGCTCGACGCCGCGCAGTGGGAGGTGATCGCGGCCGAGGCCCCCACCCGCCTCCACGCCACTCCCGACGGCACGGTCACGGTGCGCGACACCGTGGTCCACGCCGTGCGCCGTACGTGACCGGACGTGACCTGGAACTCCCCGATTCCTCCGCGTGGCGGGAACGCGGAGGACGGCCGGGACGTTCTACCGGGTGAGGCTGTCTAGACTGGCCTCTCACGGGTGAGCCGTCAGGGCGACGGTCACCAGGTCTCCAAGGAGGAGTCCATGCGCAGCAACAACCCGGTGTTCAACCGCTCGGAGGAGTTCAACCGCGGCGGCGCGAACCAGTCGTACGCCGGCTACGGCTCCGACCCCTCGACGTGGGGCACGGGCAGCGCCGGCGCACCGGTCGGCCACGAGCCACAGGCCCCGGTCTCCACGGCTCCGATGACCATCGACTCGGTGGTCGAGAAGACAGGGATCTCCCTGGCCGTGGTGGTCCTCACCGCGTTCGCGACCTGGCTGCTGACCCCAGAGATCACCTCGACGTCGACCGACCTCGGCCCGCTCTTCGCGGCACTGACGATCGGCAGCCTGGGCGCCTTCGCCCTCTCCATGGTCAACGCGTTCAAGCGCGTCGTCAGCCCGGCGCTGGTGCTGGCCTTCTGCGCCTTCGAGGGCGTCGCGCTCGGCGCGCTGAGCAAGTTCTTCAACTCGATGTTCGACGGCAACATCGTCGTCCAGGCCGTGATCGGCACCTTCGCCGCGTTCGCGGGCACCCTGGCGGCGTACAAGTTCTTCAACATCAAGGTCACCGCCAAGTTCCGCATGTTCGTCATCGCGGCGGTCTTCGGCATGGTGGCCCTGAGCCTGATGGAGCTCGTGCTCGGGATGTTCAGCGCCAGCCTCGGCCTCTTCGGCCTCGGCACCCTGGGTCTGCTGACCGCGGTGGCCGGTCTGGTGCTCGGCATCTTCATGCTGATCCTCGACTTCGACTTCGTCGAGCAGGGCGTCGCCAACCGGATCCCCGAGGTGGAGTCCTGGCGCGCCGCCTTCGCGATGACGGTGAGCCTGGTCTGGATCTACACCAACCTGCTCCGCCTCCTGGCGATCTTCAGCCAGGACTGACCCCGCTCCACCGCTGACCCGTCACTTACACGTGACGGGTCAGCGTCATTTCTGCGGTGACCCGTCACGTATAGGTGACGGGTCGGTGTCGGGGGCCTCGCTGGTGGCCTCCGGGCGGCGCCGCCGGTGCCGCAGCTCGACCCACAGCCCGCGTACGCCGGTCCGGTTGCCGCCGACCTCGGTGCCGCCGAGCTCGGTCCCGGGCTCGTTGACCGCCCGGACCGCCGCGGCTGCGACCGGCATCACGCGTTCACCGCGATGGACCTCCATCTCCGCCTCGTCCGCGGGGGCCAGGCCGAGTGCGGCGAGCACCGAGGGGAGCAGGACCTCGGCCAGCGACCGGTAGCCCTCGGCCGAGGGATGGAACTGATCGGGGCCGAACAGCACGGCCGGCGCGGCCGCGAACTCCGGTCCCAGCACCGAGCCCAGGGACACCGTCCGACCGCCCTCGCGCACCACCGCGATCGTCTGCGCGGCCGCGAGCCGGCGCGACCACGCGCGGGCGACCTGCTTCAGCGGCGGTGCGATCGGCTTGATCGTCCCGAGGTCCGGGCAGGTGCCGACGACCACGGCGACCCCGGCGTCGACGAGGCGGCGTACACCCTCGGAGAGATGCCGAACCGACTGCGAGGGTCGCACCGTGTGGGTCACGTCGTTGGCGCCGATGAGGATCACCGCCACGTCAGGCTCGAGCGGCAGCGCGCGGTCGATCTGCTCGCCGAGCTCGGAGGACTCGGCCCCGACGACGGCGAACTGACGCAGGTAGATCCGTCGGTCGGCGTGCTCGGCGACCCCGCTGCCCAGCCTCGCGCCGGGGGTCTCCTCCACCCGCTCGGCCCCGTAGCCCGCGGCGCTGGAGTCACCGAGCAGCACCAGGGTCATGCCCGGACCGGGGCGCCCGCGGCCGTACCACCCGGTCGCATCCGGCGGCGGTTCGTCCCGCGCCTCGCCGATGGTCCGCCGCGCGATCTTGGCCTCGGTCGTCAGGACGCCGTAGAGCCCGGCGCCGAGAAGCGACAGTCCGCCCCCGCCGTACGCCGCCGCGGAGGCCAGCTTGCGCGCAGCACCGGCCTTCCCCACGCACGTCAGGCTATCGAGCCGGGTTAGGTTGCTTCACGTGCAGTACGTGACCTCGCTCCTGGACCTGATCGGCAACACCCCCCTGCTGCGGCTCTCGCGCACCCTCGACGACCTCGACGGGGTCGAGGACGGCCCCACGGTGCTGGCGAAGCTCGAGTACCTCAACCCGGGCGGCTCGGTGAAGGACCGGATCGCCGTGCGGATGGTCGATGCCGCCGAGGCCTCCGGTGCCCTGCAGCCCGGCGGCACCATCGTCGAGCCGACCTCGGGCAACACCGGCGTCGGCCTGGCCATGGTCGCCCAGGAGCGGGGCTACCACTGCGTCTTCGTCTGCCCCGACAAGGTCAGCGAGGACAAGCGCAACGTGCTCAAGGCCTACGGCGCCGAGGTGGTCGTCTGCCCCACGGCGGTCGCCCCCGAGCACCCGGACTCCTACTACAACGTCTCGGACCGGCTCGCCTCGCAGCCCGGCGCGTGGAAGCCCGACCAGTACTCCAACCAGCACAACCCCCGCTCCCACTACGAGACCACAGGTCCCGAGGTGTGGCACCAGACCGAGGGTCGGATCACGCACTTCGTCGCCGGGGTCGGCACCGGCGGGACGATCAGCGGGGTCGGGCGCTACCTCAAGGAGCAGAACCCGCAGGTCCAGGTCATCGGCGCTGACCCAGCCGGCTCGGTCTACTCCGGTGGCAGCGGGCGTCCCTACCTCGTGGAGGGGGTGGGAGAGGACTTCTGGCCCGAGACCTACGACCGCGACGTCGCTGATCGGATCATCGAGGTCTCCGACGCCGACTCCTTCGCGTTCACCCGCCGCCTGGCCCGCGAGGAGGCGTTGCTCGTCGGCGGGTCGGGAGGCATGGCGGCCTACGCCGCGGTCCAGCTCGCCCACGAGCTCGCCGGCACCCCGCAGGCACGGGAGGCGGTCATCGTCGTCCTGCTCCCGGACTCCGGGCGCGGCTACCTGACCAAGGTCTTCAACGACGACTGGCTCGGCCAGTACGGCTTCGACAGCGGGCACGCCGCGACGCAGACCGTCGGCGAGGTGCTCCGCGGCAAGGACGGGCGCCTGCCCGACCTCGTGCACACCCACCCCTCCGAGACGGTGGCCGAGGCGGTCGCCATCCTCCGGGAGTACGGCGTCTCCCAGATGCCCGTCGTCCGCGCCGAGCCGCCGATCGTGGCCGCCGAGGTCGCCGGCTCGGTCTCGGAGCGAACCCTGCTCGACGCCCTCTTCTCCGGCTCGGCCCGGCTGACCGACCCGGTGGAGGAGCACATGTCCCCGGCCCTGCCGACCATCGGCGCCACCGAGGACGCACGCGACGCGGTCGCCCTGCTCGGCTCGGAGGACGCGGTCCTGGTCCAGGAGGACGGCAAGCCGGTCGGTGTCCTCACCCGGCAGGACCTGCTGGCCTACCTGGCGCGGTAGGTCTGCGGTCCTGGCGTCACGAGTTTCGTCGGCCGACCGACAAAACAGGGGCTTGGACGACACGATTGCGTCGTCCAAGCACGAGTTTCGACGGCTGACCGACAAAACACGCGGGACGGCGAGACCCTAGGATGAGAACACGTTCTAGTTCTGAGGAGGGCCGATGACGCAGACCCCGGCGATCGAGGGGTGGTTCCGCGCCGGGACCGAGCCCGCCCTGCTCGGCTCGCGCTGCGCGGCCTGCTCCACCGTCTCCTTCCCCCCGGTGCCCGAGGAGTCGTTCTGCCGCAACCCGGCCTGCTCGGGCGAGCGGTTCGAGGAGGTGCCCCTCTCCCGCCGCGGCCGGATCTGGTCCTACACCGACGCGCAGTACCAGCCGCCGGCGCCGTACGTCCCCGCCGCTGATCCCTACCGGCCCTTCGCGCTGGCTGCCGTCGAGCTCCCCGAGGGGATCGTGGTCCTCGGTCAGGTGGCCGACGGGTTCGGGGTCGACGACCTCACCGTCGGCGACGAGGTGGAGCTGGTCGTCGAGACGTTGTACGCCGACGGGGACGGCGAGCGCACCATCTGGCGCTGGAAGCCGGTCGGAGGAGCCGCGTGAGCAACGACGTCGCCGTCCTCGGGGTCGGCATGCACCCATGGGGCAAGTGGGGCCGCAACTTCGTCTCCTACGGAGTCCACGCGGCCCGGGCCGCCCTCGCCGACGCAGGCGTTCCCTGGCAGGACGTGGAGCTGATCGTCGGCGGCGAGACCGTCCGCAACGGCTACGGCGGCTACGTCGCCGGCGCCACGTTCGCCCAGGCGCTGGGGTGGAACGGCGCCCGCGTCGCCACGTCGTACGCCGCCTGCGCCACCGGCGCCCAGGCCCTCGACACCGCTCGCGCTCGCATCCTCGCCGGGCTCTGCGACGTGGCGTTGGTGGTGGGCGCCGACACGACCCCCAAGGGCTTCCTCGCCCCCAACGCGGGCGAGCGCTGGGACGACCCCGACTGGCTGCGCTTCCGCCTGCTCGGCATGACCAACCCCGCCTACTTCGCGCTCTACGCCCGCCGCCGGATGGACCTCTTCGGCGCGACCCAGGAGGACTTCGCGCGGGTGAAGGTCAAGAACGCCAAGCACGGGCTCCACAACCCCTACGCCCGCTACCGCAAGGAGGTCGGCGTCGACGACGTGCTCACCTCCGCGATCGTCTCCGACCCGCTGCACCTGCTCGACATCTGCGCGACCTCCGACGGCGCGGCCGCGGTGGTGCTGTGCAGCCTCGACTACGCGCGGCGCCACGGTGGCGAGCAGGCGGTGCGGGTCAAGGCGGTCTCGACGGTGACGCCGACCTTCCCCAACACCGTCCTCGACATGCCCAACCTCTCGACCGACTCGAGCGCCCTGTCCGGCGTGCCTGAGCGGACGTTCAAGGAGTCCATCGGTGACGCGGCCTACGAGGAGGCCGGCATCGGCCCCGAGGACGTCGACGTCGCCGAGGTCTACGACCTCTCCACGGCTCTCGAGCTGGACTGGATGGAGGACCTCGGCCTGTGCGAGCGGGGCGAGGCCGAAGTGCTCCTGCGGGCCGGCGACACCACGATCGGCGGTCGCATCCCGGTCAACCCCTCAGGGGGTCTGGCGTGCTTCGGCGAGGCCGTGCCCGCCCAGGCGCTGGCCCAGGTCTGCGAGCTCACCTGGCAGCTGCGCGGCCAGGCCGAGGGCCGCCAGGTCGAGGGCGCGACCGTCGGCATCACCGCCAACCAGGGCCTCTTCGGTCACGGCTCCTCGGTGCTGCTCAGCCGCTGACGCGCGCATCACCACGTCACCCTCCAGACCTGGTGGGTGCCGGTGAGCCCCTTGAACTCGTAGACCCCGGCGTCCTCGAGCGCCACGACGGCGTCATCGTCGAGGGCCTCGCGCACGGCGTCGCTGGCCAGCACCTCACCGCCGCCGGCGACCGAGGCCACCCGGGCGGTCATCGCGACGTTGCGGCCGAAGTAGTCGCCGTCGCGCGAGACGACCTGGCCGGTGTGGATGCCGATACGCACCTTGATCGGGGTCGACCAGAGGCGGGGGTCGAGGGTGCGAGCCAGGTTGCGCTGGGTCTTCGCCGCGGCCCGGCACGCCGCCTCCGCGTCGCGGAAGGCCACCATGAAGCCGTCGCCGGCGTGCTTGACGACCTGCCCGCGGTAGCGCCCGACCTGCGCCGTCACCACGGCGTCGTGGGCGGCCAGCACCCGCAGCCAGGCCTCGTCGCCCAGCCGGTCGTTGAGGGCTGTGGAGTCCTCGATGTCGGAGAAGAACAACGTCACGGTGCCGTCGGCCGCGGCCATGCTGACCACCTCGGTGCGCTCCTCGACCGCCCACTGCTCCAGCCCCTCGAGGGTCGAGGCAAGCAGGCCACGGACCCCGTCGCTGCGCATCCTCGCGGCCGTCTTGACCACCCGGCGTACGGCGCGCTCGGTGGTCGTCGACAGCGGCCGTGGACGCAGGGCCGTGTCCAGTTCGGACTCGAGACGGGCCCGGTCGTCCTCGGCCGCGGTCAGGCGCGACCTCGTGCGGAGCAGGAGCAGCACGGTCACCGCCAGGGCCGCCGCGAGGACGGCACAGAACACGCCGAGGGCGATCGCCATCAGGTGAGCTCCGCCTCGAGGAGGTCGAGCTCCTCGCCGGAGTAGACGGCGATCCGCTGCAGGCTCGGCAGCGAGTCGCGACAGCCGGTGTAGCCGATGTTGAACTGACCGTCGTAGGACACCCCGGTGATGTTGAGGGCCTGGCCGTTGAAGAGCAGGCTGACGGGGTAGAGCTCCTCGAGACGCGACCCGTCGAGGTACCTGGTCTCCGCCGGCCCGGGCACGTTGGAGATCACGAGGTTCGACGCCGGTCGTCCGCGGCCACCCTGCCCCGAGATGGCCTGCGCCATGAAGGGGAGCATCAGGGCGGCCGTGTAGGCGTCCATGGCGAGGCCGCCGACCGGCTGCTCGCCGACCGCGGGCAGGCGTTCCTTGCCCTGCCGGGTCGAGGCCTTGACGGCCTGCACCCGCTCGACGGGGTCCGCGACGTCGGCACCGAGCCTCGCGTAGAGGAACGTGATCGCGTTGCCCACCGAGGCATGGGTGCCGGTGCGGACCGACACCGGCACGTTGACCACGAGGTCCTCACCGGGCAGTGCGTCCATCTCGAGCAGGTAGCGGCGCAGCGCCCCACCGCTGATGGCCAGGAAGACGTCGTTGAGGCTCGCGTCGGCCGCCTTCGCGACGCGCTTGAGTCGCTCGATCGAGTAGTTCTGGGTGGCGAACCGGCGTGGGGTGTGGATGCGACCGTTGAAGATCGTCTTGGGTGCCCGGAAGGGGACCGCCCGGTCGGCGGCGGCGCCGACGCCGGTCACGCTCTCGACGTAGGTCCGACCCAGCGAGGTCCCCACCGCGACGACGCTGCGTACGCCGCCGGTGAGGGCTCCTGTGACGCCGCCTCCCTCGACCGGTGCGGGCTTCGGGGTCCTGGTCGGCTCCGCCCCCGACTGGTCGGGGCCACGGGTACCGATCGCCCAGGGCGGCAGCATGTCGCGGGTCTCGGGGGAGGCCGACAGGGTGCGCCGGAGGACGCGGATGCCGCCGACGCCGTCGACCTGCGAGTGGTGGGCCTTGATGTAGAGCGACCACCGGTCCTGCTCGAGACCCTCGATGACGTGGCACTCCCACAGGGGGTAGCGCCGGTCCATCTTCGCCGAGTGCAGCCGCGAGACCAGGACCCCGAGCTCGCGCTGGGAGCCCGGAGCCGGGAGGGCAGAGTGGCGCAGGTGGTAGTCGAGATCGATCCGGTCGGAGTCCAGCTCGACCCAGCTCGGCACCGGCAGCGAGCGGTAGAGGTAGTTGAACGGTGGAGCGAACTGCTTGCTCTGGCGCCACCGCGCTACTAGGTCGGCGACAAAGGTCGGTTGGTCCTCCGGCACCCGGAAGGTCGCGAGCATCCCGACCTGCATGGGGGTGCGGTGACTCTCGGCGAACAACCACGCCGAGTCGTTCGTCTTCAGCAGCTTGCGCGCCATCGCACTCCTTCGGGCTCCCGGCCCTCCCCGAGCGGAGACTAGTGGCAACCGGTGGCTCGGCTCGGTGATTGGCCACCGCGACTAGGTTGACCAGGTGACCTCCGCCCCCACGATCGCCACCCTCGGTCAGCTCCGCGAGTCCGGGCACGTCCACAAGAGCCTGCGTCAGGAGCTGCGCGACAACCTGCTCGACGCGCTCCGCGAGGGTCGGGATCCGTGGCCGGGGCTGCACGGTTTCGAGAACACCGTCATCCCGCAGCTCGAACGGGCGCTGATCGCCGGACACGACATCGTGCTCCTCGGCGAGCGCGGTCAGGGCAAGACCCGGCTGCTCCGCACCCTGGTCGGACTCCTCGACGAGTGGAGCCCGGTGATCTCCGGCTCCGAGCTCGGCGAGCACCCCTACGAGCCCGTCACGTCACAGTCCCAGCAGGCCGTGGCGACCTACGGCGAGGACCTGCGGGTCTCCTGGCGGCACCGCGACGAGCGGTACGCCGAGAAGCTGGCCACTCCCGACACCAGCGTCGCCGACCTCATCGGCGACGTCGACCCGATGAAGGTCGTCGAGGGGCGCAGCCTCGGTGACCCCGAGACGATCCACTTCGGGCTGATCCCGCGCAGCCACCGGGGCATCGTCGCGATCAACGAGCTGCCCGACCTCGCCGAGCGGATCCAGGTCGCGATGCTCAACGTGATGGAGGAGCGCGACATCCAGATCCGCGGCTACGTCCTGCGGCTACCGCTCGACGTCCTCGTCGTCGCCAGCGCCAACCCGGAGGACTACACCAACCGCGGGCGCATCATCACCCCGCTCAAGGACCGCTTCGGGGCGGAGATCCGCACCCACTACCCGACCGAGCTCGAGGCCGAGATCGCTGTAATCCGCCAGGAGGCCGCGCTGGTCGCCGACGTGCCGGACCACCTCGTCGAGATCCTCGCCCGCTTCACCCGCAACCTGCGTGAGTCCTCCTCGGTCGACCAGCGCTCCGGCGTCTCGGCCCGCTTCGCCATCGCCGGCGCCGAGACCATCGCCGCGGCCGCCTTGCACCGGGCGACCCGGCAGGGCGAGGACGAGGCCGTGGCCCGGGTCGTCGATCTCGAGACCGCCGTCGAGGTCCTCGGCGGCAAGATCGAGTTCGAGTCCGGCGAGGAGGGTCGGGAGACCGAGGTCCTCACCCACCTGCTGCGCACCGCGGTCGCCGAGACGGTCCGCCAGCACTTCCGCGGCATCGACTTCGCGCTGCTCGTCGAGGCGATCGAGGGTGGCGCCATGGTCACTACCGGCGAGCAGACGACCGCCCGCGACTTCCTGTCCGGGCTCCCGGTGCTCGGTGAGTCCGAGCTCTACGACGAGGTGTGCGACCGACTCGGCGCCACCAACGACGGCCAGCGGGCCGGCGCCATCGAGCTCGCCCTCGAGGGCCTCTACCTCGCCCGCAAGGTCGGCAAGGACACCGACGGGGCCGAGACGGTCTATGGCTCGTAGCGCGACGCGCTTCAAGCGGTACGACGGGGGCGACCCCCTCGCACCGCCGGTCGACATCGCCGAGGCGCTCGACGCCATCGGCGAGGACGTGATGGCCGGCTACAGCCCCGAGCGGGCGATGCGGGAGTACCTCCGCCGCGGCGGCCGCGACACGTCCGGTCTCGACGAGCTCGCCCGGCGCGTGGCCGAGAAGCGCCGCGAGATGCTGCAGCGGCACAACCTCGACGGCACCCTGCAGGAGGTTCGCGAGCTCCTCGACCGGGCCGTGCTCGAGGAGCGCAAGCAGCTGGCTCGCGACATCGACCTCGACGACGCCGACCGCGCCTTCCGCGAGATGCAGCTCGAGAACCTGCCGAGCAGCACGGCTGCGGCGGTGAGCGAGCTGGCGTCGTACGACTGGCAGAGCCGGCAGGCGCGCGAGGACTACGAGCGCATCAAGGACCTGCTCGGCCGGGAGATGCTCGACCAGCGCTTCGCCGGGATGAAGCAGGCGCTCGAGAACGCCACTGACGAGGACCGCGGGGCGATCAACGAGATGCTCACCGACCTCAACGAGCTGCTCGACAAGCACCGGCGCGGAGAGGACACCCCGGCCGACTTCGAGCGGTTCATGGACCAGCACGGCGACTTCTTCCCCGAGCGCCCGCAGAACGTCGAGGAGCTCCTCGACTCGCTCGCGCAACGGGCGGCGGCGGCCCACCGGATGCGCAACTCGATGACCCAGGAGCAGCGCGACGAGCTCGACGCCCTGGCCGCCCAGGCCTTCGGCTCGCCCCAGCTGATGCAGTCACTGGCCCAGCTCGACGGCAACCTGCAGGCGCTGCGGCCGGGTGAGGACTGGGGCGGCTCCGAGCGCTTCGAGGGCGAGCAGGGCCTGGGTCTCGGTGACGGCACCGGGGTGCTGCAGGACCTCGCCGACCTCGACGACCTCGCCGAGCAGCTCTCCCAGTCCTACGGCGGCGCGCGCATGGACGACCTCGACCTGGACAAGCTGGCGCGCCAGCTCGGCGACGACGCAGCCGTCGACGCCCGGACGCTTCAGGAGCTGGAGCGGGCGCTGCGCGACTCCGGGACCCTGCGCCGCGGCTCCGACGGGCAGCTGAAGCTGACGCCGAAGGCGATGCGCCAGCTCGGCAAGGCGCTGCTGCGTGACGTCGCCCAGCGGATGTCGGGCCGGCAGGGCCAGCGCGACCTGCGTCAGGCCGGTGCGGCGGGTGAACGGTCCGGCGCGACCCGCGAGTGGGCGTTCGGCGACACCGAGCCCTGGGACATCCCGCGCACCGTCCTCAACGGAGTGCGCCGGCGCGCCGCCGACCCCACCGGACCGTCGCTGTCGATCGGCGACGTCGAGGTCGCCGAGACCGAGGCGCGCACCCAGGCCTGCGTCGCCCTGCTCGTCGACACGTCGTTCTCGATGGCGATGGACGGGCGCTGGGTGCCCATGAAGCGGACAGCCCTGGCGCTGCACACGCTCATCAGGTCGCGCTTCCGCGGCGATGCGCTGCAGCTGATCGGGTTCGGCCGGCACGCCGAGGTGATGGAGATCGAGGAGCTCACGGCGTTCGACGCGATGTGGGCCAAGGGCACCAACCTCCACCACGCCCTGCTGCTGGCCAACCGCCACTTCCGCAAGCACCCCAACGCCCAACCGGTGCTGCTGATCGTCACCGACGGCGAGCCGACCTCGCACCTCGAACCCGACGGCGAGGTCTACTTCTCCTACCCGCCGCACCCGCTGACCATCGCCTACGCCGTCCGTGAGCTCGACACCTCGAGGCGACTCGGCGCCCAGACCACGTTCTTCCGGCTCGGGGAGGACCCGGGCCTGGCGCGCTTCATCGAGTCGATGGCCAAGCGGGTCGAGGGCCGCGTGGTCGCGCCCGAGCTGGACGACCTCGGTGCCGCCGTCGTCGGCTCCTACCTCGGCTCACGCGGGCCTTCGCCGCTCGGCGACTCCCGCTCGGCGTACGGCGACTGGTTCGGCGGCCGGGGCTTCTGGGTCGGCGACTGACGCCAGGGTCACGAGCAGGTAGCTCAGCGACCCGGTGCATCACCTCCGGTTCGCTCGGCTCCGTCGTGTCGAGGAGGCCACCGGCGACGAAGAGCGACATCGCGACCAGGCAACGGGCGTCGATCTGCGCCGGGTCGGAGGTGAGCTGGCCGAAGAGGCCTGCGCATGAAGTCCACCCGCCGGCGGTCGACCACGCGCGAGCCGTCGAGCGACGGAGGCATCGTCCCGGGCCCAGAGCCGCACCGCCACGTCGATGCGGCGCAACGAGGAGTCCGATCCCAGGTCGAAGAGCCGGCGCAACCGGGTGCGGGCGTCGTCCGCCTCGTGCTCGACCACCGCGATGACCTCGTCGAGGCAGCGCTCCTGCCAGGTGTCGAGCACGGCGTCGAGCAGCGCCTGCCGGTCTGCGAAGTGCCAGTAGAACCCGCCCTTGGTCACAGAGAGCCGCCGGGCCAGCGCCTCGACCCGGATCGAGTCCGGCCCCCCGAGGCCAGAGCGGCCAGGCCGGCATCGACCCAGCAGGTGTCGCGGGGTGCGGACGTGGGCCATGTCTCCTCCTCAGCTCGGGGACGAGGCGCTGCCGACTCATCGTAGCCTCCATCCATACGCAACCGTATGGATCGAGGTCGACATGACGCACCACCCGCACCGGACTGCCGCCGGGACAACGCGCCATCGACGGGTTCCCGCGCTTCGGAACCCATCTGCGGCACCGCCCGCCCCGCGTCCGCGAGGGCCACACCGTCGAGGTGTCGCTCCGGGACTCCGGCTCGAGCTGTCCGCGAGCGGACCTGGCCGCCCTTCCGCGCGCGGCGCTTCACGCGGACTTCCACTGCGTCTCGGGCTGGACTGCCACCGACCTCGAGTGGGCCGGGGTGCGCTTCGCGGACCTCTTCGCCGAGGTTGTCGCGCCTCACGTCGAGAGGTCGAGCAGCTCACCCACGTGCGTCTTCTCCGGGCTCGACGGGCACGAGTCGCTGCTGCTCCTCGACGACGCCCTCGGTCTACGACGTGCTGCTCGCCGACCGAGCTGGACGGTGAGCCCCTCGGACCAGATCACGGGGCGCCGCTGCGACTGGTCAGCCCGGCGCAGTACGGCTACCAGAGCTGCAAGCACCTGTGCCGCATCGCAGCTCCTCGCGGGTCCACCCGACCGCGAGCTCGGCGCTGGTCATCGGGCGAGCCCGAGTGGCGTTGCGCGGGCCCACTCATCGTCCGCCACCCACGGGCCGGGTCTGGGAGGAGGAGCGTCACACCTTCGTGCCCGCGCGGCTCCTCCGGCCGATCTACCGGCTGATCTACGATGCGGGCGTTCCGCCACGGGCTCGGCGGCGAGCCTCCGCGGAGCAGGCCGGGCCACTGGGCGCTGGGGGTGCAGCAGGCCGGCCAGCTCCTCGACGCCGTCGACCAGGCGGGTGCCCGGTCGGGCCCACGAGGCGTTGGCGTCGACGGCGTGGACCGGTCTGTCCTCGGGCAGCAGCCCGGAGGCGCGCAGGTCGTCGGCGAACGCCCTGGCAGGCCGCCCGGTCGTAGCCGCACGGCGCGACGACGTAGACCTCCGGGTCGGCCACGGCGATCGTCCTCCCACTCCACCCGCACCGACTTCGCGCCCGGCCCGCCGAGGACGGCATGCCCGCCGGCGGCCTCGAGCATCTCCGGGATCCAGTGACCCGGGGCGTACGGCGGGTCGGTCCACTCGAGGAACATCACCCGCGGTCGCGGCGCGTCCGCGCGACCCGTGCTCCGCACCGCCTCCAGCCGCGCCGCAGCTGGTCGTCGACCACGGCCTGGGCCTCCTCGAGGTGCCCGGTCGCCCGACCCAGGGTCAGGATCGAGTCGAGCACCTCGTCGAGCGTGTGCGGGTCGATGGTCAGGACCTCGGCGGTGCAGCCGAGGTGGGCGAGCGCGTCGTCGACGACCGAGACGTCGACCGCGCAGACCGCGCAGAGGTCCTGGGTGACGACGAGGTCGGCGTCGAGGCCGGCCAGGGCGCCCTCGTCGAGGTGGTAGAGGTCCTCCCCGCGCTGCATCGCGTCCACCACGTACGGCATCGATCTCGGCGGGCGGCAGTCCCTCCGGCATCGCCGACGTCGACACGATCCGCCGTGAGCGCGCCTCGTCGGGGAAGTCGCACTCGAAGGTCACCCCGACCACGTCGTCGCCGGCGCCGATGGCGAAGAGGATCTCGGTCGTCGACGGGAGCAGCGAGACGATGCGCATCCGCTCGAGCCTAGGGTGGCGCGGTGTCCGACCCCACCTGGACCGTCCTCGGTCTGCTCGCCGTCGCGGCGGTGACAGCGGGGTTCGTCGATGCCGTGGTGGGCGGCGGTGGGCTCATCCAGCTTCCGGCCCTGTTGCTCGGGCTGCCGGACGCCAGTCCGGTCCAGGTCCTGGCCACCAACAAGCTCGCCTCGATCTGTGGGACCACGGTGAGCTCCGCGACGTACTACCGGCGGATCCGTCCCGACCCGCGCACGTTCCTCCCCCTGATGGCCCTCGCCTTCGTCGGTTCGGCCGCGGGGGCTGCGGTCGCGTTCCTGATCCCGAGCTCGGCCTTCGACCCGATCGTGCTGACCGTCCTCGTGGTCGTGGGGGCCTACGTCGTGCTCAAGCCGTCCCTGGGCACCGAGACGGTCCTGCGGTTCGCCGGGCACCGGCACAGCGCTGCCGCCATGCTGACCGGGTTCGTCGTCGGGTTCTACGACGGGGCTCTCGGTCCTGGCACGGGATCGTTCTTCGTTTTCACCCTCGTCGGCCTGCTCGGCTACTCGCTTCCTGGAGGCCTCGGCCAAGGCCCGGCTGGCCAACTGGGCCACCAACCTCGCCGCGCTGTGCGTCTTCGTCCCGCAGGGCGTCGTGCTGTGGAAGGTCGGGCTGGTCATGGGCGCGGCCAACCTGGTCGGCGGCTACCTCGGGGCCCGCACCGCCGTCGCGCGCGGTGCCGCGTTCGTGCGGGTCTTCTTCATCGCGATCGTCGCTGCGTTCGTCGTCCGCATCGGCGGGGACGTGCTCGGGCTGTGGTGACCTCCCCGACTACGGTGAGGTGATGAGCGTCCCCGTGCCCCCTCGACCAGCTGCCCGAGACCCTGACGCACTTCCGCGCGGGTTATCTGCTGACCGCCTCCGCCGAGGGGCGGGTCAAGGCGGTCTCGGTGGAGCCGGTGCTCCACGGCGGCGCCCTGGTCGCGCGTGGTCCGGGCGACGGCTCGGTGGCCAACGCCTCGACGAACCCGACGGTGACCTTGCTCTACCCGCCGCTGGAGATCGGGTCGATGAGCCTGATCGTCGACGGCGACGCGGTGGTCGACGGACGGCGACGTACGGATCGCCCCGACGGGAGCCGTCCTCCACAAGCCGGCGTCGTGACGCCGACCTGGGTCACCGCGTTCTTCGACCTGGCTCCCGACGTCCACGCGGACGGTGCGGCGTTCTGGCGCGCGGTCACCGGCTACGACCTGTCCCCGACCCGCGGCGGGCGCGACGAGTTCGCCACGCTCGTCCCGGCAGACGGCGACGCCTACCTCAAGGTGCAACGGGTCTCGACAAGCTCGACCGCCGAGGGCGGCTCGACCAACGAGGGCAGCCGGATCCACCTCGACCTGCACGAGGACCGTGACGAGGACTTCGACGTGCACACGTCCCCGGCGGGCCTCACCTACTGCCGCGTCGGGCACCGCGCGGCGCACGTCCCGACGCCGGCGAGCTGGCCGGGTGGCCGGTCCCGGGTCGACCAGGTGTGCCTCGACCTCCCGCCGAGCGTCTTCGAGCAGGAGTGCGCGTTCTGGGAGCAGCTGACCGGCTGGTCGCCGACGCGGACCGGTTCGCCGGAGTTCCGCCGGCTCGACGGTGCCGGGATGCCCCTGCGGATGCTGCTGCAGCGGCTCGACGACGAGGGCCCGGCCCGCATCCACCTCGACCTCTCCGCCGACGACCGGGAGGCCGAGGTCGCCCGGCACCTGGAGCTGGGGGCGATCTACGTCCACCCCGGTCGCGGCTGGACCACGCTGCGCGACCCCGCCGGCCTCGAATACTGCGTGACCGACCGGAGTCCCGGCGGATAGCGTCCCGGGCATGTCGACAGCCCTGGACGAGCGCGCCACCCTCGAGGGGTTCCTCTCCCACCACCGCGACGTGCTGCGCCAGAAGTGCGCGGACCTCGACCGCCGAACAGCTCGACACCCCGCACCCGCCCGCGGACATGACGCTCGGCGGGATGGTCAAGCACCTGGCCTACGTCGAGAACTGGTGGAGCCACGGCGTCTTCCTCGGCCAGGACCCGGGCGAGCCGTGGGCGAGCGTGGACTGGGAGGCCGACGGCGACTGGGACTGGCACAGCGCGAGCGAGGACGCCCCCGACCAGCTGTGGGAGCTCCACGACGCCGAGGTCGCTGCGGCCGACCGCATCTACGCCGCGGCCGACCTCGACGACCTCGCCGCGCGCGGCAACCACCGCACGGGCGAGCACGCCAACCTGCGGTGGATCCTCGTGCACCTGATCGAGGAGTACGCCCGGCACAACGGTCACGCCGACCTGATCCGCGAGTCGATCGACGGCCAGGTCGGTCCTTGACCGACCCGGCCATCCGACCCGCGACCTTTGAGGACTGGCCCGCCATCTGGCCGTTCTTCCGCGAGATCGTCGAGGCCGGGGAGACCTACGCCTACCCGCTCGACCTGACCTCGGACCAGGCTCGGGACCTGTGGACCATGCGTCCGCCCGGGCAGACCGTGGTCCTGGCGGAGGACGGCGAGGTCCTCGGCAGCGCCACGATGGGCCCCAACCGGCCCGGCCGCGGCAGCCACGTCGGCACCGGGTCGTTCATGGTCTCCTCGGCCGCCCGCGGACGCGGCGTCGGCCGCCGGCTGGGGGAGTACGTCGTGCGGTGGCACCGCGACGCCGGCTTCGCCGCGATCCAGTTCAACGCGGTCGTCGAGTCCAACACCGCCGCCGTGGGTCTGTGGCAGTCGCTGGGCTACGCGATCGTCGGCACCGTGCCCGAGGCCTTCGAGTCCCGCACGCACGGTCGGGTGGGACTGCACGTGATGCACCTGTCCCTGTGATGACACCGTGAACCTGCGCGAGGTCCCACGCCTGGTCTGGGTGCTCGCCGGGGCGCGCTTCGTCGGCTCGCTGTCGAGCTTCCTCATGCTCTTCCTGACGCTCTACCTCACCGGGCCGCGCGGACTCCCGATCACGACGGCCGGCCTGATCGCTGGCGGCTACGGCGTCGGCATGCTCGTCGGCAACTTCACCGGTGGCCGCTGGGGAGACCGGTTCGGCCACCGCCGCGTGCTGCTCACCGCGTCCACGGTCGCGGGACTCGGCGTTGCCAGCGTCCCGTGGCAGCCGGTCTGGCTGCTCGCGCTCGGGCTTCCGCTGCTGGCCTACCTCGCCGCCACCGGCTCGGTCTCGGTCGGCGCGCTGTCGGCCCTCGCGGTCGCGCGGGGCGACCGTCGTACGTCGGTCGCGATCGGACGCGCCGCCTCCAACGCAGGTTTCGTGATCGGGCCGCCGCTCGGCGCACTGATCATCACCGCGTCCTACGAGGCGCTGTTCGTGGTCGACGGGGTGATGGTGCTGGCGATCCGGGTCGTGCTCGCGCCGATGCTGCCGCGCGACGAGCCGCCTACGACCGACCACTCGGGTCCGTCGCTCCTCGCCGCGCTGCGCGGTGACCGGGCGCTGATGACGCTCCTGGTCGCCGTCGTGCTGGTGGACCTCGTCTACCGTCAGCTCTACACGACACTGCCGGTCTACCTGCGCGACGAGAGCCAGCCGGTGGCGCTCTACACGGCACTGATCGCGATCGGCTCCGGGTTGATCCTGCTGCTGGAACTGCCGGTAGCGATCCGGCTGGGCCAGCGGTCGTCGTACCCGATCATCGCCACGGGCTACGCGCTCGTCGGCGTCGGCATGCTGCTCTTCGCGCTGCCCGTGACGGTCGTGTCGGCCGTGATCGCGATGGTGGTGTTGACGGCCGGCGAGATCCTCTACAAGACGACCGCCACCGCACACGTCCTCGATGCGGCGCCGGACCACCTCGTTGGGCAGTACCAGGGCCTCTACACCGGCGCCTCGACCAGTGGCACCATGCTGGCCGCTCCGGTCGGGGCAGCGGTCTACGCCTGGTCGCCGGACGTGTTGTGGCCGGCCTGCCTGGCCGTCTGCCTGGGCGCGGCGGCCGTCGTCCTCCTCAGCTCGCGGGTGGCGCCTCGGCGAACCCCGGGAGGTGTTCCTCGAGGATCGCCTTGAACGGCGCCTCCGCCTCGAGCTGGCTGAGGACGCCGATCCCGCCGATCCACGTGCGGTGGATGAGTAGGTAGGCCGGCGGCAGGTTCAGCTTGATCGCGATCGTGTAGGCCTCGCTGCGCGGGTCGTTGATCCGCTGGAACTGCTCGCGCATCCACTCCCGAGAGAAGCGGAAACGCTCAACCCGCGTGGGCAGCACGAAGGGGGAGAGGTAGTCGAGCAGGAGGTCGGGGTCGATCCGGATCCGTTCCTTGACGAATCCCTCGCGACGAAGACCTTCCAGCAGCTCCTCCTGGTTCTGCATCGCCGCGATCCGGATGAGCGAGCCCATGGCGGTGGGCAGCCCGCGCTCCGGCAGTCGTGCGACAGCGCCGAAGTCGAGCACCCCGAGCCGGCCCGGGCTTCCGTCGTCGTTCGGGATCGCGCGGTAGTTGCCGGGGTGGGGGTCGGCGTGGAGCATGCCCGTGCGGCTCGGGCCGGAGAAGAGGAAGCGGGTGTAGAGCTCGCCGTAGTGGTCGCGCTCCTCCTGGCTGCCCTCGGAGATCACCTTCGCCAGGGAGTACGCCGAGTCGAGCCACTCGGTGACCAGCACGCTTCCGCCGACGTCGACGACGTCGGGCACCACGATCTCGGGGTCGTCGCGGAAGGCCTCGGCGAACACCCGCTGAGCGTCGGCCTCGAGGTCGTAGTCGAGCTCGTCCTCGGCGCGGGCCTGGACCTCGGCCACCAGCGGCTTGATGTCGATGCCGGGCACCAGTGGGCCGATGGTGCGGGCCAGCCGGGCCAGCTGCTTGAGATCGGCGCGCAGCGCGTCGCCGGCCCCGGGGTACTGCACCTTGACCGCCACCTCGCGGCCGTCGTGCCAGCGGCCCTTGTGGACCTGGCCGATCGACGCTGCGGCCGTCGGACCGCCGTCGAGCCACACCAGGCGTTCCGACCAGTCGGCTCCCAGCTCGGCGGCCAGGATGTCGCGCACGGCCTGGGTCGGCATCGGGGGGAGCGGAGTCCTGGAGGCGGGTCAGCTGCTCGCGGTAGGGCGCCGCCATCTCCTCGGGCAGCGCGGCCTCGAGCACCGAGAGCGCCTGACCGAACTTCATCGCCCCGCCCTTGAGCTCACCGAGGGTTCGGAAGAGCTGCTCGGCGGTGCGCTGCTGCACCTCGGCCATCACCAGCTCGGCAGGAGCACCACCCAGTCGTCGCCCCAGACCCACCGCGCTGCGACCGGCGTACCCGAGCGGCAGTGCCGCCAGCCGCGCCGTCCGCGCCGCCGCCTTGCGCGGCAGGTCGCGGGGGTTCTCGGCCATGCCCCCAGTCTCTCAGGCCGCCGGTCGTCGGTGGTCGAGCCTGTCGAGACCCGGTGGTCGAGCGCCCCGTCGTCGGTCGAGCGGCCATCGGCGGTCGAGCTGTCCGTCGGTGGTCGAGCTTGTCGAGACCCGGTAGCGAGCGGTCCGTCGGTGGTCGAGCGGTCCGTCGGTGGTCGAGCTTGTCGAGACCCGGGGCTCGGTGGTCGAGCGGTCCGTCGGTGGTCGAGCTTGTCGAGACCCGGGGCTCGGTGGTCGAGCGGTCCGTCGTTGGTCGAGCTTGTCGAGACCCGGGGCTCGGTGGTCGAGCGGTCCGTCGGCGGTCGAGCTTGTCGAGACCCGGGGCTCGGTAGCGAGCGGTCCGTCGGTGGTCGAGCTTGTCGAGACCCGGTGGGGACCTACCCTGCCCCGGTGGACATCACCTTCGAGGGGACCGTCGTCGAGTGGCGCGGGCCGGCGCCGTACCACTTCGTGCCGCTACCCCGCGACGAGGCGGCCCTGGTCGACGACATCAAGGCGGCGATCGCCTACTGGGGCGTGGTGCCCGTGACCGCCCGACTCGGAGAGACCGAGTTCACGACTTCCATGTTCCCGCGGGAGGACACCTACTTCCTCCCGCTCAAGGACGCAGTGCGCAAGGCCGAGGGGGTCGCTCTCGGCGACGTCGTCGAGCTCCGGCTCACCTTCGACGTCTGAAGCCCGACGACGGCGTCCGCGGCGCGATCGATCACCCGACCTCCGGGTGCTGCCCGAAGCGGCGTACCTCGTGCGGCCACCCGCAGGCCTCGGCGATCCGCCCTGCCCAATACGTCGCGGTCTCGTCGTCGGGCACGTCGACGACGGCGAAGCCGCCGAGGAACTCCTTGGTCTCGACGTACGGCCCGTCGGTGATGAGCACCTCGCCGCTGGTGGGGTCGGCGGTGTAGATCGGGGCCTCCTCCTCGAGACCGCCCGCGAAGACGTAGACGCCTGCGGCCTTCATCTCCTCGGTGACCGCCATCGCCGGCTGGGCACGCCCGCGGAACCATTCCTCGGAGTGGTCACCCACCCACTGCTGGTTGAAGTAGAGGAGGTACGCCGCCATCTGTGCTCCTTCGGCTGGTGCGGACCCGCTGTCCGCCTCACCCACGCTACGAACGAGCACCGACGGATACGACAGTGCATCGGATGAACTCGAGTCCGGTGGGCTTCCGAGGACAGCCAGGATGCGGGGCAGGTTGACCGGGAGGGCCAGCGGCAGCTCGAGCACCTCGTCGGAGGTGAACCACCGCAGGTCGTCGTGCTCGTCCGGTGCGAGGTTCGTCGGCACCCCCAACCAGTCCGTGACGAGGAAGCCGTGCAGGTCGAGGCCCGGGTCAGGGGTCTCGAGGGGCAGGGGCCTCATGGCCACGACGGTCACACCGATCTCCTCGAGGCACTCGCGTCGTACGGCATCCGCCGGGGTCTCACCCGGCTCGACGTGGCCACCGACGAGGTCCCACCGATCGGGGTACGCCGCGCGCTCGGGGTGGCGATGGGCCAGCAGGAGGCGCCCGTCTCTGACGAGTGCAGCGACGGCGATGGCCACGTTGCCAGTGACTGGTGGCTCGAGGAAGGTCACGGGCATCCCCAGCGACCGGGCGTGGTCGATCTCGCGGCGAGTGCTCTCCCCGATGTATCCGCTCACGTTGACGACGAGGACCTCGTCGGCCCGCGCGACCTTCTCGAGGTGCAGCCGGCCGAGCCGTGCTCGCTCCTCCACGGTGAGCTCGACGTCCGGATCGAGCGCGGTGGGACGCAGGACGACATGTCCCGCGAGCGTCAGCCCAGCGGCCAGACGTTCGATCTCCTCGCGGAACCGCATGGAGCCGCAGAGCGTGATGATGCGCGGCTCGTCCACGGACACCGCGTGAGACTAGCGATGCAGGTCAGGCGTTCGAGGGAAACCGCACTCCCGTGTTCGCGTGGCAGCGATAGCCGTGCGGGTTCTTCGCGAGGTACTGCTGGTGGTGGTCCTCGGCGTAGAAATACGGCGTGTCCTCGGCCGAGCGGATCTCGGTGGTGATGTCGCCGAGCCGGCGCCGCGACAGCTCCGCGCCGTAGACGTCGGTGAGCTCGCGGGCGAGCGTCTCCTGCTCGGGCGTCGTGAAGTAGATCGCCGAGCGGTACTGGGTGCCGACGTCGTTGCCCTGACGCATGCCCTGGGTCGGGTCGTGGACCTCGAAGAAGCGCTTGACCAGGTCGGCGAAGGAGACCTGGGCGGGGTCGAAGACGACCCGGACCGCCTCGGTGTGCCCCGTGCGTCCCGAGCACACCTCCTCGTACGACGGGTTCGGCGTCGAGCCGCCGGCGTAGCCGACCGAGGTCGACCACACCCCCGGCACCTGCCAGAAGATCTCCTCCGCTCCCCAGAAGCAGCCGAGCCCGAAGACGGCGACCTCGAAGCCCGCGGGCGCCTCGTCGGTGACGACCGGGGTGCCGAGCACCAGGTGCTTCTCCGCGAGGGCGAAGGGTCGCTCGGTGCGCCCGGGCAGGGCCTCGTCGGGGCTGACGAGGGTGGTTTTGTGGCGGGAGAAGATCGACACGGCTCTCCAATGGGGTCCTGGGTACGGCGAACGGTCCTTGCCAGTGTCCAACAGCGCTGGTGACCAGGCTCTTCCCGAGCCGACCTCGCGGCGCCCGCGGACCGGGCCGTAGCCTCGACGGGTGAGCCAACAGGAGCACCGCAGCAAGTCGGGTTTCGAGACCCGCGCGATCCATGCCGGCTACGAGCCGGACGCGGCGACCGGTGCCGTGATCCCGCCGATCTACGCCACGTCGACCTACAAGCAGGACGGCGTCGGTGGGCTGCGCGGCGGCTACGAGTACAGCCGTTCGGCCAACCCCACCCGCACGGCTCTGGAGGGCAACCTCGCCGCGCTGGAGGAGGGGGAGCGCGCGTTCGCGTTCGCCAGCGGTCTCGCAGCCGAGGACACCCTGGTCCGGGCTCTGTGCGCACCCGGCGACCACGTGGTCCTGCCCAACGACGCCTACGGCGGCACTTTCCGCCTCTTCGACAAGGTCGAGCAGCCCTGGGGCGTCCGCCACAGCCCTGCCCCCGTCGACGACCTCGACGCGGTCCGCGCGAGCATCCGGCCCGGCGAGACCACGCTGGTCTGGCTGGAGACGCCCACGAACCCGCTGCTCAACGTCGGCGACATCGAGGCGCTCGCCGCCCTCGCCCACGAGGCCGGCGCGCTGCTGGTCGTCGACAACACCTTCGCCTCGCCGTACCTCCAGCAGCCGCTCACGCTCGGCGCCGACGTGGTCGTCCACTCCACGACGAAGTACGTCGGCGGGCACTCCGACGTCGTGGGTGGCGCGCTGGTCGTCCGCGACCTCGAGGTCGCCGAGCGGGTCGCCTTCCACCAGAACGCCATCGGGGCGGTCGCCGGGCCGTTCGACGCCTGGCTGACCCTGCGCGGGCTCAAGACCCTCGCCGTCCGCATGGACCGACACTGCGACAACGCCGAGCGCGTCGTCGACTTCCTCTCCGGCCACCCGGCTGTCAGCCAGGTCATCTACCCCGGCCTGGCCGAGCACCCCGGTCATGACGTCGCCTCCCGGCAGATGAAGAGGTACGGCGGGATGGTCTCGTTCCGCACCGTCGGCGGTGAGGACGCAGCGCTGCAAGTGTGCGAGCGCACCGAGGTCTTCACCCTCGGGGAGTCGCTGGGGGGCGTGGAGTCGCTCATCGAGCACCCGGGCCGGATGACCCACGCCAGCGTCAGCGGCACCGAGCTCGAGGTGCCCCCTGACCTGGTGCGACTCTCGGTCGGCATCGAGACCGCCGAGGACCTGATCGCCGACCTGGACCGCGCCCTCGCGTCTCACGGTGGCTGAGGAAGGCGAGCAGCGCCTGTCCCGAGAACCGACCGCGATCTGCGTCGACTTCGGCTCGACCTTCACCAAGGCGCTGCTGGTCGACCTGGCCGACGGCCGCCTCCTGGGGTGGGCCGAGCACCGCACCACGCTGCCGGACGCCGAGGGGCGGGGCGATGTCCTCGACGCGTACGCCGCCTGCCGGGCCGCGCTGCTCGCCCAGGACGCCCGCGCCGCTGACGCTGAGGTCCACGCCTGCTCGAGCGCCGGCGGTGGCCTGCGGATCGCCGTGGTCGGCAACGAGGAGCTCGTCACCGCCGAGGCAGGTCGTCGGGTGGCCCTCTCGAGCGGCGGCAAGGTCGTCTCGGTCCTGGCGATGGCCACGGGTGGGCCCGCCCCCGGCGGGCTGCAGGACCCTGACGTCGTCCTGCTCACCGGCGGCACCGACGGCGGCAACACCGAGGTGCTCCTGAGTGCAGCCCGACACCTCGTCGAGGTGGGGTGGCGGGGACCGGTCGTGGTCGCCGGCAACGTCGAGGCGCAGTCCGAGGTGAGCCTCATCCTCGGCGACCTCCCCCACGTCCTGGCCGACAACGTCGTCCCCCGCATCGGGGTGCTCGCTCCTGACAGTGCCCGGTCGGCGGTCCGGGAGGTCTTCCTCGCCCACGTCATCGGCGGCAAGGGGCTCAGCGCGGGGGAGGAGTTCCTCGAGATGGTCCGGGGAGCAACACCCGACATCGTCCTCATCGGGGTGGAGCTGCTCGCCGCCGCCGGAGACGGCCAGGACGTCGTGGTCGTCGACGTCGGCGGGGCCACGACCGACGTGCACTCCGTCGTCGAGCTCGACCCCGACAGCCTCGGTCGCGAGGTGGTCGCCACCACCCGCGTCACCCGCACCGTCGAGGGCGACCTGGGCATGCGCTGGTCGGCCACCACGACGGTCGAGGCGGCCGAGCGAGGCGACCTGGGCGTCGCGGCCCGGCGGCGTACGGGTGATCCCGGCTTCCTCCCGACCTCCGACACTGAGTGGCGCGAGGACGAGCAGATCGCGGCAGCGGCCATCGGCCTGGCTCTGCGTCGGCATGCCGGCCGATCTCGCGTCGTCGTCAGCCCCGAGGGGCGGGTCGTCGAGCGCACCGGCAAGGACCTGCGCAGCGTCGACCTGCTCGTGGGATCGGGTGGGGTCCTGCGACACGCCGGCCCCGGCGTCGCCGAGCGGATCTTCACCGGCTCGGTGGGACCTGAGGTCCCCGGCGGCTGGCAGCTCCCGGAGCGCCCTCGCGTGGTCGTCGACACCCACTACGTCCTGGCGGCCGCGGGACTGTTGGCCGGCGCGCACCCCCGCGCCGCCCGGGGGCTGCTGGATACCCTCACGAGGTGAGCACCGAGGGCGAGCCCGACCAGCCCGACCCCGCACCCGACCCCGCGCCCCAGGCGGAGCACCACGAACGGCTCGCCCGTCGGCTCGCCCACCAGTGGGCCGCCGTGCGGAGCGGGCGCACGGGCGAGCGGACGCCGGTTCCCGCGGTCCTGACCGGCCCCTCGAACTTCTCCCGCGCCCAGGTGCCGTGGGGTGTCGACCTCGCAGCGGCGTGGGGTTGGCGCTTCCTGGTGATCGTCGCGGCCGGTGCCGTGATGCTCTACACCGTCGGCTACTTCGCGTTGATCGTGCTGCCGGTCGCGATCGCGCTGCTCATCTCCGCGCTCGCGATGCCCGTGGTCGACCTCCTGACCCGGGTCGGCCTACCCCGTGGGGTCGCGGCCATCACCGTCGTGGTCGGCGGGATCGGGCTCCTGGGGCTGCTGCTGACCTTCGCCGGCCAGCAGGTGGCCAACGGTGCGAACGACCTGGCCGACCAGACGGTGCAGGGTCTCGACGAGATCAAGACCTGGCTCAAGGACGGACCGCTCAACGCCAGCGACTCCCAGATCAACAACTACATCGACGACGCCCAACGGGCGATCTCCGAGCGCGCGAGCGACGGCGAGACGCTCGGCCAGCTCACCCAGCTCGGCGCCACCGTCGGCCACGTGTTCGCCGGCTTCTTCATCGTGCTGTTCGCGACCTACTTCTTCCTCGCCGACGGCGAGCGCATCTGGGCCTGGCTGGTCCGGTTGGCCCCGCGCGCCGCGCGCGCCAAGGTCGACGGGTCGGGCCGGGTCGCCTGGATCTCGCTCACGCAGTTCGTCCGGGCCACGGTCATCGTGGCGCTCGTCGACGCCGTCGGCATCAGCATCGGGGCGGCGGTGATCGGGGTCCCCTTCGTCCTGGCCATCGGGGTGCTGGTCTTCCTCGGCGCCTTCATCCCGATGGTCGGTGCCACGGTGGCGGGCTCCGTGGCCGTGCTCGTCGCGCTGGTCGACGGGGGCCCCGTGCCGGCGCTGCTCATGCTCGCCGTGGTCATCGGCGTCCAACAGCTGGAGGGCCACATCCTGCAGCCCTTCCTCTTGGGGCGTTGGGTCTCGGTGCACCCCCTCGGGGTGATCCTGGCCATCGGGGCGGGCGTCATCGTGGCCGGCATCGCCGGCGCTCTGGTCGCCGTACCCCTGGCCGCAGCGCTCAACGCCGTCGTCCAGCACCTCGCGGCCGACACCGACGTCGGCGACGACCCCGTGGAGGAGCTCGAGGAGGACTACGCCGAGGACGGGGAGGTCGTCCGGGTCGCCGACGAGGAGGGCGAGCCCGTTGAGTGAGGTCTCCCTCGCCGACGTGCAGGAGGCACGGCGGGTCCTCGAGGGCGTCGCCATCACGACTCCGATGGAGGAGTCGCGCTGGCTCTCCGCGCTGGCCGGCGGGCCGGTGTGGCTCAAGTGCGAGAACCTCCAGCGCACCGGCTCCTTCAAGGCGCGCGGGGCCTACCTCCGGATCTCGCGGCTCAGCGCCGAGGAGAGGGCGCGTGGCGTGGTCGCGGCCTCCGCCGGCAACCACGCGCAGGGCGTCGCCCTCGCCGCGCAGCTGCTCGACGCCAGGGCCACCGTGTTCATGCCGGAGGGGGCACCGATCCCCAAGGAGAAGGCGACCAAGGGGTACGGCGCGGAGGTCGTCTTCGAGGGCCGCTACCTCGAGGACTCGCTCGTCGCGGCGCGTCGTTTCGCCGCCGAGACCGGGGCGGTGCTGATCCACCCCTTCGACCACGTCGACATCGTGGCCGGGCAGGGGACGGTCGGGCTGGAGATCCTCGAGCAGGTGCCCGACGCCCGCACCGTGCTGGTCCCCACGGGTGGGGGAGGGCTGCTCGCCGGAGTGGCCATCGCGGTCAAGGGCCTGCGTCCTGACGTCCGGGTCGTCGGCGTGCAGGCCGCTGGCGCGGCGGCGTACCCCGCCTCGCTCGAGCAGGGCTGCCCGGTCCCGCTGACATCGATGAAGACGATGGCTGACGGCATCGCCGTCGGGCTCCCGGGGGACATCACCTTCGCCGCTGTGCGCGACCACGTCGACGACATCCTCACCGTCTCGGAGGAGTCGATGTCACGGGCGTTGTTGGCGCTGGTGGAGCGGGCCAAGCTGGTGGTCGAACCCGCGGGGGCGGCCGCCGTGGCCGCGCTCCTCGACGACCCGTCGGCCTTCGGCACACCCGCGGTGGCGGTGCTGTCGGGCGGCAACGTCGACCCGTTGCTGCTCGGAAAGGTGATCCGGCACGGGCTGGCCGCCGCCGGTCGCTACCTCAACCTGCACGTGACCATCCCCGACGTCCCGGGAGGTCTGGCGCAGCTCCTCGCGGAGGTGGGGTCCGCCGGAGCCAACGTGCTCGAGGTCGTCCACGAGCGGATCTCACCCTCGCTGCACCTCGACGAGGTCGAAGTGCACCTGCAGCTGGAGACCCGCGGCGAGCCCCACGCCGCCCAGGTCCTCACCCGCCTGCGCGAACGCGGCTACCGCGTCCTCGAATGACGCTGACCCGTCACTTCTATGCGACGGGTCACCGTGGGGAAGGCCGCTGACCCGTCACTTCTATGCGACGGGTCACCGGGGGGAAGGGCCCTGACCCGTCACTTCTATGCGACGGGTCAGCGGGTACGGCGGATCAGCGGGCGGGGTTGTAGGGCTCGGCCGCGACGATCTCGACCTTGAGCTGCTTGCCGTTGGGGGCCTCGTAGGAGACGGTGTCGCCCTGCTTGGCGCCGTTGATGGCGGCGCCCATCGCCGACTGGGGCGAGTAGACCCCGAGGGGGTCCCCCTCGTCGAGGTTCTCGCGGGCGCCGAGCAGGAACTTCTCGGTGTCCTGGTCGCCGGCGAAGCGGATCGTCACGACCATGCCGGGGCCCACGACGCCGTCGTCCTGCGGGGTGTCGCCCACCTCGGCGCGGGCGAGCATGTCCTCGAGCTGCCGGATGCGGGCCTCGATCTTGCCCTGCTCGTCCTTGGCGGCGTGGTAGCCGCCGTTCTCCTTCAGGTCCCCCTCGTCACGGGCGGCGCTGATGCGCTCGATCACCTCTTGACGGCGGGGACCCTTGAGGTCCTCGAGCTCCGCCTGCAGCTTCTCGTGGGCCTCGTGGGTCAGCCAGATGGTGTTCTGGTCGCTGGCCTGGGTCATGGGGGTACTCCTGAACTGCTAGATCTCGGTGTTGCTCGATGCCGGGGCCGCGCGACGGGCTCGGTTGCTCACATGCGCGGGGTCCGCGGCCACCCTTGCTGGATGGCGGGGCGGACCGTCAGACCGGCGACCCTACCCCAGAGCGGTCAGATCACCGGGGTCGTGACTGCCCCCGAGCGGTGCACCCGACCGACTCGACGGCCGTCGCGCGACGCTCGGTGCGGACCGTCCGCTCGACTCGCCCGTCGGTCGCGGAGGTCGCGGCGAAGGACAGCTCACCGACGACGGTGTGATCCTCCGCGTAGGCCCGCAGCAGGCAGGACGCCGTCGCCCCGTCCCCCTCGACCTCCACCTGGACCACCGCCGTTGCGGCGTGCTCGTCGACCACGTCAAAGGACAGGAGCTCCGACTCGACGACGGGGTTGGCCTGGCCCCACGTCGCCCACGAGAGCCAGCCGAGGAACGCCAGGACCACGACCCCCGCCACCGCGACGAGGGTCGCGCGACGCCACGGTGCGGGCGCGGCGTACCGCTCCGCAAGGGCGGTCTCGGTCGGGGCGCTCACGCACCCATCCTAGAGTTGCGTCATGCCCACCGGACCCCGCGCCGGCCTTCGTCTCATGGCCGTCCACGCCCACCCCGACGACGAGTCGAGCAAGGGTGCGGCGTCCACGGCGATGTACGCCGCGCAGGGGGTCGACGTCCACGTGGTGACGTGCACCGGGGGCGAGCGGGGATCGATCCTCAACCCCAAGATGGACCGGCCCGACGTGCTCGAGAACATCTCCGAGATCCGCCGGCAGGAGATGGAGCGGGCGCGCGACATCCTCGGTGTCCGGCAGGACTGGCTGGGCTTCGTCGACTCCGGCTGGCCCGACGGCGACCCGAAGCCGCCGCTGCCGGACGGGTGCTTCGGCCTCGTGCCCACCGAGGAGGCTGCCGAGCCGCTGGTCCGGTTGATGCGCGAGTTCCGCCCGCACGTCGTGACGACGTACGACGAACGCGGGGGCTACCCGCACCCCGACCACGTGAAGTGCCACGAGATCAGCGTCGCTGCCTTCGAGGCCGCGGGAGACCCCCAGCGCTACCCGGACGTCGGCGAGCCCTGGCAGCCGCTGAAGCTCTACTACCACCACTCGTTCAACCGACCGCGCACGGTCGCGCTGCACGAGGCGATGCTCTCCCACGGCCTCGAGTCGCCGTGGGGCGAGCGGCTCGAGCAGTGGGAGCCCGAGCCCGAGTGGGACGCCCGGATCACCACCAAGGTGCCCTGCGCGGACTTCTTCGGGGTGCGTGACCAGGCGCTCCTCGCCCATGCGACCCAGATCGACCCCGACGGCTTCTGGTTCGCGCTGCCGCGCGAGATCCAGCAGAAGGTCTGGCCGACCGAGGACTACGAGCTGGTGACCACCCACGTCGAGACCACGACTCCCGAGGACGACCTGTTCGCCGGCATCCGGGCCGAGGCTGCGAGCATGGACCGATGAGCCTCGACCTGGTGGTCCTGCAGGTCCTCGTGCTGGTCGACGAGACTCCGGACCCCACCGACGTGAAGGCGGGGTGGACTGCGTTCCTCGTGTTCCTCCTGCTCATCGCCGCGGTGGTCGTGCTGGCCTTCAGCCTGGTCAAGCACCTGCGGCGCGCGGACTCGGCCGAGGAGGCCGGCCTCTACGACCCGTCGGACAAGAAGCAACGGCCGCGCCCGGACGTCTCCCCGTAAGGCCCCTCCGCCCGTGACGAACCGGCTCCGCGAGGCCACCTCGCCGTACCTCCTCCAGCACGCCGACAACCCCGTCGACTGGTGGGAGTGGGAACCCGCCGCGTTCGAGGAGGCTCGGCGTCGCGGGGTGCCCGTGCTCCTGTCGGTCGGGTACGCCGCCTGTCACTGGTGCCACGTGATGGCCCACGAGTCCTTTGAGGACGAGGAGGTCGCCGCCTACCTCAACGAGCACTTCGTGGCGGTCAAGGTCGACCGTGAGGAGCGCCCCGACGTCGACGCCGTCTACATGCAGGCGACGACGTCGATGACCGGCCACGGCGGGTGGCCGATGACGTGCGTCCTCGACCACGACGGCAACCCGTTCTTCGCCGGCACCTACTTCCCCGACCAGCCCCGCCACGGTCAGCCGTCGTTCCGGCAGGTGCTCGAGGCGCTCACCGCCGCCTGGCGCGACCGCCCCGACGACGTACGACGAGCCGCCACCGGCATCCGCGAGCACCTCGACAAGCTCGCCGGCGCCAGCTTCGCGGGATCGTTCACGCCCGAGCTGCTCGGGGCGGCGGTCGACGCCCTGGCCGCCGACTTCGATCCGGTCAACGGGGGGTTCGGAGGTGCCCCGAAGTTCCCGCCCTCGATGGTGCTGGAGTTCCTGCGGCGGGTCTCTCCGGTGGTTGAGGAGGTTGCGCAGCAACCGTCGCTCTCGGTGGTTGAGGAGGTTGCGCAGCAACCGTCGCTCTCGGTGGTTGAGGAGGTTGCGCAGCAACCGTCGCTCTCGGTGGTTGAGGAGGTTGCGCAGCAACCGTCGCTCTCGGTGGTTGAGGAGGTTGCGCAGCAACCGTCTCGAAACCCACTCGCCCAACAGATGCTCGACGCCACGCTGACCCGGATGGCGCGCGGCGGCATCCATGACCAGCTCGGAGGCGGCTTCTCCCGCTACTCGGTCGACGCGGGGTGGGTGGTGCCGCACTTCGAGAAGATGCTCTACGACAACGCCCTGCTGCTGCGGCTCTACGCCGAGTGGGGCACGCGTGCGGGCGTGCAGGCCGCCGAGGGCATCGCGGACTTCCTGCTGGGCGAGCTCCGCACCCCCGAAGGCGGGTTCGCCTCGGCCCTCGACGCCGACTCCGAGGGCGAGGAGGGCACCTACTACGTCTGGACCCCCCAGCAGCTCCTCGACGTGCTCGGGCCCGAGGACGGGCCGTGGGCGGCGCGGCTGCTGGAGGTGACCGAGAGCGGCACCTTCGAGCACGGCAGCTCCACTCTGCAGCTGCGTGAGGACCCCGACGACCTCGACCGCTGGGCGCGGGTCCGCGATCGACTGCTCGAGGCCCGCTCCCGGCGAGTTCGTCCCGAACGCGACGACAAGGTCGTCGCCGCCTGGAACGGACTCGCCATCAGCGGTCTGTGCCGGGCCGGACGGCTGCTGGGCCGACCGGCGTACGTCGAGGCGGCGGTCGCCGCCGGCGAGCTCCTGTGGCGGATCCACGTCGTCGGCGGACACCTGCGGCGGGTCTCACGCGACGGCGTGGTCGGTGCCCCGGCAGGCGTGCTGGAGGACCACGGTTGCGTCGCGGCCGGCTTCCTCGACCTCGCCGGGGTCACCGGCGGCGTCCGGTGGCTCGACCGCGCCCGAGCCCTGCTCGACGTGGCGCTGGCCGAGTTCCGATCCGACGACGGAGGGTTCTTCGACACCGCCGCCGACGCCGAGGTGCTGGTGTCACGCCCCCGGGACCCCGCTGACAACGCCTCGCCGTCGGGCCTCTCCGCCACCGTGCACGCGCTCGTCGACGCCCACGCGATGACCGGCCACGGTCCCTACCGTCAGGCCGCCGAGGAGGCCCTGGCCAGCGTCGCAGGACTCGCCGAGCGGGCGCCACGCTTCGCCGGCTGGTCCCTCGCCGCCACCGCCGCGGTCCTCGGCGGGCCCCTCGAGATCGCGGTGGTGGGTCCGCCGGGCCCCGCCCGGGACGCTCTCGAGCAGCGCGCCCTGCGCCATCCCGGAGCCGTGGTCGTGGCAGCGGAGCCCGGGTCGGCCATCCCGCTCATGGAGGGTCGCGAGCCCATCGAGGGCGCGCCTGCGGCCTACGTGTGCCGTGGCTTCGTCTGCGAGCGCCCCGTCACCACCGTCGAGGAGCTCGACCTTCGACTGGCGTGACGTCGAGCGAAGGCAGGTCGTTCTCAGCGCTGCGACAGGTGGCTCGGCAGCACGCACGCCGCGTCAAGACCCAGCACGCGGTTGAGCCGGCCGAAGCTGATCCACGAGCCCAGGCACATGGAGAGCTCCACGATCTCGCGGTCGGAGTACTCCGCCCGCATGCGCGCCCAGAAGTCGTCGTCGAGGCCGTGGTGGTCCAGCGAGAACCGCTCGGCGTACTCCGCGGCCAGCCGAGCCCGGTCGTCCAGCGCCGAAGAGGTCCGCCACGCCGTCACGGCGTCCTCGAAGCCGTCCTCGACCGTGACCCCGTCGCGCTCGGTCCGCCAGTCCTGGCAGAAGAGGCAGCCGTTGATCTGGGCGACCCGCAGCCGGGCCGCCTCGAACTCCCGCAGCCCGAGCGTTCCGTGCTCGTAGACCGACTGCGCGAACCCCGCCGCGGCCGGGCCGATGCCCGGGACCATCTCGCCCCAGACGTACATGATCGGGTCCTTGCCCTCGGGTACGTCGATGATCATGCGCCGACCTTCCTTCCCAGCTTGCCGCTCGCCGGTGCCAGCGGCACCTCGAGCCCGTCGTAGATGCGTGGCTCCGCCGCCCGGAGCCACGGGATCGCGTTGACCAACCGGTTCGCCGCGGTCGCGTTGCCACCAGCGGCGCGGTTGCCGCCCTCGTCGGTGGCCTCGAGGTTGACCTCGATGCGCGGTCTGCCCTCGATGACGACCCGGTGCGCGCCGTCGCCGCCGTCAGGCGGCACCGGCCAGTCCGGCGCCACCTCGGGCGTGATCCGGGTGACGTGCTCGACGACGATGAGGGGCTCGCCGTCGACGATGCCCTGCACCTCGAAGCGGAGCGCACCCTGTGTGCCGGCCGGGAAGAGACCCATCTGGTTGGTGACGTCGGCGTCGAGCGCCCGCCGCTCGAGAGTCTCGCGGATCTCGGAGACCTCCGCGCCCAGCGCGCGTGCGATCAGCCGGATCTGGCCACCCCAGACCATGGTCGGGACACCGGGGGCCACCATCGGTGGCTCGTAGTCCATCGGCTCGCCCATCCCCACCAGGAGGCGGACCGCGTCCGGGGCGTCGTAGGTCGCGTAGTCGAAGATCTCCTGACAGCGGATCCGGTCGACCGCACCGGCCAGGGAGCTCACCAGCACCGGCATCAGGTCGTTCCCCCACCCCGGGGTCGATGCCGCTGACGAACAGAGACGCCCCGCCGGCGCGGGCCGCGGACAGCATCTGGTCGCGGAGCCCGTCGGGGGCCGACCGGTGGTCGTAGAGGGCGTAGATCGCCGGTGTCACGACGACGGCGCCACGCCGCAGTGCCCGCTCCACGTCGCTGGCCGCGTCGTCGGGCCGTACGTCGCCCGAGGCCATGTAGGCGACTGCGCCTCCACCCGAGAGCGTGGCGAGGGCCGCCTCGACGTCGTCGGTCGCGGCAACGCCCAGAGTCCGGTCCAGCCCGGCCAGATCACCGGCGTCGCGGCCCACCTTCTCGGGGTTCGCCACGACCACGCCGGCCAGGGTGAGCGAGGGGTGCGCGTCGACGGCCCGGATCGAGGCGCGACCCATGTTGCCCGTGCCCCAGACCACCACCGGGACCGGTGTTCCGGACCCGAAGTAGAACGTGTTCTCGTCCCGCACAGGGGGACAGTAGCCCGGACAGGGACGATTAGGTCCCGGTGACGATCTCTGTCAGGATGTTCCGGTTGCTCCGGCGGGTTGCCGGGGTGCGGCACACCTTGACTCCTGAATCGCGTCTCCCTCGCACGACCTCGGTCGCTGCTGGAGTGTGATCGGTGGAGGGCGTGCCCGCACCGCACCTGGAGACCCGGTTCCACTAGCAACAGCGCGAGATCGGCTTCGGCCGGGACGCGTCGTGCCTCTCGAGGTCACGACACGCCCGACCGCGGGGGTCGGGCTCGCAGCCCAGCACGGACCAGCTCAGTCGGCACGAGAAGAGACGAGAGAGACCTATGGCGGGACAGAAGATCCGCATCAGGCTCAAGGCCTATGACCACGAGGTGATCGACACCTCGGCGCGCAAGATCGTGGACACCGTCACCCGCACGGGTGCTCGCGTCGCCGGCCCGGTGCCGCTGCCGACCGAGAAGAACGTCTTCTGCGTGATCCGGTCGCCGCACAAGTACAAGGACTCTCGCGAGCACTTCGAGATGCGCACGCACAAGCGCCTCATCGACATCATCGACCCCACGCCGAAGACGGTCGACTCGCTCATGCGCCTCGACCTCCCGGCGGGCGTCGACATCGAGATCAAGCTCTAGGTCACGGACGGAGGAACGACACCCATGACTGTGGAACGCAACGTCAAGGGGCTGCTGGGCACCAAGCTCGGCATGACCCAGATCTGGGACGAGAACAACCGCGTCGTACCTGTGACCGTCATCGCGGCCGCGACCAACGTGGTCACGCAGGTCCGTCACCCCGAGCTCGACGGCTACAACGCCGTCCAGATCGGGTACGGCGAGATCGACGGCCGCAAGGTCAACAAGCCGGCCGCCGGTCACTTCGCCAAGTCCGGATCGACCCCGCGCCGTCATCTCGTCGAGATCCGCACCGCCGACGCGTCGATCGTATGAGGTCGGCCAGGAGCTTCCCGTCGAGACGTTCGCCGTGGCGAGGAGGTCGACGTGACCGGCACCAGCAAGGGCAAGGGCTTCGCCGGAGTCATGAAGCGTCACGGCTTCTCCGGCGTCGGCGCCTCGCACGGTGCCCACCGCAACCACCGCAAGCCGGGCTCGATCGGCGCCTGCGCCACCCCCGGTCGCGTCTTCAAGGGCGTGCGGATGGCCGGTCGGATGGGCTCCGACACCGTCACCACCCAGAACCTCGTCGTCCAGGGCGTCGACGCCGAGCGTGGCCTGATCCTGGTCAAGGGACCGGTGCCCGGTCCCAAGGGCGGGCTGCTGGTCCTGCGCTCTGCGGTCAAGGCCGCCACCAAGGAGGCCGTGAAGTGAACGCCGCCGCGAGCACCCCCGCGAAGAAGACCGCCGCCAAGAAGACGGCCAAGAAGTCGACGACGAAGACGGCCGCCACGAAGTCCTCGGCTGCCTCCTCGGCCTCCTTGGTCAAGGTCGACCTGCCGGAGGAGATCTTCGACGCCCGGACCAACGTCGCGTTGATCCACCAGGTCGTGGTGGCCCAGCAGGCCGCCGCCCGTCAGGGCACGCACTCCACCAAGCGGCGCGGAGAGGTCCGCGGCGGTGGCCGCAAGCCCTACAAGCAGAAGGGCACCGGCCGCGCCCGTCAGGGCTCGACCCGTGCACCGCAGTTCACCGGTGGTGGCGTCGTCCACGGCCCGCAGCCGCGCAGCTATGACCAGCGGACTCCCAAGAAGATGAAGGCCGCCGCCCTTCGCGGCGCCCTGTCCGACCGGGCCCGCAACGACCGCGTGCACGTGGTCGAGTCGCTGATCTCGGGTGACACGCCGTCGACGAGGTCGGCACTGGGCGCCCTGCTCGGTCTCGCCGACCGTCGCCGCTTCCTGCTGGTGCTCGAGCGCACCGACTCGGTCACCTGGCTCTCGCTGCGCAACGCACCCGAGGTGCACATCGTGGCGGTCGACCAGCTCAACACCTACGACGTGATCGCCTCCGACGACGTGGTCTTCACCAAGGGCGCCTACGACGCGTTCGTGAGCGGCAAGGCCGAGGGTCGCGCCGCCACCATCGTCGAGCCTGCGGGCAACGACGCCGTTGACGCGGACGAGGCGGGCGACACGGGCTCGGACGGCTCCGCCGACGAGGACCAGAAGCCCGCCAAGAAGACCGCCGCCAAGAAGACCGCCGCCAAGAAGGCGCCGGCCAAGAAGGCGGCTGCGAAGAAGGCGCCGGCGAAGAAGGCTGCCACCACGAAGGCTGCTGCGTCGAAGAACGAGGAGGGGGACGAGTGAGCACCCTGCACAAGGACCACCGCGACGTGCTGATCGCGCCGGTCGTGTCGGAGAAGAGCTACGGCCTCCTCGACGCCAACAAGTACACCTTCCTGGTGCGCCCCGACGCCAACAAGACCGAGGTCAAGATCGCGGTCGAGAAGATCTTCAACGTCAAGGTCACCTCGGTGAACACCATGAACCGCAAGGGCAAGACGCGTCGTACCCGCAACGGGCTCGGCAAGCGCAAGGACACCAAGCGCGCCATCGTCAGCCTGGCCGAGGGTCACCGCATCGACATCTTCGGAGGAGCGGTTTCCTGATGGCCATCCGCAAGTACAAGCCGACCACCCCGGGCCGTCGCGGCTCCTCGGTCGCCGACTTCGTCGAGATCACCCGGACCACGCCCGAGAAGTCCCTGACCCGTCCGCTGCCCAAGAAGGGCGGGCGCAACAACCAGGGGCGGATCACCACCCGACACCAGGGCGGCGGACACAAGCGCGCCTACCGCATCATCGACTTCCGTCGCTACGACAAGGACGGTGTCCCGGCCAGGGTCGCGCACATCGAGTACGACCCCAACCGGACCGCTCGGATCGCCCTGCTCCACTACGCCGACGGTGAGAAGCGCTACATCATCGCGCCGAAGGACCTCGGTCAGGGCACGCGGGTCGAGTCGGGTCCCAACGCCGACATCAAGCCCGGCAACAACCTCCCGTTGCGCAACATCCCGGTCGGTACGACCATCCACTGCGTCGAGCTGCGTCCCGGCGGCGGGGCCAAGATGGCCCGCTCCGCCGGCAACAGCGCGCAGCTGGTGGCCCGGGAGGGCTCGCGCGCGACGCTGCGTCTGCCCTCGGGCGAGATGCGCTTCGTCGACGTGCGCTGCCGCGCCACCGTCGGCGAGGTCGGCAACGCCGAGCAGTCCAACATCAACTGGGGCAAGGCGGGCCGCATGCGCTGGAAGGGCAAGCGCCCGACCGTCCGCGGTGTCGTCATGAACCCCGTCGACCACCCGCACGGTGGTGGCGAGGGCAAGACCTCGGGTGGGCGCCACCCGGTCTCCCCGTGGGGCAAGCCCGAGGGTCGCACGCGCCGGCGCAAGGCCAGTGACTCCCAGATCATCCGTCGTCGCCGCTCCGGCAAGAACAAGCGCTAGGAACCGAACCGATGCCTCGCAGCCTGAAGAAGGGCCCTTTCGTCGACGACCACCTGATGAAGAAGGTGGACGCCGAGAACGACAAGGGCAGCCACAACGTCATCAAGACCTGGTCGCGTCGTTCGATGATCATCCCCGCGATGATCGGTCACACGATCGCCGTCCACGACGGGCGCAAGCACGTCCCCGTCTTCGTGACCGACTCGATGGTCGGCCACAAGCTGGGCGAGTTCGCCCCGACCCGCACCTACCGCGGGCACGTCAAGGATGACCGGAAGGGACGTCGTCGATGAGCACCACCGAGCGCCGGCGCACCAGCGCCCGCCGCGAGTCGCTGCTGGGTGACCAGCCCGGCGCCTACGCGAGCGCCCGCTACGTGCGGATCACCCCCATGAAGGCCCGTCGCGTCGTCGACATGGTCCGCGGCCTGCCGGTCGACGAGGCCCTGTCGATCCTGCGGTTCACCCCGCAGGCCGCCTCCGAGACCGTCTACAAGGTCCTCGAGAGCGCGGTCGCCAACGCCGAGACCACCGAGGACCTCGACGCGGGCGACCTGGTCGTCTCGGTCGCGATGGTCGACGAGGGTCCGACGATGAAGCGCTGGCGTCCTCGCGCCCAGGGCCGCGCCACCCGGATCAACAAGCGCACCAGCCACATCACCCTCGCCGTCCAGCCGGCCTCGGTCGTGGCCGGCGCCAAGAACAAGAAGGGACGGAAGGGCTGATGGGACAGAAGATCCACCCGAACGGCTTCCGCCTCGGCATCTCCACCGACCACAAGTCGCGGTGGTACGCCGACAAGCTGTACAAGGCCTATGTCGGCGAGGACGTCGCCATCCGCAAGCTGCTCTCCAAGGGCATGGAGCGGGCCGGCATCTCCAAGGTCGAGATCGAGCGCACCCGGGACCGGGTCCGTGTCGACATCCACACCGCGCGACCGGGCATCGTCATCGGCCGCCGCGGCGCCGAGGCCGACCGGATCCGCGGTGAGCTCGAGAAGCTGACCGGCAAGCAGGTCCAGCTCAACATCCTCGAGGTCAAGAGCCCCGAGGTCGACGCGCAGCTGGTCGCCCAAGGTGTCGCTGAGCAGCTCTCGGGTCGGGTGCAGTTCCGCCGGGCCATGCGCAAGGCGATGCAGACGACCATGCGTTCGGGTGCCAAGGGCATCCGGATCCAGTGCTCGGGTCGCCTCAACGGCGCCGAGATGTCGCGCACCGAGTTCTACCGCGAGGGCCGCGTGCCCCTGCACACCCTGCGCGCCGACATCGACTACGGCTTCTACGAGGCCCGCACGACCTTCGGACGCATCGGCGTGAAGGTCTGGATCTACAAGGGCGAGGTCGCCGGAACCCGCGCCGAGCGCCAGGCGCAGGCCGCCGCTCGCGCCGGAGTCCCCGGCCGTGGTCGTCAGACCCGCGGCGCCGAGCGGGGCTCGGAGCGTCCGAGCCGCGGCAGCCGTCCGACCCGCTCGGACCGTGAGCCCGAGGCCGCCCCGGCTGCCGAGGCGCCCGCGCCCGCCGCGGTCGCCGACAGCGCCCCCGGAACGGAGGGCTGAGCCGTGTTGATGCCTCGTCGCGTCAAGCACCGCAAGCAGCACCACCCCAAGCGGGGTGGGGCCGCCAAGGGCGGGACCCGCCTGGCCTTCGGTGACTTCGGGATCCAGGCGATCGAGGGTCACTACGTGACCAACCGGCAGATCGAGTCGGCCCGTATCGCCATGACCCGTCACATCAAGCGTGGCGGCAAGGTCTGGATCAACATCTATCCCGACCGCCCGCTGACCAAGAAGCCGGCCGAGACCCGCATGGGCTCGGGCAAGGGTTCTCCGGAGTGGTGGATCGCCAACGTCAAACCCGGCCGCGTCATGTTCGAGCTCTCCGGTGTCGAGGAGGACGTCGCCCGCGAGGCGATGCGCCGCGCGATGCACAAGCTCCCCATGAAGTGCCGGTTCATCTCGCGAGAGGCGGGTGAGTTCTGATGGCTCAGGGCACCACCGCACACGAGCTCGACGAGCTCAACGCCGTCGACCTGGAGTCGCGCCTGCGCGAGGCCAAGGAGGAGCTGTTCAACCTCCGCTTCCAGGCCGCCACCGGACAGCTCGAGAGCCACGGCCGCCTGCGCGCGGTCAAGAAGGACATCGCCCGGATCTACACGGTGCTGCGCGAGCGCGAGCTCGGCATCCGCAGCACGCCGGGTGCGGACGAGGACGCTGAGTCGAAGTCTGACTCGAACAAGGAAGACGTGAGCGCATGAGCGAGCAGCAGCCCACTGACGAGGTGCAGCGCGGGGCGCGCAAGGTCCGCGAGGGCCTGGTCGTCAGCGACAAGATGGACAAGACCGTCGTGGTCTCCGTCGAAGACCGTCGCAAGCACGCCCGCTACGGCAAGGTCATGCGCCAGACGGCCCGCCTGAAGGCGCACGACGAGAACAACGAGTGCGGCGTCGGTGACCGGGTCGAGATCATGGAGACCCGGCCGCTGTCGGCGACCAAGCGCTGGCGCGTCGTGCAGATCCTGGAGCGTGCGAAGTGATTCAGCAGGAGTCCAGGATGAAGGTGGCCGACAACACCGGCGCCAAGGAGATCCTGTGCATCCGCGTGCTCGGCGGCTCCGGTCGTCGGTACGCCGGCATCGGCGACGTCATCGTGGCGACCGTCAAGGACGCGATCCCCGGCGGCAACGTCAAGAAGGGCGAGGTCGTCAAGGCCGTCATCGTGCGCACCGTCAAGGAGCGCCGCCGCGCCGACGGTTCGTACATCAAGTTCGACGAGAACGCCGCCGTCATCCTCAAGTCCGACGGCGAGCCGCGTGGCACGCGCATCTTCGGCCCCGTGGGCCGCGAGCTGCGCGAGAAGCGGTTCATGAAGATCATCTCGCTCGCCCCGGAGGTGCTGTGATGACTGCGAACAAGGCGAAGAAGAACGCCTCGAAGGCCAAGCCCCGCCTGACGATCAAGAAGGGCGACACCGTCAAGGTGATCGCCGGTCGCGACAAGGGTGCCGAGGGCAAGGTCATCCGGGTGATCCGTGAGGACGAGCGCGTCATCGTCGAGGGTGTCAACCGCGTGAAGCGGCACACCAAGGTCCTCAACCAGGGCGGCCGCTCCGGCACCACCGGCGGCATCATCACCGCCGAGGCCCCGATCCACGTGTCCAACGTGATGCTGGTCGAGGACGACGGCGTGACCCGCGTCGGGTTCCGCCGCGACGAGGTCACCAAGCGCCGGCCCGACGGCTCGACGTACACCTCGACGCGCAGCGTCCGCATCTCCCGCAAGACCGGCAAGGAGATCTGATGACCGACACCGCAACCGAGACCCCCGAGGCCGCCGAGCAGGCGACCGAGGAGAAGGTGACGCCGAGGCTCAAGACGCGCTACCGCGAGGAGATCCTCCCCGCGCTGCGCTCGGAGTTCGACATCGCGAACGTGATGCAGGTGCCCGGTCTGACCAAGATCGTGGTCAACATGGGCGTCGGCGAGGCGGCCCGCGACTCCAAGCTCATCGAGGGCGCCATCAAGGACCTCACCGCGATCACCGGCCAGAAGCCGGCCGTGACCAAGGCCCGCAAGTCCATCGCGCAGTTCAAGCTCCGCGAGGGCATGCCCATCGGGTGCCACGTCACGCTGCGCGGCGACCGGATGTGGGAGTTCCTCGACCGGCTGCTGTCGCTGGCCCTGCCGCGCATCCGCGACTTCCGTGGGCTCTCGCCGCGCCAGTTCGACGGCAACGGCAACTACACCTTCGGTCTGACCGAGCAGGTCATGTTCCACGAGATCGACCAGGACAGGGTCGACCGGCAGCGGGGCATGGACATCACCGTCGTCACGACGGCCACCAACGACGAGCACGGCCGGGCGCTGCTGAAGCACCTCGGATTCCCGTTCGCGGAGAAGTGAGGTAGCGAGATGGCGAAGACAGCACTCAGGGTCAAGGCGGCCCGCAAGCCGAAGTTCGCGGTGCGGGGCTACACGCGCTGCCAGCGCTGCGGTCGCCCCAAGGCCGTCTACCGCAAGTTCGGCCTGTGCCGCATCTGCCTGCGCGAGATGGCCCACCGCGGCGAGCTGCCCGGCGTGACCAAGTCCTCCTGGTGACGGTGGTCGAGGTGCCGCGAGGAACGAGCGGCCTCGAGACCCAGCGAGCCAAGCAACCCAACTGAACCGATGTAGGTCCGCGACAGCGGAAACCACACCGAGAAGGAACGACGTAGACCCATGACGATGACCGACCCGATCGCAGACATGCTGACTCGTCTGCGTAACGCCAACCAGGCCTTCCACGACGACGTGAGCATGCCCTACAGCAAGCTCAAGCAGGGCGTGGCCGAGATCTTGCAGCAGGAGGGCTACATCAGCTCCTTCGCCGTTGCCGACCCGACCGAGGGGGAGGTGGGCAAGACGCTCACCATCATCTTGAAGTACGGCCGCAACCGCGAGCGCTCGATCGCCGGCGTGCGCCGGATCAGCAAGCCCGGCCTGCGCGTCTACGCCAAGCACACCGGTCTGCCCAAGGTCCTCGGTGGACTCGGGGTGGCGATCATCTCGACCAGCCAGGGTCTGCTGACCGACCGCCAGGCCAACCAGAAGGGCGTGGGTGGGGAAGTCCTCGCCTACGTCTGGTAACCCGAGACCGGAAGCGAAGGAGAACAACGCATGTCGCGCATTGGCAAGCTCCCCGTCCCGGTCCCCTCGGGGGTGGACGTGGCCATCGAGGGGCCCCTGGTCACCGTGAAGGGACCCAAGGGCACCCTCTCGCACGCGGTAGCCGCTCCGATCACCGTCGAGCAGAACGACGGCGTCCTGGACGTCAAGCGTCCCGACGACGAGCGGACCAGCAAGGCGCTCCACGGCCTGAGCCGCACCCTGATCAACAACATGGTCGTGGGCGTCACCGAAGGCTACGAGAAGAAGCTCGAGATCGTCGGCGTCGGCTACCGCGTCCTGTCCAAGGGACCGACCCAGCTGGAGTTCCAGCTCGGCTACTCCCACCCGATCATCTTCGACGCGCCCGAGGGCATCACCTTCGCGGTCGAGAGCCAGACCCGGCTCGGCGTCGTCGGCATCGACAAGCAGCTGGTCGGCGAGGTCGCCGCCAACATCCGCAAGCTGCGCAAGCCTGAGCCCTACAAGGGCAAGGGCGTCCGCTACGCCGGCGAGCAGATCCGCCGCAAGGTCGGAAAGGCCGGTAAGTAAGTCATGGCAATCTCGCTGAAGCAGCACAAGCACACCGCTGCGCGCACGCGTTCGCGCCTGCGTCGTCAGGTCCGGGGCCGCAAGAAGCTCCACGGCACCGCCGAGCGTCCGCGCATGGTCGTGACCCGTAGCGCCAAGCACCTCTTCGTCCAGGTCGTCGACGACCGGGTGGGCAAGACGCTGGCCTACGCCTCGACGATGGAGGCCGACCTGCGCGGCACCGACGGTGACAAGACGGCCAAGGCCAAACGCGTCGGCGAGCTCGTCGCGGCCAGGGCCAAGGACCAGGGCGTCGAGTCGGTCGTCTTCGACCGGGCCGGCAACAAGTACCACGGTCGGATCGCGGCGCTCGCCGACGGTGCGCGCGAGGGCGGGCTGACCTTCTGAGCCGCGCGCTCAGCCGTCAGCCGCAGAGAAGAGACGTAGAAGAGATGAGGAACCAGTCATGAGCGGAGCCCAGCGCGGACAGCGTGCCGGCGGGGATCGCCAGGGTCGGGGTCGCGACGACCGTCGCGGCCAGGGCGCGGAGAAGTCGGTCTACCTCGAGCGGGTCGTCGCCATCAACCGCGTCGCCAAGGTCGTCAAGGGTGGTCGTCGCTTCAGCTTCACCGCCCTGGTCGTCGTAGGCGACGGCGACGGTCTGGTCGGCGTCGGCTACGGCAAGGCCAAGGAGGTGCCGGCCGCGATCGCCAAGGGCGTCGAGGAGGCCAAGAAGGCCTTCTTCCGTGTGCCCCGCATCCAGGGCACCATCCCTCACCCCGTCCAGGGCGAGAAGGCCGCCGGTGTCGTCCTGCTCCGTCCGGCCGCGCCTGGTACCGGCGTGATCGCCGGCGGCCCGGTGCGCGCGGTGCTCGAGTGCGCCGGCATTCACGACGTGCTGAGCAAGTCGCTCGGTTCGTCCAACCAGATCAACATCGTGCACGCGACGGTCGAGGCCCTCCGGATGCTCGAGCAGCCGGAGACCGTGGCCGCGCGTCGCGGGCTGCCGGTCGAGCGGGTCGCTCCGGCGGCTTTGCTCAAGGCGCAGGCCGACGGGAGGGCCGAGGGCGCAGCCGCGGCCGAGCCGGCCGCCGCGGGGGTGCGTCCCTGATGGCACAGCTCAAGGTCCAGCAGAAGAAGTCCACCATCGGGTGCCAGGCCAACCAGCGCGAGACCATGCGTTCCCTCGGTCTGCGCCGGATCGGCGACACGGTCGTCAAGGAGGACCGTCCCGAGATCCGGGGCATGGTCAACACCGTCCGTCACCTCGTGACGGTCGAGGAGGTCGAGTGAGATGACGCTCAAGCTGCACCACCTCAAGCCCGCCCCGGGCTCCAAGACCGCCAAGACCCGCGTGGGTCGAGGCGAGGGCTCCAAGGGCAAGACCGCCGGTCGTGGCACCAAGGGCACCAAGGCCCGCAACCAGGTCCCCGCCGCCTTCGAGGGTGGCCAGATGCCGATCCACATGCGGTTGCCGAAGCTCAAGGGCTTCAAGAACCCGTTCAAGGTCGAGTTCCAGGTCGTCAACCTCGACAAGATCGACAAGCTTTTCCCCGACGGTGGCGACGTCACCGTGGACCGGCTCGTCGAGGTGGGTGCGGTCCGCAAGGGTCACCCCGTCAAGGTGCTCGGGCAGGGATCGATCTCCGCCAAGGTCGACATCAAGGCGCACGCGTTCTCGAACGCCGCCAAGGAGAAGATCGAAGCCGCGGGCGGAACCACCACCGTTCTGTGAGTCGTTGGACGGGCGTGGCACCGCACTCCTACGAGGCGCGTCCGCGCCCGTCCGACGTACGACCGCCCTGTTAGGCTTCCGTGGGCTTCTCGTCGTGCCGGGAGCCACTGGGCCGAGGGCCCCGAATAGCTGGAGAAAGAGGATCTCGTGCTCAGCGCGTTCGTGAACGCCTTCCGGACCCCGGACCTGCGGCGCAAGCTGCTGTTCGTCCTGATGATCGTGACGGTCTTCCGGCTCGGGTCCCAGATCCCGGCCCCCGGCGTCAACGTCGCCAACGTCCAGTCCTGCATCAACATCGCGCAGGAAGGTGAGAACGCCGGGCTCTACAGCCTGATCAACCTGTTCTCCGGCGGCGCGCTGCTCCAGCTGACGGTCTTCGCGCTCGGGATCATGCCCTACATCACCGCCAGCATCATCCTGCAGCTGCTCGTCGTGGTCATCCCGCGGCTCGAAGCGCTGAAGAAGGAGGGTCAGGCGGGCCAGGCCAAGATCACCCAGTACACCCGCTACCTCACCCTGGGTCTGGCGATCCTGCAGGCGACCGGCATCGTGGCCCTGGCCCGGTCGGGCAACCTGCTCCAGAACTGCCCCGAGGAGCTGCTGCACAGCAACAGCACCTCGACCTTCCTGACCATGGTCGTCACCATGACGGCCGGGACCGCGGTCATCATGTGGCTCGGTGAGCTGATCACCGACCGCGGCGTCGGCAATGGCATGTCCATCCTGATCTTCTGCCAGGTCGTCGCGACCTTCCCGACCGCGTTGTGGGCCGTGCGCCAGAGCGAGGGCTTACTGGGTCTTCGGCATCGTGCTGGCGATCGGCATGGTGATCGTGGCCGCGGTCATCTTCATCGAGCAGGCCCAACGCCGCATCCCGGTCCAGTACGCGCGGCGCATGGTGGGCCGCAAGATGTTCGGCGGTTCGTCGACCTACATCCCGCTCAAGGTCAACCAGGCCGGGATCATCCCGGTCATCTTCGCCTCGTCGCTGCTCTACCTGCCGGCCATGGCGGTGCAGTTCAACCAGAACAGCGGCTCGAGCTGGGTCGAGTGGGTCTCGAAGTACTTCGTCACCGGCGGTCACCCGCTCTACATGGCGACCTTCTTCGCGCTCATCGTCTTCTTCACCTACTTCTACGTGTCGATCACCTTCAACCCGCACGAGGTGGCCGACAACATGAAGAAGTACGGCGGCTTCATCCCCGGGATCCGGGCGGGCAAGCCGACGGAGGACTACCTGTCCTACGTCTTGTCCCGGATCACGCTGCCGGGCGCGTTGTACCTCGGTCTGGTGTCACTGATCCCGCTCATCGCACTCGTGCTGATCAATGCCAACCAGAACTTCCCCTTCGGCGGCACGTCCATCCTGATCATGGTGGGCGTCGCGCTCGACACGGTGAAGCAGATCGAGAGCCAGCTCCAGCAGCGCAACTACGAAGGCTTCTTGAGGTAACCGCTAGATGCGACTCATCATGATGGGGCCCCCCGGAGCCGGCAAGGGGACCCAGGCCAAGCATGTGGCCGAGCACTTCAAGATCCCCGCGATCTCGACCGGCGACATCTTCCGGGCGAACGTCTCCGCGGGCACCGAGCTCGGCACCAAGGCCCAGCAGTACATGGACGCCGGCGACTACGTCCCGGACGAGGTCACCAACCTGATGGTCCGCAACCGGATCGACGAGTCGGACGCCGAGAACGGCTTCCTGCTCGACGGCTACCCGCGCACGGTCGCTCAGGTCCAGGAGCTCGACGGGATGATCCGGTTCACCGGGCACGCCCTCGACGCGGCCGTGGTGCTCACCGTCGACGCCGACGAGATCGTGCAGCGACTGCTCGCCCGCGCCGAGACCGACGGCCGCAGCGATGACACCGAAGAGGTCATCCGCCGCCGCCAGGACGTCTACGCCGAGCAGACCGAGCCGCTCATCGACCTCTACCGCGTCACGCGGCGTGCTGATCGAGGTCGATGGCATGGGCGAGGTCGACGAGGTCACCAGCGGATCTTCGACGCGCTGGATGTCGTTCCGCAGTCGTGATCAGGCGAAGCGCACGACTCGGAACATTGGTGGTCGAGCGAGCGGCGCGAGTGAGCCTGCGAACTCGCGACCCGCGTGCCGAGACCCGGTGAGCGAAAGCAAACGTGATCGACCGGTTCCGCCGCGGGATCGAGATCAAGACGCCGGCCCAGCTCGACGTGATGCGCCGAGCCGGACTGGTGGTCGCGCAGACCCTGGACGCTGCTTCGCGACGCCGCTCGACCCGGGGTGACGACCGCGCGAGCTCGACGCACATCGCCGAGGACACACATCCGCTCGGCCGGCGCCACGCCGTCGTTCCTCGGCTACCAAGGCTTCACCGGCAGCATCTGCGCGTCGGTCAACGACGAGGTCGTGCACGGCGTACCGGGTGACCGCGTGCTCGCGGACGGTGACGTGGTCTCGGTCGACTGCGGAGCGATCGTCGACGGATGGCACGGCGACGCCGCCATCACGTTCTCCCTCGGCGAGACGACGTCCGGAGGTCGCCGAGCTGGTCCGGGTGACCGAGGAGGCGATGTGGCGAGGCATCGCCGGCGCGACGGTCGGAGGTCGGGTCGAGCGACATCTCGCGCGCGGTCGAGGAGCACGTGCGTGCCGAGGGAGACTACGGGATCGTCGAGGACTACACCGGGCCACGGCGATCGGCACCCGGATGCACCAACCGCCCGACGTGCCGAACGTCGTACGCCGTGGCCGCTCAGCCAGGCTGGTCGCGGGCATGGCGCTGGCCGTCGAGCCGATGGTCACGCTCGGCACACACCAGACCCTGCTGATGCCCGACGACTGGACCGTGTCAGCGCTGACGGCTCCTGGGCCGCGCACTTCGAGCACACCTTCGCGCTCACCGATCGGGGTTCCTGGGTGCTGACGGCACCCGACGGCGGGGAGGCGGCGCTGGCTGCCCTCGGCGTGCCTTTCGGCGGCCGGTAGGTTGGTCTGACCGCACCCGCACCGAATGAGGAACTCGACGTTGGACGTCCCCACCTGGCTCTGGTGGAGCCACCGTGCTGCTGACCACCGGCCTGCTGCTCGTCGACGTGTTCGTCATCGGGCGTCGTCCGCACACGCCCACGACTCGCGAGCTGGCACTCCACCTGAGCGGTTACATCGGGCTCGCCGTCGTCTTCGGCCTCGGGGTGTGGACACTCGCCGGCGCTCAGTACGGCGCGGAGTTCTACGCCGGCTGGCTGACGGAGTATTCCCTCTCGGTCGACAACCTGTTCATCTTCATCATCATCATGGCCAAGCTCAACGTGCCTCGCGAGTACCAGCAGACGGCACTGCTCGTCGGCATCGTCATCGCGCTGGTGATGCGCGGCATCTTCATCGCCGTGGGCGCTGCAGCGATCGAGAACTTCAGCTGGGTCTTCTACCTCTTCGGCGCTCTTCCTGGTCTTCACCGCGGTGCAGCTCGCTCGGGACAACGACCAGGACGGCGAGCACTACGACGAGCCGCGCATCGTCAAGTTCGCCCAGAACCACCTCTCGGTCAGTCGACTGAGTGGCACGGCGTGAAGCTGAGCGTCAAGGAGAACGGGAAGCGGCTGCTCACCCCGATGTTCATCGTGGTGCTCTCCCTCGGGATGACCGACCTGCTCTTCGCACTCGACTCGATCCCGGCGATCTACGGCCTGACCTCCGAGCCCTACCTGGTCTTCACCGCCAACGTCTTCGCCCTCATGGGACTGCGCCAGCTCTACTTCCTCATCGGCGACCTGCTCCAGCGGCTGGTCTACCTGTCCTACGGGTTGGCCTTCTTGCTCCTGTTCATCGGGGTCAAGCTCATCATGGAGGCGCTCCACCTCAACGAGCTCGGGTTCATCAACGGTGGGGAGCACGTCGAGTGGGCCCCCGAGATCCCGATCTGGCTTTCGCTGTTGGTCATCGTCGGAACCCTGGCCATCACCACCGTGGCCAGCCTCGCCAAGGACCGCTCGACGCGGCGCCGCGAGGAGGAGCTCGACGACACGGTCGCCGGCGAGACCAAGGCCACGGAGTAGCCCGGCCGAGGTCCTCGTTCCTCGATTCGTCCTTCCGGTCCACGCCTGGCTAGACTGGCCCGTCGGCCCAACGTCGGCCGGTCTCGTCGCGCCTCGCGGCTACCCACGTCCCCGTCACGACCTCGTCGCTGCGGTGGCTCCGGGATGAGGTGCTGCAGGCCGCCGTACGAGGTCCACCTCACCGCCATGGTGGGGAGGTTCCCGGGTCGAACGGTAGATGCGACCACAGCACCACACCAGCGACAACAGAGATTGCGGAGGACATGCCGAAGAAAGAAGGCGTGATCGAGCTCGAGGGCACCATCACGGAGGCCCTACCCAATGCGATGTTCCGCGTGGAGCTGAGCAACGGGCACAAGGTGCTCGCCCACATCAGCGGCAAGATGCGCCAGCACTACATCCGGATCCTCCCCGAGGACCGCGTGGTGGTGGAGCTCTCTCCGTATGACCTCACCCGGGGTCGCATCGTCTACCGCTACAAGTAACCAACCAGCCGACCCAGAAAGGGCTGACAGTGAAGGTCAACCCGAGCGTCAAGAAGATCTGTGACAAGTGCAAGGTGATCCGTCGCCACGGCCGCGTCATGGTGATCTGCGAGAACCCGCGCCACAAGCAGCGTCAGGGATAACTGAACACCTACATCGTGATCGCTAGTCCGTCCCTCGAGGGGACGGATGAAGCCACCTCCGGAGCAGACGGCCGGAGCCGGGTCTCGACGAAGCTCGACCCACGAGCGCCGCTCGACGACGAGTTCCCGGACGCGACACGACCGACACCGCTGCGAACCACGTTAGGAACACCGCCACATGGCACGCCTCGTTGGTGTGGACCTCCCGCGCGACAAGCGCATCGAGATCGCACTCACCTACATCTACGGCATCGGCCGTACCCGCGCCCAGCAGCTCCTGGCCGCAACCGGGGTCGACCCGGACATGCGCGTCCACCAGCTGGGCGACGAAGAGCTGGTCAAGCTCCGCGACGAGATCGAAGCGAACTTCAAGATCGAGGGTGACCTCCGTCGTGAAGTGCAGGCCGACATCCGTCGCAAGATCGAGATCGGCAGCTACCAGGGTCGCCGCCACCGCCAGGGCCTCCCGGTCCGCGGTCAGCGCACCAAGACCAACGCGCGCACCCGCAAGGGTCCCAAGCGCACGGTTGCCGGCAAGAAGAAGGCCAAGTAGGCCACACCCCCGCTGCCGGGGTCCCGAGGCTCGCGTCAACCGCACCTCGACCGCCGTCGGCGCCATGACCAGTTCTTAACCAAGGAGAAACCGCATGCCTCCCAAGGCTCGCGCGGCCGGCGCCAAGAAGGTCCGCCGCAAGGAGAAGAAGAACATCGCTCAGGGCGAAGCCCACATCAAGAGCACGTTCAACAACACCATCGTCACCATCACCGACCCCACCGGGGCGGTGATCGCGTGGGCCTCTGCCGGCACCGTCGGCTTCAAGGGCTCCCGCAAGTCCACGCCGTACGCCGCACAGATGGCCGCCGAGGCTGCTGGGCGCCGCGCGATGGAGCACGGGATGAAGAAGATCGACGTCTTCGTCAAGGGTCCGGGTTCGGGCCGTGAGACCGCGATCAGGTCGCTGGGTGCGATCGGCCTCGAGGTCGGCACCATCCAGGACGTGACCCCCACCCCCCACAACGGCTGCCGCCCGCCCAAGCGCCGGCGCGTCTGACCACCGAGACCGAAGGAGACTGACCCATGGCCCGCTACACCGGCCCCATGACCAAGAAGTCGCGCCGTCTCGGTGTCGACCTCGTCGGTGGCGACTCTGCTTTCGAGCGTCGCCCCTACCCTCCCGGCCAGCACGGCCGCGGACGCATCAAGGAGAGCGAGTACCTCCTCCAGCTGCGCGAGAAGCAGAAGGCGCGCTACACCTACGGCGTCCTGGAGAAGCAGTTCCACAACTACTACACCGAGGCCTCGCGTCGCCAGGGCAAGACGGGCGACAACCTGCTGCAGCTCCTCGAGTGCCGCCTCGACAACGTGGTCTACCGGGCCGGGTTCGCCCGCACCCGCCGCCACTCCCGCCAGCTGGTGAACCACGGCCACTTCCTGGTCAACGGCCGCAAGGTGGACATCCCCTCCTTCCAGGTGACCGCGCACGACGTGATCGACGTCCGCGAGAAGTCGCTGGAGATGACGCCGTTCATCGTGGCCCGTGAGACCCACGGCGAGCGCGTGGTGCCGGCATGGCTCGAGGCGATCCCGTCGCGGATGCGGATCCTGGTCCACCAGGTGCCGGTGCGCGCGCAGATCGACCTGCCGATCCAGGAGCAGCTCATCGTCGAGTACTACTCCAAGAAGTAGCACGGTCGGGGCTCTGCCCCGGCTGGCCTCGCCCCGGACCCCGCCTCGCGGGGGCCCCGGGACCCCACACCTGCACCTTCCGTCAACTGCAAATCTGGGCCCGTCAAATAGCGGGTGGGCCCGGGAAGGAAAGAACAAGTGCTCATCGCACAGCGCCCCACCCTGTCGGAAGAGACCGTCGACGAGTTCCGTTCGCGGTTCGTCATCGAGCCCCTGGAGCCCGGCTTCGGCTACACGCTCGGCAACTCGCTGCGCCGTACGCTCCTCTCCTCGATCCCCGGTGCCTCGGTCACGAGCATCAAGGTCGACGGTGTCCTCCACGAGTTCTCGACCATCGAGGGCGTCAAGGAGGACCTCACCGAGGTCATCCTCAACCTCAAGGGCCTCGTCGTCTCCTCCGAGCACGACGAGCCGGTCACCATGTACCTGCGCAAGTCCGGCGCCGGTGAGGTCACCGCCGCCGACATCGCGCCGCCGGCCGGTGTCGAGGTGCACAACCCCGACCTCAGGATCGCCACGCTGTCCGACAAGGGCAAGCTGGAGATGGAGCTGGTCGTCGAGCGCGGACGCGGCTACGTCTCGGCCGTCCAGAACAAGGGTGCCGACAACGAGATCGGCCGGATGCCGGTCGACTCGATCTACAGCCCCGTGCTGAAGGTCACCTACAAGGTCGAGGCGACCCGTGTCGAGCAGCGCACCGACTTCGACAAGCTCGTGATCGACGTCGAGACCAAGCCCTCGATCCTGCCGCGCGACGCCATCGCCTCGGCCGGCAAGACGCTGGTCGAGCTGTTCGGTCTGGCCCGCGAGCTCAACGTCGAGGCCGAGGGCATCGACATCGGCCCCTCGCCGGTCGACGAGCAGCTGGCGGCCGACCTGGCTCTGCCGGTCGAGGACCTGCAGCTCACGGTCCGTTCCTACAACTGCCTCAAGCGCGAGGGCATCCACACCGTGGGAGAGCTCATCTCGCGCTCGGAGCAGGACCTGCTCGACATCCGCAACTTCGGCGCGAAGTCGATCGACGAGGTCAAGGCCAAGCTCGTCGAGATGGGTCTGTCCCTCAAGGACAGCGCTCCCGGCTTCGACCCGCAGGCCGCTCTGGCGGCGTACGGCGACGATGACGACGACGCCTTCGTCGAGGACGAGCAGTACTGAGTCTCGACACGTGACAGCGCTGCGCGCTGCCACGGCTCGACCACCGAAAACCACCTACCCCGGTACCTGACACGGCCGGGGAGAAACGAGAGAGACCATGCCTCAGCCCACCAAGGGCCCCCGCTTCGGCGGCAGCGCCGCGCACCAGAAGCACATCATGGCCAACCTGGCGACCGCGCTCTTCGAGCACCGTCGGATCACGACGACCGAGGCCAAGGCTCGCGCCCTGCGCCCCTACGCCGAGAAGCTGATCACCAAGGCCAAGAAGGCCGAGCTCGGCACCGTCGAGAGCCTGCACAACCGCCGGCTCGTGCTGCGGGTCATCAAGGACAAGGGCATCGTGCACTCGCTCTTCACCGAGATCGGTCCGGGCTTCGCGGAGCGCCCCGGCGGCTACACCCGGATCACCAAGATCGGTCCCCGCAAGGGCGACAACGCGCCCATGGCCGTGATCGAGCTCGTGACCGAGGCGTACTCACCGTCGGCACCGAAGACCAAGAAGACCGAGCAGAAGGCGGCCCCGGCCACGGCCTCCTCGGCGCCCGCCGAGGAGACCACGACGGTCGACGCAGCCGACGAAGCGCCCGCTGAGGAGACCGCGGCACAGGAGACCGCTGCTGCCGAGGCTCCCACCGAGCTCGGCGAGGAGGCCTCTCCCGAGGAGAGCGTGGTCGCCGAGGAGGAGCCCGTCGCTGACGAGCCCGCCGAGGAGCCCGCCACCGACGAGCAGACCGACGAGCAGGCCGACGACAAGGCCTGAGCGCACCGTTGCATCGCTGACCCGTCACTTGTATGTGACGGGTCAGCGTCATTTCGGGCGGTGACCCGTCGCATAGAAGTGACGGGTCAGCGGTCGACGGAGGCCTGGCGGGACCGCACGGTGCGGACGACGAGGTCGTTGGCGGGGGTGGGGATGCCGTGCAGGCGCCCGAGCAGCACGATCTCGCCGGCCCGGTGGTCGACCTCGGTGGGCAGGCCGCGGATGATGCTCTGCGCCAACGAGTTGCCCCGCACGCCAGGGGAGTCCGGCCGCAGCCGCAGGACGTCACCTCGGCGTACGTCGTCGGCCTCGACGCTCACCACGGGCAGCCCGGCGGCCGCCAGGACGGCCTCGCCCTCGGCCCGCACCTGGGCCCGGAGCTCCTCGGCCTCCGCGCCGTCGAAGAGCGCCGAGACGTCGCCGACCGCGTTCGTCAGCAGCTTGCGGTGCTTCCACGCCATGATGTCCTCGCGCGGTCGGGACTCGAAGCCGGCCGCCCGCAGGTCGGCAGCGACCTGCTCGGCGACCTCGTCCACACCGACGGGGTAGCGGCCCAGATCGAGGATCCCCGGCACGGGGTGACACTTCTGCACGACCACCCCGGGTTCGAGGTGCGCCGAGGGCAGCATGACGCACAAGCCGTAGGTCGCAGCGAACACGCGGAGGACAGACCGCTCGTTGGCGATGCCGTTCTGCGCGCAGACGACCGGCGTCGCCTCCGGCGCGTGCGCGGTCAGGTCGTCGAGGACGCCTGCGGTCTGGTGGCTCTTGACGCACAGCAGGACGACCGTGTCCGACGTCCACGAGACCTGGGCGGCGGACGCCACCACCGGGGCGTCGACGACCACCTCGCCCGCGACCCGGTCGAGCCGGAGCCCTTCGGTGCGGATCCGCTGGAGGTGATCACCGCGCGCCACCATCGTGAGCGGTACGCCGGCAGCGTGCAGGTTGCCGGCGATCACTCCGCCCACCGCACCGACGCCGTAGACGACGTACGGCCCTCACAGCTGCTCGGGGCGGTTGCCGTGGAGCCCCAGGACCGTGGCCAAACCGGCCCCGACCACGGCCAGGACGAGGCCTCCGGCGACCAGGACGTCGAGCCCCTGGCGCACCCCGACGCCGGCCAGGACGAGGCCGGTCACCAGGTCGAGGAGCCCCAGGCCGATCAGGAGCCGTCCTCGACGCCTCAGGCCGGGGTCGACCATGCGTCCTCGAGGAGCTTGCGAGCCTCCGGGAGGCTGAGGCCCAGGTGGCGGGCGGCGTGGACGTAGTCCTTCGCCGCATCGGTAGCCGCGGGACGTGCTCCGTGGACCAGGGCGAGGAACGTGCCGCGGCGGCCCTCGGTCACGACCACCCCGTCGGCCTCGAGCTCGCGGTAGGCCCGGGCGACGGTGTTGACGGCCACGCCGAGCTCGGCGGCCAGAGCACGGACGGTCGGGAGCCGGGTGCCCGGAGGCAGGTCGCCGGACGCGGCGCGAGTGGCGATCTGGCACCGCAGCTGCTCGAAGGGCGGCTGCGATGCCGCGGGGTCGAGCGGCTCGACGTGCACGACGGGCAGCCTAGTGACGCGTGATAGTCCTGTCCCATGCGCGGGGAGGCACGAGGAGCGCTCGTCGTGGGGGAGGCGCTGGTCGACGTCGTGCGCACCGATCAACGGCGCGAGCACCGAGCGCGCCGGGGTAGCGCCGCCAACGTCGCGGTCGCCCTGGCGCGGCTGGGCCGCCGGGTCCGCTTCGCCACCAGCTACGCCGACGACGCCCACGGTCGGTCGCTGGCCGATCACCTGCGCCGGGCAGGGGTCGAGCAGGCGACCGACCCGATCGCCGTCCCCCGCACCTCGACGGCAGTGGCCCAGATCGCACCCGACGGATCCGCGACGTACGCCTTCGACCTCCACTGGCGCCTCAACCCGGTTGACCCGGGGGACCCGGTCGTCGTCCACGTGTGCTCGCTGGGAGCGGTCGTCGAACCCGGGTGCCACGACGTCGTCGACCTCCTGGCCCGTCTGCGCGGAAGGGCAACGGTGAGCTACGACGTCAACGCGCGTCCCGCGGCCACGGGCCGGTCGAAGAACCTCGTCGAGAGGGTCGAGCGCGTGGTGGCGCTCTCCGATGTCGTCAAGGTCAGCGACGAGGATCTCGAGGCCCTGTGGCCGGACCTGGAGCAGGAGCGTGCGGTGGCTCGCCTGCTCGACCTCGGCGCGGTGGCCGTGACCCTCACACGGGGGGCGCAGGGGGCTGTCTGGTGCACCCCCGGCCGCAGGGTCACGGTCGGGGCGAGGCCGGTGTCGGTGGTCGACACGATCGGGGCGGGAGACACCTTCGCCGCGGGTCTCCTCGACGCGCTGTGGTCCCGGGGCCGTCTCGGCGGTGATCGGGCCGCGCTGGCGGACCTGGTCGACGACGAGATCACGGCTGTCCTGGGTCACGCGACCGAGGGCCGCTGCGGTCACGGTGTCCCGCACGGGGGCTGATCCGCCCCGCCGCTCCGAGCTCGGCTGAGCCTCAGGGGATACCGGCGAGGTAGGCGTGGACCAGCGGCACGACCGAGGCCCCCTCGCCGCTCGCGGCGGCGACCCGTTTCATCGAGCCGCTACGGACGTCGCCCACGGCGAAGACGCCCGGGAGGGTGGTGGTGAGGTTCTCCGGCGGAAGGCCGTCGACCCAGAAGTCTCGGGGCACCTCCCGACCGGTGAGGACGAAACCGTGCTCGTCGCGGACCACGCCCTCGGGCAGCCAGTCGCAGTGCGGCTCGGCGCCGAGCAGGAGGAACAGTCCCTCCGCCGTACGACGGGTGACCTCGCCGGTCGTCGTGTCCCGGACGTCGAGCCAGGACAGACGCCCCTCACCGCCGCCGTCCGCGATCTCGCTGGACGCTCGGACGGAGACCCGCGGGTTGTGCTCCATCTCGCCGATGAGGTAGGCCGACATCGTCTCCGCGAGCCTGGGGCGCCGGATCATGATCGTCACGGAGCGGGCGAACCTCGCCGCG
>CAVYFR010000003.1:0-605045 GCA_963767915.1 uncultured Actinomycetota bacterium
AGGCTCTCTCCGCTGGCGGGTTCAAGGGGCTAGTGCGACGTCCTGACTGATCGGGGTCAGTCATGGCTAGGCCTTCCATTCCGTTGGCGGTTGAGCGTTGCTTTTGGGGTCACATCGATCAGGGATGCTCGGTGGTCGACGCGGCGCGACTCGGCGGCGTGTCGCGTGCCAGCGGGCAGCGTCTGTTCGCAGCATCGGGAGGCGTGAAACCAACCCGGGCCGGGCCGCCGGCGCCTGCGGCCTATCGACGTCTCTCCCTCGACGAGCGGCATCAGATCGCAGCCATGAAGAGATCTGGACTCTCGATCCGGTCGATCGCTTCGATGCTGGGTCGTCCGCCTTCGACCGTCAGCCGCGAGTTGGCCCGCCACACAAGCAGCAGCGGCCACTACGCCCCGGCGGCAGCGCAGTCGCGGGCCGAGGCCGGCGCTCGGGAACGAGGACGCAGCGCTTCGCCAGCGAAGCTGGCTAGGAACCTCCGTCTGCGTGCTCAGGTGCAGGCGCGGTTGAGGAAGAATCATTCCCCCCAGCAGATCGCTCAGCGGCTGCGGCAGGAGTTCCCTGATGATCCGGAGATGTGGGTGTCGCACGAGGCGATCTACCAAGCGATCTACATCCAGGCCCGCGGCGGGTTGAACGTGAGCTCGCAGCCCATCTGCGCACCGGTCGCAGCCTGCGCAAACCCCGTCGACAGGCCCAAGCCCGCCTGAGTTCGGGACCGATGAAGAACATGGTGATGATCAGCCAACGACCCCCGAGGTCGCCGACCGCGCCGTGCCTGGCCACTGGGAAGGCGACCTGATCATGGGAACCCAGTCGTCGAACTCCGCGATCGGCACCCTCGTCGAACGGGTCACCGGACTGGTGATCCTGGTCCACCTGCCACACGGTCACACCGCACCAGCCATGCAAGAAGCGCTTGTCAAAGCCGTCGCCGACCTGCCCGAGCTGATGCGCAAGTCCTTGACCTGGGACCAGGGTCGCGAAATGGCCCATCACCAACAGCTCACCCAGGCCACCGGCCTGCAGGTCTACTTCGCCGACCCTCACTCGCCCTGGCAGCGGCCCAGCAACGAGAACACCAACGGTCTGCTGCGCCAATACTTCCCCAAGAGCACCGACCTGTCCTTCTGGGGACCAGGAGTCCTCACACAGGTCGCGGCCGAGATCAACGCACGACCCCGCAAACGACTCCAGTGGGCCACCCCCGCCGAGGCATACGCCAAACTTCTCAACGACAACAACCCACCCGGTGTTGCGCTGTCCTCTTGAAACCGCCGCTCGCACCTCAACCAGCGACCCGTTGGTTGAGGTGCGAGACGCGCCAGCGCCCAGCGCGTCGGTGGTTGAGGTGCGAGGCGCGCCAGCGCGTCGGTGGTTGAGGTGCGAGGCGCTCCAGCGCGTCGGTGGTTGAGGTGCGAGGCGCTCCAGCGCCGAGCCTGGAAAACCCCCTCGCTGGTCGAGCGCGGCAGCAGCGTCGGTGGTTGAGGTGCGAGGCGCGCCAGCGCCGAGCCTCGAAACCCCCTCGCTGGTCGAGCCGCCGCAGCAGCGTCGGTGGTTGAGGTGCGAGCCGCCGCAGCATCGTCGGTGGTGGAGGTGCGAGGCGCGCCAGCGCCGAGCCTCGAAACCCCCTCGCTGGTCGAGCCGCGGCAGCACGCCAGCGCTGACGCGTGTCGAGACTCAGAGGTCGAAGCCGCCCCCGTCGAACCCGCCGTCGCCGAAGAAGCCGCTGTCGAAGAAGTCCCCGCCGCCGTCTCCGGTATCGCCGCCCATGTCGCCCCCACCACCCAGCTCGCCGCCGAGACCGTCGCCGAACGCCATGCCCCCGAACGCCATGCCCCCGAACGCACCGAACATCATGCCGGCGAAGAGGATGTTCATCGGCAGGAATGATCCGTAGTAGCCCGCTGCGTACGGCGCGTACTGCTGACCGCCCTCCCAGTAGGGCACCCGCCGCGAGCCGACCATCACCTGACGTGAGTGCGGGTCGGCACCCGCTTGGACCCGCTCGGCGTCGAGTTCGCACGCCGGCACCTGGCGGGTCGAGCCCGACGGCGGGGTGAAGGTGACGTCCCGGACCGATGGCCCGTGCCTGGGATCGAAGAAGCAGGGAGCCCGCCGGACGGGCAGCTTCTCCCCCGCGACCCGGGCCCGCACACAGGCGATGGCGTAGCGGCCGTCCTCGACGATCTCGGTGACGTGACGGATGTCCTCGGGTGCGGCGATCCGGTCCGCCGCGGTCTTGGCGGACTCGTAGTCGTCCAGGGCACGTTGATAGTCGGCCCGCGCGCCCTCATCGAGGTCGCGCCCGGCGAGATCGGCGTCGAGCGCCTGCAGCTCCACCCCGAGGGCGGTGATGTCCTCGAAGGCGAGCTTGGCCACCGGCTCGAGCTCGGCGCGGCGCTCCGCCGCGGACCGCTCACGCGATCGGCGTACGGCGGCGACCAGGGCGGCACCGGCCAGCACCGCGAGGAGCAGGAAGACGAGGGTGCCGGTCATGTCAGCCAGCCTATGTCGGGCGCGGAGGGCTCAGACGGACGCGATGGTGCCTTCTGCGGTCCGATGCACGAGCCCGTCAGCCACCGCGTAGGCGAGGGCCCGGTCGAACCGGTCGGACTCCCAGTAGCGAGCGCCCACGATCTCCGCCAGGGCCTCCGGCGTCTGTGGCCCGTTGGCCTCGAGGGCCCGGACGAGCTGGCCCATCTCGTGGAAGACCTGACGGTCGCGCGGCCCCTCGGTCGAGGGCTTGGGCGGGGGCATCGGCATGGTGGGTCCTCTCAGGCTTCCACGGTCAGGGGTTGGGCGATGCTCTCGAGCGACTTGCCCTCGGCCTTGACCCCGAGGAAGGCCGCCACGATCCCGCCGGCCACCATCAGCGCCGCGCCGATGTAGTAACCCAGCGCGATCGCGCCGATCCCCTCACCGCCGGTGACGGCGTCGTCGATGAGCTTGCCGAAGAGCAGTGGCCCGGCGATACCGCCGGCGGCGGTGCCGATGGCGTAGAAGAACGCGATGCACAGGGCGCGGGTCTCCATCGGGAAGACCTCGCTGGCGGTCAGGTAGGCCGCGCTGGCCCCGGCGGAGGCGAAGAAGAAGATGATGCAGCCCATCAGCGTCAGGGTCGTCGCGGTGTAGTTGTCCAGGGTCAACCCGGTGATGCCGAGCAGGGTCCCGGAGATGACGTAGGTGCCCGTGAGCATCTTGACGCGACCGATCGTGTCGAACAGCGGGCCGAGCAGGAGGGCCCCGGCAAAGTTGCTGAGCGCGAAGACGGCGATGTAGTAGCCGACCTGCTCGACGTCGAGGAACTCCCCCAGGGTGTCGCCGTAGGTGAAGAAGAAGGCGTTGTAGAGGAATGCCTGGCCGACGAACAACGAGAAGCAGAGGATCGTCCGCCGTGGGTAGAGGGTGAAGACCGTCCTCGCGATCAACGGCAGCCCGATGGTCTTGCGCTGCCTGATGGTGATCGTCTCGTCGACCGACCTGAGCTCACGACCGGTCTCCTCGACGACCGACCGCTCGATCTCCTGGACGATCCGCTCGCCCTCGTCCTCACGGCCGTGGATGAACAGCCAGCGTGGGCTCTCCGGGACGTTGCGGCGCACGATGAGGATCCCGACCGCCAAGATGGCGCCGAGGCCGAAGGCCAGGCGCCAGCCCCATTCCTGGTCGACCACGGTCGGGTCCAGCAGCGGGATGGTCAACAGCGCGCCGCCTGCCGCTCCCACCCAGAACGAGCCGTTGATGGCGACGTCGACCCGACCCCGGTATTTCGCGGGGATGAGCTCGTCGATGGCGGAGTTGATGGCGGCGTACTCCCCTCCGATCCCGGCACCGGTGAGGAAGCGGGCCGCGAAGTACCACAGTGGGGTCATCGAGAACGCCGTGAGCACCGTGGCGACGGTGTAGACCGCCAAGGTGATGAGGAACAGCTTCTTGCGGCCGAACCGATCGGTCAGCTGCCCGAAGAACAGGGCTCCCGTGCACGCACCCGCCACGTAGACGGCCCCCGCGAGGCCTACGTCGAAACTGCTCAGACCGAGTCCGGTCTTGGGGTCGGCCAAGGCGTCGGACATCGAGCCCACGATCGTGACCTCGAGCCCGTCGAGGATCCAGACCGTGCCGAGTCCGATCACGACCAGCCAGTGCCACCTCGACCACGGAAGGCGGTCCATGCGGGCCGGGATGTCGGTGGTGATGCGTCCTGTCTCGACACTCATGACCCGCGGGTACCCATCATGTGAGGATCAACACATGCGGGTCGATGTGGTCACCACCGGTCCGCTGGTGTTCGACGACGGCAGTCCGGTGCGGGCAGCCTCCGGCCTGGTCGCCTATGGCGGCGGCTGGCTGGTCGTGCAGGACGACTCGACCCACGTGGCGCTGCTGAAGGCGGGGTCGGTGACGCGGCTCCGGGTGCTTCCTCCCGTGGAGGGACACGACGAGTTCTCGGAGCAGGCCGGGACCAAGCAGCTCAAGCCCGACCTCGAAGGAGCCGTCGAGACCGCGACCGGTGCGCTCCTGGTCGGCTCCGGCTCGTCGGATGCGCGGATGCGGTGGGTGGAGCTCGCTCCGGGTCGTGTGCCGCAGGTGCGCGACCGGTCCGAGTGGTACGCCGAGATCGGATCCGCCCTGGGCGTCGCTCCGGAGAACCTCAACATCGAGGGCGTCTGCCGCGAGGGCGGCTTTCTGCGTCTGTTCCAGCGGGGCCTGCCGAGCGCCGGGGCGCCGACCGGCAGTGTGCGGGTCGACCCCGGCTCCGGTCGGGTCTCCGACGTCCGGCACTACGACCTCGGGGAGGTCGACGGTGTCGGACTGGCCGTGACGGACGCCGTGAGCATCGGGGACGGTCCCGTCCTGGTCAGCGCCGCCGCCGAGGACAGTCCGACGACCTACGACGACGGGCCGGTCGTCGGGTCGGCGCTCGCCCTGCTCGACGGCGCAGACGTGGTCGCGTCCGCCGTCCTCCCGGAGGCCGCCAAGGTCGAGGGCCTGGCTGTGCTGCAGTGGAGTTCGTCGGGGGGTCGGGTGCTGGCCGTCGTCGACGCCGACGACCCTGAAGAGCCCTCCCGGCTCCTCACCCTCGAAATCTCCCTCGACTGAGGAGCCCGCCGGTGATCGAGTGGAGCCGAGACGCCCTCACGAACGCAGGGCGGTGACCGACAGGGTCTCGACAAGCTCGACCAACGACCCGGGTCTCGACAAGCTCGACCGACAACAGGGTCTCGACGAACTCGACCGACAACGCGGTCTCGACAAGCTCGACCAACGACCCGGGTCTCGACGAGCTCGACCAACGAGCGGGTCTCGACGAGCTCGACCAACGACGGGCGGTGGTCAGCGTTGGCTGTAGTCGCGGAAGCCGCGCTTGGTCTTGCGGCCGAGGTAGCCGGCGGTGACCAGGTGCTCGAGCAGCGGCGCCGGCGCGAACCCGGGCTCGCGGAACTCCAGGTAGAGCTCGCGTTGGATCGCCAGGGAGACGTCGTTGCCGACCACGTCGAGCAGCTCGAACGGGCCCATCGGCAGTGCGCACCCCTGCTTCATCGCGAGGTCGATGTCGTCGGCGGTGGCGTAGTGCGCCTCGAGCATCTTGACCGCGTCGTTGAGGTAGGGGAAGAGCAGGGCGTTGACGATGAAGCCGGCTCGGTCGCCGCACGACACGGCGTGCTTGCCGATCTTCGCGCACAGCGCCGACGTCGTCTCGGTGACGTCCTCGGAGGTCGAGACGGTGGAGACGACCTCGACCAGCTTCATGATCGGCGCCGGGTTGAAGAAGTGCATGCCGACCACGTCCTGCGGGCGCTCGAGTCGCCTGGGCGCAGGCGATGATCGGCAGCGACGAGGTGGTGGTCGCCAGGATCGCCCCGGGCTTGCAGATCTCGTCGAGGTTCTCGAACAGCGTCGTCTTGACCTTGAGGTCCTCGGCGATCGCCTCGACGACGATGTCGACGCGCGGACAGGTCGTCGAGCGACGTCGAGCCGGTCAGCCGGCCCAGCACCTCGGCCTTGCCGACTCCTCGAGCTCGCCCGCGCTGGATCGCCTTGTCGAGGCTCTTGCTCGATCGCCGTGACCACGCCGTCGACCTTGTCCGGCGAGCGACCGACGTACAGCACGTCGTACCCGCTCTTGGCGAAGACCTCGACGATGCCGGTGGCCATGGTGCCGGTGCCGACCACACCGACCTGCTTGATGTCGTGCCGGAGCTGCGGCTGCTCGTCGGCCGACGGCGTGGCCGGGTCGGCCACGACGACCGGGCTGTCGGGCGCCTCGTAGGTGTAGAAGCCACGTCCGGTCTTGCGACCCGAGCAGGCCCGCGGTCACCATCTGCTTGAGGATCGGCGAGGGCGCGTGCAGTCGGTCGCGGCCCTGGCGGTACATCGTCTCGAGGATCTCGTACGCCGTGTCGAGGCCGATCAGGTCGACCAGGGCGAGCGGGCCCATCGGGTAGCCGCAGCCGAAGCGCATGGCGGCGTCGATGTCCTCGCGGGAGGCGTAGCGGCTCTCGAACATCGAGACGGCGTGGTTGAGGTAGCCGAAGAGCAGGGTGTTGGCGATGAAGCCGGCCTTGTCGCCGCAGATCACGGGTTCTTGCCGAGCTGCTGCGACCAGGGCCTTCACGTCGTTCGAGCACGGCGTCCTCGGTCACGACGGTCGCACGATCTCGACCAGGTCCTGCACGGGGGCCGGGTTGAAGAAGTGGACACCGATGACGCGACCCGGGTCGCGAGTTGGCGGTGCTGAGCTCGGTGACCGAGAGGCTGGAGGTGTTGGTGGCGAGGATCGGCGTCGGGGCCGACGATGTCGTCGAGCTCGCGGAGGATCTGACTTCTTCAGCTCCATCGACTCCACGACCGCTTCGACGACGAAGTCGGCGTCGGTCAGGTCCTTGAGCGAGGTGGTGAAGGTGATCCGCCCGATCAGGTCGGCCTGCTCCGTCCTCGGTCATCTTCTCGCGCTTGACCGCCCGACCGGTCGAGTTCTCGAGGTGCCGGCGGCCGCGCTCGAGGCCCTCCTCGTCGCGCTCGACGCCGACGACGGCGTAGCCCTGTCGCGCGAAGACCTCGGCGATGCCGGCGCCCATGGTGCCGAGTCCGACGATGCCGATCGTGGAGAAGGTGCGCGCGCTCGGGCTGCTCAGTTGCCCGTCCGTCATGGGCCGACGGCAGTTGCCCCCGAGACGGCCCTCAGTCGAGGGCGATGGACATCACGACGCGGACACCGTCGACGTCGAGACCGATGGACGTCGCTCCGCTCGCGGAGGACCGCGGAGGAAGGGCAACAGGGTGATCGACCTCGGCGAATCCCAGCGGGCGAAGAAGGGGCCGGTGCAGGGGACGTGCGGTAGGTGACGAGGCGAGAGCTGCCGTGTCCCCTTGGCGGCGACTCGCGCATCGCCGCGCGCACGAGCGCGGTCCCGAGCCCGTGACGCTGGGCCTCGGGCCGGACCGAGAGCTGCTCGAGATGCGCGTGCCGTCGATCTCGACCACGTGCGACGAACCCGACGGGCGCGCGACTCAGCCGGCGACCAGCAGGAAGCCGGCCAGCTCGTCGCGGTCCCAGCCCGAGTCCGCAGGTTCGGTGAGGCAGGGATGCATGTCCGGCCCGAAGTGTTCGCGGAACTGGGCGGCACCCGAGTCCTCGATCGACGCGATGTGCGAGGTCCGCGCCCCGCAGCGGGCGCACGACGTAGGCCCTGGGCACGGACACACTGTAGATTCGCTGCTCGTGAGGCTCGTGGTCGCGCGGTGCCAGGTCGACTACGCCGGGACGGCTGACCGCGCACCTCCCGATGGCGACCCGGGTGCTGATGGTCAAGGCCGACGGATCGGTGCTCGTGCACTCCGACGGCGGCTCCTACAAGCCGCTGAACTGGATGTCGCCGCCGTGCAGGGTGAGCGAGGGCGTCGGCGATGACGGCAGGTGCGTAGTGGACGGTCACCGGCAAGGACGGCGACACGCTGCGGATCCTGCTCGAGGAGATCCAGCACGACTCCGGTCCACGACCTCGGCGTCGACCCCGGCCTGCAGAAGGACGGGGTCGAGAAGCATCTCCAGGAGCTCCTCGCCGAGCACCCGGCGACGCTGGCCGACGGGCTCACGCTCGTGCGCCGCGAGTTCCCCACCGCGATCGGCCCGGTCGACCTGATGTGCCGCGACGCGGCGAGGGCCTCGCGGTCGCCGTGGAGATCAAGCGGCGCGGCGAGATCGACGGAGTCGAGCAGCTGACCCGCTACCTCGAGCTCCTCAACCGCGATCCCGCCCTGCGCCCGGTCCGCGGCATCTTCGCGGCCCAGGAGATCAAGCCCCAGGCCCGCGTGCTGGCCACCGACCGCGGCATCGCCTGCGCGGTGGTCGACTACGACGCGCTGCGCGGGCTCGACGACCCCAGCCACCGGCTGTTCTGAGCGTGCTGATCTACCACATCGCCAGCGCCGACGGATTGGGCCGAGGCGCGAGCGGACCGGCACGCTACACGACCTCGACCCGCGGGCGGACGCTGGCCGAGGAGGGTTTCATCCACGCGAGCCGGGCCGACCAGTGGGAGGAGACGCACCGGCGCTTCTACGCCGAGGTGAGCGAACCGCTCGTCCTCCTCACCATCGACACCGACCTGCTGTCCGTGGAGGTGCGGCAGGATCCGGTGGGCGACGACTGGTTCCCCCACGTCTACGGACCGATCGACCCGGCCGCCGTGGTCGATGTCCGGCAGCTCCAGGACTGACCTCCCTGTCGCAAGCCGTCCCGGAGCCCTAACCTGAGGGTGTGTCAGGTCGCCGTGCGCTCTCCTCCTCGTTGTTCCTCGTCCGGTCGCCCTCGGTGGCGTGCTCCGTACGGGGCTCACCGGTCCACCTGCCTCGGCCCACGAGGAGCGACCCACGGTCTTCCCCGACGGCAGTGGCACGGTCCCGAGCTTCCGTGGCTACGACACTCCGCGCAGCCGGGTCGTGTGCAAGGACGGCAGCGACGAGGCCATCAAGCAGATGCCGGCAGGGCGACTGAAGCGCATCAACGAGCGCCTGCTCGACCGCTGCCGGTTCTCATCGATCCAGGACGCCATCAACAGCATCGAGCGACGCAACACCTCGGTGTACGTCCTGCCCGGCACCTACCACGAGACGAAGTGGGCGCAGAAGAACCGCAGCTACTACTGCTCCCACCTCGAGTCGGCCTCCAGCGACCAACTGACGACCTCTCGCTACATCGGCAGCCTGACCGGCTCCGGGGCGAGCCGGACCCGCGACGAGGGCGGCGGCAGCACCAGCGACCCGATCGGGCTGTCCTACTCCGACCAGCGGCGCTGCCCGCACAACCTGAACCTCATCTCCGTGTTCGGCGACAAGACCCCCTTCAACGGCAGCATCCGATGCGACAGCGAGTTCTGCGGGACTCAGATCGTCGGCACCGGCCGACGGATGACCGACGTCCTGGTCGACAACAGGTTCCAGAAGCTCAACGCGATCCGCCTCGACCGCGCGGGTGGCGTGGTGGTGCGCAACATGACCTTCCAGCAGGCCGAGTTCAACTCGGTCTACGTCCTGGAGACCGACGGCTTCGTGCTCGACCGGCTCATCACCCGCGGCAACGACGAATACGGCATCCTCGCCTTCGCCAGCGACCACGGGCTGATCCAGCGCACGGACAACTACTACAACGGCGACTCGGGGATCTACCCCGGCTCCGGCTCGGACCTCAATGCCGCCAACGAGAACTTCGAGGTCACCCGCTACGCGATCGAGATCCGCAACAACAAGAGCCACCACAACGCCCTCGGCTACTCAGGCACGGCTGGCAACTCGATCTGGGCCCATCACAACGACTTCTACGCCAATGCCACCGGCATCGTCACCGACTCGCTCTTCCCCGGCCACCCCGGACTGCCGCAGGACCACGCGCGGTGGAGCCACAACCGGATCTTCAGCAACAACAACAATTACTACGAGTTGTATGTCGACACCGGGGTCTGCGACAAGCCCATGCCCCAGCGCGGCTACATCGGCGGCACGGTCTGCCCGGTCATCCCCACCCCGGTCGGGACGGGCGTCCTCATCGCAGGTGGCAACTACAACTCCACCGACCACAACTGGATCTACGACAACTGGCGCTACGGCACGATGCAGTTCTGGGTGCCCGCCCCCCTGCGCGACGAGATGGACCCCTCGAAGCTCTACGACACCTCCAACCACAACCACACCACGCACAACCACATGGGGACCGCGCCCGACGGCCGTGTCCTCGAGAACGGGTCCGACCACTGGTGGGACGACCAGGGCATGGGCAACTGCTGGGAGGACAACGAGTACGCCGACGGCAGCCAGGACGACAACTTCACGGTCCCTCCCCCGGCCTGCGGTGCCGGCGGCTCGGTCTTCCTGCCCGGAGCCCCGGTCAAGGACGCCGGCTTCCTCTCGTGCAGCCAGTACGACCGCAACGACCCTGTCCTGCGGCACCCACCGGGGTGCGAGTGGTTCGAGTCGCCGACCCGGCCGGGCGCCGACGGGCTCACGAGCGCCGCGATGTCCGACGTACGCCGGACCACCCCCGCGCCCAGTCTTCCGCTCGCGCTGATCGGCAGCGGCATCGTCGTCGCCTTCGGCCTCCGACGCTGGCAGCGCGACAGTGCTGCGTAAGGCGCTCCTTGTCGCGACGCTCGTCGTCGTGGTGGTCCTCGCGGCTGCGGGCCGGCCGTCGCCCGCGGCCGCCCCGACCTGCGAGCCGCCGGTCCGACCACGTCGACCGGCACCGACGCGACCGCGATCTTCCGGATCGCCGATCGCACGGTGCGCCAGGTCCGGTACGCCGACAGAGGCACCCTGCGCTACACGTTCCGCCTGCACAACGACGGCCGACTGCCGGTGCGCGTCGTGGGGCTCGCGCCGGACCAGGACGATCCCCGGCTCTTCACCCTGCTCGACCTGACCCCTGTCGAGATCGGGGTGGCGGAGTCCGCCGACGTGACGCTGTCGATGCTGATGGGCGGTTGCGAGTCGCTCTCGTCGCGGTCGGGCTCGTTCGTGACCGAGGTCGTAGTCCGGACCGAGCACGCCGGGCTGTTCACCGACGACGTGCGTCTCACCCTCCCCGAGGAGGTCCACACCGGCTCGCCGCGCGAGGTGTCCTGCCCCGACGCGACCGCGACCTGCGCCCGCGGGGAGACGGCGCAGGGACAGCCGACCAGCGTTACGCGCCGGCGATACGCGGAGCCGTCGGGTCCGCGCCTCGTCGACGCCTGCTCTCGAGCGACGTACTCCTCGATGTCCTCGATGTCGTCGCAGTTGCGAGTGACGACAGCCAGAGGTCGCTCATCGTCGCGACCTCCTCGACCTGCTCCTTGATGAACCACTGCATGAACTGCTCGGAGGCGAAGTCGCTGCTCCTCGCGCGCGATCCGCAGCAGCCCGTTGATCTGCTCGCTGACCCGCTTCTCCTGGGCCAGGGCCAGCTCGACCGGCGCGACGACGTCGTCGAAGCCCGCGATCGGCGCGTCCACGCCCGGGATGACGACGTCGATGTCGGTGTCGAGGAGGTACTGCACCATCATCATGGCGTGGTCGCGCTCCTCGAGCGCCTGGCCGTAGAAGAAGGCCGCCATCTGCGGCATCGTCAGCGCGTCGTAGTAGACCGCGCAGGCGAGGTACTGGTTGTGGGCGGCGAGCTCGTTGCCGATCTGGATGTTGAGCTGGTCGGCGAATCGGGGAGCGATCACCCGCCCATCTTGTCAGCCGCCGAGCCGACAGGGCCGCTAGGCGGCCCTGGCCAGCTTCTTCTTGGTCACCTTGGACCCGTCGACCGCGACCAGCCGGCGCTTCTTGACGGTGTAGCCCGAAGGCAACGAGCCCTCCTTGAGCATGCGCAGCGGGCAGCGACCGCACTTGCTGCTGGACACGCAGCACTCGATCTTCGGCAGCTTCTTCTTGGCCTTGCCCACGACTGCATGGTACACGGTTCTTAGGCGAGGCTTACCTTGTCCGGCAGTCCGATCGAGGAGGCGCCAGGGTCTCGACAAGCTCGACCACCGAGCCGGTGGCTGAGGAGGCGCGCCAGCGCCGTCACCCGGTGGTTGAGGAGGCGCGCCAGCGCCGCCCCCCGGTGGTTGAGGAGGCGCGCCGGCGCCGTCTCGAAACCCAGGGTCTCGACAAGCTCGACCACCGAACAAGGTCTCTCGGCAAGCTCGACCACCGGGATCGAGGGTCTCGACACGCTCGACCACCGTCCAAGGCCTCGACAAGCTCGACCACCGAACAAGGTCTCTCGGCAAGCTCGACCACCGGGATCGAGGGTCTCGGCACGCTCGACCACCGGGGTCGAGGGTCTCGGCAAGCTCGACCACCGGGGTCGAGCGTCTCGGCACGCTCGACCACCGAACAAGGTCTCTCGGCAAGCTCGACCACCGGGGTCGAGGGTCTCGACACGCTCGACCACCGTCCAAGGCCTCGACAAGCTCGACCACCGAGCAAGGTCTCGACACGCTCGACCACCGAACCGCTCGCGTCAGGCGAGGTCGTTGGCGGTTCGGATGACGTCGACGACGCCGTTCATGATCTCGGTGAGGCCGAAGTCCTTGGGGGTGTAGACGGCGGCCACGCCGAGCTCGCGCAGGCGTCGCGCGTCGGACTCGGGGATGATCCCGCCGACGATGACCGGCACGTCCCCTGCGCCGGCCTCGCGCAGTCCGTCGATGACGGTCGGCACCAGCTCCATGTGCGACCCCGAGAGGATGGAGATCCCCACGCAGTGCACGTCCTCGGCGACAGCCGCGGCGACGATCTGTTCCGGTGTGAGCCGGATGCCCTGGTAGATCACCTCGAAGCCGGCATCCCGGGCCCGGACCGCCACCTGCTCGGCACCGTTGGAGTGCCCGTCGAGGCCCGGCTTGCCGACCAGTAGCCGCAGCCGACCTCCCAGCTCCTCTCCGGTGGACCGGACCCGCTCGCGTACGGCGCTCAGCTCCGCGCCGGCCGACCCCACGTGGGACGTCGAGCCGACGGCTCCGCCCACCCCGGTCGGCGCTCGGAACTCGCCGAAGACCTCTCGCAGGGTCCCGGCCCACTCCCCCGTGGTCGCTCCGGCGCGCGCGGCACCGAGGGTGGCCGCCATCAGGTTCGTGTCGGTCTTGGCGGCGGCGGCCAGCTCCGCGAGCGCCCGCTCCACCTCCGCCTGGTCCCGCTGGGCCTTCCAGGCCGACAGGGAGTCGAGAGCTGCCTGCTCGGCCCGAGGGTCGGCCGCCATGATCGCCTCGTCGAGGTTGGCCGTGAGGGGAGAGGGTTCGGTGGTCTCGAAGACGTTGACGCCGACGATCTTCTCCTCGCCCGCCTCGATCCGGCTGCGGCGGGCGGCGTGGGCGGAGACCAGCTCCTGCTTCATGTAGCCCGACTCGACGGCGGCGATCGCCCCGCCCATCGCCTGGACGCGGTCCATCTCGGCCCGAGCGCCCTCGACGAGCTCGCGTACCTTGGCCTCCACGACAGCCGAGCCGTCGAAGAGGTCGTCGTACTCGAGCAGATCGGACTCGAAGGCCAGCACCTGCTGCAGCCGCAACGACCACTGCTGGTCCCACGGCCGGGGCAGCCCGAGTGCCTCGTTCCAGGCCGGCAGCTGGACGGCGCGGGCGCGAGCGTTCTTCGAGAGCGTCACCCCGAGCATCTCCAGCACGATCCGCTGGATGTTGTTCTCGGGCTGGGCCTCAGTCAGGCCCAGCGAGTTGACCTGCACGCCGTAGCGGAACCTGCGCATCTTGGGGTCCTGGACGGCGTAGCGCTCGCGGGTGATCTCGTCCCAGAGCTCCACGAAGGCGCGCATCTTGCACATCTCCTCCACGAAGCGGACGCCCGCGTTGACGAAGAAGGAGATGCGACCGACGACCTTCTCGAAGTCGTCCTCGGAGACCTGGCCGGAGGCCTTGACCGTGTCCAGCACCGCGATGGCGGTGCACAGCGCGTAGGCCAGCTCCTGCGTCGGCGTGGCGCCGGCCTCCTGCAGGTGGTAGCTGCAGATGTTGATCGGGTTCCACTTCGGGATCTGGTGGACGGTGTAGGAGATCAGGTCGGCGATCAGCCGCAGGGAGTGCTCCGGGGGGAAGACGTAGGTCCCTCGGGAGAGATACTCCTTGATGATGTCGTTCTGGGTGGTGCCGGCCAATTGCTGCGCGACCTCGTCCGGGGTGCGGTCACCGACCGCCGCCTCGGCCTGCTCCTCGGCGACCACCTGGTAGAGCGCAAGGAGCCACATCGCTGTGGCGTTGATCGTCATCGAGGTGTTCATGTCGGCCAGCGGGATGTCCTCGAAGAGGCGCCGCATCTCGCCGAGGTGCGGCACCGGGACGCCGACCTTGCCCACCTCGCCACGGCTCAGCGGCGAGTCAGGGTCGTAGCCGGTCTGGGTGGGCAGGTCGAAAGCCACCGACAACCCCGTCTGCCCCTTCGCGAGGTTGGTCCGGTAGAGCGCATTGGAGGCTGCTGCGGTCGAGTGGCCGGAGTAGGTGCGCATCAGCCACGGCTTGTCCTTGGCCGGGCGCGACCCCGTGGAACCCTCAGTCATGTGCCGAGGGTAGAACGCCGGCTACCGGGTGGTAACCGGTGGCGCGTGTGGGATATGTCCCTCGCTCAGCCGGCAGAGGCCAGCTCGGAGCGATCGACGTCGACGACGCGGATCAGGTGCGTGAGGTGCAGCATCCGGCGCACCGCAGGACTGCAGCCGCGCAGCGTGACGTGGTGACCCTCGCGGCCGGCCTGCAGCGAGGCAGCGGCCAGCACCTTGAGCGCGGTCAGGTCGATGGTGGCCACGTCGGTGAGGTCGATGACCAGCTCCTGCTCGACCCCGGACAGGCGCTCCTGGATCGCGTTGCGAACCTCCCACGTGCTGCGCACGTCGAAGTCACCCGCCAGGAGCAAGGTCTGGTCGTCGTGCTCGATCTGCATGTGCCGCCCTCCCGCGTGGGGATGTCGCCCGAGGACCTCCCGTTACCCACTATGACGCGGTTGACGCGGCTGAGGTTGCCTCGGCGCGCCGACGAGTTCTTCCCAGCAGTGCCGTCCCCAGCCCGAGCAGCGCCATCCCTGCCACCCCCTGCGGGGCGAAGATGTGGTCGAGGTGCACCAGCACCGCCCCGGCGACGAGTAGGAATCCCGGCCAGCCACGTGGCCCGAGGCGTCGGCCCGCATCGAGGAGCAGCAGGGTCGCGCACGCGATCAGCGCGTAGGAACCCACCTCCCCCAGCGGCGTACCGATCTTGAACAGCAGCCGGACCTCGTCGGGACGCGGAACCCCGGGCCCGAGCTCTCGTGTCACCCAGCCCGCGGCGATGCCGCTGATCACGTCGAGCGCGCTGTAGAACGTCGCGTAGACGTACGCCGTGACCCGGACGACCCAGGCGGTCGCGTCGACACGGCCCCGGACCAGCTCCACCAGCGCGAGACCCACGAGCGGGAAGACCACCAGCCCGGCCACGTGCAGGCCGAACCATCGGTCCGCCGTCTGCGACGACAGCGAGTGCGGATGAAGCAGTCCTGCGACCGCGAGGACCAGTCCCGGCGCGGCGAGCAGTGCGGGATGCGGTCTGACGTCGGTCCGATCGTCCATGCTGGCTACTCTGCCCGCATGGTCAACCTCACCCGGATCTACACCCGCACGGGCGACGGCGGCGAGACCCGCCTCGGCGACATGAGCGTGACCACTAAGAACGACCCGCGGCTGCAGGCCTACGCCGACGTCGACGAGGCGAACGCCCACGTCGGGCTCGCGATCACGCTCGGTGGGCTCGATGACGACGTGGTCACCGTCCTCACCCACGTCCAGAACGACCTCTTCGACGTCGGGGCCGACCTCTGCACACCTGTGGTCGACGAGCCGGAGTTCCCACCCTTGCGCGTCGAGCAGGACTACGTCGACCGGCTCGAGGGCTGGTGCGACGCCTACAACGAGCACCTTCCGGCTCTGCGCTCCTTCATCCTCAACGGGGGTACGCCGGGCGCCGCGCACCTCCACGTCGCCCGCACCGTGGTCCGGCGGGCCGAGCGTTCGGGCTGGGCCGCCCTCGAGGTCCACGGCGAGACGATGAACCGGCTGGCCCTCACCTATCTCAACCGGCTCTCCGACCTGCTCTTCATCCTCGCCCGTCACGCCAACCGCGAGCAGGGCGACGTGCTGTGGGTACCGGGCGGCGAGCGCTGAGCCGAGCCTCGATCAGGTCGGGAGCCGGTCGACATCGGTCCGCGGGCGCGCGGTAGTGACCGCCAGCGCCGCCGGAGCCATCAGGCCGGCCACGACCAGTAGCGACTCGAGCGTGCCGACCCGGTCACCGAGCGCCCCGAGCAGCGGCGGGCCGGCGAGGAAGGCGCCGTACCCGATCGTCGAGACCACACTCACCCGCGCGGCGGCGCGCGCAGGGTCGTCCGCGGCCGCACTCATGCCAACGGGGAATCCGAGCGCGGCGCCCAACCCCCACACCAGGATGCCCACCCCGACCAGCACACTGCCGCCGCCGAAGACGACGAGGAGGACGCCGAGCGCCGTCGCGCCGCTGCTGACCCACAGCACCGGCGCGCGACCGAAGCGGTCGAGCAGGGCCGGTCCGAGCAGGCGACCGGTGGTCATCGCGCACACGAAGCCGGCGAAGCCGGCCACCCCGACCCACTGACGGGTGTCGTAGCCGTCGATGATGGCCAGGCTCAGCCAGTCGTTGGCGGACCCCTCGGCGACGGCGAAGCTCAGCACCATCACCCCGATGGCCAGAATGCGCGGCTCCGCCCACGCTCCGCCCGCCGCGCTGCGGTCGGTCGGCTCCTCGTGTTCGACCGGCACGAACCGTCCGGCGGCGGCGACGACACCGACGAGCACCGCGAGGGAGGCAACGCCCAGGTGCACCAGCATCGGCACCGAGGCCGCGGTCGTCGCGACCCCGAGACCGGCGCCCACGATCGAGCCGATGCTCCAACCCGCGTGGAAGCGCGGCATGACGGTGCGCCCGAGCCGTCGCTCCACCTCGGCCCCCTCGACGTTCTGGGCGACGTCCCAGGCGCCGGTCCCGAGCCCGTAGGCGAAGAGCCCGGCAGCGGTGAGCGGCACCCCGTCGACGACCGTCACCCCGGCCGCCGCGAGCACCATCCCGGCAGCACACAGCACCGCGCCGGTCCGCACCACCCGACCGGGGCTCGATCGCTGGATCAGCCACCCGCTCGAGGGCAGTGACAGCATCGAGCCGAGCGCGATCGTCAGCAGCAGCAGGCCCAGCGCGGCGTTGTCGAGGTCCAGGCCCTCCCTGATGTCAGGGATACGGGTGACCAGGCACGCGAAGAGCAGACCGTTGAGCACGAACACAGCCGCGACGTGCCGGACCTCCGAGGTCACCCTCGTGTCCAATCCGTCCCGGGCGGGCGCGCCTCCAGCCACGACTGGAAGCCGGTCAGGGAGCCGGGGCTCAGCGCGAGCTGGATCTCACCCTGGGTGGTCTGGCAGACCACCACCACGTGGTCGGGGTAGAGCGCCATCTGCTCACCCTTCTCCGGTGCACGACGACCGTCGAAGGCGAGCGATGACCGGTCCCAGACCCGCTTGGGTCGAGGCGAGAGGGAGAAGATGCGGAACCACTCCAGCCGGTCACCGGAGTAGCGACCCAGCCCGAGGATCCATCCCCGGCCCGGACTCTCGTCCCTCGCCCGGAAGCTCATCTCGAAGGTGCCGCCGTGACGCGTCAGCCAGCGTCGTCGCACGATCAGGGCCAGCGCGTAGAGCAGGGTGAGGCCGGCCAGCACGGCCACCGCGTCGAGCAGCCACTGCCAGAGCGGCACGCACCCTCCCCCTGTCCGGCACCTAGCGCACTAGGAAGCCCGCTCGACCGCCCTGATCCGGGCCTCGGCGCGGCGGATCCGCGCCTCGGCGTCGTCCTCGCCCTCGAGCCCGCGCGCCTCCTCGAGTTCCCGCTCCACGTCGGCCTTGTCGATCTCGGTGGCGAGCACCGCGTGCTCGGAGAGGATCGACACCCGGTTCTCGGCGACCGACAAGAAGCCTCCGTCGACCGCGGCGACCACGACGTCCCCGTCCTCGGCGCTGATCTCGACCACCGCGTCGGTGAGCAACGAGAGCACGGGCGCGTGGTTGCGCAGCACGCCGATGTCACCCTCCACCGTGCGCGCGATGACCATCGTGGCCTGGCCGGACCACACGATGCGGTCGGCCGCGACCAGCTCGACCTGTAAGGCGTCCGAGGCGTCGGCCATCAGAGGTTCTTCTGGATGTCGGCCCACCTGCGCTCGACGTCGTCCAGACCGCCGCACATGAAGAAGGCCTGCTCGGCCACGTGGTCGTACTCGCCGTCGGCGATCTTGTTGAACGCCTCGATGGTCTCCGAGACCGGGACCGTCGAGCCCTCGATGCCGGTGAACTGCTTGGCGACATAGGTGTTCTGGGAGAGGAACCGCTGGATCCGGCGGGCCCGGGAGACGATGATCTTGTCCTCCTCGGACAGTTCGTCGACACCGAGGATCGCGATGATGTCCTGCAGCTCCTTATTGCGCTGCAGGATCTGCTTGATGCGGATCGCGCAGTCGTAGTGCGCCTGGCCGATGTACTCGGCCGACAGGATCCGGGAGGTCGACGTCAATGGGTCCACGGCCGGGTAGATCCCCAGCGAGGCGATCTCACGCGAGAGCTCGGTGGTGGCGTCGAGGTGGGCGAAGGTCGTCGCCGGTGCGGGGTCGGTGTAGTCGTCGGCCGGCACGTAGATCGCCTGCAGCGAGGTGATCGAGTGACCACGGGTCGAGGTGATCCGCTCCTGGAGCGTGCCCATCTCGTCAGCCAGGTTGGGCTGGTAGCCCACCGCAGAAGGCATCCGGCCCAGGAGGGTCGAGACCTCCGACCCGGCCTGGGTGAATCGGAAGATGTTGTCGATGAAGAGCAGCACGTCCTGCTTCTGCACGTCGCGGAAGTACTCCGCCATGGTCAGCGCGGACAGCGCGACCCGCAGGCGGGTGCCCGGCGGCTCGTCCATCTGCCCGAAGACGAGGGCGGTCTGGCCGATGACTCCGGCCTCCTCCATCTCGACGATGAGGTCGTTGCCCTCACGGGTGCGCTCACCGACCCCGGCGAACACCGACACACCGCCGTGGTCCTTAGCGACACGCGCGATCATCTCCTGGATCAGCACGGTCTTGCCGACCCCGGCGCCGCCGAAGAGGCCGATCTTGCCGCCCAGCACGTAGGGGGTGAGCAGGTCGATGACCTTGATGCCGGTCTCGAACATCTCGGTCTTGGACTCGAGCTGGTCGAAGGCCGGCGCCTTGCGGTGGATGCCCCACCGCTCCTTCACGTCGAGCGTCTCGCCCTCGTCGAGGTTGAGGCACTCCCCGAGGGTGTTGAAGACGCGGCCCTTGGTCGCATCCCCCACGGGGACCGTGATCGGCCCGCCGGTGTCGGTCACCGTCGCGCCACGCACGAGCCCGTCGGTGGGCTGCAGCGAGATCGCGCGGACCATGCCGTCGCCGATGTGCTGGGAGACCTCGAGCGAGAGGACCTTCGTCTCGCCCGTGAGGGTCAGCTCGCACTCGAGCAGGTTGTAGATCTCGGGCATCGAGTCCACAGCGAACTCGATGTCGACGACGGGCCCGATGACTCGGGCGATACGGCCGACGCCGCCTTGGCCCTGGTGGTCGGATCGGGTCTCTTCTGCGGTGGCGGTCATGTCATTCACTCCCTGCTTGGGCATCGGCCAGCGCGTTGACGCCACCGACGATCTCGCTGATTTCCTGGGTGATGCCGGCCTGGCGGGCCTGGTTGGCGATCCGGGTGTACTTCTTGATGAGCTCTTCTGCGTTGTCGGTGGCCGACTTCATCGCCTTCTGGCGGGCGGCGAGCTCGGAGGCCGCCGCCTGCAGCATCGCGAAGAAGATCCGGCTCTGGACGTACTGCGGGAGCAGTCCGTCGAGCACGGCCTCCGGGGAGGGCTCGAACTCGTAGAGGGGGAGCACGTCGCCCTTCTCAGGGGACTCGCCTCCGCCCTCGTCGGCCTCGACGACCTCCAACGGCAGCAGCCGGATGGCGGTCGGCTCCTGGGTGAGCATCGAACGGAAGCGCGTGTAGACCACGTGCACCTCGTCGACGTCGCCCTCCTCCCCCGGGTCGAGCAGGAAGGAGTCGATCAGAGCCCGGCCGACCTCGGCCGCGATGTCGTAGGACGGCTGGTCGGAGAAGCCCGTCCAGGCCTGCACGATGTCGCGGCTGCGGAACTTGAAGTATGCCTCGCCCTTGCGGCCGCAGATGTACCAGTCGATCTCCTTGCCCTCCTCGCGCAGGGTCGTCGCGAGTCGCTCGGCCTCCTTCAGCACGCTGGCGGAGTAGGCCCCGGCCAGACCGCGGTCGCTGGTGATGACCAGCACGGCCGCACGCTTGGGGTCCTCCTCCTCCTTGGTGAGGGGGTGGTCGACGTTGGAGAAGGTCGCCACGGCCGAGACCGCACGAGTGAGCTCGCGGGCGTACGGCGCGGCGGCCTGCGCCCGCTGCTGCGCCTTGATGATGCGGGACGCAGCGATGAGCTCCATGGCGCGCGTGATCTTCTTCATCGACTCCGTCGACTTGATCCGCGCGCGGTACTCCCGCAGCGATACAGCCATGCCCTAGGACCTCTTCTGCTTGACGATCTGCTCCTGGTCCTCGTCCTCCAGCGCCTCGGCCTCGGCCTCGTGGCCGACCTTGACCGAGCCACCCTCCGAGGTCTGGAACTGGTCGAGGAAGGAGTCGTAGGCGTCCTGCAGGGCGTTGTCGGTCTCGTCCTCGAACTTCAGCGACTCGCGGATGCCCGCGAGGATGCCTTCGTGCGAGCGGCGCAGGTAGTCGAGGAACTCGTTCTCGAAGCGCAGGACGTCGTCGGTGGGGACCTTGTCGAGCCGGCCGGTCGTGCCGAGCCAGAGGGACACGGTCATCTCCTCGAGCGGGTACGGCGAGTACGCCGGCTGCTTGAGCAGCGCCATCAGCCGCTGACCCCGGTCGAGCTGCTGACGCGAGGCGGCGTCGAGGTCGGAGGCGAACATCGCGAAAGCCTCCATCGCGCGGAACTGCGCGAGGTCGACCTTGAGCGAGCCGGTGACCGACTTCATCGCCTTCGTCATGGCTGCGCCACCGACTCGCGAGACCGACACACCGACGTCGATGGCCGGGCGCTGGTTGGCGGCGAACAGGTCGGACTGCAAGAAGATCTGGCCGTCGGTGATGGAGATGACGTTGGTCGGGATGTAGGCCGAGACGTCGTTGGCCTTGGTCTCGATGATGGGCAGACCGGTCATCGACCCCGCACCGAGGTCGTCCGACAGCTTGGCGCAGCGCTCGAGCAGGCGGCTGTGCAGGTAGAACACGTCGCCGGGGTAGGCCTCGCGACCCGGCGGGCGACGCAGCAGCAGAGAGACCGCGCGGTAGGCCTCGGCCTGCTTGGTGAGGTCGTCGAAGACGATCAGGACGTGCTTGCCGTCGTACATCCAGTGCTGGCCGATGGCCGAGCCGGTGTAGGGGGCGAGGTACTTGAAGCCGGCCGAATCGGACGCAGGTGAGGCGACGATCGTGGTGTACTCGAGCGCACCGGCCTCCTCGAGGGCGCCGCGCACCGCGGCGATGGTCGAGCCCTTCTGACCGATCGCGACGTAGATGCAGCGCACCTGCTTCGCCGGGTCACCGGAGTCCCAGTTCTGCTTCTGGTTGATGATCGTGTCGATGGCGATCGTGGTCTTGCCGGTCGCTCGGTCACCGATGATCAGCTGACGCTGACCGCGACCGATCGGGGTCATCGAGTCGATCGCCTTGATGCCGGTGGCCATCGGCTCGTGGACCGACTGGCGCATCATCACGCCGGGTGCCTGGAGCTCCAGCGCGCGGCGCTCGTCGGACTCGATGTCGCCGAGACCGTCGATGGGGGTGCCGAGCGGGTCGACGACCCGGCCCATGAAGCCGTCGCCGACGGGGACCGAGAGGATCTCGCCGGTACGGCGGACCGTCTGGCCCTCCTCGATGCCGGCGAACTCGCCGAGGATCACGACGCCGATCTCGCGGGTGTCGAGGTTCAGGGCGATGCCCAGCGTGCCGTCCTCGAACTCGAGCAGCTCGTTGGCCATGGCCGAGGGCAGACCCGAGACGCGAGCGATGCCGTCACCGGCCGTCGCGACCGTGCCGACCTCCTCCTTGCTGGCCGCGGTCGGCTTGTAGTCGTCGACGTACTTCTGGAGCGCGTCGCGGATCTCCTCCGGACGAATGGAGAGCTCCGTCATGTCTGTGTGCCTCTTCCCTGACTCGTGGAACGTGCTGACTGTGCGATCGGTGGTCGAGCTGCGGTGCGCTCGGCGCAGGTGGTGACTAGCCGGCCAGACGACGCCGGGCCTCGTCGAGACGACCGGCGATGCTGCCGTCGATGACGTCGTGACCGATCTCGACCCGCAGGCCACCGATCAGGTCCGGATCGACGACCTCGTTGACGTGGACGTCCTGGCCGTACTGCTTGGCCAGGGACTGCTGCAGGCGGGTGCGGTCGGCCGCGCTGAGCGGCGCCGCGACGCGGACCGTGGCGACCCGATCCCCGGCGTACTCGGCGGCCACCTCGCGGTAGACCTCCAGGGCGGCCTCGACGGTGCGGTAGGTGCCGGCGAGCGCCTGCTTGGTCAGCATGACCGTGGCGGGCAGCACCGAGCCTTCGAAGATCGTGGCGACCAACGCGACCCGGTCCTGCATGGAGCGACTCCGGTTGCCCAGCGCGTCGCGCAGCTCCGGGGTGGCGTGCAGGGTCTGGCTCACGGCGAACAGCTCGTCGGCGAGCTGGTCGGCCTTGGCGCCCACCGAACGGACCAGGGCGATCTCGCTGAGCCGCTCCACGGCGTCGGCGAGGTCGCGCTGGGAGGTCCAGCGGCGTCCCACGGCGTCGGCCACGAGGGTGAGCGTCCGGTCGGCGAGCTTGCCGCCGAGCAGCTCCCGAACGACTCCCTGCTTGACCTCCGCGGGCAGCGAGGCGTCGGTCGCGATCCGCCGCAGGGCCGGGTCGGAGCGGACCAGGACCGCCACGGTGAACAGCTCCCCTCCCAGACTCTCGGCCTCGCCGAGCGTCTGGACCGAGCGCACCTGGTCGGACAGGTCCGCCAGGGCCTCGGCGGAGGCGCCACGCAGCATCAGCGCGCTCCGTCCTGGGCCGCCGCCTGGGCCGACTCGAGGGTCTCGAGGTCAGCCAGGAACCGGTCGACGACACGGGTGCTGCGCTCGTCGTCCTCGAGGGCCTCGCCCACGATCCGACCCGCCAGGGCGGTCGCCAGGGCGCCGACCTCGGTGCGCAGCGAGGCCATGGCCTGCTGCCGCTCGGCCGCCACCTGCGCATGCGCGTGGTCGACGATCCGTGCGGCCTCGGCCTGAGCCTGCTCGCGCATCTCGGCGACGATCGCGCTGCCCTGCTCACGTGCCTCCTCGCGGATGCGGGCGGCCTCCTTGCGGGCGTCGGCGATCTGGGCCTTGAACTCCTCCTCGGCGCCCTTGGCCTCTGCCTTGGCCTCGTCGAGCTCGGCGAACTCCTTGCGGATGGCCTCCTGGCGGTTGGTCATCGCCCGGTTGATCGGGGGGATGACGTAGCGCGCGAGCAGGAAGAACAGCAGCAGGAACGCCGCGAGCTCGACGAAGAACGTCGCGTTGGGCACCAGGAAGTTGCTGGTCCCCTCCTCTGCGGCCGACAGCCCCGTGGGGGCCACCAGCGCGGTGAACGCCATGATCAGCTGGCGCCGAGGACGAAGACGAACAGGGCCATGAAGGCGAGGTTGATGAAGAACATCGCCTCGACCAGGCCCACCGTCAAGAAGAAGATGGTCTGGAGACGACCCTGCGCCTCGGGCTGCCTGGCGACACCCTCGATGTAGGACGCACCGGCCAGGCCGTCACCGACGCCTGCGCCGATGGCCCCACCGGCGAGGGCGATGCCGCCGCCGATGAATGCACCGGCCAGCTCGATCGAACCTTCTGCTGCCATTGAACTTCTCTCCTCAACTTGTGCGTCACGAGGACGCCTCGGTTTACCTCTGTCGGCGAGCGACCCGGGTGGGTCAGCTCGCGGGTACGGGGGTCCGCTCGGCGGACGTGGCCACGTCGTGCCCGACCTGGTCGTCCAGGTCGTCGTGCTCCTGGTCGAGACCCTCGCCGTGGTCGTCGTGCTCGTCGCCGTGACCGGCGCCCGCCATCGCGAAGTAGAGCACGGTGAGCAGCGCGAAGATGAATGCCTGGATGACGGCGATCGCGCCGCCGAAGGCCTTCCACAGCAGGTTGGGCGCCCACAGGATGTAGAGCGGCATCAGGGTGATCAGCGCCAACATGATGCCGCCGGCGAAGATGTTGCCGAACAGACGCAGGGCCAGCGTGATCGGCTTGATGAGCTCCTCGAGCAGGTTCAGCGGGAACATCACCGGGAACGGCTCGAAGAAGTGCTTGAGGTAGCCCTTCAGGCCCTTCTGCCGGATGCCGTAGGTCCAGACACTGACGATCGTCACCGCGGCCAGGGCGTAGGTGAGGTTCGTGTCGGCCGTCGGCACCACGAGGATGTGCGTCTCCTCGTTGAGCTTGAGCGGAAGGAGCTCGAGCCAGTTGCAGAACAGGATGAAGAAGAACAACGAGACCGCGAGGGGCGCCGCGTAGGGGTGCACCCTGCCGAGGTTGTCCTCGACCTGGGTGTTGACCTGACCGACGACCGCCTCCCAGACCAGTTGGAGCTTGGTCGGGACGTGGTCCTCGGGGTCGCGGGTGAGCGCGCGGCGGGCCAGGAAGCCGAGGATCAAGACGAGCGAGCCGGCGACGAGGGTGGCGATGATCGTGTCGCTGTGGAGCGTGAACCCGGCCACCTCCCACGTCGTGTGGTGGCCGATCTCGATCCCCGTGCCCTCTTCCTCACCGTCGGCGAAGGGGAGGTGACCGGGCGCGATCAGGGCGGTCATGGCTAGGTCAGCTCCTCTTGAGTTCGTGCAGCAGCGGGATCGTGGTCATCACCAGGGCGATCAGCCGGAAGACGGCCAGCCCGAGCAGCAGGCCGATGCCGTCGGGCCACCACACCACGGCCAGCGCCACGGCCACCACCGTGAGGACCAGCAGGCGGACCAGGGTCGAGCGCATCATCGTGCCGCGGGAGGGCTGTTGGCCGTTCGAGATGATCCGGGCCAACCAGAACTCGGTGGCCAGGTGGTTGAGCAGGCCGAGCCCGACGCCCACGGTGATCGCGACCGCCAAGCGCCACTCGCCGAGCTGACCGGCAATCCAGAAGTCCGCGACGACGAGCGTCAGGGCGACCGTCACCGTCTTGCGCTGGTGCCGGACCACGGCGAGCACCGAGGCGCGCTCGGGCGCTGGGGACGCCTCGGACGTGCTGGGCGCGCCCGACGTGCCAGGGGTCTCGGAGACGCCCTGGGGGGCGATGGCGGGTTCGGAGGTCACGGGCGCCTACCGGAGCGCGGACCGGACGCGGGCCCAGAAGCCGAAGGCTCCGGCGAGCATGCCGAGCGCGATGCCGACGAGGGTGAACGCGGGACTCGACCCTGCAGCCCGGTCGAGGAGCAGCCCGAGGCCGGTGCCGACGACGACCGCACCGGCGAGCAGTCCTCCGAGCCCGACCAGATCGCGACCGCGGAGACCTTCGGTCGGCTCATCAGCCATTCACCCGGGTCGCTTTCGTCGGCACGTCGATCGGCAGTCTCCTCGGCACGAGGAGCGTCGCCGAGACCATCCGCAGGAGGACGCAGGAGCGGCGACCGGCCGAAGTTACCACAGCGATCCGCGGTGCTGGATCGAGGGTTCTTCATGGGCTTCGGCTCCTCGGTGAGGGGTCGGTCCTGGGTGCTCGTGAAAACTATCACAAGGGGTCGGGGGCGCTGAACCGGGGGTCGTCGGCACCTTCCTCGCTTTCGTCGACGACCTCGTCCACGCCCAGGTCGGAGGCGGTCGAGGCAGGCAGGACGAAGGTCATCACGGTGGTCACGGCGAACATCGCTGCGAGCACAGCCCACATCTTCGGACCCGTGTAGAGGCTGGCGACCACGGTCCCGAACGACACCAACGCCGCCCACAGCCACATGATCAGCACCGCTCGGCGGTGCGAGTGGCCGATCTCGAGCAGCCGGTGGTGCAGGTGCAGCTTGTCGGGCGAGAACGGCGAGCGACCGGCCCAGGACCGTCGTACGACGGCCATCGCGAGGTCGGCAAGGGGGACGATCAGGATCAGGACCGGCAGCAACAACGGCAGCAGGGTGGCGAGCAGCCCGAGGGAGGAGGAGGTTCCCTCGGTCAGCTCGGTGGTGTTGAACTGACCGGTGAGGGTCACGGCGCTCGCGGAGAGCACCAGCCCGATCAGCATCGAACCGCTGTCGCCCATGAACAGCCTCGCCGGATGGAAGTTGTGCACGAGGAAGCCGGCGCAGGCGCCGGCCAGGGCGATGCTGAGCAGCGCCGCCGTCGTCGCCCGCGGTAGGTCGTTGAGGCGGGTGAGCTGGTAGCAGAAGGTGAAGAAGGCGAGGGCTCCGATCCCCACCACCCCCGCCGCAAGGCCGTCGAGACCGTCGATGAAGTTGACCGCGTTCATGGTCGCCACGACGACGAAGCCGGTGAGCAGGGCGCCCTGGGCGGGGTCGAGGGAGTACTGGTAGCCGTCGGTCCCGGGGAAGGAGACAAACTGCTTGCCGAAGTAGATGAGGAAGCCCGCCGCCAGGACCTGACCACCGAACTTGGTCAGCGCATCGAGGTCGAAGATGTCGTCGAGCACCCCGACCATGCAGATGCCCGCACCGGCGATGAGCACCACGCCGGCGTCCTTGAACACGAAGGGGCCGCTGCGTTCGAGGAACGGCAGCTGCTGGGCCACGACGTAGGCAGCGACCAGGCCGCCGAGCATGGCCAGACCCCCGAGGTAGGGGATCGGCTCGTCGTGGACGTCGCGGTCGCGGACGGCGGCGAAGGCCCCCGTGCGGATCGCGATCTCCCGGGCGAAGACCGTCAGCAGGTAGGTGAAGGTCGCGGCGATGAGGAAGACCAGGATGTACTCCCGCATCAGGTGGGGCTCGGGTCTTCCTCGGTGAGCGTGGCGCCGAGTGGCTCGAGCACCGCGTTGAGGCGCTCGAGGGAGATCGCCCCTGCCCGCAGGACCCTCCCCTGGTCCGCCGTGGCGTCGACGATGGTCGACGCCGACCCTCCGGGGGCCGAGCCGCCGTCGAGGAGCACGTGGACGGCATCGCCGAGCATCTCCTCGGCCTGGTCGGCGTCGATCGCGGCCGGCATACCCGTCAGGTTCGCCGAGCTCACGGCCAGCGGCCCCGTGCGCTCGAGGAGCTCGCGGGCGACGGCGTGGTCGGGCATCCGCACCGCGACCGTGCCTCGGGTGTCCCCGAGGTCCCACTGCAGGGAGGGTTGGGCGCGGCAGACGACGGTGAGCGCGCCCGGCCAGAAGGCCTCGACCAGGGCCCGCGCGTAGCCCGGCACGTCGACCGCCAACGCGTCGAGGGTCGCCGGGGAGCTGACGAGCACCGGCGGGGGCATCTCGCGCCCACGGCCCTTGGCGGCCAGCAGCTCGCGCACCGCCGCGGCGTCGAAGGCATCCGCCGCGATGCCGTAGACGGTGTCGGTCGGGAGCACCACCAGCTGGCCTCGCTGCACCGCCAGGCTGGCCGCCTCGAGGGCAGCCTCGAGCTCCTCCTCGGTGCCGGTCGGGTAGCGCGTGCTCACCGGGCTATCTTGCACGGGTCGCCGTCAGGTAGCGCGGGCGGTCAGCGAGGTCCCGGTGGTCGCGGACGTCGGTCCAGCGACCTGTCCGGCTGAACAATGTCGGGACGGCCTCCCCCTGGACGTCGGCGTGCTCCACACCGATCACTCCGCCGGGCCGCAACAGCCTGGCGGCCCGCTGCTCGAGGGCGCGGATCGCGTCGAGGCCGTCGGCACCGGAGAAGAGCGCGAGGTGGGGGTCGTGGTCGCGCGCCTCGGGAGCGACCGACTCCCACGCCTCGAGCGGGACGTAGGGCGGGTTGCACACCACCACGTCGACCGCTCCGTGGAGCTCGGGCAGCGCGGTGGCCAGGTCCGCGTGGTGGAGCTCGACACCGGTCCCCGCCAGGTTGCGACGGGCCCATTCGAGCGCGGCGGCGTCCAGCTCGACCGCATGCACGCGCGCGTGGGGTGCCTCGTCGGCCACCGCCTTGGCGATCGCGCCCGAGCCCGTGCAGAGGTCGACGACGAGCGGCGCCGACAGCTCGCTGGCGCGCGCCACCGCCCAGCCCGCCAGCAGCTCGGTCTCGGGTCGCGGCACGAACACCCCTGGGCCCACGAGGACCTCGACGTGACGGAAGTGGGCGCTGCCCAGCAGGTGCTGCAGCGGCTCGCGGTCGGCGCGGCGGGCGACCAGAGCGTCGTAGGCCTCCCGGGAACGGGTGTCCACGCCGTCGACAAGGGACAGCTCGGCCCGACGGACCCCCAGCACGTGCGCCAACAGCTCGGCCGCGTCGTGCTCAGGGCTGGGGACGCCGGCGGCCCGCAGCCGGGCCGCAGCCGCGAGGACCAGCGGACGGGTCATCGCACGACCTCAGCCCTCCAGCGACTGCAGACGGGCAGCCAGGTCGGTCTCGACGCAGGAGATCAGCACCGGGCCGAGGTCGCCGTCGAGGACCTGGTCGAGGTTGTAGGCCTTGTAGCCGGTCCGGTGGTCGGAGATGCGGTTCTCGGGGAAGTTGTAGGTGCGGATCCGCTCGGACCTGTCGACGGTGCGCACCTGGCTGCGGCGCGCCTCGCTGGCCTCGGCGTCGGCCTCCTCCTGGGCTGCGGCGAGCAGCCGGGCCCGGAGGATGCGCAGAGCCTGTTCCTTGTTCTGCAGCTGGCTCTTCTCGTTCTGGCAGGAGACGACGATGCCGGTGGGGACGTGGGTGATCCGGACCGCGGAGTCGGTCGTGTTGACGCTCTGCCCGCCCGGGCCTGAGCTGCGGAAGACGTCGATCCGGAGGTCGGCCTCGTCGACTGTGACGTCGACCTGCTCGGCCTCGGGAAGGACCAGGACCCCGGCAGCGCTCGTGTGGACCCGGCCCTGGGACTCGGTCACCGGGACCCGCTGGACCCGATGCACTCCGCCCTCGAACTTCAACAGCGCGTACGGCGCCTCGCCCGGCTCGGGGGTGCCCTTGGCCTTGATCGCCGCGGTCACCGACTTGTAGCCCCCGAGGTCGGACTCGGCGGCGTCGAGGAGCTCGACCTTCCACCCCCTGGTCTCTGCGTAGCGGGTGTACATGCGGAGCAGGTCGCCCGCGAACAGCGCGGACTCCTCACCCCCCTCACCCGACTTGACCTCGAGGATGACGTCCTTGTCGTCGGTCGGGTCCCGGGGCACCAACAGTCGCTGCAGACGCTCCGCCGCGACCAGTCGTTGCGCGCTCAGCGCCTCGACCTCCTCGGCGAAGGTCGAGTCCTCCGAGGCCAGCTCGTGGGCGGCCCCGAGGTCATCGCCCAGTCGCTGCCACTCCCGCCAGGCCCCGATGACCGTGCTGAGCTCGGCGTACCTGCGGTTCAGGCGTTTGGCCAGGCGTGCGTCGGCGTGCGTCTCGGGCTCACCGAGACGACCTTCGAGCTCGGCGTGCTCCTCGAGAAGACCCTCGACGGCCTCGAACATGCGGACTCCTGGTGCTGGAGACGGACCGACGGCACAAGCAACAGGCGCCGGCCCGCCCGCGCGATGCGGTGGGCCGGCGCCTGGCGGAAGCTACTGGGCGTCGCTCTTCGCGCCCTGCTCTGCGTCCTGATCGGCGCCCTTCGTAGCGTCCTTCTTGGCGTAGCGGGCCTCGAAGCGAGCCACCCGGCCGCCGGTGTCGAGGATCTTCTGCTTGCCGGTGTAGAACGGGTGGCACTGCGAGCAGACGTCGGCGTGGATGGAGCCGGAGGTCGCGGTGCTGCGCGTGGTGAACTGGGCTCCGCAGGTGCAGGTGACCCGGGTGTTCACGTAGTCGGGGTGCGTGTCCTTCTTCATGGTGTCCCTCTTCCTCGGCGCCGGGTCGCCTCCCGGGGTGGGAGCAGGCGTGAACCGGAGCCCGTCGATGGTAGTCAACGGCGCGGGGTCGGTCCCAATTCCCGTGCGACCACCGGCTCGGGGTCGACCTCGACCCCCAGCTGAGCCCCGTCGACAGGCTCTGCGCGGACCGCGGCACCGTGGAGGGGCAGGTGGATGAGCACGGTGGTGCCGTCACCCTCCTGGGACTCGATCCTGACGTCACCGGCGTGGGTGTCGATGATGGTCTGGACGATGCGCAACCCGAGCCCCGTGCCGGCGATCTCGTTGGTGACGGCGTTGGACGCACGGAAGAACCGGGTGCCGAGGCGGTCGATCTCAGCCGCAGGGATACCGATGCCGTGGTCACGCACCGCCACCTCGACGTCCCCATCGAGGCGGGCGACGGCGACCTCCACAAGGCCACCGTCGTCACTGAACTTCACGGCGTTGGTCAGCACGTTGAGGAACGCCCGGTGCAGCATCGCTCGGTCGGACATGACCGACAGCGGTTCCTCGTGCACGGTCACCTCGACCCGGATGTCACGGCGGGCCGCGGTGATCCGGACGTCGGTGACCGCGTCGCGGACCACACCCACGACGTCGGAGGCCTCCAGGCTGGTCGAGGCGTTCTCGGCCTTGGAGAGCGCGAGCAGGTCGTCGATCAGGGCCCGGAGGCGGTGCACGTTGCGGCGGGTCGCGTCAAGCATCCGGTCGTGTCGCGGCGCGAGCTTGCCGTCGAACTCGTCGGCCACCAGCTCCAGGTAGCCACTGATGGTCGTGAGCGGCGTCCGCAGCTCGTGGGAGACGTTGGAGACGAAGTCGTCCTTGGCGGTGTCGAGAACCCGCAGCTCGTCCTGGATCCGGCCCTCGACCGCAGACGCGCGAGCCTGGGCGTCGGCGAACTCGTTGAGCGCGGTGGCCACGGAGCGGACCTCCTTCGGTCCCTTGACCTCCGCCCGCGCGGCCGCGTCCTTCTGGGTCATCCGGTGCACCGCGACCTCGAGAGCGAGCAGCGGCTCGGACAGATCAGTGAGCAGGCGCCGGCGAGACCGAACCAGCTGCACCCAGGAGACCGCGGCCAGTGCGAGGACCACCCCAAGGGTCCACCGGAACAGGAAGGTCGCCTCGTCCCCGGTCTGCTCGAGGCGGGTGGCGAACACCTCGTCGACGTCCTCGTGCGCCGCGACCAGCCGGGTGAAGGCGTCGCGGCCCTCGGCATAGTCCTTGGCCTCCAAGGCCCCCGCGCCGCCGCCGGAGCCGATCACCGGCAGGGCGTACCCGGTGATCCACGCCTCGGTGACGCGCTCGAGCCGGGCGACGGCGCGGTCGAGCTCGGCGTCGCCCCCGACGAACTCACGGACCTCCTGCTGGTCCGCGGGCAAGGAGGCCTGGGCACTGCGGTAGGCGTCGACCGCTCGAGCCGCACCGGTGGCGGCGTATGCCGAGACCGCCGCGTCCATGCGCGTCAGGTCGAGCAGCACCTCCTGGTGGGAGCGCTCCGCGGGCTCGAGGTCCTCGGTCAGCGTGGTGACCGAGCGGGTGGCGAGGACGACCCCCACGATGCACACCGCTGCCATGGCGGCCATGAGCACACCGACCTGCACCGTCACCGGACCGACCACACGAGCGACCGGACGTCCGGCGCCGTGGCCGGAGTTCAGGCCTGTCGGCCTGCCGCCCGCGTCGTCCCCCGGGCGGCGGCGCCGCTGAGGCTGGCTAGCGTTGTGCACCACGAGCTGGCTCCTCCCCCGCTGGACCTACGGTAGCCGAGGTCCCACGCTCACCGGGGTCCTCTGGCCAGGAGCTCCTCGACCCGTGCGGCCAGCTCGCGCGGACTGAAGGGCTTGGTGATGTAGTCATCGGCGCCGGAGTCGAACCCCGTCTCGACGTCGGACTCCTGGGCCCGGGCCGTGAGCAGGATGACCGGCAGGCCGTTGAGCTCGGGGTCGGCCCGGATCAGCCTGATCGCGTCGAGACCGGAGACCCCGGGCATCATCACGTCGAGCACGGCGAGATCGGGTCGTCGGGCCTGACAGGCCGCGACGGCCGCCGCCCCGTCCCCGACGGTGACGATCTCGTGGCCGAGGCTGGCCAGCTTGAACTCCACCAGCTCGCGGATGTCGACGTCGTCGTCAGCGACCAGGATGTGTGCCACGGGTCGAGGCTAGTCGGTCCGCTGCACCTGCATGAGGAACTCGATGTTGGTCTTCGACCTACCCAGGCGTTCGAGGACCGACTCGAGCGCTCGGTGCACTTCGAGCGAGCCGAGCTGACGGCGCAGCTTGGCCAGGACGGCCAGCTCGTCGGCACCCAGGAGCTCCTCGGCGTGCCGGGTCCCGGAGGCGACCACGTCGACGGCCGGGAAGAGCTGTTTCTCCGCCAGCTCGGCTCGCAGCCGCAGCTCGAGGTTGGCCGTCCCGGCCACCTCCTCGAGGAGCAGCTCGTCGGTCGCGGAGCCGGTGTCGACGGCGGCCGTGGCCACGATGGTGAGCGAACCGCCACCCTCGATGTTGCGCGCCGCGCCCAGAAACCGCTTGGTCGGGTGGATCGCTGCCGCGTCCACTCCTCCCGAGAGTGTCCGGCCGCTGGCGGGTCCGGCGAGGTTGTAGGCGCGGCCCAGCCGGGTGATGCCGTCGAGCAGGACCACCACGTCGTGGTCGAGCTCGACCAGGCGCTTGGCGCGTTCGATGGCGAGCTCGGCGATGGTGATGTGGTCAGCGGGGGGCCGGTCGAAGGTCGAGGCGATGACCTCGCCCTTCACCGAGCGCTCGAACTCGGTGACCTCCTCGGGCCGCTCGTCGACGAGGACGACCATCAGGTGGCACTCGGGGTTGTTGGCCGTGACCGAGGCAGCCATCGACCGGAGGATGGCGGTCTTGCCGGCCTTGGCCGGAGACACGATGAGGGCTCGCTGCCCCTTCCCCAGAGGTGCGGCGATGTCGATCACGCGGCCCGTCAGGTCCTCGGGACCCGTCTCGAGCCGGAGCCGCTCCTGCGGGTGGAGCGGGGTGAGGCCGGTGAAGTCGCGGCGGCTGCGGGCAGCGTCGGGTTCGGACCCGTTGACCGCGTCGATGCGCACCATCGGGTTGAACTTCTCGCGCCGCTCGCCGTCTCGCGGCTGACGCACCTGCCCCACGATCGCGTCCCCGCGTCGCAGGCCGAACTTGCGCACCATCGACAGTGAGACGTAGACGTCGTCGACCCCGGGCAGGTAGCCGCTGGTCCGGACGAAGGCGTAGTTGTCGAGTACGTCGAGGATGCCGGCGGCCGGCACCAGGATGTCGTCCTCGAGGATCGTGGTGTCCGGCTCGCTGCGCTGGCCCGGACCCCGTCCGGTGGCCCGGTCGCGTCCGCGACGACGGCGGTTCCGGCCCGTGCCCTCACCGTCACCGTGGTCCTCCCCCGGTGCGCCCTGGGCGCCCTGGGCGCCTTGGGCGCCTTGGGCGCCCTGGTCACCCTGGTCGCCCTGTTCCTGCTTGCCCCCGTCCTGCCGCGTGTCCTGCCGCCCGTCCTGCCGCCCGTCCTGCCGCCCGTCCTGCCGCCCGTCCTGCCGGGCGCCCTGCGTGCCGTGGTCACGCCCGGTCTGTCCGGTCTGTCCGGCCTGTTCGGGTTGGCGGGCCGGTCCCCCTTGCTGGCGGTTCCGCTCCTGCCGGTCCCTGCGCGGGGGCTGGTCGGCACGGGCTCGGTGGCCCTGGTCATCACCCCGGACGTCGTCGTCCCGTGCGTCGGCACCCTCTGTGGCGCCGGCCGCCGCCTTCGGGGTCCGCTCGTCCGGCGCGGCACGCCGCTCCGGTGTGGTGTCGGCAGCGGGCTCCAGCCCACGCCGCTCCTCGGAGGGCTCGTGGCGCGTCGTCGAACCGCCCGCAGGGGGGGCCGACTGGGCCGACTTGATCGCCTCGACGAGCTGGGCCTTCTTCATCGACCCGGCGCCCTTGATGCCCAGGCCTCCGGCCATCGACTTCAGGTCCGCGAGCAGCATCGAGGCGAGCCCACCGCCCTTCTTGGGAGCCTTCTCGACCACAACTGGGACCTCTGGGGTGTCGGTCACGTGAGTCCTTCCCACGTTCACCGCCGGGCCGCATGACAGCGAGGCGCCGGCGTCTGGTCATGAATCCTCGGCGCAGCCATTGACGTCATCACCTGACGTCGATGGCGGCGAGCCTCGAGGAGAGTGCGTCGGGCACAGATCTCCGACGCGGCTTGAACATATCACCCGAGCCGGGCGGCGCCTCGGCGGTCGATCGCTAGGTGGTGGGCGGCCCACGCCTCAGGGCAACGCTCGAGGACGGACGCAGCCCCGGCGGCATCGGTCACCAAGGCCAGGACGGTGGGGCCCGCTCCCGACACGACCGATGCGACCCCATCGGCGCGCAGCGCATCGACCAGCGCGACGGTCTCCGGCATGGCCGGTCGTCGTTGGTCCTGGTGCAGGAAGTCCCGCGTGGCCCGGAGCAGCTGGTCGGTGCGGCCACCGAGGGCCGCCACCAGCAGCGCCGCGCGGCCGGCATCCGCGGCTGCGTCGGCGTGCGGGACCGCGGCCGGCAGCAGCCGCCGCGCGACCTCGGTCGAGACCGGGTGGGGTGGGATGAGCACGACGGCGGACACCTGCTCCACGACGGGCGCAGGGACGGCATAGAAGCCCGAGTCGTCGCGGCCCGAGATCACGAACCCCCCGAGCACCGCGGGCGCCACGTTGTCGGGGTGGCCCTCCATCTCGGCCGCCACGGCGACGAGCTCGTCGTCGTCGAGCCGCTCGAGCCCGTCGCTCACCAACGCGCGAGCGAGCATGAGGCCCCCGACGATGGCGGCCGAGGAGGAGCCGAGCCCTCGCGCGTGCGGGATCGTGTTGGTGCAGCGCAGGCGCAGTCCGGGCGGCGACTCACCGAGAGCCTCGAAGCCGCGACGCAACGCCCGGACGACCAGGTGGGTCTCGTCGCGCGGGACGTCGTCCGCACCCGCACCCTCGACCTCCACTGTGAGTCCTGCGCCCAGCACCTCGGCCTCGAGCTCGTCGCGCAGGTCCAGCGCCAGGCCGAGCGAGTCGAACCCCGGTCCGAGGTTGGCCGAGGTCGCGGGGACCGAGACCCGGACGGGCCCCTGGGTGAGGCTCACGTCAGGCCGGCGGCGGCGGCGGCAGCAGTGACGTCGGCGTCGACGACGTGGTCGACCAACGGGCCCACCCCCTCGAGCGCGGTCACCGTGTCCTTGAGACCGTGTCCGGTGACCGTGATCGCGACGGTGCACCCGGAGTAGCTCTCCCCCTGCGCCAGCTCCTGCAGGAGTCCCGCCACACCAGCTGCCGAGGCGGGCTCGACGAAGACGCCGTCGCGCGAGGCCAGCTCGCGCTGGGCGGCCAGGATCTGGGCGTCGCTGACCGATGCGAACCGGCCGCCGGACTCGTCACGGGCGGCCTCGGCGAGCTTCCAGGACGCGGGGTTGCCGATCCGGATGGCCGTCGCCTTGGTCTCCGGGTCCGGGAAGGGCTCGCCGGTCACCAGGGGCGCCGCGCCCTCGGCCTGGAAGCCCCGCATCACGGGGGTCCTCGTGGCCAGGCCGGCCGCGGCGTACTGGGTGTAGCCCAGCCAGTAAGCCGAGATGTTGCCCGCGTTGCCGACCGGCAGCAGGTGGAAGTCGGGGGCGTCGCCCAGGAAGTCGACGATCTCGAACGCGGCGGTCTTCTGACCCTCGAGGCGGACCGGGTTGACCGAGTTGACCAGAGCCACGGGGTAGTCCCAGGCCAGCTGCTTGGCGATGGTGAGGCAGTCGTCGAAGTTGCCTCGCACCATGATCACCTGCGACCCGTGCAGGATCGCCTGCGCGAGCTTGCCCGCGGCGATCTTGCCCTCGGGCACGAGCACCAGAGGGGTGAGACCGGCCTTGGCGGCGTAGGCCGCCATGGAGGCCGATGTGTTGCCGGTCGAGGCACACACCACGGCCTTGGCGCCGTCGGCCTTCGCCACCGAGATGGCGGCGGTCATGCCTCGGTCCTTGAAGGACCCGGTCGGGTTGTCACCCTCGACCTTGAGCCAGACCTCGGCTCCGGTCAGCCCCGAGAGCCACTCGGAGAGCACCAGCGGCGTCCCACCCTCCCGCAGGGTCACCGCCGGGATGCCCTCGGGGATCTGCAGCAGGGGGCGGTACTCCTCGATGACGCCCCGCCACTGACGGGTCCTGGTGGTCGTGCTCATTCGTGCTCCCCCTCGACCCGCATGACCGAGGTGACCTCGCGGACGATGTCCATCCCTCGTAGGTGGTCGACGGTGGCGGCCAGCTGGGCGTCGGTGGCCTCGTGGGAGACGACGACCAGCTGGGCGTCGTCGTCACGCCCCTCCTGGTGAACGGTCTGGATCGAGACCCCGTGGTCGGAGAAGGCCGTGGCGATCGCGGCCAGCACCCCGGCCCGGTCGTCGACGTCGATGGCCACGTGGTAGCGCGTCCGGGTCTGTCCCATGGGCAGCACGGCGCGGTCGGCGTAGGCCGACTCGCCCGCTCCTCGGGTCTCGGCGAGGTGGTTGCGCGCCACGGTGACCAGGTCGCCCAGCACCGCCGAGGCGGTGGGTGCGCCGCCCGCACCCGGCCCGTAGAACATCAGCTGGCCCGCGGCCTCGGACTCGACGAACACCGCGTTGTAGGCCTCGCGCACCGAGGCCAGCGGGTGGGTCCGGGGGATCATCGCGGGGTGGACGCGCACGCTGACCGCGTCGCCCTCGTCGGGCCGCAGCTCGGCGATGGCCAGCAGCTTGACCACCGCCCCCATGTCACGGGCCGAGGCGACGTCGGAGGCGGTCACCTCCGCGATGCCCTCGCGATAGACGTCCGAGGCAGTCACCCGCGAGTGGAAGGCCAGCGAGGCGAGGATGGCCGCCTTCGCCGCCGCGTCGAACCCCTCGACGTCGGCGGTGGGGTCCGCCTCGGCGTACCCCAGCTCCTGGGCCTCCTCGAGCGCCTCGGCGAAGCCGGCGCCCGAGCTGTCCATCTTGTCGAGGATGAAGTTGGTGGTCCCGTTGACAATGCCGAGCACCCGCGTCACCCGGTCACCTGCCAGGGACTCTCGCAGGGGTCGCAGGATCGGGATCGCGCCCGCGACCGCCGCCTCGTAGTAGAGGTCGCGCTGCGCCTTGTCGGCCGCCTCGAAGAGCGTCGGTCCGTCCTCGGCGAGGAGGGCCTTGTTGGCGGTGACCACGCTGGCGCCGCCCTCGAGGGCGGCCAGGATCAGGGAACGGGCCGGCTCGATCCCACCGATGACCTCGACGACGAGGTCCACGTCGTCGCGGGTGACCAGGCCCATGGCGTCGGTGGTGAGGAGCCCGTCGGGTACGTCGACCTCACGGGGGGCGTCGATGCGGCGGACGGCGACTCCCGCGAGCTCGATCCGCCGGCCGATCCGCGCCTCGAGGTCGCTCGCCTGGTCCCCGATGAGGCGGACCACCTGGGAGCCCACCGACCCGCACCCCAGGACGGCGACTCGCAACGGTTCGTGCAGGCTCACGCTTCTCCACCCAGGTCGGTCGCCAACAAGTCGTCCTCAGTCTCGCGGCGCAGCAGCACGCGCGCGACCCCGTCCCGCACGGCGACCACGGGAGGGCGAAGGGCGTGGTTGTAGTTGGAGGCCATCGAGCGGCAGTAGGCCCCCGTGGCGGGAACAGCCACGAGGTCACCGGGGGCCACGTCGCCGGGCAGGAACTCGTCCTTGACGACGATGTCGCCCGCCTCGCAGTGCTTGCCGACGACACGCGTCAGGACGGGGGCCGCCCCGGAGTGGCGGGAAGCGAGGGTGCAGGAGTAGTCGGCGTCGTAGAGGGCGGTGCGGATGTTGTCGCTCATGCCGCCGTCGACCGAGACGTAGGTGCGCACCACCCCGCCGTCGAGCGTCACCGGCTTGACCGTGCCGACGGTGTAGACGGTGCAGACCGAGGGACCGACGATCGCGCGTCCGGGCTCGACCGAGAGCCTGGGTTCCGGGATGTCGAGCGCCCGGCACTCGTGCTCGACGATCTTGGTCATCTCCGTGGCGAGCTGGGCAGGGTCGGCCGGGTCGTCCTGGGTCGTGTAGGCGATGCCGAACCCCCCTCCAAGATCCATCTCGGGCAGTGTCACCCCCAGCTCGGAGGAGATCCGGGCCTGCAACGCCAGGACGCGACGAGCGGCCACCTCGAAGCCGGCCGAGTCGAAGATCTGGCTCCCGATGTGGGAGTGGAGCCCCAGCAGCTCCAGGCCCGGGACGGCCAGCACCCGGCGTACGGCGTCGAAGGCGTCACCCGAGGTGATGGACAGCCCGAACTTCTGGTCCTCGTGGGCCGTGGCGATGTACTCGTGGGTGTGGGCCTCGACACCGGCGGTCACCCGCACCATCACGCGCGCCGGCGAGCCGTCTGCGCACAGCTCCGCAGTGATCTCGGACAACCGGTCGATCTCCTCGAGGGAGTCGACGATGATCCGGCCGACCCCGGCGGCGACGGCGCGACGCAGCTCGGCGTAGGACTTGTTGTTGCCGTGGTAGCCGATCCGGGCCGGGTCGAAGCCGGCGCGCAGGGCCACGGTCAGCTCACCGCCGCTGCAGACGTCGAGGTGCAGCCCCTCCTCGGCGATCCAGCGGGCCACGGTGATGCAGAGGAAAGCCTTGCCGGCGTAGAAGACGTCGAAGCCGGCGAACCCGTCGCGGAAGGCCCGGGCCCTGGCCCGGAAGTCCGCCTCGTCCAGGACGTAGGCCGGCGTGTTCACCTCGGCGACCAGATCCGCCAGCGCGACACCGCCGACGACGAGCTCGCCGTCGGCGTTCTTGTGGGCGGTCGACGACCACAGCCCGTCGACCAGGGCGTTGGGGTCGGGGGGCTCGCGCAGCCAGGACGGCCCCCGCAGGGCGCCCGGTGCGTGCGCCCAGCCGGCTTCATGGGTCACTACATGCGCTCCGGGGCGGAGACACCCAGCAGCCGCAGCCCGTTGGCGAACACGACCCGGGTGGCGGCGACCAGCACCAACCGCGCGTGGTGGAGGTCGCTGACCTCCTCATCACCCATGGGCAGCACGCGGCACTCGTCGTAGAACTTGTGGAAGGTCGCGGCCGTGTCCTCCAGGTAGCGCGCCACCCGGTGCGGCTCGCGCAGCTGGGCCGCCGAGGCGACCACAGCCGGGTAGTCGGCGAGGGCCCGCAGCAGCTCGCCCTCGAAGGACGAGGACAGCAGCGAAGGGTCAGCGTCGCTGTCGAGCTCGATGCCGAGGTCCGCGGCGTTGCGCAGGATCGAGGCGGTGCGCGCCGCGACGTACTGGACGTAGTAGACGGGGTTGGCGCGCTCGGCCTTGGCCCACAGCTCGAGGTCGATGTCGATGGTGGAGTCGGAGCTGTAGCGGGCCAGGGCGTAGCGGGCGGCGTCGACACCGATCGCGTCGACCAGGTCGTCGATGCTCACCACCGTGCCCGCGCGCTTGGACATCCGCAGCGGCGCCCCGTCGCGGAGCAGGTTGACCATCTGGCCGATGAGCAGCTCGAGATGGACGTGCGGGGTGTCGCCGAAGGCGGCGCACATGGCCATCATCCGGCCGACGTAGCCGTGGTGGTCTGCGCCGAGCATGATGAAGCAGCGGTCGAAGCCGCGCTCGCGCTTGTCGAGGTAGTAGGCGAGGTCTCCCGAGAGGTAGGACGGCTGCCCGTCGCTCTTGATGATGACCCGGTCCTTGTCGTCGCCGTACTTCTCGGTGGCCAGCCAGAGGGCACCGTCGGACTCGTAGGTGTTGCCGAGCTCGGTGAGGCGTTCGATGGCGCGCTGGACGGCGCCGGTCTTGTGCAGCTCGTCCTCGTGGAAGTAGACGTCGAAGGCGACGCCGAAGTCGTGGAGGCTCTGCTTGACCTCGGCGAACATCATCTCCACGCCCTCGGCGCGCAGGACCTCTTGGGCCTGCTCGTCGGGGAGGTCGGGGACCTCGGGGCGTTTGGCCACCACCGCGTCGGCGATCTCCTTGATGTAGGACCCGCCGTATCCGTCCTCGGGCGCCGGCCGGCCCCGGACGCTGGCGAGCAGTGAGCTGCTGAAACGGTCGATCTGGGCGCCGTGGTCGTTGAAGTAGTACTCCCGGGTGACCGCTGCCCCAGCGGCCTCGAGGATCCGACCCAGCGCATCGCCGACGGCCGCCCACCGCACCCCGCCGATGTGGAGGGGGCCGGTCGGGTTCGCCGAGACGAACTCGAGGTTGACGTTGTCACCGGCCAGCACCTCGGACGTGCCGTACGCCGCGCCGGCCGCCACCACGTCGGCCGCGACCTGGCCTTGGGCAGCGGCGTCGACGGTGATGTTGAGGAAACCCGGGCCGGCCACGTCGACCCGGGCCACCCCCGGACGTCGCTCGAGTCCCTCGCGGACCAGGTCGGCGAGGGCCCGGGGCGAGACCCCGGCCTGCTTGGCCAGCTGGAGCGCCACGTTGGTGGCGTAGTCACCGTGACCCTTCTGTCGTGGCCGCTCCACCGTCACCGTCGTCGGGACACCGCCCGGAAGGGTCAGGGCACCCTGGTCGGACAGCGTCGTCAGGACCTCGACGATCGCCGTGGAGAGCTGCTCGGGAGTCACCGACCAAGGGTATCGGCGGGCCGTCCCCCTCCTCCTACCGGTTTCGCGGCCCTCCGACCGCGGTTGTAGGGTCGGCCCGGTCTGAGCCCCCGTAGCTCAGGGGATAGAGCACCGCCCTCCGGAGGCGGGAGCGAAGGTTCGAATCCTTCCGGGGGCGCGCCCGAGGGCCGGCAGCGACGAGCCGGGTCGACCCAGGTCCCGTGCTCCAGCGGACCCGAGACCCGCGCGATCTGGACTCCTGCCCGCACGTTGCGCATGGCCCATCGGATGGCTTGGTGCCACCCGAGGGTCATAAATCGTCGTAAATGACTATGCTTTTCTTCGTAACTACGCCACACGAAACCCGTTTCAACGGTTGAGTATGGCTTTAGCGAGTCCGATACTCCGGGAGGGCGGGAGGGAACCCAACCTCTTGGTTCCCCTGACCTGCCCGCGGGAGCGGCCCGCACCAAGGCCGTGCCGCACCACCCCACCTGCGGCAAACATGTGACGAAAGTAGGAACTGTGAAGAAGTCCCTCAGCCGGGCGATCGCCATCGCCGCGGTCTGCACGACCGGCTTTGCCGGCGCGCTGGCCACCACGACCACAGCCGAGGCGGGCCAGTCCAAGGCCGCCAAGGCTTCCGAGTCCAAGGTCACCAAGACCGACTTCGCCTACGAGGGCGACGTCTTCGGCGCCAAGGTCCTCGTCGACGGCATCGAGCTGCGCACGCTCAAGCAGTCGTACGCCCAGCAGCGCTGCACCACGCTGGCCGGCAAGGAGATCGTCGAGCAGGGCCTCGTGTCGCTGCCCGAGAACGACCTGCTCCAGGCCTCTCTCGTCAAGTCCACCACCGAGACCTTCCGTCGCGTCGAGGCCGGCAAGGTCGTCCACGGTGTCACGGGCAACGCCAAGGTGGGCGACATCCTCGTCAACCTGACCGACGAGGGCACCCCCGCCGTCGACGAACTGCCGACCCTGTCGCTGACCGGGCTCACCTCGACCGCCGAGGTCTGGCACGACGGCAAGGCCTTCCAGCACCGTGAGAGCTTCACCGCTCCCACCCTCAAGCTGGGCAACCTGCCCGAGCAGATCCCGGCCGAGCTGCAGGCGCTCATCGACGAGCTCGGCGGCCTGGTCGGCGAGCTGACCCAGCCGGTCATCGACCTCATCTCCGAGCTCGGCACCATCACGATCCCCGAGCTGGGCACCATCGGTGTCTTCGGCAAGAAGGTCGGAAGGGCCTCGGCCACCGACGCCGTCTCGGAGACCTCGACCCTGCTGGTCCAGATCGACAAGATCCCCGGCATCACCGAGAACAAGACCTCGCTGGAGCTGGGCCGGGCGCGTGTCCGCATGGCCAAGCCCGTCCCCGCCGGCGTCTTCCGCTCCACCGCGACCGGCATCCGGATGAACATCCTCAAGGGCGCCCTCGAGCTGGGCACCCTCGGTCAGCGCTCGGTCCCCTGTGAGGGCACCAACGGCAAGATGGTCACCCAGAAGATCGCCAGCGCCAACATCGCTGCCGGCCTCGGTCTCGTGCAGCTCACCGGTGTCGAGTACGGCATCATGGGCCTGCAGAAGAAGAACGGCTTCGCCAAGAGCAAGATCGTCAGCAACCTGGGCTCCCTCGAGGTCCCCAGCGTCGGTCTGGTCGTCGAGGGCATCCAGTCCGCCCTGACCCTGGTCAAGCCGGCCGGCACCAAGAAGGTCCAGAAGACGGTCGAGACATCGGTCGCTCGGATCACGCTGAACGGTGAGGAGCTCGCCCTCCCGACCCGCCCGGGTCAGGAGATCGACCTCGGCGACGGCAACATCCTGCGCTACCGCGTGCTCACCAAGAGCAACTTCCGTGGCGCCGAGCTGAACGCCGTGCAGCTGGTCCTGCCCGGCTTCGGTCTCCCCGAGGGCGCAGAGGTTGCCCTCGGTTGGGCCGCCGGCTCGATCTACACCCGCTGAGCTGATCCTGAGCTCACCGCGTAGCACCTAGCACCACTCCAGAACGGGGCGGTCCTCCTCGGAGGGCCGCCCCGTTCTGTCGTTCCCGTGCGTCGTGGGTGTCTGGCGTGCCTCGGATCAGACGAGAGCGCTCCCGTCCGTCGTACGGCGGGCGACCCGGGGTCGGTCAGCAGTTGCTGATCTCGGCATCGCGCCGAGCAGCGTCGCCGTAGCGACGAGCCAGGGAGACGTCAGGAAACACGACGCTGGCCCCCCCGACGGTGCCGATCCGACCGCGCACCACGCAGGTCGTGATCCGACCGGGCTCGATGGCCGCCACCGCCTGGGCCAACCTGAAGAGCTCACCGGGCGGAAGGTCGGTGTAGAGGTGCTTGAGGACCGAGAGCAAGCCGGCCTCCATGAAGCCGCGGACGTGCGCGTTGGCCCGGATCTTGGCGTGGATGCCGCGCAACACCCGCTGCTGGTTGGCCGAGCGCTCGAAGTCACCCCCCGGCAGGGTCTTGCGGATCCTCGCGAAGGCCATCGCCTCGTAGCCGGTCAGCCGCACCGTCCCGCGCGGGAAGCCTCCCGGCTTGAGCTCGGAGTCGGAGAACGTCCGCGGGTTCGTGACCCGGATGCCGTCGATCGAGCGGATCATGTCCTCGAAGAACGGGAAGCGGGTGACGAAGACGTAGTCGGGCCGGATGCCGACCAGGTTGCCGACCGTGCGCCCCATCAGCTCCGCACCGCCGAAGAACAAGGCCGCGTTGACCCGCTGGAACCCGTAGCCCGGGATCGGCACCCATGAGTCACGGGGGATCCCGATGGCTGTCGCCCGACCGGTCCTGGTGTCCATGCCGATGAGCTGGATCGCGTCCCCTCGGCTGCGGAGCATGCTCTGCCCCGGTCGGGCGTCCGACCCCACCGCCAGGATCCAGATCAGGTCCGGGCTGGTGTCGATGCTGCTGCCCTGGCGCAGCTTGACCAGGGCGACCTCGGTGGGAGCGACACCCGCGTCGGGAACGACGACCGCTGTCGTCGCGAGCACCGCCGTCAGGGCGAGTGTGCGGGCGAGCCTCCGCAAGCGCATCCGTGGCATGTCCTAGACCTCGGCCCTCGTGACGTCGTAGCCGAACACCTGCCAGTCCTGGTTCCTGTAGGTGAGGAAGAGCCGTCCAGCGATCCGGTCGATGCGCTCGAGTCGCCGACCGCGCAGCTCGATGCGCAGCAGCACGCGGGCGGTGACCCCGACCGCGCGACCTCGGGTGGCCAGCACGTCGAGCTTGAGGCGCCGGGCCACCGCCTCGACGGACTGGACCCAGTCCCCCACCGCCGCGTTGCTCATCAGCCCCGCGTCACGCCGGGCCTCGTCCTTGGCCCCGGCGCTGAAGCCCGGGAAGGAGTGCTCGAAGCGGCGTCGCGGGTAGGGGCCCGACACGTACGCCGCGTCGATCCATCCGTCCACGACCTCGGTGACCCTCGCCTTGAGCTGCTGACGCTGCTGCTTCCCGAGCTTGCCGACGACCTGACCCACCGTCGTCGTGGTCGGCAGCTGCGGTGCTGCCTCCGAGGTCCGCTGCTGCCGGGAGTCCTCGCCGTCGGGTGCGGCTGGACCGTCCTCCCCGGTGCAGCCCACCAGGAGTCCGGAGAGCAGGACGGCCAGAAGGGTCGCTGCCACGACGACGGGCGTGAAGGGGGGGCGGAACATCGCGCGCCATGCTGTCACGACGCTGGGCGCCCCTGGGCACGACTCCCCGCTGCAGACCGGAAGTTGGCTGCGCGAACCCTTCGCCAGGGGACTAGCCTGGGACCCGGTCCGAACGTGCACCTCACCCCCTGTAGATAGAAGGCGAAGCAAGCCGTGCCGCAGTCCTCTGGCAACCCCGCCCCCTCCACCGACATGGGAGCCAACGAATGGCTCGTGGAGGAGATGCGGGAGCAGTACGCCGCCGACCCCGCCAGCGTCGATCCGGCCTGGGCGGAGTTCTTCGGCAACGACAACGGGGCGAGCGGCTCCAGCAACGGAAGCAGCGCTTCGCAGCCAAGGACCAGCAGCCCTCAACCGGACCCCCCGAAGCAGGACCGACCCCAGGAGAAGGCGTCGAAGCAGGAACCCTCCTCCGCGGACAGTCACGCCAAGGATGCATCGGCAAAGGACGCACCGACCAAGGACGCACCGGCCAAGGACGCATCGGCCAAGCCCGATGACCACTCGGCGGAGAAGCCGGCTCCCGTCGCCAAGCCACGGCACGAGTCGAAGGCCGCTGAGCCGGCCAAGGGCACCTCGAACCCCACCCCCAAGGAGTCGCGGCCGACCGCGCGGGCCGCAGCCAGCGATGAACCGACCTACACCGTGCTCAGGGGGGCACCCGCGCGCACCGTGCAGAACATGGACAGCTCCCTGAGCGTCCCCACCGCGACGTCGGTCCGCTCGGTCCCGGTCAAGCTGCTGTGGGACAACCGGACGGTCATCAACAACCACCTGGCACGAGCTCGCGGCGGCAAGGTCAGCTTCACCCACATCATCGGCTACGCCCTGGTCAGGGCGCTGCGGGCGATGCCGGAGATGAACAACGGCTTCGACGTCGTCGACGGCAAGCCCACCCTCATCACCCCGGCCCACATCAACCTGGGACTCGCCATCGACGTGAGCAAGTCCGACGGCTCCCGCCAGCTGCTGGTTCCGAGCATCAAGGCCGCGGAGTCCATGGACTTCGCCGCCTTCTGGACCGCCTACGAGGACATCGTCCGACGAGCGCGCGACGGCAAGCTCACCGTCGAGGACTTCCAGGGGACCACGATCAGCCTCACCAACCCCGGCACCATCGGGACCAACCACTCCGTACCCCGGCTGATGAAGGGCCAGGGCGCCATCATCGGCGTCGGCGCCATGGAGTATCCGCCCGAGTGGCAGGGCGCCTCGGAGGACGCGATCGCCCGCAACGCGATCAGCAAGGTCATGACGCTGACCTCGACCTATGACCACCGGGTCATTCAAGGCGCCCAGTCCGGTGACTTCCTGCGGCGCCTGCACCTCCTGCTCACCAGCGAGGACGACTTCTACGACGAGATCTTCCGGGCGCTGCGGATCCCCTACGAGCCGATCCGGTGGGCCAACGACATCGCGACGTCCCACGACGACGAGATCAGCAAGCAGGCGCGCATCCTCGAGCTCATCCACGCCTACCGCGTGCGAGGCCACATGATGGCCGACACCGACCCCTTGGAGTACCGCCAGCGCAGCCACCCCGACCTCGAGATCGAGTCGCACGGGCTGACGCTGTGGGACCTCGACCGCGAGTTCGCGACCGGCTCGTTCGGTGGTGAGGGCCGACGCTTCATGAAGCTGCGCGGCATCCTCGGCATCCTGCGCGACTCCTACTGCCGCACCACCGGCATCGAGTACATGCACATCATGGACCCCGAGCAGCGCCAGTGGATCCAGGAACGCGTCGAGCAGCCCCACACCAAGCCTCCGCGCGAGGAGCAGCTGCGCATCCTGCTCAAGCTCAACCAGGCCGAGGCGTTCGAGACCTTCCTGCAGACCAAGTTCGTCGGGCAGAAGCGCTTCAGCCTCGAGGGCGGCGAGACGACCGTGCCGGTCCTCGACGAGATCTGCGAGGCGGCGGCGGAGTCCGGTCTCGACGAGGTCTGCATCGGCATGGCCCACCGCGGACGGCTCAACGTGCTGGCCAACATCGTCGGCAAGAAGTACTCCCAGATCTTCCGTGAGTTCGAGGGCAACATCGACCCCCGCACGGTGCAGGGTTCCGGCGACGTGAAGTACCACCTCGGCGCCGAGGGTGAGTTCGTCGCCGGCACGGGCGACAAGATCAAGGTCTCCGTCGCGGCGAACCCCTCGCACCTCGAGGCCGTCGACCCGGTGCTCGAGGGCATCGCCCGGGCCAAGCAGGACGTCCTGGACCAGGGGGCGGCCTACCCCGTGCTTCCGCTGCTCGTCCACGGCGATGCGGCGTTCGCCGGCCAGGGTGTGGTCGCCGAGACCCTCAACCTCAGTCAGCTGCGTGGCTACCGCACCGGCGGGACCATCCACCTGGTCGTCAACAACCAGGTCGGCTTCACGACCTCGCCCGGCTCCTCCCGCTCCTCGCTCTACTGCACCGACGTGGCCCGGATGGTGCAGGCGCCGATCTTCCACGTCAACGGCGACGACCCCGAGGCCTGCATCCGCGTCGCGCGGTTGGCCTTCGAGTACCGCCAGGCGTTCAAGAAGGACGTCGTCATCGACCTGGTCTGCTACCGGCGTCGGGGTCACAACGAGGGCGACGACCCGTCGTACACGCAGCCCCTGATGTATGACCTGATCGAGCAGAAGCGCTCGGTCCGCAAGCTCTACACCGAGTCCCTCATCGGCCGCGGCGACATCACGGTGGAGGAGGCCGAGCAGGTCCTGCGCGACTACCAGCAGCAGCTCGAGCGGGTCTTCACCGAGGTCCGCGAAGCCAGCGGGGAGCCGTCGGAGTGGACGACTGTGCCCGACTACCCCGAGAAGTCGGCCGGACAGGCCGAGACCGCGATCCCCCAGGAGTGCCTCAAGCGCATCGCCGACGCCTACGTCACCCCGCCCGACGGGTTCACCGTGCACCCCAAAGTCATGCCTCAGCTGCAACGCCGGGCCACCGCGATCACCGAGGGCCCGATCGACTGGGGCACCGGTGAGATCCTCGCCTTCGGGTCGCTCCTTATGGACGGTCGGCCCGTCCGGCTCGCTGGGCAGGACTCGCGACGCGGCACGTTCGTGCAGCGCTTCGCGACGATCATCGACCGCACGAATGCCGACGAGTGGACCCCCTTGTCTGCCCTGACCGAGGACCAGGGCCGGTTCTACATCTACGACTCGCTGCTCTCCGAGTACGCCGCCCTCGGTTTCGAGTACGGCTACTCGGTGGCCCGTCCCGACACCCTCGTGCTCTGGGAGGCCCAGTTCGGTGACTTCGTCAACGGTGCGCAGACGGTCATCGACGAGTTCATCTCCGCCGGGGAGACCAAGTGGCGCCAGCAGTCGGGCGTGGTCCTGCTGCTGCCGCACGGCTACGAGGGTCAGGGTCCCGACCACTCCTCGGCGCGCATCGAGCGCTTCTTGACCATGGCCGCCGACGACGCGTTCGTGGTCGCCCAGCCCTCCACGCCGGCGTCCTACTTCCACCTGCTGCGCCAGCACTCACTGAGCGAGGAGCACCGCCCCCTCATCGTCTTCACCCCGAAGTCGATGCTCAAGCGCAAGGAGGCGGCCTCCCAGCCCGGCGACTTCACCAGCGGGCGCTTCCGGCCCCTCGTCGGCGACGACCAGGCCGACAGCGACCAGGTCGACACCCTCCTGCTCTGCTCGGGTCGGGTCACCTGGGACCTCGTGACCGAGCGCGCGAAGCGGGACGACGGTGGCCGCTTCGCGATCGCCCGGATCGAGCAGCTCTACCCCCGACCCCTCGACGACATCAAGGCCGAGATCGCGCGCTACCCGAAGCTGAAGGCGGTGCGGTGGGTCCAGGACGAGCCACGCAACATGGGCCCGTGGCCGCACTACCAGCTCAACGCGTGGCCTGAGGTCGACGCCACCGTCGAGCCGGTCACCCGTCTGGCCTCCTCCTCCCCCTCGGTCGGCACCGCCAAGCGGCACACCGAGGAGCAGAAGCGCCTCATGGAGGCCGCGTTCGAGTGAGCGTTCTCGAGGCGTCGTACTGACGAGGCGCGTCAGCGCCGTCTCGGAGTGAGGGCGCGCCACCGCCGGTCTCAAGACCCCGTACGAGAGGCTCGACCATGTACTTCACCGACCGCGGCATCGAGGAGCTCCAGCGGCGCCGAGGGGAGGAGGAGGTCACCGTGGCCTGGGTCGCCGACCGCCTCCAGGAGTTCACCGACACCCACCCGGAGTTCGAGGCCGCGGTGGAGCGGCTGGCCACCTGGCTGGCGCGCCTCGACGACCCTGAGGACTAGAGGCGGCGGCGTCACTAGGCTGACGAGATGAGCGTCGAATGGGTGCACAGCACCACGACCGACCAGACCTACCCCGCCGCACCGTGGCACATGGTGGGATCCCTGTGGCTCTCGCTCTTCCGAGTCCGCAGGGCCGTCGACGACCTGCGGCCGGCCGGGACCTACGGCGCCGCCTTCGTCTCCTACGACGAGGGCTCCCCTCTGACCTACCACGAGCTCTTGGTGGCGCGGCTGGTCGACGCCGGAGACCACGGTCGCTGCGTCTCCATCACCGACATCTGGGTCGACTCCCCCGCCTCGGTGGCCGGCGGTCGCGAGCTGTGGGCCATCCCGAAGGACCTCTGCGACTTCGACCTCGACTCGAGCCGCCGCGGACCGCTCACCCGGACCTCCTGGTCGGCCTCGGTCGGCGCCCGTCCCGCCGCCGAGGCCAGCTTCCTCGATGTCTCCGCGGTGGCCCCACGCCTCCCGTTCAAGGGCGGCACCTGGCAGCCGGGGATCGCCGAGACCGGCGGAGAGGATCGGACGGCGACGCTGACCGGAAGCTCCCGAGCCCTGCCCGCGCGTGGCCGCTGGGACTTCGCCTCAGACGGCCCGTTGGCGTGGCTGCGCGACGCACAGCAGCTCGCGACCTTCCGTCAGGCGGCCTTCCGGATGTCGTTTGCCTAGGAGGATCGAACCGGACGCAGCCGTCGTACGACGTCTGGCCGAGATCGCCGCGCGGCTTCCTGAGGCCTACGAGGAGGAAGCGTGGACCGGCGTCCGCTGGCGCATCCGCAGCACGACCTTCGCCCACGTGATGGTGGCGCAGGAGGGCTACGAGTCCTCCTACCGCGACATCACCGGCGATGCCGAGCCACGCACCGTGCTGACGTTCCGCTCCTCCGGTGACGAGCTGCTCGCGCTGGCCCACACGGGGAGACCCTTCTACAAGCCGCCCTGGTCGGGGACCGTCGTGGGCATGGTGCTCGACGAGGAGACCGACTGGGGCGAGGTGGGCGAGCTGGTCACCGACAGCTACCGCTGCTGCGCCCCGCAGAAGCTGGTGCGGCTACTCGGCGGCGGTTGAGCCGTCCTCGCCAGGCGTCTCGCCCGGCGTCTCGCCCGGGCCGCCCTTGTCGGAAGCCTTGCGGGCCGCCTCACCGATCTCGAAGACCTCAGTGGCGAAGGCGCCGACGGCGGTGGCCACGTCCTTGACCGCCGAGGTGATGATGACCGCCACGTCGCCGACTGCTCGCGCGGCGGCCTCGGCGGTCGACTGGATCGCGTCCTTGCCGATCTCCGCGTCGGAGAAGCTGTCCTGCGAGAACTTGTCGGTCATGACGCCATTCTCACGCGGCGTCGGCGGCCAGGGCCACCGGCACCTCGTCGGCGGACTTCGGCGTCCGGTCCGGCAGCGCGAAGCGGCAGATCTTCGCGGCGACGCTGAGCAGCTGCTTGCCGAAACGACCCGTGTTGTAGGGCAGTCCGTAGCGCTCGCAGATCTCGCGCACCTCGACCGCGAGCTCCGGGTAGCGCCGGGCGGGCAGGTCGGGGAACAGGTGGTGCTCGATCTGGTGCGACAGGTTGCCCGACATCATGTGGAAGAGCTCGCTGCCGGTGATGTTGGCCGAGCCGAGCAGCTGGCGGTAGTACCAGTGCCCGCGGGTCTCGTCCTCGCACTCCTCCTCGGAGAAGGTCGCGACGCCGGCCGGGAAGTGACCGCAGAAGATGATGTTGAAGGCCCAGATGTTGCGGACCAGGTTGGCCGTCGCGTTGCCCGCCAGGGTGAGCGGGAAGAGCGGACCGGTGAGCGCCGGGAACAGCAGGTAGTCCTTGACCGTCTGGTTGCGGATCTTGCGCAGCAGGCCCGGGTAGAGCGGCTTGTTGTCCGACAGCTTCCGCTTGCCCGCGACGATGTTCTCGACCTCGAGGTCGTGCAGGGCCACGCCCCACTCGAAGAACAGCATGAGCAGCAGTGCGTAGACGGGGTTGCCGAGGTAGACCGGCTTCCACGGCTGATCCTCGTCCATACGCAGGATGCCGTAGCCGATGTCGCGGTCCTTGCCGAGGATGTTGGTGTAGGTGTGGTGGATGTAGTTGTGGCTGTACTTCCACTGCTCGCCGGGGCACACGGTGTCCCAGTCGTACATCCGCGAGTTGAGGCCGGGGTCGCCCATCCAGTCGTACTGACCGTGCATGACGTTGTGCCCGATCTCCATGTTGTCGAGGATCTTCGACACGCTGAGCGCCGCGACGGCCAGCGGCCAGGCGGGAGGCAGGTAGAACAGGGCGCGACCTGCGATCTCGAGCTGCTGGCGGCGCTTGACGACGTTGCGGATGTAGGCCGCGTCGTCCTCGCCGAGATCGGCGAGGACGCGCTGGCGGATGGCGTCGAGCTCGGCGCCGAACTGCTCGAGCTGCTCGTCGGTCAGGGTGGTCCGGTTGGTCTTCATGAGGTGGTCCCTTCGGTGCTGGGGGTCAGAGCTCGACGGCGCAGTCGCCTACCGGGGCGCTGACGCAGACGCGGATCTCTTCGTCCGGCGCGGAGGACTCCTCGCCGGTCAGGACGTTGCGCACCGTGCCGTCACGCTTGACGGCGGTGCAGGAGAAGCAGATGCCCATCCGGCAACCGGAGTCGGGGCGCAGGCCGAGCGCTTCGGCCTGGTCGAGGAGGGCAGCGCCCGAGTTGGCGACCTCCTGTCCGGAGCGAACGAAGGAGACGGTCCCGGCGGCGGCCGTGCTCGTCGCGACCCGCGGCGGCTTGAAGTACTCCAGGCGCAACGCCTCGCATCCGTCGTACGCCGCCTGCACGGCCTCGACGAGCGGGGCCGGACCGCACGCCCAGGTCGGCACCTCGCGGTATCCGGGGACGAGCTTCTCCAGGTACATCGGGGTGAGCGCGGGGTCCCCGAGCTCGGGGTGGAGCCGGTGGACGTCGATCCCGTGACCCGAGCGACCGATGACGTCGAGCTCCTCGGCGAAGATCTGATGCGCGGGACTCTGGGCGTAGTGGAGGAAGGTCACCCGCCCGCGGTGCGTGCGCCGCTGTAGTGACCGCAGCATCGACATCACCGGGGTGATGCCGGATCCACCGCTGATGAGGAGCATGTGCTCGGGCACGCGGTCGGGCAGCACGAACTCCCCCTGGGCCTGCGAGAGGTGGAGCATCGTGCCGGGTCGGGCCCGCTCGGCGAGGAAGCGGCTGACGACCCCGTCGGGGTTCGCGCGCATCGTGATGGAGAAGCGCTCGCCGGGCCGTGAGTCGGCGCTGGAGATGCTGAACACGCGCGTCGTGCGGCGGGCGCCGTCGACCTCGACGCCGACCTGCACGTGCTGCCCGGCACGGTGACCCTGCCAGGTCGAGGTGGGCTGGAGCGTGAGCGTTGCGACCGTGGGGTGGCCCTCGACCTCGACCTCCCGCCGTACGTCGACGACGCGGGCCCGCACCTCGTGCGCGGCCCACATCGGGTTGAGCTGCTCGAGGTAGCGGTCGACGCCCTGGGGCGAGGTCAGGGCCCCTACGGCACGGGACCGCAGGATGCTGCCGGCAATGCTCACGGTGCACTCCCATCAGTGAACGTCTGTTCACTGAAACTGTGCCGCATCGGAACGGGGCGCACAACCGGCGCGGAGCGTGAGGGTGGACACATGTGCACTGCTAGCCTCGACGAGTGACCGACACCCGGGTCGAGAGGAAGGGCCGCACCCGTCGCGCCATCCTCGACGCGGCCCTCTCGCTGTGCGAGGACAGCAGCCTGGTCGCCCTCTCGCTGCGCCAGGTCGCCAAGGAGGTGGGCATCGTGCCGACCGCCTTCTACCGCCACTTCGACTCGCTCGAGGCCCTTGGGCTGACGCTCGTCGAGGAGTCGTTCGACTCGCTGCGGGCGATGCTCCGCGACCTGCGCAAGGGCGACCCCCACTACTCCGACATCGTCGATGAGTCCGTGCGGGTGCTGGTCGAGCACGTGCACCGAGAGCGGTCCCACTTCCTGTTCATCGCCCGGGAGCGGATGGCGGGGCCGCTCGGGGTGCGCGAGGCGATCCGACACCAGATCGAGCTCGCCGAGCGCGAGCTCGCCACGGACCTGGCCCACCTACCGGGCACGCGGGCCTGGTCCAGCGAGGACCTGCGGGTGCTGTCGAACCTCATCGTCACCGCCATGGTCGCCACCGCGGAGGCGATCTTGACCTCGGGCGGCCGTCCGGACGCGGAGAAGCAGATCGTCGAGAGCGCGCGCACCCAGCTGCGGATGGTCCTCGTGGGCGCCCTCCGCTGGGAGTCCCGCGGCTAAGGACCCGCCGGGCGGATGGTGAGGTCGCTGACGGTGGCGTCCCGGGGCAGGTCGAGGACACCGAGGACCTGCGCGGCGACGGTGTCCGGGTCGATCCAGTCCTCGGCGGCGTAGGGCTTGCCCTCCTGCTCGTGGACCTTGGCCTGCATGGGCGTGGCGGTGCGGCCGGGGTAGACCGAGGTGACGCGCACCCCGTGCTCCTGCTCCTCCGCCCGCAGCGCGTCGGCCAGGGCGCGCAACCCGTGCTTGGAGGCGGCGTACGCCGACCACTGCGGGTGGGCGAACAGCCCGGCACCGGAGTTGACCATGACCACGGTCCCCCGGGCCCTTCGCAGGGCCGGCAGGGCGAGGCGGGTCAGCGCTGCCGGGCTGACGAGGTTGACCGCCAGGTGCGCCTGCCAGGTCCGGGTGCTGAGCTCGCTCGCGGGGCCGAGGTCGACGACCCCAGCTGCGTGGACGAGCGAGTCGAGCCGGTCGGGCAGGACGAGGGCGTCGAGGGCTGCGGGCTCAGCGAGGTCGGCGACGAGCGTGCGGACGCCGGCGTACCGATGCTCCAGCTCGGCGGCTCGCTCGAAGGAGCGCGCCAGGAGCACGAGCGCATCTCCGCGGGCGTGCAGGCGGTCGGCCAGGGCGGCGCCGATCCCGGAGCCGGCGCCGGTGAGCAGGTGGGTCCCGCCGCTCGTCACAGGGTGAACACCACCTTGCCGAAGAGGTCACCACCGGCCATCGCCGCGAACCCCGCACGGGCCTCGTCGAGAGGCAGCGTCCGGTCGACGAGCGGCTTGGTCCCGGTCGCGTCGAGGAGTGCCACCAGGGAGGCGAGCTCGGCGCGGGTTCCCATCGTGGACCCGACGACCGAGAGCTGGAGGAAGAAGATCCGGGTGAGCTCGGCATCGTCGAGGTCCGGACCCGAGGTCGTCCCGCTGACCACGATGGAGCCCCCAGGCCGCAGGGCCCGCACCGAGTGCGACCAGGTCGCCTTGCCGACCGTCTCCATGACGGCGTCGACCTTGCTCGGGAGCCGGGCGCCGGACTCGAAGACCTCGTGCGCGCCGAGCTCCACGGCCTTGTCCCGCTTCGCCTCGTCGCGGCTGGTGGCCAGCACCCGCAACCCCGCGGCCCGACCCAGGACGATGCAGGCCGTCGCCACGCCGCCCCCGGCCCCCTGCACGAGCACGGAGTCACCGGCCTTGAGCCCACCGCGGGTGAAGAGCATGCGGTAGGCCGTGAGCCAGGCGGTCGGCAGGCAGGCCGCCTCTGCGAAGGTGAGCGACTCGGGCTTGGCCACGACGTTGGCCCGCGGCACGACGACCTGCTCGGCGAACGTGCCCTGGTGCTTCTCCGACAGCAGCGAACGGCGAGGGTCGAGGGTCTCGTCTCCGCTCCACGCGGGGTCGCTGATGACCGCGTGCACGACGACCTCGTTGCCGTCCTCGTCGAGGCCGGCCGCGTCGCAGCCCAGGATCATCGGCAGCGCCTCCTCGCGCAGCCCCACGCCGCGCAACGACCACAGGTCGTGGTGGTTGAGCGAGGCCGCCTTGACCGTGACCGTGGTCCACCCCTCCGGAGCCTGCGGCGCCGGCCGCTCGCCGAGCTGCAGGCCCTCCAGGGGCGAGTCCTTCGAGAACCGGTCGGCGTACACGGCGAACATCCGGCGAGCCTAGTCAGGCGCGGGGCAGGGCTCCCCGCCCGGCCCCGGCGCTGTCGCGCACGGGTCGGTCAGCGGCGAGCGACCCCGTCGCGCCGGGCGGCTCCCGCGACAGCAGCGGCGACCGCTGGGCCGACCCGGGGGTCGAACGGCGAGGGCACGATCAGCTCCTCGGTGAGGTCGTCGCCGACGAGCGCGGCCAGAGCGTCGGCCGCGGCGAGCTTCATCCCCTCGGTGATCGAGGTCGCGTGCACGTCGAAGGCCCCGCGGAAGATGCCGGGAAAGGCGAGGACGTTGTTGATCTGGTTGGGGAAGTCCGAGCGGCCGGTGGCGACGACGCGGGCGTGCCGGCGCGCGACGTCGGGGTGCACCTCGGGCGTGGGGTTGGCCAGCCCGAACACGATCGCCTCGGCGGCCATCGAGGCCACCTGCTCCTCGGGGACGGTCCCGCCCGAGACGCCGATGAAGACGTCGGCGCCGACGAGCGCATCGGCGAGCAGACCGGACCTGCCGAATCGATCGGCGGTGTCGACCGCCAGCGCGCGCTTGACCGGGGTGAGGTCACCGCGGCCGGAGTGGAGCACCCCCTTGCGGTCGATGACCGCGAGGTCCTTGATGCCGGCCTCGAGCAGGATCCTCGCCACCGCGACGCCGGCCGCCCCGGCGCCGGAGATGACGACGCGGGTCGACTCGGGGTTGCGCCCGGTGAGGCGCAGGGCGTTGGTGAGCGCCGCCAGGGCCACGACCGCCGTGCCGTGCTGGTCGTCGTGGAAGACCGGGATGTCCAGGCGCTCCTTGAGCCGCTCCTCGATCTCGAAGCACCGCGGCGCCGAGATGTCCTCGAGGTTGATCCCACCGAAGCTCGGCGCGAGCCGCACGACCGTCTCCACGATCTCGTCGGCATCGGTGGTGGCCAGGCAGATGGGAACGGCGTCAACTCCGCCGAACTGCTTGAAGAGCACCGCCTTGCCCTCCATCACCGGCATGGCGGCCGCGGGCCCGATGTCGCCGAGCCCGAGCACCGCGGTGCCGTCGGTGACCACGGCGACCGTGTTGGGCACCCACGTGTAGTGCTGGGTGAGGCCGGGATCGGCGGCGATCGCCTCGCAGACCAGCGCCACCCCGGGGGTGTAGGCCAGCGAGAGGTCGTCGCGGCCGCCGAGCGCCACCGTCGGGACGGTCTCCATCTTCCCGCCGACGTGCAGGTCGAAGACGGGGTCTCCCGCGAAGGGGTGGGCGGTGCTCGTGGAGTCAGCCATGGCGGCACCAGGGTTCCACAGCCCCCGCGGCCTCCCGTGATGCCAGCGCCCCGATGGACATGGCATGGGTCACAGCCTCAGCCGGGGCCACGGCCACAGACGCGCGAGCACGACCCCCAGGACGTCGGCGGCGGGGACCGGGCCCCGATGCCGCGAGTCGACCCCCACGCCCGGGTTGTCGCTAAGCAGCCACCACGCCGCCGCCCCGTCCCTCGTCGTACGACGGTCCGTGACCCGCTTGACCGCCACGGTGCCGTCGGCGAGGCGGGCGACCACCAACCGACCCTCCCGCACCGTCCCGCGATAGCGCACGACCACGCGGTCGCCAGGACGCAGGGTCGGCAGCATGGAGTCCCCACGGACATGGGCGAGGCCGAGGACGGGCACCGGAGTAGTGTCCATGGACGGATGTGTCCGACCCTGACAACGTCACCACGAAGGAGCTACATGTTCGCGCGTCTCCTCGCCCCGACCCTCGAGGTCTCTGCCCACTGCGACCTCCCGTGCGGCGTCTACGACCCGGCCCAGGCGCGGATCGAGGCCGAGTCGGTCAAGAAGATCATCGAGAAGGTCGCCGACAACGACGACCCCGACTTCCGGACCCGGGCGGTCCTCATCAAGGAGCAGCGGTCCGAGCTGGTCAAGCACCACCTCTGGGTGCTCTGGACCGACTACTTCAAGCCGCCCCACTTCGAGAAGTACCCCCAGCTCCACACCCTGTTCAACGAGGCCACCAAGCTGGCCGGCGCCTCGGGCACCAAGGGTGAGCTCGACGCCGGCAAGGCCGACGAGCTGCTGGCGAAGATCGACGAGATCGCCGAGATCTTCTGGGAGACCAAGAAGGCCTGACCGGGCTCGACGGCGTTTCGTGGGGCCGACCACGGGGTATCCACCCTGTGGCCGGCCTCAATCGCGTTCCGGGCGCACGAGGCCGGGTCTCGACGTCGCGGAGCGCAGCAGGCCGCGGGGCAGTAGGGTCCCAGCGCAGAGCGGGTGCTCGGTCGCGCGCAGTCAGTCATGGAGGACGGAGCTCAGATGGCGGTGACCGTGGACGGTGCGGGTGCGGAGAAGGCCGACGTACAGCTGCGGGTGCCCGCCGACAGCGCCTACGCCGCCGTCCTGCGGACGACGACCGCCGGCCTCGCCGCCCGACTGGACTTCACCATCGACGACATCGAGGACCTGCGCATCGCCGTCGGTGAGGCCAGCGCCATGGTGCTCCCCCAGGCCGACCCCGGCTCGGACCTGACGTGCCTGTTCCACCTCCAGCAGACGCGGCTACGCCTCACCCTCGTGGTCCACACCTCCGACCCCCGCCCCCCCGACTACGACAGCTTCGCCTGGCAAGTGCTGACCACCTTGGCCTCGGACGCCGAGGTCTCGACGTCGGACGGTGCGTTCTCGGTGACCTTGACCATGGACTCGTCCCTGGCGGAGGCCAGCCTCTGACATGGACGCCGACCTCAGCCGCGAGGAGGTCCCGGTCGCGGACGACCTGCAGTCCCGAGTCGACGTCACCCGGCGCCGCAGCGCGGAGCTCTTCGTGGTCTTCCAGGACGACCAGGCCGCGCAGGTGCGTCGCGACGACGCCCGCGACCAACTCGTCCGGCTCCACCTCCCCCTGGTCGAGCACTGCGCCCGCCGCTTCCGCAACCGCGGCGAGCCGTTCGAGGACCTGGTGCAGGTCGGCACGATCGGGTTGATCAAGTCGATCGACCGCTTCGACTCCGAGCGGGGCGTCGAGTTCTCGACGTACGCCACGCCGACCATCATCGGCGAGATCAAGCGTTACTTCCGGGACAAGGGCTGGGCCATCCGGGTCCCGCGGCGGCTCCAGGAGCTGCGCATGCAGATCAGCGCGACCAGCAGCGAGCTGACCCAGACCCTGGGCCGTTCCCCCACCCCGCGTGAACTCGCGGAGGCGATCGGCTGCTCGGTGGAGGAGATCGTCGAGGGGATCGAGTCGAGCAACGCCTACTCGACACTCTCGCTCGACGCGACCGACGACTCCGAGGACGGCGCCGCCTCCATGCTCGACGCCATCGGCGTCGACGACGAGGGCCTCGAGCACGTGGAGATCCGGGAGTCGATCAAGCCGCTCCTGGACCTGCTCGACCCGCGTGAGAAGCGGATCCTGTTGCTGCGCTTCTTCAAGAACATGACGCAGTCGCAGATCGCCGAGGAGATCGGCGTCTCCCAGATGCACGTCTCGCGACTTCTCAACCGGACCTTGGAACAGCTGCGCACCTCGTTGGAGTCAGCCGAGTAGGCCGCCCACGTTCGGTGGTTGATGGAGGTGCGCCGGCGCCCGCCGGTGGTTGAGGAAGGCGCGCAGCGCCCGCCGGTGGTTGAGGAAGGCGCGCAGCGCCTGTCTCGAAACCCCCGGCGTCCGGCCGGGCGCGGGTCAGCCCTCGGGGCGGTCGGCGAGGACCTCGGTCGAGGCGGGGTGGAAGATCCTGCCAGGACGATGACGGAGGTCACGGCCAGGCCGACGGCGAGCAGCGTCGTACCACCACCGCGGAAGCTCCACGCCACCCCGAGCCCGATCAGCTGGGTGAGGACGATCGGAGCCCTCGCCCAGGGCTGCTGACGGCTGAGCGCGAACGCGCACCCCAGCAACCCCACGCCGGCCGCCAGGAAGAACACCGCCGTGGTGACCCCCATGGTGAGCCGGCCCGAGGTGAGGTGGGCGACCTCCAGCCCGCCCACCATCGCCATCAGTCCGCCCTGGACCGCGGCCAACGAGGCAGCGACGACGAGCGGGGCCGGGTTGAGGGGTGGTGGCACGGTCCTGACCCTAGGCAGGCGTGCCCGGGACCGCTGGCCCCAGGGGCGGCTTTGTGACCCATCAGACCCGGAAGGGGGTTGTGTGGCCCCGCTTTACTTGCGACGCTAGGAACTGCGCTCGTGAAAGTCTTCACTTTCGTCGCTACGAGCGCGCCCGCAGGCCTGAGCTGCCCCTGCCTGCACGACGCTAGGAAACGAAGGAACCTCAAGCCATGGATTGGCGCCACCGCTCTGCGTGCCTCGACGAGGACCCGGAGCTGTTCTTCCCGATCGGCAACACCGGCCCGGCCATCCTCCAGATAGAGGAGGCCAAGCAGGTGTGCCGACGCTGCGAGGTGCGCGAGCAATGCCTGGAGTGGGCCCTCGAGGCCGGCCAGGACCACGGCGTGTGGGGCGGGCTCAGCGAGGACGAGCGCCGGGCCCTCAAGCGGCGCAACGCCCGGGCCCGGGTCCGCACCGCCTGACCCAGCCGTCCCGGAGCGCCGAATCCCCCGCGGAATCCCCGGATATCCGGGGATCCCTGACGTTCCCGGGTGAAGTTTCGCCGTGGAACGTCAGGTTCTGCCTGATATCCGGGGATTCTTCGGTCTCCGAACCGGGCAGCGCGACGGTGCGAGCGCCCTCGCGCTCGCGCCACGCCGCGGTGTCCTAGTCGGGTACGTCGATGACCGCGCGCGTGCCCCCGCCCGCGGCACTGAGGATCTCGAGCTGACCACCGAGCTCGGACTCCACCAGGGTGCGCACGATCGAGAGGCCGAGGCTCTCACCGGCCTCGGCGTCGAAGCCCGGGGGCAGACCCACGCCGTCGTCGGCGACGCTGACCCGCAACCGACCGACGAGGCGCTCCACGTGGACCACCACCTCTCCGGCGGCCTCGGCGTCGTAGCCGTGCTCGACGGCGTTCTGCAGCAGCTCGGTGAGCACCATCGCCCACGCGGTCGCCGCCTCGGAGCTGACCACCCCGAAGCTGCCCTCGCGCCGGATCCGGACGGCTCCCGCCAGGGCACCCACCTCGGCCACCATCGTCCCGAGGCGGTCGGCGACCTCGTCGAGGTCGACGTGCTCCGCGACGGCCTGGCTCAGGGTCTCGTGGACGATGGCGATCGAGCCGACCCGGCGTACGGCCTCCTCCAACGCGGCACGGGCCGGCTCGGAGTCCATCCGCCGGGCCTGGAGGCGGAGCAGCGCCGCCACGGTCTGCAGGTTGTTCTTGACCCGGTGATGGATCTCCCGGATGGTCGCGTCCTTGGTCACCAGCTCGCGATCGCGTCGGCGCAGGTCGGTGACGTCACGGACCAGGATCAGACCACCAATGTGCTCCCCCTGCGGACGGAGCGGGATGGCCCGCACGATCAGCGCCACCTGCGCGGAACCGAGCTCGGTATCACGCTGGGCCCGCCCGCCCAGGACCGCACTGAGGGTCTCCTCGTCCGGACGGCGACGCGGCGGGACCAGCTGCCGGGTCAGGTCGGCGAGCGAGAGTCCCGTGAGGTCACCGGAGAGTCCGAGCCGGCGGTAGACCGACAGCGCGTTCGGACTCGCGTAGACGACCCGACCGGCCGCATCGACACGCAGGAACCCGTCGCCCACCCGTGGCGTGTCGGCGTGATCGCTGCGCTGGACCAGTGAGGGGAAATGCCCGGCCGCGATCATCTGGGTGAGCTCGGCGGCGGTCTGCAGGTAGGACAGCTCCAAGCGGCTGGGGGTGCGGACGCCGAGAAGGTTGGTGTTGCGCGCGACGACCGCGATGACCCGCCCCGCGCGCGGGACCGGGATGGTCTCGACCCGCACGGGTACGTCGTCGCGCCACTCCGGGTCCCCCTCGCGGACCAGGCGCGACTGGGCGTAGGCCGCATCCAGCATCGGTCGGCGCCCGGTCGCCACGAACGTGCCGACGATGTCGTCGACGTACGCCGTGGGGCCGGTCGTGGGTCGCATCTGGGCGGCCGCCCAGAAACCGGTGCCCTCCCGGTCGGGGAGCCAGAGCACGAGGTCGGCGAAGGACAGGTCGGCGATGATCTGCCAGTCGGCCTGGAGCAGTTGCAGCCAGACCACGTCGGCCTCGTCGAGGTCGGTGTGGCTGCGCACCAGCTCGGGCAGGGAGACCACGGCGCGAGCGTAGTGGTCCGGTTGTCCAGACCACCCGGCTCTTTGGCACGATGCGGGCCATGTCGAACGGGCCGACGTCGCACTGGGACCAGCTGACCGCCGACGACTTCGCGCTCCCGAGCGACCGGCCGCTGCCCGAGGTGACCGCCGACCTCACCCGCCTGCTGGGGGACACCGACCCCCACCTGCGCGACGACATCGCGTGCACGGCTCTGGCCACCTGGGTCGAACGCGGGGTCTACGACGACCTGCTGGCCGGTCTCGGCGACGGCATGGCCGCGGGGCTACGCGTCGGACTGGGTGAGGTCGGCACGGACACGGTGTTCCGTCGCAGCTTCTCGGGGGTCGTCCTGGCTGCCTGCATCCAGCGCGACAACGAGCGACCGCTGGTCCCCGGGGGCAAGGTCCTCGAGTGGGGCGACCGGATCGCCACCTGGCTGCTCGGCGAGCGTGACCTGCGGGGGTTCGTGCCCGCGAAGGGCTGGGCCCACGCCGTCGCCCACGCCGCTGATGGTCTCGGGACGCTGGCGTCCTCCCCGCACGCCTCGACGCCCGAGCTCACCGTGGTCCTCGACGTGGTGGCCGACCGGGTGCTCGCCCCGGGCGATCGGACGTTCGCCAACGGCGAGGCGGACCACCTGGCGCGCGCGACGACGGCGGTGGTGCGCCGCGACCGGGTCCCCCTGGCGCTGCTGGAGCCGTGGATCGCCAGGGTGGCGGCTGGCGCCGACCCCTCGGCGTACGACGGCCCAGGTGACCCCTGGCTCGCCACCGGGAACGCGCAGGCGTTCCTCCGGGCGCTCTACGTGCGCCTGACCGTGTGCCCCGATCGGTTCGAGGTGCGCCCGGACCTGCTGCTGGTGGTGGTCGACGCCCTGCGCCGCACCAACCCCGTACTCTCCGGCTCATGACCAGCGAGACCCAGGACGGCAGCGGCGAGCGGATCGAGGGGCACAGCGGCGAGCTGGCCGTGGCGGTCGCCCGGGCGCACGGCGTCGAGACGATGTTCACGCTCTCGGGCGCACACGTCTTCCCGATGTACGACGGCGCGGTCAAGGCCGACCCCCCGATGCGCCTCCTCGACGTCCGGCACGAGCAGACCGCCGCCTTCGCGGCCGAGGCGACCGGCAAGCTCACCCGGGTGCCGGGCCTCGCCGTGCTGACCGCCGGACCGGGGGTCACCAACGGGGTCAGCGCCATCGCCCAGGCGCAGTTCGCGGGTTCGCCGATGGTCGTGGTGGGCGGCCGGGCGCCGGCGAACCGGTGGGGCAGCGGCAGCCTGCAGGAGCTCGACCAGCCCCCCATCCTCGCGCCCGTCTCGAAGCTCGCGAAGACCCTCCACACCGCCGACGACGTGGCAGCCGGGATCGACGAGGCCTTCACCACCGCAGGCTCCTCGCACCGCGGCCCGGTCTTCGTCGACGTCCCGATGGACGAGTTCTTCAACGCCGGCTCCGGTCCCGCCCCCACCGGGCAGCGACCACGCGGCTCCGAGCCCGACCCCGAGCAGGTGCAGCGGATCGCCGCGCTCCTCGCCGGCGCCACGCGTCCCACCCTGGTCCTCGGCACCGACGTCTGGGCCGACGGCGCGGAGGGGGCTGCGCTCCGCTTCGTGGAGGAGATCGGCGTACCGACCCTGACCAACGGCATGGGCCGCGGCGTCATCCCCGGGGGCCACCCGCTGCTGGTCACCAAGGCCCGCGGCAAGGCGCTCAAGGAGGCCGACGTGGTCGTCGTGGTCGGCACCGCGCTCGACTTCCGTCTCTCCTACGGCGTCTTCGGTTCTGACGGCGGCGCCGAGGTCGTGCACATCGCCGACTCCCCCGACCAGGTCTCAGGCCACGCGAAGCTGGCCGTCTCCGTGTCCGGCGACCTCACCTCGGTCTTCGACGGGCTGCAGGCGGCGCTGGAGCGGGGCACCAAGCCGGACTGGTCGACCTGGGTCGCCGACCTCCAGGACACGGTCAAGGTCGCTGCGGCGAAGGACGCCGAGCTGCTCGGCGCCGAGGCCGACCCGGTCCACCCGGCGCGCATCTACGGCGAGCTAGTGCCGCGGCTGGCCGAGGACTCGGTCGTCATCGGTGACGGTGGCGACTTCGTCAGCTTCGCGGGGAAGTACGTCGAGCCCAAGCGTCCCGGCGGCTGGCTCGACCCGGGCCCCTACGGCTGTCTCGGGGCCGGGCTCGGCGCCGCCATTGCGGCCCGCATCGCCCGTCCCTCCGCGCAGGTGGTGCTGCTGCTCGGCGACGGGGCCGCCGGCTTCTCGCTGATGGACGTCGACACCCTGGTCCGCCACGACCTGCCGGTCGTCATGGTCATGGGCAACAACTCCGCCTGGGGCCTGGAGAAGGGGCCCATGCAGATGCTCTACGGCTACGACGTCGTCGCCGACCTCGCCGAGCGCACGGCGTACGACGGGGTGGTCAAGGCGCTGGGCGGCGCGGGTGAGACCGTCACGGACCCGCGTGAGATCGGACCGGCCATCGACCGGGCGTTCGAGGCGAACGTGCCCTACCTCGTCAACGTGATCACCGACGTCGACGCTGCCTACCCGCGCAGCACGTTCGGCATCTGAGGACGCTCGTGCTCGTGCGGCGCCTGGAGCCAGGAGACCACCTGATGGCCGGGGAGATCACGGTGTCGGCGTACGAGCCGTTCCGCCGCGGGATCGAGGACGACTACGTCGAGCGGCTGCGCGACGTCGCCGCGCGCGACATCGACGCCGAGGTGTGGGTGGCCGAGGACGACGGGGTGCTGATCGGCTCGGTGACGCTGTGCCCCGAGGGCTCCCGCTGGCGCGAGGTCTCAGGGCCCGGTGAGGGCGAGTTCCGAATGCTGGCGGTCCACCCCTCGGCCCAGGGGCGCGGGGTCGGCGCGGCGCTGGTCCAGCACGTGCTCGACCGCTTCACCGAGCTCGGCGCCTCCGCGGTGGTGCTGTCGAGCACCACCGACATGACCGCGGCGCACCGGCTCTACGAGCGACTCGGCTTCGAGCGCGCGCCCGACCTCGACTGGGGCATCGAGGAGCTGCGCTTCCTCGGCTACCGCAAGGAGCTGTGATGGAGGCGACGATGCGCTTCAGCGTGACCGACGACGACACCGCGGCCGCGCTCGGCTCCGGCTCGCTGCCGGTGCTCGGCACCCCGCGACTGCTGGCCTGGCTCGAGGCCGCGACCTGTGCGGCTCTGGCCGATTCGCTGGACGACGGCGCCACGTCGGTCGGCACCCGCGTCGACGTCCAGCACCAGGCGGCCAGCCCGGTCGGTGCGGAGGTCGAGGTCACCGCCTCCTCGTCGTACGTCGACGGGCGGCTGCACCGCTTCACCGTCGCCGCCCACCACACGGGCGACCGCAAGCTCATCGCCTCCGGCGAGATCACCCGCGTCGTCGTCGACAGCGAGAGGTTCCTCTCCCGCCTCTGAGCCGCTGACCCGTCACTTCTATGCGACGGGTCACCGGGAAAACCGCTGACCCGTCACTTCTATGCGACGGGTCACCGGGAAAATGCACACTGACCCGTCACTTCTAGGTGACGGGTCAGCGGGAAGTCAGCGCTCAGGCGTTGGGGCGCTTGCCGTGGTTGGCGGCCTTCTTCTTGCGACCGCGGCGCTTGCGTCCGGTCTTGCCCATGGTGTCCTCCTCGGTGGATACGGCCCACGAATCGAGCCAGTGTCGCAAACCCGCAAGGTTCAGGGCGAATCGGTGATGCGGACCTGCACCTCGCGGATCCGCAGCATGACGCGCTGGCGCAGCTCGACCGGGGCGGCCTCCGAGCACGACCGGGCCACGATCGACTTCACCGTGCGCTGCAGGTCGTACTTCTCCAGACACGGGTTGCAGACGTCGAGATGGATGTCGTACGGCGGCGCAGTCGGCCTCGTCGAGCTCGTTGTCGAGGAAGTAGACGATGCGCTCGAGGAAGTCGGCACACTCGTCGTCGTGGGCTCGCGCCGTGTCCCTGCTGAGGTCGGGGTGGCTCACGGTCGGCTCCCCCTTGGCTGGCCGGGCTCAGGAGGTCGTTTGACCGTACGTAGTCGGAGAGCATGTCGCGCAGCTGACGACGACCACGGTGCAGCCGCGACATCACGGTGCCGATCGGCGTGTCCATGATCTCGGCGATCTCCTTGTAGGCGAAGCCTTCGACGTCGGCGAGGTAGACGGCTAGGCGGAACTCCTCCGGCAGGCGCTGCAGCGCATCCTTGACCTGGGAGTCGGGCAGGTGCTCGAGCGCCTCCATCTCCGCGGACCTCAGGCCCGGTGGAGGTGTGCGACTCGGCCCGCGCCAGCTGCCAGTCCTCGACGTCGCCGGAGTCACCGGTCAACGACTGCTGCGGCTGGCGCTGCTTCTTGCGGTAGGTGTTGATGAACGTGTTGGTCAGGATCCGGTACAGCCAGGCCTTGAGGTTGGTCCCGGGCTGGAACTGGTGGAATGCGGCGTACGCCTTCGCAAAGGTCTCCTGCACCAGGTCCTCGGCGTCGGTCGGGTTGCGGGTCATCCGCATCGCGGCCGAGTAGAGCTGGTCGATGAACGGCAGAGCATCGCGCTCGAAGCGCGCGGACCGTTCGGCCTCGGTCTCGGTGGCGAGGTCGATCTCGTCGACGCCGGGGGCGTCGGACTCGTGGTCGGTCATCGTCCTCCAGCCTACGTCGGGGCCGAGTCACCGTCGACGGGGGGCGCTCCAGCACTGCCATCACGACGGTCACGAACCGGTCAGCGACCCCGGTCATTCCCGACGACCTCGCGGACGACCCACTCCAGCGTCGACTCGACGACGATCGACATCGCCTCGTCCTGGGTGATGTCTCCGCGCGCCGGCACCGTGAGCCCGTGGTCGGCCCCGGGGACCACCGCGAGGTCGATGTCGTCGGGGAACTCCTCCGGCGTACCCATGGCGTCGCGCTCACCCTGCACGACCAGGGTCGGTACGCCGGCGCCTGTGAGCTCGGCGAGCCGGGACCGTTCCGGGCGGCCCGGCGGGTGCAGGGGGAAGGACAAAGCCAGGCACCCGACCGCTCCCATCGAGACCGCGCACCGAGCGGCCGAGCGGGCTCCCGCCGACCGACCGCCGACGACGAGCGGGGTCCGCACCCGCAGCTGCTCGAAGGCGGCGACGAGCGCGGCATCGAGGGTGGCCGGCGGTCCCGCGATCTTGCGCCCGGCCACCCGCCAGGGCTGCTCGAGCCGGACGACGTCGATGCCGTGCCGAGGCAGGTGGGTGGCCAGGGCGAGGAGGTCACGCGCGTCGATGCCTCCCCCGGCCCCGTGGCTCAGCAGGAGGGTGGCCTGGGACCCTCGCGCCAGGTCGGAGACGAGCCGGGCCTCGCCGTGGGGCGTGGTGACCATCCGCTCCTCGGTCACAGCTCGACCTCCTCGAGCGGCAGCGGCTCGAGCAGCTCCGGCCCGTTGTTGCGGACGTTGCCCACCGCGACGGAGACGGGGTAGGCCTCGAGGGCGCCCGGCGCGGCCGGCACGAGCAACCCGTCGAGCCCGTCAGCCGCGGTGCGCGGGTCGAGCCAGGCGGCCCAGCGCTCGGGCTCGACCATCATCGGCATCCGGTCGTGGATGTGGCCGACGGCGTCCTCGGCCCGGGTGGTGAGCACCGTGCAGGTCCAGCGGAAGCGGTCGGGGTCGTCCTCGGCCCTCGTCGGGTCGCGCCAGATCTCGTAGAGCCCGGCCATCGCGAGGACGCCGCCGTCCTTGGGGCGGATGAAGAACGGCTGCTTGCGCGGCTTGCCGGACAACGTCTGCTCCGAGGTCGGGTACCACTCGAAGTACCCGTCCGCCGGCAGCAGGCAGCGCCGGGCGCGGAAGGCCCGCTTGAAGGCGGGCTTCTCGGCCACGGTCTCCATGCGCGCGTTGATCATCCGGCTGCCGATCCCCGGGTCCTTGGCCCACGACGGGACCAGGCCCCACCGCAGCACGCGCAACTGTCGCTCGGGCGGTGCGTCGGGTGCGTCCTTCTGGCCGCGCTCGAGCACGGCGTAGACGTCCTTGGTCGGGGCCACGTTGTAGTCGGGCTCGAGGGCCTTCGCCACCCGGACGTCCCGAACCTCGAACTCCTCGACGAGGTCCTCGGGGCGTCGGCTCGAGGCGTAGCGGCCGCACATGGCTCCAGCCTAGGACCTCGCAGGGCGTGACCTCGGTCACCCGTTGCCGTTGTAAGAGGCGTGCTTATCCGCGCCCTGGCCCTCGTGCTGCCCGCCGCCCTGCTGACCCTGCCGTCCGCCTCACCCGGGACAGCCGCCACCGGCCAGGACCGGGCCGGGCCGGCCCGCTCGTTCGCCGAGGGCTACGGCGACCCGGAGCTCGGCGAGCTGCTGGCCGGCGAGTCGTCGTACGTCGGCGGCACCCACGTCTGGACCGACTACGCCTACGACGACCGCGGGCCGAACGCCGACCCGCTCCCCGGCGGCGACTCGACCTACCCAGCGGCACCGCACCCCGGCAACACCGCGGACCTGATCCAGCTGCAGCTCGGCACCGCCAGCGGCGGCGCCCTCGAGGTCACGGCCGTGCTCCAGACCCTGGTCCCGGCGTACGACGCCCTGGTCGGCGTCGGCCTCGACACCGATGCCGACTCCACGACCGGAGCCCACAGCGTGCCCGGCGGCCAGTGGGGCAACCAGGAGTCCCTGGGTCTCGAGCGGCTCGTGACGCTCGGCACGGACGGTCGCGGGGAGGTGCTGGCCTGGCGCGGGCAGGGCTGGCGCGAGGTCGGCTCGATCCGGGTCGACGTCCGTCGTGACCGCAACCGGCTGCAGGCCGTCGTACCGGCTCTGCGCCCCGGACGGGCCACCTGGAACGTCGTCGGGGTCGCCGGTGAGCTCGCCGGTGGGTCCTGGCGCGACGGCCGGCAGCCGATCATGGACCTGGCCTACCTGCGCGGTGAGGACCCGGTCGACCAGGTGCTGCTGTCGGTCCCGCAGTCCCTGCCGCCGGCCCAGCTGCAGCCGCTGCAGGACCACCATCAGGCCGCGGCGCTGGCCGGGTCGCTCCCCGCGCACCGGGCGGTGGCCGCCGTCCGCTTCGGCACCGACCGATCGCGACAGGCGCCGGTCCGGCAGGGCTACAACGCCTTCCTCTACCACTCCCGGGTGCCGGTGCCCGAGGGCGTCGCGGCCGACCCCCGGGTCTTCAACGGCATCTACCAGCCTTACGCCGTGTGGGTCCCGGCGCAGCTGCCGGAGCGCCCGCCGATGGTGGTCTTCCTGCACGGCGCGGACCAGTACCACAACGTCAATGTCGCCTACTTCAGCAACCCCGAGAGCCTGGGCATCCCCAGCCCCTACGACGTCCCGGCCATCACGATCTTCCCCAACGGGCGCACGCCGAACTGGGGTACGCCGGTCGCCGACCGCGACGCGCTCGACGCCATGGCCGACGCGGTACAGCGCCTCGACGTCGATCGCGACCGGATCGTGCTCTCGGGGGTCTCCAGCGGCGGCTACGGCACCTTCCACCTCGCCAGCCGCTACCCCGAGCTCTTCACCGGCGCCTACTCACTGGTCGGTGGCACCGGGCTCGGTGGCTCGGCACCGGCGCAGGTCGAGAACCTCACCAACCTGCCGTTCCGCGCCTCCAACGGTCTGGCCGACCCGCTGGTCAACGTGCGCACGTGGCGCACCTCGGCCGACGCGCTGGCCGCGGCCGGGACGGTCGACTATCGGATCGTCCTGGTGCACAACCGCTCGCACGACGGGCCGCTGCAGGAGGGGAACTGCTACCTGCTCGACCTGCTGTCCCGGGACCGCGTGCGCAACCCGGCCCTGGTGCGCTTCCGGGTGCCGGCGTACGACCGTGAAACGCGGGCGCTCGGGCTGCAGCCGACCGGCGCCTACTGGGTCCAGGGCCTCGCACCCCGCGTCACCCGCGCCAGCGGAGCGATCCGGGTCGAGACCCTGGCCCGACGCGGTCGGGAGCTGCGCGAGGACGTCATCCGCCGCGTCGGCGAGAACGCCGTGTCCACCGCCGACTTCTGCGGCGCTCACCCCACGATGCGCAACGGCAACAACTGGAGCATCGAGGGGCGCTCCTTCGGCCCCGGCCCGAAGCGCTCCGCCAACAAGCTGACCGTGACGCTCGAGAACCTCGCCACCGCCCGTCTCGACCTGCGCCGCGCCGGCATCGACACCTCGCAGCCGGTCACGCTGGTCGTCACCAGCGACGGGCCCCACGACCCTGCGGCTCCCGGCGTACGACGAGACGCTCCGGGTCACGCAGGGCCGCACCACCTACCGGGTGGGGGTGAGGTTTCCCCGGATATCCGGGGAAACCTGACGTTCCCGGCCGAAAATTGCAGCAGGAACGTCAGGTATTGCCTGATATCCGGGGAAACTGCGCGCCGCTGATGCGGCGCGCTATCGCGCGAGCTCGTCGAGCAGGGCACCGGCGGCGATGTCGGAGCCGGGCAGGCCCTCGATCCAGACCCGGGCCGACGACGCGTTCGACCATCCGCCGGAGCAGGCCGAGCCGCGCTCCGAGCCGTTCGTCGCGCTCGGCGACGACCACGACCCGTGCCCGGCCTGCGACACCGACGGTCTCCGGCACCGGCGAAGGTCGACCGGGCCGTCTCCCCGAGACGGCCGAGCTGTAGGGCAGCGTCGACCGGTTCGGCCCCGAGGTCGGGCCGGCTCGACGACGACGAGCGCGTGCGAGCGACGTACGCCGCTCCCGGTCGCGCCGGTAGAGCTCGGAGAGGCGGCTGCGCACGTGGGCCTGGGTGGCCAGTCCGGTCATCGGGTCCTGGCAGGAGAGCCGGTGCAGGTAGCCCAGCGTGGCCTCGCGCCCACGCCGAGGCGAGCGCGTGGATCTCGTCGTACACGCCTCGCGTCGCGTGACGAGGAAGCGACGTGCGCATCAGCCGGTCGAGGGCCTCCCCCAGTGGGACCCCGTCGGTCGCCAGCGCTGCACCGGCCTCGCGACAGGCCGCGACGGCCGCGAGGGATCCCGCCCCCGAGGCCTGGGCCTCCCCTACCACCTCGAGTCGCGGCGGCAGGGCCGCCCGCACCTCGACCGGCAGCTCCGCCCTGGCCTCGGGGTCGGCCGTGGTGCGCCGCGTCGCGAAGAGTCCCCCGGCCGCGAACCGTCCCACGGTGTCTCCCCCTGAGCCCTGCTGATCCGTCCACTTGCGTCGTGCACCGCTGGAACGACTCGGCGGCCCGGCCCATGACGCGATACCGGCCGGGAGAATCGTGGCGCCGCGACCGTCATCTTTCGCTCGCTGGAGCGTTGAACAGTCGTGAGCAGCCGTCACCGACCTCGCGGCGGAGCCCCGCGGGGACGCCGAGCTGATCTCGGCGGTGCGCGCGGGCGACCTCGAGGCCTACGGATCGCTCTTCGCCCGCCACGTCGATGCGGCGCGCCGGATGGCGCGACAACTGGTCTCCACCGGCGACGCCGACGACCTCGTCTCGGAGGCCTTCGCCAAGGTCCTGAAGGTCCTCCAGCGCGGTGCCGGACCGGACCTGGCCTTCCGCGCCTACCTGCTCACAGCCGTACGCCGGCTCCACGTCGACCGCCTGCGCAGCTCCGCGAGGGTGCGCCCCACCGACGACCTGGAGGCCTTCGACCCGGGGGTGCCGTTTCACGACACGGCCGTGGCCGGCTTCGAGAACGCCGCCGCCGCGAAGGCCTTCGCGTCCCTGCCCGAGCGCTGGCAGATGGTGCTGTGGCACCTCGAGGTCGAGGGGCTGAAGCCGGCAGAGGTGGCGCCACTGCTCGGGATGGCCCCCAACGCCGTCTCGGCCCTGGCCTACCGCGCCCGAGAGGGTCTGCGGCAGGCCTTCTTGACCATGCACGCTCAGGAGGCCGACGACGACGAGTGCGAGTGGACCCAGCACGCCCTGGGGGCCTACGTCCGCGGCGGGGCCTCTCGTCGCGACGCCACCCGGGTCGAGGGCCACCTCGGCGCGTGTCGCCGCTGTGCGGCGATCTACCTCGAGCTCGTCGAGGTCAACTCCAACCTGCGCGGGGTGCTCGGGCCGCTCGTCCTCGGTGGCGCGGCCGCTGGCTACCTCGCCTCCGGTGCTGCCACGGGAGGAGTGCTCGCCGGGGTCAAGGGCGGCGCGGTGTTCGTCGCCGACCGCGCGAAGGACCTCGTGCTGGCCAACGCCCCGGTCTCCGCCGCTGCAGGGGTGGCAGCCGTCGCCGTGATCGCGGGCGGCCTGGTGGTGGGCACCCGCGGCGGGGAGGAGCCGGTCCGCTCCGAGGACCCGCCGTCGCTTGTCGCCCCGCTGGCGTCCGGGGCCGTTGACCCGTCACCGGCCGCCCCCACCGAGGAGCCGGCCCCGGAACCTGACGTCCCCGCATCCGGGCCCGCATCCGGGCCCGCATCCGGGCCCGCACCCGGCCCGGCTCGGGCCGAGGACCCGATGGCCCCCGTCGGCCTGCCGGCGACGGACCCCGACGCGGCACCCGACGACGACGACCCGCCCCCAGCGGAGCCCACCGACGGACCCGAGCCGGCGCCGACTCCCGGACCGAGTCCCTCTCCCAGCCCGGGTCCAGCCCCCGGGCGGAGCGGCCCCGACCTCTCGGTCTCGTCCTCGACCAGCGACCTGGCGGGACTCCTCGTCGCCGTACGCGTCGAGGTCGACGGCCTCCCCGACGGCGCCGACGGCTCCGACGGCTCCGAGGGCGAGTCAGCAACCCTGCGCATCGCGGCCGACGACCTCGCGGCCGTCCTCACCCTCGACCCGAGGTGCGGGCTCCTGGGACCCGACCTCGCGAGCTGTCGCATCGACCACGACGACGCCGCGTTCCGCTTCCTGGCGACGGCCCTGCCCGGGCGGACCACCACGATCACCTTCACCGCCAGACCCGACGGCGAGGCCGTGGACCCGGACGGCACGGACAACGCCACCGCCGTCCGGATCGCGCCGCTGGGGTAGTTGGGGTAGAACGGGTCCATGTCCCTGAGCCGCCGGATCGCCCGCCCGATGCTGTCGTCCATCTTCGTCGTGGGTGCGGCCAACGCACTGCGCAACACCTCCGTGCACGCCCAGAGCGCCAAGCCGGTCACCGACCGACTGGTCCCGGCGCTCAAGAAGGCGGTGCCCCAGGTGCCGCTGCCGGAGGACACCGAGTCGCTCGTCCGGCTCAACGCCGGGGTGCAGCTGCTCGCCGCCGGCGCGTTGGCGACCGGCCGGGCGCCGCGCCTGTCCTCGGCCGTGCTCGCCGCGTCACTTGTCCCGACGACGGTGGCCGCGCACCGCTTCTGGGAGGCAGCCGACACCGAGGAGAAGGCACAGCAGCGGATCCACTTCTTCAAGAACGTCTCGGTGCTCGGCGGACTGCTGATCGCCGCCGGCGACACCGACGGCTCGCCGGGCGTGGCCTGGCGGACACGGCGGCTGGCGCGTGACGCCCGCCGCGAGGTCAAGCGGGAGGCCAAGCTCCTCAAGGCCAGAGCCACTTGAGCGAGGCGCCCCACCGACCCCTGGCCCGCACCGCGAGCCAGGGGTCCGGTCGAGGCAGACGTCTCACTGCCGGGCAGCAAGTCCCTGACCAACCGCGCGCTGGTCCTGGCCGCGCTCGCCGAGGGCCCGTGCGTCGTACGACGGGCGTTGCGCTCACGCGACACCGAGCTGATGGCGACCGCCCTGCGCGCCCTGGGGTGCGCCGTCGACAGCTCCGGTGCGGACTGGACGGTCGTCCCGGCCCCCTTCTCCCGCGACGCCGCCGTCGACTGCGGGCTGGCCGGCACCGTCATGCGCTTCGTGCCTCCCGTGGCGGCGCTCTCGACCGGACGGGTCGGCTTCGACGGCGACCCCCACATGCGCAACCGCCCCGTCGGCGAGGTGCTCGCGGCCCTGGGCGCCCTGGGCGTCGCGGTCGAGGGCGACGCGTTGCCGTTCACGGTCCTCGGAGCGGGCGAGGTGCCAGGGGGGACCGTGGTGCTCGACGCGTCGGCCTCCTCGCAGTTCGTCTCGGCGCTGCTGCTGGCGGGGGGCCGGTACCGCGACGGGGTCGACGTACGCCACGACGGCAAGCCCATCCCCTCCCTCCCCCACGTCGAGATGACCGTGGCCATGCTGCGTGAGCACGGCCTCGACGTCGACGACGGTGACGCCAACCGGTGGCAGGTCGCCCCGGGCCCGGTGCGCGCGGTCGACCGCACCATCGAGCCGGATCTCTCCAACGCGGCCCCGTTCGTGGCCCTGGCCGCCCTCAGCGGCGGCACCGTCACCGTGCGGGACTGGCCGCGCGCGACCACGCAGGCGGGCGACGCGTTGCGCGAGATCCTCACCCTGATGGGCTGCGACGTGGTCCTCGGCGACGAGGGGCTGCGGGTCACCGGCCCGGAGCGGCTCCAGGGGGTCGACCTCGACCTGCACGACGTGGGCGAGCTGACACCGGCGGTGACGGCGCTCTGCGCCCTGGCCGAGGGCCCTTCGCACCTGCGGGGCGTCGCGCACGTCCGCGGCCACGAGACCGACCGCCTGGCCGCGCTGGCCAAGGAGCTCAGCGGCCTCGGCGCCGACATCGTGGAGCACCCCGACGGCCTCTCACTGCGTCCGGCCCCGCTGCGGGGCGGGTTGTTCCACACCTACGCCGACCACCGGATGGCCCACGCAGGCGTCATCCTCGGTGCCGCCGTCGAGGGCGTCCTGGTGGAGGACGTCGACACCACCGCCAAGACCTTCCCGGGCTTCGCGCGGGTCTGGGCCGAGCTGCTCCCCTGATGAGCGGGCGCTACTCCGACCACGACCAGGAGCACTACGAGCGACCACGGCGCCGGACCCGGCCGCGCACCAAGGAGCGACCCACCTACGACGACGCCGTCGACGCCGTCGTCATGACCGTCGACCGCGGTCGCTTCACGCTGCTGGTCGGGCAGCAGAAGGTGATGGCGATGAAGGCCCGGCCGCTGGGTCGCAAGGGCGTGGTCGTCGGCGACCGGGTGCGGGTGGTGGGCGACACCTCCGGCGACGACGGTTCGCTGGCCCGCATCGTCGAGGTCGAGGAACGTCGCACCGTGCTGCGGCGGACCGCCGACGACGACGACCCCGTCGAGCGGGTCATCGTGGCGAACGCCGCGCAGCTCGTGGTCGTCACCGCCTTGGCCGATCCCGAACCGCGGCCCCGGCTCATCGACCGGGCCCTCGTGGCGGCGTACGACGCGGGGATGCGGCCGCTCCTGTGCCTCACCAAGGCCGACCTCGCCGACCCCGAGACCCTCCTCGTCACCTATCGCTCGCTCGGCGTCCCGTGGGTGGTCACGCGACGAGGTGGCGACCTGGAGGAGGTGCGGACCGCCCTGCAGGGCACGACCAGCGTGCTGATCGGGCACAGCGGCGTCGGCAAGTCGACGCTGGTCAACGCGCTCGTGCCCGATGCTCAGCGCGAGATCGGCCACGTCAACGCGGTCACCGGCCGCGGCCGGCACACGTCGACCTCGGCGGTGATGCTGGCGCTGCCCGGCCCCGCCGGCGCCGGCGAAGGATGGATCATCGACACCCCGGGGATCCGGTCGTTCGGCCTGGCCCACGTGCAGCCGGGTGACCTCATCGCGGCGTTCCCGGACCTCGACGAGCTCACCGAGGAGTGCTCCCGCGGCTGCCTGCACGGCGAGGAGGAGTCGGAGTGCGGACTCGACGACGCCGTGGCCACGGGCCAGGCGGACGCCGAGCGGGTGGCCTCGTTCCGTCGCCTCCTCGCCGCCCGCAGCGTCAGCGACTACTGAGGGCCCTGGTCCCTACCCTTCGATCCCGCTCCAGGCGATCTGGGCCCCGGCGTCCCCCGTGAGGACGGTGTAGACGCCGGTCAGGACCGCGGCGCCCGCCACGAGCACGCCCAGCGCGACCCGGACCGCGCCGGTGCGCGTGTGCAGCCAGGCGGCCACGAGCGTGAGGACCGCCAGCGCCGTGACCGAGATCCTGAGGACTCCGGCCCGGGCCTCGTGGGTCTCGACCATCTCGTGGACCTCGCCGGTCTGCAGGAAGGCGTTGTTCTCCTCCACGCTCTGCCCCGAGACGTAGGAGACCCAGACCGAGACGGCGGCGAGCAGCACGGTGACCACCAGCGGCCAGCGGACCCGGTCCCGGAAGCGCGGGACGGCGTACGCGAGGCCTCCCAGGGTCGCCAGCGGCCCGAAGACCACGGCCCCGTGGGTGACGAGGGCGTGCAGTGGGAGCCCGTTGACCTCCATGACGCCACGCTAGGGCAACCTGCCTGCGTAGGCTCCCCGGCGTGGGGACCGATTTCACCGACGACCTGCGCCTCGCGCACGTCCTCGCCGACGACGCCGACTCCCTGACGACGGCGCGCTTCCGGGCCCTGGACCTGCACGTGATGAGCAAGCCGGACCTGACGCCGGTCACCGACGCCGACCAGGGCGTCGAGGAGGGCATCCGGCGCACGCTGTCCCGGGTGCGGTCCCGCGACGCCGTGACCGGGGAGGAGCAGGGGTCCAGCGGGCACGGTCAGCGGCGTTGGATCGTGGACCCGATCGACGGCACCAAGAACTTCGTGCGCGGAGTGCCGGTGTGGGCGACCCTCATCGCGCTCGCCGTCGACGAGGAGGTCGTGCTCGGGGTCGTCTCGGCGCCCCAGCTCCAGCGGCGCTGGTGGGCCTCGGTCGGCAGCGGCGCCTGGACCGGCCGCTCGCTGCTCAAGGCGAGCCGGATGCACGTGTCCGACGTACGCCGTCTCGAGGACGCCTCGCTGTCCTACAGCTCGCTGCACGGCTGGGACGAGCGTGGGCGTCTCGACGACTTCATGTCGCTGATGCGGCGCTGCTGGCGGACCCGGGCCTACGGCGACTTCTGGTCCTACATGCTGCTGGCGGAGGGCGCGGTCGACCTGGTCGCCGAGCCCGAGCTCGCGGTCCACGACATGGCGGCCCTCGACGTGGTCGTGCGCGAGGCCGGCGGGACCTTCACCTCCCTCGACGGCGAGGACGGTCCCTGGGGCGGCAACGCGCTGGCCTCCAACGGGCACCTCCACGACGCCGCCATGTCGTTCCTCGGTGCGATCCCCGACGACGAGGACGACCCCGACTGGCGGGTCCCCGGCTCGGCCTCGGTCTCCGATCTCTCGGTCCACCGCAACCGTGACGCGCGCCCCGGCCCCGAGTAACTTGCTGCCATGCGCATCGCCGAGGTCCTCAAGGCCAAGTCCAGCCCCGACGTCGTCACCATCGCCCCCAGCGCCACCGTGCGCGAGCTGGTCGCCCTGCTCGCCGAGCACAACGTCGGCGCCCTGATCGTCAGCAGCGACGGCTCGTCGGTCGACGGGATCGTCAGCGAGCGCGACGTCGTGCGCCACCTCCACGGCGACCCAGGGGTGCTCGAGGCCGAGGTCGCCTCGATCATGACGGCGGTCGTGGAGACCTGTGAGCCCGAGAGCGTCCTGGACGACCTGATGAAGGTCATGACCGACCGCCGGATCCGCCACGTGCCCGTCGTCGTCGACGGTGCCCTGGCCGGGATCATCTCGATCGGGGACGTCGTCAAGCACCGCATCGGGCAGCTGGAGTTCGAGCGCGACCAGCTCGACAGCTACGTCCACCAGACCTGAGCCGCCCCGAGGGGCAGGGCCCTGGCCCCCGCTAGGGTCGAGGGATGGACAAGCCCGAGATCGACTTCCCCGACTTCGACCCGCCCGCCGACCTCGTGGTCACCGACCTCACCACCGGTGAGGGCGCGGAGGCCGCCGCCGGCAACAACGTCTCGGTGCACTACGTCGGCGTCGCCCACTCCACGGGCGAGGAGTTCGACGCGTCCTACAACCGCGGCGAGCCACTGCAGTTCCGGCTCGGTGTCGGGCAGGTCATCTCCGGCTGGGACCAGGGCGTGCAGGGCATGAAGGTCGGCGGCCGGCGTCGGCTCGTCATCCCTCCGCACCTCGGCTACGGCGACCGCGGTGCCGGCGGCGCCATCAAGCCCGGCGAGACCCTCATCTTCGTGGTGGACCTGCTCGAGGTCCGCTGACCCGCGGCCGACCCGCGCGCCAGAGCTGCCTGCGCTGCGTCGCGTCCGGGCCCTGACGGGCGTGTCCTCAACCTGACGGGCATCGCGATGGCCGTCCGGTCAAGCGATCCCCGGTCGACCGGTGATCCCTCACCAGGGCAGGTTGTCGCGGACCTCACCGGCGACGACGCGGGCCGAGACGCCTGCGAGCGAGACGACATCGCCAGCGACCAGCTGCCGCCCGCGCCGTGTCTCGGGTGCGTCGTTGACGCGCACGAGCCCGGAGGCGAGCACCGACTTGGCCTCAGCGCCCGACTCGATGAGGTTGGCCAGCTTGAGGAACTGGCCGAGCTTGATCGACTCGTCCCCGATCCCGACGTCCTGCGTCATCCGATCACTCCTCGTTCCACGTGTCACGACCACACCACGGCGACCGTGTGGATGAGCACACCCACGAGGCCTCCGACGATTGTGCCGTTGATCCGGATGAACTGCAGGTCCCGACCCACGTGCAGCTCGATCCGCCGAGCCGCCTCGCGGCCGTCCCACCGCTCGATGGTGTGGGTGATGACGGCGGTGAGCTCGGCGCCGTACCTCTCGACCACGAAGACCGCGGCGTCCGCTGCGCTGCGATCCATCCGTGAGCGCAGGGCGTCGTCGGTGACCAGCCGCTCGGCGAAGGAGCACACCTCGGCGAGCAGACGTGCGCGCACGGCGCCGCCCGGGTCGCGCAGCGAGCCGGTCAGCGCCCGACGCAGCGCGTCCCACAGGGAGATCGATGAGGTGATCACCGCCGGGTGGTCGAGCAGCCTGTCCTTGAGCGCCTCGGTGCGTGCCTGCACGCTGGCGTCCGTGAGCAGGTCGGAGGCGAGCTGGCGCAGCATCGCGTCGAGGGCCCGCCGGGCGTGGTGGTGAGGGTCGCTCCGGATGTCGCCCACCCAGCGCACGATCTCGAGGTGCACCCGCGAGGTGACCCGTTCGTTGAGCGACGGCGGTGCCCACCAGGGGGCGCGCTCCTCGAGCACCTGCTTGACCGTGTCGGGGTTCGTGCGGAGCCACTCGTGCAGCTCGGCCAGGGCCAGGTCGACCAGCCCGTGGTGCAGGTCGTCGGTGAGCACCTCGCTCAGCAGCCCGCCGAGCAGCGGTGAGATCGGCTCCTCGCGGAAGCGCGGGGTGAGCGCGTCGGTGACGAGCGATGCGATGTGTTCGTCGCGCACCTTGCCCAACGCGATGGCGGCGACCTCGGCCACCTCGTCGACGACCCGGCGTGCGTTCTCCGGCTCGACGAGCCACTCACCGACGCGCTGGGAGATCGACGAGGCCGCCATCCGCTCCCGGATGATCCCCTCCTGCAGGAAGTTCTCCCCGACGAACTCCTCCAGCCCCTTGCCGAGCTCGTCCTTGCGTCGGGGGATGAGCGCCGTGTGGGGGATCGGAAGCCCGAGCGGATGCTTGAAGAGTGCCGTCACGGCGAACCAGTCGGCGATCGCCCCCACCATTGAGGCCTCGGCGCCGGCGTTGACGAACCCGAGGAGACCGCCGCGCTCCAGGGTCACCAGGTAGACGACCGCCGCGAGCAGCAGCAGCGAGACCGCCACGGTCCGCATCCGCCGCAACCCGGCGCGGCGTACGGCGTCCGCAGCCGGGTCGGCTCCCGCGAGCAGGTCGCCGGTCGTGGAGGTCACGCCGACATCCTCCCGCGTGGCAGGATCGCCGCCGTGTCCAACCCGCGCACCGTGATCACCTTCGGCACCTTCGACGTCTTCCACGTCGGTCATCTGCGCGTGATCGAGCGCGCTGCTGCCCTCGGCGACCGGCTGGTGGTCGGCGTCTCCGCCGACGAGCTCAACCTCCGCAAGAAGGGCCGCGAGCCGGTCTTCTCCCAGTCCGAGCGCCTCGAGATCGTTGCAGCCCTGCGGTCGGTCGACGAGGTCTTCGTCGAGGAGAGCCTCGAGCTCAAGCGTCACTACGTGCAGACCCACGCCGCCGACGTCCTGGTCATGGGCGACGACTGGGCCGGGAAGTTCGACGAGCTCGGCGACATCTGCGAGGTCGTCTACCTCTCCCGGACCCCGGCCATCTCGACCACCGCACTCATCGAGAAGATCTCGGCCACGGGCTGACCGGGTGGACACCCGATTCCGCTCGATAGGTCCCCTGAGGCAGGCTGGTTCCATGCGCCGCACCCTCCCTGCCTTCCTCGCCGTGGCGCTCGTCTGCCTCAGCCTGTCGCTGACCTCGCCGCCGAGCCCGGCCCTGAGCGCAACGTTGGCCACGACGAGTGGCCCGGCCTCCTCGTCCCCGACCATCTCCGCCGGCTCGGACCTGGCGGTGGCCCAGGACGCGCTCGCCGTCGCGGTCAGGGCCCTGAGCGCCGGCGACGCGACGTCCGCACGCAGCGCCACGACGTCCGGTCGCCCCGACGCCACCCTCGCCCTGCGCGACCTGTTCCTTGCGCGCGCCGACCTCGCCGGTCGCGACCGCGCGCAGGCGGACGCACTCCTGGCCCGACCGAGCGACGGCGGCGGTGACAGGTACGGCGACGGCTACCGCGTGCCGTCCAAGCAGCGCTGCGATCGCAACCTGTGCCTGCACTGGGTGCCCCGCACCGAGGACGCACCGCCCAGCGCGAAGTGGATCAACACCACCTTCCGGGCCCTCAAGCAGGTCTGGCGCACCGAGGTCGGCAAGCTGGGCTACCGTCCGCCGGTCGCCGACGGCACCCGCGGGGGCGACAGCCGGTTCGACGTCTACCTCAAGAACCTCGCCGACCAGGGCGTCTACGGCTACTGCGCCCCCGAGAAGCGCGTATCGGGTGAGCGGTGGATCTCCACGGGCTACTGCGTCCTCGACGACGACTTCGCCCGCGCCGAGTACGGCGCGCCCCCCATCAAGAGCATGAAGGTCACCGCGGCCCACGAGTTCTTCCACGCCGTGCAGTACGCCTACGACTTCGGCGAGGACCCGTGGATGCTCGAGTCGAGCGCCACCTGGATCGAGGAGCGCTACGCCGACGCGATCAACGACAACCGGCAGTACCTCCACGAGGGCCAAGTGCGGCTCCCCGGCATCCCGCTCGACACCTTCTCCCCCAACCGGGTGACGCAGTACGGCAACTGGGTCTTCTGGGAGTACCTCAGCAAGCGGTTCGGCAACAGCATCGTCAAGCGCGCCTGGGAGGCCGCGGGCACCTACCAGGGCGCGGGCAAGAAGTACTCCGTGGCGGCGCTGCGCAAGGTCCTGGCGTCCAAGGGCGGCTTCGGGTCGGTCTTCCGGTCCTACGCCGGGACGCTGCCGATCGCGGCACAGGTGTACCCAGAGGGCAAGGCCTGGCCCTCCCCCCAGGTGGCACGAGAGCTGACGCTCTCGGCGACCGAGCCGCGCGCGAGCACCTCGACCAGCGTCGACCACCTGTCCTCCCGGATCCTCGTGATGCGTCCCGACAGCAGCCTCACCGGCGAGGGGCGCCAGGCCCTCCTCACCCTCAACGGCCCCGACCGCAGCACCGGCGCCGCTGCTTTCCTCATCGTGCGGATGATCGAGGGCCAGGACGTGCGGAAGCCCATCGAGCTCACGCGCACGGGCTACGCCCGGGTGCGGTTCGACTTCGGTGCCGACACCGTGCGGAGCGCAGTGGTCTCGCTGATCAACGGCTCCACCCGCTACCGCTGCCGCTCCGGCAACAGCGCCTACGCGTGCTCGGGGAAGCCGCGCGACGACCAGCAGCGGTTCGCGCTCACGGTGACCGCCGTCCAGTAGCTCCCAGGCAGGCCGAGGCTCAGCCTCGGCCCACTGCCTTCTCGAGCTCGGCCTTGGACATCGTCGAGCGGCCCTCGATGTTCTTCTTGCGCGCCTCGGCGTAGAGCTGGTCCTTGGTCCGACCCCCGGACCCGCTGTGGGAGCGGAGACCTCCGCGACGACCCGAGGAGATGTCGTCGGTCGACGTCTTCGACCGCTGCTTCGCCTCCCCCGACCGCGCGCGCTCCTTGTTGACCGTCCGGGCCGCGATCTCCTCGGCCGTGTCCTCGTCGCGGCCTCGGTCTTCGAGGCCCTCCTTGATGTGCTCGTACTGACGTTCACGCTTCTTGCTCCACGCCTTCTGCGGCATGGCGATCACCTCCGAGGTCATGGATCCTGTCCCCTATGGGTACCCACGGTCGTGGCCGAACAGACGTCCCCGAAGGTCGACGCGGACCGGCTCACGCTCAACCTGAACGAGCTGCTCCAGGAGCTGCGGGTGATGCAGACCGGGGCGCAGATCCTGGCCGGCTTCCTGCTGACGGTCCCGTTCACCGACCGGTTCGGCGACCTCGACGCCTTTCAGCGCAACGTCTACCTCGTCGTCCTCACCGGAGCGGTGCTGACGACGGGCTTCGTGGTCTCCCCGGTGGCCTTCCACCGGATGCTCTTCCGACAGCACGAACGTCGGTGGTTGGTGGAGGCAGCGAACTGGTCGGCTCGGGTCGGGCTGGCGCTGCTGGCCGTGACGAGCTCGGGGGTCCTGCTGCTGGTCTTCGACGTCGTCGTGGGTCGTACGTCGGGCCTGGTCGCGCTCGGGGCCGCGCTCGCGTTCTTCGCCGCTCTCTGGGGGGTTCTCCCCCTGACCAGAGGCGCACCGCGAGCCTGACCGGCCTGCTGCTGGTCGCTGCGTCGGTGGCCGGGTGCGGCGGGGACAGCAGGACGACCCCCGTGCCGGAGGTCTCGACGTCGCCGTCCCAGCCCTCGACGGGGATCATCGGCCGGGTCTCGCCCACGCCTCCGGAGCCTCTGCTCGTGACGGTCTCGCCCGCCGAGGTCGGCAAGGACGACTTCTCAGCGGACATGCAGGGCCCGGTGGCCTCGGTGCGCACCGGACCGGACGGCACGTTCCGGCTCGACCTACCGGCCGGGTCCTACACGGTCTTCGCTGCCGGCCCCCTGACGTGCGAGGTGGTCGACGTCAAGGTCAAGGACGGCCGCTACGCGCGGGTCGACGTACCGTGCCAGCCGAGGTGAGCAGGCTGCGCGGTCACGGCATGATCGCGGCATGACCCACACCCGCGCCGAGCTCGAGCAGGCCTTCGCCCACTACACCGCCGTCGTCGAGGAGTGCTCGCGCTCGGGGGACTGGCGTCCCTTCGCCGACCTCTTCACCGAGGACTGTCACTACAGCGAGCACGCCTACGGCGAGATGGACGGCCGCGAGGCGGTGCGCGAGTGGATCGTCGCCGTTATGGCGCCGTTCCCCCACATGCGCTTCCCCACGAGCTGGGTCGCCTTCGACGAGGACAACGGTGCGGTGCTGATGGAGGTCCGCAACCTCCTCGACGCACCGGCCACGGGCGACGAGCCCGGCGCTGAGTTCTGGTTCCCCAACTGGACCCGTCTGGTCTACGCCGGCGAGAACCTGTGGTCCTCGGAGGAGGACGTCTACAACCCCCATCGCGACGCCGCCCGCACCGTCGGCGCCTGGCTCAAGGCCGGAGGAGAGTTCGCCGTCAAGCCGTCGCTCGACCTGGCCCACGGCTGAGCGCACCTCAGGCGCTGTCCTCGACCAGTACGCAGCGCTCCACCTCGACGCGGCAGCGCACGACCCGCTCCTGAGCACTGTCGTCGGCGACGACGGTGGCGACCAGGTGCTGGTCGTCCTCCCACTCGAAGCCGAAGACGCGGAAGTCCCACCCCGCGGGCGGCAGGAGCGTCGTGACGCCGGTGTCGCCGAAGCGCTGCGCGCGCAGACTGGGTACGGCGACCGCCTCCCCGCCGCTGCTGCCCTGCGGGGTCCACGCGAGCGCCTCGGACCCGGGGCTGACGACGAGGTCGTCGTGATCGGGCAGCGCACCGATCGTGCGGACCGCTCCGTCGGACTCGAGGTCGGCGAGGAACGGTGCGCTGCCGTCGCCGTTCATGACGACCGGGCCGGCCGGCGTCGTACCCGTGACGACCCGACCAGCGAGAGTCTCGGTCAGGTCGACCAGCGGCGCGTCTGGGGCCAGTGGCGACCAGAGCTGCGCCGTCCGCTGTCCTTGCACCACCACCTCACCCTCGTCGGTGACGAGGAGCCGGTTGACGTCCGCGCCGAGCCGCACGCGACCGACCTCCTCGCCGGAGGCCGTCGCGAGCAGCATCAGGTCTCGCTCGGCACGGAGCACCGCGAGGTGGGCGCCGTCAGGTGAGATCGCCGGCGGCACGTCCGCGAGCCCGGTGAGCCCGGTGAGTTCCGTCCCCGTGCTCCACACCCAGCTGCCGTCGGCCCGGCCGCCGACCCATGCCTCGGCCCCGACCAGGACATAGAACCACTCCCCCGGCACCTGCTGGCCGTCGACGTGGAGCCGGCGCTCGACCACGTGGGGCACCCCGGTCGCGGTCCTGGCGATCGCGGTGGGGAGGTTCGGGGGCTCCGGGGGGACCGACGGCGTCGCTGGTGCCGGGGCCGGTTGGACCTCGTCGGGGGACCCTGCGCGGACGGCGAGCACGCCGGCCACTCCGATGGCCAGCACGACGGCCGCCACCAGCAGCGGCTGCCACCGGTCGAGGGCTCGCGTCGGCTCCGGTCGCGTCGAGGGCAGCGGCGGCACCGGCACGGCCTCGGCCACCGCCCGCAGCTCTCGGCGCAGCTCGTGCTCCAGGTCGGGCCTCATCGGTCCTCCTCCCTCTCGATCGCAGCTCTGAGCGTCTTCAGCGCCCGGTGGGCCGACGACTTCACGGTGCCGCGGGAACAGCCCAGGGCTGCCGCCGTCTCCAGCTCGCTCAGGTCCTCGTAGTAGCGCAGCACGACGACCGCCCGCTGGCGCGGCGGCAGCTGTTGGACGTGCCCCCACAGCACCAGCCGCGTCTCGGGTCCCGCCCGGTGACCTGACGACACCGGCTCGGGTGGGACGTCGGTGAGCACCTCGAGCCGGCGCGACCTCGGTCGCTTGGAGGAGAGGTAGGTGTTGGTGAGGATCCGTCGGACGTAGGCCGCCGGGGAGTCGGCCCGCTGGACCCGACCCCACGACCGGTGCGTCTTGACCAGGGTGAGCTGGGCGACGTCCTCGGCCTCGGCGTGGTCACCGGTGAGGAGGTAGGCGCAGCGGTAGAGGCCCGGCCACGCCGACGCGGCGTACTCCTCAAAGGTCGAGGTCGTGCCCGTCGTCGTGCTGCTCATCGAGATCACCACCCTTCCGCCCCTTTGACTCCCGCAGGGGTGGGAAAGGTTGCCTCAGACCTCGGTGCGATCAGCCGTCGTAGACCGAGAAGGCGAGGACCCCCAGGACGACAAGGAGCACGAGGATGCCCACGACGACGAACGTGGGCACCCAGGCCTTCGACTCGGACGGCTTCATGACCCCGGGCGGCGGATGAGGAGGACGCTCACGATCCTTCGGTGCCCCCCGCCGGTGAAGTCATGCAGACAGGGTGGTCGTGCCCCCGCTTTGGCACCGCGGCGCAGAGTGGAGCCATGCGTGGGCCGACCGGGAGCGTCGTGGTGTTCGGGGCCGCGCTCTGCACCTGGCTCTGTCTCGCGCTGCTGGCGGGGTGCAGTGTCGACGACCCGGTCGGACCCTCGGCCGCACCGACAGCACCGACAGCACCGGGCAGCCCCGGCCCCGCCCTCGGTGCACACTCGTCGGTTCCCGTCCGGACGCAGGACGCCCGACCCGAGACACGCCCGCGGCCGGTCTCGGTGCTCGGGTTCGCCGCGCAACGCCACCGGGGCGACCGGCTGCGTCTCGGTGCGGTGCGCGAGCAGACCTCGACGTACACCTCCTACGACGTGACCTACCGCAGCCGCAGCACCAATCCCCGGGGTGGGAGCGAGGACCACACGATCAGCGGGGTGCTCAACATCCCCACCGGGCGCGGCCCCTTCCCTGGGGTCGTGCTGGCGCACGGCTACATCGATCCGGCGTTCTACGAGCGCGGACAGGGCATGACCCGTGAGCGCGGAGTCCTGGCGTCGAGGGGGTACGTCGCCCTGCACGTCGACTACCGCAACCACGCCGAGTCCGACGACGACCCCCGCTACCGCCAACGGATGCGCCTGGGCTACACCGCCGACGTCATCACAGCGGTCAAGGCCCTGCGCCGCTCGCCAGACGTCGCGCTCGACGACGACCGGGTCGCGCTGTTCGGTCGTTCCATGGGTGGCGGGGTGGTCCTCAAGGCACTGGCCGTCGAGCCCGGCCTGGTGCAGGCCGCGGCTCCGTGGGCGTCGGTCTCCTCGTTGGAGGCGCAGAACTACCGGCAGTTCCAGGCCGAGCCGGGTGATGCCGACGGCGACGTCGTCGAAGCCGCGCACGGCACCCCTGCGGAGAACCCGGACTTCTGGCTCGCGAACTCCTCGCGCCCGGCCTTCGACCGGATCACCGAGCCGGTGCTGATGGTCCACGGCCGCTTCGACGACACCTGCCCACCGCGCTGGGCGACGGCGACCCACCGGGCGCTCGTCGCGGCCGGCGTGGATTCGACCCTGGAGTGGTATGACGACGGCCACGCCTTCGGGCCGGCGTTCACCGCGGCGATGGACCGCACCATCCGGTTCTTCGACACCAGGTTGGGGTGAGAATCGCTCGGTCCGGTGAGGCTCAGGCCGAGACGTCGGCCAACTCGAACCACACGATCCGGCCGTGCTCGTCGAGCTCGGTCGACCACCTCGTGGCCAACGCCTCGACGACCTGGAGTCCGCGACCGTGCACCTGCAGCGGCTCGTCGGGACGCGGCGAGCCCTCGAAGGGAGTCCCCCCGGTGTCGCGCACGACCACCCGGAGGACGTCGTCGGCGAAGTCGGCGTGGATCTCGGCCGCGGTGCCGGCGTGGATGACGACGTTGGTGACCAGCTCGCTGAGACACAGCACGGCGTCCTCGGCCACCTCGCTGTCGACCTGCCAGTCGGCGAGGCGCTCGCGCAGGAAGCGGCGCGCTACGGAGACCGCACTCGGATCACCCTCGACGACCACCCCCGCGTCGCGTCGTCGACCGTCGTGAGGTGTGGTCGCGACCGGCCGCGGTCGGCGCGGCCGCCGCAGCGAAGCGACCGTCTCGGCCGCAGAGTCCGCTACCGAGAGCAGGAGCGAGCGCACGCGGACCATCGCCTCGGCGTCGTCGCAGAACAGGACGATCCCGCCCAGGGCTGTGCGACCGCGGAGCAGGGGGGCCGCCGCGACGGCGACCACCTCGCGCGGCTGGGCCCGGACGAAGCCGGCGAAGCGGGCCTCCAGCTCGCCGAGCTCGGCCAGGATCGGCTCGCCGGTCCGCACGACCGAGGTCAGCGGCACGTCTTCGTAGGCGTCGATGTGACACCACTCGGCGGGGCGGTCGCTGGAGGTGAACCGCAGCCGTCGCCCTCCGCCCTCGACGAGGGCGACGCCGGCGCGGCGGACGCCCGGCTCGCCGGTCAGCCTCAGCAGGACCGCGCGGGCCAGGTCGTCGACGTCGCGGACGTCGTGGGACCACCCCTCCACATAAGCAGGGTAAGGCCACCTCGGAGCACCGCGGGAGGTCGAGACGCCGTGTTCTCGCCCACGGCGGCCGGCCCCGCCCTCAGCGCCAGCCCAGCGCCGGGGCCACGTGGTCGACGATGCTGCTCAGCACGTGGGCGTTGTAGTCGACTCCGAGCTGGTTGGGCACGGTGAGCAGCAGCGTGTCGGCAGCAGCGATCGCCTCGTCGCGGGCGAGCTCCTCGACCAGCCGGTCCGGTTCGCCGGCGTAGGTCTTGCCGAAACGCGCCTGACCCCCGTCGAGGAAGCCGACCTGATCCTGGCTGCGGCTCTCCCGACCGAAGTAGGCGCGGTCCTGGTCGCTGGTGATGGGGAAGATGCTGCGGCTGACCGACACGCGCGGCGTGCGGTCGTGCCCGGCCGACTCCCAGGCCTTGCGGAACATCGAGATCTGCTCGGCCTGCAGCTGGTGGAAGGGCACGCCGGTGTCCTCGGTGAGGAGCGTCGAGCTCATCAGGTTCATGCCCTGCTCACCGGCCCACTCCGCCGTACGCCGGCTGCCGGCCCCCCACCAGATCCGCTCGCGCAGGCCCTCGGAGTGCGGCTCGAGCCGGAGCAAACCGGGTGGGTTGGGGAACATCGGACGCGGGTTCGGCTCGGCGAAGCCCCTCCCCTCCAGCAGCTCCAGGAAGGCGCTCGTGTGCTCCCGCGCCAGGTCGGCGTGGTCGGAGCCCTCGGCCGGCACGTGGCCGAAGTAGCGGTAGCCCTCGACGACCTGCTCCGGTGAGCCGCGGCTGATGCCGAGCTGGAGACGTCCTCCGGAGATCAGGTCGGCGGAGCCAGCGTCCTCGACCATGTAGAGCGGGTTCTCGTAGCGCATGTCGATGACCCCGGTGCCGATCTCGATCCGGCTCGTGCGGGCGCCCACGGCGGCCAGCAGCGGGAAGGGGCTGGCCAGCTGGTGGGCGAAGTGGTGGACTCGGAAATAGGCGCCGTCAGCACCCAGCTCTTCCGCCGCGACCGCGAGGTCGATCGACTGCAGGAGGACGTCGCGTGCCGTGCGTGCCTGGGAGTGAGGCGACGGAGACCAGTGGCCGAAGGACAGGAACCCGATCTTCTTCATGTCGACCCAACGCACGAGGGGCCGCGTCACTTCCCCACGTCGAGCCACCCATAGGCTCACCCGCGTGTTCGCCGACTCGTGCCGCTGCGGCTTTGACCGCCCGAGCCACCGCGAGGCCGCCGAGGAGCGCCCGGCATGACGCACCCAGGGGACCGCGCGACGGACCCGGACGTCAGGTCGATGGACTTCGGCGGCTTGGAGATCAGGTTCGACCGACGCGTACTCGCGCCGCGGCCCTGGACCGCCGCCCAGTCGCAGCTGGCCGCGCGCCTCATCGCGGCCGCCCCACCCGGACCCGTCCTCGAGCTGTGCGCGGGGGTCGGTCACATCGGGCTGCTGGCGGTGCGGTTGGCCCCTCGCCCCCTGGTCTGCGTCGAGGCCGACCCGGTTGCGTGCACCCACCTGCGGGCCAACGCCACCCGGGCGGGGATCGAGGTCGAGGTGCGGGAAGGGCTGATGGCGCAGGTCCTCGCGCCGGGTGAGGAGTTCGCCGTCGTCGTCGCCGACCCTCCGTGGGTGCCTGCCGAGCAGGTGAGCTCCCACCCGGAGGACCCCACCTTCGCCATCGACGGAGGAGTCGACGGCCTCGACCTCGTCGCGGAGTGTCTCCGGGTCATCTCGACCCATCTCGCCCCGGGCAGCTCCGCCGTCCTCCAGGTCGGCCCGACCCAGGCCCCCGACGTGGACCGGATGCTCCGAGGAGGAGTCCTGGACCTGCGTCGCGGCGAGGTCCAGAGCTTCGACCGGGGGGCTCTGGTCGTGCTGCACCGGACCTGACCCCGCACCTGGAGCGGTCCGGCGCCGCCGGCCGTCCTCAGGAGCCGGTGTCGCCGTCGACGGGGGTGGTGACCGCGGTCAGGAGGTCGTTGTCCCGCACAGCGCGCAACGAGAGAGTTCGGTAGCCCGCGTCCTCGAGGAGGACGACGATCTTGTCCTCGCCCTCGTACCTCACCACGAGCCCCTCCCCCCACTTCTGGTGTGCCACCCGCGAGCCGAGGTCGAACGGCTGCTCGGTGATGTTCTCGGGGTCGGTGGTCCCGGCCAGGCAGTTGTCGCAGTCGGGGCAGGACTCAGCGTGCTCCTCGCCGAAGTAGTTGAGCAGGAACTGACGACGACAACCTGTCGTCTCGGCGTACCCCCGCATCATCGCGACGCGCGACTCCTCCATGTTGCGGCGCGACTCCTCCGCGGCAACCGCCGCCTCCGCCGCATCCTCGAGGTCGGCCTCGTCGGCCCGCGCGAGGACCTCACCACCGGCGAGCACCTCGACCGCTCCGACCTTCTCGAGGCGGCCCACCGCGCTCATCACCTTGCTCTGGGTCAGCTCGGTCTCCTCGCGCAGCTCGGTGACGTCGACCGGCGCGTCACTGGCCAGCACGACCTGGGCAACCTCGGTGATCTGCTCGAGGTCGACCTGACCGGCTCCGGCGAAGAAGCGCCGCAGGCCGATGTCCTGGGGCCGGTAGAAGAGGATCGCCTCGGCGGCCTCCCCGTCGCGTCCTGCGCGCCCGATCTCCTGGTAGTAGGAGTCGACCGAGTCACTGATGTCGTGGTGGTGGACGAAGCGGACGTCCGGCTTGTCGATGCCCATGCCGAAGGCGACCGTCGCCACCATCACGTCGACCTCGCCCGTCATGAAGGCTTCTTGCGCCTCGTCGCGCTCCAGGGCCTTCAGTCCCGCGTGATACGGCCGGGCCCGCAGGCCGCGCTCGCGCATCTGCTCCGCAAGCTCGTCGGCCTGGCGCCGGGTGGCGACGTAGACGATGCCGGGCCCACCGCGCCGCTCGACCCGCTCGAGCACCGCCTCGGTCTTGGCGCGCTCCTCGTGGTGCAGCTCCATGCCGAGGAAGAGGTTGGGTCGGTCGAAGCCACGGACGATGACTGCCGGCTCGCGCATCCGGAGGCGCTCGGTGATCTCGGCGCGCACCGGCGGAGCGGCCGTCGCGGTGAGCGCGAGGACCGTCGGTCCACCCAGCTCCTCGACGACCGCGCCCAGGCGCAGGTAGTCGTGCCGGAAGTCGTGGCCCCACGCGCTGATGCAGTGCGCCTCGTCGACAACGAAGAGCGAGGGCAAGCTGGCCTTGAGCTGCTCGAGGGTCTCGGGGTTGTTGAACTGCTCGGGGGCGAGGAAGAGGAACTCGAGATCGCCGCTGCGGAAGTCCTCGAAGGTCTCGCGGCGCTCGCTGCTCCTCACCGCCGAGTTCGCCTGCGCCGCCTCGGCCCCATGCGCCTGCAACGCGGTGACCTGGTCGCGCTGCAGGGCGATCAGGGGCGAGACCACCACGGTCGGCCCGTCGATCAGCAACGCTGCGATCTGGTAGATCGCCGACTTCCCGGACCCCGTCGGCATCACCACCAGGGTGTCCCGACCGCCGAGCACCGTCTCGATCGCCTCGCGCTGGCCGTGGCGCAGTCCGTCGTACCCGAAGACGTCCTGGGCCACCTGGTCGATCCGGTCCACCGCACTCCTCGAGGCTCGGCCGCGACCCGTGTGCCGGCGTCTGCTGCCCGATACCCCGCGCCCGCTCCGGCGCTCCCACCCCATCGGGTGAGTAGCCAGTCACACGCGGAGGGGCACCACTGGGGCGTGTTCCTCTTCTTCAGCAACCGGCTCGGCTGCCTGGGTTCGCTCGCACTGTCCCTCGCCGTGACGGCGGTGCTGGTCCTCATCCTCTGGCGCTGATCGACTCGGGGCCGATCGACCGGGGCGGCCGCGAGGCCCCTCAGCGGTCCTGCGGGTGGAGCCGTACGGCGACCAACGCGAGGTCGTCCTCCCGGCGACCCGGCACCATCTCGGCGAGCAGGGCGTCGCACAGGTCCTCCAGCTCCGGGTGCACGCGGTCCAGCCGTGCCAGCGCCTCGAGGATCCGGTCCAGCCCTGCCTCGAGCGCCTCGCCCCGGCGCTCGACGAGGCCGTCGGTGAACAGCAGGACGGTGGCACCCCGGGCGAGGGTCACGACCCCCTCCCTCCGGTCGGCCTGTGGATCCAGACCCAGCAGCAGGTCGTGGGTCTCCGCCCCGAGCAGGCGGGCCCGGCCACCTGGCTCCAGGATGACGGGAGGGGGGTGTCCCGCGTTCGACCAGCGCAGCCTGGTCACTCCGGTGGCGCGTTCCTCGGGCGTCTGCTCGAGCCGGGCGACGATCGCCGTCGCGGTGGTGTCGACCTGGAGGGTCTGCAACGTCCGATCGACGCCGCGCAGGACCTCGGCCGGGCTGTCGCCGCCGAAGACCGCGATGCCCCGGAGCAGGCTGCGCAGCTGTCCCATGGCCGCAGCGGCGGCGGTGTCGTGCCCCACGACGTCACCGACCACCAGCACGGTCGCACCCTGCGGCTGGAGGAAGGCGTCGTACCAGTCGCCCCCCACCCGGGCGGCCTCGGCCGCGGCCTCGTAGCGCACCACGATCTCGAGGTCGTCGGGCTGCGGCGGCTCGGTCAGCAGGCTGCGCTGCAGGCCCTCGGCCAGCTCCCTCTGCTCGGCGAAGAGCCGCACGTTGTCCAGCGCCAGCCCCGCCCTGGCCGCCACGGCGGACAGGAGCTCGAGGTCGTCGTCGGAGAACGCGCCCACGCAGGCCGGGCGGAAGATGGTGAGCAGCCCGACCACCCGGTCCCGGCCCCGGAGGTTGACGACCGCGGCGTGCTGCGGTGACAGGGTGTCGATGAGCTCGTGCACCTCGGGGGAGTCGAAGAGCTGTCGCAGCGCAGCGGACGCGTCGTCGGTCGTCTGGGGAGACTCCGAGGACAGCACCGCCGGGAGGAAGGAGTCGTCGCTCATCGCGCCAAGCCGGATGGCGGCGAACCTCGCCGCCGCGGGCTGGAGGGCCGGCTCGGCGTGCCAGGCGCCGATGTCGTGGAGGATCGGCGGCCTCCCCGACGGCCCCCTGTCGCCGACCGTCGTCGCCACGCACCACTCGCCGAGCTCGGGCACGACCAGAGCACCCAGCCGGGCCACGGCCTCACCGAGGTCGAGGGTGTCGGTGAGCTGCTCGGTCACGTGCGCCAGGAGCGCGTCGCGCCGCGCCGCGTGGGTCAGCTGCTCCTGCGCCTCTCGTCGAGCCGTCACCTCGAGGAAGTAGATCGACAACCCGTCCGGGGTCGGCCACGCCCTGATCTCGTACCAGCCGTCGAGAGGCTCGGGGTAGTAGGTGTCGAAGGTGACCGGCCTCCCCTCCTCGATCGCCTGCCGGTAGTGCTTCTCGATCTCACTGCCGACGGTGTCGGGGTAGGCCTCCCACATGTCGCGGCCGATCAGGTCGCTGCGGTTGCGTCCCAGCAGCCGCTCGGCCTCGGCGTTGAGGTACTGGATGCTCCAGCTCCGGTCGAGCTGGACGAACGCCGACGGCATCGACTCCAGGACCCGGGCCAGCCGCGCATCGCCCTCCCGGACCGCGGTGGTGTCGTAGGCCGCCCCGATCAACCTCGTCGCCACGCCGTCCTCCCCACACAGGACCCGCCCCCGGGCCGCCACCCAGCGGACGTCACCGGAGGGCAAGACGACCCGGTACTCCGCGGAGTACTCGCCGCACGAGTCGATGGCCTGCTGGATGGCCACGCTGACGCGCGCGACGTCCTCGGGGTGCAGGGAGCGGTTGAAGGACTCGAGGTCGCCCCCGAAGGTGACCCGGTCGAGCCCGAAGAGATCGAGCAGGCGGTCGTCCCAGCTGAGCTCGTCGGTCGGGATGTGCCAGTCGAAGGCGCCGACCCCGGCCGCGTCGGCCGCCAGCCGCCACCGCAGCTGACCGGTCTCGTAGTCACTGCTCAGTGCGGCCAGCTCGAGCTCGGCGAGCACGGACCCCGCCAGCCGCTGCAACGTGGTGACGTCCCGCTCGGTCCAGGCATGGACGGCACGGTCATAGGCGCACAGAGCGCCCACCACGTGTCCGTCCTCGTCGAGCAGGGGGACTCCCAGGTAGGACCCCACCGCCCCCGAGGCGACCGGCGGGAGGGAGGAGACCCGGGCGTCGTCCCCGGCATCGGGAACGACGAGCGGCTCTGCCGCTCGGACCGTGACCGTGCACAGCGAGTCGTCGGCGTCGGTCTCCTTGCCGACCGCGGTGCTGCCCGCACCCGCGCCGCCGACCACCAGCTGCACGTCGCTGATGAGCGAGACCTGGGCCGAGGCGACCTCCAGGAGCGCCGCCGCCAGCTCGCACAGCCGATCGATCGCGTGGTTGCCGGTGCTCGTCAGGGCCAGACGGCGCGCAGCAGCCGCGCGCGCGTGTTCTGGCAGAGCTGTCACGACGTCCTCGATCTCCTCGGCGAGGCCTCGTGCCTCTGTGGCCCTGCTGCGGATCCTAGAGGCCGGAGCAGCTGGTCTGGCCCACCCCCTCGGGGGGTCATCGAGGCGGTTGCGACCGAGTCGAAGCGAGAGGGATGGGTCCTCGAGACGCCCGCGAGCAGGGCTGCCAGGAGCGCGCAGGACCTGGCTCGGGACGCCGCCCAACGGTCGGGCCGGTCGAGGGCGGGCACGTGGGCGTCGGTGACGCCGACACAGGAGCCCGCGCCTCAGCGCCCGTCGAAGCAGGAGCCCAGGCCCCGCTCGTCGATCCGGGTGTGGCTGCAGTAGCGGGCGACGGGATAGAACGGGCCCATGGCCTTGCGCGCCGCCTGCACCTGGTCGACTGCCTCGGCGCTCACACCGAGCGGGCTGAAGCGCCAGCCGTCCCGCGGGAGCCCGATGCGCAGGAGGAGGAAGTCCTTCTCCCACGGTCCCCACGGCAGCCACTCGACGCCACGTCGCCCCAGGACCTGCCGCCCCGGTCGGTGTGAGGGGTCGGAGACGACGAAGGTGACGATGCCGCGTCGGTCGGGACGGACTTGGAAGTCGGTGCGGCAGTCGTTGCCGCGGAGCCCACCCTCCTCCAGCGCCGCGTAGGAGCACAGCGACCAGTAGCGCACCTGGGTGTCACGGGTGACCGACTCCCCGCCGACGGTGTCCGGGAACGTCGGGGACCTGAAGCGCACCACCACGGTCTCGCCGAAGCGTCGGGTGATGCTGGAGCGCAGGTAGGGGAAGGGCTTGTTGGCCACGGGCACGCCCTCGCGGCGCGGCACCGCGGCGTTGAGCGCGGGCGGCAGTGAGTTGAGGACGGGATCGGCGAAGCCACCGTCGTGGATGCGAACGAAGTCCGGTATCTCCCGGTAGTCGGCGCTGGCCGGGACCAGGCCGGGGACCGGCACGGGTCGGTCAGCGTCGTACGTCGCCTCGTTGAGCGGCCCCCGCAGTCCGTCGCCCACCGGCTGGCACTGGTCGAGGGTCAGGTCCACATCACCGCCGGGCGTCTCCCAGACCACCGTCGGCAGGGGCTGCCCTGCCAGCTTGTCGCCCTGGTCGGTCGAGACGTAGATGCGGTAGATCAAGGTGCCGCCCGGGTTGGGCTCGCCCTCGAGCGTCTCCCCGGCGTACAACGTGTTGGGCGCCGCGCCGCCCTCCGGCTCGGTGCCGAAGTCGATGTGGATCGCGTACGCCGCGCCGGGCGCGGCACCTCGGGTCCGGAAGGGGTTGGTCCCCGGTCGGTCCGGTCGGATGTCCTGGTCGACGAGCGCGGCGGTCGTGATCGCGGTCTCGTCCTGCAGTGTGTGGCTGAAGAAGCGGGCCTCGGGGTAGGTCCCCTCGATCCGCAGCGAGGTGCCCGGGACCACCGTGTAGTGGAGGATCCAGTAGTTGGCCTGGTAGTCCGGGGCCAGGACGTTGAGACCGTCCTTGCCGATGTAGACCGGCCAGTCACAGCCCACGGGGAGCGCCGCCACCTTGGCGGGGGTCGACACGGCCGCGGCCAGCGTGGTGAGGAGGCCGAGCACCACGGCCAGCGCCGCCCGTCGCCGGTGGTGGGCAGGACGACTGCGGGCCGACGTCGGAGGCATTTCGTTACTGTACGTCACGCAACGAGGTCCGCTCCCCCGACCAGGAGGTCGGAGGAGCGGACGGAGGAGCGCCTAGCTCTCAGGCCCGTACCTCGTAGACCGCGTTGAACGGCGTCTCCGCGGCCCGGCGGAACCGCGTGAACCCGGTCTCCTGGGTCACCGCCTGGATCCTCGCCTGCCCCGCCTGGGCTCCGAGCGCGAGCCCGACCTCCTGGCTGCGCGAGCACGGGATGCAGATCAACGTCGACGCCGAGTAGAAGATGCGCCCGACCGGGTTCAGGTTGTCCTCCAGGTGGTCTGCGGCGTTCGGCTCCACGATCATCCACACCCCACCGTCGGCCAGGCTCGCGCGCACATGACCGGCCGCGGCGACGGGGTCACCCATGTCGTGCAGGCAGTCCAGCGACGTGACCAGGTCGTAGCCGTGCCCGGAGAAGTCGGCCGCGGTCGCGACCTCGAAGGTGCACCGGTCGGCCACGCCCGCGTCCGCGGCCGCCTTGCGGGCGGCCTCGATCGACGGCTCGTGCGGGTCGCTGCCGACGAAGGTCGACCGGGGGAACGCCTGCGCCATCAAGATGGTCGACGAGCCGTAGCCGCACCCCACGTCGGCGACCCGTCCGCCTGTCTCCAGCTCGGCCAGGACCCCGTCGAGGGCGGGCAACCACGCGTCGACGAGGTTGCCGATGTAGTTGGGGCGGAAGAACCGGTCGGTGCCGGCGAAGAGGTCGTCGTGATGGTCGCCCCAGTCGACGCCGCCTCCGGTGCGCATGGCCTCAGCGATCAGGCCGACGTCGGCGATGGTGGAAGCAGCCACCTGCATCCCGCCGGGGGCGAAGACCGGGTTGTCCGGGCTGGTCAGCGCGAAGGCCTGCTCCTCGGTGAGGTGGAAGGTGCCGTCGGCCGCGTCGTACTCGGCGTAGCCGCTCGCCGCCTGGGCGGCCAGCCACTCGGCCAGGTAGCGCTCGTCGCAGCCGGTGCGCTGGGCGAGCTCAGCGGGCGTCACGGGCCGGCTGTCGCCCATCGCGGCGTAGAGGCCGAGCCGGTCGCCCACCAGGATCGTGGCCGCGTGCAGTACGGCGCCGAGGTCTCCGGCGAAGCGGCCGACGAACTCGTCGAGCTTGGTGTCATCGATGGCCATGTGTGTCTCCTTGGTCGTGTCCGGACCCCTAGCCGAGGACCGTCCGGGTTGGTGGGAGGAGCCTCACGGGTGGGCATAGCCGGGCCATAGCGATCCGGTAGCAGCGACGGCACGATGGGCTGCGTGGAGATCGACCTGATGGGCCGCTTCGCCGTGCGCCGGGACGGTGGCACGGTCGAGGAGAGCGCCTTCGGGGGGCGGCGGGTCCGTCAGCTCGTGAGGGTGCTGGCGGTCGAGCGTGGTCGCCCGGTCTCGCGGGACTTGCTGATCGACGCGCTGTGGGGCGACCACCCTCCGGCCGACCCCAGCACGAACCTCAACGTCGTGGTCAACCGGGCCCGGCGCGCGCTCGGGGACCGGCGCTGCATCGCCACTGTGAGCGGCGGGTACGTCCTGCCCTCGGAGGTCGAGATCCGGATCGACACCGAGCTGCTGGAGCAACACGTGCGCGCGGCCCGTGATGCCCACGCCCAGGGCGACCCCGCCGCCGCGGCGGCCGCAGCCGAGGCAGCGCTGCGGCTGTGGGGCGAGCCGCTGCCGGAGGACGCCTACCTCGACTGGGCGCGTCCGCACCGCGAGCGGCTCGAGCGGGCACACCAGGACGCGCTCGAGGTGGCCGGGGCCGCGGCGCTGCAGCAGGGCAGGACCCGGGAGGCGATCACGCACGCTGCCGAGGCGGTGGCCCGCCAGCCCCTCCGCGAGGCAGCGCGGGTGCTGCTGGTCCGCGCCCTGGCTGCGGACGGCGACGTGGCTGCGGCGGTCGCGGCGTACACCGACCTGCGCAGGGTGCTCGCCGACGAGCTGGGCCTTGATCCGTCACCGGAGGCGGCCACGATCTACGAACAGCTGCTCCGGGGCTCCAGCCCCCCGGTCCGGCGTCCCCCGGCGTCCCTCGTGGGTCTCCCCCCTCTCGTGGGGCGGGAAGCCGAGCTGCGCCGGCTCGCCGCCGTCGGTCAGGACTGCCGCGCGGCGGTGGTGTCCGGTCGGTCCGGTTCCGGCAAGTCGCGCCTGCTCGAGGCGTACGCCGCGAGCAGCGGACACCGCTCGCTGGCCGCGCGCGCCCTCCGGCCGCAGCGCGACGAGCCCTGGGGGCTGGTCCGCACCCTGCTCCGCGACCCCCAGCTGGCCGCCGTCGACCACGCCGAGATCCTCGGGAGCAGGTCACTGGCGGCGCTGAGCGAGGTGCTCCCCGACCTCGTGGAGCCGCAGGTGACGGTGGACCCGCAGACCCGTCGCGCCTTGGTCCCGCTCGGCGTCGTGGAGCTGGTCGAGGCTCTCGCTCCGTGCCTGCTACTCGTCGACGACCTCCAGTGGGCCGACTCCAGCAGCCTCGAGACCCTGGAGCTGCTGGCGTCGCGCAGCGAGGAGGTCCTGCTCGTCGTCGCCTACCGCCCCGAGGAGGTGGTCGCGGGCGGACCGGCCGAGCGCTTCCTGGCCGGTCTGGCCGAGCTGCACAGCCTGGAGATCACCCTGGGTCCGCTCGGTGTCGACGCCATCCGCTGCCTCGTCGACTCCGACGACGTCGCCTCCGCCGTGGCCGAACACACCGACGGCACCCCCTTCGCGGTCCTCCAAACGCTGCGGACCCTCGAGCGGGAGGGCCTGCTGCATCGCTCCGACTCCGCTGGACGGGTGCTCGCAGCGGAGGTCGAGCAGGTGGCCTCGCGCGCCATGGAGGTCTCCCGCGACGGGCAGCGGGACGCCGTCTGGCGCCAGTTCGAGCGGCTTCCCGATGACAGCCGACGCCTGCTCGGGACGTTGTCGCTGGTGGCCCGACCCGTGACGGTCGAGCTGCTCGCTGCGACGGGGAGCCTGGGACCCGAGGCGACCTTGCGCCTCCTCCTCGACCTGTCGCGGCACCACCTGGTCCGCCACGACGGCGGCGGCTTCCGCGTCGACCACGACCTGGTCGCGGAGACCATCCAGGAGCGGCTCGACCCCGTCGAGCGCGCGCGGGTCCACCACGCGCTGGCTGCGGCGCTGGACCGCACGGGAGGTCCCACCGGTGAGCTCGCCCGGCACCTGGCCGGCGCAGGCGACGGAGCCCGCGCCGCGTCGGCGTACGCGGCGGCGGCCGCCGCGCGGCTGGACCGCTTCGCCGACCGGGAGGCCGCGCAGCTCGCGGCGGACGGTCTGGCGCTCGAGCCGGATGGCGACACCCGAGCAGCCCTGCTGGAGGTTCGCGCCGAGACGCTGGCCCGCCAGGGCGACCCGGCGGCCGCGCGGGGCGACCTGCGGGCCGCGATCGCCCTGGCCTCCGGGGCCCCCGCCCGGTCGCGCATGCTGACCAGGCTGGCCGGGCTGACCTCGGGCGCCGAGGACATGCTCCGCGCCGCCGAGCTCGCGGACCTCGCCCTGGCCGAAGCAGGAGACGACCGCTCGGCGGTGGCCCGCGCGACCTACGTCCGCGCCCTGGTCGACATGAACCTGGGACACCAGGCCGACGCCGAGGCCCGGCTGGACGAGGCGCTCCAGCTGTTCAAGGACGCCGGAGACGCGACCGGGGTGGCCGACATCCTCGACGCCCGGGCCATGACTGTCTTCGGCAACGGAGACATCTTCGAGGGCATCGACCAGTTCGAGCGGGTCGCACGCCTCTTCGCCGACCAGGGCAACCTGCTCCGCGTGGTGACCCCGCGCACCACCAGGGGGCACGGGCTGCTCTTCGCCGGACGCCCGGACGAGGGGCTGGTCGAGACCAGCGCCGCACTCGACCTGGCGCGGACCCTCGGGACCGCCGAGGGCGAGGCGATGGTCCTGTGGCACCACAGCGAGGTGCTCGTCGGCTGCGGACGCGTCCAGGAAGGACTGGCGGCGGCGGACCTCGGCCACGCGATCGCCCGACGCATCGGCCACCGCGGCTGGAGCGCCACCACCCTGCGCGCCCGCGGCGTCGCCCTCGAGGCCGTGGGTGACCTCGTCGCCGCCCAGGCGGCCTACGAGGAGAGCCTGAGCACCAGCGGAGCAACGCTGCTCATCTTCAGCGCGTGGGCCCACGCGCGTCTTGCGCTGCTCGACGTACACCATGGTCGCCTCGACTCGGCGGCGGCCCACATCGACCGGGCGCTGGCCACCGGCCCCGGACTGGCACTCCACGAGGCCCGCCTGGCCCAGTGCGAGCTCGCCGTCAGGACGGGGACCGACGACGCTCCCCAGGTCCTGGAGGAGGCGCTGCGGATCGCCGAGACCAGCGGCCACCTGGTCTGCGCCGTCCGCATCCGCGAGCTGGTGCGCGACATCACGGCGCCCTGACCAGGCCGCCGTCCGGACCGGTCGTCAGCACCGACGCAGGCCCCACGCCACACCCGGCCTCAGGGTCTCTGCGCGCTCGTGGGGCTCGGTGTTGCCAACTGGTGGTGTCGGAAGGCGGCCTCCAGGCACTTGTGGTGCAGCCGTGGTGTGGAGGTGGTGTCCACGAGACCTGGGCGTGGTGCCCGGCGTAACAGAGTTCTCCTCATCAGCAACCGCCGCAGACCGCGGCCCACAACCCCAGGAGAACACCATGGCCACCGCCACCCGCCGCAAGGTCCTCGTCCCCCTCGCCACCCTCATGGTCGCCGGCACCGTCGCCGTCGGCTCCGGTGCGAGCTTCACCTCGACCACGGCCTCCACGACCGCCGTCACCTCCGGCAAGGTCGAGCACGCCAACAACGTGACCAGCCTGGTCATCGACAAGATCAAGGATGACGACACGATCACCGGCTCGGTGACCATCACCAACACCGGCAACCTGCCTTCGACGCTCACGCTGGCCGAGACCACCGCCACCAACGGCTTCGTGGCCAACGACCTCAAGCTCAAGCTCGACCAGGGCGCCAAGAACCTCTACAGCGGCACCTTCGGCGGCCTGGTCGACGGCGCCAAGCTCGAGCTCGGCGCCCTGCCGGTCGGCCAGTCCACGACCGTCACCTTCACCGTGACCCTCGACGAGACCACCGACAACACCAACGAGGGCAAGACCGCCACCGCCAACTTCCAGTGGGTCTCGACCCAGGAGAAGGGCAGCCCGCTGTCCTTCATCGAGTCGCTGCCCATCGTCGGCAACTGATCGAGCACCAGCCGCTACACCGCTACACCAGCACCACAGTCCTGGGGAGGACGCCCCGCCCGGCACCCGTGCCGGGCGGGGCACACCCCCCGATCCAGCGATCCGCTTGCTCCCCCCGACCATCCGAGAGGCCAGCTGACATGACGCTGCTCCCCACCGCCCCCACCGCGGCCCACAAGACCCGCACCCGCGGCTCCCGGCTGCGCGGGGCCCTGGTGAACCTCGGCCTGGTCCTCACCGTCCTGGTCGCCCTGGCCTTCCTGCTGCCGAGCCTCCTGGGCCTGCAGCGCTACGTGATCATGGGCGGCTCGATGAGCGGCACCTACGACCTCGGCTCGGTCGTCTTCTCCGAGGTCGTTCCGGTCGAGGAGCTCGAGGTCGGCGACGTCATCACCTACGTCCCGCCCGCCGACTCCGGCATCACCACCCTGGTCACCCACCGCATCGTCGACATCGACGGCGCCGAGTTCCGCACCCAGGGCGACGCCAACCCTGCGGTCGACCCCTGGACCTTCCAGCTGACCTCCGGCACTCAGGCCCGCGTGGTCCACCACGCGCCTTACGTCGGCTTCGCCTTCATGGCGCTGGCCGACCGCGGCACCCGGATGGCCGTCATCGGCATCCCCGCCGCCATCATCGCCCTGCTCAGCCTGACCGAGCTGCTCCGCGCCATGCGCCCCCGCCGAGCTGCCGAGCAGCCGGCCACCGGCATCGCCTCCCCGGCCCTGGCGGCCCTGCCGAGCGCCCGACCGAGCAACCGCCGACGGACGCCCCTCCCCGCCTGAGCGCCCGGCAGGACCTCGCTGAGCCGTTGTCGATTCGTGGTGTGGCGGTGTCCTCGGCGTGGGGTCCCGATGACCCGACCTTCGACAGACTTCTCATCACACCCCCCTCCCAGGAACGAGCCCGATGACCAGCCACCGCGCCGCACGCCGACTGCCCCGAGTGGGCGGTCGCCCCTCGCGCCGGCTGCTGGTGGTCCTGGTGGTCGTGTTGACCGCCGCAGGGACGACGTGGTTCTCCGGTGCGAGCTTCACCTCGGCCTCCAACACCTTGGTGACGGTGGGAGCCGCCGCTGACTACTACCCGCCGGCCGTGACCGTCTTCAGCCCCGGAGCCGTCGTCAGCGGGACCGTGCAGGTCACCGCGACCAGCACCGACAGCGCCAGCGCCATCACCGGCGTCCGCATCGAGCGGTCTCCCGCCGGGAGCACCACCTGGACCCCGCTCTGCACCGACAACACCTCGCCGTACGCCTGTCCGTTCGACACCACCCAGGTCGCTGACGGCGACTACCAGCTGCGCGCCATCGCCACCGACGCTGCGGGCTTCAGCGCCACCTCTCAGGCCGTGACGACCCGTGTCGCGAACGCGGCGAACGTCGTGCTGAGCGACATCGCCGCCGCCGTCCGCGGCACCGTGTCCCTCTCCGCCACCGTGACCGGAGCGGGCAACCGCACCGTCTCCAATGCCTTCCAGTTCCGGGTCGTCGGAGCCACGGGGTGGACGACGGTCTCCGGCTGCGGGACCGTCACCGGCACCACCCCCACCTGCTCGTGGAACACCACCGGGCTAACCGACGAGTACGACGTCCGCGTGGTCTCCACCGTGGGCACGGGCACGCCGACCGTGGTCACCGACCAGCAGTCCGGCGTCGTCGTCGACAACATCGCGCCGTCCGTGAGCGTGGCGGCCCCCAGCCCGATGAGCGGCACCGTCCAGGTGACCGCGACCGCGGTTGACGAGGACTCAGGTGTCGCCAAGGTCGACGTCTCCTACCGCCTGGTCGGGACCACCCCCTTCTTGGCGCTCTGCACGGTCAGCACCGATCCCTACCGCTGCAGCCTCGACACCACGAAGCTGAACAACGGGGGCAGCTACGAGCTGCGCGCCGTCGCCACCGACGCTGCGGGCAACACCACCACCTCCGCTCTCATCACCCGGCAGGTCGTCAACGGGCTCGCCTCGGTCACCATCACCTCGCCCCTCACCGGCGACCAGGTGCGCGGCACCATCACGATCACCACCGACACCTCGGTGGCGACCGGTCTCACCGTGACCGAGGTCGTGGTCGAGGGACGGCTGGCCGGCGGCACCTACGCCCCCATCTGCACCGACGGGTCCGCGCCGTACACCTGCCCGTGGGCGACCGCCGGGCTGACCTCGGGCAGCTGGGAGCTCCGCGCGGTGATGACCTACAGCGGTGGGCTGACCGCCACCTCCCCCGTGGTCACCGTGACCATCGACAACACCCCCCTGCGTGCCCTGGACATCCAGGCCCGCAACGGCGGCACCAACGGCCTCGCCGGAGCGGGCGACACGTTCACCTTCACCTACCAGGGCTCGGTCAACCTCACCACGATCAAGTCCGGTTGGAACGGGACCAGCACCTCGACCAGCGTCACGCTGAGCGACAAGGCCGTCGCCACGGCGACGACGTTCGACCGGGGCACGTTCGGCAACCTAGGCACGGTCACCTTCGCCCAGAACTACGTGAACAAGAACAAGTCAGTGACGATCCCGGCCACCATGACCGCTGTCACCTCGACGACCGGTGGGACGACCACGACCGTGGTCACGGTGGTCCTGGGCTCGCTCACCTCCAGCGACCTGCGCACCTCGACCAACGCGGGCGTCATGCGCTGGACCCCGCTCGCGTCGGTCCAGAGCACGGGTGGCGTCGCATGCTCGACGACCACCGCGGTCGAGTCCGGCACCAACGACAGCGACCTGTGACCTGTGACCACGGTGAGTGAGGCCACCTACGCTGAGGAGGTGACGACCGTGCTCCTGGTGGAAGACGACGAAGACATCGCCCTCACGCTGCAGCGCATGCTCGAGCGGCAGGGCTACGACGTCACCTGGGCCCAGACCGGACAGGCCGCGCTCGACGCGATCCGGACGGGCCCCGACGTCGTCCTGCTCGACCTCGGCCTGCCGGACATGGACGGCCTCGACGTGTGCCGCCAGGCCCGCGTCGAGGGCTACACCGGCGGCATCATGATCCTGACCGCCCGCTCCCACGAGCTCGACCAGGTGGTCGGCCTCGACTACGGCGCCGACGACTACCTCGCCAAGCCCTTCGGCATCGCCGAGATGCAGGCGCGACTGCGGGCCCTGGTCCGTCGCTCGGCGCTCGGCCGGTCAGACGCGCCGGGCGACGAGGTGGCGACACCGCGCGTTCCACCCCCGGGCGCTGCCGCTGTCGCTGCCACCACGCCGCCGGTCGACACCGAGGGCCTGCGCGTCAACGTCGCCTCCCGCCGGGTGTGGGTCGGTGCGACCGAGCTGACCCTGACGACCAAGGAGTTCGACGTGCTGGCCCTGCTGGACGCCGACCGGGGTGCGGTCGTCACCCGCGAGCGGCTCATGGCCGAGGTGTGGGACGAGAACTGGTTCGGCTCCACCAAGACCCTCGACGTCACGGTCGGCCGCCTGCGCGGCAAGCTCGAGGACGCCTCCTCCCCGGCCGAGGTCGTCACGGTGCGCGGCGTGGGCTTCCGGCTCGAGGACGGCTCCCCCGGTGCCTGAGGACCGGCCGCCGTGCGTCCGCGGCTGACCCTGGCCTTCGGGCTGTTGGCGGTGCTCGTGGTGGTCGCCTTCGTGGCCTTCCGCACCGTCACGATCTCCGACCTCGCCCAGCAGCACCTCCGTGAGGACGCCGAGCGCGAGGCCATGGTGCTCGCTGCTGCCGTGGTCGACGGCAGCGCTGAGGACATGGTCAGACCCCCGAGCACCGAGGTCCTCACGCCGTACGCCGACCCCGACCGGATGGTGACGGTGACCCTGCCCGACGGCCGGACCTCCCAGGCCACCGGGCTCCAGTGGGACCAGGCCGATGCCACCGACGCGGTGATCGGTACGGCGACCAGCGGAGGTGTCACCGTCGAGGTGCACGCGCCGCGGCGCGAGGTCGACCGCGAGGTGGCGGCCGCCGTCCCGTCGCTGCTCGGCCTCGGGGCCGTGCTGGTCCTCTTCGCCATCGTCTTGGGTGCGGTCGTCGCCCGGCGGCTCTCGAAGCCCTTCGTCGAGCTGGCGGAAGCGGCCAACGCCCTGGCACGGGGCCGCCTCGACCTCCGGCTGCCCCGCACCCGCATCGGGGAGGCGCGCGCCATCGGCGTCGCCCTGGAGGGAGCCGCCGACCAGTTCGGCCAGTCCCTGCGCCGTGAGCGGGACCTCGCGCTGCGCGCCTCCCACGAGCTGCGCACGCCGCTGACCGCGCTGCGGCTCGAGCTCCACGACCTCGCCGACCGCGACGACGTGCAGCCCGACCTCATCGAGGCCGCCGAGCGGGCGGCCGCCTACATCGACCGGCTCGACCACGCCGTGGGCGACGTGCTGGAGGAGACGCGGCGACATCCTGTCGTCTCGACCGCGCAGCTCCCGCTCGGTCTGGTGGTCGGGGCGGTGGCCCGGCGGTGGTCGGACACCCTCGCGCTGACCGGGGTCACCATGGAGGCCGAGCTGCTCGGCGACCCTGCCTTGCACGTGACCCCCGGCCCCCTGGAGCAGCTGCTGGACGAGGTCCTGCTCGAGGTGCTCGCCCACCGGGGCCGCCGCACGCACCTCGTCGTCGACGGCGGCGAGCGGCACCTGCGTGTCACCGTGACGGTGGACGGGGCCGCGGTCGCGGACCCGAGTGCAGGGTCGAGCGGTCCCCTCGACCGCGCCCGCACCGTCATCGAGACCGTGGGTGGCCGGGTGAGCGGCAGCCTCGCCTCACCGACCGGCCTCGTCGTCGTCATCCCTCGCCGCTGAGCCCTGTTTCATCGGCGCCGTGGCGGGTACCCGCCCACCAGGGCATCACCGAGCAGAGGAGCGAACGTGTCGGACGACGAGAAGGCCGCCAAAGAGCTGGTCGAGACGCTGAAGGACGGCGAGCGCGGCTTCGCCAGTGCCGCCGACAAGCTGCGTGACAGCGACCGCGCCGAGTGGGCGACCACCCTGCAGCGCTTCTCCGAGCAGCGCGCCGACTTCGCGCGCGAGATCGTCGAGATGGGCCACGAGTACGGCGACGACGTCGACGAGAGCGGCACGGCCGCCGCAGCCCTGCACCGCGGCTGGCTGTCGCTCAAGGACGCCCTGACCGGTGACGACGCTGGCAGCGTCCTCAAGGCCGCACTCACCGGGGAGGACCACGCCGTCTCCGAGTACGAGAAGGCGCTCGAGCAGGACCTCAGTGACGGTTTCCGCCAGGTCGTGACCCGCCAGCACGACGCGGTCGTGGCTGCTCGCGACGAGGTCGAGGGCCTCCAGAGCGCCGACTGACCTCCGGACGATCCGGGACGACACGGTCCCCGCGCCTCACAGGCTCAGCATGAAGCCGGTGACAAAGCCGGCGGCGCTGGCCAGGGCGACCGTGGGGCCGCCGTCACCGAAGGCCTCGGGGGCCAAGGTGTCGATCACCGAGGCCAGCACCGCGCCCCCGGCGAACGCCAACGGGTAGGCCAACGTCGACGGGCCCAGGCCGCTGAACAGCAGCCTGCCCGCCAGGACGGCCAACGCCAGCAGGACGGCAGCCACGGACCACATCGCCACCACCGTCCTGGCCTTCCGGCCCGAGTCGAGCATGCTGCGCGCCCCGCTGAGCGACTCGGGGAAGTTGCTCACGAACACCGCGACCAACAACGCGATGCTGCCCGACCCGTTCAGCGACACACCCAGGGCCGTGTTCTCCGGAATCCCATCGAGCGTCACCGCGGCCAGCAGGGCCAAGCCGGCTGTGCTGCCGGCCGCCTTGGCGTCGACGTAGGAGTCGACAGCGACGAAGGTCGCCGCGCCGAGGGCGAAGGCGATCCCGGCACGCCACGGGCCCCCACCGGTGTAGGCGGGCTCGAAGAGCTCAAAGGACGCCGAGACGATGAGGGCGCCCGCCGCGAACGCCAGGGCCGCGGCCAAGACCGGCTTCGGGGCGGCCCAGCGGACCCCCAGCCAGGCCCCGAGCACCAACGGTGCTGAGGCGACGACGGCGTAGAGCAGCGCGATCGACACGGCGTGATCCCTTCTCCTCGCTTCTTCGACGAGCGCGGGTCAGTCTCCCCTGCCCGACGTGCTTCGCCCAGGGGCAAACGCCGCCCCGTCTCGACCGAGCCATCGCCCGGCGCAGGGGGGCGTCCCCCAGGCGAGTCAGACCGACCGAGGTCCGTCTCGCCCGAGCACGACGCTGCGGTCGCGCTGGTAGCCGGCGCCGAGGTCCTCGAAGGTCTGGGCGAAGGCGGCCACCTCGTCGTGGGCGTCCCGGGCAAGTGCTTCTGCCCGGTCGACCAGGCCCGCTGCGACCGCGTTCTGCCCGGTGGCGGCCCGGGCAGTGTCCAGGTGCTCGCCGAGATCGGCTGGCCGGGCGAGGGCGGTGGCCTCGGCCCACGCGGCGGCGTACCACGGCCGCCACAGCAGCGCCGTCGTGTTCGTTGCCCACCGGGGGTCGTCGAGGTCGGGCGCGAGCCGGGCCAGAGCCTCCTCCGGCCGCCGCTGGTGGAGCAGGAGGACCGCATCGAGCGTGGGCGCCCACCCGACGTCGGGGCTGTAGCCGGGCGCCAGCGGCTCACCGAGGAGCTGACGGGTGACCGCGTTCCATTCGCTGCGCCGCCGCTCATCCCCGAGGATCCCGTGGACGGTGGCGACGGCGCAGGCCGCGACGGCCAGGGTCGTCGCCCGATGTCGTCCCGCCCGGTCCCACGAGGCGAGGAACTGCTCCCCGTGAGCGACGGCTCCTGCCAGGTCGCCGGTGAGCAGATCGACCTGCAGGTGTCGGGCCAGCGCGGGGTGGGGATAGTCGAGGTAGCACGGCAGCTCCGCCAGGCGCTCGGCGTAGGTGCGCGCCTCCGCCAGGACCCCGGCCGCAAGCGAGACCTCGCACCCCATCAGCAGGTAGTCGTTGAAGGGGTACGCCGTGAGGGCGTCCAGCGGGAGCGGGTCCATGAGCTCACCGCGCTGACGCACCGCGGCCAGGGCGGCGGCGTGCTCGCCGGTGCGCAACAGGCCCGCGCACACGCAGTCGAGCGCCGCGGAGGCGACGAGCGGCAGCCCGGCCGCGACCGCCTCGTCGGCGGCGCGACGGCCCGTCGCGACCGCCTCGGGGTGGTCGCCGGGCAGGCAGCTGGCCGTCGCGGCTGCGACGGTGGCCACGGCGCTCGACCGAGGCGGAACCGCCGACCGCGCCTCGGCAAGCCGACGGTCGATCTCGTCCCGAGGAAGCGGGTGGGCCATGATCCCGGGGTGGAAGGCCGCATAGATCACTGACCAGGCCAGCGCGTCGGCACGCGTGGCCGGGTCTGCGGCGGTCGCGGCGGCCTCGGCCGTCTCGTCGAGCAGCCTGACCAGCTCATCGCCCACCAGCCGGGCCGCGGCTGCGCCGGCCGCCCGACGAAGCAGCTCGATCCGGCCACCCGGATCCGACGTCTGGGCCGCGGTGGTCTCAAACCGGCGCTGCGCCTCCTCGAGGCGTCCGCGCAGCAGCAGCTGCTCGGCGAAGAGGTCACCGAGGCCCTGGCCCTCCGGTGAGCGCGCCAGCGCCGCGCGCACCTCGATGGCCAGGTCGTCGAAGCTGGTGCGCCACCCGACCTCAGCCGGTGCGGGCTCCAGGCGTGCGAGCTCGGCCCTCACCCACTCCTCGTGTCTCCCGGCGAGGAGGTCGGGACCCTCCCCCACGTGCTCGGCGTACTGACGCACCACCTCCTGGAGGGAGTAGCGCGTCGGGCTGCCCGGGCGGACCCTCAGCAAGTGCTGGTCCGCGAGCGTCGCCAGCGCTCGGGCGGCCTCAGCCAGCGTCCGGTCGGGCAGGGCGACGGCGTGGGCCGCCGCGGCCGTGAACGGGGCGGCGAAGACCCAGACCGACCGGAACAGCTCGCGCGCCTCAGCGTCGAGCAGGTCGACGCTCCAGGCGATGGTCGCGCGCAGCGACCTCTGCTTCGAGCCCTCGCCCCCGAGAAGCCGCAAGGGATCCTCCAGGGCGGCCGCCAGCCCGTCCAGGCCGAGCACGGGGTAGCGGGCCGCCGTGAGCTCGACGGCCAGGGCCATGCCCTCGAGCCGCTCGCACAATCGCTCGACCTCGGGGCCGTCGGGCACGACGCCGCCGGCTGCCTCGGCGCGCGAGCGGAAGAGCCGGACGGCGTCGTCGGCGATCAGGGGCGGGAGCTCGTAGACCCATTCGTACGGCGCTCGCAGCGGCGCCCGACTGGTGGCCACCACGCTGAGCTCCGGGCAGTCGGCGACCAGCCGCGCGACGTGCGGCTCCAAGCTGGGGAGCAGATGCTCGCAGTTGTCGAGAACCAGCACTCCGTCCGCGCCGCGCAACGCGTCGACGAGGCTGTCCGTCAGGGACCGCCCGGGCTGCTCGGCGGCTCCCACCGCGCCGGCGATGGCGGGCACCGCCTGCTCGGCGTGGGTGACCTGGCTCAGGTCGACGAACCACGCCCCGTCCCCTCGGTCCTGCGCGACCAGGCCCACCGCGTGCACGGTGAGCCGGGTCTTGCCCACGCCTCCGGGCCCCGCGACGGTGACGACCCGGTGGTCCCGCAGGAGTGCCGACAGGTCCGCCGTCTCCGCCTCCCGCCCGATGAAGTCGTCGGCCGGGCTGGGCCAGCGCCGCAGGTCCTGGCGCCGTAGCAGCCCGAGCTCCTCGGCGCGTCGCGCCAGCCCCCGCCGGTCGGAGACCCCGAGCTTGCGGATCAGCGAGGAGACGTGGGACTCGACCGTGCGCACCGACAGCACGAGCTGCTCGGCGATCTCGGCGTTCGTCAGGTGCCCGTCAACGAGGCCGAGCACGGCGAGCTCCCGCTCGGTCACCACGTCGGGGTCCGGTCCCGCGGCCCGTCGGAGTGCGGCACCGACAAGGACACGGACCCGATCCTCTTCATGTGCTCCTCACCCACCTCGAGCGGGCGTTCCCCGCCCGAAGACTCTGCCACGGCCTAAGGCAGGAACGGCCTCGGCGGGTAGTGCTGGTCGGGACGACGACCCCCGAGCGTTCCCTCGAAGACCGGGAGGATCAGCTGGCTGTCGCCGCTGACCGTGATCAGCGGCGCATCCTGAGCGCGCCCGGAGCGGTACTCGAACGCGTTGCCCGAGCTGAGCACGACCCGCAGCCGATGACCGGGCGGCACGGTCGCCGCGGTGTCGAGCAGGTCGATGCGCACCCACCTCGGCTTGTCGACCGGGAACGGCCTGGCGCGGAAGCGGTTGCGGTAGAAGCCGAGGTCAGCGCTCCCGTGGGCCAGCCACCGCACGCCGACGGTGCCCGTCGACGAGCTCGGGTCGGCGCAGTGCGCGTCCGGGGCGAGGTCGTAGATCTCGACGTTGACCAGACCGCGGGGCTGGTCGCTCGACAGTCGCAGATAGGCGAACGCGTTGCCGGCCACGAGGGCGGGTCGCTTCAAGACCGAGGTGTCGTAGGTGGCCGAGACCACCCCGTCGAAGGTCGCCGGGTCACAGAGGCCGGGGTCGTACATCGGGAACTCGCCCTCGGGGCCGTAGGAGCTGTTCAGCCACGAGACCACCGGACCCCGGAACGACGTGGATGCCTTCCCCGGCCGCCGCCGCGCCGCACCGCTGGTGAGGTGGAGCACCTCCTGAGGCACCTTCCATCCGCGGCGCGTGGAGTGCCACGATTTCCCGTCGGAGAAGTCCATGACCCCGACCCGCTCGGGCTCCGGACCATCGCGGAGATAGGCATCGAGCCACTCCATGACGATGGACTCCCACCCAGGACTGCCCCACTCGTCGTTCAATGTCGGGGTGTCGCCCGTCGCGTTGTAGGACGAGCTGTAGGACGACGGCAGCGTGTGCGGCCACCAGCCGCGGACGAAGCGCTTCGGGATGCCGGCCGGCAGCGACTCCCACATCAGCGCGTCCTGGAAACCGTGACCGTAGATGTCGCGGAACCCGTGCGCACTGAGGACGGCCGCGCGCACGTTCTTCATCCGCTCACGCAGGCTCCGCTCCTCGAAGAACGCTCGGTCGCGCGTGTCGGTCAGGTAGTCCGGCCAGTGGTGACCCTGTTCGACCACCTCCGCGGGACAGGCCGTCGGCTGGAAGGTCGCCTGGCTGTAGGGCCCGGGCAGGTGAGCGGAGAAGCCGGTCGCGAACGCGGTCTCGAAGCTGAAGCTCGAAGCCTCGCGGGATCCCTGCGGACTGAAGCTGAACTCCCAGGGATGAGTGAGCTCGCCGCCGGTGATGGTCGCCTTCAGCGCTGCGGGAGCCCGCACCGCTGCCTGCCAGGTCGTCCACGACATGTAGGAGTAGCCGCCCATGGCCACCTTGCCGTTCGACCAGGGCTGGTCGGCCAGCCAGTCGATGACCTTCGTGGTGTCCCGCTGCTCGTTCCTCCCGCCCCACTCGAAGCAACCGCCGGAGTCCCCCGTGCCGCGGACGGCGACCAGCGCCACGGCGTACCCCGCCTTGACCAGGTGGATCAGCGGGAACCCGAGCGAGTTGGTGAAGAAGAGGCCGTGCAGTCGCGCCGGGCGGTCCGCCCATTCGTCCCAGTAGGAGCCGAAGGTGCTGTCGAGCCCGTCCTCGACCGGTGTGGGCAGGTCGTCGCTCCAGTCGGCCGGAGGACCGCAGCCTCCGCTCGCGTAGGCACAGGAGCCCAGGTACGGCGTGTTGATCAGGACGGTCGGGAGGTTCGTCTTCGCAGGCCCCTTGGGCCGGGCGACGTAGGCGTTGAGCAGGACGCCGTCATGGGTCCTGATCTGCACGTGCTCGAGGGTGCCCCAGTCCCGCTGCTGCTCGGCCCCGCTGGCCGAAGTGGCGAACCCACCGACGCCGCCGAGCCCACCTGTACCGACGGTCAGGCCAGCGACGAGTGCTAGTGCCAGTGCCGACGCGCGACGACGACCACGCTGTCGCCTGCTGGACAGGTCCACGAAAGGCGCAACGACGCCCCCGAGGGGGCGTTACTCGACGGGCGAGGGTTTCGGTGGACTGGTCTAGCGTCTTCTGCAGAAGGGATCTCCGGCACAGGTGCTCGAGGACGGTGCGCGCATCGGTCGGATGCGTGTGCGCGTCAGGTTCCGCCCGCGTAGCCACGATGGCACCCTCAGCGACGAGGTGACGGTCAAGACGTCGATCAGCACGTGGGTGGCCTCGCTGGTCGAGCCCGGCCTCGACATCCCCGTCGAGCGAAGACCCGAGCACTGGCGCGATCACCATGTCGACTCCAGGCTGCTCACCGACGAGCTGACCCCGCGCGAGGACGAGGGCGACCGGAACCGCCCCGGCTTCGCCGTACGGCCCGCGCGATCCGGGACGCGGTCACTGGCAGGGCGACCTGGAAGCAGCCACCGCCATCCGCGGCCGACCCTCGGCGGCAGCGGTCAGCGGCGTGACCTGGGAGACGGCACGTGGCTCGGGAGCCGGACCTGCCGGCTCAGCGACCGACGAGCGGCAGTGCCAACTCGACGTTCTTGACCGTGTAGGCCTGCCCGACCACCGGGTCCGGGAGACCCCAGACGGTCTCGCTCCCGGCCAGAACCACGGCCAGCCGGTGCTTGGCTGCCACGACCGCGTCCTGCGGGCGCAGGGTGATCGTGACCGTCTTCCTCGCGCCGGGCTCGAGGCTGTGTGGGGCGGCGAGCGAGTCGGCGTACCTCAGGTCCTGCAGTCCCAGCGTGACCACTCGCACCGAGCCGTCTGGGGCGACGTCGAGCAGCGTCGCGTCGAGCTGGCCGCGGGTCGACTGCACGGACACGTCGACCGTCACCTTGCCGCCTCCAGCGAGCCGGACCGACGTGGCGAACGGCTTGGTGAGATAGGTCGCCGTGTTCGGGTGAGTCGCGGGCGGGAGCCATTTGAACGCCTTCGACGTCTCGGCGCCCGAGTTCACGAAGGTCGACGTGTTCGCGAACCTGAACTCCGTCGGCTTGGCGTCCAGGGGCAGCGAGCGCCGCCACTTCCCGTCGGACGCTTGCGAGAGCACCTTCGGGAAGGCGGCGAGCTTTGCGGGCGCCTCGCCCTTGAGGTAGCGCCCGAAGAACGCGTCGAGGTAGGCCCCCGAGTCGAACCCACCCACCTTCGTCCCGTCGGCGAAGACGTCGGTATGGTTCCACTGGCCGACGATCGCCCGACGGTCCGCGGCCTTGCCGCTCAGCCGCGACCAGTAGCGCGTGAACTGGTTGGGCTTGGTGTTCATGTCGCGCCAGCCGTGCTGGATGAGCACCGCCGCCCGGACCTTGCCCGCCCTCAGTGCCCAGTCGCGCTCGCGCCAGAAGCCGGCGTACGACGGGTTCGCGACGTGACCACGCATGTTGTGCTCGATCGCCTCGCACTCGCTGGTGCGGTCACCGAGGTTGCCGATGTGCGCTTGGGGGCTGCGGTCGGGATCGGTGTTGACGGTCCGGCTCAGCGCTAGGTCGAAGAGGTCGGGCGTCCCGACCGGATAGCCGGTATCAGTCACCGACACGTCGTCGTCGGTGCTGTTGTGGGTGACCGCGTGGTCGTAGTTGTAGTCGTACCAGCTGGTCACCGGCTCCTGCGGCACGATGGCCGCGAGGTGCTCCGGCGCCAGGGTGGCGATCTCGGCCTGGATCGCGCCGTCGTACGACGTGCCGATCATGCCGACCTTGCCGTTGCTCCAGGACCGGGTCCCCAGCCACTCGACGACCGCCGCCCCGGCCTCGGCCTCGGCAGGGCCGCCGTAGTCCCAGCAGCCGTCGGACTCGCCCGTACCGAGCAGGTGGGCGTACGCCACCGCGTAGCCCTTCGGGACGTAGCGATCCGAGTAGAAGTCCGTCGCGATGCCGGCAGCCCGTGGCCGGGCGTAGAGATACGTGTACGGCGTCATCTGCAAGATGACCGGCATCCGCCCCTTCGCCGGCCGGTGGAACTCCACGAAGATGTCGCCGTAGGGCGTGGAGACGTAGTCGTGCTCCGCCACGAACCCGGCGTATGGCGAGTCCGCCGCCTGGCTCGGCACACCCAGACCGCCAAGGAGCAGGATCGGGACGAGCAGCAGCGAGAGTCGACGCATCACAGGACGTCCAACGAGCCACGGGCCACGCGGCTACGTGCGGAGCGGAAAGGTGCAGGTCCTGCGGCGAGGGACGCGGCGACGCGATCACCCGATGGTGTGTCTGCTCTATCTATCGCGCTTTCCGCCGCGCCTCGGCGCCCCCGGCGACGCCCCACCAGGCCTGCACCTGATCGCGCGCCGCACGGCCCGCGCGGCGCACATCGACCACATGTCCAGGTACCACCGGCTGTTCTGACATCAGCTGCCCGCACACATCCGTGGTGGCCACGGATGCGTCCGGTCCGGCGAGGCGTGAGGCTGGCGGGGAATGCCAGACCCGACCTCACAGGAGACCCGCCATGTTCGACGCGACCGCCTACAAGACCACCACCCGACAGCAGTGGGAGGACGCCGCGGAGGCGTGGCACCGGTGGGGACCGACCCTCGAGACGTGGCTGGGCGCAGCCACCGAGACGATGCTCGCCGCCGCTGGCGTCGAACCCGGCTCGCGGGTGCTCGACGTCGCCGGCGGTGCCGGCGGACAGGCGATGGCGGCAGCACGGCGGGTGGGCGACGCCGGCAGCGTGGTCGTCACCGACACCTCACCGACGATCCTTTCCTACGCCGAGCGCGACGCCGCCGAGCACGGCCTGCGGCAGGTCACCGTCTGCGAGGTCGACGGTGAGGAGATCGGCAGCACGTGGTCGGAGGAGTTCGACGCCGCGATCTCCCGGCTCGGCCTGATCTACTTCCCCGACCGCGCCAAGGCGCTGCGCGGCATTCGTTCCAGCCTCCGGCCCGGAGGCCGGTTCGCCGCCATCGTCTACACCACAGCCGACCGCAACGAGTTCTTCTCCGTCCCCGTCGGACTGGTGCGGCAGCGCGCAGGTCTCGGCGCCCCGCTCCCGGGGCAGCCCGGACCTTTCAGCATGGGCGACGCCTCGGCCGCGGCCGAGGCCTTCGCCGAGGCCGGCTTCCGCGACGTCGAGGTCTCCACCCAGGAGGCGCCGCTCGCCCTCTCCTCGGCGGCCGAATGCGTCCGCTTCGAGCGCGAGTCCTTCGGGGCCCTGCACCAGATGCTCAGCGGCGTCGACGAGGCCGGGCGGGAGCAGGCCTGGAGCGATGTCGAGTCCGCTTTGCGGGCGTTCGAGACCGCGGACGGGTTCGTCGGGCCCTGCGAGCTGCACGTGATCTCGGGCACGCGGTGAGCGGGAGCTTCACGGTCGCGGCGGTCCAGGCGTCGTACGTCCTGCTCGACCGGGACGCGACCGTCGAGCGGGTGGAGCACTGGGTGGGCGGGGCCGCCGCGCTCGGTGCCGAGCTGGTGGTCCTGCCGGAGGCGTTCGTCCCCGGCACGCCCCTGTGGATCGACAGCACACCGATCTGGGACGGCGACGGCCCGTGGTACGCACGCCTTGTCGAGCAGGCCGTCGTCGTGCCCGGTCCGGTCACCGCTCGATTGGGCGCGATCGCCCGCGAGCACCGGGTCCACCTGGTCATCGGGGTCCAGGAGCGCGAGCCCCACGGCACGACGATCTACAACACGGTGCTCTACTTCGGCGACGACGGACGCCTGCTCGCCAAGCACCGCAAGCTCATGGCCACCGGCTCCGAGCGCACGGTGTGGGGCCAAGGTGACGGCTCCACCCTGGAGGTCGTGCCGACCTCGTTGGGGCGGCTCGGCGGGCTGACGTGCTGGGAGAACTACATGCCCCTGGCACGCTTCCACCTCTACGCCCAGGGCGTCGAGGTGTGGCTCGCCCCAACCCTGGCTCGGGGGGACGGCTGGGTGGCGACGATGCGGCACATCGCCCGCGAGGGCCGCGTCTGGGTGGTGGGGGTCAACCCCTGCCTGCGTCAGGACCAGCTTCCTGCCGACCTGCCTGACCGGGACCGGATCGCGCCGCCGCCCGGACCCCACGACGGGGACTGGATCGAACCGGGCAACACCCTGATCGTCGACCCGAACGGACGGATCGTCGCCGGACCGCTCCGCCTCGAGGAGGGCATCCTCACCGCGACCATCGACCTGGGACAGGTGGCCGAGATGCGACGACTCTTCGACCCCACCGGGCACTACCACCGACCCGACATCTTCGGGCTCACCGTGGACACCCGGCCACGCCCGGCGGTCACCACGATCAGCTGACACCCCTCGTCCATCGGGCGTCGGTCCCGGTCCGGCCCGGGCACGGGCTTCGTCGCTGACGAGGGCGGCGTACTCCGGCGATATCTGCGAGGCGCTGCTCTCCGCATCTCGACTCCGGCGAGGTGCGTCGGTCCCCGCGAGGAGGTGTGGTGACCCGACGCGTGAGGCAGGCGTCCGTCCCTCTGCTCCTCGGCCTGTCTTCGCCGGTCTGGCGGTGGCCGGCGGCATCGAGGCGAGCACCAGGCTGCGGGTCGACACCCCGATCGCTGCCGTCCTCGAGGGTGAGCCGGACTGCATCACCTCCGGCCGCTACGGGGTTGACGGACGCTCCTACTCACTGGACCTGCGCGGCTACAAGAGCAACTGCGTCGCCGGGACGCCGGGCGAGACCCGGACGGTCTGGTACCACAGCGGCGATCCGGGCGTCGCAGCGCCGAATCGTCGTTGGTACCTCTGGGTTCTGGCGGCCTTTCCCTGTGCGGCTCTGGCTCTCGTCGGTCTGCGCGCGGGGACGCGAGCGCCACGTGGTGCCGAGGCCCCGTCGGTGAGGGCTCGCCCCCGCCCGCACCGTCGTGTCACGATGCGGCGCTCCCGGCCGAGGACCCGTCCTGATGCGGGCGTTGCTCGTGGCCAGCTGTACGACGAGGGCGTCGATGCGCCGTACATCTGGGACTACGCCCTTGGCTGGCTCGGGGTGCTCATAGACACGATCAAGAACGAAGATCCCGGAAAGCTGGCCGTCGACCCGGCCAGCGTGCGGGCGGTGCTGGCGCACCTCGAGCAGGGGCACCGGGCGCTGGTCGACAGCGACCTCCCCGGGATGGAGCACCACCTGGCAAACGCTGCGCGCGCGGGGTGGAGGACACCTGGCACTTCACCGAGGTGGCGGAGCGGTTGGTCGCCTTCCGGCGGAACATGCTGGGGGGTTGATTGCACTGGATCTGAGCTTCGGCTTACGTCGGAGCCCCGGTTCTTCCACTCGTCCGGCTTGACCACCCCGCATCCCCCTCGCCCCCTGCGTTCAGACCGACACGGTCGTGGCGCCCGCTCGCTGCATGCCCGCTCTGGGTACGCGGGGCAACGTGAGAGCGCAGTGAGCGGTCCGTACGGCTCTGCCAGGCGCCGCGGCGCGTGGGAAGGTCACGGAAGGCCCGTTTGCCTTCGCGGAGGGCCCGTTCGGACCTAGGCTCAACTCGACGCACTGCAGAGTCCGGTGAGGATCTTCCACTTCTGAGTCCGGTGCTCAGCACCGAGTTGACGAACCCTTGAGGACGACATTCCTATGCGACGGGCCCGCTGTACCAATTGTGGCGTCGCCGCGCCTCGCAACGCCAGGCACTGCCCCGGATGCGGGGCAGGCTTGACGCAGCCAGATCTACTCCAGCCAGCACCGACGGAGCAAGTCCCCGGCGAGGTGAATGCCCGCTCGCGAGGTCGACTCCTCGTTGCCTTGGGCACTGCAGCGGTCACGCTCGGGGGTCTGGTCGCGGGCGGCGTGTGGCTGACGGGCGCCGACGAACGAGCAGCCCGCGACGCCTTCGAGGCCGGGCAGCTGCTCGTCGCACCGTTGGTGAGCGACCTGGAGGCCGCCGAGACGGACGACGACCTAACCGCGATCACGGACGCCGCGGAGGCCGTCGCGGAGGAGTTGAACGAGGCCGCCGACGAAGCGGTAGGCTCGGACACTGAGTTCGGCACCCCCGCAGCTTCGGTGTTGAGACACCAGGCGGACTTCAGCGCAGCAGTGGCTGCTCTGGAAACGGACGCCGACTCGCTCAGTGCGTGGGCTCAGGCGGCAGCGGTCACGCAGGAGTCCGCTGACGCCTTGTCCGACCAGATGCCGGCGATGCGGTCAGCCGACAAGGGCGCAGCAGACTCGGTCATCCTGCTCGACGAGGCCGCAGCACATCTCCACGTCTTTGTCGGAAGGTCGGCCAGTGACTTCCTGTCGGCCACCAGCGCCGATCTGCTCCGCCAGCTGGGCGGGGCCCGCTACACGACCGATGTGCAGCGCATCGCCGGCAACGCGGCGCCGCACGCGGCCGCGCTTCCAGCACTCCTGGACAGCCTAGGTTCAGCGCAGGGCGACTTGGCCGAGTCCCGACCGACCCTCGAGGCCATGGGTCGTCTCCTCGACGAGGTGAGTGCGCTCGGCGCCCTCGACGCGGAGAACCTCCGTGTGTGGCCTGAGTCGCGCGTTGCCCTGCAGACCACCAGCGCCGCCATCCCCGACCTCACGGCGGCAGGACGTCAGGCCATCGGGAACCTGAACCAGCTCGTGGCTACTGGCCTGCAGACGTTGGCCGACTGGCGGGTCGAGTACGCCGAGGCCGTGCAGCGGCGCAACCAGGACCGGGCCGTGCTGCAGCGCTACGTGCCTACCGTGCGCACCCAGCTGCGCCTCTGGGACCAAGCACGCAACGAAGCCTCCGACTTCGTCGACCGGCTCATCGATAGGGACCCCATCCCTGACTTCCGGTTCTTCGCTAAGGCAACTCGGAGCCGACAAAACATACGGGACACATTGCTCTACACGGAGGTGCCGCGGCAGATGCAGCGGGAGCACCGAGCCCTCGTCGACCTCCTCTCCCGCTCCGTTCGAGTCATAAGCATCGCCAAGTTCGACGGTCTCAATTGGTGGCTCTACTGCGAAGAGTCGCCAGCTGCCAGCTGCGATTTCCGGGACAGCGACAGCTGGCAGGAGTTCTCCGCCGGCTCCGGACGCCTGTCCGCCGACATCCCTGGCGTCATCGCGCGCTGGGAGTCAGCCCTGTCCCGCGTCCGGGTGGGTGTGGCAGGCCGTCAGCTGCCATCCAAGCCAGCCGTTTAGGTGTTCAGGCGAAGACGCGCATGCCTGTGCTCCCGCGTGAGGATCGACCGGTGCGCGAGCTCGGACTGCCGACCTGTCGGTCATGCGGGGTCGCAGTCCCGCGAGCTCGCTCCTGGCCGGAGCTGAGCGGTCGCTTGCGGCGCGCCGCTTGTCAGGTTCGAGCCCCATGCGGTGCACTCGGGCCATGACGCCCGAGCTCCCGTCCGGTCGGGTGACGTTCGTCTTCCTCGACGTGGTCGGCAGCACACGGTTGTTCTCCCAGCACCGGGACCAGTTCGTAGTGGCATTGGGTGCCTTGCATGCCGCCGTCGACCGGCACGCAGCTCAGGGCGACGGGGTCGTCGTCAAGACCGAGGGCGACGGGGCGTTTCTGGCGTTCGGCTCCGCAGAGTCGGCAGTCGACGCCATGGTGATGCTCCAGGACGAGCTGCAGGTGGGAGAGTTGTTCGCCGGTCTACCTTGGCTGCACGTACGGGTCGGGGCCCACACCGGTAGCGCTACACCGGTGGACGGCGACTATGTGGCCTACGCGGTCAACGTGGCAGCGCGAGTGTCTGCGGCCGCCTGCTCTGGACAGGTCCTGGTGTCGCAAGCAGTCGCTGACGACCTTTCGGAAGCAGCTCGAGCCACCGCAGTCGAGCTGGGTGCCTTCGCCCTGAAGGACCTCGAGGAGCCGATCGTCCTTTGGCGAGTGCGGGGGGACGTGTCCCGGCCGCGCGCGGCACCAGCCCGACGGACCAACGTCGACGAGCCCTACACGAGCTTCATCGGGCGCGACCATGACCTCACGGCACTCAGCGATGCCGTCGCTGAGCACCGTCTGGTCTCGGTGGTCGGAACCGGCGGCCTGGGAAAGACCAGGCTCGTGTCGCAGTTCGCACTGGCGTGCTGCGAGTCGTTCGAGTACGGCGTCTGGCTCGCCGAGCTGGCGACGATCACGTCTCCGGAGGCGTTGCCGGGCGTTGTCGGGGCGGCGGTAGGGCTGGAAGTCGTCGACGACCTGTCCACGGTGGTGGCAGACCTTCGTCGGCGAGGGGAGCTGGTGCTGGTGCTCGACAACTGCGAACACCTGCTGGACGACGTTGCGCATGCCGTGACGAGGTTGCTGACGGAATGCCCCCATCTGAGGGTGGTGTGCACCTCGCGCGAACCCCTGCTGCTCGAACGCGAGCAGGTGCTGCGGCCGACGCCGTTGGGTACCGAAGCCGCTGGCCCTGCCGAGGAGCTGTTCGTGAACCGAGCAGCCCGCAACGGTGTCCATGTGAGGCCAGACGAGCGAGAGATCGCGCGGACGATCTGCGAGCTGTTCGACGGCCTGCCGCTCGCCATTGAGCTCGCGGCCGCCCAGTCAGATGTCCTGTCACTGCCCGAGCTCGCGTCAGCACTCGCGGAACGAAGGATCGAGCTGCGCCGGCGCGGTGTGGAGGACCGTCAGGCCAACTTGGACAACCTGGTTCGCTGGAGCCTTCAGCTCCTCTCACCCCAGGAGCTCGACGCCGTACTCACGCTGAGCGAGTTCCCCACCCGGTTCGGACTTGAAACCGCACGCGCGGTCCTCGCCCCGGTCCTCGGCGAGCATGCCGACGCCGGGGAGGTCGTCGTCACGTTGGTGCGCAAGAGTCTGGTTGACCTCGACGGGTCTGAGCTGCGTTTGCTCTGGACCATCCGAGAGACGGCGCGCGCCCAGTCGGCCACGCGACCAGACCTCCTCGACCGCGCCCACGCCGCCCTTGTGGACTGGGCCAGCTCCGTCGCTGACGCTCGCTTTCCCTGGGATGACTCGTCGCTCACCAGAGACGAGGCTGCCAACCTGGAGCACGCGCTGCACGCAGGATGGCGGGCGGGCATTCGTCCCCTTGGTCCGCTCATGCACGTGGTCGGCGCGTGGTCTGCCGCGCACGGCTTCAGCGAGGCGATCAGAGAACTGGCACGCCTGATCTCGACATCGCCGGCCATCAACGGCCGCGACGACGTGATCCTGTTTCGCTGCGCGGTGAACCAGCTGTGCCTTTTCGGAGGGTACGGCCCCTACGAGCAACGACTCCTGGTCGCCCGTGACGCCGCGAAGGCCTTTGGGGAGTGGCGCGAGCTCGTGCTCCTCCAGCTCGCGCTGGCACACGCCCGAAGCGACTCCGGAGACCTACCCGGAGCCCTCGAGGCACTCTCGAAAGCCAGCGACGGCCTTGCCCACGAGCCGGACCCCCTCCTGGAGATCATGCTGTGCATCACAGAGGGTCTGCTGCACTGCGCTACCGGAGACCACCACGCCGGCATTCAGGCGCACCGACGAGCACGCACCCTCGACGCCCAACACGGCGACCTTGAGCTCGCCATCACATCCCTCAACTTGGGCGAGTGCTGCGTCGATGTCGGAGTCTACGAGGAGGCGGAGGACCATCTGCTGACTGCGCTGCGGCGCTCCGACCACCCTGTCACCCAGGCCTACGCGCTTGCCCACCTCAGCCGGGCAGTGCTCGAAGCCGGCCACGAGGATCTGGCCGACAGCTATGCCCAGGCGAGTCTGAGCGTGCTCGAGGAGGCCACCCAGCACCCGAGCAGCATCGACCCAGCAGTGAAACGGGCCCGGTCGGTCCGGGTCGAAATCGGAGCACGCGTCTCGCTACCGTGAAGCCATCTTCCGGCTGAAACACGCCACGCTGACTCCCCGGAACCGATGGAGGGGTAGGACAATGGAACGGTCGCCGCGGCGGTGGCCAGAACCATTAGGGTCGCGAGAATGGATCCGGTGCCTACGCACTACGTGGATCGCGACGGCGCCGCGATGGCATACCAGGTGATCGGCGATGGGCAATGCAATCGAAAGTTGGCGCGCTCAGCGGGGAAGCAGGTCATCTCGCTGATGTTCTGCCGCTGGGTGTGACCACCAAGCGGCGCGGGTCATCAAGGGCAGTGACGAGTGCCGGCTGCGGCGTGGCTAACAAGTCGAGGCGTTGAGACCTACCGTCAGAGGCCTCGAACAAGGGATGCGTCAGTCGTCGTAGAGCCGATACTGCTCGTTGAACTCCATCGCGAGCTCGACCTCCTCGAGAGGGCTGTCAAGCGCTGCATGGTCGACGAGCGCGCGGCCGTAGGTCGGGAGACCCTCAATCGGGCTCCACCGGTCTGGCTCCCACAAGTGCGAGCGGACCATAGATTTGCCGCAGTGGAACATCGCTTCTTGCACGTGAACGAGGAGTGCCAGAGCCGGAACCTTGTCGCCGACCGCCATGGACTCGAGCAGGCCCTCGTCCTTCACGACCATGGCGGTGCCTGACACTCGCACCACCTCGCGCCGCTTCGGCACTAAGAACATCAGGCCGATCTGCGGATTCTCCAAGACGTTGCGGAACGTGTCACCTCGGTGGTTGCCCGGACGATCGGGTACGGCGAGGGTCTTGGCGTCGAGAACGCGGACGAAGCCGCTGGGGTCGCCCTTGGGTGATACATCCATCGCTCCAGTGGCGGATGCGCTCGCTACGACGACGAAGGGGCTGCGCTCGATCCACGCGCGACAGTGCTCGTCGACGTGGTCGATCACCTTGTTGACTTGGCTCTCGAACTGTTCGCCAAGGATGGCGGCGAGTTCCTCGGCCGTCGTGACGACTTGCTCGGGCACGTAGGCGCTATCGGTCATCACGACATCAGTTTCCAGTGTCGAATGCAGCCCGGCAAGAGTCGACGTGCGGCGTCGCCCAAACCAACCTCACCACGACGCTCCGGCTGGGCTCGCCGCGGTCCTCGACCGTGAGGTCCACATTGGTCGGACCCATCGACCGTGAGTTGAGGAACCAAGGCGGCTTGGCCAGGTGCCGCGGCCATTCGGTCAACAGTTAGCCCCGCCAATCAGAAGACCGCCGTTCACTGCGAGCTCTGAGCAAACTTGAGCTGGATCCTGGGCAACGGCGTGAACCATCAGCCTGTGGTCATGCCAACACTGAAGTACGCATCGCCGCCTGCCGCTATCACTACGGCCGCTGACCAACCGCCGCCCGTCAGACTTCCCGTCGCTGACACCTCGGCACCTGACCGCCGCCCCAAGCCCAGTCGGCGGCGGCGTCAAGCGGGCGGTTGGGGCACCCAGACGATGCTCGGCCACACATAGGTGGCATCCGCGAGCGAGCGAGCGAGCAGCGGCGGCGCGCCAGCAGGCGCCCTCATCCGATGTGCACGCTCATCCCGATGAGCGTGCCCCCGACTAGGCTTTGCGGGCGGCGATGGTCCAATAGTTGAGTCCTATCCCTCCCCATTTCCACGTCTACTAGGTCCTGGGCTCACAGGTCGTAGAGGAACAAATTGTCAAACAAGTACGGCGCGGATGATGAGGCGGGCACCCGACGCATGGCGCCCTCACCAACGTGATCGACGCCCGGATCTGCCGATGAGCGAGCACGGACGGAGATCGGACAGGCGGGCGCCTCTTCTGGGGCCTTCCGTTCCCAGATTCAGATCACAGTCGGCCTGACCCTGCGACATGACCATGGCGCTAGCGCGACCCCAGGTATGCGAGTACCGCCAAGACCCGGCGGTGGTCGTCCGGTGCCTCTTCCAGCGCAAGCTTTCCGAAGATGTTGCCGATGTGCGTCTCAACCGTGCGCCCCCCCACGAGGAGGGCGTCAGCGATGGCGGCGTTCGAGCGCCCTGCGGCCATCAGCTCGAGGATGTCACGCTCGCGCTCGCTCAGACCGTCGATGGGGTCGCGAGCGCGCAGGCCCCTCACGACGCGGCGAACGATGGCACGGTCAACCACGGACTCCCCGTTGGCCACCCGGCTGACTGCTTCGAAGAATGCCTCGAGATCTGTCACGGTCTCCTTCAAAAGGTAGCCGCGCCCTGGAGTCCCGTTCTTCAGCAGTCGCTCCGCGTAATGAGGTTCGAGGTACTCCGAGAGCACGAGCACGGCAACCTCGGGGTGCCGCACGGCGATGTCGTCGGCGGCCCGCAAGCCCTCGTCGGTCCCCGTCGGGGGCATGCGTATGTCGACCACAGCTACATCCGGTGCGTCTCGCTCGATCGAGCGGAGCAAGGCGGCGCCATCACCGACTTGGTCGATGACGTCCATGCCTCTCGAAGTGAGCAGTTTTGCCACCCCTTCGCGAAGCAGCACTGAGTCGTCCGCCAGGACCACGCGCAGCGCCCTCTTCACGTCGTCTGGCACGTGGCCACGCTATCCGTGGCCGACCAGCGCCTCCAGCGTCGCGCGCGACAAGTCCAGTTTGCTGATGAAGCCGGCCGCGGCGGCATCATCGATACGGCTGCCGTAGTCGGCGCGCTCACGACTGGAGATGAGAACAACGGTCGGCGCCTGCTCCTCCTGGGCGAGTTGGTTGGCAAGGGTGAAACCGTCGCCGTCGGGGAGCTGAATATCGAGGAGGACAACATCGGGGCGAAGCGTGTGGACCTGCGAGACCGCTCCGGCTACATCGCTCGCCTCGCCGATGACGTCATACCCCGCGGCCTGCACAAGGGTGCGCGCGCTCGAACGAAAGGTGTCGTTGTCGTCAACGATCAGCACGGTCGTAGGCATCAGTTGCGTTCCCTCTCCCTGGGGGCGTAGCCCTCCAACTCCACCTTAGGGATGACTGGTTTGGTCAGGTTCCGGGCTAGCACGGAGTGGCTCCGAGCACGGCCGTCGAGTCATCGCGGATCGGGAGCTCGACTGCAACAGTCGTCCCGGTACCCACGGGGCTGATGACTGTCAGCTTGCCGTCGAGTGCGGCGATACGGTCGACAAGGCCGGTGAGGCCCGACCCGGTTTGTGGATCGGCGCCGCCGACACCGTTGTCACGGACCTCGAGCCTCAGCCGTCCGCGCTGCTGTTCGATGTGAATCGAGGCATCGGTCGCTTGGGCGTACTTGGCGACGTTGGTCAGCGCTTCGGCGACGGTGAAGTAGCACGCGGTCTCGACGGCCTCGGGGAATCGGGTTTCACTGACGTGCACGGCTACGGGGATGGCGGCCCGGGACGCTAGCTGCTCGATGGCAGGGCGCAGCCCGTCGGTCGTCAGGACCGATGGGTGGAGGCCGCGTGCGAGTTCCCGCAGTTCACCGAGCGCGGCTTTCAGGCCATCGCCTATCCGGTGCAGAGCTTCCAAGAGCTCGTCAGGTTGTAGCGCCGGCGCCTGCTCCTCCAGCATTCGGACGTCGAGCGCCAGGGCCACCAACTGCTGCTGCGCTCCATCGTGAATGTTGCGTTCGATCCGCTTCCGGCTCTCATCGGCAGCAGCGACGATGCGCGAACGAGAGACGCGTATGTCGTCCTCGCTCTGCTTCAGCTGGCGGGTCATGGCGTTGAAGGCCCGCGTCACCTCGTCCAAGTCATCGCCGGCGAGCGGTGGCAAGTCGATACCGACACGGGCACCCGCCTGAACCTGGTCGAGCGCCCGTCGGATCTCGTCGACACGCGTCACGAAGGAGCGACGCAGAAGCCAGATGACACTGGCGGCGAGCACGATGGACACGGCAATCGAGGCCAAGGTGCCTACCGCTGCGCGCGTTTGATAGGAGGTCGGGATCAACGACACTGATCCGACGGCGAAGCCGTTGAACAAGCTCGTAAGCACGATGAGGATGAACAATTTCGCCGAGATCGACGGACCCCTCCCCTGCGAGAGAATGTCGGTCGACAACTTCGGTGCGAGCTCGCGGGCAAGTGGCCGGAACGCTGTCTCCCAGATCAAGAAGAAGAAGACGCCCACCAGACCGGCGCTAACGGCCACCGCGTATACGGAGTTGAATAGAAGCGAGGGTGGGGAATCAACGCGACGTGCGAAGATGATCGCGCCGATAGTTATCGGCACCCAATACCCGAGGACGATCAGGAAGACGCCCTTGGCGAGTTCAGCGACCGACGTCGTCCACACCAAGTCCGCTGAGGGCTCCGGCTTGTCCCCTCGCAGGTAGCTGACTGCCGAACCGTGGTGGGTGCGGATGACCCAGTAGAGCGTGGGAATCCCCAACAGCGAGGCCGAACACAGGATCAGGATCAACTGCGGGACTACCCCGGAGTCCTGGGAGGAGACCGGTGCAATCGCCACACCTAGGAGGGGGATGAAGCACTGCACACCGACAGCTGTGGCAGCCATGAGAATCCAGATGTACCTGCGCCGGTGATGGGTGTAGAGCCAGGTGGTCCCCGCCTCCAACCACGACGATCGAGACGATCGCTCGTAGAGCGTGCCTTCGGACCGAAGCTCAGTGGTGATCACGTGGGCGATGCTATGGGTCGCGAGCGATGAGCCATTCCGGGCCAGCACGGAGGATGATTCCGGGCACACTCCGATGCCAGGGGCCCCGAAGAACAGCACACTGCACGAGTGAGCTTCGTTCGCACCGCCACCATCGTCTTCACTGACATCGTCGACTCGACAAAGTTTGCGGCGTCCTCACCCGAGCCCGGCGAGGCCTTTACCGCCCACTTCGCGGAGCTGACGTGGCATGTGCAGCACGTCGGGGGTCAGGTGGTCAAGACCATGGGAGACGGCGTCATGGCCTCGTTCGCCTCCGCTGCGGCAGGGGTGGAATGCGCGGTTGCCATGCAACAGGTCACCAGCGAGACGAGCAGGAACCTCCCCATGTCGATTCGCATCGGGATCAGCAGTGGCGACGTTCGCGTGAACGACGGTGACTATCACGGCCTGCCGGTGGTCGAGGCGGCTCGACTCTGCGCCCAAGCAGGTGGCGGCCAAATCCTGGTCGCGGACAGGACGCGACTTCTTGCCCCGGAGTGCGTTGCCATGACGGACGCAGGGTCGATGCAACTCAAGGGTCTGCCTGAGCCCACCCAGGCGTGGGAGGCGGCCTGGACGAAAGCCGCAGCCCAGCTCCGTGCCGTGCTGGCAGATGACGCGGTTCTGGTCCGCGAGGGCGTGGCTCGACTGCTCACCGCGGCAGGAATCGAAGTCGTCGGTCAAGCCGGAGATCCGGCGGAACTGGAAGGGCTTCTCGCGGACCTGCACCCGGACATCGCCATCGTCGACGTGAGGATGCCCCCGACCTACACCACCGAAGGCATCGACCTCGCTGAGCGGCTCGCCCATCTGGCACCTCACACGGCGGTCCTAGTGCTCACACAGGACCCACAGCCGGGCCACTTCGCACGGTTGTTAGCAGCCGCTCCCCGAGGACTTGGCTACCTGCTGAAAGAACGGATCACCGACCTGCACGACTTCACCGACATCGTTCGTCGAGTCGCTGCCGGTGAAACCGTCACGGACGGTGATGGCTGACTGCGAATGACCGCACGTTTCAGGTCAAGAGCGATCTGGGAGCAAGGCCCAGGCGTCGTACCCACCAGACTCATTAGCCGGAGATGCGATCTCATTTCCGGCGCCGTTCACGTCCGTATCTGCCGCGATCCGGTCGCTGCTGTTGGGCCCAGATGTGTCGCGTCTTGGTTCGCGGTTGCGTATGACAGCGTCGGCTCGACCAGGCATGTGTCGACCGGGTTGTCGCCATCGATGACTGTGACCGCGCAGGTCAGGCCCGCACGCAACCTGCTGCAACCGTTCCTGCTCTTGGTTGTCAGCTTGGTACTCAAGCCGCTTGTGAAAGCAGAAAACCGCTCCTCGGTGATTCGAGAAACGGCTTCTGACCTGCGGTTTTACTTTGTAGCGGGGGCAGGATTTGAACCTGCGACCTCTGGGTTATGAGCCCAGCGAGCTACCGAACTGCTCCACCCCGCGTCGGTAGGGACGACCGTAGCCGATCGTGGGTGAGGGGCTCAAATCGGTTCGCTCGAGAGTGTGGTGCTTGGCGTGAGCTGGGTTGACGCGATGCACCACACTTCGGGCGATGGCGGGTCGGCGTACTCACTTCTTGCCCTGCCTTCACTTACTGGGTTTCGAGACAGCGCTTCGCGCTTCCTCAACCAGCGGAGGGCGGCGCTTCGCGCTTCCTCAACCAGCGAAGGGGCGGGTCGGCGTACTCCGTGGTTCTGGCCGTGCCTTCACTTGCTGGGTTTCGAGACAGCGCTTCGCGCTTCCTCAACCAGCGGAGGGCAGCGCTTCGCGCTTCCTCAACCAGCGGGAGACAGCGCTTCGCGCTTCCTCAACCAGCGAGGGGCAGCGCTTCGCGCTTCCTCAACCACCGTTCGCGTCGCGTTGGTCGGCCAGGGCCAGGGCTTCGGCGACGAGGTCCTGGGCCTTGGTGAGCTGGCGCTGGTACTGGCCGAGGTTGCCGGCCTCCAGGGCGGTCTGGGCCGCGGTGAAGGCGGTGTCGGCCTCGACCAGGAGGGCGCGGATCTGAGCGTTGATGCTGCCCGTGGGCTCCGGGTCCTCGGTCGGCGACGGCGAGCCCGTCGGGTCGTCGGTCGGCTCGTCGGTGGGTTCGGGGTCTTCGGGGACCTCACCGGGGTCGACGCCGAGCAGGTCGGAGAGGGCCTCGAGCAGGGTCTGGCCGCCGCCGACGCGGTCGCCGTACTGCACCTGGACGTACTGCAGGATCGGGAAGCTGGCGTCGGAGAACTCGCGGCGAATGTAAATGGGTTGGACGTACATCAGGCCGTCGTCGATCGGCAGGGTGAGCAGGTTGCCGTCGACGCGTTGCGCGCCACCGGTCTGCAGGGCGAGCAGGGCCTGACGGATGCCCTCGTCGGAGGAGAAGTCGTTGGCGACCTGGCCCGGGCCGTCGGTGAGCTCGTTGGGCAGCTCGAGGACCTGGATCCGACCGTAGCTCTCCTCGTCGGTCGCGTCGGAAGAGACCGACATGAACGAGGCGAGGTTGTCCTTGTCGAAGGGCACGAAGACCGAGGTGAGCGAGAAGTCCTCGTCGACCTCGGTGGTCAGCGGGTCGTCGACGAAGAGGCGGTACGGCGGCTGCAGGCGGCCGGCGGCGAAGGGGTCCTCGGGCACCTCCCACCGGTTGTTGCTCTGGTAGAAGTCGTCGGCGTCGGTGACGTGGTAGCGCGCGAACTGGTAGCGCTGGACCTTGAAGAGGTCCTCGGGGTAGCGCAGGTGCTCGAGCAGCTCCTCGGGGATGTCCTCGCGCGGCTGCACGGTGCCGGGGAACGCACTGCTCCAGGCCTCGAGCAGCGGGTCCTCGGTGTCCCACTCGTAGATCCGCACGGTGCCGTCGTAGGCGTCGACGGTCGCCTTGACCGCGTTGCGCATGTAGTTGATCTCGTCGGTCGGCAGCGCGCGGAGACCGCCGCCGGTGTCGAGGGAGTCGCTGGTCATCGTGTCGAAGGACTCCCGCTGCGAGAGCGGGTAGCGGTCGGTGGTCGTGTAGCCGTCGATGATCCACTGGATCCGGTCGTCGACCACTGCGGGATAGGGGTCGGAGTCGGTGGTCAGCCAGGGGGCGACCTTCTCCACCCGCTCCTGGGGGTTGCGGACGTAGAGGACCTTGGAGTTCTCGTTGACCCGGCCGGCGAGCAGGAAGTTGGCCTCGCCGAACTTCACGGCGTACATCAGCTGGTTGAAGAACCCGCCGATCCCCACGCCGCCGTCGCCGTCGTAGGTCGTGGTGGTCGGTGCGTCCTCGTCGGCCGCGGTCGGCAGGTTGAGCTCGACGTCGGGGTCGTCCTCCTCGGCCTTGCCGACGATGGAGTACTCCGGTCCCTCCTCGCCGTAGTAGACCCGCTGCTCGAAGCCGCCCAGGGCCCCGCTCAGGTCGTCCTCACGGTTGCCCTCGGCCCACAGGATGCCGTCGTTGCTGCCGCCGGTCTCCTGGCCCTGGGACTCGTCGAAGGGCCGGGCGTTGGCGTAGGCGGCGATGATGCCGTTGCCGTGGGTGTAGACGGTGTGCAGGTTCGACCAGTTCTGCTCGCCCTCGGCGATGCCGCTCTGGTCGAGCTCGCGTACGCCGAGCACCAGGGCCCGGTCGGAGCCGCCGATCTCGTAGCGGTCGACGTCGAGGACGTCGGCGACGGTGTAGTAGGCCCGGCCCTGCTGCAGCTGCTCGAAGGCCTGCTGCACCTGCAGCGGGTCGACCAGCGGCACCGACGCCGTCCGCGCCGCCAGCGCGCCCGCCGAGGTGTCGGAGATCGTGGCGTTGGCGGAGTAGGGCTCGCACGTCGACGTCGGTCGAGGGCGTAGGCCGGACCGGGTCGCGTCGATGTTGGCCTTGATGTAGGACGCCTCCTTGTCCGGCTCCGACGGCTTGACCTGGAACTGCTGGACGATGCCGGGCCAGATCATCCCGAGCAGGATCGAGGAGAGCGCTAGCAGCGCGAGGCCGACCGAGGGCAGCTGCCAGGTGCGGCGCCAGACGTTGAGGAAGAACAGCACCGCGCAGATCACCGCGACGCCCATGAGGATGTTCTTGGCCGGCAGGACGGCGTTCTCGTCGGTGTAGGTCATGCCGGTGATCAACCGGCCGCTCTCGTTGACCAGGTCGAAGCGGTCCAGGTAGTAGTCGAGGCCCTTGGCCAGCACGAAGACGCCGAGCAGCACCGAGAGGTGCGCCTGCGCCGCCTCGGAGAGTCGGTCGTGGGTGACCTGGAGCCGGATCCCGCCGTAGAGGTAGTGGACGACGGCGCCGGCGATCAGCGCGATCACGGTCGTCGCCATCGCGAAGTCGACGAGGAAGTGCAGCCACGGCAGGTCGAAGACGTAGAAGCCGATGTCGCGCTCGAAGTAGGCGTCCTTCTGGTCGAAGTCGCCGCCGTTGCGCCAGCAGCAGGTAGGTGCGCCACTCCCCCTGGCCCGAGGTGCCGGCGAACAGGCCGATGAGCAGCGCGACGCCGACCAGCAGCCAGGTGCGGACCGGGGTGACCACGTCGCGGTAGCGGTCGAGGCCGGTCTGCTCCGGCGAGGCCGGGCGGAACATCGGGCGGAAGCGGTAGGCGAGGTACATGCTGAGCCCGACGACGACCGCCATCACCGCGCCGAACGCGAAGAACAGCCCGACCCGGGTCCAGAACAAGGTCGTGAAGACCGAGCCGTAGCCGATCGAGCGGTACCACATGCCGGTCGGTGTAGATCCCCGCGAAGGTGCACAGGCCGAAGAAGACCAGCGATCAGCACCACGACCGGTGGTCACCAGCGCGCGGGAGCGACGTGGCGCCGGCCGCTGCTGCGGCGGGGTCGGCTCGTCGTCGAAGAGCTCGCTCACTCAGGACTCCCTGGTCTGTGTCGTTCGTAGGTCGACTGTACGTCGTCCTCGACGGCTGGGTTCTCGCGTCATCGGACAGTGTCGCGCCCAGCAGCTCCAGCAAGCCAGGCACCAGGTCGACTCCCCCGACCACCGAAAGGTCGTCGTCGTGGGCGCGCAGTCGCATCGCACAGTACGTCGATCCGGTGCGGGTCGCGCCGGCGACGATGCGGACCTCTTGGCGGTCGGGGTGGTTCTGGGCGAACGACTCGGCCTCGGCCGGGTCCTCCGGGATCAGGTCGTCGGCGTCGGGAGGCAGCACCAGCCGCTCGACGACGGCCGCGCAGCCGGCGACCTCGGCGGGCCAGGCGATCGAGTGCGAGCGCCGTCTCGAGCAGCTGGCCCGCGTCGAGCGGCTCCTGCTCGATCGGCGTCAGCGAACCCTGCTCGGCACTCGGAGTCGAGGCCCATCGCTGCGGCGAGCGCCGGCTCGCGCCGGACGAGCTCGACGGTGTCGACCAGGGCGTAGAGCCGCGCCGGGCAGGTCCCAGCCACCCGGCGGCGACGTGGGACTCGATCTCGTGCACGGCGGTGGCCAGAGCGGGGTCGGCGTCCAAGACGTCCGAGATGTCGGGCGGGTCCATCAGGCGGCGTCCTCGCAGGAGGGCAGGTCGGCGTCCTCGTCGTCGACCCACGCCTCGATGGCGAGCCGGGCGTCGTGCATCGTGTCGGCGCGGACCAGGCGCATGTCGCCGGGGTCGGCGCCGAGCGCCTCCTCGCAGTTGTCCGGCGGGACCAGGAAAAGGTCGGCGCCGTCGTCGCGGGCGCCGGCGATCTTCTGCTGCACGCCGCCGATCGGGCCGACCGCGCCGGAGGCGTCGATGCTGCCCGTGCCCGCGACCATCTCGCCGCCGGTGAGCGAGCCCTTGGTGAGGGTGTCGTAGATCGCGAGGGAGAACATCAGGCCCGGCACTGGGGCCCCCGATGTTGGGGTCGACGTTGACCCGCACCTCGAACGGGAACTCGAAGCCCGATCCCCAGCTGCGACCCCGATCCGCAGGTCGCCCTCGATCTGGCGCGGGGTGATCTCGACCTCGACCAGCTCGCGGCCCCGCAGCATCCGGAAGGTCAGCGGACTCGCCCCTCGCGCCGGCCGATCGCGGCGGTGATGTCCTCGGTGCGACGGATCGGTCGCCCGTCGATCTGCGCGGAAGATGTCGCGGACCTCGAGCTTGTCCTCGGCCGGCTGGCCGGGCTCGACGTAGACGACCTCGATCGAGGTGTCGTCGTAGTCGACATCGAGCTCGGTGAGCGCGACCGCGGTCGCGGCGTCCTGCGAGGTGACCATGTCGACGGCGCCCTCGCGGTCGCTGTCCTCGGCCGTCTCGTCCTCGCCGTGACCGCGTCGTAGGGGTAGACCGCGTCGTCGGAGCTGACCCAGGCGGTCACGAGCTCGAAGAGGTTCTTCGTCCTCGACGTTCTTGCGGTTGGGTCACCACGACGGTCGTGAACGCGCAGCTGGCCCTCGTCGCGGAAGGTCTTGCGACCGTCGACCTGGATCGTCTCGGCGCCGTCGGGCGCGTCGAGCACGTCGATGGTCGGGCCGGGCTCGTAGGTGACGTAGGGCAGCGGCTGGGTCACTGCGGCCACGAGCAGGCCGAGGACCAGCGGGATGCGCGACCAGGGCGGCCACGGTCCGCTGGCTCACGCCACCCACCGGTTCACGGCGCTCAGCCTCTCATCCGGCGCCAAAGCGCCGGCGGTCAGTTCAGGGAGGGCGGTCAGGACGCGCGACGGCGTACGGCGACGCCGGTGGAGCGGTCCGGCCTCGCGCGGGGGCACGTCGTAGCCGGGACGTCCCCGGCGCGGCTCGCGCTCGAGGGCCTCGCCCAGCCGGCGTACGGCCCGGTCGCGGTCGGGCTCGGGCCGACGTCGCCCGACGTAGGACACCGCCGCCATCGCCAGCGCAGTCACCACGACCGGCGGCACGAGCCACAGCAGGATCTCCACGTGGTCGAGGGTAGGTCCGGCCTCCCGGGGAGCGCGGGAGGCGCACCGGGTCACCGGGTGGCGAGGGATCCCCACTCAGGTGCTGCTCGGCAGCTCCGCGACTTCGTCGGTGGTTGAGGAGGCGCGAAGCGCCGTCTTCGTCGGTGGTTGAGGAGGCGCGAAGCGCCGCCTCGAAACCCCTGGCGCTCACCTCCCTGCGCACGTCACGGGGTTTCGAGACGGTTGCTGCGCAACCTCCTCAACCAGCGAGAGCCCTGCGCAACCTCCTCAACCAGCGACAGTGCTGCGCAACCTCAACCAGCGAGAGCCCTGCGCAGGTCACGGGGTTTCGAGCGGTTGCTGCGCAACCTCCTCGAATCCAGCGACAGTGCTGCGCAACCTCAACCATCGAGAGTGCTGTCGCGGCTCGACCACCGGCGTCAGGGCGAACCGACCCATTCCTCGGTGCCGTCGATGAAGACCTGGTGCTTCCAGATCGGCACCTCGGCCTTGAGGGTGTCGATCAGGGCGCGCGAGGCGTCGAAGGCCGTGCCGCGGTGGGCCGAGGCGGTCGCGACGATGACGGCGATGTCGCCGATGTCGAGGTGGCCGGTGCGGTGGACGGCGGCGAGGCCGTGCGACGTCGTACGTCGACGCCACCTCGTCGCAGACCGCCGGCAGCCGACCAGCGCGGAGGGGTGGGCGGAGTAGTCGAGGCCGGTCACGCCCTTGCCCCCGTCGTGGTCACGTACCCGTCCGACGAAGAGCGTCAGCCCGCCCGACGCGTCGTCGTCGAGGGCGGCCAGGACCTCGCTCACGTCGAGCGGTGTCTCGCGCAGGTCGACGAGTCGGACGGTGGTTTCGCTCACGGCGAAACCCTAGGTCAGGGCGGGTGCTGCGGCGTAGTGTCGAGGCATGAGCGAGACCCCGGAGAACCCCTTCAAGGGCACTCCCGTTCGAGCAGTTCTTCAACCAGATCGGCGGCGCGGGGGGGCGGCGCGGGCAGGCTGGCGGCCGGCGGGGCCGGGATGCCCGACCTGCAGCCGCTGCTTCGGGCAGATCCAGCAGATGATGCAGCCCTACGACGGTCCGCTGAACTGGCCGCTGGCCCGCGACATCGCCCGCAAGTCCATCGCCCAGGCAGCCCGACCCGGCGCCGTCCCAGCGCGAGCAGGACGCCGTCGCCGACGCGGTGCGCCTCGCCGACCACTGGCTCGACGCCGCGACCTCGCTTCCCCTCCGGCGTGCACCTCGACCGCGGCCTGGAGCCGCGCGGAGTGGGTCGACCAGACCCAGGAGGTCTGGAAGGGGCTGGTCGAGCCGATCGCCGCCCAGTCCACCCAGGCCATCGGCAAGGCGCTCCCCGGAGACGCCGCGGCCGCCGCAGCCGCCCGATCCTGGGCATCCTCAGCCAGGCCGTCGGCGCCATGCTCGCCACCCAGGTCGGCTCCGGGCTCGGCGCGCTGGCCACGGAGGTGCTGGCTGCGAGCGACGTCGGGCTGCCACTGGCCCCGGCCGGCAAGGCCGCGCTGGTGCCGACCAACGTCGCTGCGTTCGCCGAGGGTCTCGACGTCGAGCGCTGACGACGTACGCCTCTATCTCGCGCTGCGCGAGGCCGCCCACCAGCGGCTCTTCGCCCACGTGCCGTGGCTGCGCGAGCACCTGATCGGCGCGGTCGTCGCCTACGCCCAGGGCATCGAGATCAACGTCGAGGCGATCCAGGGCCGGATGGAGGAGCAGATGCGCGGCATCGACCCCACCGACCCCGGCGCGATGCAGGAGCTCGCTCGAGGGCGGGCTGTTCGACCTGCCGACGCTCCCCCGCCCAGGAGGCCGCGCTGCAGCGGCTCGAGGTCACCCTCGCGCTCGTCGAGGGCTGGGTCGACGAGGTGGTCGGCCAGGCCACCGCCGAGCGGATGCCGGCGGCGGCCAAGCTGCAGGAGGCCGTACGACGCCGCCGCGCCGCCGGCGGCCCGGCTGAGCAGACCTTCGCCGCGCTCGTCGGGCTCGAGCTGCGGCCGCGACGGTTGCGCGACGCCTCGGCGCTGTGGGGCTCGCTGCGCACCCGCCAGGGCGACGAGGCCCGCGACGGCGTCTGGATGCACCCCGACCTGCTGCCGACCTCGGCCGACCTCGACGACCCGCTCGGCTTCCGTGAGGACGCCTCGGCGCCCGACGCGCTCAGCGAGGAGGACTTCGACGCCGAGCTGAAGAAGCTGCTCGACGGCGGGGCGTGAAAGTCCCGCCACGTGAGCCTGCACGCCGACGCACTGGCGGTGCTGCGCGGCCTGGGCCGCGCCCGACGCCGACCAGGAGGCACTGCGGCAGCGGTACGTCGCCCACCTCGAGGCGCATCCCGACGGGATGACGCGCGGCCTGCCGGCCCGACCACCTCACCGCGTCCGTGCTGGTGCTTCGACGAGGCGCGCGAGCGGGTGCTGCTGACGCTGCACGCCAAGTCCGGACGGTGGTTCCAGCTCGGCGGGCACGCCGAGCCCGATGACGCAGACGCTGCCGGCGGTCGCCCTGCGCGAGGCGGTCGAGGAGTCCGGGCTGGCCGCCGACCGACCTCGAGCTCGACCCCGACCCCGGTGCTGCTCGACGCCCACCGCGTGCCGTTCTGCGGCGACGGGGACGTCACCCACCTCGACGTGCTGTTCGCGGCGGTCGCGCCCGACGGCGTACGACCTCGGGTCAGCGAGGAGTCGCTCGACGTGCGGTGGTGGCCGGTCGACGACGTGCCCGAGGCCGACGTGGCGTCGTTCGCGGCGTGGCCGGGCGGTGGCCTCGACGGGTCAGTCGACGTCGCCGGGCGGCACGTCGTCGGCGGCGGCTCGAGCTTGGCCGCCGCCGACCAGCCCACCAGGTAGCCCTTGGCCTTCTCGGCCTGCGGGTAGCGGTCGACCCACGCCCAGAACGCCGCGTCGTGGCCCGGCTCGAGCAGGTGGGCGAGCTCGTGCACCAGCACGTAGTCGACGACCCAGCCCGGCATGCCCTGCAGCCGCGCCGACAGCCGGATGGTGCGGTCGCCCGGCGTGCACGAGCCCCACCGCGACTACTGGTTGTCGACCCAGCGCACCGACTCCGGCGTCGCCAGCCCGCCGAGCCAGCGGTCGCTCAGCGTCAGGGCGCGCGGTCCATCAGGTCGTCGTCGGAGAGCTGCTGGCGCTTCTCGGAGCGCTCGATGCGCTTGACCATCGTCTCGACCCACTCGGCCTCCTCCTTGCGGGAGAGCCAGGAGGGGATGAGCACGACGATGCGGTCGCCGTCGCGGTAGGCCGAGACCGTACGCCGGCGGCGCTTGGACCGGCGTACCTCCACCTGGCTCGCTCACGCGACCACGCTACTTCCTCGGCCCAGCTCGAGCAGGCGTTCCTGCGGCCAGGTGTTGACGATCCGGTCGGGGTCGATCCCGGCGGCCTCGGCGCGCTCGCAGCCGAGGACCAGGAAGTCGAGCTGCCCCGGGGCGTGTGCGTCGCTGTCGATGGAGAAGACGCAGCCGGAGTCGCGGGCCACTTCGATCAGCGCGCTCGGCGGGTCGCGCCGCTTCGGGACGGGAGTTGATCTCGACCGCGACGTCGTGCTCGGCGCAGGCCTCGAAGACGGCCTTGGCGTCGAACTGCGACTGCTTGCGGGTCCCCCGCCCACCCGTGACGAGCCGGCCGGTGCAGTGGCCGAGGACGTTCATCCGACGGTTCCTCGTGGCGTTGACCATCCGGCGGGTCATCGCGTCCTTGTCCATCTTCAGCTTGGAGTGGACGCTCGCGACGCGTACGTCGAGCTGGGCGAGCAGCTCGTCGGTCTGGTCGAGCGAGCCGTCGTCGAGGATGTCGACCTCGATCCCCTTGAGCAGCGTGAAGCCCGCACCGCCGGGCAGGAGGTGCTCGTTGATCGCGTCGACGACGCCGAGCTGCTTGCGCAGCCGTTCCGGGCTGAGGCCGCGGGCGACCTTGAGCCGCGGGGAGTGGTCGGTGAGCACGAGGTAGTCGTGGCCGAGCTCGATCGCGGTGAAGGCCATCTCCTCGATGGGCGAGCCACCGTCGGACCAGTCGGAGTGGGAGTGCAGGTCGCCGCGCAGCTGCGCGCGCAGCTCGGCACCGCCGCCGGTCAGCGGGCCGCGTGCTCGGCTCGGCGCGGGCCAGCCGCTCGGGCACCACACCCTCGCACGGCGTCGGCGATCACCTTGCCCGAGCTGGCTCCGATGCCGGGCAGCTCGGTGAGCGTGCCGGTCGTCGACGGCCGTGCGACGAGCTCCTCGTCGGACATCGGCAGGATCGTGGCGGCGGCGCCGCGGAAGGCCTTGACCTTGTAGGTGTCCTCGCGGGCCCGCTCGAGCAGGAACGCGATCCGGCGCAGCGCCTGCACCGGACCTCCGTCGTACGCCTCCGCCACGATCCTCCTCTCCTGATTTTCCTCCACAGCCCGTGGACAACCATTGTGGCTGGTCAGCGGGAGGCGCGGCCGCGGCCCGGGCGTGTCCTCCACAGCTCTGTCCCCGGTCGCGCCCGGGTCTCCACGGCTCCTCAGCGTCGTCCACAGGTTTGTCCACAACGTTGTCCACAGGGTGCTGCCGGTGCCGGTTGACCCTCTCGGAAGCCGACACCTAGGTTGACCGGCGGACGAGGCCCCGGGCCCGCCGCACCACATGCGCAAGGGGAAGGCACGTGTGGGAAGGCGAGCCGGGGGCCTCTTCCTGTGTGCTGCTCGTGGCTCAGCGGCCGGTGAAGACCGGCGTACGCCGTTCGCGGCTGGCCCGGATGCCCTCCTGCAGGTCGGCGGTCGCCAGGGTGATCGGCTGGGCCATCGCCTCCCACTGCAGGCAGGCCTCGAAGTCGGCGTGGCCACCGTCGGCGAGAGCCAGCTTGGTCAGCCGGCTCGCGATCGGCGCGGTGGCCGCGATCTCGCCGGCGGTGACCAGCACCTCCGCGCGGAACGACTCCGGGTCGATCACCCGGGAGACCAGCCCGAGGCGCAGCGCCTCGTCGGCCTCCACGACCCGGCCGGTCAGCAGCAGGTCGCGGGCGTGCGGCCTCGCCGACGACGTTGGGCAGCAGGTAGGTGCCCGCCATGCCCGCGTGCATGCCGAGCCTGACGAAGGGCAGGCCGAGCTTGGCCCCGGTGGCGGCGTACCGGATGTCGCAGGCGAGCGCGAGGCACAGACCCGCTCCGATGGCCGCGCCGTTGACGGCCGCGATCGTCGGGACCTCGAGCCTGCGGATCGACAGCCACGCGCGGTAGAAGCCGATCATCCGGGTGCGCAGGTGGTCGACGGTCGCGTCGGGCTCGCTGGCGATCCACGAGGTGTTGCCGCCCGAGCAGAACGCGCTGCCCTCGCCGGTCACCACGACTGCGCGCAGCGACCGGTCGGCCGCCAGCTCGTCGATCGCGGCGACCCAGGAGGCGGTCATCTCGTCCGACATCGCGTTGCGCAGGTCGGGGTTGTCGAGGACGAGCAGGGCGACGCCGTCGGCGGGTCGTTCCAGGCGCAGGTGGTCGTATCCGGTCTCTGATGGCATGGGCGCAAGATAGCGAGCGATTTCGGCGCGCCGACCGCCTGCTACGCCTGAGCGTGAGCGTGCCGTAGGGTCGAACCGGTCCCGTGGCACCCGCCACGGACCTTCGGCGGGCTTCCCCGACATCCCCGTCGCGACGACCGAACGTGTCAAGAGAAGGAGGCCGTCATGGCGGAGACCTGGAGCGGCGAGTTCTACTGCGTGAAGTGCAAGGAGAAGCGCGAGGCCGAGGGCGAGGTGCGTGTCAACGACAAGGGCACCCGCATGGCCAAGGCCGTGTGCCCGGTGTGCAGCACCAACCTCAACCGGATCCTCGGCAAGGCCTGAGCTTCACCCCCTAGCCACACAGCCACTCGACGGCGTCGCCCCTGTTGGGGGCGACGCCGTCGTGGTCTGTGCGAGAGCCTGTGGATGAGGTCATCGCGGCCCGCGCGCCGTGTGTGAGGGTGCCGGCATGGCCAGGTTGCGCCCGGGGATGTCGGTCGTCCGTCGCGATGCGGGCCACCTCCAGGTGGGGGTGGACGCACCCGCGCGGGCGATCGTGGCCGACACCGCCGCCGTACGCCGACTGCTCGAGGACCTGGCCGTCGGTGCACCGGCCGCCCCCGAGACCCCGGAGGCGCACCTGGCGCTGCGCGACCTCGACGCAGCCGGGCTGGTGGTGCAGGTGCCCCCGAAGGCGCCACCGATCCGGGTGGCTGTCTCGGCCGACGACGCGACCTTGCAGGCCTGCCGACGGCACCTGCACCCGATCGGGGCCGAGCTGGTCGACGTGGGGACGTGTGATGTCCCGGTCCTGCTCGTGGTGGCCGGCGAGCTCTCCCGAGCCCGGGTCGACCCTCTCGTGCGCGACGGCATCCCTCATCTGCCGCTGACGGTGAGCGGCGGTGAGCTCGTGCTCGGACCCTTCGTCGACGCCGGCGCCTCGCCCTGCATGAGGTGCGTCGACGCCCACCTCACCGAGGTCGACCCGCGTCGTCCGACGATCGTGGAGCAGCTCGCACGGCTGCCGCTCCCCGTCGCCGTCGACCCCCTCGCCGAGGCGACGGCGCTCCCGTGGGCCCTGCGCGACCTGGTGACCTACGCCCGTGGCTACGAGCCCTCGACATGGGGAGCGACCTACACCTTCGGCCCGGGTCCAGCCCCGGTCCGCCGCGAGTGGACCCGCCACCCCTACTGCGGCTGCGGCTGGGACCAGCTCCTCGCCTGATCGCAGCAGGGGGTCTCGACAGGCTCGACCAACGACCGAGAGGCTCGACCGACGGAGGGTCTCGACAGGCTCGACCAACGACGGAGGGTCTCGACAGGCTCGACCAACGACGGAGGGTCTCGACAGGCTCGACCAACGACGGAGAGGCTCGACCAACGACGGAAGCGCTCGACCAGCGATGGTCACCAGTACTCGGAGTCGAGCTTGCCTTCCATCGCGCGCAGGTGGGTGCGGGAGCAGGTGTCGCAGTAGGTGCGGCGGCGCTTGTTCTCGACGGCGGTGGTCCAGGTGAGGGTCGCAGGGCCCGGGGGCTCCTGGCGCCCGCAGAGGTCGCAGGAGATCGCGTCGTCGGCCATGGTTCGACGATAGGCGGAAATGCCAGGAGCCGGGTACGACGAGCGTCGTACCCGGCTCCCTTCACCCGCGATCAGGGTGGTGCGGAGGCGATCGAGACCGATCACCAGTCGACTACCGGTTCACTTCGAACTACAGAGCGCGAGCGAGGGCGAGACGGGCCTGCTGCGCTGCCTGCTCGGCCTTGCGGCTGAGTCGGCGAGCCCGGGCCAGCTGGTGGCCCGGACGCAACTGATGCGCCTCTCCCAGGCGCGCGGCCATATGGGCGCGCGCCAGGTCTTCCTGCATGGTGTTCATCTTGGTTCTCTTCTCGGTCGTGGTGGTCATGTGTGGTGGTACTCCGATGGGTCGGTGGCTGCCGCTACGCGGCGACCTCGTTCTTGCGGGGTCGGCCGCGAGGGCGCTTGCGCGGGATCACCGCTCCTTGGAGGAACAGCTGCCCGCCCCAGACACCCCAGGGCTCGCGCCGGTCGAGGGCTCCGTCGAGACAGAGCTCGCGCACCGGACATGCGAGGCAGAGGGTCTTGGCGAACTCCACGTCCGCGGGGGACTCGGCGAACCACAGCTCCGGGTTGTTCACCCGGCACGGCAGCAGTTGCTCGTCCACCTGGCCCGCCTGGTCGTGCAGCTCACCCAGGCTGGGTCGGCCGGGCTGCCCATCAGTGCGGTCGATGAGGCTGATGGTCATGTGTGTCACCTCCTTCGTCTTGACCTGATCGCGTTGGTTGTCGATTCGAAAACGGCTTCTCGTGGGGAACGAAAAAGGCCGCGGATCCCGGTTCGGGATCCGCGGCCTGGAGGCTGCCGAGCTGTTGGGTCAACAGGTCGGTGGACTCCAGGCAATGGTCCCCGGGACGTAGGCACGGTTGGTGGGGATCAGACCGAGGTCTCCCGTGACGTCCTTGCGGTCACGCACGACGATCGCCGTGACGCCACGCGGTGCCGGCAGCCGTGTCAAGTCGGGCGTGGGCGCACGCGGACATGCCAAAGGCGGACCCGAGAGCGTCATCGACGAGCCGATGGCTGCACCCGTCCGGGGGCCTTGAGCTTGAGGTTGCTGATCACGCTGTCCACCTCCTTCAGTTCTTAGGGCGCCGGTCTTGTCAGGACCGTGGTGCGCTGTTGGTTATGACAGAGCTGAAGTTATCGCGCTCGTCTGTCATGGGCAAACCATTTAATGGCTATTTCGCCGAATTTTTCTGGCCGGTCTACTCCACGAGGCCGAGCAGGTCCTCGCCGTATCTGTCCAGCTTGGCCTGACCGACCCCGCTGATGCGCAGGAGGTCAGTGCTGGTGCGGGGTTTGTGCTCCGCGATGAGCTGCAGGGTCGCGTCGGTGAAGATCACGAAGGCGGGCACTTCCTCGGCTCCGGCGCGATCCTTGCGCCAGGCGCGCAGGCGCTCGAACAGCTCTTCGTCGTAGGACGCCGGGCAGTCCGCGCAGCGCCCGCGCTTGCGCTCGGGCCCGGTCGAGAGGGAGCGCCCGCACTCGCGGCACGAGGCCATCTTGCGGGCCTGCGCGGGTCGGTGGCTCGGCGGATCCGCGCGTCGTCGGGCAGCAGTGGGTCGAGGAAGCGGGACGGCTTGCGGACGGCCCGGCCACCGGGGTTGCGGGCGGCGGACCAGGAGAGGGCGAGGTGGCGGCGGGCGCGGGTCATCCCGACGTAGAGCAGGCGGCGCTCCTCCTCGATCGCGGCCGCCGACTCGGCGTAGGTGATCGGGAGGGTGCCGTCCTGGAGACCGCAGAGGAAGACGGCGTCCCACTCGAGGCCCTTGGCGGAGTGGAAGGTCGCGAGGGTGACGCCGGCGGCCGCAGGGGCGTGCTGCTCGGCGGCCCGGCAGTCGAGCTCGTCGACGAAGCCACCGAGGCGGCGCCGCGTGGCCTCGTGGGAGGTCGCGTGCTCGGCAGCCTGGTCGACCAGCGCCTGCCAGGACTCCCAGCGGTCACGCGTCTGACCGCGGGCGGTCGGCGCCTCGGCCGTCCAGCCCATACCGGCGAGGATCCCGCGCACCGCCTCGCCCAGGTCGTCACCCGCCTCGCCCGAGCGCGCGGCGCCGCGCAGCCGGGTCACCGCCTCACGCACCTCGGGTCGGTCGAAGAAGCGCGCAGCGCCACGCACGACGTAGGGGATGCCGCGCTCGGACAGCGCCTCCTCGAAGGCCTCCGACAGGGCGTTGATCCGGAACAGGACGGCCATCTGCGGGGTACGCCATCCCGCCCCGTGCAGGGACTCGATGGCGCGGGCGAGCTCTGCGGCCTCCGCGACCTCGTCAGGCTGCGGCGTGTAGCACACCGCCGGGCCGCTCGTCGTCTGGGCGCGCAGCGCCACGGACGCGCTCGGGGTGCCCGCGAGGAGCCGGTTGGCGGCGTCGACGACCTCGGGTGTGGAGCGGTAGTTGCGGACCAGTTCGACCGACGTGGTGCCGGCGTACTTCTGTGGGAAGTCGCGCAGGTAGGCGGCGTCGGCGCCGGCGAAGGAGTAGATGGTCTGGGCGGGGTCGCCGACCACGCAGATCTCGTCGCGGCCGCCGAGCCAGAGGTCGAGGAGCGCGGACTGGAGCGGCGAGACGTCCTGGTACTCGTCGACGACGAACCACTTGTACTGCCGACGCACCTGCGCGGCGACGCGCTCGTCGTCGGCGAGCAGCCCCGGCGGTCAGGAGCAGCACGTCCTCCATGTCCATCCGGGCCTGACCGCGCTTGACCTCCTCGTACGCGCCGAAGACGCGACCGACCTGCTCGGCGTCCAGGTGGGTCACCGAGCGACCTCGAGCGGTGGCGATCGCGGGTGTAGGTGTCGGGACCGACGTTGCTCACCTTGGCCCACTCGACCTCGGAGGCGAGGTCGCGCAGCAGGGCCTGGTCGACCTACATCCTCAGCGAGCGGGTCGCCGCCGCCATCAGCGGCAGCTTCGACTCGGTCAGCGTCGGAAGCTCGCTGCCGTGCACGTGCGGCCAGAAGTAGCGCAGCTGGCGCAGCGCCGCGGAGTGGAAGGTGCGGGCCTGCACGCTGGCCGCACCCATCGTGCGCAGGCGGGAGCGCATCTCACCGGCCGCCCGGGTCGTGAACGTGACGGCGAGGACCTCGCTCGGGGCGTAGACCCCGGTGGCGACCCCGTGGGCGATCCGGTGGGTGATCGCGCGGGTCTTGCCGGTGCCGGCACCCGCGAGCACCCGGACCGGCCCACGCAAGGCCTCGGCGACCCGGCGCTGCTCGGGGTCGAGCGCGTCGAGGAGCGTCTGGCGCGGGAACATCTCCTGGGGCCGGGTGGTTGGGTGGGGGCAGACGACGACCCTAGACGTCGGAGGGGACACTCCCGATGAGCTCGTTCACGATGTACAGCACGCCCTGGTGCGGCTACTGCCACCGACTCAAGAGCCAGCTCGACCGCGAGGGCATCACCTTCGACGTCGTCGACATCGAGCAGCACCCCGAGGCCGGCGCGATCGTCGAGTCCGCCAACAACGGCAACCAGACCGTGCCCGACGTTGGTCTACTCCGACGGCACCGCTCAGACGAACCCCTCGCTCAAGCAGGTCAAGGAGAAGCTGGCGTCGCTGGCGGGCTGAGCGTCGGTCGCGAGTTTTGTCGGCCAGCCGACGAAGCTCGAGCCTGGACGGCGAGATCGTGTCGTCCCAACGCGAGTTTCGTCGGCCAGCCGACGAAACTCACCAGGCGCCGGGCAGCGCACCCCCGTACCAGTGCTCGACGAGCGAGCGGCTGATGGAGACGCCGCCGGGGAGGACGAGGGTGCCGGCCTCGGCCTGCTCACGCATCTCAGCGCGCGTGAACCAGCGGGCGTCCTCGATCTCGTCGGCGTCGACCTCGATGTGGGTGGACTCGGCGCGGGCGAGGAAGCCGATCATCAGGCTGGCCGGCAGGGGCCAGGGTTGGTTGCCGAAGTAGGTCACCTCACCGACGACGACGCCGGTCTCCTCGGCGACCTCGCGGCGTACGGCGTCCTCGAGGGTCTCCCCCGGCTCGCAGAAGCCGGCGAGCGTGGAGTAGCGGCCCTCGGGCCACATCGCCTGCCGGCCCAGCAGGCAGCGCTCGTCGTCACCCGGCTCCCCGCAGGTGACGAGCATGATGACGGCCGGGTCGGTGCGCGGGAACTGCGACCTGCCGCAGCCGACGCACCGCAGCTCGTGGCCGGCCGACCGCGGCTCGAGGTGCCCGCCGCAACGGGGGCAGTAGCGGGTGACGAAGAGCCACTCGGCCAGACCCAGCGCGTGGAGGACCAGCGGCGCCCCGGCGATCGACTGGTCGGCCAGGTGCGGCAGCAACCCGCGCAGCGGGAACCAGCCGTCCTTTTCGGCCTGCGCCAGGTCGGGCCCGACGACGACCGCGAAGTACGTCGTCTCGTCGCGCTCCCCCAGCAGGAGGCGTACGCCGGGCGGCGCCTGGCTCGTCGGCACCCACTCGATCGCGCCCTCGACCGGGCGGATCCGGGTCCCTGAGACGACCAGCGCCCGACTGGTCGGGTCGGCCCACCGCTCCTCCTGCCACGCCGCGTCTGAGCGGCGGATACCCAGCCGGTCGTGGGCGCCGGCCGTGAGGCGCAGGTGCGGATGGGTCACGGTGGCGAAACTAGTCCTAGGGTCACGACACGTGAGCACCCACATCGGCGCCCGCCCCGGCGAGATCGCCCCGTTCGTCCTCATGCCCGGCGACCCGCTGCGCGCCCGCTGGATCGCGCAGACCTTCCTCGACGATGCCCGGTGCTACTCCGAGGTCCGCGGCATGCTCGGCTACACCGGCACCGTCGACGGCCACCCGGTCTCGGTCCAGGGGTCCGGGATGGGTCAGCCGTCGCTGGCGATCTATGCCCATGAGCTCTTCTCGCGACTACGACGTGCAGACCGTCATCCGCGTGGGGTCCTGTGGCGCGCTGACCGAGCGGCTGGCGATCCGTGACCTCGTCATCGCCGCGGGTGCCTGCACGGACTCCTCGATGAACCGGATCACCTTCGAGGGTCTCGACTACGCCCCCGTCGCCGACTTCGGGCTGCTGCGCGACGCCGCCGCCGCAGCCCCGGAGGCCCACGTCGGGCCTGCTCTTCAGCAGCGACTCGTTCTACGCCACCCGCCCCGAGCTGACGTCCCGGATGGTCGACTACGGCGTGCTCGCCGTCGAGATGGAGGCGGCGGCGCTCTACACCCTGGCGGCGAAGCACGGACCGTCGCGCACTGGCGATCTGCACGGTCTCCGACCACATCGTCACCGGTGAGGAGACGACCGCGCAGGAGCGCGAGCAGACCTTCGGCCGGATGGTCGAGGTCGCCCTGGCCGCAGGCGCCGGGGTCACACCGGCGACCAGCTGACCCCGTCACCGAACCCGGGCGACGCGGCCACCCAGCCGGCGAGCACCCGCGTCGCCGTGTCCAGGTCGAGCATCGCCTGCAGGTGACCCGCGGGACTCCGGTGCTCGACGACGAGCATGCCGTCGCCCGCCGACGCCGCCTGGGCGAAGGTCTGCCCGGAGGTGTCGCTGGTGCGCTCGAGATCACGAAGGCCTCGCTCCCGTCGTCGACCGCACCCAGCACGCTGCGGATCGTCGGCTCGTCCGGGTCGTCGTGCACGACGCCTCCGTCGGTGGTCAGGCGCACGTCGTTCATCCGGGCAGCATCCCGCACACCCGCCCCGGCGTCACTCCTCGTCGAGGCGGCGTACGAACGCCGCGAAGCCGGGCAACGTGAAGCGGACCAGACCGTGGCCCACCGGCTCGATGACGCCCTTGGCGATCAGCCGGTCGCGGGGCACGCTGATCGCCCGCGAGGCGACGCCCATCCCCGCTGCGATGGCCGCGCGGGTCACGTTGTCGCTGTCGACGCGAGCCATCGCGCGCAAGAGCTCCTGCTCGGCCGGCGTGGCCGAGCCCCACCGGGCGCGATACATCGCATCGAGCTGCGTCGCCGCGGACGGTACGCCAGCTCGCACGTGCTCGATCCGGATCCGACCGCCGGCCTCGGGGCGGGCGGCGTCCCACGTCGCGCTGCCGAGCAGCTGGAGCAGGTAGGGGTGACCGCGGCACTCGCGGGTGACCAGGCTGACCGCGTCGCGGGTCCAGGTCACCTCCAACGCTCGGGCGGGGGCGACGACGAGCTCACGACTGGCGCTCTCGTCGAGCAGGTCGAGCGGCACGAACGCGCTGCGCTCGCCGAAGGTGGCTGCCCGGGTCAGTGCCTCGGGGGTGACCGGCAGGCCGGCGCTGACCAGCGCCAGCGGGTTGTCCTCGCGCTCGCCGTCGAGATTCTGCAGCGCGTTGAGCAGGATCGACATCTCCTCGGGCGAGGCGGCGTGCAGCTCGTCGACGAAGACGACCAACCCACCGCCGCCTCGACTCCGCACCAGCCCCGCCGCGTCGTGGAGGAGGTCCTCGAGGGCCCCGATGGGTGCCTGGCCGAGGGGCGCCTCCTGACCCCGGCCACCGAGCCGCACGTCGCCGGAGACCTTGAGCCCCGGCACGCCCAGCTCGACCGAGACCTTCTCGAGGCGGGCGTGCCAGCGGCGCTGGTCGTCGGGACCTGCGACCGCCTCGGCGCGCTGGAGGGCCCGTTCCACGCTCAGCACCAGCTCGAGCAGCACCGGGCGCTCCCGGGAGCACGCGACCCAGGCCGTGACGAGCCCGACCGCGGCCGCGTCGCGCTGGGCCGCCCGCAGCAGGGAGGTCTTCCCGACGCCCCGCGGTGCGTGGAAGACCAGTAGCGGCCCGCCGAGCTCTCCGTAGGTGACCACCCGGGCCAGGACGCCGCGGATCCGGTCGAGCTCGGCGCGCCGTCCCGACAGCAGCCGCGGCACCCGGCCCGGGGTGTAGGGGTTGTCGAGGGACATCGCGGCTCCGAGATACTTCGTTATACTTCGACTAGGTATAAGAAAGTATCAACTGTCGAGCAAGGCCTCGAGCCCGGCCCGGTCGAGCAGTCCCTCGGGCTCGACGAGCGCGCCGGTCCGTACGTAGTAGAACGCCGCGTGCACCCGGTCGACCGGGACACCGCGGAGCTCCGCCCAGGCCAGTCGGTAGAGCGAGAGCTGCAGGGGGTCGGCGGTCTGGGCGAGGTTGGTCTTCCAGTCGACGAGCAGGAACCCCTCGCCGTCGGGATGCGGCTCGGCGTAGACGGCGTCGATGCGCCCGCGCACGACCTGGCCGTCGAGGACCAGCGCGAAGGCCGGCTCGACCGCCGACGGCACGCGGTCACCGAACGGGCCCTCCTCGAAGAGCTTCACCAGCTCCTGGAGCTCGGCGTCGTCGGCGATGTCGGCGTCACCTCGCCCGGACAGCTCGTCGGGGTCGAGGAGCGCCTGCTGGCCGAAGCGCGCCTCCACCCAGGCGTGGAAGCGGGTGCCGAAGCGGGCGGCCGGGGAGGGCTGGCGTGGCATCGGCCGGGCCAGCTCACGCGCGAACCCCTCCGCGTCATCGCGTAGGCGCGCCAAGGCGGTGACGGACAGGCTCGAGGGCAGCGGCACCGCGACGCTCGACGCCCGGTCCCCGCGCGCCTCGGCCAGCAGCCGCTCGATCTCGACGTCCCAGTCGGCCACCCTCGCCGCGTCGACCAGGTCGAGGTCGGCATCGACCCCCTCCGGGTCGGCCGCGGCGACCCGGGCGGCCGCCTCCAGGCGTCGGGCGGTCTCGCCACCCTGCTCGGTCAGCGGCCAGGGTCGAGACGGGTCGACGTCGGCGTAGGGGTGGGGATCACCCTTGGCCGGCTTGTCGCGCCACTCGAGCGGCGGCTCGCCCCAGGCGGCGAGCTGGTCGCGCACGACGAGCTGGTAGGCGGAGGGTCCGAAGCAGGTCGTGCGCGGGCTCCAGCAGTACGACGTCACCGACAGCAGGTGGGCGGCGCGGGTGAAGGCGACGTAGCCGAGCCGGAGCTCCTCCTCCGCGTCGTGGGCGCGGGTGTCGACGCGGTAGGCCTCGAGGTCCTCCTTGGTGAACCCGCGCAGCTGTGGCAGGTCCGCGGCGTCGCCGCGCAGCGGTGCGGGGAGCACCGCCGGTGATGAGGTCCAGAGCGTGCGGGACCGGTTGGCCGGGAAGCGGGTGTCGCAGACGCCGACCAGGAAGACCGACTCCCACTCGAGCCCCTTGGCCCGGTGGACGGTCAGGAGTTTGACCGAGTCGGCCGCGGTGGGCGTCGCGACGTCGAGTCCGTTGCCCTGATCGTCCTCGGCGGTGAGGTAGGCCAGGAGGGCGGGCAGGGTGACGTCGCCGTCGACGGCCTGGAAGTCGGCGACCGCCTTGACGAAGAGGTCGAGGTTGTCGCGGCGGGCCGCAGCCGCCTTGCTCACCGCGGAGGCGAGCTCGACGTCGACCCCGGTGAGGTCGAGGATCCGGCGGACGACGTCGAGCAGCGGCTCGCCGACGTGGCGGCGCAGCCGGCGCAGCTCGGCCGCCAGCAGCGCGAACCGCTCGCGTGCCTGCGAGGAGTACGCCGCGTCCCCGGGGTCGGCCAGCGCGTCGTCGAGCGCCGGGATCTCAGCGGGGTCGACGCCGTCGGCGATCTCGACGAGCTGGTCGCGCAGCGCCTCGGCCCTCGGTCCGCCGCGACGCCTTCCCGCCAGCTCCTGGGCCCGGGTGCTGAGCAGCTTCAGGTCACGAGGACCGATCGCCCACCGCGGCCCGGTGAGCAGGGTGAGCATCGCGGCGTTGGAGGTGACGTCGTGGATCAGATGGAGGGTCGCGACCACCTCGGCGACCTCCGGCAACCGCAGCAGCCCGGAGAGGCCCACGATCTCGACGGGGATGTCGGCGCCCGTCAGGGCGTCGAAGACCTCCTCGGCGTGCGCGTTGTCGCGGGTCGAGCACCCCGATGTCGGACCAGAGCCCGGTGTGGGCCTCCCGGACCGCTCCCACGAGGTGCGCGAGCTCGTCGGTGTGTCGCTCGAGCACCGCGGTCCGCACGACCCCCTCGGCGGCGTCGTCGCGGGCCTCCAACGGTTCGACCTGGGCGAACTTCTCATAGAGCGGCGCGGCCAGCCGGTTGGCGACCTCGAGGATGCGCCGGTCCGAGCGCTGGCTCACCGTGAGGTGGTAGGTCGGCGCCGTGCCGGAGCGGGGCGGGAAGGCCTCGCCGAAGGCGAGGATGTTGGAGACCGACGCACCGCGCCAGCCGTAGATCGCCTGGTTGGGGTCGCCGACCGCGGTCACCGGGTGGCCGCCACCGAAGAGCCGGGAGAGCATCGTGGCCTGGGCGACCGAGGTGTCCTGGTACTCGTCGAGCATGACCACCTTGAACTTCTCGCGCTCGAGCGCCCCCACCTCGGGCTGCTCCTCGCGAACCGTGCTCCCAGCTCGATCTGGTCGGAGAAGTCCATGAGCCCGAGCTCGCGCTTGAGTCGGCGGTAGCCCGCGACCAGCTCGAGCAGCTCGGCCCGCCGGTCGATGGCGAAGACGGCCTTCTCCCCCGCCTCGCGGTGGCCCTTGCGCGCCTTGCCGGCGGCCTCGTCGGCCAGCGCGCGGACGAACCCGGCCCTCGCCTCCGCGTCGACCCGGCGTACGTCGTCGGGGCCGACGAGGTGCTCGCTCATCGCCGCCGTCGAGGGCGAGGAGGTTCTGGATCACCGTCGTCGGGGTGGTCGCTGAGGTGGCGGATGTCGCCCTGGAAACGGTCGACCACGCGCGCCCCGAGCTGATAGCGGGCGGCGTCGGTGACGACCCGGGTGTCGGGCTCGTGCCCGATCCGCAGGCCGTGCTCGGTGAGCAGGGTGGCGGCGTAGGCGTTGTAGGTCACCACGGTCGGCTCGACGGCCGCGTCGTCACCCGCCGTCGCGTCCGGTGGCGCGTCGTCGTCGAGCGCGCCGGCGGCCAGCAGCGCCTCGCGGACCTTGCGTCGCAGCTCACGGCGGCCTTGGTGGTGAAGGTGAGTCCGAGGACCTCGCCGGGACGGACCTGTCCGGTGGCCACGAGGTAGACCACCCGCGCGGCCATGAGGGTGGTCTTGCCCGACCCGGCGCCGGCGACCACGACCGCGGGGTCGAGCGGTGCCGAGATCGCCTCCCACTGCTGGGCGGTGAAGGTGCAGGACGCCCCGAGCAGGTCGCGCAGCTGCTCGGGGGTCGTCGAGGGGCACCGTCCTCATCGTCGGTCACCGACCCCGCGCTCTTGATCGGGCAGATCGGGACGAAGGCGCAGTCGCGGCAGTGGGCGCCGACGATCGCCGGGAACGTCTCCTCGCGCAGCAGGTGCGCGGCGCGGGCGAGGTGGGCGCGCAGCAGGCGCGCTCGGGACCGCTCGGGCTCGTGGGCCGCCTGCGCCTGCACGACGGCGGCCGTCGAGTCGTCGAGGATGCCGAGCTGCACCAGCTCGGCGCCCGCCGCCCGGCCCGGGGCGCCCTCCGGCAGCAGGTCGGCGACGGCGCCGTGGTCGACGGCGTACTGGTAGAGCGAGAGCTGCGCGTGGCTGCGGACCGAGACGTCGGTCGGCTTGCTGCGACCGGTCTTGAGGTCGACCACGACGACGTCTCCGGCGGCGTCGAGTTCGAGGCGGTCGGCGTAGCCGGTGCAGCCGGACCGCCGTCCCGTCGGACGTCGACGACGGCGGCGAACGACTGCTCCATCGCCAGCAGCCTGCGGGGGTTGGCGAGGTGCCAGGCCAGGAACCGGCCGACGGCGGCGCGGACCCGCTCGCGCTCGCGGGCCTTGGACCACGGCGTGCGGAACTCCAGCCGCTCCCACACCTCGTCGACGTGGGCCATCAGCAGGTCGACGCCCTGCTCGAGGTCGGGCCCCGGATCGAGGTCGCCCGTGGCGACGCGCTCGGCCAGCGCGTGCAGCACCTGGCCGAGGTTGGCCGACTGGTGAGCCCGCTCGGCCCCGCCCGCCTCACGCTCGAGGAACCACCGGGTCGGGCAGGCGTCGAGCACCCTCGACGACGCTGGCCGAGACCGGCACCGGCTGGTCGGGGTCGCGCAGCGGGGTGGCCGAGCGGCTCGCGGCCCGGGTCCCCCACCAGGGCCGGGTCGGCCTGCGGCACCTCGGGGGCCAGACGTGCCAGTCGGCGGGCGGCGGCGGCGCGCAGCGGCTCCGGCTGGTCGGGGTCGGCAAGGGTGCGCCGCAGCTCGCTGACCAGCCCGGTGATCGACAGCGGCCGGGGCGGGCGGCCCACGACGGCAGGGCGTCGGTGGCGCCCGAGCTCGTCGAGAAAGCGCGAGGGCTGCTCGCCGTCGTCGTCGGGCGAGGCCACGGCGGTGACGACGAGTCGTCTGGCGGGCGCGGGTGCAGGCGACGTAGAAGAGCCGGCGCTCCTCCAGCAGGAGCTCCCGGGCGGTGATCGGCGGGACCAGCCCGTCGGGGCCGATCCGGTCGGCCTGCAGCAGCGTGGTGCGCCGGCGCAGGTCGGGCCAGCCGTCCTGCTGGACGTGGGCGACGACGACCAGCCGCCACTCGAGGCCCTTGGAGCGGTGAGCGGTCAGCAGGCGTACGGCGCGCCGCGGGCGCCCCGGTCGGCGAGGGTGTCGGCGGGGATCTGCTGGGCCGACAGCGTGGCCAGGAAGGTCGCGCGACGCCGAGGTGGACCCGCTGCTCCTCGGCCCGGGCGGCCGACCTCGAAGAGCGCGCAGACCGAGTCGAGGTCGCGGTGGGCCAACCGGGCCGCCCCACCGCCGTGCTCGACCGCGTGCCGCAGCCGGGCCGGCCACCCCGTCCGCTGACCAGAGCAGCCAGAGCACCTCCTCGGCCGACGCGCCGCTCCTCGAGCGTCGTCCGGGCGCGCGCGCAGCAGATCGCGCCAGGGCACGGGCGCGGTCGATCTCGGCACCCTCGAGCCCGTCGAGGAAGCCCGGGCTCGACGACGGCCGGCGCGCACGAGGTCGCGCGAGGGCGGCGGCGACCGGTCGGAGTCGTGGGCCTCGGCCTTCGCGCGGGTGCGAAGCGCGCGGGCGAGCCGGCGGAGGTCGCCGGCATCGAGACCGCCGAGGGGGCCGAGGAGCAGGGCCTCGGCCCGGTCGGGGTCGGAGGTGGTCGGCGTGGCCGGGGTCGTCGTTGTCGAGGTTGACCACGGCGCGCAGCGCCGTCGAGCAGCGGCAGCACGGCGGGGTCGCGGACGAGCGGGATCTCGTCGGCGGCGACCTCGACGGGACACCCGCGGCCGCGAGCAGCGAACGGCGCAGCGGCGGGATCGACGTCCGGCCCGATCGGACGAGGACCGCCATCTCGTCCCAGTCGACGCCGTCCTCGAGGTGGGCGCGGCGCAGCAGGTCGGCGAGGTGCTCGGCCTCGGCCCGCGTCGCTGTCGAAGGTGCGGACGTCGACGTGGCCGTCGCCGAGCCCGGGTCGTGCCTCGGCCTGACCGGCTCGAGGAAGGCCTGCGTTGGCCTCGGGCGGGATGACGCCGGGCAGCGCCAGCCGGGCGGCCACGCGCTGGCGCGACGAGCAGGAGTCGGGGTCCGAAGCGGCGGGTGGTGCGCAGGGCGACCACCCGCGCGGGCGCGCCGTCGGTGCGCGGGAACGTGCGCCGGGAAGTCGAGGATGCCGCGCACCTCGGCGCCGCGGAAGCCGTAGATCGACTGGTGCGGGTCGCCGACGACGGTCAGGTTGCGGCCGTCGCCGGCCAGCGCCTGGAGCAGCGCGACCTGGCCGGGGTCGGTGTCCTGGTACTCGTCGACGAAGACGTGCGGTAGGTCGCCCGCAGCTCGTCGCGGTGGTCGCTGCGGCCTCGATCGTGGCGCGACGGATCAGGTCGGCGTAGTCGATGGCGCCGACGGTAGTCGAGGTTGTCGAGGTACTGCTCGAGGAAGAGACCGGCCGCCACGTAGGCCGGCAGGTCGTCGCGCCTGCCCGAGCGCGCGCAGGTCGGTCGCCGTCGAGGCCCTTCTCGCGGGCGCGGGCCAGAGCACGGCGTTGCACCTCGCGGGCGAAGCCGCGGGTGCCGAGGGCGCGCTCGAGCGAGTCCGGCCAGCGCACCGACTCGGGATGGTCGGTGAGCAGCTCGCGGAGCACGACGTCCTGCTCGGGCGCGGAGAGCAGGCGCAGCGGAGCGGCGTAGATCTCGGCGGGGGCGTATCGGCGCACCAGGCCGTAGGCGAAGGAGTGGAAGGTCGAGCACAGCGCCGCTCGAGATGCGTGCGACCCAGCCGGGCGGTGACCCGGTCGCGCAGCTGCTCGGCGGCCTTGCGGGAGAAGGTCAGCGCGAGCACCTGGTCGGGTCGCGCACCCTCCTCGATCCGGTCGGACGATCGCCTCGACCAGGGTCGTGGTCTTGCCGGTGCCCGGGCCCGGCGAGGACGAGCAGCGGGCCGCCCTGGTGGTCGACGACCCGGCGCTGGTCGGCGTCGAGCTCGGGCAGGGTCGTGCGTGACCTCGGGGCGCACGAGGTGGTAGGTCGGCGAGTCACGGTCCCCGCCGCCACAGGGCACCGACACCCTGCCGAGGCGCCGACAGCCATCGGGTCGGCCGTCATAGGTTGAGCGCCATGGACGGGCCCGCTGTCGGACGTGATCGTCGTCGACCTGACCCGCGCGCTGGCCGGCCCGCACGCGGCGATGATGCTCGGCGACCTGGGCGCGCGGGTGATCAAGGTCGAGCCGCCGGGCGGTGACGAGTCGCGCGGCTGGGGGCCGCCGTTCGTGGGGCCCGCGGAGTCCCGGAGTCGACGTACTTCCTCGTCCGCCAACCGCGACAAGGAGTCGATCGTCCTCGACCTCAAGTCCGCGCCGGACCTCGAGGTGCTGGCCCGGCTCGTCGAGCGGGCCGACGTGCTGCTGGAGAACTACCGGCCCGGGGTGCTCGACCGGCTCGGCTTCTCGGTGCTCGCGGCTGCACGAGCTGAACCCGCGGCTGGTCGTGCTGTCGATCACCGGCTTCGGTCACGACGGACCCGAGGCGGGACGCGCCGGCTACGACCAGATCGCCCAGGGCGAGGGTGGCCTGATGTCGCTGACGGGCGAGGGCGCGACCAAGGTGGGCGTGCCGATCGCGGACCTGGTGGCCGGGATGTACGGCGCCTACGGCGTCCTCGCCGCACTGCACGAGCGGACGACGGACCGGCCGCGGTCGCGTCGTGCGGACCTCGCTGCTGGCCGGGATGGTCGGGGTGCACGCCTTCCAGGGCACCCGCTGGACCGTCGCCGGCGAGGTGCCGGGGCCCGCCGGCGACCACCACCCCGCGATCGCGCCGTACGGCCTGTTCCGCGACCGGCTCCGCGCCGGTCCAGGTGGCGTGCGGCTCGGAGGGGTTGTGGCGCGCGCTGTGCGGCGCGTGACCGGGCTCGACCCGGCGGACGGCCGGTTCGCGACCAACGCCGAGCGGGTGGCGAACCGGACGACCTGATCGCCGCGATCGAGCGCGTCTTCGCCGACCACGACGCCGAGCACTGGCTGGCGCTGCTCGGCGAGGCCGGGGTGCCGTCGGGCAAGGTGCGCACCGTCGACGAGGTCTACGGTGGGACCAGACGCGTCTCGCAGGAGCTGCTGGTGTCGGTCGACCACCCGACGCTGGGGTCGGTGTCGCTGCCGGGCTCGCCGCTGCGCTTCGACGGATCGCCCCGCGCACGCACGCGCCGCCGCCCACGCTCGACCAGCACGGCGCCGCGATCCGGGCCTGGTTGGCGCAGGGCTGAGGTCGCGAGGCCGGTGCGTCGTGGGCGCTGGCGCCAGCCCGGGCGCGGGCCCGGGCGGCGGTGCGTCGTACAGGAAAATGGGCGCGGAACCCTGTACAGCCCACCGCTCACCAGGCGAAACCCTGTACAGCTCACCGCTCCCCCGGCTCAGCCCAGGTCGACGATCGCGGCGACCGGGCCGCCGCCGTCCGGGCCCTGGTGGGCCGCCGAGACCGAGACGAAGACGGCCGGGTCACCGGTGACGGCGGCGGTGACGCCACCGACGCAGGCCTTGATCTGGCGGTGCCAGTGCACGTCGGAGTCGTCGAGCATCGCGTTGCGACGACCGCGCACCTGTCCGTCCTGCGACACCTCGCACTTGAGGAAGACGTTGACCAGGCGACCGTCGAGGTCGGAGGGGTGCGGGCGATCGGGCAGGTCGAGCCCGGCGGAGCGGATCGCGTCCCAGATGCCGTCGGCGTCGAGCGCGTCCTTCATGACGGCGTGCCCGATCCGGTAGCGGCCGCCGACACCCGTCGCGTTGCCGACCACCACGACCTGCGCCCGGTCGAGCTCGACGCCCGACGAGCACGACGCGACCGACGAGAACAGCGACCGGTCGTGCATGACGTCCTCGTCGCTCGGCATGTCGATCTCGCCCAGCGCCACGGCGATGCCGAGCGCGGTGCAGCCGTTGGAGAGGTCCATCGACTCGTGGGTGTGCTCGGTCCACACGGTCTTCGCCGCGCGACTTCGCGTCGCGGATCGTCTGGATGGTCAGCAGCGGGGTCTTGGTCTGCACGTAGTGCACGTCGGCGGGGTCGGTGATGCCCGCGCGCTCCATGGCGACGCGTACGGCGGCCGCCACCTTCTCGATCATCGCCACCCGGCCGATGTCCTCGGGACGCAGCTGGTCGCTCATCGCGAAGCCGACCGTCAGGCGCGGCTCGTCGGTGTGCTGATCACCGGGCTCGGCACCGGGGACGGTCGCGAAGATCGTCGCGTGCGGGCTGATCACCCCGTCGGTCCCGCCCGACCAGACGATCGGGACCTCCTTGACCGCGGCCGGGTCGGCGCCCTTGTCGACCAGCACCTCGCGGAACGCTCGGTCGGCGATGATCCGCGTGTAGTCGTTGACCCCGCCGTTGCCCTCGGTCTTGCCGATGATGGCGATGACCCGCGCGGCCTCCATGACCCCGTCGTCGATGAGGCGAGCGAGCTCGCTCGCGTCGGCCACGGAGTGGATCGGGACCTTGCGGACCTCGATGGCGTCAGGCATGTGGTTCCTCCCGTCAAGTCGGTACGACGACGGTGCCGACGTCCCCGGCAGCCGCTCGCGCAGGTCCTCGAGGCTCGCGATCGCCGAGCGCACTCCCCCACCCTCGACGAAACGGCACGCCGCGTCGACCTTGGGCCCCATCGACCCGCTGGCGAAGTGGCCGGCCGCCGCGTGCTCCCGCAGGGTCGCCACCTCGATCAGGCCGATCGGCTCGGCGTCGGGCTCGCCGAAGCGCAGCACCGCGTGGGGGACGTCGGTCGCGATCACCAGCACGTCGACCTCCAGCACGGCGCCGAGCAGCGCCGCGCTGAGGTCCTTGTCGATGACGGCCTCGACACCGCGCAGTCGGCCGTCGCCGTCCCGGACCATGGGGATGCCCCCGCCCCCGTTGGCGATGACGACGTACCCCGCCTCGAGCAGGGACCGCACCGCGCGCGCCTCGAGCACCTCCAGCGGCTCGGGTGAGGCGACGACGCGACGCCAGCCCTTCTCGCCGCGGTCCTCCCAGGTCTCACCGTGCTCGACCAGCACCCGCGCCTCGTCCTCGGGCAGGTAGCGACCGATCGGCTTGGTCGGCTCGTCGAAACCGGGGTCGTCGGGGTCGACCAGCGTCCGGGTGACCAGCGCCGCGGTCGGGCGCTCGACCGCGAGGTCGGCCAGGGCCGCCTCGAGGGCGTTGGCCAGCACGAAGCCCAGCGTCGCCTGGGTCTGCGCCCCGCACCAGTCCAGCGGGACGGGCGGTACGACGCCGGCCGCGAGCTCGTTCTTGACCAGCAGGTTGCCGACCTGCGGCCCGTTGCCGTGGGTCAGGACGACCTCGTGCCCCTCGGCCACCAGCCCGGCGACCGCTCGCATGGCGACCTGAGCTGCAGCGATCTGGTCCTCGGGGCGGGCCCGGCCGTCGGCGTTCGTCATCGCGTTGCCACCGAGCGCGACGAGGATCCGCATCCCGCGAACCTACGCCAGGGCGACCCGGTCTCCGACTGGATCGTGTGCGAGGTGGGTCTGATGGATGGGGTGGCCGGCCCTGGTCGCGGTTCAGCCCTTCGACCCGCCCAAGGCTTCGCTCTGGTCCGACGGCTGCCGATGCCGACCTCTCGGCAGCGGTCGCTGGCGCTCCCCATCATGCTCGCCGTCGACGGGCCGTCGGTGAGATGACCGGGACCGCCATCTCGTACCTCCAAGCTGACGCTGGCCGCCGGCGAGACCGCCGGGCCGAGTCCGGTGCGATGGGCGCGATGTCCGGCGGGTCGACCCTGCCGGCCTCGACCCGACGCCGTGCGCAAGGCGGCGACTGGGAGTCCACGCTGTTCTCCGGCGAAGGTCTGGTCTGCGACCTGACCGGACCGGCGATCGACCTCCAGCCCGCAGCCACGGTGCCTTCCTGGGCTGGCTGATCTCGCAGTTGCCGACGCCCACCTCCTGAAGCCGCCGCGGAGTCCCCGGATATCAGGGGACTCCTGACGTTCCCGGGCGAAACTTCCCGTGCGAACGTCAGGTTTTGCCTGATATCCGGGGATCCTCCGCCACCCAGTCCACCTCGGCGTGCGGCGCACCGCCGGAGAGCCGGGCGTAGCCGGGCCCGCGGTCGAAGAACGCCTCGCTCGCGGGCGGTCGGGAGGCCCGCTCGCGTGCGGTGGCCTCCTCGTCGTGGGCGAGGTCGTCACCGTCGGCCGAACCGGTGAGCACCACGCCGTACGCCGCCAGCGCCGCCTCCGGCGAGACCTTGCGCCACCGCACGTCGCGCACCACGAGTTCCGGGTCACGCTGCAGCGGGTCGCCCCACCCGCCGCCGCCGGTGGTGCGGATCCGGATGAGCTCGCCGGCCCGGACCGGCTCGGCGTCGGCGAGCGCGTCGACCTCGCGCTCGGCCGGACCGCCCGGGTCGACGGTCACGCGGAACGGCGCACCCGCGAGCCCGCCCCGGACCCCCCAGCAGGCCAGGATCGACCGGTCCGCGATCGACATGAAGTGGGCGTCCCTCAGCATCCGGATCTGCTTCTCGTAGCCCAGCCCGCCGCGGAACTCCCCCGGCCCGCCGCTGTCCAGCGCCAGCGCCAGCGACTCCACCCGGAAGGGGAAGCGCTCCTCGGTGAACTCGGTCGGCAGGTTGCGGGAGTCCGGGACGACGTGGATGGTGTCCTCGCCGTCGCCGTGCGGGCGTCCGCCCGACCCGCCACCGAGCACCTCGCGCATGAGGTAGGGCCGGCCCTCGAGGTCGAGCCCGTAGACGCCGGTGTAGCGGATCGTCTCCTGGTCGGCCGGCATCCGACCGTCGACCGCCTTGGCCAGCACGCCGGCGAGCACCCCGAGCAGCCGCAGGATGACAAAGGTGCGGGCGTTGGTCGGCGCGGGGAAGACCGGGGTCAGCAGTGTGCCCGGCTCGGGGAAGCGCATCTCGATGAGGGGTACGACGCCCTCGTTGACGTCGAGCTCGGCCATCCGCTCCGGGGTCTCGGCGAGGTTGCGCAGGATCGGCGCCAGCCACTTCTTCAAGAAGACGCCGTCGCTGAAGTCGCCGCTGTGGTTGATGGGGCCCTTCGCCTGCGGCCCGGTGCCGTCGAAGTCGAGCACCAGCCGCTCGCCCTCGGGGTCGTCGGCGGCGGTCCGGGTCAGCGTGATCCGCTGGGCGTGCAGCCGCGGCTCGTCGACGCCGTCGTGCTCGGCGTAGTCCTCCCACACCCAGGTCCCGACGGGGATGCGCGCGAGGATCTCGCGACGGTAGGTGGTGGTCGTGTTGTCGATGATCGCGTCGAAGCAGGACTCGACCGCGTCGACGCCGTACCTCTCGAAGATCTCACCCAGTCGGCGCGCCCCCATCAGGCAGGCCGAGCACTCGGCGTCGAGGTCGGCGGCCAGCGACTCCGGCATCCGCGAGTTGCGGGTCATGATCGCCAACGCCGCCTGGTTGGGGACCCCGGCGTCCCACAGCCGGATCGGGGGGACCATCAGCCCCTCCTCGAAGACCGAGGTGGCGTGGCTCGGCATCGAGCCCGGCACCGCGCCACCGATGTCGTCGTGGTGCCCGAAGGCCTGGACGAAGGCGACCACCCGCCCCTCGGCGAAGACCGGAACCGTCACGCAGAGGTCGGGCAGGTGCCCGATGCCGCCCTCGGAGCGGTAGACGTCGTTGTGGAAGAACACGTCACCGGGTCGCATCTGCTCGAGCGGGAAGTCCCGCGCGACCGGGTGCACCAGCGCGGAGTAGGAGCGACCGGTCAGCTTGCGCAGCAGCCGGTCGTGGATCCCGGCGCGGAAGTCGTGGGCGTCGCGGATCATCGGGCTGCGGCTGGTCCGCGCGATCGCGGTCTCCACCTCCTGCTCGACGCTGGCCAACGAGCCCTGCACGATCTCGACCAGCACCGGATCGGCACCCGCCCCGTGGTCGTCGGTGAGGAACCCGAACGGGAAGTCGGTCGGCACCCGCCGGCTCACGAGGCGCTCACCCTGGTGACCAGCAGGTTGCCGAAGTCGTCGACCTCGGCCACGAAGCCCGGGTGCAGCGGCACCGTCGACCCGAACTCCTCGATGACCGCCGGCCCCTCGACGCGTACGCCGGGCGCGAGGTCGCCGCGCTGGTGGATCTCGGCGTCGACGTACCCGTCGCCGCCGTCGAAACACACCGGCCGCCGCTGCTCGGCGGTCGAGGTGCGAGCGAAGCGCGCCTCGAAACCCTCACGCCTGGCGATCTCCGGCCGCTGGATCGGCCCGATGCCGGTGACCCGCAGGTTGACCCACTCGACCTGCTGGGCGGGGTCGCCGTCGAAGTCGTAGCCGTAGAGCGCGCGGTGCTCGGCGTGGAATCGGTCCACGACCTCGGAGAGCAACGCATCGTCGACGGGGCCGTCCGGCACAGACACCCGGACCTCGAAGGCCTGCCCGAGGTAGCGCAGGTCGGCGGTGCGCACGAAGGCGCGTGCCTCGGGCTCGAACCCCTCGACGGCCAGGGCCTGCGACGCCTCGGCGGTCAGCTCTTCGTAGAGCCCCGCGACCACCCCAGACCCGAGCTGCTCGGCGAGGGCGATGTGGGTGCGGACGACGTCGTTGCGCACGTCGACGGTCAGCAGCCCGAACGCCGAGACGTTGCCGGGGTCGGGCGGGACCAGCACGGTGGGGACGCCGAGCACGTCCATCAGCCGGCACAGCAGCAGCGGCCCCGACCCGCCGAAGGTCGTGAGCACGAAGTCCCGGACGTCGAGCCCGCGCTTGACCGTGACCTGGCGCAGCGCGTTGGCCTGGTTCCACGCCGAGATCTCCAGAATCCCGACGGCGCAGGCCTCGACCGTGAGCCCTAAATCGTCGGCGAGGGCGCGCAGCCCCACCGCCGCCGCGTCGACGTCGAGCGGGATCTCACCGCCCAGCAGGTGGGGAGGGATCCGCCCCAGCACGACGTGGGCGTCGGTCACGGTCACCTCCGAGCCGCCTCGGCCGTAGCAGAGCGGACCCGGGTCGGCACCGGCGGAGCGCGGGCCGACCTTGAGCGTGCCCTCGGGGGAGAGCCACGCCACCGAGCCCCCACCCGCCCCGACGGTGACGACGTCGATCATCGGGATCTTCGAGGGGTAGGCGCCGACCGAGCCCTCGGTGGTCAGGGTCGGCTCACCGCCGATGACCACCGCGACGTCGGTCGACGTGCCACCTCCGTCCGAGGTCAGGACCTTGTCGAAGCCGGCCGTCCGCGCGATGAGGGCCGCTCCCAGGGCACCGGCCGCGGGGCCCGACAGCACCGTGGTGATCGGCTGCCGCACGACCTCCTCGGCCGAGAGCACCCCGCCGTTGGACCGCATCACGTAGAAGGGAGGCGCGCCGAGCCCGGCGAGCCGCTCCCGGATGTTCGAGACGTACGCCGTCAGCCGCGGCTTGACCGCCGCGTCGACCAGCGTGGTCATCGCCCGTTCGTACTCGCGGTACTCCCGCAGCACCTCGCTGCTGATCGACACCACCGCGTCGGGGTGCTCCTGCGCCAGGACCTCACGCATCGCCAGCTCGTGGGCCGGGTCGGCGTAGGCGTGCAGGAAGCAGACACCGAGGGTGTCCACGCCGCGGTCCCGGAACCACCGGGCGACCTCGCGCGCGCCCGCCTCGTCGAAGGGGCGCACCTCGGCCCCGCTCGGGTCGAGCCGTCCCTCGACGCCGCGGACGAGGTCGCGCGGGACGATCCGGGGCGGCTTGACCCAGAAGTAGGAGTTCCCGTAGCCGTCGGGGACCGACTGCCGGGCGATCTCGAGCATGGCCTCGTAGCCGGCGTTGGTGATGAAGCCGAGCCGGCCGACCTTGCCCTCGAGCAGCTGGTTGGTGGCCACCGTGGTCCCGTGGCTGATGGCTGCGACCACCACGTCCTCGCGGCCCAGGAGCCCGAGCACCTTGTCGATGCCGGCGAGGAAACCGTCGGCCGGGTCGGCGGGCGTGGACGGCGTCTTGGTGGTGACGACGCGTCCGGACTCCTCGTCGAAGGCGACGACGTCGGTGAAGGTGCCACCGGTGTCGATGCCGATCCGGACGCGGGTCATGGGTCGACCCAACCACGTCAGGACGGTGCGCAGAACCGCTCCGGGCGGTTTTCAGGCCTCGGGCGGGCGGTCGTTGTAGCGGCCGGACTGCTCCTGGCCGGAGAGGGCCGCGATGGCGGCCATGACCTCGTCGGTGACCTCGCGACGGGCGCGCCCCGGAGCCACCCCGTCGTATCTCCCGGCGACCTCGATCGGCTCGCCGAAAGCGACCGTCACCTTCACCACCCGCGGGAGGCGGGCACCGACCGGTTGCAGCCGGTCGGTGCCGCGAAGACCCACAGGTACGACGGGACAGCCCGCGGTGAGCGCCAGGTGAGCCACCCCGGTGCGCCCGCGGTGCAGCCGTCCGTCGCGCGACCGGGTGCCCTCGGGGTAGATGCCGAAGGCCTCGCCGCGGCCCAGCACCTCCAGCGCTGTGTCCAGGCTGGCCAGCGCGGCCTTGGCGTCGTCGCGGTCGACGGGCAGCATGCCCAGCGCCTCGAACCACTCCCGCGAGATGGCGCCCTTGATGCCGCTGCCGGTGAAGTAGTCGGACTTCGCGAGGAAGGCCACCTTGCGCGGCGCCACCAACGGCAGCACCACCGAGTCGGCGAAGCTGAGGTGGTTGCTCGCGAGGATCACGGGCCCGCTCGGCGGTACGTGCTCGACCCCGGTGACCGTGGGACGCCAGACCGCCTTCGCCAGCGGCTCGACGAGCGAATGGACCACGCGGTAGAGCACCGCCTCAGTCTGGCAGCAGCCGCAGGAGCCGCTGACCCGGGGCCGCGTCCAGACGTACGGCGTGGTCGTGGTGACCGCCCGCAGGCCCGAGCGCTCCAGGATCGGGCGCGACATCTCGGTGCAGTCGCTCTGCAGGTAGCGCGCACCGCGGGCCAGGGCCGACCGCGCCCTGGCGGCGGTCAGGGCGCGGTAGATCCCGCGGCCGCGCCACGCCGCGTCGGTCGCGCCGCCCCAGAGGCCGGCGAACTCGGTGTCGGCGACGAGCTCGAGCCGACCGGCACAGATGACCGACCCGTCGGGCGCCTCGGCCACCCATACCTCGGTGCGTCCGCCACCCCGGTCGACCCGGGCGAGGAGCGCGGCACCGTCGGGCCCGCCACCGAAGACGCGCCGCTGGAGGTCGGCGGCGGCGTGCAGGAGCCGCACGCGGTCGGGTCGGTCGTCGACGCGGCGTACGACGACACCGGCGGGCAGGTCCACGTCGACCGCGAGCGCTGCGGCCTCGCCGATCATCACCGTCTCGACCTCCTCAGCCACGAACCCGTGCCCGACCAGCCGTGCGACCAGGTCGGCGGGGAGGTCGTGACCCCGGGTCTTCCACTCGAACGAGGTGACACCGGTCCCGTCGCGGAAGTGGGCGATCGTGCGGGCGATGAGCGCGTCGAGCGCGGACCCCTCGAGGTCGAGGGAGCGGTAGCCGACGAAGCCGGAGTCGCCGAGGACGGCGCGGTGCAGCGGTCCGTCGGTGTCGTGCTCGGGTGCGTCGACCACCTCGGCGGCGCCCCGCAGCTGCTCGTCGTAGGCGGTCAACATCGGGTCGGTCACGACGGCTCCTGAAATAGGTGAAGGGCCCTCGGGAGTATGAGTCTCAAGGGCCCTTCGGGTGACCGGTACTGGTGACGCTCCCGGTCGACGACTCTCCAGTCCGGCCCCGGCGACTTCGTCACCCAGCCTCCGCGACACCTCCCCAGCAAGCTGGTTCTGCGTCGTACGGACCTTCTCCTTCGAGCTGTCCCGCTCTCCCCGGAGGGAGTGCGTAGGAGAGTTCTATGCCCTCAGATCCCAACCCCGCAAGGGTTTTCGCTCACATTCTGTTGGTTCAACAGGAACTCGTCGCCTGTGCACAGCCCCTCCACAGGTCTGGGCAGTTGCTCCACAGGTTCCTCCACAGGCAGACCGGTCAGCCGGCATCGCGGGCGGTCTCGAAGGCGGCGGCGATCTCGAGCAGTCGGCGGTCGGCACCGTGCGGGCCGACCAGCTGCACGCCGACCGGCAGGCCCTCGGGGGTGTGCCCGGCCGGCACGGAGATGGCCGGGCAGCCGGTCACGGTGATCAGGTAGCACGACCGCATCCAGTCCAGGTAGGTCGCCATCGGCCGCCCGTTGATCGCGGTCGGCCACTCCTGCTCGGCGGGGAAGGGCGACACCTGCGCGGTCGGCAGCACCAGCAGGTCGTAGGACTCGAAGAAGCGGCGCATCCGCTCCCCCAACGCCGTGCGCCGCGAGTACGCCGCCGCGACGTCGGCGCCGCTGAGCGACTCACCGGCCCGGATGTTGTCGGCCAGGCTCGGCTTGAAGGCGTCCGGCTGCGAGGCGAGCAGCCGGCCGAGCTTGGCGTGCAGGTGCCAGGCGCGCAGGGTCCGGAAGGTCTCCTCGGCCCCGCCCAGGTCCGGCCACGTCGAGAACACCTGGGCGCCGTGGCGGGTCAGCAGCCGCCCGGCCTCCTCGACCACCCGGGCCACGGCGGTCTCGACCTCGAAGGCCCCACCGAGGTCCAGGGTCCAGCCCACCCGCAGCCCGGCCAGCGAGCCGTGGAGCGGCGGGGCGAACTCGTGCCCGGGCTCCCTCAGCGCCATCGGCGTACGCCGGTCGGGTCCCGCGAGCACCGAGAGCAGCAGCGCGAGGTCCTCCACGTTGCGGGCGAGCGGCCCGCCGACCGACGTCGTCTCCCACTGGTTGTAGAGGGGCCACTCGGGCACCCGGCCCAGGCTGGGGCGCATCCCCACCACCCCGCAGAACGAGGCCGGGTTGCGCAGCGAGCCGCCCATGTCGGAGCCGTCGGCCAGCGGCACCATGCCCGAGGCCAGGGCGGCGGCCGCTCCCCCGCTGGACCCGCCGGCTGACCGGCTCGGGTCGGCGGGGTTGCGGGTGGTGCCGAAGAGGGTGTTGAACGTGTGGGACCCCGCGGCGAACTCGGGCACGTTGCTCCGCCCCATCACGACGACGCCCGCGCGGCGTACGCGTTCGACGAGGAGCTCGTCGCGGTCGGGGACGTAGTCGCGGAAGAGAGGCGAGCCGTAGGTCGTAGTCCACCCCGCCACCACGTGGGTGTCCTTGAACGCGAACGGCAGCCCGTGCAACGGTCCGAGCGGTCGGCCTGCGGCCAGGTGCTCGTCGGCGGCCAGGGCCCCGGCCCGGGCCCGCTCGGGGTCGAGGGAGACCAGCGCGTTGAGCCGCTCGTTGCGTGCCTCGATGCGGTCCAGGTGCAGGTCGAGCAGCTCGCGCGCCGAGATCCGCCGGTCGCGGACGGCCGCAGCCATCGCAAGCGCGGTCGACTCGACGCTCAGGTCACTCACCCGCGCATCATCGCGTGCCCCTGCCGCATGCAACACGCCGTCTGCTGCTCTGCCACGCCGTTGCAGCGGGTGGGTAGGTGCCCGGACAGCGTGTTACATCCAGCGCCGGCCGAGCAGGACGCCGAGGGTGACCAGCCCGGCGCCGACCGCAACGCCGCGCAGGAAGTCGTCCTGGGAGCGGGCGGGGGTTGCCGGCGGGGCGGTGAAGACCTGTCCGGGCGTGGCGCCACCGGTGGGGGCCACCGCCGCCGCAGGAGGTACGCCGCCGGCGAGCGCCTCCCCCACGTTGCCGAAGAACTCCGCCGCCATCCGCTTCGAGACGCTGGCGAGCATCCGCTGGCCGACCCCGCCCACCATCCCGCCGACGACCGCGTCGGCGTCGTAGGAGATCCGGGTCCCGCCGTCGGTCTCCTCGAAGCCCACCAGCACGGTGGCGTCGACCGTGCCGGGCGCTCCCGCACCGGAGAGGTGCATCGTGAGGGACGCGTGCTCGACGAGGTCCGAGAGCGTGCAGGTGCCGTCGTAGGTGCCCTTGATCGCGGCGACGCCGGCGGTCACCGTCATCGCGTAGCTGTGCTCGCCGGTCGCCTCGAGCCGCGAGCAGCCGGGGATCGTCCGGACCAGCACGGCGGGGTCGAGCAGCGCGTCCCACACGGCTGTGACGGGGAACGGTGAGGTGTAGGAGCCGGCGACCTTCATGACGGGTGGTCCTCTCTGGCCTGGATCTCGACACGCTCGCTGACGCTCGCGGCTCGATCACCGACGTGCGCCTGGCGCAGCGCGAAGAGCTCGGACGGGGAGATCGGCATCGCGCGGATGAGCAGCCCCTCGGCGTCCTCGATGGCGGCGGCGAAGACGGCCGCTGACGGGATGACGCCCGCCTCTCCGGCGCCCTTGATGCCGAGCGGGTTGAGCGGCGACGGGGTCTCGAGGTGGTCGATGTCGATGCCGTCGGGCACCTCGGTGACATACGGCATGAGGAAGTCCATGAACGAGGCGTTGAGCAGCTGCCCGGACTCGTCGTAGACCATCCGCTCGTAGAGCGCGCCGCCGACGCCCTGCGCGACGCCGCCGTGGATCTGGCCCTCGACGATCATCGGGTTGATCAGCCGCCCGCAGTCGTGGACCACGGCGTACTTCAGCACGCTGATCTCGGCCGTCTCGGGGTCGGTCTCGACGATCACCGCGTGCATGCCCGAGGCGAAGGTCGAGCGCTCCGGGGAGTAGAAGTCGGTGCCCTCCAGCCCGGGCTCGTCGTCGTCGGCGACCGGCGGCTTGCCCGGGTCGCCCACGGTGAACTGGGTGGCGGCCTTGGAGGCCTCGTCGAAGGCGTAGCGCAACGGGTTCGAGAGCACCGCGACCGTCCCGAGGTCGATGGACGCACCGGGCGCACCCCGCACCGACACCACGCCGTCCACGATCTCGAGGTCGTCCTCGGAGGCCTCGAGCGCCTCGGCCGCGATGCGCAGGACCTTCTCCTTCGTACGCCGCGCCGCCAGGTGGATCGCCGACCCGCTCATCACCGCGGCGCGCGAGGCGAAGGTGCCCACGGCGTACGGCATCCGGCGGGTGTCACCGGTGACGACCTCGACGTCCTCGAACCGGCAGCCGAGCTCGTCGGCGACCAGCTGCGCGAAGACGGTGGCATGCCCCTGTCCCTGGGAGGTCAGGCCGGTGGCGACCTTGACCTTGCCGGTGGTCTCGACGTGGACGTGCGCGCCCTCGTAGGGACCGACGCCGGTGCCCTCGACGTAGCAGGCCAGGCCGATGCCGACCTGCCGTCCCTCGCGGGCCATCTCCTCGCGGAAGGCGGGGAACTCCTCCCAGCCGACCAACGCCTTGATCTTCTCGAGCATGGCGGGGTAGTCGCCGGAGTCGTACTCGAGCTCGCGGCCGTCCTGGAAGACGATCCCCTGGTCGAAGGGGAACTCCTCGGGCTGGATGAAGTTGCGGGCCCGCACTTCGGCGCGGTCGAGCCCGAGCTCGGCGGCGATGGCGTCCATGGTGCGCTCCATCACGAAGCAGCCCTGGGGCCGCCCGGCCCCGCGGTAGGGCGTGACCATCACGGTGTTGGTGTAGAGCGAGGAGAACCGCACGCGGTAGACGCCGGGCTTGTAGGGCCCCAGCAGCTGGGTCGAGGTGATGATCGGGACGATCAGCCCGTAGGGGATGTAGGCGCCGTGGTCGTGCCAGAACTCCACGTCCAGCGCCAGCAGCCGACCCTCGTCGTCGAAGCCGACCTCGACGTGGTGCTGCTGGGCCCGCTCGTGGGCGGTGGAGACGAAGTGCTCACGCCGGTCCTCGACGTACTTCACCGTCCGGCCGAGCACCCGGGCGGCCAGCGGCACCAGCAGCTCCTCGGGCCACGGGTGGTTGATCTTGACCCCGAAGCCACCGCCGACGTCGGGGGTGATCACGTCGACCTGGCGCAGGTCGAGCCCGAGCTTGACCGCGACCGCGGCGCGGACGCCGGTCGAGGTCTGGGTCGAGGTCCAGACCGTGAGCCGCCCGACGTCGGGGTCCCAGCGGGCCACCGTCCCGCGACCCTCCATCGGCTGGCAGGAGCTCCGCTCGACGTCGAGGTCGAGGGACAGCAGTCGCGGCGCGGCCGCCAGCGCGGCCTCGACGTCGCCGGTGTTCTGCTCCATCTCGGCGGCGACGTTGCCCGGGACGTCGTCGTGAACGAGGCGCGTCGCCGCGCGGGCCGCGGCGATGCCGACCACCGGGGGCAGCACGTCGTAGGTCACCACGATCCGGGCGACCGCGTCCTCGGCGACGTAGCGGTCCTCAGCGACCACGAACGCGACCGCCTCGCCGGCGTAGTTGACCTCGTCCTTGGCCAGCGCGTACTGCGTGCGGCCCTGGGTGAGCGTGGGGTGCGGGATGAGCAGCGGCAACGGCTCCGCCATGAGACCTGTGAGGTCGTCGTGGGTCCACACCGCGTGCACGCCCTCGACCTCGAGGACCCCCGAGACGTCGATGTCGACGATGCGCGCGTGCGCGTGCGGCGAGCGCAGCACCGCGGCGTGCAGGGTGGCGGGGTCGACGGCGACGTCGTCGGCGTACCTCCCCAGGCCGCGCAGCAGCCGCTGGTCCTCGACCCGCTGGACGCCCTGACCCATCAGCTTGGTCGTCACGACGGGTCCTCGCCGCTGGTTGAGGAAGGCGCGCTAGCGCCTGTCTCGAAACCCCGCGAGATCTCGGCGGCTCGTTCCACCGCCTTGACGATGTTCTGGTAGCCGGTGCAGCGGCACAGGTTGCCGGCGACCATCTCGCGTGCCTGCTCGTGCGTCGGCTCGGGGTGGGCGCGCAGACCAGCGGTGATCGTGGTGAGGAAGCCCGGCGTGCAGAAGCCGCACTGCAGCCCGTGGCACTCCGCGAACGCCTGCTGCACCGGGCTGAGCGACCCGTCGGCGCCGGCCAGCCCCTCGACGGTCGTGACCTCGTGGCCGTCGACGGAGACCGCGAGCAGGAGGCAGGCTCGCACCGGATCCCCGTCGAGCAGCACCGTGCAGGCGCCGCACACGCCGTGCTCGCAGCCCACGTGGGTGCCGGTCAGGCGCAGGTCGTGACGCAGCGCGTCGGAGAGCAGCCGGCGCGCCGGCACCCGCACGTCGTGGGTCACCCCGTTGACGACGAGGCGTACGTCGTGGAGCTCGTCGGGGGTCGAGGTCATGCCGCCGCCAGCCCGGCGTGCCGCAGCACGCGCGCGGTCAGCACCCGGACCAGCTGCGCGCGGTAGGCGGCCGTGGCGTGGATGTCGTCGCCGGGGTCGAGCCGCTCGACCGCGAGCTCCGCCGCCTCGGCCACGGCGTGGTCGGTCAGGCCGTCGGCGACCACGGCGGTGAGGTCGACGACGGTGGGCACGTCCTCGACGGAGAGGTACGCCGCCTGCGCCGAGACGACGTAACCGTCGACGATCCGCACCGTGCCGGCCACCCCCACCAGCGCGTAGTCGCCGTGCCTCCGCGAGACCTCGGCGAAGGCTGCGCCGGTCCCGCCCGGTGAGGCAGGGAAGGTCGCCGCCACCGCGATCTCGTCGTGGGCCAGGGACGACTCCAGCGGACCGACGAAGAGGTCCTCGGCGGCAATGGTCCGCGGGCCGCGCGACCCGACCACGTCGACCGAGCCACCGAGCAGGCGCAGCACCGCCGGCATCTCCGCCGCCGCGTCGGCGTGCACGATCGAACCGACGGTGGTGCCGCGGTTGCGGATCGTGGCGTGCGCGACGTGTGCCAGCGCGAGCGGGACGAGCGGCTGGGTGCGTCGGAGGTCCTCGGAGGCCAGCACCTGGCTGTGCCGGGCCAGCGCTCCAACGCGCACCCCCGCGTCGTCGACGCTGATGGTGTCGAGGCCCGGGAGGCGGTTGATGTCGACCAGCATCGAGGGCGCCGCCAGGCGCATCGACAGCAGCGGGACCAGACTCTGCCCACCCGCCAGCACCTTGGCGTCCGGGTCGCTCGCGAGCGCGCCGACGGCGTCCTCCAGCGTGTCCGGCCGGACGTAGGCGAAGGGGGCGGGTTTCACAGAGTCCAGGCTGCCCTAGCTGTCCTTGTGTGAACCGGCCGAACCGGCCGAACCGGCCGAACCGGTCGAACCCGGCGTCCCGTGCGGGGGCGCGTGGTCCTCGGCGTGCACGCCCGGGGTCCCGACCGAGATCATCGTCCCGTCGTCGCGCTCGGAGGCCGGCGCGACGAGCCGCGCGAGGTGGTAACCCGCGACCACGACGATGGTGCCGAGCGCGATGCCGCTGAGGATGAAGTCGTCGGTGATGTCGAGGGAACCGTTGCCGATGGCGAGGATGATGCCCGCAGAGACCGGCACGAGGTTGATCGGCCGCCCGAAGTCCACGCCGTTCTCCCGCCAGATCTTCGCGCCCAGCAGGCCGATCATCCCGTAGAGGACGAGCGTGATGCCGCCGAGCACGGCCGGCGGGGTGGCGTTGACGACCGCGCCGAACTTGGGCACCAGGCCGAGAAGGATCGCCACCACCGCGGCGACGTAGTAGGCGGCGGTGGAGTAGACCCGGGTGGCCGCCATGACGCCGATGTTCTCGGCGTACGTCGTGGTCGGCGAGCCGCCGACGGTCGAGGTGATGACAGTCGCGATGCCGTCGGCGGCGACCGCACGACCCATGACCGGGTCGAGATCGGTCTTGGTCATCTCGGCGACGGCCTTCACGTGGCCGAGGTTCTCGGCGGTGAGGGCGATGACGGCCGGCAGCGCCAGCAGGATGAAGGCGATCGAGAAGGACGGCAGGTGCCAGCCGACGTCGGCGTAGCCGGGGGTGAACGCCTGGTTGCCGACGAGCCCGTCGGCGGTCTGGTTGGGGAAGCCGAACCAGTCGGCGGCCGTGACCTGCGTCCAGTCGACGCGGTCATGGGCGCCGGGCTCCGGGTTGCCCGGCAGCGGCCGGGAGGTCTGGCCGAACGCCAGGTCGACCAGCCACGACAGCACGTAGCCGAAGACCAGGCCGAGGAAGACCGCGATCCGGCCGAAGAAGCCGCGCAGGCCGACCGCCATGAGGATGACGGCTGTCATCGTGATGATCGCGACCCACGGGTCTGCGGGCATGTAGGTGCCGGTGGCGACCGGCGCCAGGTTGAAGCCGATCAGCATCACCACCGCGCCGGTGACGACCGGCGGCAGGACCTTGTTGACGGCGTCGGCACCCAGCACGTGGATGACCACGCCGACCAGGGCCAGCGCGACGCCTGCGACCAGGATCGCGCCGGTCACGTCGGCCGGTCCTCCGGGTCCGCCCTCGTAGCCGTAGATCGCCGCTGCGGCGCCGACGAAGGAGGCCGAGGTGCCGAGATAGCTCGGGACCTTGCCCTTGACGATCAGCAGGAAGCAGATCGTCGCGATGCCGCTCATCATGATCGCGAGGTTGGCGTTCAACCCCATGATGAGCGGGAAGACGAACGTCGCCCCGAACATCGCGACCACGTGCTGGGCGCCGAGGCCCGTCGTGCGTCCCCAGGACAGCCGCTGGTGCGGCGCGACGGCCTCACCGGGTGCCGGGTCGACCTTCTCCCACGTGAACATGCCCATCGCCTGCACCCCTTCGCCTGGTCGGGTGGTACCGATCCCGGCAAGGTAGCGCCAACGCCACTAGCCTCACCAGGTATGCGCGGCGAGTCGGACCCCCAGTTCTTGCCGGGGTCGGTGCCGGTCGCTGCGCCGCCCCGCGTCGCCGCCCGGCTGCGGGCTGCCCCGGACGGCGAGGTGCGGGTCGTCCATCGTGGTCGGCTGGCGGTCTACGTCGAGGTCGGGGGCCGGGCGGTCGGCGTGCTGGCCGCCGGTGCCGTCCAGGTGCCCTGCGGTCTGCGGACCCGGCTGATCTCGCTGCCGGACGTGCGCACCGCCCGAGTCCGCCGCGGGGTGCTGCACCTCGACGAGGTGGCGTTCCGGGTCGGCCGGTTGGTCGGCGTCCGCGTCCCTGCCGTCCGGGGGCACGTGCCGCTGACCGCGACGCTGCCGCCCGGCACCGTGGCCGGGCTGGTCGGACGCGGCGACGGGCTCACGCCGTACGGCGACGACCTGCTATGCGGCTGGCTGGCCGTGCGCCGCGCGGCCAGGGTGCCGACGCCCGAGGTCGACGCCGAGGTGCGGTCACTGCTCCCGCGCACGACCCTGCTCTCGGCGACCCTCCTCGAGTGCGCGATGGCGGGAGAGGCGCTGCCCGAGCTCGCGGCGTACCTCCGAGATCCGCGCGCGGCTGCCTCGCTGCAGGCCGTGGGCGGCTCGTCCGGGCAGGGTCTCCTGGCCGGAGCGGCGGCGTGAGTACGCACGTCGAGCTGCGGCCGGGGGCCTACGCCGACTCGGTGACGCTGCTGCAGGTCAGCCGGACCGTGCAGGACCTTCCCGGGGTCGCCGCCGCCCAGGTGGCGATGGCGACCTCGCTCAACGTCGAGGTGCTCACGACGATGGGCTTCGACGTCCCGGCCGACGCCGGCCCCAACGACCTGGTCGTCGCGGTCCGGCTCGACGGCGCCGAGCTCGCGTCGGCGCTGGTCGCCGTCGACGAGGCCCTGTCCGCCGCGGCCTCCCGCCAGGAGAGCCGCGCCGAGCTGGCGCCGCCGCGCACGACCGGGTCGGCGCTGCGGGCCGCCCCCGGCTCGCTGGTGCTCGTCTCGGTGCCGGGCGCCAGCGCGGCGGTCGAGGCGATGGACGCGCTCGAGGCCGGCTGCGACGTGATGATCTTCAGCGACCACGTGCCGCTCGAGCAGGAGGTCGTCCTCAAGTCCTACGCCGCCGAGCGCCGGCTCCTGGTCATGGGACCCGACTGCGGGACCGCCGTCGTTGACGGCGTCGGGCTCGGTTTCGCCAACGTCGTCGAGCCGGGCCCCGTCGGCATCGTCGCCGCCTCGGGGACCGGCTGCCAGCAGGTGCTCGCCCTGCTCGACCACGCCGGGGTCGGCGTCAGCTCGGCGCTCGGTGTCGGGGGCCGCGACCTGTCCTCCGAGGTCGGCGGGCTGGCCACCATGGAGGCCCTGCGCCGCCTCGACGAGGACCCGACCGTCGCGCTGGTCGTCCTGGTGTCCAAGCCGCCCGACCCGGCGGTCGCCGAGCAGCTGACGGCGTACGTCGAGACGCTGGGCACCCCCGTCGAGCTCGCCCTGCTCGGCCCCGGACGCCCCGACCTCACCGCCGCCACCCGCGCCGTCCTCCACAGGCTCCACGCTGACCCGGCTCTTCTGAGCGACGGGTCAGCGGGGAATCCTGATCGACCCGTCGCATACATGCGACGGGTCAGCGGTCTGTACGTCGGCGGGACGCTGTGCACCGAGGCGCGGATCATCGTGGAGGAGGCGTTGGGAACAGAAGCCGGTCACGAGCTCGTCGACTTCGGTGACGACGCCTACACGGCCGGGCGGGCGCACCCGATGATCGACCCGACCCTGCGCTTGGAGCACCTCGAACGCGCGGCGGCCGACGACGAGGTGGGGGTGCTGCTGCTCGACGTGGTGCTGGGCCACGGCGCCGAGCCCGACCCCGCAGCCAGGCTCGCGCCCGTGATCGCGCGCTGCGACAAGCCGGTCGTGGTCACGGTCGTCGGCACCCGCCACGACCCGCAGGGCCTCGACACACAGGTCGCGGCCCTCACCGGGGCCGGCGCCGAGGTCCACCTCTCCAACGCCGACGCCGCGCGGCGCGCGGTCGAGCTGGTGGGTCCGTGACCGGCTTCGTCACGGCGGGCGCCGACCTCTTCGCCGAGGCGCTCGAGGCCCAGGCCGTCGACGTGACCCGCGTCGACTGGCGGCCGCCGATGCCCGGCACCGAGGCCGACCTCGCGACGGTCGCGCTCGACCCGCGCCGCGAGGCCGCCGACCAGCGGGCCCTCGACGCGGCGCTCGGCGTCACGGCGCAGCTGGTCGACGTCGCCCCCGCCCACGAGGTGCTCGGTCTCGAGCGCGGCCAGTTCCTGCACGCCGGCCCGCCGATCACCTGGGAGCGGGCCTCGGGTCCGCTGCGCGGCGCGCTGCTGGGAGCGGCCGCGCTCGAGGGCCTGGTCGAGGACCCCGACGACGCGGCGGTGCTGTTCGAGCGGTCCACCGAGGTCTGGCTCGAGCCGTGCCACCATCGCTCGACGGTCGGCCCGATGGCAGGTGTCGTCAGCCCGAGCATGTGGATGTGGGTGCTGGAGGACCCGCGACCGCGGCGACGTACGTACTGCTCGCTCAACGAGGGGCTCGGCAAGGTCCTGCGCTACGGCGCCTACGGCCCCGAGGTCCTCACCCGGCTGCGCTGGATGGGCGAGGTGCTCGGACCCGTGCTCCGCGAGGCCGTACGCCGGGCCGGGCCCGTCGACGTCACCGGCGCTGCTCACCCAGATGCTGCAGATGGGCGACGAGGCCCACAACCGCAACCGCGCCGGCACCCTGATGCTGCTGCGCGACCTCGCGCCCGCGATGGTCGCCGCCGGCGAGCCGTCCGACGTCGCCGAGGTGCTGCGCTTCGTCGGGGGCAACGACCACTTCTTCCTCAACCTGGCGATGCCGGCCTGCAAGCTGATGCTCGACGCCGCCCGCGGGATCGACGGCTCGACGATGGTCGTCGCGATGGCCCGCAACGGCACCGACTTCGGCATCCAGGTGGCCGGCACCGGGGACGAGTGGTTCACCGGGCCGGCGCAGGTCGCCGACGGCCTCTACCTCGGCGACTTCGGACCCGACGACGCCAACCCCGACATCGGCGACTCAGCGATCACCGAGACCGCCGGCCTCGGGGGCTTCGCGATGGCCACCGCCCCCGCGATCGTGCGGCTCGTCGGCGGCACCGTCCCCGACGCCCTCGCCACCACCCGTCGCATGCACGAGATCACCCTCGGAGAGAGCGCGCGCTGGACCGTGCCCGTCCTGGAGTTCCGCGGCGTCCCCACCGGCATCGACGTCGCCCGGGTCTGCCGCACGGGGATCCTTCCGCAGATCAACACCGGCATGGCCGGCCGGGTGGCCGGGACGGGTCAGGTCGGCGCCGGCCTGGTGCAACCACCGGCCGAGATCTTCCCCGCGGCCCTGGCCCGGCTCGCGCAGCTGGCTCAGCCTGGCGACCAGTAGGCCGACGCGATGTCGACCGACCCCGAGGGGCGCAACGGCGTGCCCTCCTCGAGGTAGCACTCCCGCGCCTCCCCCTGGTGGCTCGGTGGCAGCGAGCCGTCGGCCCGCACCACCCGCCACCACGGCACCGGCCCCCCGTGCCGCGCCATGACGGTCCCGACCTGACGGGGTCCGATCCCCACGAGGTCGGCGATCGCGCCGTACGTCGTCACGCGACCGCGCGGGACCCGCTCGACGCACGCGAGCACGGCCTCGACGCGGTCCTCGTCGTTCACACCTGCTCCTCCTCCTCGACGGAGAAGGCGGCGTTGGCCACGACGGCACAGACGGTGGCGGCGGCCAGGCCGACGACCCAGACCCCGGGCGGCTCGGGCTGCCCCTCCAGGGCGTCGGCGACCAACCACACCACGGGCGCCGCCACGAACACCGACACCCCGCGCCGCAGCCACAGCCGGGCGGTCGCCGGGTCGACCGGCAGGCTCCTCGGACCGTACGCCGCCAGCACACCCGCGACGTGGGCGACCAGCAGTCCCAGCGCGGCCACCAACGCGGACGAGCCGGGATCGCCACGGAACGCGATCCCCCACCAGGCGAGGACCACCAGGAAGCACACGGTGCCGAGCGGCGACTCCGGCAGCAGCGCGAACCCGGCGGCGAGCGCCGTCGTGAGGACCAGCAACCACGGCGCCGGGGCGACCCCCTCGAGCGCGGTGGCCGCCAGCGCTGCGACGACGCCGACGACCACCAGGGTCCGCACGACGATCTGGCTCCCGGCCCAGCGCTCGCTCACCGGGACCGCACCTGGGGCAGCCGGGCGCGCCGGCCCAGCCGGCGCAGCACGTCGTCGGCGGTGCCCGGACCGCGCCACGGCACGACGGGGCAGCCGAGGCTCGCGAGCGCGGACAGCACCTGCTCGCGTTCGAGCCGGCGCAGTCGCCAGGCCAGCGCGGCGTGTAGGGGGTCGGCGCCCTCGGTCACCCCGGGCGCAGCATCGCGCGGCAGGGTGTCGATCACGACGGTCGGCAGCCCACGCCTGGCCATCGTCGCGGCCGTCGTACCGACCGCGTCGGCCAGCATCGGGGAGAACACCAGCACCGTGGTGCCGGCCGTGACCGGGAGCTGGAGCCGGTCCGCCGTACCGTCGCGCATGGCGCCGGCCCGGATCCCCGAGAGCATCCCCAGGAGGCGGTGGAGGTGCCGCCGGCCGGAGCCGAAGCCGAGGTGGAAGCCGTCGAGCCCCACGACCCGCAGCGCCACCCGGTCGCCCTGGCGGACGGCGTGCGCGGCCAGCGCCGCCGCCGCCCGCACCGTCAGGTCCAGGCTGCTGGCACCGCCGTCGACCCCCGCGGAGCGTCCGTGGTCGGCCATCGCATCGACGAGCAGCAGGACGCCGGTGTCCTGCTCGGCCCGGCTCGTGTTGACGTGCAGCTGCCGGGTGCGGGTGGAGACCCGCCAGTTGATCCGGCGGAGCCGGTCCCCCGGCCCGAACGCGCGGATCCCGGCGAACTCGGCGCCCGTGCCCGGCCGGGTGGAGCGATGTGACCCGACCAGTCCCATCGGCTGCGGCGACTCCGCGTGCGAGTCGTAGTGCTCGGCCTGCGGAAGCACCCTCATCTCGGCGCCGACCAGCTCGACCGGTCCCCACCGGTAGCCAGCCCAGGACGAGGTGAGGCCCACCCGCTCGACGCCGAGCCGTCGCCTCCCCCACCGCCGGGGGCTCACCTCCACGTCGAGGTCCGAACGCCTGAGCAGCCCGCTGACCAGCCCTCCGGCCGGGTGCATGGCGACGTACGCCGCCGCGGCCGCGACCCGGGTCGCCTGCTCGACCTCCTCGCCGTCCTCGATCCGCAGGCGCGAGGTCGTCCCCTGCCCCTCGTGCAGCGAGACGTGGTCGAGCACGGAGAGGACGCGGGGGTCACTCGTGGGCCGGCTCGCGAGGGCCATGGCCGCACACAGGAGCAGCGGGACGACCAGGACGACCAGGACGGCCTCGCCCGCCAGGACGGCGCCGCCGATGCCGAGACCGGCGGTCACGAGGGCGCGGCTCAGCGCCGCCGTCGACCGCCACCGGCTGGTCACCGATCAACGGCCTTCGAGGGTGGGCGGCGTCGCCACGGTGCCCAGCACGTCGTCGACGACGGTGGATCCGGTCGAGGCCGACATCCACAGCTCCGGCCGGATCGTGATCCGATGAGCCAGCACCGCGCGCGCCACGACCTTCACGTCCTCGGGGATCACGTAGTCGCGACCGCGGACCACCGCGAAGCCGCGGGCGGCGAGGACCAGCCCCAGCGACCCGCGCGGGGAGGCGCCGGTCAGCACGTCGCGGTGGGTGCGGGTCGCGGCGGCCAGCTCGACGCAGTAGCGCCCCACGCTCTCGTCGAGGCGCACGCTCTCCACCACCGCCTGCATCGCCGCGAGGCCGGGCGCGTCGGTGACGGGCTCCAGGGTCACCTCCTCCTGCCGGCGGGCGACCCGGCGGGCCAGGACGTCGTACTCCTCACCGGCGGTGGGGTAGCCGAAGCCCACCCGCATGAGAAACCGGTCGAGCTGGGCCTCGGGGAGCGGGTAGGTGCCTTCGTACTCGATGGGGTTGGCGGTGGCGAGGACGACGAACGGGTCCGACAGGGCGTGGGTCTCCCCCTCGACCGTCACCTGGCGCTCCTGCATCGCCTCCAGCAGCGCCGACTGGGTCTTGGGCGGGGTCCGGTTGATCTCGTCGGCCAGGAGCAGGCCGGTGAACAGCGGCCCCTTGCGGAACTCGAACTCCCCGCGCTGCTGGTTGTAGAGGAACGACCCGGTCAGGTCGGCCGGCAGCAGGTCGGGCGTGAACTGGGCTCGGGCGAACTCCAGCCCCAGGACCTGGGCGAAGGACCGTGCCGCCAGGGTCTTGCCCAGTCCCGGGAAGTCCTCGAGCAGGACGTGGCCCTTGGCCAGCACGGCCGCCAGCACGAGGGTCAGCGCCTCCTGCTTGCCCACCACCGCCTTCTGCACCTCGTCGAGGACGCGCTGCGCCAGCTCGGTGGCCTCGGTCAGCTCCATCACAGATCCTCGATCCTGGTCATCGCGGCGTCGATCTCCGCAGTCTTGAGGCGCCGGGGCGGCCCGTCCAGCAGCCCGAGGAGCGCAGGTCCGAGCAGCTCGTCGGCGCCGGGGTCGGCACGGCTCAGCCCGTGCCGCAGGCGCAGAGCGCGCTCGGCGGCCTCGCCGAGCCGGTCGCGCAGGGCCGAGTCGGGCTGCCGCGCGGTCAGGTGGCTCTCGATCAGCCGCAGGAACAAGGTGGTGCGCGTGTCGTGCCCGGGTGGGTGCACGGTGCGGACGACCTCCACGCGCCAGTTGGGGGCGGAGTCCGGCACACCGTCGAACAGCAGCCAGCCCATGCTCAGGGCGACCGCGACCACCAGGGCCAGCCGCAACGGGTCCGGGCCGAGCTCGGCCCAGACGGCGACCGGCAGGAGCACGGCGTACGCCGCGACGGCGACGACCGCCCGCCGGGTCCACCGTCCGGCGCTCACGAGCGACCGCGCACGTGGAGGCTGTCGTGGATGGCGTCGAGCGCCGCCAGGGCCTCGGTCCGCCTGTCCTCGCCGAGGTGGTGGTCGGAGAAGCGAGCCTCGCGGTAGAGGTCGGAGAGCCGGGTCACCGCCGAGGCGTCGGCGGCGGCGAGGTCCAAGACCCGGAGCGTGAACTCAGCCGGTGTCTCCCAGGACCTGCGAGCCACGCCCCCCGCGGCGGCCTGCACCTCGAACCGGTGCCAGCACGCCACGATCGCGTTGCGCGGGTCGCCCTCGAGCAGCAGCGACCGCTGGGCCCGGGCGTCCTCGACGATCTCGTGGGCGACGGCCCTGCCGGGGCTCAGGGTCTCGAAGGCGACCTCCTCCGGCAGCGGTTCCCTGCGCTCGCGGTCGCGCCAGGCCCGCCAGAGTCGGCGTGCGGCCAGGCCCAGGAGGAGGACCAGCTCCGCGAGGGCCACGAGCATCACCCCGATCACGACGGCCCGCAGCCACGCCGGCGCCTCGGGCGGTTCCTCCTCCATCTGCTCGAGATCGTTGGGGCGGCCACCGGGTTCCTCGGTCTCGGAGGTCGCCGTGGGCTCGATGCGGACGGGCTCGAGACCGTCACCGCTGAGGACCGCGCCCGGACCGATGACGGCGGCCCACGTGGCGAGCAGCGCGACCACGGCCGCGGCACCCAGCACCGCGACGACGGCCGAGCGCGCCGGAGAGCTCATGTGCAGCAAACTACGACGAAGGCCCCGCCCGCGGTCGCGGACGGGGCCTTCGTGTCAGTTTCGTGCAGACCGATGTGGATCGGCCAGGGGACCGCTCAGAGGATGGGCGCGAACGGCTCGGTGCCGAGGGCCAGCTGCAGGCCGGTGATGCCGCTGTGCTGCTGGGCGTAGGCCAGCTCGCGGCTCAGGTCGCCGACTCCGTTGGACCCAGCGATCGGGGCGATCGCGAGGGTCGACAGGGTGCCGAGCGCGCGACCCGACTCGTCGAGGAAAGCGGAGCCGGAGTCACCGGGGACGCCGGGGCTGACCGTGTAGACGGGGTGGTTCCAGCCGCCGCCGTTGGTGCCGAGGCTCAGGCCCACCTTCGGCGAGAGCAGCTCGATGCCCCCACGCAGTCCGGAGTTGCCGTAGGAGTAAACGCTGGAGCCGGTCGCGGCGCCGCCGGTGTTGATGCCCGTCGGACCGCCGTGGAAGGGAACCGAGGGGTTGACCTTGCCGATGTCGGCCGCGTCGATCTTCACCAGCGCGAAGTCGTTGTAGGCGCAGGTGTTGGCGTTGGACTCGTTTCGCGACTGCATCGTCAGCCAGCTGCTGTAGGCCAGGGTCCCGGCGCCGACCTGCTCACCGGAGGTGACGATGCTGCCACCGCGGTTGAGGGTCACCCGGGTGCCGAGCGGGAGCGACGCAGCGTCACAGCCGTCGGTCTCGGTCGCGCTCGCCGGTGCCGGCGCAGTGGGCGGCCTGCCCGATGTAGACGTTGGCTGCGGCGTCGGTGAAGACGAAGTTGGCCGTGCACTGGCCCGAGCCGTCGGTGTTGGTCTGCACGCCCGGGGTGATCGCGGCGGAGGCGGCCGGGGCCCAGGCGACGCGGACGTCCGCAGCCTGGGCAGCGGTCGGTGCGGTGAGCGTGGTCGCAGCCGCGAGCGTCGTGGCCGCGACGGCGGCGACGCCGGCGAGGCGACGGGTGAGGGGTGAGCGCAACTTCATCTGGTGATCCTCCTGTGGATGTCCGGCCCGAGCCGGCGGTGCATGACGAACGCATGACCGGGAGGAGTCCTACCCGGTCCCCGTTCGGGCTAGGCCATCTAGTCACATATGACTAGACCGCACCTAATTTCCACCGCCGGGGCGTCCGGCTTCCGGACGGATCCTGACGCTCTCAAAGGTCGGACGTCGTCAGTACGACGGCTGGCTCGGGTCGATCTGGTCGACCCAGGCCACGACCCCACCGCCGACGTGGACCGCGTCGGCGTACCCCGCCCCCTTCGCGATGGCGAGCGTCTCGGCCGAGCGGACGCCGGACTTGCAGTGCATGACGACCTGTGTGCCGGAGTCGATCGACGGGAGCTTCTCCAGGGCGTTGCCGTTGAGGAACTCACCCTTGGGGATCAGCACCGAGCCCGGGATCTGGTTGATCTCGTACTCGTTGGGCTCGCGCACGTCGACGAGCACGAAGTCGCGGCTGCCCTCCGCGCGCTCCTTGAGCATGTGCTCGAGCTGGACGACCGAGATCGTCGAGCCCGACGGCGGCGTCGGCCGCCTCCTCCGAGATCGCGCCGCAGAAGGCGTCGTAGTCGATGAGCCCGGTGACCGTCGGGTCCTCCCCGCACAGCGCGCACTGCGGGTCCTTGCGCACCCGTAGCTTGCGCCACTCGAGCTCGAGGGCGTCGTAGATGACCAGCTGGCCGATCGCCGGCTCGCCGATGCCGGTGAGCACCTTGATGGCCTCGTTGACCTGGATCGAGCCGATGCTCGCGCACAGCACGCCGAGCACGCCGCCCTCCGCACAGCTCGGCACCATGCCCGGCGGCGGCGGCTCGGGGTAGAGGCAGCGGTAGCAGGGCGCGTCGTCGTCGAGGCTCGGGGCGAACACCGAGGCCTGGCCGTCGAAGCGGTAGATCGAGCCCCAGACGTAGGGGATCCCCAAGAAGTACGCCGCGTCGTTGACCATGTATCGGGTCGCGAAGTTGTCGGTGCCGTCGACGATCAGGTCGTAGCCCTCGAACACGCCCATCACGTTGTCGTTGTCGAGCCGCTCGGGGTGCAGCACCACCTCGACGTAGGGGTTGGCCTCCCTGATGGCGTCGCGCGCCGACTCGGCCTTGGGACGACCGATGTCGGACTGGCGGTGGATGATCTGGCGCTGCAGGTTCGACTCGTCGACCTCGTCGAACTCCGCGATCCCGATCGTCCCGACGCCTGCGGCGGCGAGGTAGAGCAGCGCGGGGCTGCCGAGACCGCCGGCGCCGATCACCAGCACCTTGGCGTTCTTGAGCCGCTTCTGCCCGGTCATCCCCACGTCGGGGATGATCAGGTGGCGGCTGTAGCGCCGCACCTCGTCGATGGACAGCTCGGCGGCCGGCTCCACGAGCGGGGCGTAGGGCACGTCGTACTCCTCGGGTCTGGATCGGTTCGTCGATGATTGTCTCCCGCCAACGCCGCGCGGCCCGACGGTGTTCCCGCATGCGGACTTCAGTAGGCTCGGCGGGTGAGTGCCGGCCAGTACGACGTCGACGCGGCACGACCGCGCGGCGGCCGGATGCCTCGCCGCGAACGCCGTGACCAGCTGCTCGCGTCGGCGCTGGAGGTCTTCGTCGCCCAGGGCTACCACTCGGCGGCCATGGACGACATCGCCGAGCGGGCCGGGGTGTCGAAGCCGGTGCTCTACCAGCACTTCCCGGGCAAGCTCGAGCTCTACCTCGCGTTGCTCGACTCCTCGTGCGACACGATCATCGACAACTGCCGCCGCGCTCTGGCCTCGACCCACGACAACAAGCTGCGCGTCGAGGCGACCATCGACGCGTTCTTCGACTACGTCGCCAACGAGACCGGCGCGTTCCGGCTGGTCTTCGAGTCCGACCTGACCAACGAGCCGGCCGTGCGCGAGCACGTCGAGCGGGTCACCACCGAGTGCGCCGAGCTGATCGCGCACGTCATCCGCGACGACACCGGTCTGCCCGACACGGCCGCGCGGCTGCTCGCCGTCTCGCTGGTGGGAATGGCCCAGGTCAGCGCGCGGTTCTGGCTCACCGAGGCCGGTGGCCTGCAACGGTCCGAGGCAGCCGCGCTGGTCTCTGCCCTGGCCTGGCGTGGCATCGCCGGCTACCCCCTCACCGACGACTGACCGCGTACGGCGGTCGAGGTGCGAGCGCAGCGAGCCTCGAGACCCCGCACTGAAGACATCAACGGAAGGAGACCTCGTGGAGGTCAAGATCGGCGTCCAGCACGCCTCACGCGAGCTGGTCGTGGAGACCGACGACACGGCCGAGGCCGTCGCGGCGGCGGTCAGCGACGCCGTCTCCTCGGAGACCGTGCTCTCCCTGACCGACACCAAGGGCCGCACCGTCATGGTCTCGGGCGCGAAGATCGCCTACGTCGAGATCGGCACCGGGGTGCTCGGCACGGTCGGGTTCCGCTCCTGACCTGGTGACCAGGCCGAGAACGGCAGACCGGCCACGCTCAACACCCGGGCGGCGACCGAGTCCGGGGCGGCGACCAGGTCGACGTGACCTCCTCCGCCCTCCCAGCTGCGGGCCTCCACCAGCACCTGGACGGCCGCGCTGCACAGGTGCCGCGCACCGCTCAGGTCGACCGCACACCGACGGTCCCGCCGAGGGTGCTCTGCAGCAGCACCGTGCGGAGCTCGTCGGCGTCCAGGGCGTCGACCCACCCTCGCACGAGGAGCGTGTGTCCGGAGGCGACCACCTGGAACGGCAGCGTGACCGCCTGGGTGGGCCGCCGCTCCTGGAAGACCTGCACCGGGCGACCCAGCGGCGTACGCATCGACACAGTCGTGCCCTGGCCCGAGCGGTCGACGCGCAGGGCGCTCACCAACCCGCGCGCCAGGGCCAGACCACGGCCGGTGCGGGTCTCCGCCGGCGCCCGCCAGGTCCCGTGGTCACCGACGGTCACATCGAGCAGGCCGTCGTGCTCGAGGCGCGGGCACGCACACGGTCGGGGCGGCCACCGTCGACCTCGGCCCGGTCGACGTAGGCGTGCTCGACGACGTTGGTGACCAGCTCGGAGACGGCGACGAGGGCGGCGTACCTGTCGGTGGCGCCGGGGTGCAGGTCGGCGAGCCACGCATCGAGCTCGGCGCGCATCAGCTCGGCGCCCGTCCCGGGTCGCGGCGATGCTCACGGTCGAAGACCTGGGCCGCCGTCGACGCGCCGCGCCGCCAGCAGCACCACGTCGTCACGGCTGCCTTCGGCGGGGCTGATCATCGCCAGCGCGTGGTTGCACGCGCGTTCGGCGAGGCACTCGCGGCCGGGTCGGTGCTCGGTGGCGAGCACCTGCGTCGCCGAGCGGACCAGGAGCTGGGTGCCGGAGCCGTCGGGCGGAGCGCGCCGTTGCTGTGCAGCAGGAGCAGGGCACCGGGCGGCAGGTCCGCCCGGTCACGGCGTACGTCGTGCCACGCCCGAGCCGAGCGGGCCCGCGGTGCGGAGGTCAGCCCAGGTCGAGCGGTAGCGCCGCCTGGGCGTCCACGACGATCGGGGCGGCGTGACCGGCACTGGCGTAGCGCAGGCGACCCGTCCCGGGGTGCGGATCGACGACGACCACGCACACCGGTCGTGCCAGCGGCACCCGGAACGGTCGCGGCGAAGCGGTCGAGGGCGGCGAGCGCCTCGACCGGGGAGCGCCCCACTGAGCAGCCGCTCAGCGAGCACGGCCCGGAGGCCGGCCATGACCGCCGGCCGGGTACGTCGGCCCCGGCCACGTCGCCCGACGACCAGCGCCACCTCGCCGCCCGGCAGCGACAGCGCCTCGCACCAGTCGCCGCCGGTCGGGTCCGACACCGTCGGCGATGAGGCACCGTCCGGCGATCTCCAGGGTGGGCAGCACCGGCACGTGGTGCGGCAGCAGGGCCTCCTGCACCGTCACCGCGACCGAGTCGGGCGCGGCCGGCGTGCGCGCCGATCGAGGCCTCCAGCGCTGCACGTCGAGCTCGTCGGCCAGGCTGACGCTGCGTCTCGTCGGTGACGTCGCGGGCCCGGATGCTCACCCAGCGAGATCGCACCGGAGTCGCTTCGGCAGCGCGTCGAGCTCGACGTCGAGATGGACGTCGGTCGCGCCGCGCGCGCGCGGGACCCGGATCCGCTGGTCGCGCATGAGCCGCGATCCTCCGCGACGGACGATCGTCGGTGGCACGCGTCGACGACGCCCCGCGCGCGTCGGTCGTCGAAGAGGCCCGGCGACGCTCGTCCTCGACGAGGCCGGGCCAGACCCGCAGGCCGCGTCGTTGGCCTGAGCGACGTGCAAGCGTCCGCGTCGCAGCAGCACCCAGGCGCATCTCGGACTGCTCGAAAGCAGCCCGGCTCCGGTCCCCCTGGCTGCCCATGGGGTCAGGTACCCCTGCGACGGCGTCGCCGAAACAACTGCCGAGCGGGCCCGAGCGAGTCACCTGGGCGTTCTCAGCTGGCGAGACCGAGCTCGGTCATCCGCTCGGTGTGCCGCTCGGTGAGCCGGGTGAACATCCGGCCGATCGCGGCGAGGTCGAGGCCGGGCCGGTCGATCCCTCCGGCGAGCAGCGCGGTGAGCGCGTCGCGCTCGGCGGCGACCCGCTGGGCCTGGGTCGAGCGCCTCCCCCATCAGCCGCCGACCCCACAGCGCCATCCGGCCACCCAGGGCGGGGTCGGCGGCGATCGTCTCGCGCACCCGGGCCACGACGAAGGCGCCGTGGTCGCCCGGCTGCCTCGGTCGAGGTCAGGATCAGGTCGCGGGTGTCGGGGTCGAGGTAGGCCGCGATCTCGCGGTAGAAGTCGTTGGCCAGGCCGTCGCCGACGAACGCCTTGACCAGGCCCTCCAACCAGTCCGAGGGAGCGGTGTGGTCGTGGAAGAGGTCGATCGCGGACCGGAACGGCGCCATCGCCTCGAACGGGTCGGTGCCGAGCGACCTGATCCGCTCGTGCAGGGGCGGCGACCTTCGCGAACTCGCCGCTGGCCATGCCGGCCAGGGCGACCTTGTCCTCCAGCGTGGGGGCCAGCTTGGCGTCCTCGGCGAGTCGCTCGAACGCCGAGATCTCGCCGTACGCGATCACCCCGAGCAGGTCGACGACCGCCTCGCGGTAGGCCGGGTCGTCGAAGGCGGCCGGCAGGTCGCCCGGCGTCTGGGAATCGGCCACGCGCGCACCCTACCGATAGGCTGAGGCTGTCTTCGGGTCGCAAGGGCGACCCCCGTATGTGCGCGGTGGAGGAGTTCGCCTCAGCCGCATCGACTTCGGCCCAGGCAGACCTCCACGAAAGCGACGAGACACTGACCACCTTCCGAGAGCTCGGGGTGCTCCCCGAGATTTGCGACGCGCTCGAGCGCGCCGGCATCACCACCCCGTTCGCCATCCAGGAGATGACCCTCTCGGTCGCCCTGATGGGCACCGACCTGATCGGCCAGGCCCGCACCGGCACCGGCAAGACCCTGGCCTTCGGCATCCCGGTGCTGCAGCGCAGCATCGCGCCCAAGGACCCCGACTACGCCGACATCCCGCAGGGCAAGCCCCAGGCCCTCGTGGTCGCCCCGACCCGTGAGCTCGCGCTGCAGGTCTCCAACGACCTGCACCTCGCCGGCGCCGACCGCGGGCTGCGCGTGCTGACCGTCTACGGCGGGGTCGGCTACGACTCCCAGCTCGACGCGCTCGCCGAGGGTGTCGACGTGGTCGTCGGCACGCCCGGTCGCCTGATCGACCTCGCCAACCGCCGCGCCCTCGACCTCTCCCACGTGCACGCGGTCGTGCTCGACGAGGCCGACGAGATGCTCGACCTCGGCTTCCTGCCCGACGTCGAGACGCTCCTGTCCAAGACGCCCGAGACCCGTCAGACGATGCTGTTCTCGGCGACCATGCCCTCGGCGATCGTCACCCTGGCCCGCCGGCACATGCGCCACCCGATGAACATCCGCGCCGAGTCGTCGTACGAGAACGCCACGGTGCCGGCCACGGCGCAGTTCATCTACCTGGCCCACGACCTCGACAAGCCCGAGATCATCGGGCGGGTCCTGCAGGCCGAGGACGCCGACAAGATCATCGTCTTCACCCGCACCAAGCGAGCAGGCCCAGCGGGTCGCCGACGACCTCGCCGAGCGCGGCTTCAGCGCCAGCGCCCTGCACGGCGACATGGCCCAGGTGGCACGCGAGAAGGCACTGACGAGGTTCCGCGAGGACAAGCTGCGGCTGCTGGTCGCCACCGACGTCGCCGCGCGCGGCATCGACGTCCAGGGCGTCTCCCACGTCATCAACTACTCCTGCCCCGAGGACGACAAGACCTACATCCACCGGATCGGCCGCACCGGCCGCGCCGGGGCCTCGGGCATCGCGATCACCTTCGTCGACTGGGCCGACACTCCACCGCTGGAAGATGATCAACAAGACCCTGGACCTGCCCTTCGACGAGCCCCAGGAGACCTACTCGACCTCCGAGCACCTCTACCACGACCAGGGCATCCCGCCGGGCACCAAGGGCCGGATCGTCGACCCCGCCCCGGTCGAGCGCAAGCCGCGCGAGGACCGGGCGCCGCGCAGCGCGCGAGCGCCGATCGCGACCGAGCGACCGATCGCACCGAGCGCACCCGGCGCGGCGCCCGCTCGGGCAGGCGCCAGTGGGGGCGGCCAGCGGAGGCGACGAGCAGGCGCAGGCGTCCGCCGCCGACGGCGAGGCTCGACCCGCCGGGCAGCCGCAACCGCAACCGCAACCGCCGCCGCCGTTCGGGCTCCGGCTCGGCGGGCTCCGAGGGCGCAGCGAGCGCCTGATCCGCAACCCTCCGCTGACCCGTCGCTGCACGCGACGGGTCACCGCGGAGCTGCGGACAGTGCACCCTGCTCGTCCACAGTCCGCCGCTGACCCGTCGCATCAGTGCGGGACGCGTCAGGCGGTGACGACGACCGTGGTGCCGAGGCCGGCGAAGGCCCACAGCGCCTTGGCGTCCGACGTCTTCTGGCGGATGCAGCCGTGCGAGAGCGGCGTGCCGAGCTGGGCGACGGTCTGGACCGGCGCGCCGTCGTCGACGGGGATGTCGTGGAAGCCGATCGCGGCGCCGGTGTCGCCCTGGGTGAAGCGCACGAACCACCGCATCGTGCCGGAGTCGTCGATGCCGGTCGCGGTCTCGGCGCGGGAGTAGACCTCGTAGGTGCCGGGGTCGAGGTTGTCGTAGACGCTGCCGGAGACGCGGTAGGTGCGCTGGACGCCTCCGCGCTCGCCCACCAGCCAGACCCGCTGCCGGCTCTCGCTGAACACGACCCGGCGGCCCTCGCCGGAGTCGCCGGGGAGCGCCTGCTCCGCCGGCCGGGTCGCTGGCGCTCCCCCGCTGTCGTCGCGCCGGCGACTGTACCGTCGACCGGAGCCTCGATCGGCGCCTGGACCCGGCCGACTGGCTCCCGGCTGCTCTGCTGGCCGCGGACTGCCGTTCGGGGCGCTGCGCTTGCTGCTGGTGGCCGCCGACGGGATGAGACCGCGCTGCCGAGCACCGCGACCCCGGTCACCGCCAGCGAGGAGCCGAGCACCGCGATCCGGCCGTAGCGCGGCCGGACGGGGGTCGCGCGGTGCTTGCTCATCGCGCTGCGGCTCGCGCAGCAGGTTGGCGGCCACCTCGCGGTAGGCCTGGGCGCCCTTGTTGCTGCGGCTGGTCGCGCAGGATCGAACGGCCCGGCGGCGGGCGCCTCGGCGAACTTGATCGTCTTCGGGATCGGCGGCTCCGATGACGGCGAGGTCGTAGGTCTCGCGAGATCGTCTCCAGCACCGTGCGGGCGTGGTTGGTGCGGCCGTCGTAGAGCGTGGGCAGCACGCCCCAGACCTCGAGACCGCGGTTGGTGAACCGGCGTACGTCGTGGACGGTGTCGAGCAGCTGGCCCACCCCGCGGTGCGAGAGCGTCTCGCACTGCAGCGGGATGAGCACGCCGTCGGCGGCGGTGAGCGCCGCGACGGTCAGCACCCCGAGGGATGGCGGGCAGTCGAGGAGGATCCAGTCGTAGTGGGTCGCCCTTCGCCGCCAGGTCCTCGAGGACGGTGCGGACGACGTGCTCGCGTCCGGTGCGGGTCAGCAGGTCGGCCTCGGCGCGGGCCAGCTCGATCGTCGCCGGGAAGCAGGTCGACGCCGTCGTCGGTCGCCGACGATCACCTCGCTCGCGTCGAGGCCCTTGGTCAGCACGTGGTGGACCGAGAGCTCGAGGTCCTCGGGGTCGATGCCCGAGCGAGAACGTCAGGCACGCCTGGGGGTCGAGGTCGACGAGCAGCACCGACTGGCCGAGCTCGGCCAGCGCGGCGCCGAGCGAGGCGACGCGTCGTCGTCTTGGCGACGCCGCCCTTCTGGTTGGCGACCGCGAGTGTGGTGCTCATCCTGCTCATCGACGCCCATCATGCCGGACGCCGACCGCTCGCATCCGGGTGAGGGACACTGGGTCGGCATGCCCACTGCTCTCGTCACCGGCCCCACCGCCGGCATCGGCCAGCGCTTCGCCGACCAGCTCGCCGCGCGCGGCCACGACCTGGTGCTGGTCGCCCGCGACGTCGCCCGCCTCGAGTCGGTCGCCGCCGACCTGCGCGCGACGTACGACGTCGAGGTCGAGGTGCTGGCCGCCGACCTGATCGACCGCGACGACCTGGCAGCCGTCGAGGCGCGGCTCGCCGACCCGGCCCGACCGGTCGACCTGCTGGTCAACAACGCCGGCTTCGGGCTCAAGAACCGCTTCCTCGACAACCCGGTCGACGCCGAGCAGGCGATGCTCGACGTGCTCGTCACCGCGGTGCTGCGGCTCAGCCACGCGGCGCTGGGCCCGATGGCCGAGCGCGGCAGCGGCGGGGTCATCAACGTCTCCAGCGTGGCGGCGTTCCTGCCCGCGCGGCACCTACGCCGCCGCCAAGGCGTGGGTCAACAGCTTCAGCGAGTGGGCGGCCAACGAGTACCGATGCCAGGGCGTCACCGTGATGTCGCTGTGCCCGGGCTTCACCAAGACCGAGTTCCACGAGCGGATGGGCGTCAAGCGCGGCACGCGGCTTCATGTGGCTCGACGCCGACGAGCTGGTCACCAAGGCGCTCAAGGACTTCGACAAGGGACGCGTCTACTCGATCCCGGGCGCGCAGTACCGCGCGATCGTGGCGCTGACCCGGCTGATCCCGAGCCGGGCGCTGCAGACCTACCAGTCGATCGGTCGCAAGTAGTCAAGCCGGTCAAGCCGGCACGACTGAGCTCGCGAAGTCGCGGTCCGGTCAACCCTCGCCCGCGATGAAGGCGCGCACGGCGTCGGCGACCAGCTGCACGGCGATGGCGGAGAGCAGCAGGCCGGCGATGCGGGTGACCAGCAGGACGCCGCTCTCCCGGATCAGCCGCAGGATCGGCAGCGAGTAGCGCATCGCCGCCCACAGGCTGACGTGCACCAGCACGACGCCGAGCGCGACGGCGGCGAAGGACGGACCGCCGTCGACCTCGCGCGACGAAGAGCATCGTCGCGACGATGGCGCCGGGGCCGGCCAGCAGCGGCGTGCCGAGCGGCACCAGCGCGACGTTGGTGCCGCTCGGCGGCGGTCGGCTCCTTCTCGTTGCCGGTGAGCAGCTCGAGCGCGACGAGCAGCAGCAGCAGACCACCGGCGCACTGCAGCGCGGGCAGCGAGATGTGGAGGTACTCCAGGATCTGCTGGCCGAAGAACGCGAACACCGTGATCACGACGAACGACACCGACACCGCCTGCCACGCGGCGCGACGGGCCGAGGCGGGCGAACGGCCGCTGGTCAGCGACAAGAAGATCGGCACCGTGCCGACCGGGTCCATGATCACGAACAGGGTCACGAAGACCTCGACGAGCAGGACGGTGTCGAGCACGTCCTTCATGGGCGGATCACCGGCCGATCACGGCGGAGTCTCTCGCCCGGACCGGGCCGACGCCGCATCGGCGAGCTCGAGCAGCCGGGCGTACTCGTCGGGGTCGGTGGTGTTGCAGCCCAGCTCGTGGTCGAGTCTTGCCGGCGCCGTGGTGGTCGCTCGACCCGGTGACCACCAGACCCGAGGTCGCGCGCGATGCCCGCGCAGCCGCTCGCGGCGTCGGCGCGTCGTGGTCCTGGTGGTCGACCTCGAGGCCCGCCAGCCCGGCTGCGGCGCAGCTCGGCGATCGTGGCCTCGTCCAGCCCAGCGCGGCCCGTGCCGCCCCCACGGGTGCGCGACGACGCACACGCCCGCCGGCCTCGCGCGACCGCCGCGATGGTCTCGATGAGCGGGGCGGCGTACCTGTCGACGTACGCCGGGTCGCCCGGGCTTGAGGTACGGTCGAACGCCTCGGCCCGGTCGGCGACGGCGCCGTGGCGCACCAGCGCGTCGGCGACGTGCGGCCGACCGGTGGCGATGGCGTCGCCGGAGACCGCGAGCAGGTCGTCGGCGGTGATCGCGATCCCCAGGCCTCAGCAACCGGGCGAGCATCGCCGGCACCCGGCGAGCTGCGTCCCTCGCAGGATCCGGTCGAGCTCGCTCGCCAGCGGCGGGGTACGTCGGGTCGGGCAGGTAGGCGAGCAGGTGCACGCCCGGGCCACGGTGGCGGGTGCTGATCTCCATGCCGCGGACCAGCTCGATGCCGACGTCGTGCGCCGCCGCCGCCGCCTCGTCCCAGCCGGCGGCGGTGTCGTGGTCGGTGATGGCGACGACGTCGAGCCCGGCCTCGGCGGCCGCGCGCACCAGCTCGGCCGGCGACTGGGTGCCGTCGCTGGCGCGGGAGTGGGTGTGGAGGTCGATGCGCACCGGTCATGGCGGGTCACCTCACCAGGCCGGCCGCGGCCCGCCGAAGGGCATCTCGACCAGCTGCGGGCCGACCCCGGAGACGTCGCGCAGGATCCAGTCGTCGCGCAGCAGCAGCATCGCCGAGGCCGGGCGCAGCACCAGCCACAGCCAGCGCCCGTCGGCCTCGCCGGCGAAGACCGAGCGGTCGAACTCGGCGTCGACGCCGGCTCGTCGAGACCGCCCAGAGCGGCACCAGCTGGCTGTCGATCCGCACCCGCACCGGCGGCGGGCCGTCGCCGAAGTCGGCGCCCGGCGTCCCGTGCCTCGAGCCCGGCGAGGCGGGCGCCGAGGCCGACGCCGGCCTCCTCGGCGACCACGAACACGTCGACCGGCCCGTCGAGCTCGCTGGTGCCCGAGCAGCACGTCAGGGTGGCGACCGGGCCGCCGCTGGCACGGCGTCGCGACGACCGCGAAGTCGGTCACGCACCAGCCCGGACTCATCGGCCACGGGAGGTAGGTCGGGAACTGCGTCGCCGCGCGAGGTGCTCCGCGAACTCGTCGTAGGACGCCTCCTCGGGCCGCCACATCGGCCGGGACAGCGTGCCGTGGGACGAGCACGCGCGTGCTCCGCCGCGGCGCAGGGCGGCGCACCGCACCGCGGACAGCCACGTGCTCAGGCCCATGACGGTCACCAGGCCACGCCGTGATCACGTCTCCGCGAGCACGACCACCCGGTCCCCGGCGGCGACCCGGAAGGTGCGCGACTTGGCCGGGTTGACCACGCACTCCGAAGCCGGCGACGTCGTCACCGCCGAGGGCGTCGGACTTGTAGCCGAGCGCGGTCTCCCCCCGTCGGATCGCGCCGGCCACGATCGTGGCGTAGGTGACCTCGTGGCCGGGCTGGACGTACCACTCGGCCGGGCGCAGGTAGATCTCGCTGCCCGTCGTCGCCGAGCAGCTGGGCGAAGACCCGCTCGAGCCGCTGGTCCTCGGAGAGCTGGGTGACGAGCAGGCTCACGATCTCGCCGCTGACGACGACGTCGTCGACGTGGGCGACCTGGGCGAGGACGCGGTTGCGGTCGTCGAGCATCTCGCTCACCACCGGGGTGGCCTCCTCGAGGCGGCCCAGGATGTCGCGCACGTGCAGCAGGGTGACCAGCGTGCGGGCGTCGGCCGCCTGGACGTCGAGGTGCTCGGAGTAGCAGAGCACGATGACCTGGTCGAGACCCCGGACGACGTGACTGCTCGAGCGTGGTCCGGTCGGTCGTGGAGGCCGAGACGACCTGGACGTCGAGGTTGCGCAGCGCGGGGACGACCGGGTCACCGAACGAGCGTCAGCACCGTCAGGGTGGACCCCGCCGGCGCGTAGTTGTCGAGCTCGCGGAGCACGATCGGCGCACGCTCGTTCCAGCCGATGACCAGGGCGTGGGTCGGATGCGCCTCGACCGGCACCTCGGTGCCCAGGACGGTGTGGTCGGGGACGACCGATGCTGCGCGCCTCACGACCGAGGCCGGCGTCGTCCTCGGCCACCACGATCAGGGTCCGGTTCCCGACGTGGGTGTCGGGGGGCGGGTTGAGGATCGGCACTCCTGCGTCGACGATCCCGATCACCGAGGCCTTCTCGTGCACCAGCTGGGCCTCGCCGTAGGTCAGGGCTCCGAGCTCGTGCTGCTCGAGGAAGTAGATCTCGTCGCCGTCGTAGTCGAACAGCTCGGTGTAGACCGCTGCGGCACCGGACTGGCGTGAGGTCTGCACGACCAGCTTGGCGACCGTCTCGCGGATGTCGAGCAGCACCGTGCGCTCGGCGCCGACCAGTCGGGCGGCCTCGAGGTTGGTCGGGTTGCGGATCTCCGCGACGATCGTCGGGCCGTCCGCGCCCCCGTGGGTGAGGGCGAGCAGGGTCTTGATGACCTCGCTGTCGGGGTCCTCGGAGTCGGGCGCGAGCAGGATGACCGAGCGCGCCGTCGGGTGGCTGCTCAGGGCGAGGTCGTCGAGGTCGATCGGCGAACCGGACCGGCACACCACCCGGGTGCCGCGCAGGTCGGGCACCTTGGCCTTGATCTCCTCCTCCATCTCGACCTTGTCGCGGTCGGCGAGGATCACGATGACCGGCTTGCTCGCGGCTCTCGTTGGCCAGGCTGAGCTCGCTGAGGATCGTGAAGATCGAGTCCGACCAGCCGAGGATGACGGTGTGGTCCTTCTCGATGCACGATCGAGCGGCCCCGACGCAGGTCGGAGAGCTTCGTGTCGATGCCGTTGGCGATGACGCCGATCAGCGCGCTGACGATGAAGAGCCCAGCGATCGTGAGCACCAGCATGGTCGAGCAGGAAGCGCCACGAGCCCGGTGTCGCCGCCGATGGTGCCGGGGTCGAGCGCGTGCAGGAGCGACGAGAACATCTCGCGCAAGAAGCCGTTGTCCCGGTCGGCCGGGCCCCATGTCGAAGAGGGCGAGGAGGAACGCGAACGAGATGATCAGGAGCAGCGTGACCGAGGCTCAGCCAGGCCACGAGCGCCGGGGTGCCCCGCGACATGCGAGTTGTCGAAGCGGTAGCGCAGCTTGTCGCCCCAGTCGCTCCCGGCCGTCCTCGCCGAACGCTGGGTCGACGTACCGCTGCGCGCCATCGCCTTCGCGGTGCGCATCCGCATCTGCTGTCCGGTCCGGGCCATGGCGGCATCCTCGCGGGTCCACCGACCCGGTGTCGGGCGATTGCCCGAGTGCGGCCGCCTACTCGGAGGCCACGCGACCCGGCCAGTTCTTGTCCGGCTCGGGGGTGGGGCGGCCGGGCTGCTCGCCACCGCGCGCCTCGAGGTAGCTCTGCTTGGGCACCATCACCTTGCGGCGGAAGATGCAGACGACCTTGCCGTCCTGGTTGTAGCCGATGGTCTCGACGTGGACGACGCCGCGGTCGTCCTTGGACGTCGACTCCCACTTGTCGAGCACGGTGGTCTCGCCGTAGAGCGTGTCCCCGTGGAAGGTCGGCGCCACGTGGCGCAGCGACTCGATCTCGAGGTTCGCGATCGCCTTGCCGGAGACGTCGGGCACCGACATGCCGAGCAGGATCGAGTAGACGTAGTTGCCGACCACGACGTTCTTGCCGAACTGGGTCGTCTCCTCGGCGTAGTGGGCGTCGAGGTGCAGCGGATGGTGGTTCATGGTCAGCAGGCAGAACAGGTGGTCGTCGTACTCGGTGACCGTCTTGCCGGGCCAGTGCTTGTAGGTCGCGCCGACCTCGAACTCCTCGTAGCTGCGTCCGAACTGCATGGGCGCATCATGCCGAAGGGGGTGGGTGGTTCCTGTCGGTGGGTACTTCACCGGGTCTCGACATGACGGCCGCGACTTCGTCCCTCAGTCGCGCGTCTCGCTCGACCACCATCGAGCCACCTGACACTGGTAGGCAACTCACCGGGTCTCGACACGACGGCCGCGACTTCGTCCCTCAGTCGCGCGTCTCGCTCGACCACCATCGAGCCACCTGACACTGGTGGACAACTCACCGGGTCTCGACACGACGGCCGCGACTTCGTCCCTCAGTCGCGCATCTCGCTCGACCACCATCGAGGACCTGACGTCGCTCCGCTCCGTCAGCTGCCCCCGCCACCCGCCTTCCGCCGGTGCATCTTCGGCGCGCCACCGACGACTTCGGAGCCGTGGGCCTTCTCCTTGACCGGACCGTCCTTGTGGACGCCCTTCTCCTGTGACGTTCTTGCGCGCCAGGGCCACCTTCATCTTGGCCTTGAGGTCCTCGTTGGTCGACCGCGTTCTCGTGGGCCATGACGCCAGCCTCGCATCCGGGACCAGCGTCGCGTCGACCCGATCGGAGCCGATGCCGTGCAACCGCGGCAACGTCGTACGTCGATCCGCATGACCCGCATCGCTGTGCCGTCCCGCTCTCTGGCCCTCGCGCTGCTGACTGGCTGCGGCGAGGAGACCGGCCGAGTCGCCGCGGACCCCGCGGCGAGTCCACGCCGAGCGCGGGCCCCACGGCCGAGCCGACGGTGGGCACCTACCCGGAGTTCGAGCCGGAGGACTACGCGTTCACGGTCGCCGTGTCGTGCTTCTGCCCCGACGCGGGGTCCCCGTGCGGGTCACCGTCGAGGACGGCGGGTCGTCGATGCGGTCTACACGCCGGAGCCGGCGGTCGGGGCGGGGTCGGCAGGGCGACCCGGCGCCGGACTTCCGCGCGGTGACGATCAACGACGTGATCGAGGCCGCCAACGACACCGGCGCCGCCGAGGTGGCGGTGGAGTGGCCTGGGGACAGAGCTACCCGACGTCGGTCGCGTCGACCAGGACAGATGATGATCGACGAGGAGACGGCTACATGCTCAGCGACGTCGTCGTCGCCTGACCTCTCACGAGCACCCGCTCGGCCCATCGTCGAGCTCGGCCGCGTCGATCGACCGCGGTCCGGGTCCACTCCCGACGATGCTACGGGGATGAGGTCGCCGAGCGTTCCGATGACGGTCGACTCCGGTGCGGCCAGCCGCTCGACGATCCGTGCCGACCGCTCGACGAGCCAGGGGGGCGGGTCGAAGCCGATGCCGGGGCCCTCGCGTCCCAGCCCGCGCTTGGCGACGCCGAACTTCACGACCGAGTGGTAGTCCGCCCCGGGTCAGCCCTTCGTCCTCCAGCCGGAGATTGAGGGCCCGCAGCAGACGCGCAGGAGGGGGCGTCGAGGGATGCGTTGGCGGCGGGTGACGGCCCAGTCCGCGAGCCGCTGGCAGCCCGGTCGCTTCGGTGAAGCGCCCCACAGCAGACGCGGATCCGACCCGGGCGGGGGCACGGTGACCACCCGCACCCGCTCGACGCCCACCGCTGCGGCCCAGGTCTCCACGATCCGGCCGGCACCCTGCTGTCGCCAGAACGCCGTGGCCAGCGGCCCCCACCCGAGGTGGGCGCCAGGGCATCGACGTACTCCCCCCACGACGCGGTCGCACCGTTCTGCAGCGACTCCTGCCACATCGCCGGCACCACACGGCCGAGGTCGCGGACGGTCACGACGACTAGCGGCGACTCCGGGAGCGATCCCACCACGGTGGCGATCGACGCCGGCGGAGCCGGCCCGAGGAACTCCATGCTGACCACCGACGTGCCGTCGTGCGCGGCGACGACGCGACCAGCTCTGCCCCACCGCCCGGAGGTGGGTCGCCGGGCGGCGCACGTTCTGGCGGCCCAGCACGTCGCGACGGCCGCGACCTGGTCCTTCCAGCGCTCGCCGGGCAGTGCGACCCCGGCGCTCGCGAGGGCCGCCCGCTGGGCGAAGAGGCGGTGTTGGAGGTAGGAGGTGCCGGACTTCATCAGTCCGACGTGGAGGACCAGCGGCACGAACCGGCAAGCTACGGGTCGGGGAGTGCGGCTCCTGCTCGTCCGGCGGGCACTCGTAGGGGTACAGCGGCGGCGGGAGGGTGGCGTCGGCCACCAGCATCGGGTGGTCGGTCGACCGGCGCACCTTGTCGACTGCGGTCGGCGACGTACTCGCTGAAGGCGGTCTCCTCGGAGCCGAAGATCCAGTCGACCCACAGCGGGGCGCTCGGCGAGCAGCCCGGTCGTCGTTGGTCCCGCCACTGGCAGCGACCATGTCGGTGCGCGCTGGTCATCTTGCAGAAGTACTCGGTCTTCTCGTTCATGTCGCCGGTGATGTAGACCGGCAGCCCGGTCTGGGCGCGCAGCCGGTTGACCAGGCCCGTCTCGAGGTCGGTCGCCTCGTCACGCCACCGCTCGGCGTTGCCGCGCGCGTTGGCCGGGTTGTGGAAGTTGGCGAAGTAGGCCTGCTGGCCGCTGAGAAGGTTGCGCAGGAGGATCACCGGCATCCGCATCTTCTCGCCGCCGAAGTACGGGCACCAGGATCCAGCTGGCGCTGACCAGCTCCCAGGTGTCGAGCCGCCAGGCGATCGAGTTGCGCAGCTGCGCGCGGCTGACGTTGCCGGGGTACATCCCCCACTCAGCGGCGGTCAGCTCCGTGAACTCGTCGTACTGCGGCGCCTGGAGCTCCTGGAAGCCGACCACGTCGACGTCGTGGCTGCGCAGCAGCTCGACCTGCCACTGCATCCGCTTCGCACTGTCGGCCCACCCGGGACGGTTGCCGCCCGGGGCCGTGTGCCCGTGACCCAGCACGTTGAGTGAGCTGATCGTGAACGTGGTCGGCAACGGTGAGGGGGTGGGCTCGTCGGTGGGCGTCTCGGTCGCCCGACCCTCGGTGAGGCTCCCCTGGGACCCCAGGTCGCCCCCGGTGCCGGTGTCGACGACACGGAGCGCGAGGGCACCGAGGACCATGCCGACCAGCAGGACGGCCAACCACGCGAGGTAGCGCGGCGAGACGGCCGGGGTCCGGTCGGCGGTCGCAGTGGGGACGGGACTGGAGGGTCCGGTCATGGTCATGGCCTCCCGATGGCAGGTCTGCTCACCACCTGAGCACCAGGTGGCACAGGAGACTCTAACGTCACATCGGTCCCAGAGGACCCACCAACGCACGCTGACCCGTCGCATACATGCGACGGGTCAGCGTGGAGGGGAGGATCAGCGCTTGACGGGGAGGGGCTTTCGCACGTTGGGCGCGGCCACCCCGATCGAGTGGTAGAGCGGTCCGCCCGTGGCGCCGTACGGCGAGGTGGTGGCCCCGGCGCGGATGAAGTAGTCCACGCCGTCAGGCGTCACGGCCCGACCCGGGATGACGGCGCGCCACACGCCCTTGCCCTTGCCGCGCTGCATCGGAACGACGTAGAAGCGGCCCTGGTTGTGGCGACGGAAGTGCAGCGTCGGCTTCACCGCGCCCCGCCCGCCGAGGACGATCGCGGTGACCGGAGCGCTGGTGCCGGAGATCCGGTCACGGACCGAGGCGTGGTAGACCACCGGCGCGGCCGAGCGCACCGAGTAGCCGCGCAGCTTCACCCCGAAGTGCCGCAGCACGTTGCCGACGATGCGGATCGAGTCAGCCGCGTCGGAGTCGCTCCCGAGGTTCCAGCCCAGCGTCACGGTCTTGAAGCGCCGGTGCTTCTTGTCGCCGTCGACCGAGACTCCGAGGTAGGCGGGGTCGGACTCACGCTGGACGGCGATCATCGACTTCTTGTCCAGCGTGGCGATCCCCCGCGCCTTGCCGAAGGGCTTGATGTTCAGCCCGCTGGTGCCGGGACCGGCGCCGGCGAGTCCGGCGAGGCCGACGAACGGCCGGGCCGGAGGGGGCTGGATCGACATGGTGCCCTTGCCCAGCAGCTTGCCCCCGGTCACCTCCGCCGGGTTCTCGTGGGTGACGACGTAGGAGGTGTTGCCCTCGGGGATCCGGAAGCCGAGGTACTGCGCACCGAAGCGCTGCGCCTCCGCCGATCCCTGCGGCGAACCGGTGGCCCCGAGCCCGAGGGCGTCGAAGATCCGGTTGCTGGTGATGAAGAGGCGACCACCGCGGTCGAGGTAGGTCCGCAGCTCGGCGCGGTCGAACTTGTCGAGCTGGCCCTGGTGCCGGTCGACCGAGGCCTCCCAGATCACGGCTGCGTACTTCTTCATGGTGCCGGCGGTCGGGTGGGCCTGCGTCACCGAGTAGGGCACGCCGAGCGCCGCGAGAGCGCCGGTGACCGCCCGCTCGTTGGCCAGCACCTGGTCGTCGTCGACGACCAGGACGCGCGGCGCGCGCGGGCCGGCCCACAGGTTGGTCACCTGGGCCTGGTTGCGCTCGTGCGCCTCCTGGACCCGGTTGCGGGGGTCGACCACCGTGACCAGGCGGACCGGACCCTCGGTCCGCGGGGTGTAGGAGAACTTCATCCGGCTGCGCTGGTAGCCCTTGAGGTCCACCGTGCGGCGGGCGACGATGCGGCCCTGGGCCGAACCCTCCCGCACCACGACGTCGACCTTGCCCGGACCCTTGCTTCCGTTGGAGAAGATTGGGACCTCGAGGGCGCTCCGCCGACCGACGTTGAGGCCGTTGCTGCCACCGGAGGCGTTCAGCTTGCCGGTCACGAAGCCGGGCGAGACGTCCTTCTTCCCCTGGAGGTTGACGACGTCGAGGGTGATGTTGCCGTTGCTGTTGCCGCCCTCAGGGCTGATGTCGAGCCCGTTGCCGAAGCCGGAGACGTTGGTGAAGGCCCAGCCGGTGGGTCGCTCGGACCAGTTGGACCACGTGTCGGCAGAACCGGACGTGACCAGACCGCCGCCCTCGAAGATCACGCGGCCCGACCACTGGCCGCAGGCGGCGAAGTCGGCGACGACGGCACGCCACTCCCCGGGGACCGGGTTGCGCACGGTGGCGGTCTCGCCCTCGGCCGGTCCGCCGGAGTCGAGCTCGCCGTAGCTCTTGCCCTTGGAGTCGAAGAGCTCGAGCTTGCAGTCGCCCAGGTTGTCGCTGTTGACCGAGACCTGCATCTCGGAGTTGTTGGCCTTGGGGTCGAGCGTGAAGGTCGCCTCGCCCGCCGTGGCCGGCGTCGTGACGCCAGAGATCTCGATCGGCTTCTGGGCCTTGCCGGTGGACTTGGGCGAACGCGGCGGGAGCTTGGCCGTGCCGGAGGTGATGCCGGTGGCAGCGCCCACGAGATACTCCGAGGGGTTGCCCCGGCTGTAGTTGAGCTGGATCTCCTGGGTGTTGTCGTTCTGGTCGAACTCCTCGATGTCCATCTGGTAGCGGTTCGGGTCGTTCTGGGCGTCGTTGCCGTGACCGAAGTACGTCGTGGACTGGCGCCAGTAGTCGAAGTGCCAGACCATCAGGCCCGAGCCGTGCGACTTGCGGTCGAACATCGAGCCCATCGGGTTCTTGGGGTGCAGCTTGACCGACCTGGTGTTGCGGCTGACGTTCTCGACGTAGAAGCCCTCGACGATGTACTTGCCGGTCTTCGGGTTCTTGGCCAGCCCGTAGACGTCCTCGGGGAGCCAGGTGTGGCCGAGCTTGTCGGTCTGCCCCTCGCGGATCTCGTAGGTGGGCACGAGCAGGAGGTTGGGGTCGGGCCGCCCGACCTGGTAGCCCTTGGAGGGCAGCGTCGTCCTGGGTCGCAGCGTGTAGTTGCGCAGGTCGGAGTTGACGACCTTGGGCGTCACCCAGCCCTGGAAGACGCGCGTGGCCGGGCTCATCATCGACGGGTTGGAGCCGGACGGGGCACCGAGGTAGGAGCCGCCCGCCATCATGTCGAAGTCGCCCGTGCCGACCGAGGAGTAGGACGTGTCGTAGTAGTCGGGCTCCCCGACCGCGTGCGCCATCTCGTGGGCGGCCACGCCGATGGTGAGCGGGTCGGCCTTGGACGCGGCCTCGGGGATCGTGACGATCCGGTCGACGAAGACGCCGGGGCGGTCGGTCGGGATCCCGACGCGCGAGATCGTCCCGAAGGGCAGGCCCAGGGTCGACTCCGCCGTCTCACCGAGTCCGAGGGTGGCCTGGATGGCGTGGGAGTGGGTGTCGCAGGCAGCGCCGGTCGCGGCGTGGTCGTAGCCCGAGTGGATGATCATCGTGAAGTCGACCTTGCCGTCGCCGTCGTTGTCGTAGCGCGACCAGTCCATGGCCGGGTCGACGTTGGCCTGCGGCACCGCCTCGACGGCCATGCCGAGGGCACCCAGTCCGCCGAGCCCGAGGGTCGAGCCGACCGGGTCGGTGAGCTTCTGCTCACCGTTGCCGTCTCCGTAGTAGCAGGGGTCGCCGATGGAGCGGAGCGAGGTGTAGACACCGAAGACGTCGACGACGACGAGGAACTGTCCGAAGGAGGCTTCGAAGTAGAACTGGGTCATGCTGCCCTGCGGGTTGCCGCCGAAGCCGTTGAGCAGGTTGGCGAAGTAGGCGCGGTCGTGCCCGGGCTTGAACTGGGGCATCGTCTGGCCCTTGGACTCGTCGTACCAGGTCGCGAACATGAGCGCCGGGACGTAGAACTTCCGAGGGGCACCGGCCTTGGCGGCGCTCTCGCGCTGGGCCTGCAGCGCGGCGACCTTGAGCTGGCTGAGGATCTGGGCGCGCATCGCCATCTCCTCCGGGTCGACATCGGTCTCGGCGCGTCCCGCGCGGGCGCCGAGGCCCGCGGGGGCCCCGGCGGCGCTCACCGCGGTCCGCGACAGGACGACGTCACCCTGCGCGTCACGACCGGTCACGTAGCGCCAGACGCCGCTCTTGTCACGGTCGACGCTGTAGCCGTCGAGCGTCTCCAGCAGACCACCCTCGGTCGCCGGCGAGATCGTGGCCCGGAAGGTGTGGCCACCGGGCTGCTTGAGCAGCTGGGCCGGCGTGCCGGCCTCCTCGTAGTCACGGGCGGTCAGCCGCGGCAGGTCCTCGGCCGAGCCGAGCGCGGGGCTGGCCGATGGAAGCGCGAGCGCTGCCATCGAGCCGGAGGCGACCAGGGCGAGGCCGAGGACGCGGAGCAGGGCGGAGCGGGCGGGACGAGCAGGCATGCAGGGACTCCAGGGGGAAAGCCGGTCATGGGAAAAAGCAGCCAACCAGGGTGCAACGACGCAACCTACGCCAGGTGACGGTCCCGCGTGACCCGTTCTGCCCTGCCTCACCCGTACGGATGTCGGACGCCCTCTCGGCTGATCGTCCGGTTGCTCACTCCAGGGTCGTCGGGACGCCGTGACCGACCGAGGTGCCGAGGATCCGGCGGGAGCCCGCCGGCCAGGTCTCCAGCACAGCGAGGAACTCGTGATCGGCCCCAGGGGTGCGCCGCGTCGGCTCCAGGAAGACGTGCCCGAAGGCTGCGGTCGGGGTGGCGCGCTCCCCCAGCTCGGTGATCCTGGCGGTGACGTGAGCCTGCTCGTCGGCGGTGAGGTACTGCCACATCACGCTGTGCCAGAGCACCGTCGTGGTGCCGTCGGTCAGCTCGATCCCGTCGACGAGCGCGGCAGCGCTCTGCCGGCGTACGTCGTAGCGCTCGCGCTCGGCGAGGGCGAAGGCGCCGCGGAGGCGCTCGAGCCGGGGGCCCTGGTCGGGCCAGGTGTAGGCGGTCAGGGTCAAGCGGCCCGCGGGGGTGCGCACGTCGACAGGCATCACGTCGGAGCCGGTGCGTTCGAGGATCGAGGGGGTCTCGACACGCGTCAGCGCTGCGTGCTGTCGCGGCTCGACCACCGAGTAGGCCGGGTCGAGCACCACCGGCGAGTTCTGCGGTCCCAGGGCACCGCCGTCCCAGACGTAGCGGAACTGGTCGGCCAGCAGGTTGAGTCCGCCCGACGAGCCGATCTCGAACAGCCGCACCGGGAGCCGCGGGTCCAGCTCGAGCAGCCCGGCCATCAGCACCGTCGCCCGGCCGACCTCGTTGGTCTGCGGCGGCCGGTCCAGCCACTCGCGCACCGCGCCCGGCTGCTCGGCCAGCAGCGTCCGGAACTCCGTCCAGGCGGTGTCGGGTTCATAGACCCCGCCGACCGACGGGTACGACGCCGCGAGCGCCCCGGCTCTGCGCTCGAGCACCAGCCGGTGCACCGAGCCCATCAGCCGAAGCAGCAGCGCCGACGGTCCGGGGTCGTCCTCGTGGCCGGCCAGCACCTCGGCGCTCGGACCACCCTCGACCAGGTCCTCGGCCACCCGTCCCAGCAGGTCGGCGTACATCGGCGAGCCGAGCCGGGCACACGCAGCCGCCTGGTGTCGCGTCGCTTCGACCAGGTCCATGTCGGCCCTAGGACTTCAGTGCGTAGTCCTCGAGGAGCCGACGGCCGATGATCATCCGCTGGATGTCGGCGGTGCCCTCGCCGATGAGCAGCATCGGGGCCTCGCGGTAGAGGCGCTCGATCTCGTACTCCTTGGAGAAGCCGTAGCCCCCGTGGATCCGGAAGGAGTCCTCGACGACCTGGGAGCAGTACTCCGAGGCGAGGTACTTCGCCATGCCGGCCTCGAGGTCGTTGCGCTGGCCCTTGTCCTTGACCCGAGCGGCCTTGACCATCATCGCGTGGGCGGCCTCGACCTTGGTCGCCATCTCCGCGAGCCGGAACAGCACGGCCTGGTGCTCGGCGATCTTCTTGCCGAAGGTCTCACGCTGCTGGGCGTAGGCGACGCCGAGCTCGAAGGCGCGGTTGGCGACACCGCAGCCGCGAGCGGCGACGTTGACGCGGCCGACCTCGACGCCGTCCATCATCTGGTAGAAGCCTTTGCCGATCTCGCCGCCGAGGACCTGGTCCTGTGAGATCCGGTGGCCCTCGAAGACCATCTCGGTGGTGTCGACGCCCTTGTAGCCCATCTTCTCGATCTTCCCGGGGATGGTGACGCCCTGGGCGGTCTCGCCGAAGCCGACCTCCTTCTCCACGAGGAAGACCGACATCTTCTTGTAGACGCTCGCGCCCTCGTCGATGCCTTCGTCGGTGCGAACCAGGACCGCGACGAGGTTGGCCGAGCCGCCGTTGGTCAGCCACATCTTCTGGCCGTCGATGACATAGCCGTCTGCCTCGCCGGTCGAGCTTGTCGAGACCACCGCCTTGGTCTTGATCGCCGAGACGTCGGACCCGCAGCCGGGCTCTGACATGGAGAACGCACCCCGGACCTCGCCGGCAGCCATGCGGGGGAGGTACTTCGTCTTCTGCTCCTCGGTGCCGTGCTGGAGGAGCAGGTAGGCCACGATGAAGTGGGTGTTGATGATGCCGGAGACGCTCATCCAGCCGCGCGCGATCTCCTCGACCGCCAGCGCGTAGGTGAGCAGGGACTCGCCGAGACCGTCGTACTCCTCGGGGATCATCAGGCCGAAGATCCCGAGCTCCTTGAGGCCCTCGACGATCTCGGTGGGGTACTCGTCGGCGTGCTCGAGCTCGGTGGCGACCGGCAGGATCTTCGCCTCGACGAAGCTGCGGACCGCCTTGAGGATCTCGGTCTGGTCGTCGGTCAGTCCCTCGGTCTCGCAGAGCCGGCCCATCGTGGTTACTCCTCGGTAGTCTCCTGGTCTGGCTGCAGCCTAGGCCCGCCCCGGGCGGTGGCTCGAACCGCTGTGAGCATGATCTCGGCCACGTCGGCTCCGGCCGGGACGTCGATGTCGTGCTCGCGGCAGTACGCCGTCGCGCCGCTCAGCGCGGCGGCCCCGGCCCGGCGTACGTCGTCCTCGGGTGCGGCCTGCGGCCGGGCGCCCGGGTCGAAGGGACCCTCCCCCACCTCGACGGGCAGGTCCTCGAGGTCACCGACCACCGTCGCGTACTGCTCGGCGAGCGCGCGGGTGCGGGCATTGAGGCCGGCCGCGAACGCCGCGGTCTGGGAGTCCAGCCGGGGCTGGGTCTCCTGGTCGCGCAGGGGTAGCAGGTGGTGGCGAGCGACGAAGCGCACCACCCGGCGATAAGCGCTGGGCGGGGCGTCGCCGAGGCCGGCGACGTTGAGCCGGCGCAGCAGCTCGCACGAGCCGTAGCCCAGCCTCGGGTTGCCGAACGCAGCGTCCTCGGTGGACGTCTCCGCCATGTCGATCCCGGCGACGGAGAGCAGCCGGCGCCAGACCTCCTCGCGCGGCTGCGTCCGGTCGGGCACGGTGACCACGCTGAACCGGTCAGGGCCGAGCAACCCACCCCACGTCTCCAGCATCCGCGGCACGTCCTGGGTGCGTCGGAACGCCTTGACCGCCGGGCCGGGCCTGCGATCACCCGAGCGGGTCCGGATCGCGTGGGCGAAGTCGGGCCACGCCGTCAGCCCGCCGTTGCGCGTCAGGCTCTGCCACTGGGAGGGGAGGGCGCCGGCGGCGTCGCGGACGCTGAGCACGACGTGGACGTCGAACTCGTCGAGTCCGGCCAGGACCTCACGGGCACGTTGCGGCGCGGCGTAGGAGAGGAACTCCATCGACACCAGCGCCCCACGACCCGCTCCGGCCTCTCGGCGCAGCCACACGACGAGCTCGTCCCAGCTCGGGCGCGGCGCGCCGGCGCGTTTGCCGGCGTCGGTGAGGCCCATGACCTGACGGACGGCGCGGACCACTCGAGCCTGCCGGGGGACAGACCAGCCGGCCTGCTGCAGAGCCGTCCGGTTGGTCTGGAGGAGGTTCTGGACGTAGGTCGTGCCGGTCTTCATCGCCCCGATGTGCAGGACGACGCGACCCGGAGCGGGCGAGCTCAGTCGGCTTCCCAGGTGTCGCCAGGGATCAGCCGGTCCGGGCGGACCTCGGTCGTCACGCGCTGGCGGGTGACGAAGGTGGTGAAGGGGCGGCCCCTGGCGTCGGTGCGGGTGGCCGGCGCCCGGTAGTCCTCCTTGGTGGTCGTGTAGGCGTTGCGGCTGTAGCGACCGGAGTTGAACATGAGGGCGAAGTTCTTCAGGTAGGCGTTGACGAAGCGCTTGCCGTCGATGTTGAACATGATCTCGTCGCCGTAGGTGCCGCGGCTCGACCAGTTGGAGGAGCCGGTCCACGAGCGGTTGAGGACCGTTCCGCCGTACATCCCCCGCACCACGAAGTACTTCTGGTGGGTGTAGCGCTCGACGTCGAGCGGGTCGTCGTCGTAGCTGAACCCGGTCGAACGCATCGGGATGCGACCGCGGGGCGTGGGTGCTCCCAGTCGCCCCTTCACGCCGCTGCCCATGAGGCCGTAGATCACCTTGATGTCGCAGCCCTCGGCCCACAGCTGGCGCAACCGCGTCGCGATCCACTTGCCACGGTCGCCCTGCATCGTGTGCATCGAGAGGCGGACGATGGTCCGCTGCTTGTCACCCTGCTCAGTGGAGTAGACGCACTGGATCGGCTTCATGATGTTCATCGCCACGTCGTCCCTCGGGGAGGCGGCGCGGGGGAAGACCCGGTTGAGCTTGTCGTCCTGGTTGGCGCGGCAGGGCTCGTCCAGCGGCTGGTTGCAGAAGTAGTAGTAGGGCCGGTTGCGCGCCCAGTCCTTGCGCATGTCGTTGAAGAGCAGCACGAAGTTCTTGAAGAGGTCCGGCTGGTCGTTGAGGGTCAACATGTCGTTCCACTGCCACTTGGCCGCGTTGAGCGTGAAGTTGGCCGAGCCCAGCATGATCACGTTGTCGACGCCGCCGGTGCGCGAGAAGAGGAAGAACTTGCTGTGCAGGTTGTCGCGGCGCCCGCGACAGGCCGCCTGGCACTCGTAGGAGAAGGTCTTGCGGCGCGGGCTGGCCCCCAGGGCCGCCTTGAGCATCTTCTGCTCCTTGGTGACCTGGTGGTCGTTGAGCAGGATCTGGATCTCGACCCCCCGACGGTGGGCCGCGAGCAGCGTTTCGGCGACGTTGCGCCGGTCGAAGGAGTAGACCGAGATCTTGATCTTCGCGTCCTTGGGCGTGTTGCGGATCGCCTTGATCACGTCCTGCTCGATGTTGAAGCGCGGCGGGCCGTCGATGAAGGGGTTGTTGAACTTCACCCCGACGGTGGGCTCCCAGCGCTGCTTGTCCGGGTTCTTCGGCTTGTCGGCCGAGGACACCGGGGCCGCGACCGGGTGCGGCGCCGGCGGCGGTGGAGCCTGCCGGAGCGCTCAGCAAGGTCACGGTCAGGGCGACGGCGGCCGCCAGGGCGGCACTGCGGGCGAGACTGGTCAGCATCGAGGCACATCTCCGGAGATGGTCGTGGGCGGCGGCGCATCCCCCATGCGCACTACTCGGCCGTCCGCGGGCCATGGCCGAGCTCACGAGACAGGTCGCGGACGTCGGCGAGCATAACAGCGAGCAGGGCGGCGGCTGCATCGATGAGCTCGGTGTCGGCGACCGTGTCGTGCGTACGCCGGGCTGGGCATGTCGTCCGGGACCAGCAGGCTCTCCAGCGACGCCCACGACGTCGTAGCCGTGCGCGGCGATCAGGTCGACCGCGCGACGCGCCCGCGCCCGACAGTCCGCGACGCGATCTCTCGTCGAGACCGAACGGCTCGGCGGTCTGCGTGCCGAGGCGGCCCTCGGCGAGGTAGCCGCGGATCCAGCGACCGCGGTCGACCGGTGCACCGAAGCCGCTGAGCTCGTCGTTGACCCGTCGCAGCAGCTCGACCTGGACCACTCCGAGAGAGGCGTTGGCCGGGCGGTCGGGCAGGTCGTAGTCGACGCACCAGCCCGAGCACCTGCGCCAGGTTGCGCCAGTGCTGGTCGGGCGGCTGACCCGCGCCGGGGACGGGCAGGACGTGCACCCGCTCCGGGGGCACGGTGGCGCCCCAGCGCTGGAGGACGCCGTGCAGGTCCCAGGTCCGCCAGCTGAACTCCGAGCCCGGGCCCGGCCCGGTCCGGTCCTCACCGGCGACCTCGGCCAGCGTGAGGGTGCTGCCGTTCTTGACCAGCTCCTGCCACCCGGCCGCGAGCATGCCGGCGGCGTGCCGGGCGGTGAGCACCAGGTGCACCTCCGCCGGCGCGAGGTCGGCGACCGCCTGCTCGGCCTGGGCCTGCGAGGCACCGCAGAGGAACTCGTGGGTGACCAGACCGGTCCGTTTCCAGCCCGCGAGCTCCCCGACCAGCCGTCCCCAGGCGCCGGGAGCGTCGGCGTGCCGGCGCGCGAGGTTCTTGCGCTGCTGGAGGTCCAGGGCCGCCCACAGGTGCTCGCGGTGGCCCGACCCGGGCAGCAGGACCCCCTCCTTGCGCAGCAGGGAGCGGTGCTCCCACAGCACGCCCTGCAGGTAGGTCGTTCCGGTCTTGGGCAGCCCGATGTGGAGGAAGACCCGCTGCGCCATCAGGGCGTCACTAGAGCGACTCGTGGTACTTCGCGAGCGTCGCGCGCAGCTTGTCCTCGTCGCGTTGGGCCAGCGGCACGAGCAGCTCGGTCACCAGGTCGGTCAGCTCAGCGACACGCAGGTTGAGGGCACGCGCCTCCTGCACCTCAGCCTCGAGGGCGGCGACCCGACGACGCAGGCTCACGGCGTCCTTGATCTTGTCCACTGCTCCGTCTACTGCTCCCACTGGGCCACCATCCGGCAGATCTTCGAGGGCCTGCCACCAGCGACGTCCGCTGCGCTGCCGGCCACCTGGACGACTTCTCGGTGGACGATTGTGGCACCCCGGGCTCGCAGCCTCCTGGCGACGGTCCGCGGCTTGACCGGGCGCACCTTGAGCCGGCGACCGTAGCCGTCCTCCCCGTTGCGCACCAGGAACTGCAGGTAGAGCCGGCCGCCGTCGTCGAGCATGAGCGGGGCGCAGCGCCACAGCTCACGGCGCGCGGCCGGCGAGACGGCGTCGACCAGGTGGCGAGCCAGCAGCACCCGTTGCCCTCGGCGCGAGGCGACCAGCGCGGACGTGGCGAGCACCGAGCGGATCTCGAGCAGGTTGAAGGGCAGAAACGTGGCCGGCAGGGACTCCTCGCGGGCGACGCGCTCGGCGCGCTCGTAGGCCTTGCGCACGAAGTCGAGCCCGGAGGCGGGCACGCCCTGGCGGGCGAACCACACGACGTCGCTGCCGGCGCCGCAACCGAGGTCGACCAGCTCCGGCACCAACGCCTCCCGGTCGGCCGCGAAGCGAGCGAGGTCCGACGGCTCTCCCGGCGTGGGCCGTTGGGCGTAGGCACGGTCCCAGCGGGCCCGTCCCCGACGGGTGCCACGGAACCAGCCGTTGAACCGCCGGTGGGTCGAGGCGGGTGTGGTGAAGTGGAAGGCCGGGTCGGGGACCCGCCACGTCGGGCCGTAGGTCGCCGAGAGGAAGCGGTCGGTGTCGGCCGGGACCGGGAAGGAGTGCCCCTCCAGGGTCGCCGTCGCCGAGGGGAAGGATCCACTCGCGCCGGAACGGCGTACGGATCTCCCCCATCAGGTGCAGCCGCCCCGCCATCAGGAAGCCGCCGAAGACGTCGAGCCCCCGGATCGTGCCGTCGGGCTCTGGCACGTCGACCTTGAAGGCCGCCGCGGAGTAGCGAGTGACGATGTAGCCCCGGTCCGCCAGGGCCCGCTGCAAGCGGTAGGACTCGCGCGCGACGTCGACCGGGTGCTCGTGGACGCTGAGGTAGCCCAGGTCGGCGTCGCTGTCGTGGCCCAGCAACGTGCCGCTGCGCACCGCCCCGAGCAGGGTGCCGTAGGCCAAGAAGGCCTGAACGCCACACTCGTGCAGGGCGCCCAGGACGTCGCGGATGGCCCGCATCAGCGGCTCCACGTCCTGCTCGCTGCCCATGTCGAAGGTCTGGACGCGACGCAGCGACTTGTCCAGCGCGATCGGTCGTCCGTCGGCGGTCTCGATCGCGATGCGGCCCGTGCCGCTTCCGAGCCGCACGCGGGCGTCGAACACCGGCTCCGAGGTGTCGTGGACGGCGACGGTGACCTGCGCGGAGCCGTCGAGGAAGCCGCGCAGCGTCTTGGGCCACGCCACCAGGTGGCCCCGCCCGCGGCGCTCGCCGTCTCGGTGCAGCCAGAACGACCACACGCGTCGTCCGTCGAAAAGCACGTCGAGGATCGCCTCGGACCGGCATCGCGCGAAGACACCGTCGTCGTCGACGCGGACGTCTCGGACCGCCCTCGACCTCAGCCTCGACCTCAGCACGGACCGAGGGTAGTCAGCCCTTGTTCCACATCCGCCAGAAGGCCGTGACGTACTGCCGGCCCACCGTCTGGTCGTCGATCTCGACGATCACGTCGTCGCGGGGCAGGGCGCGGGTGCTCCAGTTGTGGGAGCCGGTGAGCACATGGATCGTGTCGAGCGCGCGCCCGTAGTGACCGTTGACGATCATCAGCTTCTGATGGGTGCGGATGCCCTTGTGGGTGCCCTTGCGAAGCTCGGCGCCCGGGCTGCCGACGATGTTGCGGACCGCAGGCCCGGTGCCCTCGCCGTAGAAGACGCGCACCGTGCAGCCGGCCCGCACGAGGTCGGCGACCTGGTGGGCGAGCCGCTTGCCGCGAGGGCCGTTCCAGGCGTGGGCCGAGATGAGCAGGCTGGTGGCGACCTCGGCCTCGGGGTCTTCGGCCGCCGGGTCGAGGTCACCCGCGCGGGTCAGGCAGGTGACCTTGTCGAGCGCCCTGACGACGGGGTCGGGGTCGACCTCGAGGTCGATCGGACTGAGGACGATCCGGTGCACCTCGTCGGCCCGCATGAGGTACGGCGAGGGCACCGGCCGGTCCGGCTTCAGCTCGGTGAACCACCGACGGAAGGTCTGGTAGTAGGTCCCGCCTGCGACGACGGTGTAGAGGTCGCTCCACTGCTCGTGGGAGTTGTGCTCGGTGAGGTTGATCGACCCCACCATGGTGATGTTCCTGGCTTTGCCCGCCCGCGAGAACTGGAAGAACTTCGCATGCATCTGGCCGGCCTCACCGCGACAGCTCTGGTCGCACCAGATCGCGAACGAGCGGGCGGAGGGATCGCGCCCGAGCTCGGCCTGGAGCCGCTGCATCGGCGGGTAGACGTTCTTGCCGGAGAAGATCAGCTTCACCCGGACGCCGCGGCGGTGGGCGTTGACCAGGGCGTCGGCGGTGGTCTTGTCGGCGAAGGAGTAGACCGCGAAGCGGATGGTGCTGCCCGGGGGTGAGCTGTTGACCGAGCGCACGATGTGGCGGAACAGCCGGCGCTTCTGCACCTCCGACCCGATCGGATAGTTGAACTTCACCCCGGTCTTGGGGGTGTAGGTGTCCGGGGTGTCCGCCACGGCGGGCGTGGTCGGGAGGACGGTCAGGAGGGCAGCGGCCAGCAAGGATCCGAGGAGGCGGGGAAGCACGCGTTCGAGTCTCTCACGTCACACGCGTCACAGGGATGATCTCGGTGCACGCGTCGCGACGGCCGGGCTAGTCGCGCTCGCCGCCGGTGTCCACCTCGAAGGTCAACAGGTAGGAGGCCAGCATCTCGAGGTCGGCGGCCTCCGCGCCCAGGAGGAGGACGCTGGTCCCGGCCAGGTCGCGACCCAGGGCCGGGCCCGACTCCGCGGAGAACCGTGTCCACTCCCCGGCCTGGAAGTCCGAGAGGTCGACCCGGCCGTCGGCGCGGGCGCCGTCGAGCCGGCTCCGTACGTGCTCGCGCAGCGAGCGGGGGTCCTGCAGCAGCACGACCTCGTCGCCTGCGGAGGTCTGGAGGCTCATCGACCAGACACCGTCCTCGAACGACGCCGAGGTGACGGCCCAGCCCGTGGGCCGAGGCTCGGGCACCAGCACCGGCATGCCGTCGCGGGCCGCGCGGCGCGCGTCGGGCTTGAAGGCGATCGACTCCGGGGTGGCGGGCACCGAGGTGGCAGCCGGTTCGGTCGGCTCGGTCGGCTCGACCGCGGTGGAGGAGGAAGCGACCGACCCACCTGAGGCGGGGTCGACTGTGGCCCGCCCGGTGTCCTCTCCGCAACCGGCCACGAGCAGAACGGCCGCACCTGAGGCGGCCAGGAGGAGTCGGCGTACGGGCATGGTCAGTTCCTTCGGGCCAAGGGGATGATCTGCTCCGGGAGGATGGCCTCGGCCCAGATGAAGGGGTGGTCCGAGACGCGTTCGACCAAGCCGTCGCGGACACTGGCGAACCGGGTGAAGCTGACGTCGTCGGAGCCGAAGATCCAGTCCACGTCCATGTTGGGGGGCGCAGCACACGAGCTCCCCGTGGACCCCCCGTTGGCCGCCTTCATCTTGGTCTGGGTCGTGAAGGGGCAGAAGTAGCGCTCGCGGTCGTTCATGTCGCCGGTGAAGAAGACCGAGCTGCGACCCTTGGTGAGCCGGTTGGCGAGATCGACCTGGATCGCGGTGGCCGCATCGCGGAAGCGCTGCGCGGGGCCATGGGCATCGGCCGGGTTGTGGGTGTTGAAGACCCAGATCTCCTGCTCGCTCTGCAGGTGACGCAGCTTGATGTAAGGCATGGCCACCGGACGGCCACCGAAGTAGGGGACGTTGATGAGGTGGCTCTCGAGCAGCTCCCAGACGTCGGTGCGGTAGACGATCGAGTTCGCCGCGGACTGCCGGTCGTAGCCGGGTCCGGGGAAGATCGCCCACTGGGAGGCGATCGCGCGGAACTGGGCGATCTGGGAGGGCTGGAACTCCTGGAGGCCGGCCACCGAGGCACCGACCCCGTTGAGCAGCGCGACCGCGCCCGGGAGTCGTGCGGACCCGGGTGCGAACCTCGCGTGCCGCCCCCCGGCGGCGGTGTGGGAGGCGCCCAGGATGTTGAACGAGGCAATCCGGAACGTGGTCGGGCCCAGGCGCTGCCGCATCACGGTGCGCACCAAGCCCCTGCTGGCCGGGCCAGGTGGCAGCTGGGCCACCTTGGCCTCGGTGGCGCGGCGCTTGAGGGCGGAGGGTCCGCGCAGGGTCTGGTCCGCGGTGGGGAGGCCGGCCACGGTGGTCGTCTGGTCGACGGCGGCCTGGTTCAGGGCGCCGGGCCGTAGGACGACGAGGACGAGGACGACGGCAGCCACGATCAGCCCGACGACCGCCACCGTCGCGGCGCCGGCCGCAGAGGTCGCGAACGGGTCGCTCTGATCCGGATCCCTCCGAGCCACGTGCCTGGACATGCTCCCGCTGCCTCCTCCCTCGACCATGGGTCGGCGGTCCGCCGAGACTACCGGACTCGGCCGGTCCTCACCTCGGTCTCGACCGCATCCACCCCGCCCAACGACGCAAACCCCCGGAAGGTCCCGCCCCGGGGTCCGCGGGTCGGGACGCGGCCGCCACGAAGTCCCGGGCCAGCTCGCGCGGATCCTCGCCGGGGCGCGGAGCGGAGTCCGGGGGTGGCTCCCCCGGCGCGGCCAGCACCGGGGTGAGGTCGTCGAGGTCCCCGTGGACCACGTGACCGGCTCGACGGACCCGGTCGACGAAGGCCTCCGTCGCAGAGCCCAGCACCTGGTGAAGGTCCGCAGGAGCCTGCGGTCGCACGCCCGGGCGATGGGCGAGCTCGGTCTCGGCCCACCCTCGCTTGAGGAGTCGGAGCCGGTCCACGACCGTGATCTGGTCTCCGAGGAGCTCGTTGACGCTCCGGAGCAGCGCGACGTCGGTGCTCGCCAGGGAGCGGTTGGCCGGGACCGGCCCGGGCTCGACCAGGCTCGGGTCGATGCCGGCCGCCTCGGAGAACCGGCGCCACAGCACGTCGGGAGAGGCGCCGGGGGCAGGACAGACGACGAGGTGACCGCTCCGGGGCGGGAGCCCGGTGGACCATCGGTGCAGACAGTCGGCGAAGTCCTGGGCGTGCCAGAAGTGGGGGCGTTGCCCTCCGCGTCCGGCCCCTGGTCCGGACCCGTGTCGGCGCGCAGTTGGTCCTGCTCGAGCTCGGCGAAGCTCGCCGTGGACCCGAGCTTGACCTCCTCCTGCCAGTGCGCCGTCGCCTGGCGACCGAGGTCCCTCGCGGTCACGACGACGCGCACGTCGAGGCCGGACAGCCCCTCGAGCGCGCGACCCACCTGCTGCGGGGTGGCTCCCGGCGAGCACCTCGTGGCCGAGGATCGTGGTGCCGTCGAAGGTGCGGGCCTGCTGGCACAGCACCCGCCACGTCCCCGCGATCTGTGCGGGGTCCAGCCCGAACTTGGCCGCGCTCCCACGGATCTCCACCGCCGCGTGGAACATCGCTCCCGGCCCGACGAACGGATACAGGACCCCCGACTCCCGGAGTCGGTCCCGGTGTGAGGCGAGCAGCTGCTGGAGGTAGGTCGTCCCGGTCTTGGGCAGCCCGACGTGCAGGACGACACTCACCTGCTCCATCGTCCCACCTGGCGCGGATCCTCCTCGTCCCCACTAGCGTTGCGGAGGTGAGCAGCACCCCGGCGCGCGTCTTCGCGGCCCGACTGGTCGGGCTGCCCATCTTCGACCCCCAGGGTGACCAGGTCGGCAAGGTCCGCGACCTCGTCGTGACGATGGGCTCGCGGACGGGTCGGGCCAGCCGCGCGTGCTGGGCATGGTCGCCGAGGTCCTCGGTCGGCGCCGGATCTTCGTACCGATGACCCGGGTGACCCACATCGGCAGCGGACAGGTCTACACGACCGGGCTGCTCAACATGCGTCGCTTCGAGCAGCGCTCCACCGAGACCCTCGTGATCGGCCAGATGCTCGACCGCACGGTGACGATCCGCAGCAGCGGGGTCACCGGCACGGTCTACGACATCGGCATCGAGCAGGCCAGCACCAAGGACTGGGTGCTGAGCCGGGTGGCCGTGCAGGAGCAGGCCAAGGGACTGCGCCGCCGCGGGCAGACCCACGTCGCGGAGTGGAGCGACGTCGAGGGGCTCGCTGACCCGCGAGGCGAGCCAGGGCGCCACGCACCTGATCGCAGCGCTCAACGAGATGCGACCCGCCGACGCCGCGAGCATGCTGCACGATCTCCCGCAGGACCGTCGGCTGGCGGTGGCGGCCGCGCTCGACGACGAGCGACTGGCCGACGTCCTCGAGGAGATGACGGAGGAGGACCAGGTCGCCATCCTCGAGCGACTCGACTCCGAGCGCGCTGCCGACGTGCTCGAGGAGATGTCTCCCGACGACGCCGCCGACCTGATCGCGGACCTGTACCCCGAGACCGCGCGAGATCCTGCTCGACCTGATGGAGCCGGAGGAGGCCGAGGACGTGCGGCGGCTGCTGTCCTACGTCGAGAACACCGCCGGCGCGATGATGACACCCGAGCCGGTCATCCTCGGACCTGACGCGACCATCGCCGACGCGCTCGCCCACGTGCGCAACCCCGACCTGACCCCGTCGTTGGCCACGGTCGTCTACGTGTGCCGCCAGCCGCTCGAGACGCCCGACGGGCAAGTTCCTCGGCGTGGCGCACATCCAGCGGCTGCTGCGGGAGCCGCCGTCGACGTTGGTGGCGGGCGCCCTCGACAAGTCGATGCAGAACCTTCGCCCCGAGGACACCATCGACCAGGTCGCGGCGCACCTGGCGACGTACAACCTGGTGGCGGCGCCGGTGGTCGACGAGAACGGACACCTGCTCGGCGCCGTGACCGTCGACGACCTGCTCGATCACATGCTCCCCGAGAACTGGCGCGACGAGGCGAACCGCTCGGGAGGTGAGCATGGCTGAGTCCCGCACACCGCGGCTCGACACCCCGCGCAGCACCCGGCGCCAGCTGGTCCCGCGGCCCGACTACAACGCCGACGCACTCGGCGCCTTCGCGGAGACAGTTCGCGCGCTTCATGGGCACCGCCACCTTCCTCATCTACATGACCCTCGTCGTCGCGACGTGGGTGGTGTGGAACGCCCTCGACGCCCGACGAGCTGCGCTGGGACGACTACCCGTTCATCTTCTTGACCCTCATGCTCAGCCTGCAGGCCTCCTACGCCGCTCCGCTGATCCTGCTCGCCCAGAACCGGCAGGAGAACCGCGACAAGGTCATCGCCGAGCAGGACCGTCAGGCCAACGCCCGCGCCCACGCCGACATGGAGTTCCTCGCCCGGGAGGTGGCCTCGCTGCGGATGGCGGTCGGCGAGGTGGCGACGCGCGACTTCCTGCGCTCGGAGCTCCGCTCGCTGCTCGGCGAGCTCGACGAGCGGATCGAGCCGGGCGAGCGTCCAGGGGCCGTCGTCGCCGGCGATTCAGAGGGCCCGCCTGCCGCTCCGTAGACTGAGGGAACCATGAACCCCCCGTCCCTCGAGCAGGTCCAGGCTGCCCTGGCGACCGTCGACGACCCTGAGATCAAGCGGCCCATCACCGAGCTGGGCATGGTCGACACCGTCGAGATCAGCGACCAGGGCACCGTCCGGCTCACCGTCCTGCTGACGGTGGCGGGGTGTCCGCTCAAGGACACGATCACCCGCGACGTCACGACTGCCGTCTCCCGGGTCCCCGGCGTGAGCGGGGTCGAGCTCGAGCTGGGCGTGATGACCGCGGAGCAGCGCTCGGGGCTCAAGGAGATCCTCTCCGGCGGCAAGGCCCAGCGCGAGATCACCTTCGCCCAGCCGGGCTCGCTGACCAAGGTCTATGCGATCGCCAGTGGCAAGGGCGGCGTCGGCAAGTCGTCGGTGACGGTCAACCTGGCCCTCGCCCTCGCCAAGCAGGGTCGTTCGGTCGGCATCGTCGACGCCGACATCTACGGCCACTCGGTGCCGGCCATGCTCGGCGTGGCCGACGCGCGGCCCACCCAGGTCGACGACCTGATCATGCCGGTGCCGACCCCGAGCGGGGTCTCGGTCATCTCCATCGGGATGCTCAAGCCGCGCCGCGACCAGGTCGTCGCGTGGCGCGGACCCATGCTCGACCGGGCTCTGGTGCAGATGCTCGCCGACGTCTACTGGGGCGACCTCGACGTGCTGCTGCTCGACCTGCCACCCGGCACGGGGGACGTCGCGATCTCCCTCGGCCAGCACCTTCCCGGCGCCGAGGTCGTCGTGGTCACCACGCCCCAGGAGGCGGCGGCCGAGGTCGCCGAGCGCGCCGGAACGATGGCCTCGATGATGCATCAGCGCGTCGTGGGGGTCGTCGAGAACATGAGCTTCCTCCCGTGCCCCCACTGTGGCCCCGACCACCGGCTCGAGGTCTTCGGGGCAGGGGGAGGCGACCGGGTGGCGGCGACGCTGTCGACCCGCTTCGGCTACGAGGTGCCCGTGCTCGGCCGGATCCCGCTCGACCTCTCGCTGCGCGAGGGTGGTGACGCCGGCAAGCCGATCGTCGAGTCCGACCCGACCGCCCCCGGCGCGCTCGAGCTGACCGCCATCGCCGAGGCACTCTCCGGCCGGGGGCGGGGCCTGGCCGGTCTGCAGCTGGGGCTCACCCCGACCAGCAGGTTCTGAGGTGTTCGGGGTCGGCCTCACCGAGCTCGCGGTGATCGCGTTCGTGGCCATCCTCGTCTTCGGCCCCGACAAGCTGCCGGAACTCGCCAAGCAGGCCGGGGGCATGATGAAGAAGGCCCGGAGCTTCGCCAACGCCGCCCGCGACGAGCTGCGCGACGAGCTGGGACCGGCCTACGCCGACCTCGAGCTGCGCGATCTCGACCCGCGGACCATCGTGCGCCGTCACATCGTCGAGGCCATGGAGGAGGCCGGGGACGAGGAGGAGCGTCAGCCCCGTCGGCGTGGCCTGCGCCCTCTCGACGCGGGCGAGGCCCCACCGTACGACGTCGAGGCGACCTGACCGCTGCGCCTCAGTCCCGTGACTGCACGGCGACCAGCGCACCGAAGGAGACCAGGGTCAGCCTGCGTGACGCCTCGTCGCCGACCTCCACGAAGTCGGCGCCCACCCGGTGTAGGACGCCCTCGTGCCGGCCTCCGTCCTCGAGGTGGAGCACGCACCGCTCCCTCGCATCGGCCAGCCGCCGCAGCGCCGAACCCACCTCGAGCCGGGTCAGCGGTGACCAGGCGACCTCGGGCGTGGAGCGGTCCGAGGCTCCTCTGACGGCGCAGACCGCGCGCAGCATCACGACCCAGTCCTGCGCGGCACCGCGGACGACGCACCACGTGGCGCACACCCGCTGCAGCTTCCCGACGACGTGGCCCACGCCGCGGACCTCGAGCCCGATCTCGGCTCCCTGACTGGCGACCAGCCTGCTGACCAGGGTCACCTGGCGGTACTCGGCCCGGCTCCGGTCGGCGAGCTCGGCGGCCCGCTCCGCCGCGTAGCCCGCGACCGCCTGCTGCTCGAGATCCTCGAGCAGCCCGAACAGGTCCTCCTCCCACGCCATCTCGCGAGCCTCTCAGGCTCGGGCGTTGTGGAGAAGCCGTTGACACACACAGCGAGCGGGCGTTCACTCGTCTTAACAGACGCAAACACATTCAAACGCAAGGTATTCGATGACGTCACGCGCAGGAGGGGTCTGGGCGCTGCTGGGCGGCGCGACGTGGGTGCTGGCCCGGCACCTGGTCCCGTCAGGGCTGGCGCATCTCGGCGAGGCCTCCTTCGAGACGCATCTGGTCGGCGGCTGCGAGCTGAGCCTCGTCGCCTGCGCCGCGTGGGCGTGGGCGAGCACGACCGCGGTCCTGCTGGGCGCCAGACGCGGTGTCCCGCAGAGCGCACGTCGTCTCGTCCTGCTGGCGTGCGGGCTGGCGTTGTGCGGCGGCCTCCCCCTCCCCGCGCAGGGCGCGGCGACCGACGGGGAGCGGGGGCGCGTGGTGGGGCTCCCGCTGCCGCAGCGACCGACAGGGGCTCTGGCCCTGGTCGAGCTGACCGCCGACCGGGCGGGAACCTCTCGCGTGGTCGTCGTACGACCTGGCGACAGCCTCTGGTCCCTCGCGGGGCGACACCTCCGAGCCGCCGACGCGTGGCCCGACCTCTACGCAGCGAACCGACGTCTCGTCGGTCCAGATCCCGACCTCATCCACCCCGGGCAACACCTCCGGCTGCCCCCGTCACCGAAGAAGGAGCCGTCATGACCCCTCCCGCTTCTCCCTTCCACGACAGAGTCGTGCCTCTGCGTTCGCGCGTCCCTACCGCGGCGGTGCAGGGGACGCTCGCGCTGGACGTGCAGCCGCGCTGGGCGCCCCCCTCACCCTCGGCTCAGGTGGTCGCGATCGGCATCCGCTCGACCCGTCCCCTCCAGGAGTGGACCCACCGCTTCGCCCAGGCCGCCGTCGAGATCGTCGGCGGTGACCGGCCGGTCAGCCAGCTGCTGCGGTGGTGCTCGGCCGAGGTCTACGCCGATCTGCAACGACGCGCGCAGCTCGTCGCCCGCGCCGGGGGCCATGTTCCGGGTGCCGCGCGGGTCCAACCCGTCCGACCGCAGGTGCGCAGCGTCCACGTCGACCTCGTGGCCTCCGACGTCGCGGAGGCCTGTGTCCGCGTCAGGTACGGCCGGCGCTCCCGCGCGCTCGCCGCACGCTTCGAGCGCCGCCACGAGGCGTGGATCTGCACCGCCCTGGAGTGGGCCTGAGAGCCCGAGGGCCCGGTTCAGCCCCCCGGACGCGCTGTCAGACCCGTCGGTCCTCCCGGCGCGCCGTGGCACCGCTTGAACTTCTTGCCCGAACCACAAGGGCACAGCGCGTTGCGTCCGACGTCGCCGAACTCGTCGTCGGCGTTGCTGGCGCTCGCGCCGCGGACCTCGACCTCGCCGTCGACCGTCGGTGCGGAGTAGGAGAGGTTCTGCGGCTGCTTGGGTCGATCGAGGCCCTTGGCCTTGATCTGCAGGGCTGCGGGGACGGCGGGACCGGCTGGCTGCACCGGGGCCTGCTGGGTCGGTAGGGGTGCCGGCGCCTGTGCCTGGGCCTGGGCCGACGGGACCGGTTGGCGCATCGGCTCGCGGTCCGTGACGTCGTCCTCGACACCGGCGTCCGGCTCGGACTCGTCGTCGTCGACCTGGACCTCGAGGTTGAACAGGAAGCCGACCGCCTCCTCCTTGATGCCGTCCATGACCGCGGCGAACATCTCATAGCCCTCGCGCTGGTACTCGACCAGCGGGTCGCGCTGGGAGTAGGCGCGCAGGTAGATGCCGTCGCGCAGGTAGTCCATCTCGTAGAGGTGCTCACGCCACTTGCGGTCGAGCACCGAGAGCACCACTCGGCGCTCGAGCTCACGCAGCACCTCGGCACCCAGCTCCGCTTCGCGGGCGTCGTAGGCCGCCTGGGCGTCCTGCTTGAGCGCGACGATGAGGGAGTCCCGGTCGAGGTTGCCCTGACCGCCGGCCTCCTTGGCCAGCACCTCGTGGTCGATCGAGACCGGCCAGAACTGCCGCAGGTCGGTCCACAGCTGGTCGAGGTCCCAGTCCTCGGCGAAGTCGGCGAGCGAGCCCTGGACGGTGCCGGTGACGACGTCGTCGATGAAGGTGCGGATCTGCTCCTCGAGGTTCTTGCCCTCGAGGACCTCACGACGCTCGCCGTAGATCACCTGACGCTGGCGGTCCATCACGTCGTCGTACTTCAGGACGTTCTTGCGGGACTCGAAGTTCTGCGCCTCGACCTGGCCCTGGGCACTGGCGATCGCGCCGGTGACGCGCTTGTTCTCGATGGGCACGTCGTCGGGGATCTTGAGGACCTGCAGCACCCGGTCGACCCACTCGGACTTGAACAGCCGCATCAGCTCGTCCTCGAGGGAGAGGTAGAAGCGGGACTCGCCCGGGTCGCCCTGGCGGCCGGAACGACCACGCAGCTGGTTGTCGATACGGCGCGACTCGTGACGCTCGGTGCCCACGACGTAGAGGCCACCGAGCTCGCGGACCTCGTCGTGCTCGGCCGCGACCTGCGCCTGGATCCTCTCGACCATCGCCGGCCAGGCGGCGTCGTAGGCGTCGGCGTCCTCGACCGGGTCGAGACCCTGCTTGCGCAGTTCCTGGTCGGCGAGGAAGTCGACCGACCCGCCGAGCATGATGTCGGTTCCACGACCGGCCATGTTGGTGGCGACCGTGACCGCACCCTTGTGGCCGGCGAGCGCCACGACCTTGGCCTCGTCGGCGTGCTGCTTGGCGTTGAGGACGGTGTGCGGGATGCCGCGCTGCTTGAGCTTTCCGGAGAGGTACTCCGACTTCTCGACGCTCACGGTGCCGACGAGCATGGGCTGACCCCTGCGGTGGCGCTCGGCGATGTCGTCGGCGACCGCGTCGTACTTGGCCTCCTCGGTCCGGTAGACGAGGTCGGGGTTGTCGACGCGCGCCATCGGCTTGTTGGTCGGGATGGGGACCACGCCGAGCTTGTAGATCTTGTCGAACTCGCTGGCCTCGGTCATGGCCGTGCCGGTCATCCCCGAGAGCTTCTCGTAGAGACGGAAGTAGTTCTGCAGCGTCACGGTCGCCAGGGTCTGGTACTCCTCGCGGACCTGCACGCCCTCCTTGGCCTCGATCGCCTGGTGCAGGCCGTCGTTGTAGCGGCGGCCCGACAGCATGCGTCCGGTGTGCTCGTCGACGATGAGCACCTCGCCCTGCATGACGACGTACTCCTTGTCGTTGCGGAAGAGCTCCTTGGCCTTGATCGAGTTGTTGAGGAAGGAGATCAGCGGGGTGTTGGCCGACTCGTAGAGGTTCTCGATGCCGAGGTGGTCCTCCACCTTGGTGATGCCCGACTCGAGGACCGAGATCGTGCGCTTCTTCTCGTCGACCTCGTAGTCCTCGTCGCGGACGAGACTCTTGGCGATCTTGGAGAACTCGCCGTACCACTTGACCTCGTCCTGGGTGGGACCGCTGATGATCAGGGGGGTCCGGGCCTCGTCGATGAGGATCGAGTCGACCTCGTCGACGATCGCGTAGTTGTGGCCGCGTTGCACGCACTCCTCGATGGAGCCTGCCATGTTGTCGCGCAGGTAGTCGAAGCCGAGCTCGTTGTTGGTGCCGTAGGTGATGTCGCAGGCGTAGGCCTCGCGCCGCTCGGAGGGACGCATGTGCGGCAGGATCACGCCCGTCGTGAGACCGAGGTAGTGGTGGATGCGGCCCATCCACTCGGCGTGGTACTTCGCGAGGTAGTCGTTGACGGTGACGACGTGGACGCCCTTGTCGGAGAGCGCGTTGAGGTACGCCGGGAGGGTCGCGACCAGCGTCTTGCCCTCACCGGTCTTCATCTCCGCGATGTTGCCGAGGTGCAGCGCCGCGCCACCCATGATCTGGACGTCGTAGTGGCGCTGGCCGATGACCCGCTTGGCCGCCTCGCGCACCGTGGCGAAGGCCTCGGGCATGAGGTCGTCGAGGGACTCCCCGTCCTGGTGCCGCTTCTTGAGCTCCTCGGTCATCCCGCGCAGCTCCTCGTCGCTCATCGCGACGAAGTCGTCCTCGATGGCGTTGACGGCCTTCGCGATCGTCTCCAGCTGGCGCAGGATCTTGCCTTCGCCCATGCGAAGCAGCTTGTCGATGATGACGGGCACGACGCGGTGACTCCTCGGTGTGGTGACGCGGACACTCTCGCGAGCGGCGGTGGCCGCAGGACCCAGCCAGCCTACCCAGCGGGTCAGGGCGGCCCTTCATTCCCGCACAACGCCGCAGCACCGCCGCTGGTTCCGCGACCGTTGACCAAGACCCGTGATCGAGGGGCGCTCGACCGACGTCTTCGCTGGTGGGGCGGCGTCCTCGATGGTCGAGCGACGTCGTCGGTGGTCGAGCGACGTCATCGGTAGTCGAGCCTGTCGAGACCCCGGTGGTCGAGCGACGTCCCCGGTGGTCGAGCGACGTCCCCGGTGGTCGGGCATGTCGAGACCCCGGTGGTCGAGCTTGTCGAGACCCAGGAGGGCAGGAGCTCGGGTCTAGGTCCTGCGGTGGAAGCGGATCTTTCCGTTCGGCAGTCGGGTGGTCGCGTAGGCGGGGTCGTGGATGTGGCGGTGGTGTCGAGGACATAGGAGCCGCCCGGTGGCGACGTCGGTGGTGCCGCCTTCGGACCAGGGTCGGTCGTGGTGGGTGTGGCAGCCACTCGGTGGGATCTCGCAGCCTTCGACGGTGCAGCCGCCGTCTCGCAGGGCGATGGCGGTGCGTTGGGCGGCGGTGTGGAACCTGGTCCTACGCCCGAGGTCGAGCACGACGGAGCCGGCGCCCAGGACGGCGGGGACGATCCCCGCACCACATGCAAGACGTCGCGCCTGCCCGGGGGAGATGTGGGCGCCGGTGTCGAGCTGCCCGGCCGCCAAGCCACCGGTGAGGGTCTGGAGGGGGATGGTCACCACGACCGTGGCGTTGACCCCGCCCGCGGTGGGGAGCCGGTCGGCGGGGTAGGTCTCGACCCACTCGGCGAACGCGCGACCGAGCCGTTCTGGTGAGGGTCGGCGTTGGGGGAGGTGCCCGTGGACCGCGGTCTGGTGCTTGGGGGCGGCGATGGCGAGGAGCTGTTTGCGCAGCATCTGCCCCTGTGCGGTGGGGAGGGTGAACCGGCCGTGGGTCTTGCCGTGTCCGTCGTCGGACATGGTGAGCCGGCAGGCTTGGTCGGCGGCTCGTTCTTCGGCCTCGAGCTGCCGGGCCTGCTCGGCCTCCCCGGCGGCGGGGTCGATGACTTCTAGGACCCGGCGCCCGAGGACCCGCAGACCACGTGGGTCGTGGTCGGCCGCGTGGGCCACCAGCGTCTTCTCGGCCAGCGTCACGGTCTCGGGATCCAGGTCGGTGGGCAGCTGATCGAGGGCGTGGACGATGACCCGCGCCTGCTCCACCGACACGTGCCCGGTGGCCAGCGCCTCCCGCACCAACGGCCGGGCGCTCTCCAACGCGGTCGCCAGCGTCGTGTCGGCGTGCGCGGCGCGCGGGGTCTGCCGGGTGGCGTGTGCCAGCCAGGCCCCGGTCCCGGTCGCCCCCACCTCGGCGGCGACATCGACGTCCTCGGCGTGCGCCAGGATCCGGAGTCGGAAGGCGGCGACCTGGGCGGTCAGCCGCTCCAGCTCCACCAGCGTCGCGCGGGTCTGCGCCGGGCTCATCGCCAGCAACGAGAGACCGGCAGCCTCCCCGACCTGGCTGCGCAGAGCACCGACCAGCGCCGCGGCAGGGTGCCGCGGACTGCTGGTGTCGCCGTGCTTGGCCATACCTCAACCCAAGCACCGCCCACCGACACTCTGACCCCGTCCGAGGCCTGGATCCCCTTGTTTTCCTGGGGATAACTGCCCCACCAGGTCACGATCCGGTCACGCTTCGCCTCCGGCGACCGCGGCGATCAAGGTGAGCTCCGTGGCCAACGCTCTGCCTTCACTCACTGGGTTTCGAGACAGGCGCTAGCGCGCCTTCACTTCGAGACGGCGCTGACGCGCCTCCTCAGCACGACGACTGCATTGCCGGTCTGCGTCTGACCCGGTGTCGAAGGCAATGTTGCCTGCCGCACGCTCAGCGGCATGGTCGGGCGGTACGTCAGCGGGCGGACCTCGTGCATGCTGCGTGGGTGGATCTGAAGGAAGTGCTCGAAGAGGTACTGCGCGCCGTTGCCAGTGTCGTCGGCGCGGACGTTGTTCTGGTGGAACGCATGACTGGCGGCTTCAATGCGGGTGCCATGCGAGTCCAGGTCGCCGGAAGAGGCGACGCAGTGCTCAAGGCAGTCCCTCGGACTCATCCCGACCAGCCGGGCGAGGTGTCGCGAGCCCGGAAAGTGGTCGAGCAGATGCGCGCACGTGGCTACCCGACACCGGCCTGGCTCGGAATCGGGGCCACCGCCACACACGTGTGGCACCTGACGGACTTCGTCGATGCGGTTCCTGCCTCGGAGCTGACCGGGTCCGTCGTTGAGCAGTTGATGAAGGTCACCGACCTTCAGGCCGGCCAGGCCAGCGAACCTCACGACCACTGGGCTCACGCCTGGCGGGTCGTCACCGGCCGCGAGGGCACCGTCGCCGGGCTCTCCGGGCACTCCGCGGAAGCCGCAGCCCTGATCGAACGCTTGTTGCGCCCATGTCAAGGCCTCCGACCGCCGCTAGGAGCGCCAGACATGGTCCACGCCGACCTCAACCCGAGCAACGTCCTGACGCGCGACGGAGTCGTGGTGGCGATCGTCGACATCGAGAACGCAGGAAGTGGCACACGGGCGACTGATCTCACCACCCTGCAGTGGCACACGTTCCACGACCCGTTGGACGATGTCCGCAATCGTTTGTGGACGAAGATCCTCGAACTAGTCGGTTGGGAATGGACAGCCGCCCTCACTGCTACCCAGGTCCTCCTGCAACTCCAGTGGCGCATCAGCCTCCCGGACGTCGGCGCTGTCACCGGCGTGATCGACCGCGGCCATCGCGCAGTCGACGAACTCCGAGCACTTCGCTGAACGTCGCTCCAGGTCCTGGCCCTACAGCCAGAAAGGGGCGTTCGACAACCGCCTGCTCATCGGCATGAGCGTGCGTTTCACAGCAGGGTGTCCTCAGCATTGGTGGGCTTTGTCGCAGGGGTCCCACCGCCCGACCATCGCGCGTCAGCGGCAGAGTGCGGCCAGCGCGGGGCTGAGATCTCCGCGGGGTTCGACCCGGACCGCCGCGAGGCCCAGCCAGCCGCGGACGACGTCGAGCTCCTCGGCGAGCTGCTCGGCGGTCTCGGCCGGTGCGCCGGGCTCGGCGTACGCGCCCCTCACGATCAGCACCCCCGCACGGCGGTCGGCCTTGAGGTCGACCCGGCCGACCAGCTGTTCACCGAGGAGGAAGGGCAGGACGTAGTAGCCGTGCACGCGCTTCTCGACCGGGGTGTAGATCTCGATCCGGTAGAAGAAGTCGAAAAGCCGCTCGGTGCGCTCGCGCTCCCAGACGACCGGGTCGAAGGGCGAGAGCAGTGCGCGGGCGGCGAGCCGCCGGGGCAGCCGGGCGTCGCGATGGAGGTACGCCGGTCGGCTCCAGCCCTCGATGGCGACCGGCGTGAGCTCGCCCGTCTCGAGCAACGTCTGGACCGCAGGGCGGACCTGGTCGGTCCGCATCCGGTAGTAGTCGGCCAGGCACCGCAGCGTCGCCACGCCGTGGGAGCGAGCGGCCCGGCGGACGAGCTCGAGGTGGGCGTCGCCCGGCGACGGGGTCGGCAGGGCGAGCACCGCGTCCGGCAGCACCCGCTCCGGCAGGTCGTAGACGACCTCGAACTGGCTGGTGCGTCCTGCCACGGCGAGGTCGCCGACCATGTAGAGGAGGTCGAGGGCCTTGCGGGACTGCGACCAGTTCCAGCCCCAGTGGTCCTTGCGCCGCGGAGCACCGTCATCGAGGTCACGCGCGGTCGAGGCACCGCGCGCGCCCACCTCGGCGAGGACCGCCGAGGTGACCTCGGACGGGACGTCGAGCCACCACTTGCCGCGCTGCTCGCGGTACAGCGCCATTCGGTGCTGCATCACCGGCCACAGCTCGACCGGCATGAGCGCCTGGACGTGGGCCCAGTACTCGACCATGCGCCGCTGCTGCCGACCCGCCGACGCCCGGGTGAGCAGGTCGACGTCGTAGGGACCCATGCGGGAGTAGAGCGGCATGTAGTGAGCGCGCTGCAGGACGTTGACCGAGTCGACCTGCAGCACGCCGGTGCGCTGCACGGTGCGAGCGAACGTGCGCAGGGTCGGTACGGCGTGGACCGGGTCGAGGAAACCCTGGGCGGCCAGCGCGATCCGACGGGCCTGCGAGGCCGAGAGGGCCTCGGGCCTCATGGGAGCTCGAGGAGCTTCTCCTTGACGGCGTACATGACCGCCTCCATGCGTGAGTGGAGCTGGAGCTTCTCCAAGATGTTGCGCACGTGGTTCTTGACCGTGTTCTCGCTGATGAAGAGCTGTCGAGCGATCTCGCGGTTGTTGAGGCCCTTGGCCACCAGGCGGAGGACCTCGAGCTCGCGCTCGGTCAGCCGCAGTCCCGGGACCGAGTCGCGCTCTGGGCGCGACATCTGCTTGAACTCGTCGATCAGCTTGACCGCCATCGACGGGCTGATCAGCGACTGTCCCTCGGAGACGACGCGGATCGCCTGGGCCACCTCCTCGATCGAGGAGTCCTTGAGCAGGTAGCCGGACGCGCCGCTCTTGACGGCTTCGTAGAGGTCGGCCTCCTCGTCGGACACCGTGAGCATGATGATCTTGGCCGAGGGGACGGCCTCCTTGATCGCCAGGCACGCCTCGATGCCCGAGCGCTTCGGCATCCGGATGTCGAGCAGGATGACGTCCGGGGCAGCCGTCGACGCGAGGTCGGTGCCCTCGATGCCGTCGCCGGCCTCGCCGACCACCTCGATGCCGTCCTCGACCGCGAGCAGCATCGTCAGACCCCGTCGGAAGAGCTCCTGGTCGTCGACCACGACGACGCGGATGGGCTCACCCGCGCGTCCCGAGCCGCCCCCGGCCTGCACCGTCACGGGAGCATCATGGCACGTTCGAGCCATGGTGAGGGGTCGGCCGATGACCCGATCGGACCATGTCGCTCATGCCGGCGGGGTCAGTCGGAGGCGAGGTCGAGCGAGATGACGCCGTAGTCATAGCCGCGTCGCCGGTAGACGACCGCGGGACGGTCGTTCTCCTTGTCGACGAAGAGGTAGAAGTCGTGGCCCACCAACTCCATCTCGTAGAGAGCCTGGTCGAGGGTCATCGGGCTCGCCGGGTGCGTCTTCTCGCGCACGACGAGAGGGCCGTCGCCGGTCACGGTGATCGGGCCGACCTGGCGTTCGGTGACGCCCTCCTCGCCCTCCTGCGGGTCGGGGTCCTCGGCGAGGGGCAGCTCGGCCAGGGCCTGGCCCGTGCCCACGGGGCCGTGGCGGCCGCGGTGCACCCGACGCCGGTCGGCGGCCCGGCGCATCTGGGCCGCCATCTTGTCCACGGCGAGGTCCAGGGCAGCCATCTGGTGGTCGGCGGCGGCCTCGGCGCGGATGACCGGGCCCTTCGAGAAGGCGGTCAGCTCGATGTGCACCGCCTGGTCGTGCTGGCGGGGGTTCGGCTCGCAGTCCATCTCCACGTGCACCCGGATGATCCGATGGTCGTGCTTCTCGAGCTTCGTGAGCTTCTCGGTGACATGACTGCGGAACCGATCCGTCACCTCGCAGTGACGCCCCGTGACCACGACCTCCATGTGGAACCTCCCGTTTGCACTTGTGGGTTGCTGTGGGTGTGCTGACTGTGCCTGTGAGCTCTGACTGTGCGCCGGCGTGCCTGGACGTGGTGCTCGTGCTCTAGCGCCGCCGAGGAGTCCGCCCGGCCGACCTGGTCTTCGTCCCCACACCCGCCTGCTGAGGTGCTCGCAGCTCATCTGCCATCTCTGGCGCCACTACTGACCTTCTCCTGACCTCGGCCGCATCTGACGGCCGGGCCGGGGCAGGACTTACGTCTAAGCCGCTCCGTGATCGACGTTCCCCCGAACGGGGGGGACCCGGGGGCAGGGCCCCTCGGGCGCCGTCTTACGTGGGCCGTTTCGCCAGCGGCTGGCATCGGCTTGCCGGAACAGCTGCCCGGCGCAACCACGGACCCGGACGGACTCCATGAACCGACGTTAGACCGTGCCCGGTGGTCACGGAAGGGCGGATCGGGGATCGGTACGCCGACGCGTCGCCGCGACGACCGCCGCGGCGTCGACCTGCACCCCCACGTCCTCGAGGGCACGTTGGGCCTCGCGCAGCGTGGCGCCGGTCGTGAGCACGTCGTCGCAGAGCACGATGCGAGCCCGGGGTCGGCCATTGGCGAGACGACGCAGGCCCGACGACGAGCAGGCCATCGACCGGTCCAGGTTCGCTCCTCGCTCGGCCGCTCCGAGCCCGGCCTGGTCACGGACCCCGGACCGCGACCGCAGCAGGCGCACCCCGATCACGTCGGGGCCCAGCCACCCGGCGGCCGCCCGCACCATCGACCAGGTCGGGTCGTGACCCCGCGCGCGCAGGTTCGAGGCCCGGGTCGGCACCGGCACCAGCACCAGCGGGTCCGGTCCGGTCCCCGTCGCCAGCACCGACCGGGCGAGCAGCTCACCGAGGGGCCGCGCCAGGCCCAGCAGCCCTCGCTCCTTGTGACCGAGCACCAGGGAGCGCACGAGGCCGTCGTAGTCGGCGACGGCCCAGGGCTCGACGAGACCTGGCGGTGTCGGCGTCGGCCACGCCGGCCACGGGGCGATCGGCAGCCGGGACCGACAGCCGGCGCACAGCACCCGCCCTGGCCATCCGCAGCCCTGGCAGGACACCCCCAGCAGCAGTTCGAGGCAGGCGTCCCGCACGGCCCTCATCGGTCGATCGCACCAGTCGGGCCGGTGCGCCACAACCCACGTGCGGTCCCCTGTGGATCAGCCGCGATCAGCCGGGGTAGACGACGGCCCGGACGTCGGGATCCAGCGGCGTGCTGCCGCTGGTCAGGTCACTGAGGCTGGCCCCGGTGGCCACTCCTGGTGCCACGACGGCGAACAGGCTCTGACCGGGGGACGGCGAGCCCGCCAGGGCGCGGACCCGCCCGAGGATGTTGGTCGAGGAGAGCCCGGTGGGGGCGCCGTCCACGGCGATGGTGGCGACCTCGAAGTTCTCCTCCGAGACGGGCTTGAGGTAGGCGATGGTGGCCGCGGAGTTCCACGCGATGTCCTTGAGTTGCAGCCGCGCCCCATCCTCCGGTCTGAGCCGAATCGGCGCGCCCGTCCGGCGCACGTCGCCCCGCACGTCGTGCTCGACCCGCACCGCGACCACCTGGTCGCCGGCCGCGTCCTCGAGCAGCGCCACGAGCCGGGTGCCGTCGCGTGAGACGAGCAACGTCCGCACGTCCTCGCCGGTCACGCCGTCCACCTCGAGGACCCGCGAGGTGCCACTCGGGTCGAGGTAGCCCACCACGGCGCCGGTGGGCGCGCGGTCGACGTACCAGATGCGGCCCTCGTGGTCCCACGCCGGCCGGAGCAGGTCGGTGGCACCCGACAGGAGGGTGTTGACCTGCTGGCCCTCCGGTGTCGCGGCCGCGACGGCAGCGCCCAGCAGCGTGGTCCCGTCGCTGGTCACGCCCACGACCGACTCGCCGTCGAGGTCGACGGCCACCGACCGCAGTCCGTAGTCCTCGATCCCGAACGGACCCGAGGTCGGCGTCAGGCTCTGCGCCTGGCCACTCACGAGCAGCCCGTCCTCGAGGCCGTACAGCAGCGCGCTGGACTGGTAGCCGGTCGGCGCATAGAGCAGACCCTCGTCGACGCTGAACCGGGTCACTCCTCCGGGGAGCTGGACGGGCTCGCCCTCGATGGTGAGCCGGAACGCCTCGACGCCCTCGACCTGGCGCAGGGTCCAGGCCAGCTGGGCCAGCATGAGCTCGAGGCGCTCGGGAGAGGGTGGGGTCGTCGTCCCCCCGGCCAGGGTGATGTCTGCGAGCCCGTCGGCGACCGGGGCCGACAGCACGAGACCCAGCCCCGGGGGGATCTCACTGCGCACGACCCCCTGCAGCTCCGGTGGCGGACCCTCGAGCAGGGCCGAGACCAGCTCGCTGGCGACGGTGTCGCTGAACGTGCTGACGTAGATCGGCTCGGGCACCAGGATCGAGCTCGTCGGCTCGAAGAAGTAGAGCGAGACCTGTTCGTAGCGGTCGCCGAACCAGGTCTCCGGGACGATGAGGGCGTTGGGCGGGTCCGCGATCCGCCACTCGTCGCCGTCTCCGGGATCGCGCACCATCTCGAAGCGCAGCTCCTGCTGGTCGAAGGGCACCGCCCCCTGCCAGGCGCCCCGCTCGTCGAGGACGTTGACCCCCGAGAGCTGCACCTCGATCTGGAGGCTGCCGCCCTCGGGCAGCAGCGAGTCGGCGTAGATCCGCGTCTCCCGACCGGGGTCCCAGGAGGCGCGCACCTCGGTGGCGAGGAACTCCTTGGCGACCGCGACCTGCACGGGGTAGGCCGTCATCGCGTCGAGGAAACCCGTCACGATCTCGACCGCGGAGGCGTTGGGCTGGGGCGGCCTGGCGTCGATGAACGTGGGCTGGTCGTCCTCGGTCGCGGACGGCGGGGGGGCCTCGACGACCGGGCCCTCCTCGGGCAGTCCGGTGCACCCTGCGAGCAGCGTTGTCTCCAGGGCCGTTGCGAGCACCAGGCCCGCCCACCTCATGTCGGCACCTCGCTCACGTCGTCGCTCCGATCGGCCGCCGTGACGTCGGGCGGCGTCAGGGGGAGCGGGCTGCGACGCAGCGTGCCCCCGCTGCGCCGGGGCAGCGTGAGCCGGAACTGTGCGCCCCCGCCGGGTCGGCCCCAGGCCTGCAGCCATCCGCCGTGCAGGTGGGCGTCCTCCAGCGCGATGGCCAGCCCGAGACCCGTGCCGCCCGAGGTCCGGGCCCGCGCGGGGTCGGCGCGCCAGAAGCGGTTGAACACCATCGAGGACTCCCCCGGCTCCAGGCCCACTCCGTAGTCGCGCACCGAGATCGCCGCTGCGTCGTCGTCGGCCGCGAGCCGCACGACGACGTGGGGCACCCGGGCTCCGGGCCCGGTGTCCGCGTGGTCGATGGCGTTGGTCAGCAGGTTGCGGACGACGCGCTCCACCCGGCGTACGTCGGCCTCGGCCAGGCAGGGTCGGAGGGGCTCCTCCACCTCGACGTGCACCGACCGCTGGCGGGCCAGTGCCTCGGTCGAACCGACGACCCGCCGGGCCACGTCGACGAGGTCGATGTCGTCGACGTCGAGCACCGCAGCTCCGGCGTCGAAGCGGCTGATCTCGAGCAGGTCGACCAGCAGCGTCTCGAACCGGTCGAGCTCGTTCTGGAGCAGCTCGGCCGCACGGGCCGTGGTCGGGTCGAAGGCGGGACGGGCGTCGTAGAGGACGTCGCCGGCCATCCGGACCGTGGTGAGCGGTGTCCGCAGCTCGTGGGAGACGTCCGAGACGAAGCGTCGCTGGACCCGGCTCAGCTCCTCGAGCTGACGGATCTGGCGCTGGAGGTTGCTCGCCATCTGGTTGAACGACGTCGCCAGGCGGGCCAGGTCGTCCTCGCCGCTGACCCGCAGCCGCTCCTGCAGCCGCCCGGCCGCGAGCCGCTCGGCCACCTCCCGCGCCATCCGGATGGGCGTGACGACCTGTCGGGTCACGAGCAGCGACACCCCGGCGACCAGGGCCAGCAGGAGCCCGGCAGCGGTGAGGATCGCGCGGGTGAGGAGCGCCAGGGTCTCCTGCTCCTCCTCGAGGGGGAAGAGGAAGTACAAGGTGTACGTGGAGCCGTCCGAGGGCAGGAACACCTGCGACCCGACCGCGATGCCGGGCTCCTCGGAGGCCACCCCGCCGGCCGCCTGCGTCCGCAGCGTCGTGTAGGACCACGCGGTGGGCGCGACCCGCTCGAAGTGCTCTTGGAGGTTGGCCGGGACGCTGCTCGTGTCCAGACCCGGGGTGAACTCCGCCCCGCCGTCCTGGAGTCGACCACCCGAGCCGGCCGGACCCCCGAGAGCGACCATGAAGCCACGGGAGCGACCGCGCTCGATGATCGGGTCGACGAGGTCGCGCTGCTGGAGCGTGGGGTTGCCCTCCCGTCCGGGTGCGGCCTCCAGACGTCCGATCGCGTCCTCGGTCTCGTCGGCCGCCTCCGCCAGGACCGCCTCCACCCGCTGCTCGAGCAGGCCCTCACGGGTCTGCTGCAGCAGGAACCAGCCCACCCCCGCGATCACGAGCGCCGACAGGACGACGGTGCTGAGGACCACCCGGGCCTGGATCGAGCGGCGCCAGAAGGTCAGTGCCCGGCGGATGCCCTCGTGGCCACGCACGGAGGCCTACCCCGTTCCGGCCTTGTAGCCCACGCCCCGGACGGTCACGACGATCTCGGGGTGCTCGGGGTCGTGCTCCACCTTGGAGCGGAGGCGCTGGACGTGCACGTTGACCAGCCGGGTGTCGGCGGCGTGCCGGTAGCCCCACACCCGTTCGAGGAGCACCTCCCGGGTGAAGACCTGCCACGGCTTGCGGGCCAGGCAGAGCAACAGGTCGAACTCGAGCGGGGTCAGGTTGATCGTCGCCCCGTCGCGGGTCACCTGGTGGCCGCTGACGTCGATGGCCAGGTCACCGACGGTGAGGGTCTCCTGCTCGCTGGCGTCGTTGCGTCGCACGCGCGCCCGGATCCGCGCGATGAGCTCCTTGGGCTTGAACGGCTTGACCACGTAGTCGTCGGCGCCGGACTCGAGCCCCACGACGACGTCGATCGTGTCGCCCTTCGCGGTCAGCATGACGATCGGGACGCCGGACTCGGCGCGGATCTCCTTGCACACGTCGATGCCGTCGCGGCCGGGGAGCATGAGGTCGAGCAGGACCACGTCGGGGCGGTAGTCGCGGAAGGCGGCCAGGGCCTGGTCGCCCCGACCGCACATCGCGCTGTCGAATCCCTCCTGACGCAGGACGATCGTCAGCATCTCCGCCAGGGCGGCGTCGTCGTCGACGACGAGGACCCGCCCGAGCGGAGCACTGTCACCCGACTGGCTCATGGACTCCAGTGTGCCTCAGGGGAGATGATCAGTAGCGGTACTGATCGCCCTTGTACGGACCGCTGACCGGAACGCCGAGGTAGGCGGCCTGGTCGTCGGTCAGCTCGGTGAGCCGTACGCCGAGCGCGTCGAGGTGCAGGCGGGCGACCTCCTCGTCGAGGTGCTTGGGCAGCACGTAGACCCCGACCGGGTAGTCCTCGGGCTTGGTGAAGATCTCGATCTGCGCGAGCACCTGGTTGGTGAAGGAGTTCGACATCACGAAGCTGGGGTGACCCGTCGCGTTGCCGAGGTTCATCAGGCGACCTTCGGAGAGGACGATGATCGAGCGGCCGGACGGGAACGTCCAGACGTCGACCTGCGGCTTGACGTTGGTGCGCTCCACGCCGGGGTAGGACTCCAGGCCGGCCATGTCGATCTCGTTGTCGAAGTGGCCGATGTTGCCCAGGATCGCCTGGTGCTTCATCCGCGACATCTGGTCGACGGAGACGACGTCCTTGTTGCCGGTCGCGGTGATGATGATGTCGGCGACGTCGAGCGACGTTGTCGAGCGTGTCGACCTGGTAGCCGTCCATGGCGGCCTGCAGCGCGCAGATCGGGTCGATCTCGGTGACGATCACCCGGGCGCCCTGGCCGCGCAGCGACTCAGCGCAGCCCTTGCCGACGTCGCCGTAACCGCAGACGACCGCGACCTTGCCGCCGATGAGGACGTCCGTGGCACGGTTGATGCCGTCGATGAGCGAGTGGCGGCAGCCGTACTTGTTGTCGAACTTGGACTTGGTGACCGAGTCGTTGACGTTGATGGCGGGGAAGAGCAGCGAGCCCTCCTTCATCATGTCGTAGAGACGCAGCACGCCGGTGGTGGTCTCCTCGGTGACGCCCTTGATCTCGGCGGAGATCCTGGTCCACCGGTCCTTGCTCTCGAGCAGCGAGGCGTTGAGGACCTCGAAGATGACCTTCTGCTCGTGGCTCGTGGCCGACGCGGGGTCGGGCGCGACGCCGGACTTCTCCATGTCGAGACCGAGGTGCACGAGCAAGGTCGCGTCGCCGCCGTCGTCGAGGATCATGTTGGCGAAGGTGCTCTGCCCGTCCGTGGCCGGCCAGTCGAGGATCTGCTGGGTGCACCACCAGTACTCCTCGAGGGTCTCGCCCTTCCAGGCGAAGACGGGGACGCCGGCCGGGGCATCGACGGTGCCGGTGGGGCCCACCGCGACGGCGGCTGCGGCGTGGTCCTGGGTCGAGAAGATGTTGCACGACGCCCAGCGCACCTCGGCGCCGAGCGCGACGAGCGTCTCGATCAGCACGGCGGTCTGGATCGTCATGTGCAGGGAACCGGCGATGCGCGCCCCCTTGAGGGGCTGGCTCGCGGCGTACCGCTCGCGCATCGCCATCAGGCCGGGCATCTCGTGCTCGGCGAGCTCGATCTCGGTGCGGCCGTAGTCGGCGAGGGAGAGGTCAGCGACCTTGTAGTCCATGGATGGTTCTCCTCAGAAGTGAGGTGGAGCACGGTCCGCGTCGCACGTCTGCGCGTCATCGGGATCTCCCACGCGGATGCTCGGAAGCCTAGGTCGCAGCCCATCAGATAGCGGGAATCCTCGGCTCTCGTCCTCGGTGGCGCTCAGTGCTCGGCGCTGGTGCAGCGGCGTCCGCGAGATCACGGCGACGACGACCGCCCCGACGACGAGACCGAGGACTGCCGACGCGGCGGTGTTGACCAGCCAGGCCAGCACCGCGCCGATGACCGCGACGTCGTGGACGGCCTCCTCCAGGTGGTGCACGACGTCGTAGAGCGCGTGCCAGCCGAGGTCGTCGACGCCGACGAGCAGGATGTGGCCGCCGACCCACAGCATGGCGGCGGTGCCGACCGCGGAGATCACGGCGAGGACCTTGGGCATGGCCTCGGACCAGGCCGAGGCCGAGGCGCTGCGGACCCGGGCACCCGGTCGCTCGGCCAGGCGCAGCCCGACGTCGTCCATCTTCACGATCAGCACCGACGACGCCGTAGACGAGGAGGGTGATGCCGACCGCCACCACGGCCAGGATCGCCGCCCGGGCCCAGAAGCCCTCGTCGGCCACCTCGTTGAGGGCGATGACCATGATCTCGGCGGACAGGATGAAGTCGGTGCGGATCGCCCCGCCGACCATCGTCCTCTCCTGCTCCGGGCCGACGCTCGACCACGGGTGGCTCCTCGCCGGTCGTGGTGGCCGGTCAGCCGCTCCCAGACCTTCTCGGCGCCCTCGTAGCACAGGTAGGTGCCGCCGAGCATCAGCAGCGGCGTCAGCAGCCACGGCAGGAACTGGCTCAGCAGCAGGGCGGCCGGGAGGATGAAGAGCAGCTTGTTGCGCAGCGAGCCGACCGCGATCTGCTTGATGATCGGGAGCTCGCGCTGGGCGGCGACGCCCTGGACGTACTGCGGCGTGACGGCGGTGTCGTCGACGACCACGCCGGCCGCCTTGGCGCTGGCCCGCGCGGCCGCGGCGCCCACGTCGTCGACCGAGGCGGCGGCCAGCCGGGCGATCGCGGCGACGTCGTCGAGGAGGCCGAACAGTCCTGCGCTCATGCGCCGAGGTCTAGTCATCGACCAGGCCGAGCCGGAGGTACTCCGCCGCGTAGGTGCCCTGGAGCAGCAGCGAGGCGTATCTCGCGACCTCGCTGCCGGCCTCGGCGGTGAGCGTCTCGACCCGTACGCCGCGCCGCGGCCGCGGCGGCCTGGAGCCGGCCCCGGTGCTCGCGGACGACGGCCTCCTCGGCACCGTCGTCGAGGACCACCAGCACCGGTCGCAGCTCACCGCCTCCCTCGGCGAACGGGTCGTCGAAGACGTCGTCGCGGCCGGGCCGCCTCGATGACCGGCAGCAGGTGCTCGGCGTCGCCGGCCAGCGCGGTGCGGCCGCTGGCGCGACGGATCGACTCGGCCACGCGACGGGCCGCGCGCGCCGCCAGCACCGACCCGCCCCAGACCAGCGGGTTGGCGTCGGCCAGCGCAGATCGCCAGCATCTTGGCGGGGTTGACCGCCAGGTCACGGTGGGGTGAGCACGCCGAGTCGCGACGTCGTCGAGGGCCGTCGGCGACCTGCTCGGGGTCGGCGCTCGGGACCGAGTGCCATCCGGTCGAGGTAGGCGAGCATCACGACCGCGGTGGCCAGCTGGTCGTCGCTGGTCACCGGCAGGATCGATGTGTAGCGACCGGCGGCGTGATCGGCGACCAGCGAGCTCGGCGGGCAGGCCACGACGACCTGGCATCCGCGACGAACGGCCTCCGCGACGCCGGAGGCGGTGCCCGCGGTCGCGGCCGTCCGGAGCCAGCACGACGACGAGGTCGAGGCTGCCGGCCCAGCCGGGGAGCGCGGGAGCCGGCCAGGCGACGAACGGGACCGGACACCAGGGCTCCAGCACCGCGCGCAGCAGCCGCGAGTCGGGTCCGGCCGCGATCACGGCCCGCGGTCGCGCGTTGTCGTGGCTCGCTGCCACCGCCTCGGCGATGGCCTCGGCGGCGTCGCCGGCCGCACGCCGCACCCGCGCGCCGGACTCGGCGAGGGTGCGCAGCCGCAGGTCGGCCGCACCGAGCGCCACCTCGTCGTCGAGGCGGGACTCGTCGAACCAGGTCGGCATGTCGGGTCTCGGTCGGCGCCGGTCAGGGCCGACGGGCCTCGTCGACGAGCAGGACCGGGATGTCGTCGCGGACCGGGTAGACGTAGCCGCACTCGCCCTGGCAGACCAGCTCGGGAGGCTCCCCGGCGGGACTCGAGCAGGGCGCCGTGGCAGTGCGGACAGACGATGATCTCGAGCAGGGCGGGGTCGATGGGCACGTCAGGCCTCCTCGGGTGCGGATCCGGCCCAGGACCTCGTCGCGGACGCCGGCCATGGTCTGCTCGTCCTTGCCCTCCGCGTTGAGCCGCAGCAACGGCTCGGTGTTGGAGGGGCGGACGTTGAACGTCCAGTCGGCGTGGCTGACCGACAGCCCGTCGAGCCGGTCGGTGGTGACGCCGTCCTGACCGGCGTAGGCGCCGCCTCGATCTCCTCCATCACTGCCGCCTGGTCGGCGACCTCGGAGTTGATCTCGCCGCTGACCGGACGTAGCGCTCGTAGGTCGCGAGCAGCTGCGAGAGCGGCTCGGTCGTCCTCGGCCAGCGCGGCGAGCGCGTGCAGCGCGGCGAGCATGCCGGAGTCGGCGCGCCAGAAGTCGCGGAAGTAGAAGTGGCCGCTGTGCTCGCCGCCGAAGATCGCGTCGGTCTCGGCCATCGTGGCCTTGATGAAGGAGTGGCCGACGCGGGTGCGGACGGGCGTGCCGCCGAGCTCGGTGACCAGCTCGGGCACGGCCCGGCTGGTGATCAGGTTGTGGATGATCGTCGCGCCAGGCTCCTTGGCCAGCTCACGCTCGGCGATCAGCCCGGTCAGCGTCGACGGCGAGACGGCGTGGCCCTGCTCGTCGACGAGGAAGCAGCGGTCGGCGTCGCCGTCGAAGGCCAGGCCGATGTCGGCGCCGGTCTCGAGCACCCTGGCCTGCAGGTCGCGGAGGTTCTCGGCCTCGATCGGGTTGGCCTCGTGGTTCGGGAAGGTGCCGTCGAGCTCGAAGTACATCGGCACGATCTCGACGACCTCGGCGCAGCCTCGCGAACACGGCGGGAGCCGTGTGGCCGGCCATGCCGTTGCCGGCGTCGATGACGACCTTCAGCGGCCTCGCGGCCCGCGCACAGGGGCGAGAGAGAGCAGGTGGTCGGCGTACGCCTCGAGGACGTCCTGCTCGGAGACGCTGCCCTGGGCTCCGCGGCGTCGGGCAGGTCGCCGGCAACGACCAGGTCGCGGATGTCGGCCAGACCCGGTCTCGAGGCCGATCGGCTGGGCGTGCGGCCCGGCACATCTTGATGCCGTTGTACTGCGCGGGGTTGTGGCTCGCGGTGAACATCGCACCCGGGTGCCCGAGGTGGCCGGAGGCGAAGTAGAGCTGGTCGGTCGAGGCCAGCCCGATCAGGACCACGTCGGCACCGGCCCCGGTCGCGCCGTCGGCGAAGGCCCGGGCCATGCCCGGCGAGCTGGGCCGCATGTCGTGACCGACGACGACGGTCCGGGCCGGCGCCGACCACCTCGACGAGCGCGCGCCCGGTCGCGCGGGCGAGCTCCTCGTCGAGCTGGTCCGGGACGGTGCCGCGCACGTCGTAGGCCTTGAAGATGGCGGTGACGTTCGCCGAGTCCAGCGTGGAGAGCCATGCGACCGAACCCTAGTGGGACGGTGCGAGGTCAGTCGGTGACCAGGACCCGCAGGTGACCGCGCCGGCCGGTCTCGGGTGGTCGCGCTCGTCCTCGGGCGAGACCCGCGACGACCGGCGCCGGCCGGCCGGCCTCGCGGACGGCGTCGGCGAGGGCGAGCAGGTCGTCGTTGCTCGGGCCCGGGAGACGGTGTCGGTCGCGAGCCGCAGCACCTCCCACCCGCGTGGCGCGCTGAGCCGCTCGCTGTGCTCGACGCAGAGGTCGTAGGCGTGCGGCTCGGCGTAGGTCGCCAGCGGTCCGAGGACGGCGGTCTGGTCGGCGTAGACGTAGGTCAGCGTCGTGACAGCGGGACGACCGCACGCGGTGCGCGAACAGCGGCGTGCGGACTCACGACGGCGACGCTACCCCGGCCCCGCGCCCACCACGCTTAGGCTCGCGGCGTGCGTGATCGACGGGGTCGCGGGATGCGGGGACCCGCCGTGGTGCCCCGTCGACCCGGGCACCCCGAGCTGCCCACGAAGCGCGAGCGGTTCGACCGGCTCGCCCTCGACATCGTCACCGACATCGACCTGCGCTGGCAGGATCGGCTCGGCCTGGTCGAGTACGCCGTCGAGGACACCCCGCAGGTGCCCGACGAGTGGACCGCTGGGATCGGTGCCGCTGGCCTCGCTCGTCCCCGGGGCCGGCACCACGCCGGCCCGCATCGTGCTGTTCCGCCGGCCGATCGAGCACCGGGCGGAGAGCCGCGGCGACCTCGAGCAGCTCGTGCTCACGGTGGTCGTCGAGCAGGTCGCCGAGCTGCTGGGCGTCGACCCCGAGCTGCGTCGACCCCCGCTACGACAAGCCCGCCTGAGCCCAGGTCGGCCCAGGTCAGCCCAGGTCAGCCCAGGCCGGGACGGACGGCAGGCACGAGTGCCGCCGTCACCTCCCGGCGCAACCGGACGGTCGCGGTCCCGCTCGCCCGCACCAGCACCACGGCGTGGACCGCAGTGCGCTCGGGGGAGAGCCTGACCACCGCCGCCCGGGGGGCCGAACGCGGTCGTGGCTCCGCGATCTGGGCCGACCTCGATCCGCACCTCGGGCAGCCGGTCACCGTCGGCGGTCCACGACGACACGCGCGACCACGCCGGGCTCGTCGCGCCCGCGAGGACGAGGCGCTTGGCGCCCGGAGGCAGCGGTGCGGTCGTCCCCTCCACCTCCGGCGACCCCGCGAGGGCGTGCGACAGGTCGCCACCGACGAGGGAGCGCAGCCCGACCGTCACCTCGTCCGCGGCCTCGACCAGGACGCCCAGGACGCCCGCGGCCGCGGGGCCGGACAACAGGTCACCGAGGTTGACCCGGACCACGCCTCCGGGAGGTATCCGCACGGGGTCGTCCAGGCCGGTCGGGGCGAAGGTCGACTCCTCGCTGACGAGGCGGACGGAGGCCCGGGTCTCGTCCTCGCCGGGGTTGGCGATCACCAGCGTCCGTGAGCCGCTGCCCGCGGGTAGTCCGAGCACAAGGTGCTCCGACGCCGCCTCCTGCTGCGCGGGCAGCCAGTCGGCCAGGTCAGGTCCTCGACCCAGGGACTCGATCCGGTCGACCACCGAGGACGAAGACGCGACCACGGCTCGCGGTCACCTGCAGGGCCAGCTCGTCGCGGCGGGGCAGAACCTCGGCGAGGTCGAACCTGATGCTCCCCTGGCCCGGCACCGCGACGCCGCGCAGGAAGGGGGCGTCGACGACCCCGGAGCGCCCGTGGACGACGACGTCGGCGACCGCGGGTCCCGGGTCGGGGTTGACGAGCTCGAGGACCGAGTGGTGGCGAGCGGCTGCTCCAGACCGGTGTACCACTGCTCGGGGACCGGCGGCCCGCAGTCGGCCGCCGCGGTCGGCCGGGCGAAACGTCCCGCGAGCAGACCGGGCGCACCCGCACCCTCCACGATGTCGACGAAGGGCCCCGCGGCGCGGGCGGGTCGCACCTCGCGGTCGGTCCGTGGGGTCAGGACCACTACACCTCGCTGCCGGCCGATCGCTGAGGGACACACGACGGTGGCGCGGTCCAAGGTGACCTCGAAGGGGGGCCGCTCGGCCTGGGCGGGACGCACCGGGTCGTGGAGGGCGAGGCTCGTCACGGCCAGGACCGGCAGCGCCACCGCGAGGCCGAGCAAGGGGTCGAACCGGGTCCTCATCGCCGCTGCCTCCCGGTCGACGGGGCCGCGAGCACCGCGATGACGAGGACGGCCAGCCCCTGCAGGGCGAGCAGGGCGGTGCGCAGCCAGGACCCGGGACCCGACACGGCGTCCGGCTCGCAGGGGTCGTTCGACCTGCCATGCCCTGGTGGCACGGTCCTCGGCGCTGGCCGCGGAGAGACCACCCGTGGCGTCGAGACCAGCGGCGACGGTGCCGTCCGCGGGAGCCGGCATGACGACGTACTCGATCCCGTGGTCGGCCAGGGCCGCCACGGACGACGCGGTCGGACGTGACAACAGCTCGGTGAGGTCGCTGACGAAGGTCGCGTCCTCGGTGCGCAGGGCGAGGACCTCGTCCTCGCCGATGGTGGTCCCGTCACCGCGCCGGACGTGGTAGTCGAGCCCGTCGGCCACCGAGCCACGCACGACCAGGACCCCGTGCTCGGGACCGAGGAGGGCACGCTGGGCCATGTAGGCCGGGATCGGGTCCTCGCGACTCTCGTCGAGCTCGTGGTCGGCCCCCAGGAGGAACCAGCCGAGACCGGCGACCGGAATCACGGCGGCGAGAGCGAGCGCGGTCAAGCCCTCACGGCGTCGCCACTCCAGGAGACCCTGGAGGCCGATGGCTGCGGCGACGAGCAGGGCGGCCGGGAGCACGATGGAGACCGACCCCGAGGCCGGCCCCGACTGCCGGTGCCGACGAGGTCGAGTTCGACGCTGCCCACCGCCGACCGGTGACGGCGGTGACCAGCACCACGACCCAGCAGACGAGCACGGGGATCCGCGTCCGCGACGGGACCAGCGCGAGCACCGCGAGCGCGGCCACGGCCACTCCGACGGGCCCCGAGAGCAGGTCGAGGCGTGACCACACGGCCGAGGGCACCGGACCGGCGTCGAGGAGCAGCCCTGCCGACGCGCCCTCTCGCAGCGCCGGCAACCACCAGGGCACCAGGAGCACCGGGACCGAGAGGACCCCGACCACGGGCGGCGCCCCAGACCGACGCGGGACCGGCACGGCCGAGGGCACCATCGAGGACGGCGAGCCCCAGCACCACCACGCGGCGGCCGCGACCACCAGCCAGGCGACGGGGGCGAAGGCCGTGATCAGGGCCAAGAGCATCGAGACGCGCCAGGCCGCGCGCCAACGCCGGTCGGGCTCCGGGATCGGCGAACCCGAGCGCCGCATGGGCGAGCCACGGCAGAGCATCGCCGTGACGACCGTGCCCGAGCCGGCCCTCGCCCCAGCCCGCACCGAGCACGGGCAGCAGGGCGTAGTCGTGGCCGCGCCCACACGAGCAGCCAACGTGGAGCGCCCGCGCGTGCTCACCAGCCGGCCGACCACCCTCAGGAAGCGCCAGGCCCCCCACAGCGAGAGCGGTACGGCGAGCACCAGCAGCGCCGACACGGCACCGTCCGGTCCGAGCGGGACGGCGAGGACCGCGAGGGCAGGACATAGGCCGGGGCCGGCACCGGCGTGCCCTGGGCGAGCTCGTGCCACCCCTGGACGTGCAGGGCCCACCAGTCCCCGACAGCGGCGGGGGCCGGGGACAGACCCGGGCCCCGTGACCGCGCCGAACAGCGTCACGGGCGCCGACGAGCGCGAGGAGGACGAAGGCCCCCAGCACGAGCACCACGGGGTCGGTGACCAGCCGGGCCAGGAGCCCGGTGTCCTGGAGCAGGGCGTCCTCGTCGTCGTCGGCCGGGGGACGGCGTGGAGCCGACGCGGGCTCGCGCTCGGCCGCGGCCGCCCGTCGCCGCTCGGCCACGTCGGCCGCCTGGTCGGTCGCGGCCGCGGCCAGGTCGACCACCAGGTCGAGCCCGTGCCGGTAGGGCACCCACCACGGGGCGAGCAGTCCGGGCGGCAGGTCGCGGCCACCCGATCGCGCCCGGCGGGCGGCCAGGAGCTCACGCGGGCTGGAGTAGATCGACACCAGCGCCGCCAGCTCGTCGAGCGCCTCCCCCACCGAGCGCACCAGCAGGAACCCGAGGACGCGGAGCAGACTGCCCAGCCCGAGCCGAAGCACCTGGAGCGGCAGCCACCGGGCGGGCGAGTTCGCCAGCAACGTGAACAGGGCGGCCCGGCGCTCCTGGTAGTGGACGTGCCGCCCGGTGATCGGCGTGCGGCGCACGCCCCGGTGGGCGGCCTCGGCGTGGAAGACGACCGCCTGCGGCACCACGAGGGTCGTGCCGCCCGGACGCGGCCACCCGCCAGCCGAAGTCGAGGTCGTTCCCGAAGATCGGGAGGGAGGCGTCGAAGCCGCCCGAACTCGACCAGGGTCGTGCGACGCACGAGCATGCCGGCGGTGTTGACGGCGAGCACGCGGCGTACGTCGTCGTGCTGGCCCTGGTCGTACTCCCCGCGCTCGAGGCCGGTCTCACGCGCACCGGTCCCGGAGAGCGTGACACCGACCTCGAGCAGCCGACGCAGCGAGGGCCATTCGCGCAGCTTGGGCCCGAGCACGTCGTGCCGCCGGGTCCGACGAGGCGGCCGCCAGGAGGGCCTCGAGCGCTCCGGCGTCGGGGGTGGAGTCGTCGTGCAGCAACCACACCCAGTCGGTCTCGACGTCCTCGAGGGCGAGCGCCGACCGCAGCCGGGTAGTGGGTGCGTCCGCTCTCCCGGCGTACGTCGAAGCCGGCGGCCTCCAACAGATCGACGCTCGCGTCCTTGCTGCCGGTGTCGACCGCGACCAGGCGGTCGGGCGCATGACGCTGGGCGGCAATGCCGGCGAGGACGGTGGGCAGCCACCGTCGCGCCGTCGTGGCTGACCAGCAGCACGGCGACGGTCGAGGCGGGCACTGCCCAGGACCCTACGCAGCGCCGCGCGGAGGGATCATCCAGCGACCCCGGTCTGGGGACCGGGGTCAGCTACGGGGAGCTGAAGGCGTCAGACTGCGCGCTTCTTCAGCTTGCGACGCTCTCGCTCGGAGAGCCCGCCCCAGATGCCGAAGCGCTCGTCGTTCATCAATGCCGACTCGAGACAGTCGCCTCGAACCTCGCAGGTGAGACAGACCTTCTTGGCCTCTCTCGTCGAACCGCCCTTCTCAGGGAAGAACGCCTCGGGGTCGGTCTGAGCGCACAGCGCGCGCTCCTGCCAACCGCCTTCTTCGGCGTCCGGTTCGAGCAGAAACAGCTCTCGCACGGTGGTACCCGCCTCTCGACCCTACTGTTGGACTCACTCCGGCGACCCGAACAACACTGTGGGAATTACACGCCTGTCGTACGACGGAAGTCAAGCGGTGATCTGGTATGTAGTCCATGACCCGAAAGGACTACTCCGCGGGCTCGCGGCTCCCTCTGGGACAGTGACGCCATGGCTGGGCCCCACCACAACATCAGAGCGATCACGGTGCTGTCCGGCGGAATGGGCGGAGCCCGCTTCCTGCAGGGCCTGTTGCACGGCATCGCCGGCGGCTCGCTGCCAGGCGTCGCCGCCGACGCCGAGGTGTCCGTCATCGCCAACACGGCTGACGACATCTGGGTGCACGGGCTCAAGGTCTGCCCCGACCTCGACACGGTGATGTACACCCTCGGCGACGGCATCGACCTCGACCGCGGGTGGGGCCGCCGCGAGGAGACCTGGAGCGTCAAGACCGAGCTCGCGGCCTACGGCGTCGAGCCGACCTGGTTCGGGCTCGGCGACCGCGACGTGGCCACCCACCTGGTGCGCACCCAGATGCTCGACGCGGGCTTCGCGCTGTCAGAGGTGACCGAGGCGCTCTGCCGCCGGTGGCAGCCAGGGGTGCGCCTGCTGCCCATGACCGACGACCGGGTCGAGACCCACGTCGCGATCGCCGACCCCGACAGCCCGAGCGGGCGGCGGGTCGTGCACTTCCAGGAGTACTGGGTGCGGCTGCGCGCGTCGGTGCCGGCCGAGACAGTGGTGGTGATCGGGCTCGACGACGCGAAGCCCGGACCAGGCGTCATCGACGCGATCACCGACGCCGACCTGGTGCTGGTGCCGCCGTCGAACCCGGTGGTCTCCGTCGGCACCATCTTGGGGGTGCCGCGGGTCCGCGAGGCCGTGACGACCACCCGAGCGCCTGTGGTCGGCCTCTCCCCCATCGTCGGCGGTCACCACGTGCGCGGCATGGCCGAGCAGATGCTCGCCTCGATCGGCGTCGAGGTCAGCGCCGGCGCGGTCGGGCTCCACTACGGTGCCCGCTCGGCGGCGGGGTGCTCGACGGCTGGCTGGTCGACGAGAGCGACGCCGACCAGGTGAGCGATCTGACAGCAGCAGGGATCGCGGCTGCGTCGCCGTACCGCTCATGATGAGCAGCCCCGAGGCCACCGCCGAGATGGCTGCGGCCGCGATCTCGCTGGTCTCATGAAGGTCCGCGGATGATGCTCAGCGTCGAGGCGCCCGACGGGGTGCCGGAGGTACGCCGCGGCGACGACCTCGGCGGCGCTGCTCCTCCCGCTGGTCGACCTCGCCGACGGCGACGTCGTCGTGGTGACCAGCAAGGTGGTGAGCAAGGCCGAGGGCCGGGTGGTGCCGGGGACGCGCGAGACGCCCTGGCCGGCGAGACCGTGCGCGTGGTGGCCCGTCGCGGATCGACCTCGATCGTCCGCACGCGGCACGGACTGACGTCTGGCGGCGGCGGGCGATCGACGCCTCCAACGTCGCGGGCGGACAGGTCGTGCTGCTGCCCGAGGACCCCGACGCTCTCCGCGCGCCGGATCCGCCACGGGATCCGCGCAGCGTCGGGCATCAACGTCGGCGTGGTCGTCACCGACACCGCCGGACGCGCCTGGCGCGAGGGTCAGACCGACATCGCGATCGGCGCGGCCGGCCTGCTCGTGATCGAGGACTACGCCGGCCGTCACGACGCCCACGGCAACGAGCTCGCGGTCACCGCGCCGGCGGTGGCCGACGAGATCGCGGGGCGGCCGAGCTGGCGCAGGGCAAGCTCGGCGGCCGGCCCTTCGCGGTGGTACGCGGTCGGTCCGACCTCGTGCTGGCCGCCGGAGACGACGGCCCCGGGGCGGCTGCCCTGGTCCGGCCCGAGCGCCGGGACATGTTCGGGTACGGCGCCCGCGAGGCCGTGCTCGCCGCACTGCAGGCCGACCCGCCGCCCAAGCCCCCTTCGGTGCCGGCGGTCGGCCGAGGAGCTGGTCGCCGCGCTCGCCGTCCTCGGGCTGGCGCGCCGATCGACCGGACGGGACCGTGACCTCCCGGCGCACGGTCTCGAGGCGGTCACGGCCGTCGCCTTCGCCCACGGCTGGCGGGTCGACGTGCCAGACTCCCCCGCCGAGGTGAGGCTGCGACCGGCCGGTCCGTAGACTCGCCGCGTCCCAGATCGAGGAGCAGATCAGAACCGTGGCCAAGAGCAGCAAGTCCGCAAGACCGACCGTCAGAAGGTCCTCGACGACGTCCGCAAGAAGCAGAAGGGCGCGGAGAAGCGTCGCGGCTACATGATCGTCGGCGTGTGCGTGGTCTTCGCGCTGCTCATCGTGGCGGCCGCCGCCTACCGACCGGTCGTGAACTGGTGGGACCTGCGGCAGTTCAAGGACCTCGAGCTGGCCTCGATCGGCGCGCCCGGCCGACGTGTGCGGCGACATCGAGACCAAGAAGGCCAACGGCTCCTCCGAGCACCTGCCCACCGGGCAGCAGATCAGCTACGACGACGCGCCGCCGGCGTTCGGCCCGCACTGGAACGAGGGCCAGGAGTCCGGCTCGCTCGCCCCCGTGCCGATCTCGTCGAAGTTCTACGACCCGGAGGAGGACCGGCCCGAGCTGGAGCAGCTCGTCCACAACCTCGAGCACGGATACACCATCGTCTGGTACGACGAGACGATCGCCGACGACAACGACGCCCTCAACGAGCTGCGTGGCATCGCGGTCAAGCTCGACGAGGACGACGACAACTTCCGCAACAAGTTCAAGGCCGTTCCGTGGGCCGTCGAGGATGCCGAGGCCGCGTTCCCCGAGGACCAGCACCTCGCCTTCACCCACTGGTCGATCGGGGTGAGGGCGAGGGTGGGCAAGGCGTCTTCCAGTACTGCTCGGAGGTCAGCGGCGAGGCTCTCGAGGACTTCATGATCGAGTACCCGTACACCGACTCCCCTGAGCCCAACGCGGGGTAGGTCGGATCAGCCGGCTCAGGTCAGGTCGGCGCGGCTCTCCTTGAGCGCGCTGACGACGGCCTTGACGTCCTGCGCGCGCGAGCGGCAGGTGACCAGCAGTGCGTCGGGGGTGTCGATGACGACGACGTCGTCGAGCCCGACCACCGCGATCAGCTTGCCGCCTGCCGGCACGACCAGGCCGGTGCTCTCGATGGCGTGCACGAGAGCGTCGTCTCCGAGCACGGTCACCTCGGCACTGGTCTCGCTCTCGAGGAGCGTCGCCAGCGAGTCGAAGTCGCCGATGTCGTCCCAGCCGAACGACGCGGGCACGGTCACGACCCTGCCGGCGTCGGCGGCGGGCTCCGCGACGGCGTGGTCGAGAGCGATCTTGGGCAGCTTCGTCCACCGCTCCGCCAGCAGCGAGGGATCGGCGGCGATCTCGCGGAGCGAGGCCGCGAAGTCCGGGTGCCACTGCGCCAGCAGGTCGAGCAGGACGGTGGGCCGCACCACGAACATGCCGGCGTTCCAGCGGTAGTCGCCCGAGGCGAGGTACTGCTCGGCGACGTCGACAGAAGGCTTCTCCACGAACGCCTGAACCCCGTAGGCGCCCTCGTGCCGGTCGAGCGGGGCACGCGAGGTGGATGTAGCCGAAGGCCGAGGACGCGAAGACCGGGTCGATGCCGATCGTGACCAGCCAACCGTCGCGGGCGACCGCGACCGCCGTACGCACACAGTCGCCGAAGGTGGCCGGATCGGCGATCACGTGGTCGGCGGCGAAGGAGCCCATCACCGCGTCGGGGTCCTGCCGCTCGAGCAGCGCGGCGGCCAGGCCGATCGCCGCCATCGAGTCGCGGGCCGAGGGCTCGGCCAGGATCTGCTCGGCGCCGACGCTCGGCAGCTGCCCTGCCACCGCGTCGCGGTGCGGCTCCCCGGTCACGACGAGGAACCGGTCCTCGACCAGGGGTGCCAACCGGTCGAAGGTGCCCTGGAGCAGCGAGCGTCCGGTGCCGGTGAGGTCGCGCAGGAACTTCGGGGAGGAGGAGCGTGACAGCGGCCAGAGTCGGGTGCCTGCGCCACCGGCGGGGATCACGGCCCAGAAGTTGTCGATGCTCGCCATGAGAGGCAACCCTAGTGACGTGACGGTCTTCGCCGAGGTGCTGGCCGCGCAGCTGCGCCACGAGCCCGGCCGTCCGCTGGTGACGTTCTACGACCATGCGAGCGGCGAGCGGGTCGAGCTGTCGGTGACGACGTACGCGAACTGGGTGGCCAAGGCCGCCTCGCTCCTCGTCGAGGAGTACGACGCCGAGCGCGGTGCCGACGATCCGCGTCGACCTGCCGCCGCACTGGCTCGGGCCGGTCTTCCTCGGCGCGGCCTGGACGGCCGGGCTGGTCGTGACCGACGACGACGAGCCCGACGTCGTGGTGTGCGGACCCGACGGCCTGGACCGGTGGGCGCCGGAGGCGGGCCGGCGACCTCGTGCTGGCCTGCTCGCTGCTGCCGATGGGGGTACGCTTCGCCGACGCCGCTGCCGCCCGGCGTCCACGACGTGGGGGTGGAGATCTGGTCGCAGCCGGACGCGTTCATCCCCTGGGACCCGCCGACGGGCGATGACCCCGCGACCCGGTTCGAGGGCGTGAGGCAGACCCAGGACGAGCTGTGGAGAGCGGCCGCCGCCGGGACCGTCTCGTCTCACCAGCGGCGGCCGCCTCCTATCTGGGGCGAACCCGGCTTCCCCACCGGGGATCGCCACCCTCAGCGAGCCACTCGCGAGGAGCGGCTCCCTGGTCCTGGTCGCCCACGCCGACAGCGCCGAACGGAGAAGTCTCGACGCGACGTTCGCCGCGGAGCGGGCGACGCGCCATCTATCTGAGTCAGCCGGCCAGGTCGTAGGCCGCCATTCCCTCGCCGAGGAACCGCCGCGTCGGAGAAGCCCCTGCCGGTCGCCTCGACCAGCCACAGGTAGCCCGTCTTCTTGGCCCGCACGACGACGTCGGCGTGGCCGATGAGGTGCACGTCGCTGACGCCCACGACCCAGTCGTAGCGCTTGACGTCGAGGTCGAGCGCCCGCGAGCCGGTGAGGCCGCCCGGGCCGTTGCCGGGGTACATCGCGAGCCGTCGTGCCCTTGCGGAACAGGCTGTCCGGGGCGCCGTCGCCGTCCCAGCGGCCGACCGGGACGTGCCCGGTGGAGTCGATCGGAGCTGTAGGCGACGTAGGACGGCCGCAGCCCGGCGGTCGCCCTTGCCGGGGTAGATCCGCATCGCGCCGTCGAGCGGGCTGGCCCATCAGGTCCGGGCAGCCGTCGCCGGTCATGTCGCCGACCGCGGCGAGCAGCCGGACCTTGGCGAAGCCGCCGTGCCGATGCGGTCGGCGTCGCCGAAGTGACCCTTGCCGTCACCGCGGCGCAGGTAGCAGCGCCGCCGTCCGTGGCGTTGCGGGTGATCAGGTCGCCGAAGCCGTCGCGGTCCCAGTCCCCGGCGTTGAGGAGCTTGTCAGCCTTGGAGAGGTCCGACGCCGGTCGCGATCGGCGTGAGCAGGTCGACGGTGCCGGCAGTGGCGGAAGAGCACCAGCGAGCCGCCTGCTCCGGGCGAGCAGGTCCGGGGCGCCGCTGCCGGCGAAGCTGCCACCGCCGGTGATCTGGTGGACGCCGCCGAAGCCGCCTGCATCGGCCCGAGGGCCCGCGCCCGAACGTGCCGTCGCCGCGACCGGGGACGACGTACGACCGACCTCCCGGCGACACCGGACGAAGAGGTCGCGCCGGCCGTCGCGGTTGTAGTCGCCGTACCCCTCGATCGTGTCGTACTTCCTCCAGCTGCCGGCGATCGCGACACGCGGCCGCGAAGCTTGCCGTTGCCGGTGCCCGGCGGCAGCCAGAGCTTGCCGTCGGTGTCGCGGGCGACCACGTCGGGAAGCGGTCGCCGGTGAGGTCGCCGGCGCCGGCGATCTTGTCGTAGCCGTCCCCAGCCCTCGCCCAGCGGCGTGCGGCTGAACCCGCCGACTCCGCCGCCGAGGTAGACGTCGAGCCGGTCCTCGACTGCCGGGCGACGAGGTCGTTGTGACCGTCGCGGTTCGAGGTCGCCGACGGCCGTGATCAGGTCGTGGTCGGCGAAGGTGTCGGTCGACTTGAGGGTCGCGCCGAAGCCCGCCGGAGCCCGTGCCGGGGCGGACGGCGGCGACGCCGTCGGCCGACCGGACCAGCAGGTCGCCGTGGCGTCGCCGGTGAGGTCGGGCGAGGCGACGATCGGTGGCGTCGGTCAGGCATCGGCGTCGGACGAGCGTCTGGGCCCCGCTCGAAGCCGCAGCAGTCCGCCGGTCGGGATGACGAAGCCCATGCCGTCACTGGCCCGGCGCACGATCAGGTCGGGGTGCGGTGCGACGCCGCCAGGTCGCGACTCGAGCTCGCGACCTCGGAAGCCCTCCTGGATCTCGGTGGCCAGGGTACCGGATCGTGCCGAGCTTGGCGTAGAGGAACTTGCCCGGGCAGGCGGTCGAGCGCGGCGTCGCGGTGACCGTTGATGGCCGGGAAGCTGCGGTCGGTGACCCACTGCTTCGTCGACGAGGCGTCGACACCGTGCAGCGACAGCTTCCAGGCGAACAGCTGCCCGTACGCCTCGAGCATCGCGCGGCTGGGGCCTCGCTCCTCGAAGTTGCCGATCGCCGACATCGCGAACGCGTCGTCGTTGTAGCCGAGGGTGTGCGCACCGACGACCGGGCGGTCGACGCCGCCGTACCGCCCCTCCCAGATGCGGCCGAACCTGTCGACGAGGAAGTTGTAGCCGACGTCGCTCCAGCCCCGGGACTTGCGTGTGGTAGGCGTAGATGCCGCGCAGGATGCCGGGCACCTCGGCGCGCGTGTAGTCGTTGGCGTTGACCGTGTGGTGGACGAAGCCGGCGTGCACCTCGAAGTAGTGCAGCGAGGGCTTGTCGCGCATGCTCTCGTCGGCGCCCCACTGGGCCGCGGGAGTAGATGACCGGCTTGGGGGTGTAGGTCGCCGCCGCCAGCGTCAGCGTGTCGGTGGGGGCGGCAGCGCGTGCTGCTGGTCTCGGCCAGTGTTGACCAGGTCGGCCGCCGCGGTGTCGATGGCCGGGGCCTCGTAGGCCGTGTCCTCCGGCGTCCCGGGGTCGATGACGGCCAGGCTCAGGTCGGCCGGCAGCTCGCCCTCGGTGGCCACGCGCACCTGGACCTGGTCGACCTCGCCGACCAGCACGGGGTCGGTGCCGGGTCGGGCGCGACGGCCCTCGCTGCTGTCCGGGTCGGGCGCGTGCTCGTCGTGGTACTCCAGCGTGGTCCAGTCCGACCAGGAGCCGTCCTGGGCACTGCGGACCTCGAGCGTGATGTCCTCGTCGTCGACCTCGGCACCGTGCTCCCAGGTGACCCCGACCGCGGCGTACCCGTGCGCCGGTTGCGGGCGGCTCACCAGCTGGCTGCTGCTGCCGAGGTCGGTCACCCGTGCCTGGAGGGCACCGGCGGCCATGCGGGCGCCCGTGGGTGCGGTGAGCGGCACCTCGGTCACCTCGGCCTCGACCGGTCCGGTCGGGACGGCGGCGAGCTCGAGCGCCGTGGCTCCCGCGATCCCCGGCTGAGGCGCCCGGGCGATCACGTCGAGGCTCAGGATGCTGGCCGCCGGCGTGAGCCCGGCGACGACGACACCGAGGACGAGCAGCTGGCCGCAACCGGTCACGAACCGGTCGCGTGCGGAGGTGCGGGGAAGGCGAGACATGGGTACTCCCGGGTGCTGCGGAGGTGTGGGGGAAGGTCACACCGGGCGCAACTTTCACACGCGTCACAGGCTCTGGGAAGGGTTCGTGAGTAACTACAACGCTGTAATTGCCAGTCGACACGCCGCACAGTTCCGAGAAGTTCAAGACCCCGCTAGACCAGCATTCACCGTCGCCTCCGCTCCCGGTGGTTGAGGTGCGAGCGGAGCGAGCCTCGAAACCTCCCAGTCACCTCACCGGGTTTCGAGGCTCGTCGCTGACGCTCCTCACACCTCAACCAGCGAACACCGAGGGTCAAGCCCGGTGGTTGAGGTGCGAGCGGAGCGAGCCTCGAAACCCCGCGTCCAGGCGGTCATCCACAGAGGGCAGCCGCGGCCGAGCACGTAGGCGCGATGAACCGCCACCCTGCTGCGATGCCCTACGTCTACATCCTGCGCTGCTCCGACGACTCTTACTACGTCGGTAGCACCTGGCAGCTGGAGCATCGGGTCTGGCAGCACAACGAGAGCGAGGAGGGGGCGGCGTACACGCGCCGTCGCAGACCTGTGTCCCTCGCCTGGTCGTGCTGGTACGACTCCATCGCCGAGGCCTTCGCGATGGAGAAGAGGATCCAGGGTTGGAGCCGGGCCAAGCGGGAGGCACTCATCCGCAACGAGTTCGACTCCCTCCCCCGCCTCTCCCGGCGCAAGCCGGTCCAGGATCGGGATCCGTGATGGGTTTCGAGGCTCGTCGCTGACGCTCCTCGCACCTCAACCAGCGACGTCCGGTCGTCCCGGTGTGCGGGCCGAGCAAGCCTCGAGACCACCCACCGCACTCGCGGATCTCGTGTCTCGTCGCTGAGGAAGCCTAGATGTCGGCGCCCAGCTCCTCGTCGTCGGGCTCGTCGGACTCGTCGGGTTCGTTCGCCGGGTTGTCGTCCTCGTAGTGGAGGTAGCGGATGCCCTCGTCGACCGCGCCGTCGAAGCCGACGCGGCCCTGCTCGAGGACGATGACGCGGTCGCACATCTGGCGCACCGAGCCGGCGGCATGGCTGACGTAGAAGAGCGTCTGGCCGGAGTTCCGGATCTCCTGCATACGCTCCAGGCACTTCTTCTTGAACGGCCGGTCCCCGACGGCCAGCACCTCGTCGGCGAGGAAGATGTCGGAGTCGACGTGGATGGCGATCGCGAAGCCGAGCCGGGCGAACATGCCCGAGGAGTAGTTGCCGACCGGGGTGTCGAGGCGCTTGCCGACGTCGGCGAAGTCGACGATCGCATCGAACTTGCGCTTGGTCTCCGCCTCGCTCATGCCGAGGATGGCGGCGTTGAGGAAGATGTTCTCGCGCCCCGTCAGCTGCGGGTGGAAGCCCGCTCCGGTGGCGATCAGGCCGGCGATCCGGCCCCGGGTGAGCACCGAGCCGGAGTCGGGGCGCATGATCCCGTTGATGAGCTTGAGCAGCGTGCTCTTGCCCGAGCCGTTGAGACCCATCAGGCCGATCGACTCGCCCTGCTCGACGGAGAAGGAGACCTCGTCGAGGGCCTTGAAGTCGGTGCTGACGTCGCGCCCCTTGAGCAGCGCGACCGCGACCTGCTTGGCGGTGCGGTGGTAGCGCAACGTGAAGGACTTGGTGACGTCGTCCACCACGATCGAGGTCGTCACCGGCTCACAGCCTGTCCGGGATCTTGTTGTCGAGCCTGGTGAAGAGCACCTGTGCCAGCGCCAGGAGAAGGACCGAGACCCCCAACGCGATGAACCCAAGCCGGAACAAGCCCTCGGGCATGTGCACGGCGATCGTCGCGGTCTTGTCGTCGGTGGTGCCGGCCCAGAAGGCCCGCTGCATCAGCAGCACCGCGTCGGCGATCGGGTTGTAGACGTAGTAGGTCGCGAAGCTGCCGAAGCGGTCGGCGACCATCTCGTAGGAGTAGATCATCGGGACCGAGAAGCGCACGAAGTTCGTGAGCACGGTGACGGCACTCGAGAAGTCGCGGAAGAACACGTTGGCGGCGCTGAAGAGCAAAGCCATCGCCGTGCCGAGGACCATGATGATCGCCAGGGCCAGGACGGCCGCAGCCATGCCGACGGCATCCGGGGACCAGCCGGTCGCCAGACAGACGACGAGCAGGATGACCAGCTGCGGGCCGACGTGGACGAGCGAGACCAGCATGGACGCCACGGGATACATCTCCCGCGGCATCGCCATCTTCTTCACGATCGCCTTGTTCCGCACGATCGAGCGGGTGCCGGCGTTGAACGTCTCGGTGAAGAAGTGCACGACCACGAGCGCCGCGAACACGTGTGTCGCGAAGTTCTCGATCCGGTCCTCGAGGCCGACGATCTTGCCCATCACGAAGTAGAAGATCGCCAGCTGGCTGAGCGGGTTGATGTAGGACCACACGAACCCGAGGAACGAGCCCTGGTAGCGAGCGCTGATCTCGCGGCGGACCAGCAGCCGCAGCAGGTAGCGCCGCCGGAAGACCTCGAGCAGGCCCTGGTCGGCCGACGGCGGTGCCAGGGCGAGGGTCGGCGCGGTCTCTCGGGTCACGTCCAGGGCTCGAAGGTCCGGTCCCAGGCCTCCGGCGAGGTGATCTCACCCAGCTTGGCCTTGTAGAGCTCGGCCAACCGGGGCCACTCGCGCCGGTAGCGCTCGTGGATCTCGACCGTACGCCGCACGCCGTCGCGGAAGTAGTCGGGATCGCGTTGGTAGAGCGCGGCGGAGGTGCCGTCGTTCATCGAGACGATCGCCGAGTCGTAGCGGGCCAGCCGGTACCACTTGGCGTCCATGGCCGCGACCTCCGCCTCGGGGTACTCCTGCGCGAGCGGCCGCGGCTGCCTGAGCTGCCGGATCGGGGCGAGCCCCGCCGTGACCAGCTGGGCGAGGCGACCGGGGATCTCCGACTCCTCCCTGCCCTTGCGCGGCGGCTTGGTGCGCTTGACGTCAGGGAAGGCGTCGCGGTCCGGCTCGAGCCGGGCGTCGGAGAACTCCTTCATCACCGCCCGAACCTCGGCGAGCCGTCCCGGCAGCATCTGGTGCAGCACGTCGGGGCCGGCCAGCACGTCCTCCATCGCCATGTGGCGCAGCTCGACGGTGGAGTACTGCATCGAGACCAGGTGCTTGATCTGGTGGTTGAGGCTCTCGCGGATCATCCGCCCACCCTTGGGGTACGGCGAGTGCAGGAGCGCCGCGATGATCCGGTTGCGGTGATGGAAGTAGGCCTGCCAGTCCAGCGCGTCGTTCTTGTCGCTCCACGGCACGTGCCACACGGCGGCGCCCGGCATGGTCACGGTCGGGTAGCCGGCCTGCTTGGCGCGCAGCCCGAACTCGAGGTCGTCCCACTTGATGAACAGCGGCAGCGACAGCCCGATCTCGTCGAGCACCCGGCGCGGGATCAGGCACATGAACCAGCCGTTGAAGTCGACGTCGACGCGTCGGTGCAACCACCGGGCCGAGCGCAGGTTGCGGCCGGCCAGGTCCCAGTCGCTGAAGCCGTCGAGCGGGGTCATCCACCAGAACCGCCAGGGCTGCACGATCTCGCCGAAGCTGTGCAACCGCGAGCGGGAGTAGATCGAGAACATGTGTCCGCCGACGATCGTGGGCCGGCGCGCGAGGTCGCCGAACGTCACGGCCCGGATGATCCCCTCGGGCTCGCAGACGATGTCGTCGTCCATGCACATCACGTAGTCGGCGGTGCCCTTGCGCACGCACTCGAGCTGGCCACGGGCGTAGCCGCCCGAGCCGCCCAGGTTGCCCTGCTCCAGTATCCGCAGCCGCGACCCGAGCGCCGCCTCGGCCCGAGCGAAGTCGGGTGAGTCCGCGACCTTGTCGGTGCCCTGCTCCATGACGAAGACCGTGTCGAGGTAGGCCGCCAGCTGCTCGTCCTCACCGATCTGGCCGAGCAGCTTGGCGCAGAAGTCGGGCCGGTTCATCGTGGTGATCGCGATGTCGGTCGTGCCGTGCTGGGCCCGGTCCTCGGGCACGTCGGCGGTCCACTCGCCCGACTCGACGACCACGTCGTCGTCGCCGGCGACGACGTTGTACCAGTACCACCCGCCGTCGACGAAGGGCTTGAGCGGAAGCTCGAAGGAGAACTCGGTCGACTCCTCGGTCTCGGTGCCGGCTGAGTCGACGCGCTGGGAGCGGCCGTTGGCCATCGACTTGTAGACGATCACGGTCGCTCCGCGCCCCCGCACCCGCACGGTGAGGGTGACCTGCTTGACCACCGTGTAGCGACGCCAGTAGCTCGCCGGGAAGGCGTTGAAGTAGGTGCCGAAGGACAGTCGCTCCCCCGACTTCACCCGCAGCGCGGTGCGCGACTCGATCTGGTCGGGGTGGATCGTCGAGCGGGTCGAGGTCGACTGGCGGATCGCGGCGTTGTTGAGGTCCTTGGCCGCCCGGTTGCCGCCGATCTCGTGCTTGTCGGCGTCGAGCCTGGCCTCTTCGGGGTCGACGTAGAGCGCGAGGACGTCGAAGTCGCGGTCGAGGGGGAAGATCTGGCGTTGCAGCAGACGGGTGCTCATGACTCTGCGGGGCCTCCGCTCGTGAGGGCCGCGCCGTCGGTGAAGTGCGGTCGCAGCGAGTTGTCGAACATCGACAGCGCGGAGCCGATCGCCATGTGCATGTCGAGGTACTGGTAGGTGCCGAGCCGACCGCCGAAGAGGACCGAGCGGTCGCGGGCCTCGGCCTTGGCGAGCTCCCGGTACCGGATGAGCTTCTCGCGGTCCTCGGCGGTGTTGATCGGGTAGTAGGGCTCGTCGTCGGCCTCGGCGAAGCGGGAGTACTCGTGGACGATGACGGTCTTGCCCGGGAGGTGGGTGCGCTCGGGGTGGAAGTGCTTGAACTCGTGGATCCGGGTCCAGGGCACCTCCTGGTCGTTGTAGTTCATCACCGCACAGCCCTGGAAGTCGTCGACCTCCTTGACCTCGGCCTCGAGGTCGACGGTCCGCCACGACAGGCGCCCCTCGGAGTTGCCGAAGTACTCATCGACCGGACCGGTGTAGACGACCGGCACCGTCCCGACGTAGTCGTCACGGACGTCGAAGAAGTCGGTGTCCAGGCGCACCTCGATGTTGGGGTGGTCGGCCATCCGGGTCAGCCAGGCCGTGTAGCCGTCCACCGGCAGGCCCTCGTAGGTGTCGTTGAAGTAGCGGTTCTCGAAGTTGTAGCGGACCGGGAGCCTGGTGATGATGTCGGCGCTCAGCTCGGTCGGGTCGGTCTGCCACTGCTTGGCGGTGTAGCCCTTGACGAACGCCTCGTAGAGCGGGCGCCCGATCAGGCTGATCGCCTTCTCCTCGAGGTTGGTCGCCTCGGCGGTGTCGATCTCGCTGGCCTGCTCGGCGATGAGGGCGCGGGCCTCGTCGGGGGTGTGGCTGCGCCCGAAGAACTGGTTGATGAGACCCAGGTTCATCGGGAACGAGTAGACCTGCCCCTGGTACTTCGCGAAGACGCGGTGCTGGTAGCCGGTGAAGGACGTGAACCGGTTGACGTAGTCCCAGACCCTCTTGTTGCTGGTGTGGAACAGGTGCGCCCCGTAGACGTGGACCTCGATCCCCGTCTCGGGCTCGGCCTCGCTGTAGGCGTTGCCGCCCAGGTGGTGACGTCGCTCGAGGATGAGCACCTTGAGGTCGAGCTCGGCCGCGCACCGCTCGGCGATCGTGAGCCCGAACAGGCCCGAGCCGACGACGACGAGATCGGGCGTGGAGTCGGTGGGCACGGTCGGTCAGTCTACGGACGCCGACGGTGGGCGCCGCATCCCCCGCGCGTCGCGCATGGCGCGGACCACGTTGCCCGCCTCGCGCCGGCCCCCCCGCAGGGGGCTGAGCACGAGGACGGCCAGCGTCACGAGCCACGGCTTGGCGCGGACCAGAGCGTTCTCGCCGTAGCGCAGGTGGACGGCGAAGAGGTTGCGGTACATGAAGTACCCCTTCCACCCCGCGAGGTCGTGCTGCTGGTCGAAGTCGAGCTGACGCACGAGCACGGCGTCACGCACCCCCCAGATCCGGTAGCCGGCTAGGCGCGCGCGGATCGCGAAGTCCACGTCGTCGTAGAAGATGAAGTACGACGGGTCGGGCAGCCCGATCCGCTCCACCACCTCGCGCCGCACCAGGAAGCCCTCGAACGCGACGTTCTCGAGCTCGACGCGTGGCGGCATCGCCTCCCGGACGCCGTAGTCGGTCTCGACCATGCCGGTCTTGGGCTTGACCGCCAGCGGGTTGCGCAGGTCGAAGCGCGTCGCCGCCTTCTCCACCAGCCGACCCGAGGTGTCCTCCCGCACCGACATCAGGCACGGCTCGTCGGTGGCCATGAGGACCGAGAGACAGTCGGGAGCGGGCACCACGTCGTCGTCCATGAGCCAGATCCGGTCGAAACCCTGCTCGTAGGCCGTCCGCATCCCGAGGTGGAAGCCACCCGCGCCGCCGAGGTTCTCCTGGTTGGTGAGCACCTGCACCCCGGGTGCGGTGGCCAGGACCGCCGCAGTGTGGTCGGTGCTGGCGTTGTCCACGACGATCACCGCGTCCGGCTGGCGGTCGAGCCGCCGCAGGCTCGTCAGCATCCGCTCGAGCAGGTCGGCCCGGTTGTAGGTGACCACGACGACCGCGACGCTCTCGGCCCCGCTGGTCGAGCCTGTCGAGACCTCTGTCACCGGAGGAACCGCCGGTGTCCGGTGAAGTCGCCGCGCAGCCCGGCGTACGCCGCGCGGGCGCTGGTCGCGAGCCGGCCCGGCTCGCGGCGGGTCAGGAGGTAGAACCAGACCGTCTTGACCCAGAACATCAACACGTGCGGCCAGCCGCGGTAGTCGCGCAGGTTGAGGGTGTTGTTGCGCGCCATGCAGTAGCCCTTGAGGTCGCTGGGGCTGTGGTTGTAGGTCGTGCGGCCGAACATCATCGGCGAGCCCAGGTCGCCGACGCTCGGGTGCCGGACGACGGCACCGGAGACAGTGGCGATGCGCGCCCCGGCGGCCTGCGCCCGCCACAGGTACTCCACGTCGTCGCCCCAGATGAAGAACTCCGCTCTCGGCAGCCCGATCTGCTCCACCAGCTCGCGGGTGACCAGCACCCCGTTGAAGGGGATGACCACGCCCTCGAGGAGGTCACCGGGGAGGTCGGCCGTGCGCCGGACCGTGCGGGTCCCTCCCGGCAGCCGGATCGGGAACACCAGCCGATCGGTCTCGCCCTCGTCGAGGACCACCGGTCCCCAGAAGTCGAGGTCGTCCACGGCCAGCAGCCGGTCCAGGCAGTCGAGGTCCGGCAGCCCGTCGTCGTCCATGAGCCAGACCAGGTCCGCCCCACGCTCGACCGCGAGCCGCAGGCCCTCGTGGAACCCACCGGCGCCACCGCGGTTCTCCGACAGCGTGCGTACGACGACCTCCCCGGCAGCTGCCGAGTCGAGCCACTCGCCGGTGCCGTCACCGCTCGCGTTGTCGACGACGATGACCTCGTCGAGCCCCTCGATCTCCGACAACCGCGCGAGGAGGCGCTGGAGCAGTGTGAGCCGCTCGAAGGTCACCACGACAGCGACCACTCGGCGTACGTCCTCCACGGACGTGCACCCTACGGCGCAGCGGCGAGTGTCAGTTCTCGCCGCACTCGGCGAGGCCGAGCTCCTCAGCGGCGTCGTTGGCCGCGTCGAACGCCGTCGCATCCTGGCTCAGGATCAGCGAGGGGTCCTCCTCGAGTGCGTCGATGCCCGACTGGAGCCCGTCGAGCATGGCCTCCACGTCGGTGTCGATCTCCTCCGGTGCCTCGAGGCCGGCGATGTCGTCGTGCTGGCCCTGGAGGCTCGGCACCAGGACGTCGGAGGAGTAGGCGAGGATCTGCTCGTCCGAGGGAGCGTCACCCAGCTCGGTCGCCTCCGCCTCGAGGTCGGCCGAGGCCTCGGCGCAGATCGCGTCGGCCTGCTCGAGGAACTCGGCCTCGCTCAGCGTCTCGCTCTCCGTCTGGGTGTCGGTCTCGGGATCAGACTCCTCACCGCACCCGGTGACGGCGACCGCCAGGGTGAGGAGTACGGCGGACAGGGCTCGGGATCCTCGGCGCATGAAGCCACGCTAGTGGTCGGGACGACCTCGCGTCGGAGGTGACCAGACCTGGGGGTCCCTCTCAGCAGGCGGTGCCGAGGTCGTCGGCCTGGTTGGCGAGGTAGCCCTTCGACATCGACCCGAGGGAGCCACCGGTGACCGCGTCGGGGCGGGCCCTCCTCCTCGACGGCTCATCCCCCTCACCCTCGGCCCGGTCGATCGCCTCGGCGACCTTGGCCCGGACCACGTCGATGTCGGGGTCGCCGGTGTTGATCATCGGCGGCACGAGCGAGAGCGTCGAGATCCTCTGGCTCCGGGCCTTGAGGGCCAGCGACATGAAGCGGTCGACCTCCGAGGCCGGAAGGTCGGTCGAGATCATGTCGGAGGACGCCGCGGCGATCGCGGAGAAGTTGCGCAGCGCCACCGAGGGGCTGACCTGCTGCAGCATCGCGTTCATCACGCACTTCTGGCGGGCCATCCGCGAGTAGTCGTCCGAGCCCTCGCGGGCCCGGGCGTACCAGAGGGTGTCCACGCCGTTCAGCGTGCGCGTGCCGGGCTCGATGTAGCGGAAGTAGCTCTCGTGCGGCAGCCCGACAGGGATCGGCTGTCGCACGGTCAGGGTCACGCCGCCGACCGCGTCGACGAGGTCCTTGAACCCCTGGAGGTTGACCATCGCCCAGTAGTTCACGTCGAGCCCGGTGATCCCCTCGACCGCGCTGACCGTGGCCTCGATGCCGGGGTGCTTGCTGCGCCCGAACAGCTCGGTGTGGTCCTCCGCCCAGGTCGAGACCCCGTTGAGGTAGCAGCCCTCGCAGTCGAACCCGCGAGGGAACTGCTTGGCCATCGCCGAACCCGGGCGGAAGGGGAAGTTCGCCATGTTGCGTGGGAGTGCGATCAGCACGGTGCGGCCCGTCTCGGCGTCGATCGAGGCGACCGTGAGGGAGTCGGGGCGCAGGCCCCACCGGCCCGCGCCGGAGTCGCCGCCGAGCAGCAGGACGTTGTAGCGGCCGGCGTTGGCCGCGGTGACCTCACCGTCGCCGAACATCGTGACCATGAAGTCGCGCTGGACGCCGACCAGATGGGCGCCGAAGAGCATCACGCTGGCGACCGAGAAGCACAGGATCCCGTTGACCCCGATCACCGCCCGTCGCTGGGGCAGACCCAGCGACAGCGGCTGACCGAGTCGCCACGCGTCGACGAACAGGGCCGCCCAGGTGAGGGCGCCCACGATCAGGGCGACCCGCAGCACGAGGAGGAGGTCGGTGTTCGAGACCATCCAGAAGACCAGGTCACGGTCGACCAGCACCGCGAGAAGAGTCAGCGCGCCGAGGCCCACGAGACCCAGCCACACACGGAAGGCGGCCCGACCGACGCGGCGGTTCCCGGCCACCAGCTGGGCGGAGCCGGGCACGACCAGCGTCATCGCCATCAGCGACATCGCGCGACGGAAGCGGACGCGTGCGGCCCGTTCCTCCGTGGTCATGCGCAGGGGTCCATGAGCCGTGCCTACTTTCCGGCACCGTGGGGAAGGTCGGTGCTGAAGGCCAGTATCACCAGCCACACGCGTCACAGCGCGGTACGACGCGCCGAGGTCCCGGCGCGGAGTCGTGGGCCTGGGTGCGGCCGGTCGCCCCTCGCTAGGTCCACACAGGTGCGATGTCGCGGCGGTAGCCGCGACCGAAGCCTCGCGAGAGGAGGGTCAGGACCGGCTTCGGGATCGTCGAGGTGAGGAAGTCTCGCGCCTCCGGCGACGCGCCGTCGAGCAGCCAGGCGAAGAACCGGCCGCTGACGCCGATCGGCTGCTTGCGCAGCTGCTTCTCGACGGCTCGCCACTCCTTGCTCTCCAGGTGGGGCCGGATGAGCGGCTCGAGGTCGGCCTCCTCGTGCTCGAGATGACGGGTCACGACCTCGGTGGCGTCGCGCACCGCGGTCGCCGCCAGGTCGGCGTGCACGGTGGAACCGCTGGCGGCGTACGTGGTCATCGCGCCGTCGGCGTGGGTGAGCGCACCCGACATCTCGCCGTGCTCGGTCTCCATCTCCGCCACCAGCGCGGGGTCGATGGAGAAGGCTGGGAGGGCGGGGAAGATCAGCGCGTCCTCCTGCTCGTGGTGGTGGCGGAGCTGGTCGCGCAGGTGCGACCAGCCGCGAGCGATCTGCGCCGCCCGCTCGCGGTCACCGTCCCTGGCCCCCGCCAGGGCCGCCGACACGCGGGCCAGGTCCCGTCGGACGGCCTCGTGGATCACCTTGTTCATCGAGTCAATGGCCATGCCAGCGGACCCTAGACCCACCTCAGTCCAAACGACCTGACTCGATCTCCTGCTTCTTGGCCAGGCGGTGCGCACGCCTGATCTCGGCCTCACGCATGCGGCGCACCTCCTGCTCGGTCTCGGGGAGCAGGGGTGGCACCGCGCGAGGTCGGCCGTCGGCGTCGATGGCGACGAAGACGAAGTACGCCGACGCGACGTGCAAGGAGTCGGTCGAGGGGTCGTTCCACGGCTGGGTCTCGACCCGGATCCCGATCTCCATCGAGGAGCGGCCGGCCCAGTTGACCTGGCCGAAGGTGCGCACGATGTCGCCCACGTGGACCGGTTCGAGGAAAGCCATCTCGTCGAGGGCCGCGGTGACCGCGGGGCCGGCGCTGTGGCGTTGGGCGACCGCACCTGCCGTGGAGTCGGCGAGCTTGACGATCTCCCCACCGTGGATGTTGCCCAGCAGGTTGGCCTCCTTGCCCGAGGTCATCACCGCGAGCGACACGCGGGCGAAGGACGGCGGGCGTCCCGGGAGGTTCGGTCCGGACACAGCCGCACGGTAGCGTCACCGCCATGTCCGAACGGCCTCCCGACTCCGGCGCGGACGGTCCGGAGTACGGCTGGCTCTACGGGGGCAAGAACGACCCGACGGCGCAGCCATCGCCACCGGACCCCGACGCCACCCGCATGATGCCGGTCCAGCCGCGGGCGGCGGACCGCCCGCCCTCGGCTCCTGTTCCCGCCGCTGCGCCCGCGCCGGCCGCCACCCCCGCACCGGAGCCCCGCGGCACCTCCTACCGCTCCGGCGGCTCCGGCCTGCGCCGACCGCGTTTCCGCCTCCGCTACCTGCTCGTGCTGCTGCTGCTGTGGATCGTCTTCCTCGTGGCGGTGCCGATCTTCGCGTGGACCAAGGTGGACAAGGTCGAGTTCGAGCCCGGGGACGACCGTCCGGACGACCAGCCCGGGACGACCTACCTCCTCGTCGGCAGCGACTCGCGCGCCGGGTTGTCCGCGGAGGAACGCCGCGAGCTCGGCACCGGCAACGCCTCGGGCCAGCGCACCGACACCATCCTGGTGTTGCACACCGGATCGGGCCCCAACGTGCTCATGTCCATCCCGCGCGACTCGATCGTCGAGGTGCCGGGGCAGGGCACCACCAAGATCAACGCTGCCTACGCCTTCGGCGGGCCCGAGCTGCTGGCCCGCACGATCGAGAACGAGACCGGCATCAGGGTCGACGAGTACGTCGAGATCGGCTTCGGCGGGTTCGTCGACCTCGTCGACGCAGTCGGTGGCATCGAGATCTGCCCGGAGAAGGCCATGGAGGACAAGCTCGCCAAGCTCGACATCGAGGCCGGCTGCCAGGAGGCCGACGGTGCGACGGCGCTGGGATACGCCCGCTCACGCAAGACCTACACCTCCCTCGGCGACGTGCAGCGGGCCCAGGCCCAGCGCGAGGTCGTCTCCGCCATCGGCCGCAAGGTGGCCTCGCCGTGGTCGGTCCTCAACCCGGTCCGCTACTGGCGTCTCAACATGGCGGCGACCAACGCCGTGGCCTTCGGTGAGGGGACCAACCCGGTGCGGGCAGCGATGTGGGCCTCGGCCATGACCAACGTCGACGGCGAGGACGGCTACACCTGCGGGGTGCCGATCCGCGACCTCGCGGTCAACTGGGACGACGAGCGCGCCGATGAGCTGTTCGCGCGGATCATCGAGGACGACACCGAGGACCTCGGTCGACGGCTCTGCAGCCCCTCGGGCCTGCTGAACCCGTGACGAGCTACGAGACGCTGACGTGGTCGGTCGACGCCGACGGCATCGCCACGCTCCTCCTCGACCGGCCCGACCGGCTCAACGCCTTCGACCTCACGATGGCGCGGGAGCTGGAGCAGGTCTTCACCACCGAGGCCCACGACGACGGGGTGCGCGCGGTGGTGGTCACCGGCGCCGGACGCGCGTTCTGCGCCGGCATGGACCTCTCGGCCGAGGGCAACGTCTTCGGCCTCGACGAGTCCCTCGACCCGACGCCGGAGTCGATGCGCGAGCACCTCGACGACCCCGCGTGGCGCGACGGGGTCCGCGACACCGGCGGCCGGGTGACGCTCGCGATCCATGCCCTGCCCAAGCCCGTGGTCGCTGCCATCAACGGCCCCGCGGTGGGGATCGGCGCCACGATGACCCTGGCCATGGACCTGCGACTGGCCTCGACCTCCGCCCGGATCGGCTTCGTGTTCGGTCGCCTCGGGATCGTCCCCGAGGCCGCCTCGACCTGGTTCCTGCCCCGCATCGTCGGGCTCCAGCAGGCCCTGGAGTGGATCTATGCAGCCGACGTCCTGACGGCCCAGGAGGCCCTCGCCGGCCGGTTGGTCCGGTCGGTGCACGAGCCGGACGACCTGCTGCCGGCGACGTACGACCTCGTGCGCGGCTTCGTCCGCGACCGCTCCCCCGTCGCCCTGGGCCTGGCCAAGCAGCTCGTCCACCGCAACGTGGCGGTCGACCACCCGCTCGAGGCCCATCTCGCGGACTCGCTGGCGATGTGGCACACCTCGGTCGGCGACGGCAAGGAGGGCGTGGCGGCCTTCCTGGAGAAGCGCACGCCCCGGTTCACGGGCAGGGCCTCGGAGCTCCCCCGCGTCTTTCCGCGCGACTAGCCTCCGCGGCCCCCGCCCCTGCTCAGATCTGGCTCTGGATGCCCGCGAGGAGCTGGCGGGCCATCACGATGCGCTGGACCTGGTTGGTGCCTTCGTAGATCTGGGTGATCTTCGCGTCGCGCATCATCCGTTCGACGGGGTAGTCACGGGTGTAGCCGTAGCCGCCGAGCACCTGCACGGCGTCGGTGGTGACCGCCATCGCGACGTCGGAGGCGAAGCACTTGGCCGCCGCACCGAAGAACGTGAGGTCCGCGTCGTTGCGCTCGGAGCGGCCGGCAGCGGCGTAGGTCAGCTGCCGCGCGGCCTCGACCTTCATCCCCATGTCGGCCAGCAGGAACTGGAGCCCCTGGAAGTCGGCGATCGCCTTGCCGAACTGCTGCCGCTCCTGGGCGTAGCCCAGGGCGTGGTCGAGGGCACCCTGGGCGACCCCGACCGCCTGGGCGGCGATGGTCACCCGGGTGTGGTCGAGGGTCCGCATGGCGGTCTCGAAACCCGTGCCCTCCGCTCCGATCATCCGGTCGGCCGGGATCCGCACGCGGTCGAGGTAGACCTCACGGGTGGGCGAGCCCTTGATGCCCAGCTTCTTCTCCGGCGCGCCGAACGAGACACCCTCGTCGGAGCGCTCGACGACGAACGCCGAGATCCCGCGGGTGCGCTTCTCAGGGTCGGTCACGGCCAGGACGGTGTAGAACTCCGAGACCCCGGCGTTGGTGATCCACCGCTTGACGCCGTCGAGGACCCACTCGTCGCCGTCGCGGACCGCGCGGGTCCGCATCGAGGCCGCGTCGGAGCCCGCCTCCGGCTCGGACAGGCAGTAGGAGAAGCCGCCCTCCCCGGCGGCGAGACGGGTCAGGTAGGTCTTCTTGATCTCCTCGTCCCCCGCGAGCTGGACGGGCAGCGACCCGAGCTTGTTGACAGCGGGGATGAGCGAGGACGACACGCAGGCGCGGGCCACCTCCTCGATGACGATGACGGTGGCCAGCGCGTCGGCGCCGGCGCCGCCGTACTCCTCGGGCACGTGGGGGGCGTGGAAGTCGGCGGCCTGGAGGGCGGCGGCGGCCTCCTCGGGGAAGCGGGCGTTCTCGTCCACGTCGGCGGCGAACGGCGCGACCTTGGCGTCGCAGAGGGCCCGGACCGCTTCGCGGATCGCCGCGTGCTCCTCGGAGAGGGCGAACATCGTCATGCCCCGAGCCTAGTTGCGCTCCGGAGCGCGCCTCGGACTGGACCGTGCGTGGCATGGCTGGCTGGCAGGACCCCGAGGCGGTGCGGTTCATGCTCGACGACTGCGAGACGTGGGCGGTGGTCGGCCTCTCCGGTGACCCGAGTCGCACGGCGTACTCGATCGCCGCGCTCCTGCAGGAGCGCGGGAAGCGGATGGTGCCCGTGCATCCGTCGGCCCCCGAGGTCCTCGGTGAGCAAGGGTACGCCTCGCTCGCCGAGATGCCCGTTCCCCGTCGACGTGGTCGACGTGTTCCGCAGGTCCGAGGCGGCCGGCCCCTTCGCCGACGAGGCGGTGGCCGTCGGAGCGCGCGCCGTGTGGTTCCAGCTCGGCGTGGTCGACGAGGCGGCGTTCGAGCGGACGGTCGCGGCCGGGCTGCCGATGGTCATGGACACCTGCCCGGCCATCGAGTGGCGAAAGCGCCGGTGAGCGGGCCGGGGTCCGACCTCGTCGTACCCGCAGGACCCGGGCTGCCCGAAGGGCTGGTGATCCCTGCGGGCGAGCTGGTCGAACGCTTCTCACGGTCACCGGGACCCGGTGGCCAGTCGGTCAACACCAGTGACTCGCGGGTGGAGCTGGTCTTCGACGCCTCGGCCTCGGTGGCGCTCACGACGCGCAGCGCGCACGGCTCCTCGGCCGGCTCCCGAGTCGCCGGTCGTCACCGTGGTGGCCTCCGAGCACCGCTCCCAGCACCGCAACCGAGTCGCGGCGCGGGAGCGTCTCGATCGAGATCGTCCGCTCGGGGCTCGCCCCGCCTCACCACCGCGTCGGCCCACCCGGCCCACCCGCGGCTCGCAGCGCCGGCGGCTCGAGACCAAGCGTCAGCGCGGGGAGACCAAGTCACTGCGCGGTCGGGTCAGCGGCGACGGTGACAAGCGCGACGCGGCCCCCACCGCGCGCTCGAGGGGCCCACGCCGACCGAGGCCGACGACGACGGCGCCGACCCAGAGCAGGAACAGCACGTGGACGACGTACGCCGAGGGCTCCTCATCGGGCCAGACCTGCGGGGTGCGCAGCACCACGTGGAGGCTGTAGAGCGAGAGCGTCATCGTCCCGGCGCCGAACACCATCGCCACGACGCGGGCGGCCCCGACCCGGAGGAACCCGACCACGAGCAGGCAGCCGCCGATGACCGCAGGGCGCTGCCGATCGTCTGGGCCAGGTCGAAGGGCGTGGCGCTGTGCGGGGCGACGACGAGGAGCCAGCTGAGCTCGCTCGCCGGTCGGCGTCGTGCCGAACATGCCCGCTGAGATCTCGTCGAGCTGTCGGGGGTCGCGATCGCGGGTCAGGAGCCGCGAGAGGGCGCTGGCTGGGACCGCGCAAGGCGACCAGCGCGACCAGAGCCGACTGCACCCGACGGTCGCGCAGGTCGACCTTGGCGAGCGCCATGCCCGCCAGCAGGTAGGCCAGCCACGAGACGACGGGGTAGTAGCCGGTGAAGGCCAGCTCGCTCAGCAGCCGACCCGGTTCGGCCAGCTGCCCGAAGGTCGGGCTGTCGATACCCGCGCTCGGGGAGGTGCGGGACGGAGGAGGTGGGAGCACATCGGTGCGACGACGACCCAGCCCGCCGAGAGGAGCGCGAGGGGCCGCGCTCGCAAGGACAGGAAAGCCAGCCCGAGCAGGAACAGCAGTCCGTAGTAGGTGAGGATCACCGCCAGGCCGGAGGGCAGCTCCCCCAGGGCCAGGCCGAGCAGCGCGACCAGGAGGGCCCGGACGGCCAGCCCGGCGCGGTCGGTCGTGCGGGCCATGAGGACCAGGCTCAGGCCGGCCAGCACGGCGAAGAGCGCCGACGCGCGGCCGCCGGCCAGCCACTGGGCCGGGCTCAGGCTGCCGTCGGCGTCACGCCCCTGCAGGACGTGGGTGGCGACCATCCCGAGGAGCGCGAGGCACCGGGCGACGTCCAGACCGACCAGGCGTCGCACGCTGGGCACCCTGGGCACCCTGGGCACCCTGTGCACCCTGGGCTCGCGGTTCAGAAGCCGAGGCGGCGAGGTCCGACGTCGGCGCGGACCGCCGCGCCCTTCTCTTGGGCGGTCGCGCCTCAGCTCGGACTGGAAGTGCACCATCCGCTCCCGCAGCCCGGCGTCGGCGCCCCCGAGGATCCGGGCGGCGAGCAGTCCGGCGTTGCGAGCGTTGCCGACCCCGACGGTGGCCACGGGTACGCCGGCCGGCATCTGCACGATCGAGAGCAACGAGTCCATGCCGTCGAGGTGCTTGAGGGGGACCGGGACGCCGATCACCGGGAGCGGGGTCACCGCCGCGAGCATCCCGGGCAGGTGCGCCGCCCCGCCCGCGCCCGCGATGATGACCTGCAACCCCCGGCCCGGCGGCCTCGCGACCGTAGGCCAGCATCTCCTCGGGCATCCGGTGCGCGGAGACGACGTCGGCCTCGACCGGGACCTCCGAGCTCGCGCAGGACGTCGACCGCCTCCCTCATCACCGGCCAGTCGGAGTCCGAGCCCATCACGATGCCGACCAGCGCTTCACTCACTGTGATCTCCTAGCTCACCGGCGAACCACGCGGCGGCGTGCCGCGCGCGCTCGAGACAGTCCTCCAGGTCCTCGCCGTAGGCGTTGACGTGACCGACCTTGCGGCCGGGTCGAGGCTCCTTGCCGTAGAGGTGCACGCGCAGGTGCGGGTCGCGGGCGAGCGCGTGCGGGTAACCGTCGTAGAGCCGTCCGGTGCCGTCGGGTCCGCCGAGGATGTTGACCATCACCGTCCACCGGGCGCGCGCGGCGGGTGAGCCCAACGGCAGGTCGAGGACCGCGCGGAGGTGGTTCTCGAACTGGCTCGTCACGGCGCCGTCCTGCGACCAATGGCCGGTGTTGTGGGGCCGCATGGCCAGCTCGTTGACGAGGATCCGGCCGTCGGTGGTCTCGAAGAGCTCGACGGCGAGGACGCCGGTGACGTCGAGCTCCTGCGCGAGGCGCAGCGCCACCTGCTGGGCGTGGGCCGCCAGGTCCGGGTCGAGGTCCGGCGCCGGTGCGACCACCTCCCTGCACACGCCGTCGCGCTGGGTCGAGGCCACGACCGGATAGGCCGCAGCCTGCCCGCTCGGCGACCGGGCGACCAGCGCCGACAGCTCGCGTCGGAAGGCGACGGGCTCCTCGACCAGCAGCTCGGAGCCGGACGCCGCGGCCACCCGTAGGGGCTCGACACAGTCGTCTGCATTTGCGACGAACCAGACTCCTCGCCCGTCGTAGCCACCGCGGGTGGTCTTGAGCACGCAGGGGAACCCGAAGGCGGCGATCTCTTCTGGCGCCCTCCCGGGGGAGATCAGGCTCCAGCGCGGGCAGGGGATCCCCAGCTGGGTCAGTCGGGCTCGCATCACCCCCTTGTCCTGGGCGTGGACGAGCGCCCCGGGACCGGGCCGGACGGGGAGCCCGCGGTTCTCGAGCGCGTGCAGGTGCCCGGTCGGCACGTGCTCGTGGTCGAAGGTGACGACGGCGCAGCCGTCGGTGACCGCGAGGAGGGTGTCGAGGTCGGTGTGGTCCCCCACGACGTGGTCGGGCACGACCTGGGCCGCGGAGACCCCCGGAGCCTCGGCGAGCAACCGGAGCGGGATGCCCAGGGCCGCGGCCGGCTCGGCCATCATCCGGGCCAGCTGACCGCCGCCGACCACGGCGACGACCGGTGCACTCACGCGGGCGAGGCTACTTCGCCCCGCTCGGTCTCGAAGCGGAGTCCCTGGCCCCGCACGGTGGTGATGAGCGAGGGCGCGCGGCTGCTGTCGCCGAGCTTGCGGCGCACCCATCCCAGGTGCACGTCGATGGTCTTCGAGGAGGTCCAGAAGCTCGTCTTCCACACCTCGCGCATCAGCTCCTCGCGCGTGACGATGTCGCCCGCCCTGCTGATCAACGCGTGGACGAGGTCGAACTCCTTGCGGGACAACACGATCTCCTCCGACCCGCGCCACGCCCTCCGCGTGGTCGGGTCCAGCCGTACGTCCTGCACCTCGAACACGACTCCACGGTAGGAATCAGCCGTCCATCGCGGAGCAGAATGCCGAAATTCGTGGTCACTTCCCCTTCGGCGGGCGATGAGAGCCGTCGTAGGCCCGATCGTCCACGGACTCCTGACCTGCCGAGGTGCCGACCACCAGCGCGCGCCGCGCTGCCCGGCGCAGGGTGGTCAGCACGGCCGGACCCAGCAGCACCACGGCGAGGGCGGTGGTCACGGCGCGACCGGTGTCGAAGCTGCCGCTGGAGGTGAGGAGGGTGTAGAGGAGAAGGTCTGCAGGTTCTCCACCAGGGGCGCGCCGGGCACAAAGGCCAGGGACCCTCGTGCCCGGCACCTGGACACCGAGGAGGAAGGGCCAGCCGGAGAGGTTCATCAGCAGGCCGTAGAGGTAGGACGCCACGACGGCGTAGGCGGCCAGCAACGCGATCTCCCAGCGGCCGTGCACGCGGCGCGGCAGCAGCCCCGCGAACATCCCGACCCACGCGGCACAGAGCATCTGGAACGGCAGCCACGGCCCCGACGCCGGCGGTCATCAGGGCGGAGGCGAAGAGCGACGTGCAGCCGAGCACGAACCCGAAGCCCGGGCCCGAAGACCCGGCCGGCCAGGATCAGGAGGAAGAAGACCAGCTCCACACCGGCCGGCCGGGCGACAGGCCACGCAGCAGCGCGTTGACGCACTCAGCACGCCCAGGATCGCCAGCACCCGCGCGTCGAGACCGCCCTCGCCGATCTCGGCGAGCACGACTGCGATCACGACCGGCAGCAGCGCGAGGAAGAGGAACGGCGGGTCGACCCGGGTGCCGAGAGGCACGTCGAGGAGCAACGGCCAGCACAGCATCATCAGCCCGGCCAGCGATGCGACGGAGAGCAGGCGACGGCGTGGAGCGACGTGAGAGCGGCACCGCGAGTGGCGGCAGGCTCGGTCGGGGGTCAGAGACACGCCGCCACCTCGTCCACCCGTAGCCAGGGAGGCCCCAGCACCTTGGTCACCTGCGGGGCGAACGCCGGCGACTCCGCCGCCACCCGGCGCACGGGACCCGCCGACACGATCTCGCCCTCGGCGAGGACGACGACCTCGTCGGCGGCCATCGGCCACGAACTCCACGTCGTGGGTGGCGACCAGGACGGCGTGCCCGTCATCAGCGAAGCCGCGCAGCAACCGCGGCGAGCACGGTCTTGGCGGCGTAGTCGAGACCTCGCGTGGGCTCGTCGAGGAGCACTACCACCGGACGCGCTGCGAGCGCGACCGCCAGGGCCACCGCGAGCCGCTGCCCCTCGGACAGGTCACGGGGATGCGCGCTCGGCGGGGATGTCCGGCAGCAGCGTCTCGAGCAGGGCCGCGCGCGTCACGTCCGGCGGCAGCGCACTCCTCGGCGGACCGTCTCGAGGTAGAGCAGGTCGGTCGGGTCGACTGCGGCAGCAGCCCGACCAGCTCCCGGCGCTGCGCCGGCGCGAGGGCGCGCGGATCCCGTCCATCGACGCTGACGCGGCCACCGCCGTACGGGCGCCACTGCCCTGCAGCGCCCACAGCAGCGACGACTTGCCCGACCCGTTCCGGCCCATCAGCGCGGTGACCCGCGCCGGCAGGGAGCGACAGCGACAGGTCGCGCACCGCGACGGTCCGGCCGTGCACGACGCGTAGGTCCTCGACCACCAGCGCCGCGCGGCGCCGGGGTCGGCACGACGCCGGCGGCGCGGGCAGCACGAGCGAACGCGCCCGCCGACTTGGCGTCGCGCACGGTCAGCGGAAGTGGCTCCCATCGCGGCAGCGCGACCGAGCTCGACGAGGGCGGCGCGACCGGCGAGGTGACGAGCAGGGTGGCCGGCTCCCCCACAGTCCAGCCGGCCTCGCCGGTCAGCAGGCACATCCGGTCGGCGAAGGGCACCACCCGCTCCAGTCGGTGCTCGGCCAGCAGCACCGAGATGCCGAGGTCGTGGACGAGCCGGGTCAAGGTGGCGAGGACGTCCTCGGCCGCGGTCGGGTCGAGCGCCGAGGTGGGCTCGTCGAGGACGAGCAGCCGGGGGTGCGTCGTGAGGACCGAGCCCGATCGCGACCCGCTGCTGCTCGCCGCCGGAGAGGGTGCGCAGGTCGCGCGCCCGCAGGTCGGCGATGCCGAGCAGGTCGAGGGTCTCCTCGACCCGGCGCCGCATCGTCGCCGGCGGGAGCGCGAGCTGCTCCATGCCGTAGGCCAGCTCTTCCTCGACGCTGTCGGTCACGAAGCCGGCGACCGGGTCCTGGCCGACGTAGCCCACGAGGTGGGCGCGCTCGCGCGGCGGCGTGTGCAGGATGCTCACGCCGTCGAGACGTACGTCGCCGACGAGCCGGCCGCCGGAGAAGCGCGGGCACCAGGCCGGTGACCACACCGAGCAGCGTGGACTTGCCGACGCCCGTCGGACCGGCGACGAGCACCAGCTCACCGTCCTCGACGATGAGGTCGACCTCGGTCGAGGACCGGCGTGTCGTCGTAGCCGAAGGTGACTCGGCGCAGCTCGATCACGCGTCACCTCACGCCACGGCCATCCGTGGTGGCGGGGCGCCGAGGGCGGGCAGGAGGCCGGCGAGGACGCGCCAGCAGCACCGCCAGGCTGACCTGCGGGACGACGTCGCAGAGCGGGATAGGCGATCGGCGAGCTGGTCGGCCGGCGACCCACCACGACGCGACGGCCACCGCGAGCCGCAGGCCGCCACGGTCGTCTCCGGCTCCTCCCCACGGGTCGGGGCGGTAGCGGGTCCGCTCGACGCGACGACCGGCGGTGCACGAGACCGGCGACGGCCAGGACGACCCCGACCACCACCATCGGGTGGGCCAGCCAGCCGTGGTGCGGTCTGGTCGAGCATCGCGTAGACGCCGACGCACACCCCGCACCAGGCCGAGGAGCATGAGCGCGCCTGTCGTGCGCCGCTGCGCCGGCGTCGCCGATCCGGCATCGTCCGTAGCCACGGACGTCCATGCCCGCCGCGAGGGCCAGCGACCGCTCCAGCGCGTCCTCCAGCACGGGTACGAGGATCCGGCGCATCCGGCCGCACCCGACCGACCTCGCCGGCGCGCAGGCCCTGGGCGGCCCGGACCCGGCGGATGCTCTCGGCGAACTGCGGGAGCACGGTGACCGCGACCACCAGGGCGGTGCCCACCTCGTAGAGCGCGGGCGGCACCGACCGCAGGAGACGCTTGGGGTTGGCCAGCGAGTTCGCCGCCCCGACGCAGATCACGATGGTGGCCAGTCGCAGGCCGTCGTAGACGACCGAAGAGGAGGGCCTCGCGGGTGACGGGACCGAGCAGCGTGAGGCCGAGGACCCAGTCGGGCAACGCGATCCGCGGCAGGTCGAGGATCACGAGACCCGGGTAGGTGCCGCCGAGCACGAGCCGGAAGACCACCCGCACCACCACGATGGCGACACCGAGCCAGACGTAGATCCGGAACGACCGCGACCACGGCTGGTCCGAACGCCTCGCGAGCACGACGACCGTCGCGACCGCGACGAGGAGGAGCAGGGTGAACGGGTTGGTCGTGAAGGAGGCAGCCGCGGCCAGCCCGATCGCCCACACCCACCAGGCGACCGGGTGCACGTCCCGCGGCAGCGCGGTCATGACGTGGGTCGACGGCGCACGCACGACGACGCTGCCGCGCCAGCCGCGGCGAGCAGGCCGAGCGCGGCCGGAGCCACCCAGACCGGGAGCCCGTCGTCGCCGGGCTCGGCCGTGCGCGGCTGCAGGCGCCGGCTCGGGGGTGGCGCCGCGGCTGTCGGGTCCTCGGTCGCCTGCGGCGTCGGGGTCCGGCTCGGCGACGTGGTCGGCGACGCGCTCGGGCTCCGGAGCGGCGCTGCGAAGGCCGACGGTGCCCCCGACACCGGTGCCGACGGGGTGGCGACGGGCGTCGGGCTCGGCGGCTGGGTCGGCGTGGGCGACGGGCTCGGCGATCGCGCGGGCAGGGCGTCTGCGTCGGCGTCGAGGTCGGCGTCTGGGTCGGCGTCTGGGCTCGGCGATCGGCTCGTCGTGCGTGGCCGGCGCCGCGCCGGGCCGGGCCTCGCCGTCGACCTGGTCCCAGGCGAAGGCGACCGAGCCGCCCTCGGGGATCCGCAGCGACGTCGCACCGGTCGTGGCGTAGGTCCACTCGCCCGACTCGCCGTCGCACCACCACAGACCCCAGTAGGCGTCGGCGGGCGAGGCGTTCGACGCACGGGTCCGCCTCGGGGACGCCGCGACACCCGGCACACGAAACCCGGCTGCCGCTGGGCGTAGGTCAAGGGGAAGCCGGCAGCGGGGAACAGGTCCGAGGCCTGGTCGCCCACCGCCGTCGCGAGGCACACCTGCTGCACGCCGCCGCCGAGCTCGTTGAAGTCGACGACCACGCTCACCCCCTCGGCCGTGGCGCAGGGTGCCGCGGCCGAGAGGGTCGGGACCAGCAGGAGCTCGAGCACGTCAGCCGGCGAGGACGCGGAAGGACTTGACGTTCGTGCGGTTCGCGGAACTGCCCGACGACCTTGACCCGCTCGGTGCGCGGCTTGCCGGTCACGGTGAACCGGCCGGTGAACGCGGCCACGGTCGTTCGCCTGGCCGAAGTCGACCGACGAACCGTCGACCACGACGCTCACGATCTCGCCCGGCTCGAGCCCGCTGACCTTGACGACCTGCTTGTCACCGGAGGTGACCCTCCTGTCCCGACTGAACGGCACCCGCAGGTCTCCGAGGGCCTTGAACGTCACCTGGCCCAGACGGGAGGAGCCGTCGCTCACCTCGACCGTGCGGCGGGCGGTGCCCTGGGAAGCTTCACCTGCAGCACGGCCTCACCGTCACCGTTGGTGATCTGCGAGACGACCGTGTGCGGAAGGTCGCACACACGGCGATGCCGGCGGTGGCACCGTTGACACCGAGGGTCGTCCGCCTGCCGGCCTTCGACGTAGTCGGCGCCGCCGATCACGTTGGCCCGACCCGTCCGCGTCCGGCGCCCACTCGAGAGCGGGAAGCGCCTGGGCGGTGGCCCGGCGCCACTGGTCACGGCTGTCTCACCGTGATCGCGCCGGCAGCGAGCGCCGCACGGTCGTAGGCGAGGGCGCCCCGGTCGACGCAGGACTGCTGCTTGCGGATCCAGGCGGCCGCGCGCTCCGCGACTGCTCGTCTGCCCGGAGACACCCAGGGCCCAGCCGGCCAGACCGCTGCTGTTGCTGTTGGGAGTGGCGATCTCGCCGTCGGAGCCGAACGAACCGTTGTCCCGCTGCGCGGCGACGAGCCAGGCGACCGCGGCGGCGACCCTGGGTGCCACGTCGGTGTCGTCGAGCTGGCTCTGCAACGCCAGCACGGCGATCGCCGTCGCGTCGACCGATGCGTCGTCGGCGGTGCAGTCCGAGCCGAAGGCCTGGGCGAAGAAGCCGGCCGCGCACTGCTGGGACAGCAGGAAGTCGGTCGCGGCGTCGGCCTCCTGGCTGTTGACCGCGTCGAGGCCCTGGACCGCGTAGGACTGCCCGAGCACGTTGGCGAAGTCGTCGAACTCGCTCTGGTCCGCGATCCGACCGGTCGCGTCGACCCGGTCCTCGAGGCGCTGGACGAGGTTCACGCCGCCGACGTTGCGCGGGTTGGCTCCAGCCGCGGGAAGCGCCGTCAGGACCACGGCCTTGGCGAGCGCTCCGGCGTAGGACTCGGTCGTGCCGTCACCGACGTAGGCACCGATCTCGGCAGCGGCAGCGTCGGCGACCTCCGCGACGGTGGCCTCGTGCCCACCCACGGCGTCGAGGGCGAGTGCGGCGTCGATGCTGAGACCGACGTCGTTGAACCCGAACTGGTCGTTGAAGAGCAGGCCGTCGGTGAGCTGGCCGGTGAGCCAGCCGGCGGCGGAGTCAGGGGGGCGGGGTCGGCGGCGGCCGCGGCGGGGCTCACCGGTCCGACGAGGACCGGTAGCCCGGCGAGGGCGAGCGCCCCGGCGGTCAGAAGAGAGATGCGCATGGTGTGGTTCCTTCCCGCTGCACAGCGGGGGAGCCACGGCAGGGCCTGGAGGGAGCACTGTCGATGAGCCACCCGCTGCTTTCCTCGACAGCGTGTATCGGGCCGCGTCGCAGTCGGTGCTCCGGCTCACTCGCCCGTGCGGGCACGGGCGGGCCTACGGTTGCGGGTCAGCGCCGGACTCGGACCGGCTTCCCCCACTGCGGGCGTGGTGAATGGTGTGGCCGCAGGCTACTACGGATGCGGTCAGGTGAGCTTCTCCAGGACCAGCTCGCGCACCCGGCCGGCGTCGGCCTGGCCGCGCATCTCCTTCATGACCGCACCGATGAGCGCGCCGGCGGCCGCCACCTTGCCGTCGCGGATCTTGTCGGCGACGTCGGGATTGGCGGCGATGGCGTTGTCGACGGCGCGCCGACAGGGCGCCCTCGTCGGAGACGATGGCCAGGCCCCGGGCGGCGACGATCTCGTCGGGACTCCCCTCGCCGGCGCACAGTCCCTCGAAGACCTGGCGGGCGAGCTTGTCGTTGATCGCGCCCTCTTCGACCAGCGCCTGGACGCGCGCGACGTCGGCAGGCGTCACGCCCAGCGCGTCGATCGAGGTGCCGGTGTCGTTGGCCCGGCGGGCCAGCTCGGAGAGCCACCACTTGCGGGCGGCCTGCGGACTGGCTCCGGCGGCGATCGGTCTCCTCGACCAGAGCCCGAGGGCGCCGGCTCCGACGGTGTCGCGCATCTCGAGGTCGCAGAAGCCCCACTCGGCCTGGAGCCGGGAGCGCGTACGGCCGGAGGCTCGGGAAGCGTCGCCCGCAGCTCCTCGACCCACTCGCGGTCGAGGGGGCGACGGGCACGAGGTCGGGCTCGGGGAAGTAGCGGTAGTCGTCGGCGTCGGACTTCTCGCGACCGCTGGTGGTGATCCCGGTGTCCTCGTGCCAGTGCCGGGTCTCCTGCAGGATCGAGCCGCCCGCGTCGAGCACGCCAGCGTGCCGCTGCATCTCGTAGCGCACCGCGCGCTCGACCGAGCGGAACGAGTTGACGTTCTTGGTCTCCGTGCGGGTCCCGAGCACGCCCGACCCCTTCGGGGAGAGCGACAGATTGACGTCGGCGCGCAGGTTGCCCTGGTCCATCCGGGCCTCGGAGACACCCAGCGCCACGATCAGGTCGCGGATCTGGCTGACGTAGGCGCGGGCCACCTCCGGTGCCTTCTCCCCCGCGCCGGTGATCGGCTTGGTGACGATCTCGATGAGCGGGATGCCGGCCCGGTTGTAGTCCACGAGGGAGTAGTCGGCGCCGTGGATGCGACCTGTCGCACCGCCCATGTGGGTGGACTTGCCGGTGTCCTCCTCCATGTGGGCGCGCTCGATCTCGACCCGGAACGTCTCACCGTCGACCTCGACGTCGAGGTAACCCTCGAACGCGATCGGCTCGTCGTACTGCGACGTCTGGAAGTTCTTCGGCATGTCCGGGTAGAAGTAGTTCTTCCGGGCGAACCGACACCACTGCGGCGATCGAGCAGTTCAGCGCCAGTCCGATCCGGATCGCCGACTCCACGGCCTTGCCGTTGACGACCGGCATCGCCCCGGGCAGGCCGAGGCAGGTCGGGCAGACCTGGGTGTTGGGCTCGCCGCCGAACACGGCCGGGCAGCCGCAGAACATCTTCGTCGCGGTGTTGAGCTCGACGTGGACCTCGAGCCCCAGGGCAGGGTCGTAGGTCGCGAGCACGTCGTCCCAGGCGACCAGGGTCGTCGGTCATGCCGATGCTCCTCGGGTCTCGACCAGCTCGACCAACGACGGGGCCCGGTCGAGGATCGGACCGCCCCACTGGCCGCTCCAGCATCGCCTCGAGCGCCGCGCCCGACCCGGTAGCACCGGTCGTCGGCCAGACGCGGGCGCCAGGACCTGGAACCCGTGGGCAGCCCGTCCTCCTCGGCCAGTCCGCTCGGCACCGAGATGCCGGGCACGCCGGAGAGGTTGGCGGGGATCGTCGCCAGGTCGTTGAGGTACATCGCCAGCGGGTCGTCGAGCTTCTCCCCGAGCTGGAACGCCGTCGTCGGCGCGGTCGGTGAGACGAGCACGTCGACCCGCTCGAAGGCCGCGTCGAAGTCACGCGACTGACCAACGTGCGCACCTTCTGGGCCTGGCCGTAGTAGGCGTCGTAGTAGCCGCTGGACAGCGCATAGGTGCCGAGGATGATGCGGCGCTTGACCTCCTCGCCGAAGCCCGCGTCGCGGGTGGCGCGCATGACGTCCTCCGCGCTCGGGTTGTCGATGGCGTCGGGCAGGACCCGCATGCCGTACCGCATCGCGTCGAACTTCGCGAGGTTGCTCGAGGCCTCCGCGGGCAGGATCAGGTAGTAGGTCGCCAGGGCGTGCTGGAAGCTCGGGCACGAGACCTCGTGCACCTCCGCGCCGGCGCCGACCATCAGGTCGACCGACTCCTGGAAGCGCTCCATGACGCCGGGCTGCCAGCCCTCGCCGGACATCTCGCTCACGATCCCGATGCGTACGCCGGTCAGGTCGCCGTCGGCGCCTTGCCGCGCGGCCTCGACCAGCGCGGGTAGCGGCTGGTCGATCGAGGTCGAGTCGCGCGGGTCGTGCCCGCCGATCACCTCGTGCAGCAGCGCCGCGTCGAGCACGGTGCGCGTCACGGGGCCGGCCTGGTCGAGGGAGTTGGCCAGCGCCACGAGGCCGTAGCGCGAGACCCCGCCGTAGGTCGGCTTCATGCCGACGGTGCCGGTCACCGCACCGGGCTGACGGATCGAGCCGCCGGTGTCGGTGCCGATCGCGAAGGGCGCCTCAAAGGCCGCGACGGCAGCCGCCGAACCGCCGCCGGAGCCGCCGGGGATCCGGTCGAGGTCCCACGGGTTGTGGGTCGGGCCGTAGGCCGAGTGCTCGGTGGAGGAGCCCATGGCGAACTCGTCCATGTTGGTCTTGCCGAGGATCGGGAGCCCGGCCGCGCGCAGGCGCTCGACGACGGTCGCGTCGTAGGGCGGGATCCAGCCCTCGAGGATCTTCGAGCCGCAGGTCGTCGGGCAGGCCGCGCGTGGTGAGCACGTCCTTGACCGCGATCGGGATGCCGTCGAGGGCGGATGCGGTCCGACCGGCGGCGCGCCGCTCGTCGGACGCGGCGGCCTGGGCGAGAGCGCCCTCGGCGTCGACGTGCAGGAAGGCGTGCACCGCCCCGTCGACCGCTGCGATCCGGTCGAGGTGGGTCTGCGTGAGCTCGACCGAGGTGGTCGCACCGGAGGCGAGGTCGTCGGCGAGCTCCGCTGCCATGCGCCGGCTCACTGTTCGTCCCCGAGGATCCGCGGGACGGAGAAGCGCTGCTGCTCGGACGCCGGTGCGCCCGACAGCGCCTCCTCGGCGGTCAGGCAGGGCTGCACCACGTCGTCGCGGAAGACGTTGGTCAGCGGCAGCGCGTGCGAGGTGGGGGGCACGTCGTCACCCGCCACCTCGGCGATGGAGGCGACCGACTCGAGGATCACCGACAGCTGCGGAGCGAGATGGTCGAGCTCGGCGTCGGACAGGTCGATCCGGGCGAGGTCGGCCAGGTGGCGCGACCTCGTCACGGGTGATCGCGAGGTTCTCGGCCATGCGGCAATCCTAGGGACGGCGGGCCGGGCCAGCGTCACCCGGAGGCCGGCTGCGCCGCTGGGAGGGGTCCTCGGCGCCGCCCGCAGCGAAAACTTCTTGCTCCGAGCTGTCGATTCCTCGCCCCGGCGGCGTCGAGGTGGTGAGACTGGCCCGACCAGGGCCGGCACACCACTGAAGGGACACCACCTCATGAAGTACGTCGTCATGTTCACCTCCCGCCCCGACCTCGACGCCAGGCTCGACCCCGACGAGGTCGCAGGCCGACTACAAGCGCGATCTACGAGTGGTTCGGCACCAACGGCGCCCACATCGCCGACGGCGGCGCCGAGCTGATGGGCGTCGAGACGGCCACGACCGTGAAGTACGCCGAGGGCGGGCCCGTCGTGGTGGACGGGCCGTTCAACGAGGCCAAGGAGGTCATCGGCGGGTTCACCATCATCGACGTGGCCGACATGGACGCCGCGGTCGCGCTGACCAGGACCTGGCCCAGCCTGAAGTACCCCGGGTCGGCGGTCGAGATCCGGCCGATGGTCGAGGACTACTCCCAGTTCGAGTGAGCAGCACCACGGACGGTCTCCTCGCGCAGACCCTGCGCGAGGAGTCCGGTCTGCTCGTGGCCCGGCTCGCGCGGCAGTTCGACTTCGACGTCGCCGAGGAGGCGGTGCAGCAGGCGATCCTCGAGGCGATCACCGCCTGGCGTCGCGACGGGCCGCCCGAGAGGCCGGGCGCCTGGCTCCAGGTCGCGGCCCGGCGCAACGCCCTGGACGCCGTCCGGCGAGGGCAGCGCCAGCACGACCTCGCCCAGCGACTGCCTCGTGCCCGAGCCCGCTCCCGGCACCGACGAACGGCTGCCGCTGCTCTTCGCGTGCTGCCACCCGGCCCTCGCCCCCGAGGCCCGGCTCGCGCTCACCCTGCGCGCCGTGGTCGGCCTGACCACCCCGCAGATCGCGCGGGCCTTCCTCGTCAACGAGGCCACGCTCGCCCAGCGGATCGTGCGGGCCAAGCGCAAGATCGTGGCGGCGGGGATCTCGCTGAGCGTGCCCGACGACGACGTGCTGGGCGAGCGCGTCGGCGACGTCCTGTCCGTGGTCTACGTGATGTTCAACGAGGGGTTCGTCTCCTCGACCGGCCGCACCCAGGACCGCGACCTCGCTGCGGACGCGGTCTGGCTCGCCGGTGTCGTCGCGACCGCGATGCCGCGTCACGCCGAGGCGTGGGGGCTCGCGGCGCTGCTGACCCTCCAACACGCCCGCGCCGCCGCCCGGTTCGACGCCGACGGCGACCTGGTGCTGCTGCGCGACCAGGACCGGTCGCTGCTGGGACGGACGCCGCGATCAGCGCCGGCGAGACGCGCTGCTCGAGCGCGCCGCGGCCTGCGCGCCCCGGGCCGCTACCAGCTCCAGGCCGCCATCGCCGCCTGCCACGCCACCAGCCCGTCGTGGGAGGAGACCGACTGGCCGCAGATCGTCACGCTCTACGAGCTGTTGCGCGAGCACGACCGCTCGCCCGGTGGTGCTGCTCAACCGAGCGGTCGCGATGGCCCAGCTCGGACCCGAGCCGGCCGCCCGCTCGCTCTCCGAGGTCGAGGCGCTGGAGGACGCGCTCACGTCGTACCACCTCTTCCACGCCACCCGCGCCGAGCTGCTCAGCCGGCTCGGCCGCGACGAGGAGGCGGCCCTCGCCAACCAGCAGGCCCTGGCCCTCACCGACAACACGGCCGAGCGACGGCTGCTCGCGACGCGGCTGCGCCGTCATCCCGCTCACCGACGGCAGCTGAGGAGGCTCGCGTCAGGCGAAGGACCCGATCTGCCACTCACCGTCGACCGCCACCACCACGATGGTCGCCTGCGCGTCGCTACCGGCGTTGGGTTGGATGACCGCCGAGATGCCACCGGGCACCTCCTGGGTCGAGACCACGACGATCTCCTCCGCCCACACGGGCTGGGCCATGTTGTTGCCCGCGTCGTCGAGGCACGCCTGGCCCGCCTCGTCGTACTTGAAGATCTCCAGCTGCTCGGACTCCAGGGCACAGATCGCCTCGGCGTCACCGACCCGCTGGGCCGCGAAGTACGCCTGGATGACGTCCTCGGGCGACCCTTCGGGCTCGACCGCCGACGGGGTGTCGCTCGGCGAGGGCGACGACGTCGATGGGGCGTCGGCAGGCTGCGGGTCGTCCTCGCCGCACGCAGGGACCAGGAGGACGGCGGACACCGCCAGGGGCAGGAGGACTCGGCGCATGGCGACACCGTAACCAGCGGGCGACCCTCAGGGGCCCTTCTCCAGCAGCGGCCTGAACCCCTCCTCGTCGAGGACCGGTACGCCGAGCTGCTCGGCCTTGTCGGCCTTCGAGCCGGCGTTGTCGCCCACGACGACGTAGTCGGTCTTCTTCGACACCGATCCGGCGGCCTTGCCGCCGCGGGCGAGGATCGCCTCCTTGGCCGAGTCGCGGCTGAAGTCGACGCAGCGAGCCGGTGACCACGACGGTCAGCCCCTCGAGGGTCCGCGGCACGGACTCGTCGCGCTCGTCGGCCATCGCGACCCCGGCTGCCTCCCACGTCTCGACGATCTCGGCGTGCCACGGCACGGCGAACCACTCGATCACCGCCTCGGCGATGGTCGGTCCGACCCCCTCGGCGGCGGCGAGCTCGGCCAGGCTCGCCCCCCGGATCGCGGCCATCGAGCCGAACTCCTGGGCCAGTGCCCGCGCGGCGGTCGGGCCCGACGTGCCGGATCGACAGGGCGACGAGGACCCGCCACAGCGGCACGGTCAGGCGTTCGTGGAGCTGGTCGAGGAGGCGCTGGGCGTTGGCGCTGAGCTGGCGCTCCCTCCTCGCCCTTCTTCGGCGCGCGGGTGAACAGCGGCGCCCGGAGCAGCGCGGCCTCGTCGAGGTCGAACACGTCGCCCTCGTTGCGGATCGCCCCTGCCTCGAGCAGGGCGCTCGCCGCCTCGTAGCCGAGACCCTCGATGTCGAAGGCGCCGCGCCCCGCCACGTGGAAGACCCGTTCCCGGACCTGCGCCGGGCACTGTTCGTGGTTGGGGCAGCGCAGGTCCTTGTCACCCTCCTTCTGCTGGGCCAGCGGAGTGCCGCAGGCCGGGCACTCGGTCGGCATCTCCCACTCCGCGAGCCCTTCGGGCCGCAGGGCCAGCACCGGCCCGAGGATCTCGGGAATCACGTCACCGGCCTTGCGCAGGATCACGGTGTCGCCCGGCCGGACGTCCTTGCGCTGGACCTCGTGGGCGTTGTGCAGGGTGGCGTTCTCGACCGTCGAGCCGGCCACCCAGCGTGGGTTCCATCACGCCGTACGGCGTGGCCCGGCCGGTGCGCCCGACGTTGACGCGGATGTCGAGGAGCTTGGCGTTGACCTCCTCGGGCGGGTACTTGAACGCGATCGCCCAGCGCGGCGCCCGGCTCGTCGACCCGAGCCGCCGCTGCAGCGAGACGTCGTCGACCTTGACCACCACTCCGTCGATCTCGTAGGGCGCGATGGAGTGGCGGCGCTCGCCGGCGTCCTCGATGAAGCCCTTGACCTGCCTCGAGGTGGGCAGGACGCCGGACCAGGTCGGAGGTGGGCAGCCCCCATGCGGCCGAGGGCGTCGTAGGCCGCGGACTGCGCAGTCGGGCTCGAAGCCGCGTCGCTCGCCGATGCCGTGGCAGACCATGCCGAGGGCGCGGGTCGCCGTCACCCGCGGGTCCTTCTGCCGCAGCGAGCCGGCTGCGGCGTTGCGCGGGTTGGCGAACATCGGCCTGCCCGCGTCGACCATCGACTCGTTGAGCCGCTCGAAGGCCTCGCCGGGGAGGAACACCTCGCCCCGCACCTCGACGAGGGCGGGGACGGGGTGCTCCTCGTCGTCGGCCCGGAGGCGGTCGGGACGGAGTCGATCGTGCGGACGTTCGGCGTCACGTCCTCCCCCGTCACCCCGTCCCCGCGGGTCAGCGCCCGCACGAGGCGTCCGTCCTCGTAGAGCAGGTTGATCGCGAGCCCGTCGACCTTGAGCTCGCACAGCAGGGCCGGGTCCTCGATGCCGTCGCGCGACAGGCGTGCGTACCACGCGTCGAGCTCCTCAAAGGTGAAGGCGTTGTCGAGGCTCTCCATGCGCCGCAGGTGGTCGACGGCGGTGAAGTCGGTCGACACCGCCCCGCCGACCTGCTGGGTCGGTGAGTCGGGGGTCCGCAGCTCCGGGAAGGCCTCCTCGAGCTCCTGCAGCCTCCGCAGGCGCCGGTCGTAGTCGCCGTCGGAGAGCGCCGGGTCGTCGAGGACGAAGTAGCGCCACCGAGCGTCCTGGATCTCCTCGACCAGCCGCTGGTGCTCCTCGCGGGCCTCGGCCGGCGCCGGGTCGGCCGTCGAGGGGTCGGCAGCGCCAGCGGCGTCAGCGGCGGCGGCGTCAGGCATGGGGCCATCTTGCCAATCCGGGCCGACACCCGTGACGAAGGACGAACGTGCTCGCATCGCTGACCCGCCACGACGTCGAGGACCCGCGGGGGCTGGTCCTGATGCTCCACGGCGGCAAGGCCTCGGGCCGTCAGGCCGTCGACGGGCGCAGCGCCTCCTGGAAGCGGCTCGCGGCGATGCAGCGGGCCCTCACACCACGCGCGCACGCGGCGGGCCTGTCGACCTGGCTGCTGCGCTACCGCGAGCGCGGGTGGAACGACGGCTCCGCACCGGTGGAGGACGCACGCTGGGCCCTCGAGGAGGCCCGGCGCGTGACCGGTGCGGTGCCCGTCGTACTCCTCGGGCACTCGATGGGCGCCCGCACGGCGGTCCACGTGGCCGATGACGACGCGGTCGTCGGGGTCGTCGCCCTGGCGCCGTGGCTCCCTCCCGGCGAGCCGGTCGAGGCGCTGCGGGGCAAGCACCTGAAGGCTGCGCACGGGCGCTCCGACAAGATCACCTCGCTGCGCCAGACCCGGGCCTACGTCGAGCGTGCTCAGCAGGTCGCCTCCTCCGCGACGGTCCGCGACATGGGCCGCGTCGGCCACTACATGTTCCGCCGCGTCGAGGACTGGAACGACGTCGCCGTCACCGCCTGCCTCGGGCTGCTGGGGGAGCCGGCAGGTTTCCCCGGAGATCCGGGGAAACCCGACGTTCCCCGGCGAAGTTTCGGGCAGGAACGTCCAGGATCCCGTGCGAACCCGGTCCAGACCGCAGGCGATTTGGCGGAATAGCGGACCAGCCCTAGCGTGTTCGATGAAACGGAACTGTTTCGTTTCATCCAGGTGACCGCCAGGGAGTAGCCGTATGACGTCGGACCTCGAGGCCCGTGAGTGCGCTCAGTCGCGCCCCCGGATCGAGGGCGACCGCGAGCAGGAGATCCTCGACGCCACGCTCGACGCTCTGGTCGAGGTCGGCTACGACCGGCTCACCATGGACGCCGTCGCCACCCGCGCCCGGGCGTCCAAGGCGACGCTCTACCGGAGGTGGAGCACCAAGACGGCCCTGGTGATCGACGCCCTGCTCTCCGACAAGGACCTGCCCCGCCCCGTGGTGCCCGACACCGGCAGCCTGCGCGGCGACCTGCTCGAGACCTTCTGCGGTATGGGCGGCCTCACCGACCACCGTCAGCTGGCCATCTTCGCCAGCGTCCTGACCGCCGTCACCCGCGACGAGGAGTTCGCTGCGGCCTTCCGACGCGACTTCGTCGCTCCCAAGGTCGCCGTCGCCGGCGCCGTCTTCACGCGCGCCCGCGACCGAGGTGAGATCGACACCTCGGTCGACCTCGACCTGCTCGCGCCGGCTCTGCCCGGCATCGTCCTGCACCGCCTGTTCGTTCTTGGCGAGCGCCCCGGCCCGGACCTCGTCGCCCGGGTCATCGACCAGATCATCCTGCCGGCCGCGACCTGCGGCACGGCTCGCACCACCAGCCCAGGGAGGGCCCACCCATGACCGACGCCGCCAGTTCCGCGGACCAGCAGGTCCAGGACACCACCTCCGCTCCAGGCAAGGACCTCCACCTCGGATGGGCGCTCGTGCTCATCTCGGTGGCCCAGCTGATGGTCGTGCTCGACGGCACGATCGTGAACATCGCCCTGCCGTTCATCAAGGACGACCTCGACATCGCCCAGGCCAACCTCACCTGGGTCGTGACCGGGTACGCGTTGGCCTTCGGGAGCCTGCTGCTGCTCGGTGGGCGCCTCGGCGACCTCTACGGTCGTCGCAAGATCTTCATGATCGGTCTGGCCGTCTTCGCGGTCGCCTCCGGACTCGGCGGTCTGGCGACGAGCGAAGGCATGCTCCTGGCGTCTCGGGCCCTGCAGGGTCTCGGCGCGGCTCTCGCCTCACCGGCCGCCCTGGCCCTGATCACGACGACCTTCCCGGCCGGCCCAGCGCGCAACCGGGCCTTCGCCGTCTACGCCGCCATGTCCGGCGCGGGCGCGGCCGTGGGCCTGCTCCTCGGTGGCTGGCTCACCGGTCTGGACGCGATCGGCGGATTCGAGATCGACGGATGGCGCCTGACGCTCCTCATCAACGTCCCGATCGGGCTGGCCGCCGCCGGCCTGTCGGTGCGCTACCTGCGCGAGTCGGACGCCCACGAGGGGGAGCTGGACCTCCCCGGTGCCGTGTTCGGCACCCTCGGTCTCCTCGGGCTCGTCTACGGCTTCAGCCGCGCGGGCTCCGATGGCTGGTCCGACGCCCTGACCCTGACGAGCCTGGTCCTCGGTGCCGCTCTGCTCGTCGTGTTCGGGCTGGTCGAGAAGCGGGCCGAGCACCCGCTGCTGCCGTTCCGGGTGTTCACCAACCGCACCCGCGCCGCCAGCTTCGTCGCGATGTTCTTCGCGCCGGCAGCGATGTTCGCGATGTTCTACTTCCTCAGCCAGTACATCCAGGACGTCATGGGCTACAGCCCGATCCGGGCCGGAGTCGCGTTCCTGCCGTTCTGCATCGGCATCGTGATCGCGGCGGGGGTCAGCTCCCAGCTGGTCAACCGCATCGACCCGCGCTACATCTCGGGGACCGGCACGCTGATGGCAGCAGCCGGGCTCTTCGGCTTCTCACGCCTCCCCTACGACACCGCGTTCCCGGTCAGCGACGTCACCGCGAGCTACGCGACCGACCTCCTCCCCTTCATCGCCCTCATGTCGCTTGGCATGGGAGCGACGTTCGTGCCGCTGACGCTCACGGCGGTCCACCACCTCCACGCCGACGACTCCGGCATCGGGTCGGGAGTGCTCAACACGATGCAGCAGGTGGGCGGAGCACTGGGCCTGGCCATTCTCGGCACGGCGGCGACCCAGATCTTCACCGACCGCGGCGCCGAGCTCGGTGCCGCCGTCGAGCGCGCCGCCCAGTCCGGACGTCAGCCCTCACCGGAGCAGCTGGAGATGATGCAGGCCATCACCGGCCAGCAGATCTTCACCGAGGGCGCCAGCAACGGCTTCCTCATCGGTTCGATCATGATGCTGGCCGCGTCACTGGTGACGTGGGTCTTCCTCGACGTCAAGCACACCGAGTTGGCCACCGACGGTCCCGAGGGCCTGCACGCCTAACCGCTCCTCAACGCCGCGGCGCTCGTCCTGGTCAGGGCGAGCGCCGTACGCGTCCAGCCGGGGCCGGCACCGGCGAGCCCGCACGAGGGCGTGACGAGCAGGCCGGGGCCGGGCTCGAGGCCCACTAGGTCCAGCCACCGCAGCACGGTCTCGACGAGCTCGCGCTCGGTGGGCGCCACGCTCGGCTCGATAGCGGGTACGACGCCGAGCGCCACGACCTCCCCCGCCTCGAAGGCCTCGGCCAGGACGTCGTGGTCGACCGCCGAGAGCACGGACAGGTCAGCTGAGATCCCGCGCGCGCCGGCGCCGCGGACCAGGTCCCACGGCGTCCCGGGGGCGCAGGCGTGCACCCACGGCTCCGCCCCCTCCTCGGCTATGGCGCTGAGCAGCCAACCCAGCACCTGGGACGCCTCGGGCCGGTCCACGGTGCGGTGTCTCCCGAAACCCGACGCGGTCGGCACCCGGCCGGCGAGAACCGCCGCGAGGGCCGGCTCGTCCACCTGGACGACCAGGCGTTCCACACCGGGGACGCGTCTGCGCACGTCGCGCACGTGGGTGCGCACCCCCTCGGCGAGGGCCTGGGCCAGCTCCCGTCGGGCCCCGACGTCACTCAGGACGCGATCGCCTCGAGGCTTCTCCACGGTCGCCGCGAGGGTCCAGGGGCCGGCGACCTGGATCTTGAGCGCACCGGTCAGCCCCTGGGTCTGCTCCTCGAGCACGTCGAGGTCCTGGCCGAGGAGGCTGCGGGCCCGCCGATGGTCCGCGCCCGAGGCGGTGGCCCCGCCCACCAGCCGCCACCCGGCGGGCTGCAGGTCGACGCCGAGGTCCTCCAGCACCGCGAGGCTGCGTCCGGTCATCGCCGCGCTGACGCCGCGCTCGGGCAGCTCGGGCAGGTGTGGGAGATCCGGGAGCTCACCCAGCACGATCCGGAGGGCCTCGTGCTGGTCGAGGCCCGGCATCGAGCCGACGGCGGTCGCCGCCGTCACCGGCTGCTCACCCGGTCGAGGCGATCGTCGCCGAGCCGACCACCCGGGTGCCGTCATAGACCACGGCCGCCTGCCCGGGCGCGATGCCGTACGCCGGCTCCAGCAGCTCGATCTCGATGTGGTCGCCGACCCGGACGACGGCAGGCAGCTCCTCGCCGTGCGCCCGGAGCTGCACGGTGCCACGGAGCATCCGAGGGACGGTTCCGCACCAACGTGGCCGGATGCACGCGAGCCGGCGTACGGCCAGTCGCTCGCGCGGCCCCACGGTGACGGTGCCGGTCACCGGCTCGATGTCGAGCACGAAGCGCGGCTTCCCGTCGGCAGCGGGCACGCCCAGCCGCAGCCCCTTGCGCTGGCCGATGGTGAAGGCGAAGGCGCCGTCGTGTCGTCCGAGCTCGCTCCCGTCCTCGTCGAGGATCGGACCGGGGGCCGGCCCGAGCTTCTCGCGCAGCCACCCTGCGTTGTCCCCGTCGGCGACGAAGCAGATGTCGTGGCTGTCGGGCTTGTCGGCCACCAGCAGGCCGCGCTGCGCCGCCTCGCCGCGGACCTCGCTCTTGGTCGAGCCCCCCAACGGGAAGAGCGCGTGGGCCAGCTGGCGCTGGTCGAGCACGCCCAGGACGTAGCTCTGGTCCTTGCCGGGGTCACGCCCGCGGTGCATCTCCACCAGGCCGTCGGGCCCGGGGCGCAGCTGGGCGTAGTGGCCGGTGGCCACCGCGTCGAAGCCCAGCGCGAGGGCGCGGTCCAGCACCGCGGCGAACTTGATCTTCTCGTTGCACCGCAGGCAGGGGTTCGGCGTCCGTCCCGCGGCGTACTCCTCGACGAAGTCCTCCACCACGTCCTCGTGGAAGCGGTCACTCAGGTCCCAGACGTAGAAGGGGATCCCGATGACGTCGGCCGCCCGCCGAGCGTCGTTGCTGTCCTCGATCGTGCAGCAACCCCGGGCTCCTGAGCGGTAGGACGCCGGGTTGCGGGAGAGCGCGAGGTGGACGCCTGTGACCTCGTGCCCGGCTTCGACCGCACGCGCGGCCGCCACCGCGGAGTCGACGCCGCCCGACATGGCCGCGATGACGCGCACTCAGGGCCTCGCCGCTCGGGCCCGCTCCACGCAGGGCCCGATCGCCTCGACCACCGCATCGACGTCGGCTGCGGTCGAGGTGTGGCCGAGCGAGAAGCGCAGCGAGTGCCGAGCAGCCTCCTCGTCGCAGCCCATCGCCAGCAGGACGTGCGACGGCTGCGGCACGCCCGCCGAGCAGGCCGACCCGGTGGAGCACTCGATCCCCCGGGCGTCGAGGAGCATGAGCAGGGAGTCGCCCTCGCACCCGGGGAAGCCGAGGTGAGCATTGCCCGGCAGCCGGTCGACCGGGTCACCGTGCAGGTGCGCGTCCGGGACGACCTCCTGGACCCTGCGGACCAGGTCGTCGCGCAGCGCGCGCATGCGAGCCGCGTGCTCGGTCTGGTGCTTGACCGCCAGCTCGACGGCCACGGCGAAGGCGGCGATGCCGGGTGCGTCGATGGTCCCGCTGCGGACGTCACGTTCCTGCCCACCTCCGTGGACGAGCGGTGTCAGGGACAGCTCGCGGCGCACGAGCAGCGCGCCGACACCGAAGGGCCCTCCGAGCTTGTGGCCGGTCAGGCTCAGTGCGTCGACCCCGCTGGCGGCGAAGTCGACGGGCACGGCGCCAACCGCCTGGATCGCATCGGTGTGGACGGGTACGCCGTGCTCCGCAGCGATCGCCACGACGTCCTCGACCGGTTGAAGCGTGCCCACCTCGTTGTTGGCCCACATGACCGAGACCAACGACACCGGGCCCTGGCCCAGCAGCGTGCGGAGGTGGTCGAGGTCGACACGACCCGCTCGGTCGACCGCAGCGAGGCTGACCTCGGCCGACCCTGCGTCGGCGAGCCAGTGGACAGGGTCGAGCACGGCGTGGTGCTCGATCGCGGAGGCGATCAGGCGCGGCTTGCCGCCGAGCTCGGCGGCCCGAGCCCAGTGGATGCCCTTGACCGCCAGGTTGTCGGCCTCGGTCCCCCCGGAGGTGAAGACGACCTCGCCGGGGCGACAGTTCAGCGCCTGGGCGACCGACTCCCGCGACTCCTCGACCACGCGGCGGGCGCGCCGCCCTGATGCGTGCAGCGAACTGGCGTTGCCCACCTCGCGCAGGTGTGCGGTGATCGCCTCGACGGCCGCGGGCACCATGGGGGTCGTTGCGGCGTGGTCGAGGTAGACCGTGCTGACGGCCTCGGTCTGGCCGACGCGGGGACTGGTGCTCATGGCACCGGCAAGGCTACGTCCTTGTCACGAGGACACCGTGGCGGCCAGCTTGTCGAGGCTGTCCTGCATCGCCGCCTCGTCGACCAGGGGGAACGAGATCTTCTTGAGCAGCTCCTCGTCGGTGACCTTGCCCCAGTCGTAGGTGAGGCGTACGTCGGTCGCCTCCGAGCCCTGCGCCTCGAGTTCCCAGACCCACTCCCACCCGGGCGGGTCCTGGTCGGCGGGAGCGGTCTGCCAGGCGAGGAGGTGGTTGCGGTCGTAGCCGGTGACGGTGTTGTCGGTCTGGTAGTCCCCGCCCATGTGGTCACCGGTCATGTTCATCCGGAACACCTCGCCGGTCCCGGTGATCCGGTCGGTCCTCTCGTCGCTGACCACGAAGCCCGATCCGTCCAGCTCGGCGTGCCGGGCGGGGTTCGAGATGACGTCGAACACGACGTCGGTGGAGGCGTTGATCGTGCGGCTGACGGTGATGCTGGTCTCGGATGCCATGACGACCGGTTGCCTGAGCCGGGTCGGCCCAAACCCTGACCCGAACTGCGTGCCGCGACTCGCCGGCCCGATCACCCGCGCCGGACCACCTCGGCCACCACGGCGCGGTGGTCGGCGCCGTCGACGTCCAGCGTGTCGGACCCCACCGCGGTCAGCTCCGGGCTGAGCAGGACCAGGTCGAGGCGTGCGAGAGGCGTGAGCAGGCCCAGGGCGGCGTACCGGCCGCCGGAGGGCCAGGTGGGCTGCCACCCGAGGTTGGCGAGCTCGACGACGTCGCGGTAGCCCGCGTCCGCGAGCTCGCGGACGGGCTCGTGCGAGACCGTGGCGTTGAGGTCGCCGAGGATGAGCGCCGGCTCGAGGCTCTCGACGGTCGAAGCCACCTGCCGGTGGTCGCGGCGCCAGGTCCTGGGGTCCGACGGCGGGGCGCAGTGGACCGCGAGCACCGTCAGCCCGCGGACGGTGAACGCGTAGGAGCCGTACGACGTGTCGAGGCGACGGACCTCCTGGGCCGGTTCCCGGGTGAAGACCATGGTCCCGTCCACCGAACCGGTGTCGCGCCCGGGTGATCCCAGACGGTGCGGGAAGGTCTCGTCGAGCCCCACCCGCTCGAGGTCGCGCAGGGCCCGCGGCACGATCTCGGTGACGACGAGGACCTCCGCGCGCACCCGCCGTGCCTGCGCGAGCAGGTCGACCACGTCCCCCTCGCCGGCCGAGATGTTGGCGCTCATCACGACAAGGGGCTCCGCACCCTTGGCCGGAGCAGGGGTCTCGCCGAGGACCAGCGGCGCGAACCAGAAGCAGTGCAGGAACAGCCCCACCGCACCGAAGACCGCAGGCACCATCAGGGGCGCGCGGTCGCTGGGGCCGAAGGCGAGCGCCACTACGACGAGCAGGAGGGTGGCGACGAACAGCGGGAGCCCGAGCGGGGTGAACGCCTGCAGCTGCAGGACTCGAGCCGAGTCCGCCTGCACCAGCCGGACCACCGTCAACAGCAGCGCCGGCATGAAGACGAGCAGGATGACGGCCCACACGACCAGGCTCCGCGCGCGCACGTCGTGACCCTAGCCGCCGGTGATCCACGAAACGTCCACGAACTTCAACACCGGCCGGTCCAGCGACGTATCCCCTGATGTCCGCCACGTCCCGGCCCGCAACGACTCCCAGGAGAACCCATGAAGCGCACCCTGTCCGCCGTCCTCACCGCCACCCTCGTCGGCGGCCTGGCCGCGGCGTCGTACGTCTCGACCGCCGAGGCCCGTCCCCAGGCCCGCGCCGAGCGCGCGGCGCTGCCGAAGGCCTTCGGCCTCACCGCCGGTGGCCAGCTGGTGCGGGTCTCGCTCGGCAGCGCCGACACCGAGCTGGTGGGCGACATCAAGGGTCTGCGCAAGGGCGACCGCGTCATCGGGATCGACGTCCGTCCCTCGAACGGCGAGCTGTACGCCGTCGGCCGCGACGGCGGGCTCTACGTCGTCAACACCAAGAACGCGAAGGCCGACCGGGTCGGTGCGCTGGGCGTGACCCTGGTCGGGACGTCCTTCGGCGTCGACTTCAACCCGGCCGCAGATGCGCTGCGCGTCGTCAGCAACAGGGGCCAGAACCTGCGCTACACCTTTGACCCGAAGGCGACCACCGCAGACGCGCCGCTCAACGTCCCGGACACCGACCCGCGGGTGCAGGGCATCGCCGCGGCGGCGTACACCAACAACGACAACGACGACGCCACCGGCACCGCCCTCTACGACCTCAACATCGAGACCGACGCCGTGGTGCTCCAGGTGCCGGCCAACGCCGGCACCATCACCTCTCAAGGACCGCTCCGCGCCGGCGCAGGCGTGCAGGCCGGCTTCGACATCTTCACCCGCGTCAAGAAGGGCAAGGCAACGGCCAACCTCGCCTACGCGACCCTGGGCAACAAGCGCGGCTATGCGCTCTACCGTGTCGACGTGACCTCGGGGAAGGCCGCCCGGGTCGGAGCGTTCGGGCCGCCCGTCGTCGACATCGCGGTCGTCCCTGCGGTCTGACCACTCCTCGCGACCGTCCGCGACGAAGATTGCTCGTGACCTTCCGGCAGCCCTACGCCAGCGCCCCCCTCCTCACCCGCGAGGAGGGGGTGCGCGAGGCGTACGCCGCGCACGGCGACGAACTGTTCCGCCTGGCCCGCCGCTCCCTGGGCGACACCGGCGCCGCCCAGGACGCCGTGCAGGAGACGTTCCTGCGGGCCTGGCGGGCGCGGGAGAGCTACGACCCGCGCCGGGCCAGCCTGCGGACCTGGCTCTTCGGCATCGCCCGGCATGTCGTGACCGATGCCCATCGGGCGCGTGGGGCGCGACCATGGCTGCGTGGCCTGTCCGATCACGAGGGCCTGGAGCGCTCAGCCCCGTGGGCCGAGGGCGGCTGGGAGGCGCTCCTGCACCGGGTGCTCGTCGAGGAGGCCCTGGCCCGGATCGGCGAGGACCACCGGCGGGCCCTGGTCGAGACCTACCTGGCGGACCGGGCCTACCCCGAGGTCGCAGCAGAGCTGGGGATTCCCGAGAGCACCTTGCGCAGCCGGGTCTTCTACGGGCTCAAAGCGCTGCGCGTCGCGATGGAGGAGATGGAGGTGACACCGTGAACGGACCCGACCGTGACCACGAGCTGCTGCGGAACGACCTGGGCTCATTCGTCCTGGGAGCGCTGCCGGCCGCCGAGGAGGCCGCGCTCCAAGCCCACCTGACCGGCTGCGCGGACTGCCGGGCCGAGCTGGAGCAGCTGCTCCCCGCCGCCTCCGTGCTCGCCGACCTCAAGCACGCCCGGACTGACGAGGCGGACGAGCGGGCGCCCGCCGAGCTCGGGCCCCGCATCCTCGCGGCCGTCCGCGACGAATCAGCGCGTACGCCGGACCGTCGCCGCTTCGGCGTGAACGCGCTCACCGCCGCCGCTGTGGTTGCCGCGGCTGCCGTGCTCGTGGCCGGCGTGGCGCTGACCCGCTCGGACCCCGAACCGACGCCCGACGTACCCCTCGAGGCGGTGGCGGTCACCGTCGAGCGTGTTGGTCTGAGCGCCGAGGCCGACCTGGTCGACCACACATGGGGGGTCGAGGTGAAGCTCACCGCCACCGGCTTCGAGGCGGGCCGCCGCTACCGGGTGTCGGTACTCGGGCGCGACGGCACCCGCTACCCCGCCGGCGGCTTCGTCGGTACCGGCCGCCGCCCGATGCTCTGCAACCTCAACGCCTCGGTCCTGCGCGAGCGCGCCTCCGGCTTCGAGGTTCGCGGCCCGTCCGGGCAGGTGGTCGCCTCCGCCACCTTCACCTGACCCCCACCTGACCCCCCACCCCAGCTCCTCCCTCCACAGCCCCCCGCTGACCCGTCGCATGTATGCGACGGGTCAGCGGGGACCTGTGGAGATCAGAGTGGGACGAGGTCGTCGCGGTGGACGACCTCGCGCTCGTAAGCGGCGCCGAGCTCACGCTTGAGGTCCCCGGAGGACCGCCCGACCAGGGAGGGGATCTCCTCGGAGTCGAAGTTCACCAGCCCGCGCGCCACGGCGCGGCCGTCGGGACCGGCGAGGTCGACCGGGTCGCCCGCGGTGAACGACCCGCTCACCCCGGTCACGCCCGCCGCGAGGAGGGACGCCCGACCTGCGAGCACCGCGCGGACCGCGCCCTCGTCGAGCAGCAGAGTGCCCTTGGGCTCGGTCGCATGGGCCAGCCAGAGCAACCTCGTCGGACGGCGCCGGCCGGTGGCGTGGAAGAGCGTGCCCACCGGTTCGCCGGCGAGGGCGGCGGCGGCCTGGGCGGTCGCGGTCAGGACGACCGGTATGCCGGCCCCGGTGGCGATCCGGGCCGCCTCCACCTTCGTCTGCATGCCCCCGGTTCCCACCCCCGCGCTGCCGGCCCGGCTGACGTCGACCCGCTCGAGATCGGCGGGTGAGACCACCTCGGGCAGCAGCGCGCTGCCGGCGTGGGCGGGATTGCCGTCGTAGAGCCCGTCGACGTCGGAGAGCAGCACGAGGAGGTCCGCGTGCACGAGGTGAGCGACCAGGGCGGCCAGCCGGTCGTTGTCACCGAAGCGGATCTCGGAGGTCGCGACGGTGTCGTTCTCGTTGACGATGGGCAGGACACCGAGCTCGAGGAGCTTGGCGAAGGTCTGGAAGGCGTTGCGGTAGTGCGCGCGGCGCGTCACGTCATCGACGGTGAGCAGGACCTGGCCGGCGACGACGTCGTGCCGCGCCAGCTCCTCGGTGTAGCGGTGCACCAGCAACCCCTGCCCGACCGAGGCGGCGGCCTGCTGCGCGGGTAGTCCGCGAGGTCGTCGCGCGAGCCCCAGCGGAGCCAGCCCGGCCGCGATCGCCCCGCTGGAGACCAGCACCACCTCGACCCCCCGCGCCCGCGTGGCGGCCAGGACGTCGACCAGGGCACTGATCCTGGACGGGTCGATCCCACCCCCGGCACTCGTGAGGGAGGACGAGCCGACCTTGACCACGATCCGGCGGGCCGCGGTCACCTCGGGCCTCATCGGTCCGGGTCCTCCTCCGAGCCGATCTCGTACGACGTGGGGCCGCCCCGCAGTCGCCGAGCGACGTCGGCGCGCTTCTCGTGCTCAGCCGCGTCGACCAGCCCCTCCTGGATCTCCCGGCGGCGGCGGACGGCAGGGCGGTCCTCCTCCATGCGCTGGTCCTCACCGCGCCGGCCGAGCATCTCCGCGCCCGCCTCGATGCCGGGCCGGAAGTCGAAGACCACGGCGTCGTCGAGATGACCGATGAGCACGGCGTCGCCCTCCTCGGCCCCCATCTTGACCAGCCGCCTCTCGACGCCGAGCCGGTTGAGGCGGTCCGCGAGGAAGCCGACCGCCTCGTCGTTGCTGAAGTCGGTCTGGCGGACCCACCTCTCAGGCTTCTCGCCCCGCACGAGCCAACCCGCGTCCGTGCGGGTCACCGAGAACGCCTCGCTCCCGTCGGCGCTCAGCGGTCGCAGGACGATCCGCTCGCTGACGGTGACCGGCCGCTCGGCGCGCGCCGCGGCCACGATCTCGGCCATGGCGAAGGTGAGCTCGCGCAACCCCTCCCCCGAGGCCGCCGAGATGGGGAGCACGCGCAGCCCGCGAGCCCGGAGGTCGTCGATGGTGATGTCAGCCAGGTCCCGCCCGTCGGGGACGTCGATCTTGTTCAGCGCCACCAGGCGCGGACGGTCCTCGAGACCGCCGTAGGAGGTGAGCTCGGCCTCGATCACGTCGAGGTCGTCGAGCGGGTTGCGTCCCGGCTCCATGGTCGCGGTGTCGAGCACGTGCACGATCGCAGCGCACCGCTCGATGTGCCGCAGGAAGTCGTGGCCCAGGCCGCGACCCTCGCTGGCGCCTTCGATCAGCCCCGGCACGTCGGCGACCGTGAAGGTGATCTCACCCGCGCGGACGACGCCGAGGTTGGGGACCAGGGTGGTGAAGGGGTAGTCGGCGATCTTGGGACGGGCCCGGGAGATCGCCGCGATCAGGCTGGACTTGCCGGCGCTGGGGAAGCCGACCAGGCCGATGTCGGCGACCACCTTGAGCTCGAGGACGATCTCGAGCTCGTCGCCCGGCTCGCCGAGGAGGGCGAACCCGGGAGCCTTCCGCTTCGAGCTGGCCAGGGCCGCGTTGCCCAGGCCCCCGCGGCCGCCCTGGGCCACGACCAGCTCCGTGCCGGGGCCGACCAGGTCGGCCAGCACCTCGCCCGCACGTGTGCTGACGACCGTCCCGTCGGGGACGGGCAACACCAGGTCGCCACCGTGGCCTCCGTTCTTGTGGGCGCCCGCACCGTGCCCACCGCTGTCGGCGCGTCGCTTGGGGCTGTGGTGGTAGTCGATGAGCGTGGTGACGTCGGGGTCGACGCGCAGGATGACCGAGCCGCCGGGCCCGCCGTTGCCGCCGTCGGGGCCACCGAGCGGCTTGAACTTCTCGCGGTGGACCGAGGCCACCCCGTTGCCGCCGCGGCCGGCACTGACGTGCAGCGTGACGCGGTCGACGAAGGTGGGGACGGCCATCGGACTCCTAGCCTCCTGCAGAGGCGAAGGGCGCCCCGAGACCGGGACGCCCTTCGGAAAGTGGGTGTGCTGTGAGCGTCAGGTCACTCGCCGGGGGCGACGATGTTGATGACGCGGCGGCCGCGGCGGGTGCCGAACTGGACCGCTCCCGCGACCAGGGCGAAGAGCGTGTCGTCGCCTCCGCGCCCGACGCCGTCACCGGGGTGGAAGTGGGTGCCGCGCTGACGGACGATGATCTCGCCGGCGTTGACGACCTGGCCACCGAACCGCTTGACGCCGAGGCGCTGGGAGTTCGAGTCGCGACCGTTCTTGGTGGACGCGGCGCCCTTCTTGTGTGCCATGACGAACCTCTCGGGAGCTGAACGATGTGCGGATCCGGGTGGATCAGAGCTTGATGTCGGTGACCTTGACCTGGGTGTACTTCTGGCGGTGACCCTGGCGCTTCTTGTAGCCGGTCTTGTTCTTGTACTTCTGGATGATGATCTTGGGGCCCTTCGTGGCGCCCACGACCTCGACGGTGACCGCGGCCTTGTCGAGGCCCGAAGAGGTCACCTTGTCGCCGTCGACGGCCATCACGACCGGCAGCGTGAGGGAGTCGCCGACTGCGGTGTCGACACGGTCGATCGAGATGACGTCACCGACGGCCACCTTCTGCTGCTTGGCGCCTGCGCGCACGATCGCGTACACCGCGGTCTCCTTCGTCGATCGGTCGTTCGGGGTCTGCGCCCGCGAGGCTCACTCGAGCGGGCGGACAGAGGCCGGCGCGTGTGAACGCACCGAGGGATCATCGTACGGGCCGCACCGGACCACGGCAAAACGCTGGCGGAGCGGTCGCTACCGCTTGCGCGCGCCCTTCTTCTTGATCGGGACGTGCTCGACGCTCGCCGTCGTCTCCGCCGGCGAGGTGCGAGGGGCCCGCTGGCCGCGGGTGCGCGTGACCACCTTGGGCGGCGGCGGCGGGGTCGCGGTCTGGTGGTCGGGTACGACGCTCGGCTCGGACACCACGATCGCAGCGGCCTCGCCGGCCGTGCTCGCGGGTCGGCTCGCCGCCCTCCGCCGGGTCCGGGTGACCACCTTGGGTGGCTCCGTCGGATCCTGGGCCCCTGATGACCCGACGTCGGCAACCGCGGGGGGCGTGCCCGCGGCCTCCGGAGCGGGCTCCTGCTCGGGTGCGGTCGCCGGTTCGGCGGCACGCTCGGCGGCCGGTGCGGGCTCGCTGTCCGCTGTCGGTCCGGTCTTCGACGTCGCCGGGTCTGCGGCGTCGGGTCCGGCCGGCTCCGGCTTCGCGATGGCGGCGAGGTCCTTGGGCGTGGGGGGACGATCGTGGTCGCCGGGCTGGGGGGCGACCGCCACGTCGTCCTGGGCGCCCTTGCCGCGTCCGCCCCGGGAGCGCCGACCGCCTCCGCCTCCGCCGCCACTGCCGCTGCCGCTGCTGCCGCTGCTGCGGCGACCCTCGTCGTCACCGCGCCTCGGCTCGACGGGAGCTTCCTGGATCACGACACCGCGACCCTGGCAGTGCTCGCAGTTCTCGCTGAACGACTCCAGCAGTCCGGTGCCGATGCGCTTGCGCGTCATCTGCACCAGTCCGAGCGAGGTCACCTCGGCCACCTGGTGCCGGGTGCGGTCCCGGCCCAGACACTCCACGAGTCGGCGCAGCACCAGGTCACGGTTGGACTCCAGCACCATGTCGATGAAGTCGACGACGATGATCCCGCCGATGTCGCGCAGTCGTAGCTGACGCACGATCTCCTCGGCCGCCTCGAGGTTGTTCTTGGTGACGGTCTCCTCGAGGTTGCCCCCCGAGCCGGTGAACTTGCCGGTGTTGACGTCGACCACCGTCATCGCCTCGGTCCGGTCGATGACCAGGGACCCGCCCGAGGGCAGCCAGACCTTGCGGTCCAGGCCCTTCGCGATCTGCTCCTCGATGCGGTACTCGGCGAAGACGTCGGCCTTGCCGCCGGAGCCGTCGGGGCCGGGCTCGTAGCGCTCGAGGCGCTCCTGCAGGTCCGGGGCCACGTGGGCGACGTAGGCCTGCACCGTGTCCCAGGCATCGTCGCCCTGGATGACCAGCCGGTTGAAGTCCTCGGTGAAGAGGTCCCGGACGACCTTGAGGGTCAGGTCGGGCTCGCCGTACAGCAGCTGCGGGCTGGTGCTCTTGCCCTGGGCCTTGACGTCGATGTCCTCCCACCGCGCCTTGAGACGTTCGACGTCGCGGGTCAGCTCGTCCTCGCTCGCCCCCTCCGCGGCCGTGCGCACGATGACGCCTGCGGTCTCGGGGACGATCTCCTTGAGCAGGTTCTTCAGGCGGCTGCGCTCGGTGTCGGGGAGCTTGCGCGAGATGCCGCTGGTCGTGCCGTCGGGGACGTAGACCAGGAAGCGGCCGGCCAGGCTGACCTGGCTCGTGAGCCGGGCGCCCTTGTGCCCCACCGGGTCCTTGGTCACCTGGACCAGGATCATCTGGCCCGAGGTCAGCACCGACTCGATCTTGCGCGGTGCCCCGTCCTTGTGCCCGAGCGAGGACCAGTTGACCTCGCCGGCGTAGAGCACCGCGTTGCGGCCCTTGCCGATGTCGACGAAGGCCGCCTCCATCGAGGGAAGGACGTTCTGGACGCGGCCGAGGTAGACGTTGCCGATGAGCGAGGTCTGGGACTCCCGGGCGACGTAGTGCTCGACGAGGACCTTGTCCTCGAGCACGCCGATCTGGGTCAGCTCACCGCGCTGGCGGATCACCATGACGCGGTCGACCGACTCGCGGCGGGCCAGGAACTCGGCCTCGCTGACGATCGGGGCCCGACGTCGGCCGGCCTCCCGGCCCTCGCGTCGGCGCTGCTTCTTGGCCTCGAGGCGCGTGGAGCCGCTGACCGCGGTGATCTCGTCCTCCGCCGAGCGCTGCTTGCGCACGCGGGTGACGGTGTTCTGCGGGTCGTCCCCTCCTCCGGACCCGTCGTCGCCCTCGCGGCGGCGGCGTCGACGACGCCGGGAGGTCCCGTCGCCGCCGTCCTGGGCGTCCCCGTCGGCACCGGACTCGCCGTCGCGGGCGTCCGTCCGGGAGACATCGGCGGCCTGGTCGCCGTCGCCGTCCCCGTCGTCCCCGCCGTCGGCGGAACCCCCGCCCTCACCGTCACCGCTCTTGCGGCGGCGGCGACCGCCCCGGCGACGGCGGCGGCGCGCGGTACCGCCCTCGCTGGTCTCGGCCGCATCGTCGGCCTGCTCGTCATCAGGCCCCGTGGCCTCGCTCGCCCCGTCGGCAGCACGCGAGGGCCTCTCGGACGAGCGGTCCGCCGAGGATGCCGCTGCCTTCTTGGTCGTGGTCTTCTTGGCGGTGGCGGACTTCGTGGCCGCACTCTTCTTCGCCGGGGCCGCCGTCGGCTCAGGGGCCTGGAAGAGGACGGCGGCGGCGGGCCGGTCGCCGTCGCTCGCGCCTTCGGTCGTGGCTTCGGCCGACGTGTCACCGGCGGTCTTCTTACTGGTCTTCTTGGCCGTCTTCTTGGCCGTCTTGGCTGTCTTGGCGGGCGGCTGCGCAGCAGCCGATTCCGGGTTCGCCTCGACGGGGTCCGGCGCCGGGCCGGACGCCTCCTCGGTCGCTGACTTCTTGGCCGGGGCCTTCTTGGCGGCCGCCTTCTTTGCCGTGGCCTTCTTCGCGGTGGTCGTGGCGGCGGACTTCTTGGCCGTCGCCTTCTTGGCGGCGGTCTTCTTCGCCGGCGGCACCTCCTCCGGGCCGCCTGGGGTGCTGCTGGTGTCGGGGGTGGTGGTGCTCTCGTCGTCAGCCATCTGCTGCTCCTCGACCCCGGACCTCGCGGTCGGGGCGGTGTCTGACGCCGGGCACTCGCGGGTCTCGCGCCTCGCCCGGCGTACAAGCCTGTCTGGGCGGCGACCCTCTCCGCGGGTGCGTCACCGGACCGGTCCCCGTCGCCTGCCGCGGTCGCTCGCCCAGTGGCACCAGGCTGCGTCGCGGTCCGGTGACGGCGTCCATCCACTGTGCCGGTCCCACGGTGTGGCGTTGGGGGCCGGCGAGAACGTCGTCGGGTCCTCCGGACTCTCACCCGGACGACCAGAGGCGAGTATCGCACACGCCGCGCAACGGATCAGGGACGCAGCGGGTCGCCGATCGTCCCGGTCGTGGGGTCGAGCGGCCCCTGGGCCAGGCGGGTGGTCAGCGGGTGACCGACGAGGACGAGGCCTCCGACGGAGCGCAATCCGGCGAGGACGTCGTCGGGCCGGACGGCAGGCACGGCGTGCCGCAGGACCAGCTCGATCTCCGTCTCCTCCACCCGGTCGACCCCCACCACCCCGTCCAGCACCGTCAAGGACACGACCGCGGTGCGGGCGTCGAAGCGGCGCAGGCCCTTCTTGGTCATCCGCTCCACGGGCACCTCCTCGGCCGCCAGGAAGGCGGCGACCGCCTTGGTCACCGCCTCTCGAGGGGCTGCGACCTGGAGCGCCCACCGGCTGGCCTCGAGCCGGTCGCTGAGGCCGCCGCCCGGTGAGACCACGACCTCGAGGACGTCGAGGCCCTCAGGCATCGCGTCGTCCAGCGTCCGGTGCACGACCTGGGGGTCCACGTCCGCGGCGAGGGCGATCTCGAGGTACTCCGCCTCGCTGGCCGAGCCCGTGGGTGCCGCGCCGGCATAGGAGATCCGCGGGTGCGGGTTGAACCCGGAGGAGTAGGCCATGGGCACCCGGGCGCGGAACACCGCCCGCTCGAAGGCGCGGCTGAAGTCGCGGTGGCTGGTGAAGCGGAGCCGGCCGCGCTTGGCGTAGCGGATCCGCAGCCGCATCACCGGCGGCGCCTGCTGCTCGGGCGGCTGGCGGCTCATCGCGAGGGCTCCTTCATGGCCGGTGAAGGGTAGACCGTGCCGACCCGTTGCCCCTCGAGCCACTCGGTGAGACGGCCCGCCTCCACTGCCAGAGCGGTCACGGCGGCCGGAGGCAACGGCTCGACGGCCCGCACCTCCACGACGCCATCGGGGTCCTGCACCCAGCAGCCGACGATGCGACCGTCCCACCACGCCGTCGTCCCAGCGTTGCCGTTGCGGTCGAAGAGACGCGGACCATGGTCGCGGAGATAGAACGCGCGGTCCTTCCAGCCCATGACCGTGGGGTCGAGCACCGGGAGGAGAGCCGCCCACGGCTCGGCGTACGCCGGGTCCGGTGCGTCCACGTCGTCGTCCAGGACCCATCCCCTCCCGCCGCCGTCGAGCGAGACCTCGACGGCGTCGAGGTGTTGCAGAGCGGACCTGACGGCGGCCTTCGTCGCACCGAGCCACCAGACGAGGTCGGCCTCGGTGCCGGGGCCGAAGGTGCGCAGCCAACGGCGCACGAGCTCGGCATACCCCTCGTCGGGCGCGAGCGGCTCGGGGGCGGTGCCGAGCCACGCCGACATGGAGGTCCATCTGGGCCGGGAGAGCCGCCAGTGCTGGGTGTTGGTCCCGCGCACCACGTCGGCGGTGAGCCCGAGGTGGGTGAGGACGCGGCTGTGCAGCGGCGCCACCTGCGGCAGGGCGGCGCCGACCTCGACGGCCGTCAGTCCGTCGGTGCTCGCCTCGAGCGCCGCCAGCACCACTACGCGGGCGTCCCTCAGCCAGGCGGGGCCGTCGCCGGCGACACCGGTCTGCTCGACCTCCTTGGCCAGTCGCCGTCCCTCGGCCTCGGCCACCCGCGCCGAGGCACTCCCCCAAGCCGCCGGCAGCAGGTCCCGTGGGAAGACGAACAGGGTCCGGCGCATCGCGAGCTGCTTGACCAGGCTCCGGTCGTCGTGGAGCGCGCGGTCGATGTCGGCGTGTTCGATGCCATCGACGCGGGCGTGCAGCGAGAGGTGGACGGTGGCCGGCTCGGTGGCGTGCAGGACCGTCATCGCGCGGGTGGCCGCCACCGGATCAGCGACGCGGCACCCCGGCGCGATCGCGTGCCGCACCGCCAGCCGGGCGCGCCGCTCGTCGTCCCCGATGTGCCGCACGCGCCGACCCTACGGGCGCCGGACGCTGGGGTTCCCCGGCAGAACCTGACGTTCCGGGGCGAAACTTCCCCCAGGAACGTCAGGTTTCCCCGGATATCCGGGGAATCCGACGGCCTCAGACCACCGACAGCGGCAGCAGCTGCTGGCCGGTGGGACCGATCTGGATCTCGGTGCCCATCTCGGGACAGACCCCGCAGTCGTAGCAGGGGGTCCAGCGACAGTCCTCGACCTCGACATCGGAGCGCCCTTCGGCGATGGCGAGGGCGTCCTCCCAGTCGGCCCAGAGCCAGTCCTTGTCGAGGCCGGAGTCGAGGTGGTCCCAGGGCAGGACCTCGTCGTAGTCGCGCTCGCGGGTGGTGAACCAGTCGAGGTCGACACCGGTGCCGCCCAGGGCCGTCTCGCACGCAGCGACCCAGCGGTCGTAGCTGAAGTGCTCGCTCCAGCCGTCGAAGCGGCCGCCGTCGCGCCACACCTGCTCGATCACGGCACCCACCCGGCGGTCCCCGCGCGAGAGGAGTCCCTCGATGACGCCGGGCTTGCCGTCGTGGTAGCGGAAGCCGATGGCCCGTCCGTAGCGCTTGTCCTCGCGCACCACGTCCCGGAGCTTCTTGAGCCGCGCGTCGGTCGTCTCGTGGTCGAGCTGGGCCGCCCACTGGAAGGGTGTGTGCGGCTTGGGCACGAAGCCACCGATGGAGACGGTGCAGCGGATGTCGTTGTGCCCGGCGACCTGGCGGCCCTTGGCGATGACCTGCTTGGCGAGCTCCGCGATGGCCAGGACGTCGTCGTCGGTCTCCGTCGGGAGCCCGCACATGAAGTAGAGCTTCACCTGCCGCCAGCCGTGGGAGTACGCCGTCGCCACGGTGCGGATCAGGTCCTCCTCGGTGACCATCTTGTTGATCACCTTGCGCATCCGCTCGCTGCCGCCCTCGGGGGCGAAGGTGAGCCCCGAGCGGCGGCCGTTGCGGGAGAACTCGTTGGCGAGGGTGATGTTGAAGGCATCGACCCGGGTGCTCGGCAGCGACAGCGAGACGTTGGAGCCTTCGTAGCGGTCGGCCAGGCCCTTGGCCACCTCGGCGATCTCGGTGTGGTCGGCGCTCGAGAGCGAGAGCAGGCCGACCTCCTCGAACCCGGACTTCCTGATGCCGTTCTCGACCATGTCGCCGATGGTCGCGAGGCTGCGCTCGCGCACCGGGCGGGTGATCATCCCGGCCTGGCAGAAGCGGCAACCGCGGGTGCAACCGCGGAAGATCTCGACGCTGAAGCGCTCGTGCACGGTCTCGGCCAGCGGCACCAGCGGCTTGGCGGGGTAGGGCCAGGCGTCGAGGTCCATGAGCGTGTGCTTGGTGACCCGGAACGGGACGCCAGGCTTGTTGGGCACGACCGCCTCGATGGTGCCGTCGGCGGCGTAGGCGACGTCGTAGAACCGCGGGACGTAGATGTTCCCGCTGACGGCCAGGCGGCGGAGGAGCTCGTCGCGTCCGCCCGGACGCGCCCTCGACCTTCCACTCGCGGACGACCTCGGAGATCGCCAGCACGACCTCCTCACCGTCGCCGAGGACGGCCGCGTCGAGGAAGTCGGCGACGGGCTCCGGGTTGAACGCCGCGTGACCACCGGCGAGCACGACCGGGTCGTCGCTCGCCGCGGTCACGAGCGTGCAGCGGGATGCCGGCGAGGTCGAGCGCGTTGAGCAGGTTGGTGTAGCCCAGCTCGGTGGAGAAGCTGATCCCGAACACGTCGAAGTCGCGCACCGGGCGGTGCCCGTCGACGGTGAACTGCGGGATGCCGTCCTCGCGCATGATCGCCTCGAGGTCGGGCCACACCGAGTAGGTCCGCTCGGCCAGGATCCACTCGCGCTCGTTGAGGACCTCGTAGAGGATCTGGACACCCTGGTTGGGCAGCCCCACCTCGTAGGCGTCGGGGTACATCAGCGCCCATCGCACGGTCTCGCCGCCGTCGTGCTCTGCGGCGCAGTCCCAGTCCTTGACCGTGGAGTTGAGCTCGCCCCCGACGTACTGGATCGGCTTGGAGACCGACGCGAGGCGCGGTTCGAGGCGGGGGAAGACGGACGTGGACATCGCTCCAGGGTACGGCGGCAGCACCGGGCACCCCCAACTCGCGAGCCTCAGCCGATCTGGACCTCCACGGTCGTGACGGGGTTGTCGAACTCCCCCTGACGCAGGCTGACCTGGACCTGCCAGGTGCCGGCCGTCGGGAAGACGACCTCGCCGGCGTAGGTGCCCGCCGCGACCGGACTGACCGGGACGTCGCCGAGGTCGACCGACGTCGAGCGCACCGACACCTCGGGAGCGGCGAAGGACTCGACCGGTTCACCGGCCTGGTCCTGCACCTGGACGGTGAGCGTGTTCGGCCCGCTGCCGCCCGGCGCAACGGTCGCCAGGACGCGGAGGTCGCCGAGCGTCCCCGCGGCCACGTCCGGGCTCGCGGTCGGTGGCGCCTCCTCGGTCGAGCGCGGCGACTGGTTGACCAGGAACCCCGTCAGTGCGAGCGACCACGACCAGCAGGGACGCCTCGTAGCGCACCGTCCGGCCCACGAGCGACGTCGATCGGCGCTGGTGGTCGTGACCGACGGCCGACCGCACGCGCGGCACCAGCCGGTAGCGGTTCCACCCGGCGATCCCGACCACGAGCAGGGCGGTGCCGATCTTCAGCAGCAACAGCTGGCCGTACGCCGTTCCGACCAAGCGGTCCCAGGACCCGAGAATCCGCCACGCGAGGAGGGAGCCGGTCACGACCAGGACGGCCAGGACCGCCGCCGCCAGGGTCGAGAAGCGGGTGAGCACGGCGGCCGCGTCCTCCTGACGTCGCGCGAGCCCCGGCATCGTCAGGACGAGCCCGACGAGGCCGCCGAACCAGATGGCCCCGGCGAGGAGGTGCAGGCCGTCGGTGACGACCAGGAGGGCCACCGGGTCGAAGGCGCGCGTGTGCCCCACGACGGCGGGCGAGAGCACTGCGACAGCCGCACCTGCGCTCGCCGGGAGCCGGCGGCCGGGCAGACCCACCGCGAGGCCCAGCCCGAGCGCCTGGAGGACCACGAGCACGAGGTCGTCGCCCACCAGGGTCAGGTCGAGGACGTCGGGGTCGACGACGTTGTCCAGGCCCAGCTGGTAGGCCCCGTTGAACGGCACGGCGAGGGCCCCCGCGCCGACTGCCAGCACCGCTGACGCCCGGGTCACCCACCTCAGCCGCTGCCTCTGCGACGCCACGATCCGTGCCGGCCCCAGGACCCAGGCGGCGAAGAGGACCAGGCCACCCGCCAGGAGCAGCCCGAGGTAGCCCGCCGCCTGGAGGAGCGACAGGGCCGTCCTCGCATCCTCGGACGGCTCGGCCGCGACGTCGGGCTCGACCACGGTCGGGCTCGGTGCGCCGATCGAGAAGCGCAGCGAGGAGCTGATCGGGTGTCCGTCGGAGGAGACCACGCGCAGGACCACGACGTAGGTGCCGTCGGCGAGCTCCTCGGGCAGGTCGGCGACCACGTCGCTGCCGCTGACCGAGGAGTCGGCCCGGACCGGCTCCCCGGCCGCGTCGAACACCAGGAGGGAGCCGTCGGTGAGCCGCACCGGCTCGTCGAAGGTGAAGGTCACGACGTCCGGGGCGGAGTCCAGCACCTCGCCGTCGGCCGGGTCGGTGGAGACGAGGGTGGCGTGGGCGGAGGCCGGCGCCGCGCACCCGAGCACCAGGCCCGCCACGGTGAGCACCGTGGCGAGCCCGGCTCGGATGCGAGAGGTCACGTGGTCCTGCGGCCCCGGGCGAGGGCGAGGCCGCCGACGACCAGCGCGAGGGCGCCGACGCCGAGTCCGGCCATGGCGAGGGGGTCGGAGTCGTCGCCCGCCTCCGCGGACTCAGCGGCGGCCGGCTCGGCGTCCAGCTCAGCGGCCTCCTCCTCGTCGTGGGAGGCGGCGCCACCGTGGTGTCCCTCCCCGGCCTCGGTGATGGTCAGGGCCGGCGCGGGGTTCTCCAGCTCGTCCGCGTCCTGACCCTCGGCCGGGATCTCGACCCAGGCCGTCTCACCCTCCTCGCACGTCTGCACGGTCGGGAAGGCCAGCGTCTCGCCCTCGGCATCGGGCAGCTGCAGGGAGAGCTCGAAGGCGTCCCGGTATCCGTCAGGCAGCGGGGTCGTGGCGGTGTAGGTGACGGTGGCCACCCGCTCGGTCACCTCGTTGCCGTGGGAGTCGGTGACGGGCTCGTCGAGCTGCTCGATCTGCTTCTCGACGTCGTAGAAGGGGTTGCGCGTGGGACTGACCGCGTTGATGCCCTCAGGGATCTCGATCGTGATCGCGGTCGTGGGCGACCCTTCGCAGCCGTGGCCGTTGCTGAACGTCAGCACGGTGTAGGCGCCGGCGGCGGTGTCGGACGGGGTGACGGTGACGTGGGCCGACGCCGGTGCGGCGGCCATCAGGGTGAGGGCGCCGGCGACGGCGCCGCCCGCGAGCAGGCGGGCAGGGGTGCGTGAGGTGGTCATGGTGAGGTCCTTCGGTGTCGTGAGGGGTGAACCGTTGTCAGGCGAGCGCGGCGGCGACGGGTGGCCCCCGCAACGGCGCGGTGACCAAGGACACCGACACGACGACGTACGACGTGAGGACAGGACGGGCGAGCCGACGCAGCGCCGGCAGACGCGGAGTGCGGGACCAGCTGACCAGCAGCTCGACGGCGCGGCGCTGGAGGTGCCAGACGAGGCCGGTCAGCGCGGCCGCGGCGAGGTGCGCGAGCACCATCTGCCAGCCGAGGTCGAGGGGCGCGTGCCCCGCGTGACCGGCACCGACCCCGTGCGCGCCGGTGAGCTCCTGGCCGGCCGGCGCCAGCGCGGAGAGCCAGCCGTGCACGAGGAACTGGCCGAGGGTCAGCGCGGGCAGCACGACACCGGCTGACAGCCGACCACGCAGGACGGCGAGTCCGGAGACGAAGAGCAGCAATGCCGAGACCGACACCCAGGCGAGGCCGGGCGTCGAGCCACCGGCCCAGGTGTGGGCGCCGACCGAGGCGCTCATGACCAGCGCGGTCGCGAACCCGGCGCGCAGGGTCGCCCCCTGGCGCGGCAGAACCCGCACGGTCAGCACGGGGCCATTGTGCCCGAGGGCGCTCAGCGGGTGGCGAACACCCGATCGGGGACGGCGTAGCGCACAGCCACCGGCGCCGTCGCGCGCAGGTGGATGTTCTGCAGCAGACCGACCGCCACGAGGCAGGCGAACAACGAGCTGCCGCCGGAGGAGACGAACGGGAGCGGCACGCCGGTCACCGGCATGATGCCCAGGCACATCCCGATGTTCTGGAAGGCCTGGAAGCCGAACCAGCAGGCGATCCCGGCGGCGGCGATCCGGCCGAACATGTCGTCGGTGCGCGAAGAGATGACCAGGGCCCGCCACAGGACCACGACGAGCAGGGCGATGAGGGCCGCGGCCCCCACGAGGCCCAGCTCCTCGCCGGCGACGGTGAAGACGAAGTCGGTGTGCTGCTCGGGCACGAAGCCCGCCCGGGTCTGCGACCCGTCGAACAGGCCCTGCCCGAACAGGCCGCCGTTGCCGACCGCGATCCGGGCCTGCTCGACGTTGTAGCCCGCTCCGCGCGGGTCGAGCGCGGGGTCGGTGAAAGCCAGGAACCGGTCGACCTGGTAGTCCTCGAGCAGGCCGGCGGAGACCGAGGCGACCGCTGCCACCACCCCGCCGGCCGCCAGCAGGGCGAGCCAGCGGCGAGGGGCCCCCGACGCGGCCAGCACGCCGAAGACGGTCGCGCAGAGCACGAGCATCGTGCCGAGGTCGGGTTGCAGGAGGATCAAGGTGGCGGGGACCGCGGCCACGGCGAGCATGGCCACGACCTCGACCAGGCCGACGCGGGGGCGCCACCTGCCGGCGTACCTCTCGGCGACGACGAGCGCCATGCCGATGACCACGGCGAGCTTGGCGAACTCCGAGGGTTGGACCGACATCCCGCCGACGATCAGCCACGAGCGGGAGCCGTTGATGGTGGAGCCCATGACGAGCACGAGCGCCAGTCCGCCGACCGAGGCGAGGTAGACCACGGGCGCGAGCATGCGCACCCACCGGTGGTCGGCCGCGATGACCAGCACCATGAGGACCAGTCCGATGACGACGTTGACGACCTGCTTGACGAGGTAGGACGTGGGGTTGCCTGCGGTGAGGTCCTCCCGGGCGACGGTCGCGGACCAGACGAGCAGGCAGCCGAGGGTCAGCAGCACCAGCACCGCCGACATCAGCCACCAGTCGAGCCGGGACCGACCCGAGACCGCCACCGGGGCCGCGATCACTTCTCCGCCTCTCGGACGGGGGGCAGGATCGTGCCGTCGCGGCGGAACGTCGGGAGCTCCAGCGGCGGGACCGTGCCGTCGATGGCCGCGCGTCCGGGGACCACCTGCTCCCCCTCGATCCCGTAGAGCGACTCCCAGATCGCGCGGATCGCCGGACCGGAGGTGCCGGACCCGGTGCCGCCCTGGCTGATCATCATCACGACCACGTAGTCCTCGGAGTACGACGCGACCCACGAGGTCGACTGCTTGCCGTAGACCTCCGCGGAGCCGGTCTTCGAGCGGACGACGACCTCGTCGAGCGGGAACCCACCCATCCGCCAGGCCATCGTGCCCTGCCGGGTGACGCCCTTGAGCGCCTCGTCGATGTAGCCAAGGACCCGGTCGGGGAGGTCGAGGCGGGCGTTCACCTTCGGGGCGATCCGCCGGATCACCTCGCCGTCGGTCCCCACGATGGCCTTGCCGATCCGGGGGGCGTAGAGCGTGCCGCCGTTGGCGATGGCGGCATACCCCTGGGCGAGCTGGAGGGGAGTGACGATGGTGTCGCCCTGCCCGATCGCGAAGTTGACCGCGTCGCCCGCCCGGTAGGCATAGCCCTCGATGCAGAACTCGCGGGCGAAGAGGTGCACGAACGCGCTGATGTCCTTGTTGTCCGGGTGGGAGCGCGGCTTGGCCGCGATGTCGCAGTAGTAGTCCTTCTGGGACTCGAAGTAGGCACGCTTCCAGGCACGGTCGGCAATCCGGCCCGAGGCCTCGCCCGGGATGTCGATGCCGGTCTCGGACCCGAACCCGAAGCGCTTGGCCCCCTCCACCAGTGGGTCACGGGCCTCGACGTCCGCGACGTCGGAGCCGAAGCGCTGCCAGAAGTCCAGGCCGATCCGGTAGAAGAAGGTGTTGCACGAGACCTCGAGGGCCTTGGCGAAGTCGATGTAGCCGTAGGCACCCGACTCGTAGTTCTTGAACGCCCGGTTGCCCACCTGCACCGAGGAGGAGCAGTTGAGGCGGGTCTCGGTGGTGTAGCCGTGGGTCAGCGCCGCAGCGGTCATGAACGGCTTCCAGGTCGAACCGGGGGCGAACTGGCCCTGCGTCGCGCGCCCGAGCAGAGGGGTCCCGGCGGCCTCGGAGTAGAGCCGGGCCAGCTGCCGCTTGGTGATCCCGCCCACCCAGACCCCCGGGTCGTAGGTCGGCCGGCTCGCCATCGCGACGACCCGGCCGGTGTCGGCCTCCATCACCACGACGGCACCCGAGTCGGCGACGTAGTTGCGCCCGGTGACGGTGTCCCTGGTCGCGCGGGCGACCTCGATCGCGCCGGCGAGCTGCTGCTCCACGACCCCTTGGACACGCGCGTCGAGGGACGTGACCAGGGTGTCGCCCGGCTGGCTGACCAGCTCGCTGTCGTCACCGAGCACCCGGCCCATGGAGTCGACCGCCACGCCGCGGTAGCCCGGCATCCCGCGCAACCACCTGTCGTACTGCTTCTCCACGCCGGCGCGTCCCACCGACGAGGCCCCGTTGACCGAGCGGTCGCCGTCGGCCTCGGCCCGGTCCAGCTCGTCGTCGGTGATCGGACTGAGGTAGCCCAGGACGTGGGCGGCGTTGACACCGAAGGGGCGCGGGTAGGCGCGCACGCTCTGCTGCTCGACCGTGACCGCAGGAAAGTCCTCGGGCTGCTCCAGGATGCGCAGGGCCACCGCCTTGCGCAGGTCGCCGGCGACCGGCACGGGTTGGTACGGCGAGCCGTTCCAGCACACTCCGACCACGCTGCCGTCCTGGCCGCAGGGGACCAGCTTGCGCTCGATCCGTTCCCGCGAGACACCCACGACGGCGCCGAGCCGGTCGAGCAGGGTGCGCCCCTGCCAGTCCGACAGCCTGCCGAGCACCGTGCGGTCGACGCTGACCACCCACGAGAGACGGTTGGCCACCAGCGGGCGCCCCTCGGCGTCGACGATCAGCCCGCGGTGGGGCTGCACGACGATCTCGCGCACCGACTGGTCGGCGGCCTGGGCGGCGTACTGGTCGCCGCTGACGACCTGCAGGTAGTAGAGCCGGACCCCCAGCGTGGCGAAGAGCGAGAAGACCAGCGCCTGGATGACCACGAGCCGCAGCCGCGAGCGCTCGCGGGAGATCACGCCGGCGCCTGCTCGGGCTCGAGCCGCGAGAGGCCGGCGTGGACGGCCGGCAGGACGGCGATGGCCAGGAGCGCGTCGAAGGCGACCGAGATCAACACGACCTGGAGCAGGTCGGGAGTGGCCAGGGGCGGGTCGCGCAGGAGGACGCCCGACAGCGCGAACACCGACGTGCGCGACGAAGGAGGTGGCCGCACCCACCACCGCGCACGACCCGAGCGATGGTGCGAAGCCAGGGGCGAGGCGGCCGGCGACGTACCCGACGGCGACGAGCGCCAGGGCCCAGCGGCCGGCCAGGTGGTCGGCCGGCGGGGCGAGGTCGAGCAGGACCCCGGCGGCGAAGCCGAGGACCATCGCGAACTGCGGCCCGCGGACCAGCCCCGTCGCGACGACCACGAGCAGCACGAGGTTGGGGACGACGAAGGACAGCTCGGGCTGCGCGACGTGGCGAAGGACCGAGGTCTGCAGCACCAGGGCCAGGGAGACGGCCACGGTGAGCGCGAGCGCACGGGCCGCGTTCATCGGGCGGTCACCGGATGCTCCCGTCGGCCTCGATCACGCCGCGGTCACTGCTCGAACCCGAGGGCACCACGACGCCGACCAGGTCGAGGGCGGCGAAGTCGGCGTACGGGGACACCACCACCCGGGTCGCGCTCTCACGCAGAGAGCGGAAGACCGAGGTGACCTGACCCACCGGGACACCCGCGACGTAGGGCGCACCGCCCTCGCTCCCCCACGTGACGACGGTGTCGCCCTGGGTGGGGACGGCGTTCTGGTCGACGAGCTCGAGGTCGACCCGGGCGGCGTCGCCGATCTCACCCCGACCGCGCACGAAGCCGACCTCCATGCTCTCGCCCACGCGACCACCGACCACCGAGTCGGCGTCGATGGCGAGCAGTACCGTCGCGGTCGTCCGGGTCACCCGCAGGACCCGCCCGACCAGGCCGTCGTTGTTGAGGACGGTGAGGTCGGGTCGCAGCCCGGCCCGGGATCCGGCGTCGATGGTCACGGTGCGGGAGAACGACTGGGCGGCGCCCAGACCGACCACCCTGGCGGGGACCAGGGCGTAGCCGAGGGTGCCGGCCGCCGCTGTCAGCTCCTCCAGCTCGGCGAGGCGGTTGCGGTCGTAGCCCGCGGTGCTGACCTCGGCGCGCAGTCGGGCGTTCTCGGCCTCGAGATCGCCGAGGTCCTCGCGCAGGGAGTCGTGGGTGCGGAACCAGCTGGGCACCGCGACGAAGGGGCGTACGGCGCCCGCCGCGACCACCTCGACGGGTCCGTAGACCTCACCGAAGGCCGCCCGGGCCGGCTCGACTCCGCCGTTGGCGTCCAGGGTGATGAGGGTGGCGCTGGCCAGGACCAGCGCCAGCGCGGTGTGGCGGGTGCGGTCCTTCGGGCTGTCCCCACGGCGGCCGCGGCCCCTGCGGCTAGGCATAACGTCGCCGCTCGTTGACCAGCACCTGCTGGAGCGCCTCGAAGTCCTCCACGCAGCGCCCAGCCCCCAGGGCCACCGAGACGAGCGGCGACTCCGCGACATGGACGGGCATCCCCGTCTCGTGGCGCAGGCGCTCGTCGAGGCCGCTGAGCAGGGCTCCCCCACCGGTGAGCACGATGCCTCGGTCCATGATGTCGCCGGCCAGCTCGGGCGGGGTCTGGTCCAGGGTCGTGCGGACCGCGTCCACGATCGCGTGCAGAGGCTCCTCCAACGCCTGACGGATGTCGGCGCTGGTGACCGTGACGGTGCGGGGCAGTCCGGAGACCAGGTCGCGGCCCCGGATCTCGGCCGAGGTCTCGTGCACCCGGGGGAAGGCCGAACCGAGGCGGATCTTGACCTCCTCGGCGCTGTGCTCGCCCAGCAGGAGCGCGTGCTCCTTCTTGGCCCAGCTCACGATGGCGTTGTCGAGGTCGTCGCCTGCCGTACGGATGGAGAGCGAGGTGACGATGCCACCGAGGGAGATGACGGCCACCTCGGTGGTCCCGCCCCCCACGTCGACGACCATGTTGCCGGTGGCGCGGTGCACGGGGAGGCCGGCCCCGATCGCGGCGGCCATCGGCTCCTCGACGATGTAGACCCGGCGGGCCCCGGCCTGGTAGCCCGCCTCCTTCACCGCGCGCTGCTCCACGGCGGTGATCCCGCTCGGCACGCAGACGACCATCCGCGGCTTGGCGTAGCCGCGGCGTCGGTGCACGCGCTGGATGAAGTGGCGCAGCATCTGCTCGGTCGCCTCGAAGTCGGCGATCACCCCGTCCTGCAGGCGGCCGGATCGCCACGATGTCGTCCGGAGTCCGCCCGATCATCCGTTTGGCGTCGTGCCCGACGGCGACGACCTCCCCGGTGGTCGTGGTGATCGCCACGACGCTGGGCTCGTCGACCAGGATTCCCTTGCCGCGGACATAGACAAGCGTGTTGGCGGTGCCGAGGTCGACGGCCATGTCGCGGCCGAGGAGGGATTTCGCCATGCCGGTGCCTCGCATGTCGGTGGTGCAACGGGGAAGGTGTGGTGCGGGCCGGCCCGCGACAGCTCGTCCCGACCCGAGTCGAGACTAAGGAGACCAGCCACTCATCCGCCGCAGACACACCGTGACGGATGGGGCGGAAGTTGCGATCCGCACGAAGCGTGGGATCGCCGATCAGCCGGGATTTCCTCAGAAGAGCTCGGGCTCGGACTCCCGCTTGTCCCGCCAGGCGTCCCGCTGGTCCTCGGGCACCTCGATGCAGGGGCCGATCACGGTGAGCAGGAGGTCACCCTGGCCGGCATCGGCCGTGGCCGGGGGCAGCTGCCAGAACGACGTCTCGATCCCGTCGCGCCCGGCCCGCAGCTTCGCCGGGTCGTCCTGGCCCGAGGTCGCCAAACCGGCGTCGTCGATGACCGGCCGCAGGGGCTGGAGCAGGTCACCGTCACGGGAGCTGGCCGAGAGCCGCACGGTGGCGCGGTAGCGGTAGTCGCGATAGGTCTCGGGGAACGCCGAGGTGCACCCCTCCCAGTCCCCGTCGGACGTGAGGACCTCGGCCGCGACGGCCCCGCGGGCGCCGTCGGTCAGGGTGACCGCGAGCGCGCGCACGTCGTCGCGCTGCTGCTCGAGCGCCTGCGACTCGGTTCCGGAGATCACCGTGCCATCCTCCCCGCAGGCGAACAGGACACCCAGGAGGAGGGCGACGACACCGACGACACCCGGCCTCATGGCTCGTCGTAGGTGTCGACGTCCTCGCGCGGGTCACGGTCCGCCTCGGGATCCTGCGGCCCCTGCCACCACGGGTCGTGGCGGTGATCGGCACCGGTGACGGCGTCGTAGTCGCCGTTGACCACCGAGGCGATGTTGTGCAGCGACTCGGAGTCGTGGTCGAAGTAGAGCGAGTGCTGGTCGAAGGGGTTGCCCGAGCCGCGGGTGGGGTCCTCCGCGCCGAACCGGTTGGCGCCGAAGTCGTCCTCGGCCGGGTCGTCACCCAGGCCGGCGCCGAGCGCGGTCTCGCCGTGCACCCAGCCGTGGTTGCCGAGCCAGGTCACCGGGTCGTGGCTGTTGGCGCCCGCCCAGACGTGGTCGGGGTCGACGCCGGTGTCCCCCGCGTTGTTGGTGTCGCCACCGACCCCTGGACTCCCGACGAAGACGAGGTCGTCGACGGCGACCCCGTGGTCGTGGGCGGCGTGGCCGGCGGTGGTCGACCCGTAGCTGTGACCGATGAGGGTCGTGTGCGGGTCGTCGTCGCGCGAGGCCGCCAGCCCGTCGAGGGTGTCGGCGAGCAGGCCGCCCCCCTCGGTCGCTGCTCCCTCGGTCACCACCCCGGCGCCGTCCCACCCACCGCCGCCGAAGGGGTGGTTGTCGGGGGCGTCGTAGCCGATCCAGGCGAGCGTCGCGTTGGTCTGGGTCCCGTCGAGGGACCGGGTCGCCTCGTAGATCGTGGCTGCGCGGTCGCCCTGCGTGCCGATGCTGCCGGCGTCGGTGCCGAGCCCCGGGGTGACCACCGCGATGTTGTCGGCGGTGTCGAGGTCACCGGCGGAGATCGCGATCCGGCCGTCCCCACCGAACGCGGTCGGGTCGTAGATGAAGATCTGGGTCTCGATAGGTGCACCGGTCACCGGATCGACCCGGCTCTCGATGTCCGCACGGGCATCCTGCGCCGCCTGCGCGTTCTCCAGCCAGGCGCGCTCGTCGTCGGTGATGACGCCGATCTCCTCGAGGTGCTCCCACTCCGCGAGGTCGCGCGTCAGCGCCACCGTGTTGGCGGCGTCGCGGGCGCCGGCCGGGATCCCGTCGAGATTGCCGATGGCCCCAGGGGCAGCCGCCACGATGGCCTGCTGCTCCTCCTCGGTGAGTCCGTCCCACCAGGCGTTGACCTCCTCGGGGGAGGAGCCGGCAGGGGGCTTGGTGGCCAGGGCGTCGTCAGCGGGGTCCGCCACGCCGCCGTAGTGCCGCTCGACCTGGTCGAGGCTCTGCACCCGGTCGAAGGCCTCGACCATCTCGGTCTCCTCGGCCCGCACGTCCGAGGACCAGGTGGTCAGGTCGGTCTGGAAGAGCTCGACCTGTCGGCGCACCCGGTCGCAGTCGGCCTGGATCGCCGGTGCCTCCTCCTCGGTGGCGCCGATCGCCCGGTCGCGCAGGTAGGCGATCTGTTGCAGCAGGTGCATGCGGTGGTCGTCGAGGTCACCTCGTCGCGCCTCGAGCGAGGTCATCTCCTCGGCGTGTGCCTCGACCCGGCGGGCGACCCCGCGCAGGGCCAGGGACATGGCGTCGGCCCGGTGACCGATCGGTGTGATCGCCGCGTGGTAGGACGTCGACCCCTCCCCGGTCCAGTCGCCGACGCGGGCGTCACCGGCCACGAAGGTGCCGACGTCGTCGATGTTGGCCGATGCCGTGAGCAGCTGGGTCCCGCACGCGCGGATGCCACCCGGGTCGACGGTGAGGGTCGGCACGGTCGACGGCTCCGGAGGCAGGGTGATGGTCGTCATCGCACCTCCTCGACGTACATCCGCTGTCCGAGGGTCTCGAAGACGTCGGCCTGCGCCTCGTCGGTGGCGAGGTAGTCGCTCAGGGCGGTGCGCAGCCCGTCGGCCTGGGCCTCGGCCTCCTCCGCCAGACCGGTCGTGTGCCGTGCCCAGCCGCTGACGAAGCGGGCGGCAGCGCCGGCGACGGCGGGCGTGAAGCCCGAGGTGGGCGCTTCGCCGATCTGCTCTCCGGCCGCCTGCAGGTCGAGGTGCTGCTCGTCCCAGGCGCGTGAGGCCTCACCCACCGAGACCGGGACGACGTTCATCCGTGGGCACCGCCGTCACCGGTCGGGCGCCGGGTCAGCTCCCGGGCCCGCTCGGGCCCCACCGGGAGGGAGCCCGAGCTGAGGTCGAGCCGCAAGAGGTGCGTCTCCACCGCGTACGTCGAGGTGAGCCTCAGGTCGTCGCGTCGCGCTGTGAGCCCGGCCAGGCCCTGGGTGCGGGGTGTGACCTGCCACCCGCGCTCCTCGAGCCCCGCGGTGAGCGCCGGCAGTGCCTGCGACCCGACCTCGTCGTGGACGCTGAAGGTGGCGCGCACCGCGCCGTCGTCGGCGTAGCGCAGCCGGGTGTCGGGCGTGGCCGTCGACCCGGTGAGGGCCCACACGTCGGTGCCTGCCCGCTCGACCCGGTCGCGGGTCTCCGCGACGAGGGCGTCGTCGACCACGTCGCCGGTCGGTGGCGGCGCGGACGGCAGCACGATGACATCGACCTCGGGATGGCGACGCCGCACCTCGTCGAAGAACGGGTCTCCGATCGGCTCGGTGGGTGGGCGCAGCTGCATGACCTCACCGTCCCCCGCTCACCCGGACCGGAAACCCGCGCGCTCGCCGCCTGTGGACCGGGGCGAGCGTCAGCCCGCGGTGGAGGGGGTCAAGACAGGTGCGGGAACCACATCGCGATCTCGCGCTCGGCGGACTCCGGCGAGTCGGAGCCGTGCACCAGGTTCTCGCGGTTCGACAGGGACAGGTCGCCGCGGATGGTGCCCGGGGCCGCCTTGCGTCCGTCGGTGGCGCCGTTGATCGCGCGCACGACCTCGATCGCCTCGTCTCCCTCGAGCACCAGGGCCACCAGCGGTCCGCTGGTCACGAAGTCGCGCAGCGGCGGGTAGAAGTCGCGCTCGACGTGCTCGGCGTAGTGGGCGTCGGCGTCAGCGGCCTCGATGTGCCGCTGCTCCATCGCCACGATCGTGAGCCCCTTGGCCTCGAAGCGGCTCACCACCTCACCGACCAGTCCCCGGCGGACGGCGTCAGGCTTGAGGAGGACCAGGGTGCGCTGCGACATGGCCGCGAATCTAGCGCCCTACCGGAGCCCCTCGACCCGCTGGGACACGTGGTCGGGCACCTCGGCGCTCGTCGCGGAGTCGGTCAACACTCCTTCCGCCACCCGGCGCAGCGGCACCACGCCCGCCCACGCGCCGGTGGCGATGTCCTCCGGCTCGTCGCCGACCCCGCCCGCACGCCGCTTGAGCGACGCCTCGTGCAGGGCCACGGCGAGCACGTCGGTCGCCGCCAGCTCCCTGCGCGTCGGCGGGCGCAGCGTCGCGGCCCGGCCGGGCACCACCTGGTCGACCACGAGGTCGAGCGCGCGGGCCTTCTCGTCGGGGTCGGTGACCTGACGCGCCTCGCCGATGACGACGGCCGAGCGGTAGTTCATCGAGTGGTGGAAGCCCGACCGCGCCAGCACCAGCCCGTCGAGCTCGGTGACGGTGACGCACACGGCGCTCCCCGGCGCGCGGCGCAGCCAGCCGGCGCCCACCGAGCCGTGGAGGTAGAGCGTGCCGTCGCGATCAGGACCCTCCGGGTCGACGGCGTACGCCGTGGGCAGCACGACGGGATGGCGCGCCCCGTCCTGCTCCACGACCACGGCCACGTGGGCGACCAGTCCGTCCGCGAGCAGGGCCAACAGCTCGGCCCGGTCGGTCGCGGCCCGCTCCCGCAGGCGGGTGACGGTGGTCCGGTCGGAGGGCGAGAGCGGGTCCATCGGTCGATCTTCCTACGCTGTCCCGGTGGACGCCCCTGCTTTCCGCACCGGCGTCCGGGTCGGGATCCCCTACGCACTGGCTGCCTTCGTGCTGTCGTCGTCCTTCGGTGTGCTGGCGGAGCAGGCCGGCTTCTCCTTCCTCCAGACGGTGGCGACCTCGGCGCTGGTGTTCGCGGGCTCCGCGCAGTTCACCGCGCTGAGCATCGTGACCGCCGGCGGATCCCTCGCCGCCGCTCTCTCCGCCGCCTCCTTGATGAACGGCCGCTTCCTGGCCATGGGCATCGCGTTGGCCCCCTCCCTGCCGGGCGGGCCGCTGCGCCGGGCCGCCCAGGGTCAGGCCGTCGTCGACGCCTCCTGGGCGCTCGCCAACAACCGGGACGGCACCTTCGACCGGTGGCGGCTCTTCGGCATCACCGTGCCGCAGTACGTCGGCTGGGTCTCGGGCACGGTCGTGGGCGCGCTGGCCGGCGCCTCGCTGGGTGACCCCGAGGTTCTCGGCCTCGACGCGATTTTCCCGACGCTCTTCGTGGCGATCCTGATCGACGAGCTGCGCGACCGACGCTCCCGCACCGTCGCGGCGGTGGGCGCGGGTGTGGCGATCGCCCTGGTGCCATTCACCCCTCCGGGCGTGCCGATCCTCGCTGCGTCCGCGGTCGCGGTCCTGGGGCTCGCGAGGGTGCGCCCGTGAACACCTGGGCGCTCATCACCGGCCTGGTGGTGACGACCGCCCTGATCAAAGCGGCCGGCCCGGTGCTGGTCGGCGGACGCGAGCTGCCACCGGTGGTGCTGCGGATCGTCGGACTGGTCGCACCCGCGGTGGTGGCGGCCCTGGTCGTCACCACGGTGTTCGCCGAGGGCCAGGAGCTCCGCGCCGGTGCTGACACCGTCGGGGTCGCGGTCGCGACGGTGCTGTTGGTGCGGCGGGTGCCCCTGGTCGTGGCGATGCTGGTGGCGGTCCTGGTGACCGCCGGGCTACGCGCGCTCTAGGGCGTCGTAGGCCGCGGCTCGCTCACGCTCGATCTTGCGGCCGAGGAAGTACGCCGTCGCCCACAGGGCCGCGAAGACCGCGCCCAGGGCGAACATGAGCGGGATGACGAAGCCCAACCCGATCGCCCACACCTGGACGCCCCAGCCCAGCAGGTAGGCCCACTCGCCGCGCAGGAGCCCGGCCACGACCAGGCACGCGACAGCGAGCCCCAGCCCGACCGCCAGCGCTGTGCCGAGCGCGACGCCCGCGACCGACACCATGACCGGCGTGGTCAGGCCGAGGGTGATCGCCTCCAGGCTCAGGACGGCGGCGCACATGCCGCGGCGCGGCTTGCGCTCCTGCGGGCTGCTCATCGCGCTCCTCCCAGCAGGGTGCGGGCCTCGCCCGCGGTGACCACCGAGCCGGTCACCAGCACGGCCCCGGACCCGAGCGGGTCGCCGAACGCCTCGCCGGCCTCGGCGAGTGCCGCCGCCGCGTCGAGCGCGTCCGCGAGCCGGGGGGTCACGCTCACCCGGTCCTCGCCGTAGACCTCGCGGGCCACGACCGCCAGCTCCTCGGCGGGCATCGCGCGGTCGGTGGAGTTCTGGGTGCAGACGACGTGCGCCAGGTGCGGCTCGAAGGCGGCGAGGAGCCCCTCCGCGTCCTTGTCCCCCATCACGCCCAGCACGCCGATCAGGGGCGAGAAGCGGAACGAGTCGTCGAGGGCCGCCGCCGTCGCCTCGGCGCCGTGCGGGTTGTGGGCGGCATCGAGCACGATCGTCGGGCTGCGTCGCACGATCTCGAGGCGCCCGGGCGAGGTCACCTCGGCGAACGCGGCCCGGACCACCTCGTCGGCGAGCGCCTGGTCGCCGGCGAAGGCCTCCACCGCCGCGAGGGCGACCGCGGCGTTCTGCGCCTGGTGGGCGCCGTAGAGGGGCAGGAAGACCTCGTCGTAGCGACCGCGCAGGCCCTGCAGGCTGACCACCTGGCCTCCGACCGCCGGCACCCGGTCGACGACGCCGAACTCCATGCCCTGGCGGACCACGCTCGCCCCGACCTCCGCCGCACGGCGCAGCAGCACCTCGGCGACCTCCGGTGTCTGCTCGGCCAGCACCACCGTCGAGCCGGGCTTGATGATCCCGGCCTTCTCGACCGCGATGGCCGCAGGCGAGTCACCGAGGTACTTCGCGTGGTCGACCGCGACCGGCAGCACGACCGCGACCGCGGCGTCGGCGACGTTGGTGGCGTCCCACGACCCGCCCATCCCGACCTCGACCACGGCGACATCGACGGGGGCGTCGGCGAACGCGGCGTACGCCATCGCGACGACGGTCTCGAAGAAGGACAGCGGGTGCGCCTCGGAGGCGTCCACGAGGTGGGTGTAGGGCGCGACGTCGTTGAAGGCCCGCACGAACGCCTCGTCGTCGAGCGGCTCGCCGTCGAGGCAGATCCGCTCCGACATCCGCTCCAGGTGCGGGCTGGTGAGGCGGCCGGTCCTCAGGTCCAGGGCGCGCAGCAGCGTGTCGATCATCCGCGAGGTCGAGGTCTTGCCGTTGGTGCCGGTCAGGTGGACCACCGGGTACGCCGACTGGGGATCCCCGAGCAGCTCGGTGAACGCCCGGATCCGGTCGAGGGAGGGCTCGAGCTTGGTCTCCGGCCACCGCGAGAGCAGCGCGTCCTCGACCTCGGGGACGGTGGCCGCGAGGCGGGGGGCGGTGTCGGACGGCGACTCGGACATCACCTGCAGCCTAGGGCGGTGCTCAGGACCCGCCGGGTCGGGTCACCACCATGTTCACCGTGTCGACCACAGGGCGGTAGCCGAGCGCCTCGTAGATCTTGTTCGAAGTCGGGTTGGCCTGGTCGGTGAACAGGCAGGGACGGTGGCCGTCGTCGAGCGCCAGCTGCGACACCGCAGCGACCGCGGCGCTCGCGAAGCCACGACCGCGGTGCTCGCGTGGGGTGTAGACGGGACCGATCCGGACCACGCCGTACGCCGGGGCGTTGGCGGAGGTCAGGTGGACGATCTCCCCGACCTCGTCCTCCCAGAGCCACACCCGGCCCTGCTCGATCCGAGCGGTCAGGTCCTCGGCGGTGAAGTGCTCACCCTCGCGCTCGTCGTAGGGACGGCCGGCCTGCTCGGCTGCGTCGCGGTGGAAGGCCTCGAACCAGGCCAGGCACACGGCGTGGTCGTCGAGGGCGGCCAGCCGCAGCCGGCCGGGAACCGGCCTGGGGGCGTGGAGGACCGGGAGGTCGAAGAGCCGCATGTGCTCGTGCACCGTTGCGGTCCCGCCCACCAGGCGGGCGGTCTCCTCGGCCAACACCTGGGTCGCCGGCAGGGCGCCGTTGACCGCCGGCACGTCCTCGCCGCGCTCGTGCAGGGCCCGGGCGATGGCCAGCGCGCCCGCGTCGGGCATCGGCAGCACGTAGAGCGGGTAGGGGCGGAAGGGCGCCGTCCGCATCGCTGCCCCCACCACCTCGGTGCCGAGCCGCACGCTCACCCACCAACAGGGTCCGTCGGGTGCGCTGATCTGCGCGCCCGCCCGCGGCTCGCACGGTCACCGTCGCGACGACCGTCGTGAGCACCGGCTCGGCCTCCAGGAGCGGGCCCGCGACGGCCAGGAACTCCGCCGGGTCCTCGGTGAAGGCGAGGCTCAACGAATCCAGGTCGAGTGCTGACATGGCCGCACCCTAGGATTTCGACCATGCCCCAGGACACCGAGTTGTCGGACCCGGAGACGCTGAGCACGGACCACCGTGCCGTCGTCGTACCGGACAAGCCGGCGCTCGAGGGCCTGGAGGAGCGCTGGTCGGCGCACTGGAAGGCCGAGGACACCTACGCCTTCGACCGCACCCGGCCCCGCGCCGAGGTCTACTCGATCGACACCCCGCCGCCGACCGTGAGCGGAAGCCTGCACGTCGGCCACGTCTTCAGCTACACCCACACCGACCTGGTCGCGCGCTTCCAGCGGATGCGCGGCAAGGCCGTCTTCTACCCCATGGGCTGGGACGACAACGGCCTGCCGACCGAGCGCCGCGTGCAGAACTACTTCGGCGTCCGGTGCGACCCCTCGCTCCCCTACGACGAGGACTTCACCCCGCCCGAGAAGCCCGACCCCAAGAAGCAGGTGCCGATCAGCCGGCCGAACTTCGTCGAGCTCTGCGCCCGGCTGGTCGAGCAGGACGAGGAGATCTTCGAGTCGCTGTGGCGCCTGCTCGGGCTCTCCGTCGACTGGTCCCAGCACTACACGACGATCGGGCGGACAGCCCAGACGGTCAGCCAGCGCGCGTTCCTGCGCAACTTCGCCCGCGGTGAGGCCTACCTCCAGGAGGCGCCGACTCTCTGGGACGTCACCTTCCAGACCGCCGTCGCCCAGGCCGAGCTCGAGGCCCGGGAGTACGCCGGGGCCTACCACCGCGTCGCCTTCCACCGACCCGACGGGAGCCGGGTCCACGTCGAGACCACCCGGCCCGAGCTGATCCCGAGCGTCGTCGCGCTGATCGCGCACCCCGACGACGAGCGCTACCAGCCGCTGTTCGGCAGCACGGTGAGCTCGCCAATCTTCGGAGTCGAGATTCCGGTGCTCGCCCACCCGGCCGCCGAGAGGGACAAGGGCGCAGGCATCGCCATGTGCTGCACGTTCGGCGACCTCACCGACGTCCAGTGGTGGCGCGAGCTCGACCTGCCGGTGCGCACCCTCATCGGCCGCGACGGGCGGATGTCGCGCGAGACGCCCGAGTGGCTGGGGACCGAGCCAGCCGCCACGGCGTACGAGGAGCTGAAGGGGAAGACCGCCTTCTCCGCTCGTGAGGCCGTCGTCGCGCAGCTGCGCGAGTCCGGTGACCTCGACGGCGACCCGAAGCCCACCCAGCGGATGACGAACTTCTACGAGAAGGGCGAGAAGCCGCTCGAGATCGTCGCCACCCGCCAGTGGTACATCCGCAACGGCGGTCGCGACGCTGCGGTCCGCGAGGAGATGCTCGAGCGGGGCAGCGAGATCGAGTGGGCGCCCACGCACATGAAGCACCGCTACGACAACTGGGTCGGCGGGCTCAACGGCGACTGGCTGATCTCGCGGCAGCGGTTCTTCGGGATCCCGTTCCCGGTCTGGTACCCCCTCGACGCCGACGGCGAGCCGGACTACGAGCACCCGCTGCTGCCTCGCGAGGCCGACCTCCCGGTCGACCCGTCGACGATGTGTCCCCACGGCTACACCGAGGACCAGCGCGGCAAGGCCGAGGGCTTCGCCGGCGACCCCGACGTGATGGACACCTGGGCGACGTCCTCGCTCACCCCCCACATCGCCGGTGGCTGGGAGAGCGACGACGACCTGTGGCAACGGGTCTTCCCCATGGACCTGTGCACCCAGGCGCACGACATCATCCGGACCTGGCTGTTCTCGCGCGTGGTCCGCTCCCACTACGAGAACCACGCCGCGCCCTGGAGCCACGCGCTCATCTCCGGCTTCATCCTCGACCCGGACCGCAAGAAGATGTCGAAGTCGAAGGGCAACGCGGTCGTGCCCACCGACGTGCTCGACAAGTACGGCGCGGACGCCGTGCGCTGGCGGGCCGCGATGGCCCGCCCCGGCCTCGACTCGCCCTTCGACGAGACCCAGATGAAGGTCGGGCGCCGGCTGGCGATGAAGGTCCTCAACGCCTCGAGGTTCGTGCTCGGTAACGTCGGCGCTACCGACCCCAACCCGCTCGCGGTCACCGAGCCGCTCGACTGTGCGCTGCTGGGCCGGCTCGCCGAGGTGGTCACGAGGGCCACCGAGGCGTTCGAGGCCTACGACTACACGACGGCCCTCGAGACGGCCGAGAAGTTCTTCTGGGCCTTCTGCGACGACTACCTCGAGGTCGTCAAGGAGCGGGCCTACAACGAGGACGGCGGCCTCGCGACGACCTCGGCCCGGGCCACCCTCGCCGTCGCCCTGCACGTCCAGCTGCGCCTGCTCGCGCCGTTCCTCCCCTACGTCACCGAGGAGGTCTGGTCGTGGTGGCAGGCGGGGTCGGTCCACCACGCGTCCTGGCCGGTCGCGACCGAGCTCGGGTCGGCCGCCGCCGCCGACCCTGTCGTCGTCGACGCGGTCGCCTCGGCCCTGATCGGCATCCGCGGCGCCAAGTCGCAGGCGAAGGTCTCGATGCGCGCCGAGCTCGGCCGGGTCGAGGTGTCGGGACCCTCGGCCCTCGTCGCCGCGGCCGAGCTGGCGGCCGAGGACCTGCGCCGCACCGGCAAGATCACCGGAGAGCTCGTCTTCACCGGCTCCGACGAGGGGGGCCACGACCTGCACGTCGACGCCGAGGTCCTCACCGTCCCGGAGGGCTGACCTGCCCCCGCGGTGGTTGAGGAGGGCGCGCTAGCGCCCGTCTCGAAACCCCGGGTCTCGACCAGCTCGACCACCGAGCCGGGTCTCGACAAGCTCGACCACCGGGCTGGAGTTGCTACGCAGACTTCTTCTTCTCGGCCTTGCGGGGGATGAGCGTGGGCGCGACGTCGTCGACGACGACCTCGCGGGTGACGACGACCTTGGCGATGTCGGCGCGGGAGGGGACGTCGTACATCACGTGGAGGAGGACCTCCTCGATGATCGCGCGCAGGCCGCGGGCCCCGGTGCCGCGCTCCATGGCGTTGTCGGCGATGGCGGCGATGGCGTCGTCGGTGAACTCCAGCTCGACACCGTCGAGCTCGAAGAGCTTCTGGTACTGCTTGACCAAGGCGTTGCGCGGCTCGGTGAGGATCTGGACGAGCGCCTTCTGGTCCAGCTTGCTGACGCTGGCGATGAGCGGGAGCCGGCCGATGAACTCCGGGATCAGACCGAACTTGGTGAGGTCCTCGGGACGGACCTGGAGGAGCAGGTCGTCGGCATCGCGCTCGGCCTGGCCGCGGACCTCGGCGGTGAAGCCCAGCGTCTTCTTGCCGACCCGCTGTTCGACGATGTGCTCGAGACCGGCGAAGGCCCCACCCACGATGAACAGGATGTTGGTCGTGTCGATCTGGATGAACTCCTGGTGCGGGTGCTTGCGACCGCCCTGGGGTGGCACCGAGGCGGTGGTGCCCTCGATGATCTTGAGCAGCGCCTGCTGGACACCCTCACCGGAGACGTCACGGGTGATCGAGGGGTTCTCCGCCTTGCGGGCGACCTTGTCGATCTCGTCGATGTAGATGATGCCGGTCTCGGCCTTCTTGACGTCGTAGTCGGCGGCCTGGATCAGCTTGAGGAGGATGTTCTCGACGTCCTCACCGACGTAGCCGGCCTCGGTGAGGGCGGTCGCGTCCGCGATGGCGAACGGCACGTTCAGCATCCGGGCCAGGGTCTGGGCGAGGTAGGTCTTGCCGCAGCCCGTGGGGCCGATGACCAGGATGTTGGACTTGGCGACCTCGACCGTGTCGTCCTTGGTGTGCTTGCCCGTCAGCGGCTGCAGGCCGGCCTGGACCCGCTTGTAGTGGTTGTAGACGGCGACCGCCAGCGCCTTCTTGGCCTGCTCCTGCCCGATGACGTAGGAGTTGAGGAACTCGAAGATCTCGCGCGGCTTGGGCAGCTCGTCGAGGCTGACCTCGGTGCCCTCGCTGAGCTCCTCCTCGATGATCTCGTTGCAGAGGTCGATGCACTCGTCGCAGATGTAGACGCCTGGTCCGGCGATGAGCTTCTTGACCTGCTTTTGGCTCTTGCCGCAGAAGGAGCACTTCAGCAGGTCGCCGCCGTCACCGATCCGCGCCACGAGTGGACATCCCTTCTCTCCAGACTTCCGACGACCGTACCGCCTCGGACCCCCCGAGGACGGAGGGACACGAAAGCTTCACCGACCGGTCTACGGGGCGGCCAGGGCGGGGGTCAGGGACCGGGACTCGAGCACCGCGTCGATGAGGCCGTACTCGACGGCGCCCTCCGCGGTGAGGATCTTGTCGCGCTCGATGTCGCGGCTGACCTGCTCGAGGTCGCGACCGCTGTGCTCGCTGATCATGCGCTCGAGCATCTCGCGCATCCGGAGGATCTCGTTGGCCTGGATCTCGATGTCGGAGGTCTGGCCGAACGTGCCCTCGGTGTAGGGCTGGTGGATGAGGATCCGGCTGTTGGGCAGCGCCAGGCGCTTGCCCGGGGCGCCCGCTGCGAGCAGCACGGCCGCGGCGGAGGCCGCCTGCCCCAGGCAGACGGTCTGGACCTCGGGCTTGATGAACTTCATCGTGTCGTAGATCGCCGTCAGCGCGGTGAACGAGCCACCCGGTGAGTTGATGTAGATGCTGATGTCCTGGTCGGGGTTCATCGACTCCAGGCACAGCAGCTGGGCCATGACCGCGTTGGCGACGTCGTCGGAGATCGGGGTGCCGAGGAAGATGATGCGGTCCTCGAAGAGCTTGCCGTAGGGGTCGATGCGGCGGAAGCCGTACGACGTGCGCTCCTCCCACTGCGGGATGTAGTAGTTCATGCTGGGGGACAGCTCGGGCATGGGGGTCAGTCCTTCTTCCTGGCCGGCCGGCCGTCGTCGGCGGCCTCGCGGGCGCTCTTGATGACCTGGTCGACCAGGCCGTAGTCGCGGGCCTGGTCGGCGGTGAACCACCGGTCCCTGTCGGCGTCGTTGGTCACCTGCTCGACGCTCTGGCCGGTGTGCTGGGCGATGAGCCCGAGCAGCACCTCCTTGAGGTGCAGGGACTGCTGGGCCTGGATCTTGATGTCCGAGGCCGATCCGCCCATGCCCGAGGAGGGCTGGTGCATCATGATCCGCGCGTGCGGCAGCGCGTAGCGCTTGCCCTTGGTGCCGGCACACAGGAGGAACTGGCCCATCGAGGCGGCCAGGCCCATGCCGACGGTCGCCACGTCGTTGGTGATGTAGTTCATCGTGTCGTAGATCGCCATACCGGCGTCGACCGAGCCACCCGGTGAGTTGATGTGGAGGAAGATGTCGGCCTCCGGGTCCTCGGCCGAGAGCAGCAGCAGCTGGGCGCAGATGGCGTTGGCGTTCTGGTCGCGCACCTCCGAGCCGAGGAAGACGATGCGCTCGCGCAACAGGCGCTGGTAGATGTGGTCGTCGAGGACGTTGATGCCCCCGCCGCCACCCATCGAGGGGTTCTGGTTCTCCATGTTGACCGGGTTCACACCGGCGACCCTAGCCCGTGGTGACGACGTTCCCACGCGCTGTCGGGGCCTGTTCGCCGACAGCCGAAATCAGGCCTCCGCGGCCGCCTTGAGCCGGGCGACCGTCTGGGCCATGCCGGCCTCGAGCTCGTCGGCGTGCCCGCCGTTGCCCCCGAGGAAGAGCGGAGCGAACAGCGTGCTCATCGTCGTGATCCGGGCCGGGACCGGCCGCCGGTGGATCACCCGCGTACCCCCGCCGGCCACGGTCTCGCCGGCCTCGATGGGCTCGAGCTCCCAGATCCAGCGCGCACCGCTGGACCGGGTGTCCCACGCGACGCTCCGCCCGGGGTCGACGACGGCGACCACCGACCGGGTGGGCCACACCACGCCCTTGCGACGGTTGACCCCGAGGTACCACTGGCCCGTGCGCAGTCCGCCGGGCTTGAGCGCCAGCATGCGCACCAGCTCCGGGCTCCACTGCGGCATCCGGCGGAAGTCGGTCAGCAGCTCCCAGACCCGGTCGGGATGGGCATGGACGACCGCCTCGGCCCGTAGCTCACGGTCAGCGGCACCAGCGTCAGGACCAGTCACCTCAGCCACTCTGTCAGAGCCCGGTGCACCTCCGGGTGGTTGAGGAGCCCGAAGTGGTCGGTGCGCCCGACGTGGAGGACGTCGGCGCCCGGGAACAGCTCGCGGCCCGACCGGTCCCGGCCGTACGCCGAGCGCGGGCGGACCAGCAGGTCGCCCACCACCGAGCCGACCGGGTGACGTTGCGACGTCGTGAGGGTGGCGGCCACGAGGTGGTAGCGGGCGTGCGGGAGGGGCGCCACGTCCTCGGCCAGCCCGGCGACGAGGTCGTGGACCCCGACCGAGCGCCAGTCCAGGATCCGACCGAAGGCAGCGGTCTCGGGCAACCGGGACAGGCCGCGGCTCCCGTGGCCGATGCCCCACGCGATGGGGGCACCGAGGTGCGGGGTGCCGAGCGTCACGACGTCGCTCACCCGGCCGCTCCACGGTTCCTCGACGGTGTCCGCGACGGCTCCGGCGGCCCGGATCACCAGGCCGCCGAGGGAGTGTCCGACCAGGACGATGCGCTCCACCTCGGTGGGCCAGGCCTCGACCAGCCGCTGTCCGAGCGCCGTCAGCGCTGCGCCGTTCTCCCTCAGCCCCAGCCCGGTGTTGGCGCGCAGCATGACCGGGGTCCAGCCCAGGGCGGCCACGGTCTCCATGTAGGTCGTTCCGGTGCGGTCGCGGTGCAGCTGGAAGTAGGACTCGTTCTCGCACAACCCGTGGAGGAACATCACGATCCGCCCGGACGCCGCGGGGAAGGCCGCCTCGAGGGCCCGGGGTGTCAGCTCCACGTCGACGCCGTCGCGGCGTACGGCCAAGGGGATCGCGAGCTGCGGACGCTCGCGCACCAGCCGGTCGCCGATCAGGCCGTTGACGGCCGAGCTGACGAACCGGCCGCGCGGGTCGTCCTCCAGCCGCGGGCCCATGCCGGTCCCGGCCACCCGGTCCAGCCCCCGGGAGGCCCCTCGCAGCCCCAGCCCGAGGCCGCCGTAGACGGCTCCGGCGATCCCCCGGTGGAGCCGACGTCGACCTCCGGCGAGGACCTCGACGCGGTCGAGGACCGCGTAGTGGGTGTCGCGGACGCTCTTGACGACGAGCTCGTCAGCGACCTCGGAGAGCAGGGACAACGCGTCGAGGACGGTGGGCCCGGAGGTTCGCGAAGCGACCATGGCCCGAGCATAACCACGTCGGTGCACACATGTTCACCGGAACCCGCCGTGCGGTCCGGCTCACTCGTCCTCGGTGGGCGCGTCCTCGCCGATGGTGCCGTCGGGGCGGAGGTTCTTCAGCTCGACCGGGTTGCCGGAGGCGTCGGTGACCGAGGCCGACTCGACGACGAGGGCCAACGCCTTGCCGCGGCGGATCTCCTGGACCATCTCCGGCAGGTGGTTGTGGGCGAACATGTGGTTCGCGAACTCCTGCGGGTCCTGACCCGACTGCTGGGCGCGGCGCACCAGGTGCTGGCTGAGCTCCTCCTGCTCCACGCCGAGCTCCTCGGTCTTGGCGATCTCGTCGAGGACGAACTGGGCGGCCACGGCGTCCCGGACGCGACGCTCGAGGTCGGCCTCGAACTCCTCGACCGTCTGGCCCTCCCCCTCGAGGTAGGCCTCCATCGTCATGCCCGAGTAGGCGAGCTGTTGCTCGATGCTTTGGCGCCGGGCGTTGAGCTCATCGGTGACCAGGGTCTCCGGGAGTGGGATCTCGACCTGCTCGAGAAGCTTCTCGAGGACCGAGTCGCGCGCGGTGGCCGCCTGCTCGAGCCTCTTGACGCGACCGAGCCGCTCGCGTACGTCGTCGGAGAGCTCGGCCACGGTGTCGAACTCGGAGGCGAGCTGGGCGAAGTCGTCGTCGTAGTCCGGCAGCTCCTGCTCCTGGACCTGGCTCACCGACACCGCCACCTCGACCTTCTCGCCCACCAGGTCGCCGCCGACGAGCTCGGTCGTGAAGGTCTTCTCCTCACCGGCACCCATGCCGGCCAGCGCCTCGTCGAGCCCCTCGATCATCCCGCCGCGCCCGACCTGGTAGCTCATCGCACTGACCTCGGCGCCGTCGACGACCTCGCCGTCGCGGGTCGCCTTGAGGTCCAGCACGACGAAGTCGCCCTCGGCGGCCGGTCGCTCGACGTCGCGCAATGTCGCGAAGCGCTCACGCATCGCCTGCAGCTGCTCCTCGACGTCGCTGTCGGCGACCTCGATGTCCTCGACCTGGACCTCGAGCCCGTCGTAGGCCGGCACCTCGAACTGCGGTCGGATGTCGACCTCGGCGGTGAACTCCAGCAGCTCGTTGTCCTCGAGCTTGGTCACCTCGATCTCGGGCTGGCCCAGGGGGACCAGCTCGTTGGCCTCGAGCGCCTCGACGTAGGTCTTCGGGAGGACCTCGTTGACCGCCTCGTCGAGGACCGCGGCCCGCCCCACCTGCCGGTCGATGACCATCGGCGGCACCTTGCCGCGGCGGAAGCCGGGGATGTTGATCTGCTGGGCGATCTTCTTGTACGCCGCGTCGAGGCTGGGCTGGATCTCCTCGAAGGGCACCTCGACGGTGAGCTTGGCCCGGGTCGGGCTCACGGTCTCGACGGCGCTCTTCACACGATTCTCCTGAGGGTTGTGGTTCGGTGGCATCTGTCGGGGCGACAGGACTCGAACCTGCGGTCTCCTGCTCCCAAAGCAGGCGCGCTAGCCACTACGCTACGCCCCGCCAAGGTGACGTCGGACGACCGGTGTGAGCGTCCTACGACCCCTGGGAGCGGATGACGGGAATCGAACCCGCGTAGCCAGTTTGGAAGACTGGGGCTCTACCATTGAGCTACATCCGCGCGCCCGGGAGCCATCTCGGATCGGCCCCCGTGAACCCCCGCATGGTGCCACCTGCCGGGGCGCACACCCAAACTCAGCGGCGCGAGAGCACGAGCATGGCGCGGTCGTCGTCAGGGTTGCCCAGCGCATCGACGAGTCGGTCCGCGGCTCCGTCGAAATGGCCCCGCAGCAGGCTCTCGGCCTCTCCGAGCATGCGGTCGATCCCCAGGTCGATGTCGACCCTCGGCTCCTCGACCATCCCGTCGGTGTAGAGCAACACGGCGTCGCCGGGGCGCAGCACCCCTGACGCGCTCTCGAACTCCGCGTCGGGCGTGAGGCCGAGGACCGGCCCGGTGCCGCTGACGGTGGACCAACGGCCGGAGCCTGCGGCGCGGTGTGCAGCGGGCGGATGGCCCGCCGTACGAATCTCGTAGGCGCCGCTCCCGAGGTCCAGAGAGAGGTGGATGAGGGTGGCGAAGCCCTCCTCCCAGTCCTGGGCCAGCAGGTACTTGTTGGCGGCATCGACGAACCGGTCGGGCGGAACGGCGCCGAGCAGCCCCCCGAGAGCACCCGAGAGCAGCAGGGCACGGGTGCCGGCCTGCTGACCCTTGCCCGACACGTCGACCACCGCCACCTCGAGCCGGTCGGTGCCGTTCGGGCGAGCAGCCACGAGGAAGTCGCCGGAGAACAACGTGCCGCCGGCCGATCTCAGGGCGGACTCGACGTGCCATCCCCCGGGCAGCTGCGGGATGCCGCCCTGGTTGAGGATCCGGTCGCGCAGGTCCACCAGCATCGCCTCGCCCATGGTCCCCGCCACGCCGAGCCGCGCTCGGCGGAACGAGGTCGTCAGCACGATCAGGCCCATCGCGAACTGGACGCCGACCGCGCCCACCGTGCGCGGCGTGATCTCGGGCTGCACGGCCAGCGAGACCGCGACGCACGACATCAGGAACACCACGAACCACGGGAGCTGGCGCGGTCCGAGGAAGATGCTGCCCAGCAGCAGCGGGACCATGAGGGCGGTGAAGGGTGCGTTCTCCGTGAAGACCACAACCCCCACCATGATCGCGAGCGTGAGCACCACGAGCGCGGTGGCATGGCGCGTCTCACCTCTGAGGTAGCGCGCGAACGACGAGTGTCGGCGTCGTGGGGATGCCATGGGGAATCCAGCCTGTGTGGGGGAGAGCAGTCTTAGGTTAGGGCCCGGGAGCGGAACCTGCGCTGGCATTGGGGACACCAGAAGAGATTCCTCCCCTGGAGGACCTGCGTGCGCACCCTCGACCCGCAGACCAGGCAGGGCTGGCCGGTGCGGCGGTAGACGTAGACCTCTCCCCCGTGGTCGTCGCGGCGGGGCGCACGACCCATCGCCTCCGGGGTGTGCTCGGGGCGCACGGTGTCGATGCGTCCGGTCCGGACCCCCTCGGCCATGAGGCCCACCAGGTCCTCCCACATGGCCGTCCACTGGCTCACCCGCAGGGTGTTGCCGGGCCGCTGCGGGTCGACCCGGTGCCGGAAGAGCAGCTCGGCGCGATAGACGTTGCCGACGCCGGCGAGAACCGACTGGTCCATGAGCAGCTGGCCGATCGGCTGCCTGCTCCTGCTGATCCGCGCCCAGGCGCGCATGGGGTCCGAGTCGGGGCGGATCGGGTCGGGACCCGAGCGGGCGATGACGCCGTCGCGCTCCTCCTGGGTGATGAGGTCACAGGTGATGGCACCGCGCAGGTCGGCGTGGGCGTCGAGTCCCTCGGTGGTGGAGATCCGCAGCCGGACCTGACCCACCGGCTCGGTCGGTGGGCCCGGGTGGACCAGGAAGGTGCCGATCAGCCCGAGATGCACGTGGACGAAGCGGTCCTGGGCGAACTCCACGAACAGGTGCTTGCCCCACGCCTCGGCACCTTCGAGCACCTGGCCGTCGACGAGCCGCGCGTCGGCGAAGCGCCCCTGCGGACTGCTCACCCGGACCGGCCGACCGGCGAAGGCGTCGGCCAGGTGCTGGGCGAGCCGGTGGAGGGTGTGCCCCTCAGGCATCGTCGGGTGGCGTGGGCAGGTCCGGCAGCGTGCCGCCGCGCTCGTACGCCGACAGCTGACCGATCCGGCGTACGTGCCGCTCGTCGTTGCTGAACGGCGTGGCGAGGAAGACCTCGACGAAGCGCGTCATGTCCTCGACCGGGTGCATCCGCCCGCCCACCGAGATCACGTTGGCGTCGTTGTGCTCGCGGGCGAGCACCGCAGTCTCCTCCGACCAGACCAGAGCGGCGCGGATCCCGGCCACCTTGTTGGCGGCCATCTGCTCACCGTTGCCCGAGCCGCCGATGACGACCCCGACGCTGTCGGGCTCGCGCGCGACCGCCTCGGCCGCGCGCAGGCAGAAGGTGGGGTAGTCGTCCTGGGGGTCGTGGAAGAACGGGCCGTGGTCGACCGGCTCGTGGTTGTGCTCGCCCAGCCAGGTGAGCAGGTGGTCCTTGAGCTGGAGGCCGGCGTGGTCCGAGCCGACGTGGACCCGGGTCACCGCTGCATGAGGGCGTCCATGGCCACCGCGACCGCGGCGGCCACCCGGAAGTCGACGCGCTGGTCGGGAACGTGGACGGTGTACTTGTCGCGGACCGAGCCCTGCCGCTCGACGCCCAGCAGCGGCTGGCCCTCGGCGCTGACGAAGTCGAAGTGGATCGGCAGGAAGGGGATGTCGGTGAAGCGACGGATCAGGGCCACGGCCTGGCTGCGCTCCTGGCCGGTGCCGGTGTAGCCCGGGCCCTCGATGTGGAAGGTCGAGCGCATGAGGCTGGCCCCGAAGTCCTTGCGGAAGAAGGCCAGCTGCTGGCGCTGCTCATCGAAGATGTCGTAGCCGGAGTTGAGGTCGAGCGCCTTGCGGGCCTTGAAGCTGAACACCGGACGGCTCTTGGTCTGGTCGCTGTAGAAGGTGACCTCCTCCTTGAACGCCAGCCGCTTCTGCTCCGCGAACCCCATCAGGTCCCCGAAGCTGTTGTCGGGGTTGGCGGCGTACAGCTCGTAGCGGTTGGTCGTCATCGCGAACTTCTGCTTGACGAAGAAGGTGGGGAGGTACATCGCGGTGGGGTTGTCCGGCATGCCGCGCATGCTACTGACAGCGTGCGACGACGTTTTCCTGGCGATTGGTGAGCGGCCCCGTGCCCACGACGCGCGACATCAGCCGTTGGTCGCTTACTCGTCTATCTGCGTCGGTGGAATCTCACGTCGCCGTTGGGGAGGCGGTCTGCGTGGTGGGTGGGGTCATGGGCGCGGTGGTGGTGGTGGCTGCAGAGCAGGACGGCATTGGTGAGGTCTGTGGTCCCGCCGGCCGACCAAGGTTCCCAGTGGTGGGCCTCAGCCCAGGTGCCGGGTGAGTCGCAGCCTTCGGCGCGGCAGGTGCGGTCGCGGGTGAGCAGGGCTTTGCGTTGAGCGCGGGTGAAGAGGCGCCGGCTGCGGCCGAGGTCGAGAACCTCGCTCTCGGCGCCGAGGACCGCGGGGAGGATGCCGGCGGTGCAGGCGAGTCGGCGGGCTTGCTGGGCGGTGATCGGCTGCTCGGCGCCGAGGAGGTCGGCGACCCCGAGGTCGGCTCGGAGGGAGGCCAGCGGGATGGTGACGATGAGGGTGGTGGCGTCACCGGCGTGAATGGGGAGCCGCTTGGGGTCGATGGTCTCGAGGAGGTGGCAGAACGCTTCGCCCATCCGGCGCGGGTAGGGCAGCCGGGCGAAGGGGTCCGCCGGCATCGGCCCGGTGGCCTTGCGGGGGTTGGTGAAGGCGTGCAGGTAGGTGGCGAGACGGGTGGCGGCGGGGTCGGGCAGGAGTCCGCTGATCCGGGTGGTGCCGTCACCGAGTGGTCGTAGCGTGAGCCGGGTCGTGCGGTGCGCGGCTGCTTCGAGGTCGGCGAGGGCCTTGGCCTCGGAGGCTTCGGCGATCTCGGGAGCGACCACGTCGACGATCCGGCGGCCCAGGCGACTCAGCTCCTGGGGTCCGAAGGTGGTGCAGTGCTCGACCAGTGCGGCTTCGGCCTGTTCGACGATGTCGTCGGGGACCTCGGCGGGCAGGTTGTCGAGTGCTCGGGCGACCACCCGGGCCTGGCCCACGTTGGCATCCCCGCCACGCAGGGCCGACCCGAGGACCGGGTAGCGGCGGTCCAGGGCGCGGGCCAGGGCGAGGTCGGCGCGGGCGTCCTCGAAGCGGGTCCGGGTGTGGTGGGCCAGCCAGCTGGCCGCGTCCTTGGCGGCGGTGGTCTCAGCCACGTCGGAGGCGTCGGCGAGGATCCGCAGTCGCAGCTCAGCCACCCGCGACTCGATCCGGGCCAGCTCGGTCAATGCGGCGGCCTTGTCGCGGGTGCTCATGAAGGCCGGGTTGCTGTCGGCGACCGACTTCAGCGCCTCGCCCATCGTCTCGGCTGCGCACAGGACCGGGTGACTCACTGCGGCACCTCCTGACGACGTCCATGGCTGGGTAGTCGTCGCTCCTGGAGGCCCGCCGATGCGGGCGATCACGTCACCCTCGCGACTCACGCCGTCCCACCGGCCGAAGCAACCTCTCGGCATCGGAACAAAGCGCTAGGCCGACGATACTTCCGCCGTCAAGGACTGTCAAGAGGACTGTCACCAACGGTGTCGTCTCGTGCTGGTTTCGAGACGGGCGCTGGCGCGCCCTCCTCACCCAACGAGGCGTGGGCGTGCAGGCCGGGGACTGTCCTGACCGGCACTGTCCCGACCCGCACCTAGGGTGCCGACCATGAACCGATCCACCGCATCCCTGGACGACGGCGCCCACATCGAGCACGCCGACCTGCGCGCCATCTCCTTCCACCATGTGCGCTTCCCCGGCCTCGAGCTGGTCGACGTCGAGATCACCGGGCACCTCGAGAACGTCACGATCAACGGAGTCGACGTCGCACCGCTCGTCGACGCCGAGCTGAACCGCCGCATGCCCGACCGGGTGAAGATGAACCCGAGCACCGTCGAGGGGTTCCAGGAGGCCTGGGCGACCCTCGAGCGCCTGTGGGCCGAGACCGATGAGCGGGCGCGCACCCTCCCGCCCGAGACGCTGCACGAGCACGTCCGCGGCGAGTGGTCCTTCATCCAGACCCAGCGCCATCTCGGCTTCGCGAGCGCAGCCTGGGTCGGCCGGATGGTGCTCGGCGACCCCGCCCCCTGGCACCCGCTCGACCTCCCCTGGGACGAGGCGCCGGGTTGGGAGGGGATCCCCTGGGACCGCGAGGCGCGGCCCTCGCTCGAGGAGGTGCTCCTCGTACGCCGCCGGCGTCAGGCCATGGTCCGTGAGGTGATCGCCGGCCTGACGCCCGAGCAGCTGGCGTCGACCGTGACGCAGACCGCACCGGGGTGGCCGCAGCTGGAGGACTTCCCGATGGCCCAGTGCCTGTTCATCGTGGTCAACGAGGAATGGCACCACCGGCTCTACGCCGAGCGGGACCTCGACGCGTTGGAGGCAGGGACCGGCGGAGACTGAGACACCGAGCAGGGCTCAGCCCTCACCAGGGCTCACCCGAGCCGAGCGATCTCCTCCTCGACCACGGAGGGGTCGAGCTTGGTGAAGACGGGCGTCGGCTTGTCCACCCGCGCGCCCACCTCGATCGGACGGGACGCCCACGTCGGCGTCGACGAGTAGTCGCCGGTGATGACCGGGTAGCTCTCGTGCCCGGCTCCCGACCCGGCGTCGAGCTCGGCCACGACCTCGACGCGCGGCATCGGCACGTACTCCCCCGCCCCGCCGAAGACCTGCCACACCCGGTTGGCGGCGTGCGGCAGGAACGGGGAGAGCATCGTGTTGCAGTCGTGCACGCACTGCGTTGCGACGTGCAGCACCGTGGCGAGCCGTTCGCGCTGGGCTGCGTCCTTCATCTTGTAGGGCTCGGTGACCGTGAGGTACTTGTTGACCTCACCCACGATCCGCATCGCCTCGGCGATGCCGGCCCGCAGCCGGTGGTGGCGGAGCAGGTCGCCGACGCTGTCGAAGCCTCCACGGACCGTCGCCAACAAGGCCTCGTCGACCGGCTCGAGTCCGTGCTGCGGCGGGATCTCGCCGAAGCTCTTCGCGACCATGGTGGCGGTGCGGTTGACCAGGTTGCCCCAGCCCGCGACCAGCTCGGAGTTGTTGCGTGTGACGAAGTCGGCCCACGTGAACGCAGCGTCGGAGGTCTCGGGACCGGCGGCACAGATGAAGTAGCGCAGGGGGTCGGGCCCGTAGCGCTCCAGCACCTCGCGCACGAGCAGCACGTGCCCGCGGGAGGAGGAGAACTGCTGGTCGCCCATCGTGAGGAACTCCGAGCTGACGACCTCGGTGGGCAGGTTGAGCACGCCGAAGTCGCCGGGCTGGCCGCCGCGTGTTCCCCGTCCGTTGTGGGCGAGCAGCTCGGCGGGCCAGATCTGGGAGTGGAAGACGATGTTGTCCTTGCCCATGAAGTAGTAGGACAGCGCGTCGGGATCGTTCCACCAGTCGCGCCAGCGGTCCGGCTCACCGAGGCGTCGGGCCCACTCGATCGAGGCGGACAGGTAGCCGACCACGGCATCGAACCAGACGTAGAACCGCTTGGTCGGCTGGTCCTCCCAGCCCGGGACGGGGATCCCCCAGTCGATGTCGCGCGTCATCGCACGGGGCCGGATCTCCTCGAGGATGTTCTGGCTGAACTTGATGACGTTGGGCCGCCACGTGCCCGAGGACTCACGTTCGTCGAGCCACTCCCCGAGCGCGCCGGCCAACGCCGGCAGGTCGAGGAACCAGTGCTCGGTCTCGACGAAGTCGGGCGTCTCGCCGTTGATCTTCGAGCGGGGGTCGAGCAGGTCGGTCGGGTCGAGCTGGTTGCCGCAGTTGTCGCACTGGTCACCACGCGCCTCGGCGTACCCGCAGATCGGACAGGTGCCCTCGATGTAGCGGTCGGGCAGGGTGCGTCCGGTCGTCGGGTCGAGCGCGACCTGCTGTCCCTGCCTCACGAAGTACCCGTTGGCCTCGCACTGCCGGAACAGGCCCTGGACGACGCCGTAGTGGTTGCCCGTGGTCGTGCGGGTGTAGAGGTCGTAGGAGCAGCCCAGGTCAGCGAGCTCACGTGCGATGGTCTCGTGGTTGCGGTTGACGAAGTCGAGCGCGGGCTCGCCCGCCCTGTCGGCCAGCACCAGGATCGGGGTGCCGTGCTCGTCGGACCCGCTAACCATCAGCACGTCGTGCCCGGCCATCCGCATGTACCTGCTGAAGACGTCGGAGGGTACGCCGAAGCCGGCCACGTGGCCGATGTGGCGCGGACCGTTGGCGTACGGCCAGGCGACGGCGGACAGGACGCGGGTCATGCCGGCGAGCCTAGTGACCGGGAGCCACCGGATTTCCGGCGCCGTGACTAGCTGAAGTCGAGGTCACCGGTCCGGCTGCGCTTGAGCTCGTAGAAGTGCGGGAACCTCGCCACGGCGACGCAGCCGTCCCAGAGCGTGCCGGCCTCCTCGGCCCGCGGGATGCTGGAGAGCACCGGCCCGAAGAACGCCGAGCCCTCGAAGGAGATGGTGGGGGTCCCGACCTCGTTGCCGACCTGGTCCATGCCTTCGTGGTGGCTCAGGGCGACGGCGTCGTCGAGTGTGGAGTCCTCCATGGCGTCGAGCAGCTCCGGCTCCAGGCCCGCCTCGGCCAGAGCCTCCGCCACGAGCGCGCGGCCCCGGTCGTCCTGCTCGTGCAGGGCGCGACCCTCGTGGTGGATGCGCGTGCCGAGCGCGTTGTAGAGCGGCAGGAGCACCTCGCGTCCGTGCTTGTTCTGAGCCGCGATGCACACCCGGACCGGACCCCAGGCCGGGGTCAGGATCTTGCGGTAGTCCTCGGAGATGTCCTTGTCCTGGTTGAGGTAGGCCAGCGACATCACGTGCCAGGTGACGGAGATGTCGCGGACCTGCTCGACTTCGAGGATCCAGCGCGAGGCGATCCACGCGAAGGGGCAGAGCGGGTCGAACCAGAAGTCGGCGTTGGTGCTCACGGCGCCACGGTAGTCAGCAGCCCCAACAGGGCACATGCTCCGATGACCCGGAGGACCGGCCACTTCAGGACGAAGACGAGCACGAAGGAGACGGCCCCGATGGCCACCGCCTCCCACACGTACGCCGACCACACCGGCGCCAGGAGGAGGAACGGCCCCCACGACAGCTCGCGCGTCTGCGAGAAGAGGACGTTGACGGCGAAGAACAGCCCCAGGTTCGCGATCACCCCCACCACCGCAGCCGTGATCCCAGTGAGGGCCGAGGAGAGAGTGCGGTTGCCGCGCAGGCGCTCGACGTAGGGCGCCCCGAGGAAGATGAAGAGGAAGCACGGCACGAAGGTCACCCAGGTCGTCAACAGGCCGGCGAGCATGCCCGCCACGACCGGGTCCAGCGTCCCGGGGTCGCGGTAGCCCCCGAGGAACGCGACGAAGACCACGACCATGATCAGGGGCCCCGGCGTGGTCTCCGCCAGTCCGAGCCCGCGGACCATCTCGCCGCCGTCGAGCCAGCCGTAGGTGTTGACGGCCTGGTCCGCGACGTAGGAGAGCACGGCGTAGGCGCCCCCGAAGGTCACCAGGGCGGTGCCGGCGAAGAACACCCCTTGGTCGACGTAGACGCTGTCACCGCCGCTCAGCACCGCGAAGGCCGCGACCGGAGCGAGCCACAGCACCACCCCCGGCACGAGCACGAGCACGTTCCGCCGCCACGACGGCGCGGCCCGGTGGAGCGCCTCGTCGGGCACCAGGGGGGTGGCCGCCCCCGCCGCCCCTCCGTGCTCCTCGGCCACCATCGCCCGGGGTCGCCACCGGCCGAGGAGGAAGCCGAGGAGTCCGGCGGCCACCACGACCACCGGGAACGGCACTCCGAGGAGGGCGAGGGAGGCGAACGACGTCACCGCGATGGCGACCAGGCCCCGGTCGGTGAGGGCACGACCAGCGATCCGGACCAACGCCTGGACGACGATCGCCAGCACCGCCGGCCCGAGCCCCAGGAAGAGCCCGGCGACCAGGGTGGTGTCGCCCTGGGCGACGTAGAGCCAGGACAACCCGAGCAGCGCGACGAGTCCGGGAAGGACGAAGAGGACCCCGGCGACCAGCCCACCCAACCAGCCGTTCAGCAGCCACCCGGTGTAGATCGCGAGCTGTTGGGCCTCGGGGCCGGGCAGGAGCATGCAGTAGGAGAGCGCATGCAGGAAGCGGCGCTCCCCGATCCACCGGCGCTCGTCGACCAGCTCGCGCTGCATGACGGCGATCTGCCCGGCCGGCCCGCCGAAGGTCTGCAGGGAGATGCGGAACCACGCACGCGTTGCCTCCCCGAGGGGGACGACGTGCTCCGAGGACACCGGGGTGGAGCTCATGTGCCCATCGTCGTGCGTCGGGTCAGTCGCGTGGTACCCGGACCGAGGAGGTCACCCGTCCCGGCTCGATCGCACGGGTGCCGGCGTAGGTCACCACGACCTTCGTGCGCCCGCTCGAGAGATCGCTGACGAGCACACGCAGGCGTCCGTCCACCACCCGTCCCGTCACCTTCCGACCCCCGACCGTCACGACAGCCGAGCCGCCCGGGCGTTCGATCCCCGGGGCCCGCACCCGCAGGTGGACCACCGCGCGGCCCGGCCGACCGGTGGCGTCAACGGTCAGCCGGGGTTCGGTGGTGGTGACCGCGTGCGGGGACAGCAGGACGTGCTTGGGCTCGTAGGCGTCCCGCCTCAGGTCCACCCGCACCGTCACGCGATGACCGACGTCGTCGCCCCGGAGCGAGTAGGCCCGCTCGACGGCGCCGTCGATCACCCGACCGTCGCGCAGCCAGGTGTAGCTCACCCGGACATCGCCGGGCTCGACGGTGCCAGGGGTCACCCGCAGGGTCCGGCCGTGCCGCGCCGCACCTGTGAGGACGAAGGGCGAGGTCACCTCGATGCGTCCGGCCTGCACGCGCTCGGTCGGGTCACTCGTCACCGTGGAGCTCCGGTAGCCGGCGCGGGTGGCCGTGACGACGGCGGTGATGCGCTCGCCCACCTGGCCCTTGCCCAGCCGCAGGGACGCCGATGTCGCTCCGTCGATCGGCTGCTGGCCGGCGTACCACTGCACCCGGGTGCGCGACGGTGACGGGTCCCAGGTCGCCCCGGCGAGGTGCAGGGTCTCGTGCAGCCTCGCGGTGCCGGAGATCCGCGGCTGCGCGGTCGGTCGCAGGACCCCGGGCACGACGCGGGACGTCGGGGTGGAGGTGCGCTGGGAGTCGCGGTAGCCGCGGGCGCTCGCGGTGACCCGGACAGCGACGGTGCGGCCCTCGTCGCGCGCGACCGGGGTGTACGACGCGGCCGTGGCGCCGGCGATCGGCTCGCCGTCGGCCAGCCACTGGTAGGCGATGCTCGTCTCCACCTTCCAGCGACCGGACGAGGCACTCAGCGTCTCCCCGACCTGCGCGACCCCCGAGACGACCGGGGCGCTCGCGTTGGGGACCCGGGCGTCGTTGAAGTGCAGGAAGCCCGAGGGCCAGCTGCCCTGGCCGCGGGTCACCCGGCGCCAGTGGAAGTCGCCGCCCCAGCTGTCCTCGGAGATGATGATCTCGCGCGAGGAGACCACCTGCTCGACGTAGGCCACGTGCCCGCTGGAGCCGGCACCACCGCGACCTCGCTTCCACCAGGCGACCGAGCCCACCATCGGCACACCGTCGGTGATCTGCGGCAGGGCCCGGCCCCAGTTGTCGGCGTTGCCCTCGCCCTCCCACGGTCGACGGTTCGGCAGCCCGCTGCGCACGACGCGGTAGGCGGCGTAGTTGGTGCAGTTGTGCCCGGTGTACATCCGCCACCACATCGTGTCGGAGGCCGATCGGTAGCCCGCGTTGGAGTAGCCCTTGCCCCGGCACCCGGCGTAGCCGGTGCACAGATAGGACGACGCCTTCGCCGAGGTGCTGGCGCGGTTTGGGTCGCCCTGGTCAGCCCTGGCGGGCCCACCCGCGAGCGCCGACGAGCAGGCCAGCACCACGCCCAGCACCACCCCGAGCAGCACGCGTGACGACGACCGAGACAGGGTCACGGCGGGCACACTAGTCACTGTCAAGCACCGACACACCATCAACCACAGAATTCTCATCGGTCCCTGGAGCCCCAGGCTTGAGCCCCAGCCCTGAGCCCGGACCCGAGCCCGGACCTGGGCCCAGCCACGCTCTGCGGGGCCGCGAGGCCCGGGTGGCAGGATCGTTCGTATGCCCGGAACCAACCTCACCCGCGACGAGGCCGCGACCCGCGCCTCGCTCCTGCGCGTCGACTCCTATGCCGTCGAGCTCGACCTCACCGTGTCCGACAAGGTCTTCGAGAGCACCACCGTGATCCGGTTCTCGTGCTCGGAGCCCGGCGCGTCGACCTTCGCCGACCTGGTCGGCGCCACTGTCCACACGATCACGCTCAACGGACGCGCCCTCGACCCCTTCGAGGTCTACCGCGACTCACGCATCCAGCTCGCCGACCTCGCCGAGGACAACGAGCTTCGGGTCTTCTGCGAGCTGCCCTACAGCCACACGGGCGAGGGACTGCACCGCTTCGTCGACCCCGCCGACGACCGGGTCTACCTCTACTCCCAGTTCGAGGTCCCCGACGCCCGGCGGGTTTACACCACCTTCGAGCAGCCGGACCTGAAGTCGGTGTTCACCTTCCACGTCACCGCACCCGAGCACTGGAAGGTCGTCTCCAACTCCCCGACCCCGCAACCCGAGGCGACGGGCGATGGCACCGCGATCTGGCGCTTCGAGCCGACCGAGCGGATGTCGACCTACATCACGGCCCTGGTGGCCGGTGAGTACCACGAGGTGCAGCACACCTACGAGGGCAAGCACGGCACGATCCCGCTCGGCCACTACTGCCGCCAGTCGCTGGTCGAGTTCCTCGACGTCGAGGAGCTGGTGAAGATCACCCGGCAGGGCTTCGAGTTCTTCGAGGAGGCCTTCGACTACCCCTATCCGTTCGGCAAGTACGACCAGCTCTACGTGCCGGAGTACAACATGGGCGCGATGGAGAACGCCGGCTGCGTGACCCTGCGCGACGAGTACCTCCCGCGCAGCCGGCAGGATCGGGCCTTCTACGAGTTCCGTGTGGAGGTGATCCTCCACGAGATGGCGCACATGTGGTTCGGCAACCTCGTGACGATGCAGTGGTGGGACGACCTCTGGCTCAACGAGTCCTTCGCGGAGTGGGCGTGTTACCACGCAGCGGTCGAGAACACCGAGTTCACCGACGTGTGGACCGGCTTCACAAACGCTCGCAAGCAGACCGGCTACCGCCAGGACCAGATGCCCTCGACCCACCCGATCGCGGCCGACAACCACGACCTGCAGGCGGTCGAGGTCAACTTCGACATGATCACCTACGCCAAGGGCGCCTCGGTGCTCAAGCAGCTCGTCGCGTGGGTGGGACTCGAGCCGTTCCTAGCCGGGCTGCAGCAGTACTTCAAGGACTTCGAGTTCTCCAACAGCACGTTCTCCGACCTCCTCTCCGCGCTCGAGAAGGCGTCGGGACGCGAGCTCACCGGATGGGCCCAGGAGTGGCTGCAGACCGCTGGCGTCAACACCCTCACCCCGTCCTTCGAGCTCGACGGCGATGGTGCCTACTCCCGCTTCTCGGTGCTGCAGTCGGCCCACCCGGACTGGCCCACCCTGCGCCGGCACCGGATCGGCATCGGGCTCTACGACGACGTCGACGGTCGGCTGGTCCTGCGGAGGTCCGTCGAGGTCGACGTCGAGGGCGAGGAGACCGAGATCGCGGAGCTGAGGGGCGAACGACAGCCCGACCTGCTGCTGCTCAACGACGGCGACCTGACCTACGCCAAGATCCGCCTCGACGAGCGTTCACTGGACACGGTCGTGGGTCGCCTCTCGGCCCTCGACGACTCCCTGGCCCGCGCGCTGTGCTGGGGCGCGGCGTGGGACATGACCCGCGACGCCGAGATGTCCTCCACCGACTTCGTCGAGCTCGTCGTCGGCAACATCGGAGCAGAGACGGACTCCTGGGGTGTCAACCGGATCCCGGTCTACGCCGCTACCGCCGTTCACTCCTACTCCGCGCCGGAGCGCCGGCCGGCCGCCCTCGCGGCGTGGGAGCAGGACCTGCGCAAGCTCATGGAGAACGCAGCCCCCGGCAGCGACCACCAGCTGACCTTCGTCCGGCACTACGCCGGCGCGGCCCACTCCGAGGAGGCGCTGGACGCCCTCGAGGCGATGCTCGACGGGACGTTGGCCTTCGAGGGCCTCGCGGTGGACACCGACCTGAGGTGGACCCTGCTCACCGGACTGGCTCGCGCCGGCCGGGCCGATGAGGACCGGATCGCAGCGATGCTCACCGAGGACCAGACCATCTCCGGCCAGGAGCACGCGGCCGCCGCACGTGCCTCCCGGCCCGACGTGGACGCCAAGGCCGAGGCCTGGGAGATGGCGGTGGTGCGCGACGACGTCGCCAACGAGACCCAGCGCAGCGTGGTGCTCGCCTTCATGCGGCACGGCCAGGAGGAGATCCTGGCGCCGTACGTCGAGAAGTACCTGGAGGCGGCCGAGACGATGTGGGACGAGAAGGGCACGCAGCGGGCCGCGACGGCTCTGGAGTACATCTTCCCCAAGCCGCTGGCCAGCCAGGAGCTCCTCGACCGGGTCGACGCCTGGCTGGAGACCAGCTCGGCCAACCCCGCCGCGAAGCGCTACGTCCGCGAGGGCCGTGCCGACGTCGCCCGGGCCCTGGCGGCCCAGGCGCGCGACGCGGTCACGGGGTGATCAACGAGTTCGTCGAGGGCTGGAACGGGTTGAGTCCCTGGTCGATCGCATACTGCTGCAAGTAGCCCTCGCGCCCGAGGACCGCGACCCGCTCAGCGATCTTCTGGGCCTCGGCCTTCTCGACGGCCACCTGCGCCAGCGCCGCGGCCTCCCGAGCCTCCGCCTCGGCCTGCGCGGCCTTGGCGGCGGCCACGGCCGCCTGCTGCTTGACCAGCTCGTCCTTGATCGACTGGGGCGGCTCCGGCTTCTGAAGGGTGACCGCGAAGTTGAGGAAGAACTCGGTCTCACCGTCGGTCTGCCGGTTGACGAGGTCGGGCAGCTGCTCCAGCACCGAGGACTCCCAGGCCGCCTTCTTCGCCGGGTCGGTGTAGAGCTCGACGTAGGTGTAGTTCTGGCCGGCCCGGTCGATCGCGGTGTCCAGGGGCCGGGCGATGTAGATCGAGAGCATCTGGCGCCAGCCCTCGGAGCGGAACCCGTCCTCGGTCATGTAGGCCGCGTAGCGGTTGCCGATGAGCTCGTGGAAACGCTGAAGAGCTCCCCCGGGGTAGGTCGTCCCGTTGATCTCGAGGCTGTCGCACGAGGTGTTGAGCAGGAAGTTGGTGACGCCCTCGACGGTCATCTCGATGCCGTCCTTGGTCACGAAGGTGATCGGCCCGCCGTCGCCGGTGTCGACGTCGAAGACGAAGTTGGTCTGCGAGGCCGGGTAGGCGAAGTGACCGTCACCGGGTCCGTCGAAGACGCGGTTGGACGGGGCGATGCAGTCGGAGAAGCGTTTGGAGGTGAACGCTCCCCCCTTGTAGTGCAAGGCCACCTGGTCCGGCCCGGTCGAGGCGGTCGAGGGCCGGACGAAGATGAGCAGTCCGAGCAGCAGGACCACGATCGCGCCCAGGGTCAGCAGGGCCCGCTTGATGCCGCGACCGGCGGCCGTGGTGGTGGTCATGGTTTGCTCCTCAGCCGGGCAGCTCCGGAGGGCTCTCCCGCTGCGCGGACCGGATGCTATCGATGATGATCGTGCTCAGGTCCGAGTCGAGCTCCCGGTGGGACCACGCGAGCTCCTTGACGTCCTCGAGCGCCGCGCGCAGCTTGCGGTTCTCCGCCTCGAGGGCCCGGACCCGGTCATTGACCCGGGAGTACGCCGCGAGGCCCACGATCGCGACGCCCACGACCACGAGCACCAGCAGCAGCGGGAGGTAGAACGCCACGGCGGAGCTATTCCCCGGCGTGCAGCATGGCGGCCGGTCGAGCGTGCTCGGCGAGCATGGCGATCCCGCGCTTGAGCCCGCCCACCAGATCGCCCACCGCGAAGGCGGAGGTCATCTCGAGGACGCTGAGCTCGACCTCCCGGTCCGAGAGCGTGCGGCGGACGAACGTGCCGGTGACGACCTCGACGGCCTGCGCGGCGAGGTCGACCAGGATCAGGATGCTGCGGTCCGGGGCGACCATCGAGGCGTGCAACGCGGCTCGCGAAAGCCCGAGGATCCCCGTCGCTGCGACCCACGAACACCGAGAACTCGACCCGCGAGGCCTGCTCGGCCTTGCGGACCGCCTCCTCGAGGGCGTAGCGCTCGGAGCTGCTGAAGGGGTCACCAGCGGCCACTGGCGCCTCCGACGTCGGTGGTGCCCGTGTGTCCTGTCGTGGTGCCGGTGGGGGCGGCGGACGTCAGCTCCCCGGCGGGACGCCGGGGACCGCCGAGCCACTGGTCCTGCACCTCGGGCGCACCGGGCTTGACCTGCTCGCCGCGGATGACGGCCGGGAGGTAGACCATCGCGAAGATCCCCGCGAACAGCAGCAGCGGGATCCCACCGAGGACCAGCAGCGCGAAGAGCATGTCCACCTGCTCGGGGTCGCTCCAACCCTCCGGGACCTCGGCCCGCACCGTCTCCAACACCGTCACGGCGCCAGGATATCGGCAGCGGCCGGCGGCTCGTCACGCGCGCACGTCAGGTGCGTCACACGGCGGCGTCCACGTTCGAGGCGCGAGGTGCACCTCTGCTAGGCATGGGGCATGCCCGCTGCGCTGAGGTCCGATCCCTGTGACGACGGCGAACGGATCTGCGAAACCGCCTTCGACTGGACCGGGAGCTCCACGGCTGCCGACGTCGCTGACGTGCTGATCGGCAAACCCCTGGCGATCGCCGGACTGGTGCTGCTGGCGGTGGTCCTGCGGTGGGTGCTGCACCGGACCATCGACCGGGTGGCCGTCAAGGCCGAGACTCGGAGTGCTGCCCCAGGGCAGCGTCCGGACGCCGGCAAGCTCCTCCGACGCAAGGGACGAGACGACCGAGTCGGCGACCTGGCCACCGACGCTCCGACTGGCTATCGGACGCGGACGACGCGTCGGGTGCAGCGGGCCAAGGCGATCGCAGCCTGATGAAGAGCGTCGTGACCGGCGATCGTCGTCGGGGTCTTCGGCACGATGGTGCTCAGCGAGCTCGGCGTCGACATCGCGCCGATCATCGCCAGCGCCGGCATCATCGGGATCGCGCTGGGCTTCGGAGCTCAGTCACTGGTCAAGGACTTCCTGTCCGGGATCTTCATGATCCTGGAGGACCAGTACGGCGTCGGCGACGTCGTCGACGTGGGCGAGGCCAGCGGCACCGTGGAGGCCGTCAGCCTGAGGGTCACCCGGCTGCGCGACGTCGACGGCACGGTCTGGTACGTCCCCAACGGCGAGATCCTCCGGGTCGGCAACAAGAGCCAGAACTGGGCCAGGAGCGTGCTCGACATCAGCGTGGCCTACCACGAGGACCTGGCCCGGGTGCGACGCGTGCTCCAGGAGGTGGCGCACGACCTGTGGGATGGACGAGGACTTCCAAGGACGCATCATCGAGGAGCCCGAGGTCTGGGGCGTCGAGCAGCTCGGCATCGACGGCATCCTTGTGCGGGTCACGCTCAAGACCGCGCCGCTCGAGCAGTGGGCGGTCGCCGGGAGATGCGTCAGCGCGTGAAGGCGCGCTTCGACCACGAGGGCATCGAGATGCCGTTCCCCCAGCGCGTGGTCTGGAACCGCCAGGAGCCGGCCGACGGCCCGGGCAGCCAGGACGCGGGTGGCTCAGGCGAGTGACGCCTCGAGCGTGATCGTCGTACCGGTCAGCGCCTTGCTCACCGGGCAGTTGGCCTTGGCGCCCTCGGCGGCCTCGACGAACTGCTCCTCGGAGACGCCCTCGACGACGCCGACCACGGTGATCTTGATGCCGGTGATGCCGGTGCCGACGGTCAGCTCGACGTCGGCGGTGGTCTCGAGCGAGGTCGGCGGGGTGCCGGCCTTCGACAGGGCGGCGGAGAGTGCCATCGAGAAGCAGGAGGAGTGCGCGGCGGCGATCAGCTCCTCGGGGCTGGTCTTGCCGTTGGCCTCCTCGGCGCGGGAGGGCCAGGACACGTCGAACGTGCCGACCCCCGACGACTGGAGCTCCACCTGGCCCGAGCCCTCAGCGAGAGAGCCCTGCCACTTGGTCTGTGCGGTGCGCGTCGTAGCCATTCTCGGATCCTTGCACGCCGCTGGTCGCCCGCTTCGGCCCCGTCGGCACAATGGACGGCGATGAGCTCCGAGACCTTCTACGACGAGATCGGCGGCTTCGAGACCTTCCGCCGCATCGTCGCCCGCTTCTACGAGGGCGTGGCCGGCGACCCCGTGCTGCGGCCGCTCTACCCCGAGGAGGACCTCGGTCCGGCCGAGGAGCGGTTCGTGCACTTCCTCGTGCAGTACTGGGGCGGTCCGACGACGTACTCCGACCAACGGGGGCACCCGCGGCTGCGCATGCGGCACGCGCCGTTCAAGGTCGACCCGATCGCCAAGGACCATTGGCTGATGCACTTCCGCGCCGGGCTCGACGAGGTGGAGCTGACCCCTGAGCAGGACGCGCGCTTCTGGGACTACGTCACCCACGCCGCGCAGTTCATGGTCAACACGCTCGAGTGAGGGCCTCCTCGACGCGCTGGCGGTAGGCCGCCGGAGGTCGGGCGGCACGCCCGGTGTCGGGGTCGACGAACACCATGGCCGCCTCCCCTGCGGCGTAGAGCCGTCCTTCCTCGTCCTCGACCACCGAGCGGTAGGTCATCGACCGCTCCCCCAGTCGGCTCACCCAGGTGCGACAGCAGTAGGGCTCGGGACGCAGGAGCATCGGCCGGTGGTAGTCGAGGTCGACCTGCGCGACGACCATGTGGATCGGTCCGACGTCGAGGTCGCGCGCCAGAGCGGCGTGGGCCCGCAGGCGGGCCTCCTGCAGGTACTCCACGTAGGTCACGTTGTTGACGTGGCCGTAGACGTCCAGGTCGCTGAACCGCACGTGGACGTCGTAGCGCCAGGCCTCCGCGGGCACCTCGCCCACTCGGGTACGACGCAGCGAGGGACCCTCGTCGTGGCGGAAGCGGCCCAGCAGGTCGAGGTCACCAGGCTCGAGCCGACGTGGCCCGCCGGTGGCCAGGTCGGCGGGGGCGAGCTCGCTCCGCGCGCTGGCGAAGACCGTGCGCGTGCCGTCGGGCTCGTCGTCGTGGACCTCGTAGTCCAAGGTGAAGGAGGCGGCGCGGACCGCGCTGACCCAGGTCTCGACGGTGACAGGCCGGAAGAGCCGCAGCAGGAGCGGCTCGAGGTAGCGGATCTCGTGCCGCACCACCACGACGCCCCGGTCGCCGCCGTCGCCGCGGTGACCGCGCAGGAGGTCGACCCGCGCCTCCTGGAGGTAGTCGGCGTACGCGACGTTGTTGGTGTGGGCCAGCTGGTCGATGTCGGCCCAGCGGGTGTGGCACCGGTAGACGTGACGCACGGCACCGATCGTGGCAGAGGACCCTCCGGGGGCGGGCACTAGGCTCGGGGTCGCGACCCACCAGCTCGAACCATCTGCGAGATCGGAGCCTCACCCATGCCCGAAGCCGTCATCGTCTCTGCCGCACGCTCCCCGATCGGACGTGCGAACAAGGGATCGCTCACCGAGATGCGACCCGATGAGCTGACGGCGTTCATCGTGCGGACCGCGCTGGACAAGATCCCCGAGCTCGACGCCGCCACGATCGACGACCACTACCTCGGATGCGGCCTTCCCGGTGGCGAGTCCGGCAACAACATGGCGCGGATCGTCAACGTGCTCAACGGCATGGACGAGGTCCCGGGCGCGACGATCACCCGCTACTGCTCGTCCTCGGTGCAGACCACCCGGATGGCCTTCCACGCGATCAAGGCCGGCGAGGGCGACGTCTTCCTCTCCAGCGGGGTCGAGACCGTCTCACGCTTCGCGAAGGGCACCTCGGACCACTGGCCCGACACCAACAACACGCAGTTCGACGACGCCAAGGCTCGAACGGCGACGATGGCCGAGGGCGGACAGGACTGGCACGACCCGCGCGAGGACGGCCAGCTGCCCGACATCTACATCGCGATGGGTCAGACGGCGGAGAACGTCGCCCGGCTGCGCAACCTGGACCGCAAGGAGCTCGACGAGTTCGGCGTGCGCTCGCAGAACCTCGCCGAGAAGGCGATCGAGGCCGGCTTCTGGGCGCGCGAGATCACCCCGGTCGAGACCCCGTCCGGTGTGGTGAGCACGGACGACGGTCCTCGCGCCGGTGTGACCTACGACGGGATCAAGGACCTCAAGCCGGTGTTCCGCCCCGACGGGGTCGTCACGGCCGGCAACTGCTGTGCGCTCAACGACGGGGCAGCGGCCGTCGTGATCATGTCCGACACCAAGGCGGCCGAGCTCGGCGTCACCCCGCTGGCCCGCATCGTCTCGACCGGCGTCAGCGGCCTGTCGCCCGAGATCATGGGCCTCGGCCCGGTCGAGGCGACCAAGCGGGCGCTGGCCCACGCGGGGATGAGCATCGGCGACATCGACCTGGTCGAGATCAACGAGGCGTTCGCGGCCCAGGTGGTGCCGTCGTACCAGGAGCTCGGGATCGACCTCGACCGGCTCAACGTCAACGGCGGGGCGATCGCGGTCGGTCACCCGTTCGGCATGACCGGCGCCCGGCTGCAGAACACGATGCTCAACTCGCTGGACTTCCACGACAAGTCGACCGGACTGATCACGATGTGCGTCGGCGGCGGTCAGGGCATGGCGCTGATCCTGGAGCGGAATCGGCTGATCCCGCGCCTCGGCCTACACTCGCTGCGGTGGGCGTGGGCGAGGAGGGACCACCGACCCGGTGGTTGGACGGCGACCAGCAACGGTCGTGGCGTGCCCTGGTCATGGGAACGACCCTGCTCTTCGACCGGCTCGACGACGAGCTGCGTCGCCGGCACGACGTCTCGCTCGTGGAGTACGAGATCCTCGTCCGGCTCTCCGAGCGCGACGGCTCGATGCGGATGGCGCAGCTGGCCGACTCCCTGGCCCACAGCCGGAGCCGGGTCACCCACACGGTCGCCCGGATGGAGAGGCAGGAGCTCGTCCTCCGCTCCACCTCCGCGGAGGACGGCCGGGGCGTCATCTGCTCCCTCACCGACCGCGGTTCGCTGCTCCTCCACAACGTCGCACCGACCCACGTCGAAGGCGTACGCGACCACCTGGTCGACCTCGTCTCGGCGGACGACTTCGCCGCCCTGGGACGGGTCATGAACGCCGTCTCGGACCACCTCGTCGCCGGTCACCCGGAGATGGAGCTCCGCGAGCGCAGCTGACCTCGTCGCGTACATGCGACGGGTCACTGTCAAAACCACTGACCCGTCGCATACGAGCGACGGGTCACCGTCAGGACCACTGACCCGTCGCATACAAGCGACGGGTCAGCGGTCAGTCGCGGGTGAGGCGGCGGTGCGTGACCCGGTGGGGGCGGGCGGCCTCGATGCCGAGGCGCTCGACCTTGTTGTCCTCATACGACGCGAAGTTGCCCTCGAACCAGAACCACCTCGCGGGGTCCTGGTCGTCGCCCTCCCAGGCCAGGATGTGGGTGGCGATCCGGTCGAGGAACCACCGGTCGTGCGAGGTGACCACCGCACAGCCGGGGAAGTCGAGCAGGGCGTCCTCCAGGGACGACAGGGTCTCGACGTCGAGGTCGTTGGTCGGCTCGTCGAGCAGCAGCAAGTTGCCGCCCATCTTGAGCGTGAGCGCAAGGTTCAGCCGGTTGCGCTCACCACCGGAGAGCACGCCCGCCTTCTTCTGCTGGTCCGGGCCCTTGAAGCCGAAGGAGGCGACGTAGGCGCGTGAGTTCATCTCGAAGTTCGCGACCTTGATGAAGTCCAGGCCGTCGGAGACGACCTCCCAGACGTTCTTGTTGGGGTCGATCCCACCACGGCTCTGGTCGACGTAGGACAGCTTCACGGTCTGACCCACGACCAGCTCGCCGTCGTCGGGCTGCTCGGTGCCGGTGATCATCTTGAAGAGCGTCGTCTTGCCGACGCCGTTGGGGCCGATGACGCCGACGATGCCCGCGCGCGGGAGCGTGAAGGACAGGTCGTTCATGAGGGTGCGGCCGTCGAAGCCCTTGCTGAGCTTGCGCGCCTCCAGCACCACGTCACCGAGCCGTGGCCCGGCGGGGATGTTGATCTCAGAGGTGTCGATCTTGCGCATCCGGTCGGCCTCGGCCGCCATCTCCTCATAGCGCGCGAGCCGTGACCGGCTCTTGGTCTGCCGGGCCTTGGCGTTCGAGCGGACCCACTCGAGCTCCTTCTCCAGCATCTTCGCGCGTTTGGCGTCCTTCTGGCCCTCGATCTTGAGGCGGTCCTTCTTGGTCTCGAGGTAGGTCGAGTAGTTGCCCTCGTAGGGGTGGGTCTTGCCCCGGTCGAGCTCGAGGATCCACTCGGCGACGTTGTCGAGGAAGTAGCGGTCGTGGGTGATCGCGAGCACGGCGCCGGGATAGTCCTTGAGGTGACTCTCGAGCCACTGCACCGACTCGGCGTCGAGGTGGTTGGTGGGTTCGTCGAGCAGCAGCAGCGAGGGCTGCTGGAGCAGCAGCTTGCACAGGGCCACCCGACGCCGCTCGCCGCCGGAGAGGTGGTCGACGATCTCATCGGGCGGCGGGGCAGCGCAGCGCGTCCATGGCCTGGTCGAGACGACTGTCGAGGTCCCAGGCGCTCGCGTGGTCGAGGTCGGTCTGCAGGTCTCCCATCTCGGCCAGGAGCGTGTCGTAGTCGGCCTCTGGGTCGGCGAGCTCCTCGGAGATGGCGTTGTAGCGGTCCAACTTGCCCTTGACGCCGCCGACCGCTTCCTCGACGTTCTCGAGGACGGTGCGGCCCTCGGTCAGTGGCGGCTCCTGCTGGAGCATGCCGACGGTCGCGCCCGGGTCGAGGATCGCGTCGCCGTTGTTGGCGTGGTCGAGCCCGGCCATGATCCGCAGCAGCGAGGACTTGCCGGTGCCGTTGGGTCCGACGACGCCGATCTTCGCGCCGTGCAGGAACGAGAGAGTGACGTCGTTGAGGACGACCTTGTCGCCATGGGCCTTGCGCACGTTGCGCAGGGTGAACACATATTCGGCCATGGGGTCGGAGCCTACGCAGCCAGCGAGCGTGAGACCTGATCGGGGGTTGCTGACGTCTTTAGGGTGACGAACCCAACGACAGCAAGGGAACACGGTGTCACCCAGAACTGATCGGGACGACTCGGAGTTCGTCGAGTTCGTCGACTGCTCGCTCGACGCAGCTCTTCCGAAGCGCGTACCTGCTGACCACCTCCCCTCGAGGCCGCCGAGGACCTGCTGCAGGCCGTGCTGGCCAAGGCGTACGCCGCGTGGAACCGTGTGCGACGGGCCGACGACCCGGTCGCCTACGTGCACGGCATGCTGCTCAAGACCTTCCTCTCCGACCGACGTCGGCGCAGCAGCCACGAGCTGCCGATCGCCGAGACCGCCGGACCGGCCGACCGACTGCCCGGACCCCACGGACCGGATCGCGCTGATGGCCGCCCTGGCCGACCTGGCGCCGGTGGACCGGGCCGTCGTGGTGCTCCGCTACTGGGACGACCGCAGCGTCGCCCAGACCGCCAGCGATCTCAAGCTCAGCGAGGCCGCGGTCAAGAACCGCAGCCTGCGGGCGCTCCGCTCCCTCCGCGCGCTGCTCGCCACCCCTCTCCCGAACGGAACCAGCCGATGACCGCACCTGCCGACACCGACCTGCGCGACCACCTCGACCACTGCCTGTCCGATGTGAGCGCCCCTGGCCGACTGACCGCCGACTCACTGGCCCGTGGACGACGGCTCCGCACCCGACACCGCGTGGTGAGAGGCAGCGCCGCCGGGCTCGTGGCGGTTGCTGCGCTCGCCGTCGCGTTTCCGATGCTCGACAGCGGACCCGGGTCGACCGCGCAGTTCGCCAGCGACCCCACTGCGACGCCGACGGCCGAGCCGGAGCCGCCGCTCGAGGACGACGAGCGCCCGGCGGGTTGGTGGGACATCTCCAGCCGGCAGATGCTGGACCAGCTCGAGGACCTGCTGCCCAGCGACATCACGGTCGCTGAGGCCAACCTCCACTACGACGGCCAGCCCGGCCTGATGCTGGGCGGACTCAACGGCATCCTCGATGCCCCGACGGGACCTGGCGCCTTCCAGATCATCCTGTACCCGCCCGAGCGCGCCGCCGCCACCACCTCGCCTGACAACCGGGTCCGGTGCCGGCCATACCTGCAGACGTGCACACCGATCACCGATGCGGACGGCGAGCAGGTGGGTCGCGTGGGCATCGACGTCGAGCGGGGCACGACCTATCACGACGTCATGCTGCTCGGCCCCGACGAGGCGACCTCTACTTCTACGTCGCGGATTCGAGCGGCGAGAAGCCCGGCTACGAGAAGCCGTCGGCGAGCGTGCCGCCGTTGGCACCGAGCAGCTGCTCGACGCTGGCACAGGACCCGGTCTGGACGTCGTACGCGCCGTAGCTCAGGCGGCTGCTTCCTCCCGCTGCGGCTCGGCCGCTGGCGCGGCGACCGGCCGCGGCGTGCGCGCGAAGCTGCTGGTGCCTCGGTTGAGATCGTGGGCGACGAACGAGGCGTCCACCTCGAAGGCGATCACTTCGACCCCCTGGCCGTTGACGTAGGGACGGTGGGACAGGCGCCCGTGGACCACGACCGGGTCGCCGCGCCGCAGCGAGCGGGCGCAGTTGTCGCCGAGGGCTCGCCAGGCATTGACGGAGTACCACTGGGTCTCGCCGTCGGACCACTCGCCCGTGCGTCGGTTGAGCCTGCGCGGGGTGCAGGCGATCCGGAAGTTGGCGACCTTGGCCTCGCCGGCCGAGCGCACCTGGACGTCACCGCCCAGGTTGCCCTGCAAGATGACCGTCGTCTCGTTGAACATCTCGTGCTCCTTCTCGGTGTCTCTCGATGGACGCGACCGTCCTTCGATCGCGAGGACGAGCCTCCGACACGGCCACCGACACCGGGCCGGTCGACGCGAGGCGCCTGTGGACGAGAGCGTCCGAAGCGACACCTGTGGAGAGGTGGTGGCTAGGCTACGAGGGCCTTGGCGAGGCCCTCCGTGACCGAGGTGTACGCCGCCAGCTCGGCCTCGATCGGCGCGACCACGAGCTCCTGGGCAACCTCGTGCACCGCGGCACGCAGCACCTTGTCCGCCGCCGCAGCCCGCGAGCGCGCGGTCGCCGCGACCAGCACGCGGCGACGCAGAGCGAGTCCGATGCCCAGGACGACCCCACCGAGCAGCAGCAGGGTCGGCACCGGCAACCCGCCCACGTCGGGCATCGTCGGCTGCGTCGAAGCCGAGGAACGACATCGCGGCCAGCGCGAGCAGCCAGCCCAGGCCCAGGACCGTCGAGGCATCAACAGCCACTGCAGGAAGCGGACGACGCCCGCCCACCAGGGCAGCCGCCCGACCCCGAGGTCCGTGGACCGGACATGGCCGCGTCGAGTCGGTCGTTGAGGTCGGTGAGCCGGGAGGTCGAGGCTCGACGGACGGCGTCGACCCACGGTCGGGAGAGGCCCGCGGCCGCGTCGTCGGCGAGCTGACGGACCTCGGTGTCGACGCGCGCCCGCTGCACCGGAGTGGTCTGCGGCATCGACGTGCGCGGTGACCTCGTGAGGGCTCCGTCCGGACTCACCGAGGTCGAGGTGGAGCCGCCGGAGCGGGTCCGGCTTGAGCCGCGAGAGCCACGAGACCACGGGCCAGCCGGTCGCCCGTCCGGCGCGCAGTCGGGTCGAACGCTCGACCGCGTCGACGACGATCGAGCACGCCGGCGCTGTCGGCCAGGGCGTGCTCGAGGTCGGCGATCACGTCGCTCGGTCAGGCTCCGCGACCGCGCGGCCCCGACGCGTCGTCGAGCCGCTGGGCCGCGGCCCTGAGGTCGGCCTCCATCCGGCCGCGAGTCGTGCTTCTTCGAGGCGACCCGGTCGGCGATCTCGCGACGCAGCTCGGCGATGCCGTCACCGTGACGGGCGCTGATCGCGAACACCGGCACCTGGTCGAGCCCGTCGGCGTCGAGCAGTCGACGTACGTCGGCGAGCATCGACTCACGACGGTCCTCGGGCACGGAGTCGATGTGGTTGAGGACCACGACCATCACCTCGGCGTGGGTGGCCAGCGGCGCGAGGTAGCGATCGTGGATGGCGGCGTCGGCGTACTTCTGCGGGTCGAGGACCCACACCAGCATGTCGACGAGCTGGACGAGGCGGTCGACCTCGAGGTGGTGGGCCACCTCGGTGGAGTCGTGGTCGGGCAGGTCGAGCAGCACGACTCCGTCGAGCGAGGAGTCCTCGCGACGGGTGTCGAGCATGGAGTCACGAGTCGTCTGGTGACGCGGCGGGATGCCGAGCCACTCCAGCAGCTCGGCGGCACCGTCGGTGCCCCACACGCAGGCCGTCGCCCACGACGTCGTCGGACGTCGTACGCCGACGGCGGACAGCTCCAGGCCGGTCAGTGCGTTGAAGGTCGAGGACTTGCCGGACCCGGTCGCGCCGGCGATCCCGACGACGGTGTGGGTCGGCGGAGAGCCGCAGCCGGCCGCTGGCGCGTTCGACGACGGCGGCGACGTCGTCGACCAGCGCGTCGTCGAGCCGGCCGCGGGCGGCCTGTGACCGCTGGCCTCGAGACCCGTCGATGCGGGCACCGATGTCAGTCCCGCGCGAGACCAGCCGCTTGGCCCCTTCGAGCAGCGAGGTCATGACACACTCTCCTGGTCGGCTTCAGATGCGGCGTAGCGGAGATCGTCGACGCGTCGTGAGGCGATGCGCAGCTGCTCCGGCGCTGTCGGCTGCAGCTCGAGGCGGTCGAGCAGGTCGAGGTAGCGACGTCGCTCCTCGTCGAGCAGTCCGTGCAGCCGCTGCTGCAGGGAGCGACGGGCGCGTTCGGCCATGCTGCGGACCGCCTGGTCACCGAAGACCGCTTCGAGGAGCTTCTGGCCCGAGCACCGCGCTGCCCTCCGGCGATGCCCGCCTCGGTGCCGGTGAGGCCGGCGGTGTGCACGAAGACCACGACCATCAGCGCGACGGCCAGGCCGTTGACACCGAAGGAGAGGAAGCGGGCGGTGCCGCGCTTGTCGGCGCCCTCGGTTCGGACCATGTCGAGCACGTCCTGCTGCCAGTCGCGGACGGCGCGCTCGGCCTTGCGGCGCAGCTCGCGGGAGGCGCGACCGAGGTCCTGGTCCGCGGACTCGAGCAGGGAGCGCCCGGCGGCGGCCTGCTGCCAGGCGGCCTCGGCCCGCTCCGCGGCCGCTTCGGCGTGCTCCAGGATGAGCGTCTCGAGTCCGGACTCGACGGCGACGGTGACCCGCTCGGCCTGCTGTGGCTTGCCCTCGACGGCGTTGACGACGCGATCACGGATCCAGCCGACCTTGGTCTCGAGGGACCGCAGGAGCTCACCGGTGCCGACGAACTCCTGCCAGCGGGCGAGGACCTCGCCACGGAGCATCGATCCGTCGGCGCACGCGGCATCGATGTCGGACAGGGCGCGGTCGTAGCTCGCGTCAGCGTCGTCGCGCAGCCTGGCCGCCGCCTCGACCTGGGCGTCGGCGCCGTCGGCGACGGCGTGGGCCCGCCGGGAGATCGACCGGATGGCACCGTCGACGGTCTGCCGGACGACCGACGTCCGCGCGTCCGCATCGGCGGCGAGGGAGTCGAGCCATGCCCGGATCTCCGCGACGTGATGGGCGGGCAGCAACCCGTCACTGTCCACCTCACCCTCGGTGACGGTGAAGAGCGGCGAGTCCTTGAGGCCACGGCTGGCCAGCATCCGGGCCAGGTGGGTCGAGACCGTCTCGATCGCGTCATCCGGCGTCCGGTCCAGGACGATCGCCACGGCGGCGGACCGCTCGGCGGCCTGCTTGAGGAAGCCCCAGGGGACCTGGTCGGCATACCGGGCGGCGGAGGTCACGAACAGCCACAGGTCGGCCGCCGCGAGGAGCTGGGCGGCGAGCAGCCGGTTGCGTTCCTCGACCGAGTCCACGTCGGGGGCATCCAGGATCGCCAGCCCGGCGGGGACGCTCTCGTCGGGGACGAGCTGCAGGGCGTCGGGGTCGTCGGTGGAGTGCGAGACACCGCACCAGGTCGGGCAGGAGCCGGTCCTGCCCGAACCACTGGGCGTCGCTCGGGTGGTGGACCAGGACCGGGGAGCGGGTGGTGGGGCGCAGGACGCCGGGGGTCGTGACCCGTCGTCCCACCAGGGAGTTGACCAGCGTCGACTTGCCCGCTCCGGTCGACCCGCCGACGACGGCCAGCATGGGGGCGTCGATCGTCATCAGTCGGGGGATGAGGTAGTCCTCGAGCTGGTCGACGAGCTCACGCTGGGCGGCGCGCTGCTCCTCGACCTCGGCGAGGTCGAGGGGCAGAGCTGCCGCCTGCAGGGCACCGCGCATCTGGATCAGCGCGGTCAGCATCTTGTCGTCCACAGCCGACGGCTCGGTCACTTCCGGGGTCATCGCACCGGCACCACCTGTCCGGGGAAGGCGATGAACGGACGCACCCGACCGATGCGCTCGACGTAGTCGCGTCCACGCTCGGCGAAGTCAGGAGGTGCGGTGCCACGCAAGTAGCGGTGATGGAGGAAGCCGAGCTCGATGGCGGCCTGCTGGTAGTCCCGCATGGCCTGCTCCGCCTGCTGTCCCCCGTGCTGCCGGGCGTGCGCCCGCGCCGCCCGCCGGGCGGGCAGGTCGACCACCCACCCGATGTCGGTCGCGGGGATCAACCCCCGCTGGGAGGCGTCGGTGAGGGCGGCACCCAGCATGCGCCGCTCCGAGCGTCGGGCCCAGACGCCCAGCCAGATCAGGCCGGCCAGGGCGGGTGCCATCAGCACGACGTAGACGAGTGCGAAGCTGCCGAGGCCGAAGATGGTCGAGCCGTTCCAGAGGCCGTGGGCGATGACGGCCCCGGCGTACCCGGCCAGAGGAGCGAAGAAGCGGACCACACCGGAGCGGGACCCGACGGCGATCCCGATCCCGATCCCGGTGAAGGCGGTGAAGAGCGGGTGCGCGAACGGGCTGATGAGACACCGCAGCACGAAGGTGGTCCCGAGCTCGGTCGCACCGCCCGGTCCCATGCCGGACGTGCCGTTGTAGGCCGCCGCGAGGTAGAGGATGTTCTCGGTGAAGGCGAAGCCGATGCCGACCATGCCGGCGTAGACGATCCCGTCGAGGATCCCGTCGAGCTCCGCGCGGCGCCACCACAGCAGGAGGAACAGGAAAAGGCCCTTGGTGAACTCCTCGGAGACCGGTGCGACGATCGCGAGCGAGACGTTCTCGGTGAAACCTGCGACGTATCCGCCGACGCCTCCGATGAGGATCGCGGCGGCCGTCGCCACGAAGGCGCCCCACAACAGGCCCATGGCGAGCAGTCTCTTGGGCTCCGGCTCGTAGCGGTCCAGCCACAGGTAGCAAGCGACGAGCGGGCCGACGGGTACCGTGGCCAGCACGATCGCGAGCAGCGTGGCCGTCGGCGCCCCCGACACGGCGATCACAGCAGCATCAGCAGTCCGCACAGGCCGACGAGCACGCTCACCACCACCGTGAAGGCGATGCTGTCGCGACGGGGCCCGGGCATGCGGCGAAGCCTAACCTCAGGCGTCGTGCCCACTCGGACCGCGCTGCAGCGCGGCGTAGGGTGAAAATCGTGAGCGACGACCTGACCACCTCCGAGAGCGCGACACCCGCCGTGGAGTCGCACGACCCCGCATGGCCGCCGGCCATCCGCGAGTTCATGGCCGGTGGTTGGTCCGGACGCGACCTCGACGTGCCGCGGAGCCCGGTGGCCGCGTACGCCGCCGCGCGACGCGAGCAGCTGGCCGCGATGTATCCCGGGGAGCGACTCGTCCTGCCGGCCGGCGGATTCAAGCAGCGCTCCAACGACACCGACTACCGCTTCCGACCCGACACCGCACACACCTACTTCTCCGGCAACCAGACCAGCGACGCAGTCCTGCTGATCGACGGCGGCGACGCTGTCCTCTTCGCCCGCCCCAGCGCATCGAGGGAGACCGACGAGTTCTTCCGCGACCGCGTCTACGGCGAGCTCTGGGTCGGGCGGCGCCCGTCGCTGCAGGAGATCTCCGGAGCACTCGACATCGAAGTCCGCCACCTCGATCGCCTGCAGGACGCGCTGTCGGGCTCGGGCAAGACGCGGGTGCACCGGGGGGTCTCGACCCCGGTCGACCGGATGGTGGCCGGCGACGCCGGGCTCGACGAGGACCTCGCGCGGGTGCTGTCGGAGATGCGCCTGGTCAAGGACGACTGGGAGGTCCAGCAGCTGCAGGAGGCCTGCGACATCACCGCCCTCGGCTTCGAGGACTGCGTCCGCGAGTGGGACCGCTGCATCGAGCACGGCGAGCGGTGGCTGGAGGGCACCTTCTTCCGGCGGGCCCGGACCATGGGCAACGACATCGGCTACGACTCGATCGTCGCCGGCGGCCCACACGCAACCACCCTCCACTGGATCGAGAACACCGGGCCGATCACCCGCGGCCAGCTGGTGCTGCTCGACATGGGCGTCGAGAACAACCACCTCTACACCGCCGACGTCACCCGCACGTTGCCCGTCGACGGCACCTTCACCGACCTGCAACGCCGCCTCTACGACCTCGTCCTCGATGCCCAGGAGGCCGGGATCGCCGCGGTCCGCCCCGGCGTACCGTTCGCGAGCATCCACCGCGCCTCGATGACCGTCCTGGCCCACGGCCTCGACGATCTCGGCCTGCTGCCGGTCTCGGCGCAGGAGGCGCTCGAGCCCGACTCGATGCTCTACCGGCGATGGACCCTGCATGGCACCAGCCACATGCTGGGCATGGACGTCCACGACTGCGGCCAGGCCGCACCCGAGGCCTACGCCAAGGGCGACCTGGCCGAGGGCATGGTCCTCACCGTCGAGCCGGGGCTGTACTTCCAGGAGGACGACCTCCTCGTCCCCGAGGAGCTGCGCGGCATCGGCATCCGGATCGAGGACGACGTGCTGGTCACCGCCGAGGGCGCCCGCAACCTCTCGGCCTCGCTCCCGCGCACGTCGACCGACGTCGAGGAGTGGATGGCGCGGCTCACGTCCTGAGTCCGTGGACGGTCCACAATGGACGTTCTAGCCCTCGTAGCTCAGCTGGACAGAGCAGCGGCCTTCTAATCCGCGGGTCCCAGGTTCGAATCCTGGCGGGGGCGCCCAGCTCGTAGCCAGTCCGGCGAATCCGGCCCGCCGTCACGGGTACCGCCGTGCGATGGACACCATCGTGCTGGACGTCGACGGGACGCTGCTCGACTCCAACTACCACCACACCATCGCCTGGGCGCGGGCACTCGAGAAGGTCGGGCACCCGGTGCCGCTGTGGCGGATCCATCGCGCCATCGGGATGGGTGGGGACCGGTTGGTCGCGGCGGTGGCCGGAGACGACGTCGAGGAGGAGCACGGCGACGAGGTGCGCGAGGCCTGGGAGGCGGCCTACGACGAGATGCAGCACGAGACCCGGCTGCTGCCCGGCGCCCGCGAGCTGCTCGTGACCCTGCAGGAGCGGGGGCTCGAGGTCGCGCTGGCGAGCTCGGCGATCCCCAAGCACGCCGAGCACGCCTTCAAGCTGCTCGACGCGGGAGAGCTCGCCGACACCGCCACCACGTCGGGGGACGCGGAGGAGTCCAAGCCGCACCCCGAGCTCGTCGACGAGGCGTTGCGACGCCTGCGCGGCAAGGAGGCGTGCCTCATCGGGGATTCCGTGTGGGACGTCGAGGCGGCGAAGAACGCCGGGCTTCCGGCGTACGGCGTACTGACGGGTGGCTTCAGCCGCGCCGAGCTGGAGGAGGCGGGCGCGGTAGCGGTCTACGACGGGGTGGAGGACCTGCTCGCCCACCTCGACGACCTGCTCACCGGGTCGGATGAGACCAGCTGAGGATCAGCCGACGAGGAACCACCGACCGAACCGGAACTTGGCGGGTGCGTGGTCGTAGTAGGCCCCGTCGTCGGCGGAGATCACGTTGACCCGTAGGCGGTCGGGCTTGACCTCGTCCGTCGCGAGGCAGCCCAGGGCGAAGGACGCCTTCAGGAGCCGGCCGCCGTCCCTGACCCGGGCTGTGCGTGCCGCGCACCGGGGGTTGATGATGCCGGTCTCCCACCGTTCGACCCGATACACGTAGATCGTCCCTGGGCCGCTGTCGCTGTTGCGGGTCGCCCCGAACTCCGCACCGGGGTCGTCGCTGTCGGTGTCGAAGAGCCACGAGGTCTCGTAGGGCAGGTGACCGGAGAACCTGGCGCGCACCCGGACGACCTTCTCCCCGGCCGAGACCTGCACCCTGACCAGGTCCCCCCACCCGCCCTGGGTGTCGTCAGTCGTCGACCACACCCGCGCTTGGGCCGGGGCCGCCGCCAGGACCGAGGCGCTCAGCAGGGCGAGCGCAAGCACCAGGAGGGCGAGCAAGCGCGGCGGCGCCACGGCGCGGGTCGAGGACATGGTCGAAACCTAGACCTGTCGCGTCGCCACGTCCACGCCTGGAGGTTTCCACCGGGCGCTGGCCCTGTCAGGCTGCGACCATGAGCCCTCGACACCGGCGCACCCGCGCATGGGCGGTCGTCGCGGCCGCATCGCTGTCGCTCATCGCGATGGTGGCGATCGCGCCCCCTGCGGCCGCCAAGCTCGGAGACGCGGTGGCTTCCTCCGCGCATCGACCCAGCGGTGTCAGTGGCTGCGAGGAGAAGGGTGAGCTGGAGATCTGCTTCAGCTCCCCGCCGACGAGCAAGGGCAGCGACGGCGCCGTCATCAACCGGATGCGCGCGCTCTTCCGCAGTGCCGGGGGCGGCGATGCGATCCGGATCGCGATGTTCCGGTGGGAGATCAAGGTCGCCGCCGAGGACCTGCTCGCAGCCCAGCGGCGCGGCGCACAGGTGCAGTTCGTCGCCGACGACGACGTCACCACCAACAAGGTGGGGCGGCGGCTGCTCAGCAGGCTCGAGGCGTACGACGCCCGGACCAACGACGTCGTGGTCTGCCGCGGCGCCTGCCTGCCCTGGCGGGCGTCCGGCCCCGCTCCGGGCTCGCAGGACGTCAACCACCTCAAGCTGATCCTGGCCGACATCGACGGCGAGCAGTCGGTGCTCTCGACGTCCAGCAACCTCTCGACGCTGCAGTACCGCCAGTACAACTCGCTCTTCCGGGTCTCGGACCAGCGGACCTACCGATTCCACCTCGCCTACTTCAAGCGCCTCAAGGCCCAGAGCACCCGTGGCTGGGACGACCGGGACAAGATCACGCGCGGCCGCCCGACGGCGTTCGCCTACCCCCGCCGCGGCGACCTCGTCGTCAACACCCTGCGGCAGGTGCGCTGCGGCCCCGGCATGCGGCAGGTCGACGTCATGGTCGCGGTGATCCAGCGCTACGACGTCCGGCAGGCGCTCGGTCTGCTGGACCGCTCCGGGTGCGTGGTCCGGGTCGTGGTCGACCGCGAGCTGGTCGAGAACTGGATCCAGACGCCGGTGCAACTGGCCGACGGGCGCAGCTGGGACATCCCCAACGACCGGGTCCGCACCGTGAGCAACCACGACAAGGTCTATGCCATCCACGCCCGGATCGGGGGCAAGGAGTCCTGGACCGTCCTCACCGGCACCAGCAACGCCACCTGCGGCGGCCTCTACTACAACGACGAGGTGATGATGCGCCTCGACGGGAAGTTCGCCTTCCGGCAGTACGCCGCGCACTTCGCCGACGCCTACCGCCATGCCCACCAGAGCCCGAACCCCGAGGCCGTCCCGACCCAGAGCAGCTGCCCGTAGGTCAGGCGTCGCTCTGGGCGTGCTCGTCGATGATGCGGAGCCGGTCGGGACGGAAGCCGTGCTCGTAGCCCCACACGACCGCCTGCGACCGGCGGCTCACGCCCATCTTCCGGTAGGCCGTGCGGATGTAGGTCTTCACGGAGTTGATGCTGAGGTAGGTCCGCTCGGCGATCTCCTGGTTCGACAGTCCCTGGGTGATGAGCGCGACGACCTCGGCCTCCCGGGCGGTCAGCCCGTGGTCGCGACCCGGCCACGTCCCGGCCTCGCTGTCGCTGACGTCCTGCTGGTCGGGCCACACCGTCTGACCGGCCGCCACCCGCTCCACGAGGCTGGCCATCTGTTCTCCGCTGAGCCCCTTGGACAGGTAGCCGGATGCACCGCGCTCCCGCGCCGCGCGGACCAGCTCGGGGTGCAGGTTCCAGCTGAACAGGACGACCTTGGCGGTCCCGCCCTGGAGCAGTTCCTCGAGGTCCACGCTGTCGCCCTGCACCTGTCCGAAGGTGTCGTAGAGGACGACGTCGACGTCGCTGACGGTCGGCATCCTGCTGTCGAGCTCGACGACGGCGACCCGGTCGGAGTAGGGCGCCAGGACCGCCGCGACGCCGGCGACGACGACCGCGTAGTCGTTGACGACGGCCACGCGGACCGGACGGGCAGCGGACTCCACCCCGCACCCTCTCACCCCGAGCAGGGGTGTCGTCGCCACCACCTGCTCTCTACCCTTCCTTCGTGACGACCGAGGTGACGACCCGGGCCCCACCCGACTGGTCGTGGTGATCGTCCATCCGGATCCCACACTGTCTCGGAGCACAGGAGCTCATCGCCTCCGCCGCACGCCGCGGGGCTGCGGGTCTACGCCGTGCTGCTCACCGCCGGCGAGAGCGAGGTGGACGACCCCGCCACCACCCGCCACGCACTGGCGACTCGACGTCTCGCCGACGATGGAGAACCGGTTGGCCCGACTGGCCGGACACGAGTCCCCGCTGGTCTTCCTCGGCGTGCCCGACAGGCAGGTGGCGACGTTCGAGGAGCAGGTCGACCGCAGCCTCACCGACCTGGTCGGTGACGGATCACGCACGGTGCTCGCCGCCCCGTGGACGAGGACGACTGTCCGGACCATGCCGCCGCAGCGCGCGCAGCCCAGGCGGCGGCCGTCTGCCTCCGGAGCCGGCCTCGTGCCCTACTCGGCGGCACGACATGCGGCGCGGCTGCCGCTCCTGAGCCCCGCTCGGGATAGGAATAGGTGAAGCCCGGCCAAGTATGAGTTGGCCGGGCCTCGGTGTCTTCTGGACCGAGGTCCTTCCGACGAGCGTAGTTCTACGCCCGTGGAGGCACCCCGGTGCGCAAGGGGTCGCCGGGATTGCCGCGGCTCGTCGATCTCGTCCAGCACCCGCCGCGACGTGGTCCGGGGCGTACGACGCCCGCACGCCGGCCCGGGACAGGTCGGCGACGCCTGCCTCGCCGAGTCCGAGCAGACCCGCCGCGATCTCGTACTCACGGTTGAGCGTGGTCGCGAACATCGGCGGGTCGTCGGAGTTGATGGTGACCGTCACCCCGGCCTCGACGAAGGTGCGCAGGGGGTGGTCCTCGAGCGTCTCGACGGCGCGGGTCGCGACGTTCGAGGACGGGCACACCTCCAAGGCGATGCCGTGCTCGGCGAGATGCTCGAGCAGCGCCGGGTCCTGGACCGACGACGTGCCGTGCCCGATCCGCTCGGCGCCCAGCAGCCGTAGGGCGTCCCACATCGTCTCGGGCCCGGTGGTCTCACCCGCGTGCGGCAACGAGTGCAGTCCCGCCGCTCGCGCGGCGTCGAAGTGGCGACGGAACTGCGCGCGCGGCACGCCGACCTCGGGTCCGCCGAGACCGAAGGCGACGAGCGCCTCGGGTCCGTGGTCGAGTGCGTAGGTCCAGCGTCGCGTCCGCGGCCGGGAGCCCGGACTCCCCGGGGATGTCGAAGACCCAGCGCAGCACCAAGCCGAAGTCGCGCTCCGCCGCGACCCGCGCGTCCTCGATCGCCTCGACGTACGCCTCGATCGGCACCCCAGCCTGCACGGAGGTGTACGGCGTGCAGGTGAGTTCGGCATACCTGATCTGCTGGCCGGCCATCTCCCGGGCCACCTCGTAGGTGAGGTAGCGGACGTCTTCGGCGGTGCGGATCAGGTCGACGACGGCGAGGTAGACCTCGATGAAGTGCGCGAAGTCTCGGAAGGCGTAGAAGCCGGCGCAGCTCGTCGACGTCACTCGGCACGCGCCCCGGATGCCGCGCGGCCAGCTCGCTGACGATCCGTGGCGACGCGGACCCGACGTGGTGCACGTGCAGCTCGGCCTTGGGGAGGGCGGCGATGAAGAGGACAGGTCTGCAGGTCGTCTCACCCGGCGATTGTGCCCAGGCTGCGAGCACCGACGAGGCAGTGCGGACGGCGCGTAGGGTTGCCCCTCGTGAACGACCGACTCGTCTGGATCGACTGCGAGATGACCGGGCTCGACCTGCGGGCGCCGACGCCTCATCGAGGTCGCCGCCCTGGTCACCGACTTCGAGCTGAACGTGATCGGTGACGGCATCGACCTGATCGTGAAGCCGCCGGCCGAGGCACTCGACCAGATGGACGACTTCGTCCGGACCATGCACGAGAAGTCCGGCCTGCTCGACCGAGCTCGACGGTGGGATCACGCTCGCGGAGGCCGAGGAGCAGGTGCTCGCCTACGTCACAGGCAGCTGCCCGGAGAACAGCCGGCCGCCGCTGGCCGGCAACTCGGTCGCGACGGACCGGGCGTTCGTCGCTCGCGACATGCCGGATCTCGACGCCTACCTGCACTACCGGATCGTCGACGTCTCCTCGATCAAGGAGCTGTCGCGACGCTGGTTCACCAAGGCCTACTACGGCGCGCCGGTCAAGCGCGGCAACCACCGTGCGCTCGCCGACATCCAGGAGAGCATCGAGGAGCTGCGGTACTACCGGGAGGCGGTCTTCGTCGCCCTCGCCCGGCCCCGACGCCGAGACGGCCGAGGGATCGCCGAGCGGGTCGCCGGGAGCGTGACGGGGACCGGAACCGATTCCGGATCCGCCGCGGCGGTCCTAGCCCTACACTTCTCTGCGGTCATCGGTTCTCGACCGGTGCCCGTGGTGGGTATAGCTCAGCTGGTAGAGCGCCGCGTTGTGGTCGCGGATGTCGCGGGTTCAAGTCCCGTTACTCACCCCAGGCTGTACGAACCGTGCAGACGGAGGAGGTGACATGGGCGCCGACGCCGTTGCTCCACGGGACGCACTCCCCCGGGGACTGATGATCCTGCTGGGCCTGGCCGCTGCGACGGTGACCGTCGCCGGCATCAAGGCCTCCCCGAGCATCGCGGGACCCGCGTTCTTGGCCATCGTCTTGATGATCACGGTCCACCCGATCCGGACCGGGCTGGTCAGGCGCGGCCTGCCCGGTTGGGTGGCGGCGGTGATCACCGTGCTGACCGTCTACCTCATCCTCGTCGCACTGCTCGTCGCGCTCGCCGTCTCGGTGGGCCGGCTCGCGGCCCTGGCGCCGACGTACGCTCCGGAGATCAACCAGCTCGATCGCCGACGCGACGCTCCTATCTGCGAGGACGCTCGGCGTCAAGCAGGCCCAGATCGACGAGGTGCGTCAGTTCGTCTCGACGCCGGCAAGGTCTTCGAGCTCGCCACCACGGTGCTCACCGGCTTCGTCGGGGTCCTGTCCGACCTGCTCTTCATCGCCACGCTCACGCTCTTCATCGGCATCGACGCCTGGCGGTTCACCGGCAACCTGCGCGACGTCGAGGGCGAGCGCCCCGCCGTCGTGCGAGGCGCTCCACTCCTTCACCGTGGGCACCCGCCGCTACTTCGCGGTGTCCGCCGGCTTCGGCCTGGTGGTCGCGGTCATCGACGTGGGGATCCTGCTGGTGCTCGGCATCCCCGCGGCCGTCACCTGGGGCGTGCTCTCGTTCGTCACCAACTTCATCCCCAACATCGGCTTCGTCATCGGCCTGGTGCCGCCCGCGGTGCTCGGCCTGCTCGAGGGCGGGGTCGGCACGATGCTTGCCGTCGTCATCTCCTACGCCGTCGTCAACTTCGTCATCCAGTCGGTCATCCAGCCCAAGATCGTCGGGGACGCCCTGGGACTCAGCTCGACCCTGACCTTCTTGTCCCTGGTGTTCTGGGCGTGGATCCTCGGCCCGCTCGGCGCGGTGCTCGCACTCCCGGCCACGTTGCTGGCCAAGGCGCTGCTCGTCGACGTGGACCCGGGCTCGCGCTGGCTGGGGCCGTTGTTGTCCGGGGACGCACCCGACAAGAAGTCCTAGGCGCCACCTCGACCCAGCGTCACCTCGCTCAGCTCGTCCCAGTCGGTGACGATCGGCAGGAGACGACCAGCCGCCCAGGGCTCGAGCTGGTCGAGGTGGTGGGGGCTGCGCGGGTCACCGGAGGTCCCCATGGGCACGACCCAGCCGCCGGCGGTCCGGTCGGCCAGGTCCCACACGTAGCGGGCCACCGAGCCGCGGTAGCCGACGTCGCTGACGGCCGGGAGCGATCCCACGCACCGCACGCAGTCCTGGTCTCCGCTGAGCGCAACCGCCGGCACCTCGGGTGGCTCGAGGTCCGAGGACAGGTCGAAGGGGTGGTAGGCCGAGAACCGGTGCGTGTCCCCCCAGGTGACGGGGGGCGACCCGACGTCGGTCTCGGCGGCTCGGGCCAACGCCTCGAGGTCGATGCCGTAGGGCGTGCCTGCCGCGAGCAGGGCCGGCAGCGCCAGCCCGATCGTGACCTCGATGACGAAGTACGGCGCGAACAGCGGGTCCGGTGCGGGCTCGTGCAACGGCGCGAACACGGGGTCCGCGGCGATCCGGCGTACGAGCGCGGAACGCCAGGCGGCGAAGTCGGCGGCCTCGGCCGAGTCGGCCTCCATCCGCCCGTCCCAGTCGCGGAGCCGTGCCGGCAGGAGCTCGCGCAGCGCCTCGACCTGGCCGTTGACGGTGTCGTTGTGCATGGCTTCGAAGTCGGCCGGGGTCAGATCGTGCCGGTCGCCCAACATGGTGCGCAGGCGGTCGGCCCGATGGGCGGGCGCGAAGTCCACCCCCACCTCGTCACTCTCGGGACCGCGGCGGTCGTTGGCGGTGACGACCGCGCCGTGCGGGCCGACGTCGACCCGGTGCGGGTCGGTGCGCCAGCCCGTCCACTCCCGCCGCTCGTCACGCACGGGCACCCGGCCGGCCCACCGGTAGCGGACGGTGCCGTGCACGTCGGCGATCACGACGTTGTTGACCGGCTCGACCCAGTGGTCAAAGGCTCGGTCGACGTCATCGGTCGTGCGCGCCCTCAGCAACGGCAGCAGCGCCTCGAAGCCGAGCTCGCCGAGGACCGTCGAGGGGCCGCGGAAGCCGACGCCCGGCAGCACGGTCGGTCCCTCGTGGTCGGGGCCGACCTCGTCGAGGTCCTGGTAGTCGGCCATCGCGTTGGTGATCGCCCAGGCCACCTCACCGGCGTGCGCGAAGTGCTGCACCCCCGGCACCCCGGCGAAGCTGAACCCGACGACGTCGAAGGCATCCTCAGGGTTTTCGCAGACCAGCCGCACCTGGTGGTAGACCCCCGGCGACTCAAAAGTGCGATGCGGGTCCCCACCGATCATCGGGCGGCCCGACACGGTCCTGGCCCCGCCGACCGCCCAGGCGTTGCTGCCCGCCGCCAGCGGTCCCTCGTGCGAGAGCGGGGCGAGGTCGCCCAGGACCTGCCGGGCCCGTCGCTCCCACAGGTGTGACCCGATGTCGGCGAACATCACCTGCTGGGCGTGGAAGGTGGCCAGCGGCATCCACGCCGGCCACTCGCCTGCCTCGAGCCCGACCGCGCGCAGCTCCGGCACGTCGCTGCGCCGGTGGGCGTTGAGCCCGTCGACGTACGCCGTCACGAAGGCCTGCGCCGCCGCGCTCAGTCCGGCGTAGGCCCGCTGTGCGGTCTCCGCGATCCGCACCCGGACGGCGAAGCGGTCCCACGGCTCGCCGCCGGTCCCGACGACCTCCGCCGTCGTGCCGAGCGCGCGGCGGCGCAGCCACTCGAGCTGGAAGCCCCGGTCGTGTGCCGTCACCGCCCCCTGGGCGTGGGCGAGGTCGAGCACCGAGCCGGCCCGGACGTGCGGCACGCCGTACGCGTCACGGTAGGTCCGGGCCACCCGACGACCCTACTCAGGCGGGGAGGTGCCCGAACCGCCCCTGCTGGAAGTCCTCGTAGGCCTGCACGACCTCGGCCCGGGTGTTCATGACGAACGGGCCGGCCCAGGCGAGGGGCTCGCGGATCGGCCTCCCGCCGACGACGATGACGTCGAGCCTCGGCGACCGGCTCTCCTGGGCCTGGTCCGCGCTGACGGTGAGGTAGTCACCGGCGCCGAGCACGGCGGACTGGCCCGTGCGGATCGGCTGGGCATCGGTGCCGATGCTGCCCCGGCCGTTGAGCACGTAGACCAACGCGTTGAACCCGACGTCCCACGGCAGGTCGAGCCGGGCACCGGGCTCGAGGGTCGCGTGCACCAGCGTCATCGGCGTGTACGTCGCCCCGGGTCCGGCGTGTCCGGCGACCTCGCCGGCGATCACGCGGACCAGCGAGCCGGCGTCGGCCGAGGTCACGAGCTGCACCTCACCGGAGCGGATGTCCTGGTAGCGGGGCGTGCTCATCTTGGCGTCCCGCGGCAGGTTGACCCACAGCTGGATGCCGTGGAACAGACCGCCCTGCTGGACCATCCACTCCGGAGGCGCCTCGATGTGCAGCAGTCCGGAGCCCGCGGTCATCCACTGGGTGTCACCGTTGGTGATGGTGCCGCCACCGCCGTGGGAGTCCTGGTGGTCGAAGGTCCCGTCGATGATGTAGGTGACGGTCTCGAAGCCGCGGTGCGGATGCCAGGCGGTGCCCTTGGGCTCGCCGGGCGCGTACTCCACCTCGCCCATCTGGTCCATCATGATGAAGGGGTCGAGGTGGGCCAGGTCGAGACCGGCGAAGGCCCGGCGTACCGGGAAGCCCTCGCCCTCGTGGCCCTGCGGTGCGGTGGAGATGCCTCGGACCGGACGGGGCTGGTCACCGAGCCCGGGTCCGCTGAGTCGGGGCAGGACCGTGAGGTCCTCGACGGTGATGGCTGGCATGCCTGTCCCAACGGTGGTTGAAGGTTGAATTATTCCGGTCGGTCAGCCGGCCAGCGGCAGCCGCACCGTGAACGCGGAGCCCTCACCGACCCGGGACCGCACGTCGATGGACCCCCCGTGGCGCTCGACGATGGCGTGGGTGATCGAGAGCCCCAGCCCGCTGCCGGGGATCGCCCGCTCCTGGGCCAGCGAGGACCGGAAGAAGCGGGTGAACAGACGTTCCCTCTCACCGTCCGGGATCCCCATGCCGGTGTCCGAGACGACGATCACCGCATCCGCGTCGTCGACGTCGAGGCGGACCCGCACGTGCCCGCCGTCCTCGGTGAACTTGAAGGCGTTGCCCACCAGGTTGACCACGACCCGCTCCACCATGTCCCGGTCCCCGTCCATCAGCACCGGACGGTCCGGGAGGACGAGAGCGGAGTCCAGCACGCTCTGCTCGCGCGAGATCGCGACCACCCCGTAGGCACTGCGCACGGCCTCGCAGAGGTCAAAGCGCTGGGAGACCAGCTGCAGCTGGCCGTCCTGGATCCTCGAGAGCGTCAGCAGCTCGTCGATGAGGCGGAGGAGACGGTCACTGTTGGCCACCACCCGGTCGAGCGCGTCGCGCTGCTGGGGCGACATCCGACCGAAGACCCCGTCGTTGAGCATCTCGAGGTAGCCCAGGATGCTGGTGATCGGAGTGCGCAGCTCGTGGCTGACGCTGCTGACGAAGGCGTCCTTGACCTGGTCGATCTCCTGGAGTCGCTCCACGGCCGCTCGCTCGGTCGCCAGCGCCTCCTCAAGCGCCTTCTGCGTGAGCAGGTGTTCGGTGATGTCCTCCGAGGTGCTGACGAAGCCGAGCAGGCGGCCCCGGTCGTCGATGATCGGGCTGACGTAGAGGGAGACCATGCGCCGCGTCCCGTCCTTGCGGCGCAGCTCGGTCTCCTCGCCGTTGGCTACAAGGATCTCCGGGACGCCGGGCGGCAGCATCATCGTCGCCGGCTGACCCAGCGCCTCCTCGGCCGAGTAGCCCAGCAGTCGTTCGGCCCCCGGGTTGAAGATCGTGATCCGCAGCTCGGCATCCGTGCCGATGATGGCCACCCCTGGGGTCTTCTCCACGATCGTGCGCAGCCGGTCGGCCTCGGAGGATGCCCGCCTGGCGGTCTCGACCTGCTCACCGACCCGCAGGACGAGCGGTACGACGATGAGGCCCGTGCTGGCGATGAACATCGCCAGGGCGATCAGCGAGGCGTCCGTGGGCAGGCCGAACCGGTCCGGGAGTCCGGCGAAGGGGCCGCGACCGATGCTGGTCAGCAGGATCGCGAAGACGAAGACCAGGGCCTGCTGCCCGAGCGCCTCCATCGCCGTGACCCGTAGCGCGCTCCACACCAGCAGGGGGACGAGCAGGAAGACCAGCGACGGGAAGTCGGCCGGCCAGAAGATGAGCGGAGCCGTCAGGACGAGCAGCGACCACTGGAGCCAGCGCTCCCCCTTCGAGGCGATGGCGTCGTGGTCGGGCAGCCGGCAGAAGAACGGCAGCAGCGCCACCTGCGAGGCGAGGAAGGCGGTGAGCGAGGAGATCGCCACCCGACCCGGCCATCCCCAGTCGGCGGCGTAGGCGACCAGGGCTGCCCCCGCGGCGAGGAGGGTCGCGCCGGCACCGACGCCCATCAGGAACCGACGCAGGTCACCGTCGCTGTGCAGGGACGGTCGGGTCGTCGTGCCGAGCGTGATGACACCTTGGGTCAGGGCACTTCCCAGGCCCAGCAGGACACCGAAGGGCACGCCGACCGTCCACGGGATGCCCCCGAGGGCGAGGCCCACCGCCGCGACGACAGCGATGGCGCCGACGAGCCAGAGGCGGTGACGCCGCGGCGCGAGGATCAACGCGGCAGTGGCCAGTCCTGCCGGCCAGATGCCGATGGCCTCAGCGCCGTCGGGCGCCGCGAGGACCGCGACGTAGCCCGCGACCGCCGTCAGGGCGAGCAGGGCCAGCGACCCGCGCAGCCGCGTCCGTGTCACCGCCCGACCCCCTCGCCGCGTCACGTTCGATCCTTCCACGGGGAACAGGCGCCCGTGGGGGATTAGGTTGGTCGGGTGGACGAGGACGCGCACGGAACCGGCCCGCACCACGACGTCGTGATCGTCGGCGGCGGCCACAACGGGCTCGTCGCCGCGGCGTACCTCGCGAGAGCGGGTCTGTCGGTGGTGGTGCTCGAGCGACTCGAGCACACCGGAGGGGCCGCGGTGTCGGCGGCGGCGTTCGCGGGGCACGAGGTCCGGCTCTCCCGGTACTCCTACCTGGTGTCCCTCCTCCCGGACCGCCTGGTCACGGAGCTCGGGCTCGACATCCGCCTGGTCTCCCGCCCGACCGCCTCCTACACACCCGCCCGGCGGTCGGGTCGCGCCACCGGCCTCCTGGTCGAGCGCGACGAGGGCGAGGCCACCCGACGGTCCTTCCGCGACCTGACCGGCTCCGATGCCGAGTACGACGCCTGGAGGGCCTTCTACGCCGACGTGGCCGGTCTCGCCGACGCGGTCGCGCCCACCCTGCTCGAGCCGCTGCCGACCGATCACGAGATCGCCGACCGGGTCGACGAACGGATCTGGCGGGACATCGTCCAGCGCCCGCTCGGGGAGACCATCGAGGAGCGCTTCGAGGACGACACCGTGCGCGGCGTCGTCGCGACCGACGCGTTGATCGGCACCTTCGCCTCCCTGAACGACCCCTCGCTCGTGCAGAACCGCTGCTTCCTCTACCACCTCATCGGCAACGGCACCGGTGAGTGGCGCGTGCCGGTCGGTGGCATGGGCGCGGTGACCGACGCGCTGGCTCGGGCCGCCGTGCGGGCCGGCGCCGATCTCCGCACCGAGGCCGGGGTCAGCAGCATCCGGGCCGACGCCGACGGCGCCGAGGTGACCTACGTCGACGGCACCGGTCGCTGCCACGGCGTCCGTGGCCGCTACGTGCTCGCGAACGTCGCGCCGTGGGTTCTGCGCATCCTGCTCGGCGAGGGCGAGGACGCCTCGACCAAGCCGGTGGGCGCACAGCTCAAGGTGAATTTCCTGCTCGAGCGGCTCCCGGCGCTGCGGTCGGGTGTGGACCCCGCCGTCGCCTTCGCCGGGACGCTGCACCTCAACGAGGACTACTCCCAGCTCGAGCAGGCCTACACCGAGGCTGCCGCCGGACAGGTGCCGACCGCGATGCCGGGCGAGGTCTACTGCCACTCGCTGACCGACCCCTCGATCCTGGGCTCCGCACCCGCCGGCCGGCACACCCTGACCTACTTCGGGCTGCACACTCCGGCCACGCTGTTCGAGTCCGACCCCGAGGGCGCCAAGCAGCTCGCCGTGGAGCGTGCGCTCGCCTCCCTCGACCAACACCTCGCGGAGCCCATCGAGGCGTGCCTGGCCCGCGATCGTGACGGCCGTCCCTGCATCGAGGCCAAGATCCCCCAGGACGTCGAGCGGGACCTGGCCATGCCGGGAGGGCACATCTTCCACGGCGACCTGGACTGGCCCTGGGCTCCTCACCACTCCCGGCTCGACAGCCCGGCCCAACGCTGGGGGGTGCACACCGGGACCGACTCGGTGCTGCTCTGCGGCTCCGGCTCCCGTCGTGGTGGAGCCGTCTCGGGCCTCGGCGGCCACAGCGCGGCGCACGCGGTGCTGGAGCTGCTGTCCTGATTTCTTCGACCTCCCACCCGCTGGTAGCGTTGGCTACCGCAACACGGGGAGACCGCAGCGACATCGCGGCGACCGGGCGGCATTAGCTCAATTGGCAGAGCAGCTGACTCTTAATCAGCGGGTTCGGGGTTCGAGTCCCTGATGCCGTACCACCACGAGGCCGGCCCACCAGGGCCGGTCTCGACCCACGTCCGGACCAGATCGGCCAGGCGACCATTCCCGCGGCCGAGCATTTCAGCGGCGCTTGCCCCTCCCCTACACTCGTCGCATTAGTTGCGAGTGACAACCAATATGAGGAGGGTCGGTGCGCGGACGTCGCGGGGTGACCTTCACCGTCCTGGCCGTGTCGGTCTCCTCCTTCGCGATGCTGCAGAGCATGATCGTGCCGGTCCTGACCACGATCCAGGCCGAACTCGACACCGACCAGGCCACGGTCACCTGGGTGCTGACGGCCTACCTCCTCTCCGCCTCGATCGCCACTCCGCTGCTCGGCCGGGTGGGCGACGTGGTCGGCAAGACGCGGATGCTGGTGATCACCCTGGTCGCCCTCGCGGTCGGCTCCGTGATGGCCGCCTTCGCGCCGAGCATCGGCTGGCTGGTCCTCGCCCGGGTGGTGCAGGGGCTCGGAGGCGGGGTGCTCCCGCTGGCGTTCGGGATCGCTCGCGACGAGTTCGGCACGCGGGTCAACACCGCTCTGAGCGTCCTCGCCTCGCTCACCGCGATCGGGTTCGCGATCGGCATCGCGGTGGCCGGTCCGATCGTCGACCTCCTGGGCTACCGAGGGCTCTTCCTCCTCCCCATGGTCATCACCGGTCTGTGTGCCCTCGCGGCGCTCCTCTTCGTCCCGCCCTCTCCCGTGCGTACGCCGGCCCGCCTGCCGCTGCTGCCCGCGGTCCTGCTCGCGGTGTGGCTGGTCGCCCTCCTCCTCGCCCTGAGCGAGGGCAACGAGTGGGGGTGGCTCTCCCCCGGCGTCCTGGCGCTCCTCGGGACCGCGGTGCTCGGTGCAGCGGCGTGGATCTCGGTGGAGAACCGGGTCCCGGTGCCGATGATCGACATGGCGATGATGCGGCGGCGCGGGATCTGGACGACGAACCTGGTCGCGCTCTTCATCGGCTTCGGGATGTTCGCCTCCTTCGGCTTCCTGCCGCAGTTCCTCCAGACCCCACCGGAGGCGGGCTACGGCTTCGACGCCTCGATCGCGGAGTCCGGTCGCCTGCTCGTGCCGTCGGCGATCGCGAGCTTCGTCATCGGCTTCTCGACAGCGCGGCTGATCCGCGCCTTCGGGGCCCGCGCCGTCGTCGTGACCGGCGGCATCGTGGCCGGTGTCGCCCAGCTGTCGATGGCCCTGTGGCACGAGGAGACCTGGCAGCTGTACGCCGAGACGACCCTGCAGGGGCTCGGCTCGGGGTTGGTCTTCTCCAGTCTCGCCGGTGTCGTCATCGCATCGGTGCCCCCTGAGCAGACCGGCGTGGCCAGCGGCATGAACGCCAACATCCGCAGCATCGGCGGCGCGCTCGGCTCCGCCGTGATGGCCGGCATCGTCACGAGCCAGACCGGGCTGGCCGGCTACCCCGCCGAGCGTGGCTACACGATCGGCTTCGTGGTCATCGGGGTCGGGATGCTGCTGGCGGCCACCGCCGCCTGGTTCATCCCGGAGGTCCGCGAGCAGCAGACCCTGGGTCCCCTGGAGGACGCCGGCAACGCCGAGCCCATGGCGCCGGTCCCCGCGTCGACGCGGGAGTAGCGCGACACCGTCCGAGGCGGTCGGGCGGACCGGGGGCTACAGGTAGAGACCCGCCGACTCCCCGCCCAGCTCGGTGCTGAGCCGGTCGGCGGCGACCGCGTGGACGTCGCGCTCCCGCATGACCACGTAGGTCTCGCCGTGGACCTCCACCTCAGGCTTGTCCTCGGGGTCGAACAGCACCCGGTCGCCGATCTCGACGGCCCGTGCGTGCGGTCCGACGGCAACGACGCGGCACCACGAGAGCCGTCGCGCGCCGAGTCCGGCCGTGGCCGGGATGACGATGCCCCCACTCGAGCGGCGCTCACCGGCGTCGCGGTCCACCTCGACGAGGATCCGGTCGTGCAGCATCTTGACCGGCGCCTTGTCCGGCTCCCGGACGACCGCGCCATCAGGAGGTCATCTGCGCGTCAGCTCGCGATCCTGCGCAGGACCACCAGGACGGCGACGAAGCCGACCACTCCGCCGACGGTCTTCAAGATGTTGTCGGTGCGGGGCTGACCGGTCGAGGTGTCGACGTAGTAGGCCTTGATGGCCGAGACCTCGCGACCCACGATGGTCTTCGGGTGGGAGCGGTGGAGCAGCTGGTCGATGGTGGCGGCGAGACGCTCGCGGGTCTCCTCGATCTCACGCTCGATGGCGGTCGGGTCGCTCACGTGTCGAACCGTATCAACGCGGCGCCGGGCACCTCGGTGGGGGTGAAGCCGAACGGGAGCTCGAGACGGTGGGCGGCCATCAGGTCGCCGTCGGTGAGGACGTCGTAGGTCGGGGCGTCCGCGACGATCCGGCCGTCGCTGAGGAGCACCGACCGCGGGCAGAGCTCGAGGGCGTACGGCAGGTCGTGGGTCACCATCAGGACGGTCACGTCGAGGCCGCGCAGGATGTCGGCGAGCTCGCGGCGCGAGGCCGGGTCGAGGTTCGACGACGGCTCGTCGAGCACGAGGATCTCCGGCTCCATCGCGAGCACCGTCGCGACGGCGACGCGGCGCCGCTGGCCGAAGGAGAGGTGGTGCGGTGGACGGTCGGCGAAGTCGGACATGCCGACCTGCTCCAAGGCGGCCAGCACGCGTCGCTCGAGCTCTGCGCCGCGGAGACCGAGGTTGCTCGGACCGAAGGCGACGTCGGCGCGGACCGAGCCCATGAACAGCTGGTCGTCCGGGTCCTGGAAGCACGATGCCGACGCGACGGCGTACCTCCTGCAGGTGCGGCTTCTCCACCGGCAGGCCGCTGACCGCGACGCTGCCGGCGCCCGGGGTCAGGATGCCGTTGAGGTGCAGGACCAGGGTGGTCTTGCCGGCGCCATTGGGACCGAGCAGGGCGACCCGCTCGCCCCGGTGCACGTGCAGGTCGACGCCGAAGAGGGCCTGGTGACCGTCGGGGTAGGCGTAGGCGAGGCCACGCACGTCGAGGACGGGGGTCACGCGCGCGGCACCCGAGACCGTCGTACCCACGCGCGAGCATGGCGAGGTGGACGCGCTCCCCACGCTCGTAGGCGCGGATGAACAAGGCACCGAGGGCGCGGGCCAACGCTCCCCAGTGCCGCGGCGAACGTGGGTCGCAGCCGCGTGAGCGCATCGCGGTGAGCGTGCGGCCGAGGTCGGCGGTGCACGACGTCGAGGTAGCGGACCATGAAGCCCATGATCTGCACGAGCAGCTCGGGCATCCTCAGCCGCCGGAGACCGAGGAACACATCGCTCGGCTCGGTGGTCGCGGCCAGGGTGAGGGAGGCCATCACGCCGATCGAGCCCTTGGCGGCGAGACCGAACGCCGCGACCAGACCGGGCTCGGAGACCGAGAGGCCGAGCACGTCCACACGCGGACCGGTCGCCACGAACGGAAGGACGGCCGCGAACACCAGGAAGGGCACCTCGATGACCATCCGGCGGACGACGTAGAGGACGGGTACGCCGGCGAGACGGATCACGGCCAGCAGGATCGCGAGGTAGCCGCCGAAGACGGCGTACCACTCCCGGGGCGTGGCCACGACCAGCAGCATGAAGCCCACAGCGCGAGGATCTTCAGGTGCGGCGCCGCCCGGTGCACGGCACTGTGCCCGTGGAAGTGCAACCGGTGGCCGTGACCGGCCCCCACCTCAGGACCCGGTGCGGGCAGGGTGCGTCCGACGAGCGGTCCGTCGAGCCGCGCCGGCGGAGTCCTAGGCGAGTCCACCGGCCAGCACGAGCACCGTCACGACACCGAGGACTCCGGCCAGTCCTCCGGAGAGTCGCGGGTCGCTCGACGCCCTCGACGCCGTAGTCGGCGAACGGGCTGTCCGGCGGTCGGGCGAGTCTTCGGCGGTGTCGAGGAACCCGGTCTTCTCGGCGACGTACTCGAGGCCGTCGGGATGGCTGCTCGCGTAGAAGCTCGCGACGCCGGCGACGAGCAGCGTCACCAGCAGACCGGTGACGAGGAAGCCGCGGCGGCTCACTCCGGCCGCCGTCCTGATCTCGAGCTCATCGTGCCGCGACGCAGACCCCGGGCACCGTGGACGAGGTCCGGTCGGCTCGCGACCACCGCGCCGACCACCAGACCGGTGACCACGGCCTCGCCGACTCCGATCACCGTGTGCCAGCCCACCATGGCGGTCAGGACGGTGCTGGTCGTAGACCGGTGCCTGCCCTCCGACCACGAACAGCAGCGTGAAGGCGCCGCCGCGACCGGCACCGAGACCAGGGCTCCGAGGCGGCGGCGGGCGCGATCATCGAGATCCGCGTCGGGAAGGACGGCTCGGGCAGGACGGAAGACCATCCATCCGGCGCCGAGGCCGACCACGGCCATGAGGGTGATGTTGGTGCCGAGGGCGGTGATCCCGCCGTCGGCCATGAACAGCGCCTGGACGAGCAGGACCACGCTGATGCACAGCGCGCCGGTCCAGGGACCGACGAGCACGGCCGCGAGCGCACCGCCCGAGAAGATGACCGCTGGTGCCCGCGCCGACGGGGAAGTTGATCATCTGTCCGGCGAAGACGAACGCCGCGACGAGACCCGCCATGGGGGCGGTACGGTCGTCGAGCTCCTCTCGGGCCTTGCGCAGGGCGACGCCGGACCGCTGCCGGCGACCACACCGGTGACGACCGAGGTCGGGGCGTCGAGGAATCCGTCGGGGACGTGCATGATGCCCACCTTACTGCACATCGTTTGCAACTAGGAGGAATGACGCGTGAGTGACCGGCTGAGCACCGCGGGACCCGGCCCCCGACTTCACCTTGCCCGACGACCGCGGCGGCACCGTCTCGCTCGCGGACCTGCGAGGTCAGAAGGTGATCGTCTACTTCTACCCGGCCGCCCTGACCTCGGGCTGCACCAAGCAGGCGTGCGACTTCACCGACTCCCTCGAGTCGCTGGCGGCGCTGGGTTCGCCGTGCTCGGCATCTCCCCCGACAAGCCCGAGAAGCTCGCGCGAGTTCCGGGAGAAGGAGAGCCTCGGCATCACGCTGCTCTCCGACGCCGACCGGTCGGTCATGACGTGCCTACGCCGCCTTCGGGGAGAAGAAGCTCTACGGCAAGGTCGTCGAGGGCGTGATCCGCTCGACCTTCGTCATCGACGCGGACGGCCGCGTCGAGCTGGCGCAGTACAACGTCAAGGCCACCGGCCACGTCGCCAAGCTCCGCAGGGATCTCGGCCTCGCCTGACCGTGGGGGTTGAGGAAACCGGTTCTAGACTCAGACACCTGGCCGGGGTGGTGGAACTGGCAGACACGCGGTTTTAGGTACCTGTGCCCTAGGGCGTGGGGGTTCGAGTCCCCCCTCCGGCACGTGAGCGACCAACTGCCGCCGTACCCAGCCGTCCCTCCCCAGGGACCACCGCCGTACGCCTCCTATCCGCCGCCGGGGAAGTCGCGGGTCGGTCTGATCATCGGGCTGGTGCTCGGCGGCCTCACCCTCGTGATCGGTCTGGGCGTCCTCCTGCTGGTGGTGCTCTTCCGTGGGAGTGAGTCATCCGACGAGCTGACGGGCGTCGTCGTCGAGGGTGACGGCTACGCCTACCAGGTCCCCGGCGACTGGGAGGAGGTGACGAGCGAGATCGGAGGCGAGGTCGGGACGCTGGTCGACACGGTCGCGGCGCTCGACGGCTTCGAGGACGGCCGCGCCAACGTCATCACCGAGGTCGCCGACGCGGGCGGGGAGACCGACCCGGAGGTCTTCCGGGACACCTGGGAGGCCAACATGACCCAGGCCAGCGGCGCCGAGGTGCAGGACGCCGCTGCGATCCGGATCGACGACGAAGACGCCATCGGAGCGGAGCTCGGCTACACGAACCCCAACGGCGTGGAGGTCGAGCAGCTCGCCTACCTGGTGGTGCACCAGGGCGAGGTCTACTCGATCTTCCTCAGCGCGCGGCAGGGTGATGAGGAGGTCCAGGAACAGTTCGAGCTGATCCTCGACAGCTGGTCGTGGACGTAGAGCGGGGGCGGTCGTGGACTCAGCGCTGACGACGATCGGGCTGCCGGTCGCCCTGGGCATCATCATGTTCGGGCTCGGCCTGGGGCTGACGACCCAGGACTTCGCACGCATCGGCAAGCACCCGCTGGCGGTGCTGGTGGCGCTGGGCTGCCAGATCGTGCTGCTGCCGGCGGTCTGCTTCGGTCTCGTGCTGGCCTTCGACCTCCCGCCCCTGCTGGGGATCGGCATGCTGCTGCTCGCCGCGTCCCCAGGCGGCACCACCGCCAACCTGTTCAGCCACCTCTTCCGCGGCGATGTCGCGCTCAACATCACCCTGACCGCCATCAACTCGGTCGTCTCGATCGCGACCCTGCCGCTGATCACCAACGTCGCGATCGACCACTTCGACCAGGACGACTCGGTGTCGATGCCGTTCGCCGAGGTGGTCAAGGTCTTCGCGCTCATCCTGATCCCGGTCGGGGTCGGCATGCTGGTCCGCGCGCGGAGCCCGTAGCTTCGCCGAGCGGATGGACCGACCGGTCCGCACCGGCTCCGCGGTGATCCTGGCGGTGCTCGTCCTCGGGATCCTGCTCGACCAGCGCGACGACGTTGCCGACTACCTCGCCGACGTCGGCCTGGTGGCGGCGTTGTTCTGCGTGATCAGCCTGGTGACCGGGTACGCCGTGCCGCGGGCCTTCGGCGTCGCCGACGACCAGGCGGTGGCGTCGTCGTTCGAGATCGGGGTGCACAACGGCACCCTCGCGATCTTCGTGGCCGTGGAGGTCCTCGACAGCACGCCGATCTCGGTGCCGGCGGCGGTCTACTCGCTGGTGATGTTTCCCCGTCGCCGCGGTGTGGGGCGTGCTCCTCCGACGCCGCTTGACGTCGACTCAACCCAGCAGCTCGGCCAGCGCCGGGGCCAGCTGACCCAGCGCCCGGCCGCGGTGCGAGATCGCGTCCTTCTGCTCGCGCGACAGCTCGGCCGTGGAGCGGTCGGGAAACTCCTCGGCCGCGAAGATCCCGTCGTAGCCGAAGCCACCGCTCCCCCGGACCTCGTGCAGCACGCGTCCCTCCATCCGACCCTCGACGAGCAGCTCGCGCCCGTCGGGCAGGCGCACCGCGACGGCGCAGACGAAGTGGGCGCCACGTCGCTCGTCGGGCACGTCGGCCAGTTGGGCGAGCAGCAGCTCGTTGTTGCGCTGGTCGGACCGAGGAGGCCCGGCCCAGCGAGCGGACAACACCCCCGGCATGCCGTTGAGGGCGTCGACGCACAGGCCGCTGTCGTCGGCCACGGTCGGGAGCCCGGTCGCCTCCGCGCCGACGCACGCCTTGAGCTGCGCGTTGCCTGCGAAGGTCGACCGGTCCTCGACCGGCTCGTCGTACGCCGCCACCTCGTCGAGCCCGACCACCTCGACCTCCGGCAGACGGGCGAGGAGGATCCGGCGCATCTCCTCGAGCTTCTTGGCGTTGCGCGAGGCCAGATGGACCCTCACCGACCCCTCACAGACCCCTCACAGACCCCTCACAGATTCAGGGCGGTCCGCTGGGCGAGGGTCAGGTCGGCGCACCCCTTCTCGGCGAGCCCGAGCAGGGCGTCGAGCTCGGCGCGGTCGAAGGCGGCACCCTCGGCGGTGCCCTGCACCTCGACGAACTTCCCCTCGCCGGTCATCACGACGTTCATGTCGGTCTCGGCGCGCACGTCCTCGACGTAGGGCAGGTCGAGCCGCGGAACGCCCTCGATGATGCCGACGCTGATCGCCGCCACCGAGCCGGTGAGTGGTTCCCCCGTCAGCGCGCCGGTGGAGCGGAGGTGGGCCACGGCATCGGCCAGGGCGACGTAGGCGCCGGTGATCGCGGCCGTCCGCGTGCCACCGTCGGCCTGCAGGACGTCGCAGTCGAGCTGGATGGTGTTCTCCCCCAGCGCGCGGTAGTCGATGACGGCGCGCAGCGAACGACCGATGAGCCGGCTGATCTCGTGGGTCCGGCCGCCGATCCGGCCCTTGACCGACTCGCGGTCCGAGCGGGTGTTGGTGGCGGCGGGGAGCATGGCGTACTCCGCCGTGACCCACCCGAGCCCGGATCCCTTGCGCCACCTCGGCACACCCTCGGCGGCCGATGCAGCGCACAGGACCCGGGTGCGCCCGAACTCGATGAGCACCGAGCCGGCGGCGTGGTCGAGCCAGTTGCGGGTGATCGTCACCGGTCGCAGCTCGTCGTCGGCGCGACCGTCCTCGCGGGGCTGAGCAGTCATGGCGCTGAGGCTAGGCCCATGACCCAGGGCCTGGTCCCTCGACCCGGTGTGGTCGGCCGGTCACTTGAGCTCGGCCCGGCTGATCCGCACCCAACCGGCGACGAACGGCGCCACGATCCAGATCAACGAGGTCGTCGCGATCCTGGCGTACTCCTCGCCGGTCAGGTCGGCCTGACCGTCGAAGAGGGGTGACTGTGCGGTGTTGAGATCGACCCACGGCGCCGCGTCGACGAGGCCGGGCACCAGGCTGAAGATGATCGAGGAGGCGATCGGCAGCACGAAGAACGTGACGATCGCGGCCGGAGTGTTGAGCCACAGCATCCCGTAGGCGAGCCCCTGCAGGATCGTGAGCAGCTGCAGGGCGAGGAACAGCGCGAACGTGGCGGTGCTCAGCCCTTCGAAACCGTCACCCGAGCCACCCGCGAGCGTGGCGAGCCCGGCGAGGAGGAGCGCTGCGAAGAAGGCCCCGAGACCGAAGAGCAGGGCAGCCGCGGTCTTGGCGGCGATCACCCGCGAGCGCGAAGGCGCCAGCGCGAAGGTCGTGAGCGCCGTGCGCTGGGTCCACTCGCTGGTGACGAGCAGGATCCCGAGGACCGGGAGGAGGAATCCCTGGGGAGTGCCGGCGATGCCGATGAAGTTCTCGAAGATGCGATCCTCGGCATCGGCCACCGCGAAGAAGATGCCCATGATGAGGGCGGTGATGCCGACGATGGCGATCAGCAGCCAGCGGCCCGCGCGGGTGTCGACCGACTTGCGCAGCTCGACCGTGACCAGCCGGGCGAACGAGGTGGGCCTGGTCTGCGTGATGTCCAGCGTCATGGCGCTCATACGACGGCTCCTGGGCTCGTGGGGGACGTGGCGGGGGCCGCCGCGGGAGCGACGTGCCCTTCGCGCTGGGTGTCGGCGGTCAGCTGCAGGAACAGGTCCTCGAGCCCGGCGGCACCCGACCTCAGGTCCTTGAGCACCACACCGCTCTCGACGGAGGCGCGGCCGACCTCCTCGGGCGCACAGCCGACCTGCAGCGCCTCGCCCGAGTCGGTGACGGCGTACCCCTTGCCCCGCAGGACCTCGGCGAGGCGCGCGTTGTCCAGCGACGTGACGAGGGCGCTGACGTTGGTGTCCATCGCGAGCAGTGACTTCTTGTCGCCCTGGGCGACGATGCGTCCCATGCCGATGAGGATCATCTCGTCGGCGATCTGCTCCACCTCGTGCAACAGGTGGCTGGAGAGCAGCACCGTGCCCCCGCGGTCGGCGTAGGACTTGAGCAGGCCCCGCATCCAGCGGATGCCGGCCGGGTCGAGGCCGTTGGCCGGTTCGTCGAGGATCAGCACCGACGGATCGCCGAGCAGGGCGTGGGCGATGCCGAGTCTCTGCCGCATGCCGAGGGAGTAGTTGCGGACCCGGCGCTTGGCCTCGGCCGGTGAGAGCGAGACGAGCTCGAGCATCTCGTCGACCCGGCTCATCGGCAGACCCATCGTGTAGGCGCCCAACGCCAGGATCTCGCGCCCGGTCCGGCCCGCGTGCTGGGCGGAGGCGTCGAGGAGCACGCCGACGTGACGACCGGGGTTGGGGATGGCCTTGTAGAGGTGGCCGCCGATGGTGACGCGCCCCTTCGTGGCCGGGGTGAGCCCCACCATCACCCGCATGGTGGTGGTCTTGCCGGCCCCGTTGGGACCGAGGAAGCCGGTGACGCGGCCCGGCTGGGCGACGAAGCTGACGTCGTCGACCGCGGTGAAGCCGCCGTACTTCTTGGTGAGACCCTCGACAGAGATCATGCGTCCACCCTGCCGTACGGCGACGGCCCCCTCGTGACCAGCCGGGCTGTGTCGTGGTGGCCCGGGGCTGCCCTCAGAGCTCGTAGACCGCGCCGGGCGTGGCCAGCTCCACCGGCCCGGAGTAGACCGAGCGGGCCTCGCTCAGCGCGTCCTCCCTGTCGAACCAGGGCGGGATGTGGGTGAGCACGAGCCGTCGCGACCGGGTCCGGGACGCGACGTCGCCGCAGTCGGTGCCGGTGAGGTGGATCCCCGGTGGGTTGTCGTCGCCGGCCCGGAAGGAGGCCTCGGCCAGGAACAGGTGGGCGTCGGCGGCGACGCGGTCCAGCCCCTCGCACGGCGCACAGTCACCGCTGTAGCCCAGGGTGGCGTCACCGACGGTGATGCGCAGGCCGAAGGCGTCGACGGGGTGGTCGACGGGGATGGGGACGACCGAGAACGGCCCGACGGAGAAGGGCGCGTCGTAGGTGCGGAAGTCGAACTCCTCGTGCATGCCGGGGTCGAGCGGGAGGTCGTAGGCCTTCGCCACCCGGTCGGCGGTCCCAGCCGGACCCCACACCGGGATCTGGGGTTGCACCCCCGTGGGGTGGTACTTGCGCAGGACGTAGTAGCCGCACATGTCGAGGCAGTGGTCGGCGTGCAGGTGGCTGAGCAGCACCGCATCGATGGTGAGCGGGTCGACGTAGCGGTGGAGCTGACCCAGCGCGCCGCTGCCGAGGTCGAGCAGGATCCGCCAGGTGCGATCCCCCTCCCCGTCGCCTTCGCGGGCCTCGAGGAGGTAGCAGCTGGCCGAGGAGTCCGGCCCGGGGTAGGAACCGGAGCAGCCGACCACGGTGAGCCTCACGCCAGACCTCCTGCGAACTGGGTGGCCGCCGTCAGCTCCGGTCCCAGGAAGCGCCGCCCGAGGGTCTCGAACTGCACAGGGGAACCGGTCGTGACGAACGTGTACGTCGGGGTGCCGGCGGGCCGCATGAGGCCGGCGTCCGCCAGCATCCGGTAGACGTCCTTGGCGCACTCCTCGGCGCTGCTGACCAGCGTCACCTCGTCGCCCACGACGTAGGAGATCGCTCCGGTCAGCAGGGGGTAGTGGGTGCAGCCGAGGATGAGGGTGTCCACGCCGGCGGCGGAGAGCGGGTCGAGGTAGTCGTGGGCGACCGCCAGGAGCTCGGGCCCCCCGGTGACGCCGGCCTCCACGAAGTCGACGAAGCGTGGACATGTCCGGGTGCTCAGCCTGAGGTGCGGCGCCGCCGCGAAGGCGTCGTCGTAGGCCATCGACTCTGCGGTCGAGGCCGTGCAGATGACCCCGATCCGACCGTTGCGGGTGGCGGCGACGGCGCGCCGGGTGGCGGGGTAGATGACCTCGACGACCGGAACGTCGTAGCGCTCCCGCGCGTCGCGCAGCATGGCGGCACTGGCGGAGTTGCAGGCGATGACCAGCGCCTTGACGCCCTGGTGGACGAGGTGGTCCAGGCACTCCAGCGCGTACTCCCGGACCTCCGCGATGGGCTTGGGGCCGTAGGGCTGACGCGCGGTGTCACCGACGTAGAGGATCGACTCGTGCGGCAGCTGGTCGATGACCGACCGCATCACGGTGAGGCCGCCGAACCCCGAGTCGAAGATGCCGATGGGCCGGTCGGCCAGGGCGGCCAGGTCGGCGGTGGACGGTGACATGCCGAGGAGCGTAGTGCCGCGGAGCCGATCTACTGTGGACTCGTGCGATGGCGTTCGGGAGCGGGTCTGGTGGCTGCAGCCGCGGTCGCGCTCGGCTGCTCGACCGGCGTCGGTGCGGGCCACCCCGTGGACCCGACGGCCGAGCACGACCGTTCCACCCAGCAGCGGGCCGCGCCGGCGGCGGGAGAGCTCGTCCGGCTCCAGGGTGCTCGCCATCTCGATCGACGCCTTGAACCCGCGCGCGCTGGCGCAGCTGGGCCCCCAGCGGGCACCGCATCTGCACCGGATGATCGCCGAGGGAGCCTCGACGATGAACGCGCGGACGGCCTTCGAGTCCACCTCGACCCTGCCCAACCACACCGGGATGGTGACGGGCCGGCGGGTCGACGCGGACCAGGGGGGTCACGGGGTCACCTTCAACACCGACGTGCCGGGCAGCCGGGTGCAGGAGGCGGCGGGCCACCCGGTCTCCTCCGTCTTCTCCGTCGTGCACCGCGCCGGAGGGTCCACGGCGCTGTTCGCGACCGAGAGCAAGTTCTCCCTCTTCGAGCGCTCCTGGCCGGCCGGCATCGACCGGACCACCATCCGACCGGGCCAGGACGCGTCCGTGGCGCGCGCGGCCCGGCGTGACTTCGTCGACCGCGACCGCACCCTCAGCTTCGTGCACCTCGGCGACGTCGACACCGTGGGGCACGCCGAGGGCGGGATGTCGCCGGCGTACCTCGCCGCCGTCGAACGCGTGGACGCACTGGTGGGGAAGTTCCTCGGCACCTTGGCGCGGCACCCCCGCATCGCGGAGCGCACCATCGTCGTCCTGACCGCCGACCACGGGACGCGTGCGCGCAGCCACGACGACGAGACCATCCGGGCCAACTTCCGGGTGCCCTTCATCGTCTGGGGACCCGGCGTCGAGCCCGGCGACCTCTACGCCGACGAGACCGACGGCTACCACCCGCCCGGCAAGGCGCGTCCGCCCTACGACGGACAGCAACCGATCCGCAACGGCGACCTGGCCAACCTGACCGCCGCGCTGCTCGGGCTCGACCCCGTCCCGGGCAGCGAGTTCGGGTCGGAGGGCACCCTGCAGGTGCGTGACACGTAGACACCGCGCAGCGACACTGGCGGGATGGACCCCCAGGAGGAGCTGCTCCACCTGCGTGAACGCGCCGACAACGCCCAGCGACTGGCCAACATGGGTGACTACGACTGGGACATCGTCCACGACGTCAACCGGTGGTCCGACCAGCTCTACCGGATCTTCGGCCTGGAGCCGCAGTCGGAGAACATGAGCTACGAGAGCTACCTGGCCCTCGTCCATCCTGAGGATCGGGCGTGGCTCACCGAGGTGCACCAGCGGTCCTACGCCACGGGCGAGGCCTACGAGATGACCCACCGGATCCTGACCCCGGACGGCAGCGTGCGCTTCCTGCTCTGCAACGGCCAGGTCGTCATGGACGAGACCGGGAGCCCGGTGCAGATGCGCGGCACCTCCATCGACATCACCGAGCGGGTCGAGGCGGAGCAGGAGCGCGAGGTGGCGTTCGCGAGCCTGCGGGAGGCCCAGCTGCGCCGCGCGAAGTCCGTCGAGATCAACGACAACGTCGTCCAGGGCCTGGCCAGCGCCCTCTACGCGATGGAGCTCGGCGACATCGAGCGCGCCCAGGGCTACCTCCAGCGCAGCCTGGACGCCGCGCGGGACATCATGACCGACCTGGTCGCCCCGCTCGACGGGGTCGCCGAGACGAGCAGCCTGGTCCGCTCCACGCCCGCCGACGTGTCCCCCGACCCGGGAGGCAGCTGACCCCGCGAGCCGTCAGCGCAGCTCTGCTCGGGTCGGCCAGGGGTTGGGCCGGCAGGCACCCAGGCCCTTGGACTGCTGCATCATCACCGGCGCCGGCCGACCCGGGCCGGGACACCCCGCGTGCCCTCTCCCGAGCCAGTGACCGGTCTCGTGGTTGAGCACCATGCGCCGGTAGTCGAGCAAGGACCCCTTGGCGGCGTTCCACGCGGGCGCGGCGCGCTGCCACCGGGTCTGGTTGATGATCACGTAGCGACCCACCCGGCAGCTGTAGGAGCTGCTGCACACCGGTGAGAAGCCGGGCACCCTGCTCGCCTCGGCCAGGACCAGCGTGAATGCGCCGCCTCGGGCCACCGGGCGGAACACGATGCCCTTGCCCCGCCAACCGCGTGGGTCCTCGAAGGTCCGTTGCGCGAGGCGACGGAACTCCTTGACGCTGCTCGTGATCCGGCCGCGCGTCTCGACGTGGTAGGTCACGGTCCGGCGTACGCCGACGCGGTGACCCACCGGAGCAGCCTGGCCCGACCTCGCGGAACGAGGGTGGTAGCCAGGCGCTGAGGCCCGGACCTCCACCCGCACCCGGGCCCCCACATCGGTGGGTTGGTAGGTGTAGCGGGGCCGGGTCGCTCCCGGGATCGCCTTCCCGCGACGCAGCCACTGGTAGGACACCCGGGTCGGGCGGGTGCGCCACTGCCCGGGATCAGCGACGACCGTGCGCCCGAACCGGGCCACTCCGTGCACCGCAGGACGCTGACGGACCTCGAACCGCGCCCGGTCGACCCGGTCGGTCTCCTCCGACGTCGACGTCGCGGAGTCGCCCTCGGCATCGGTCGCGGTGACCGTCACCGACATCCGGTGGCGCAGGTCGTCGAGCGTGAGCACCAGGACCCGGTCGGTGGCCCCGGGGATCGGCTGACGGTCGCGCAGCCACTGATAGGTGAGACGTCACCTCGGACGGCTCCCAGTGCCCGGCGCCGGCGACGAGCCGCTCGCCGTAGGTGGCCTCACCCTTCACCTGCGGCGGTGCGGTGTTGACGACGGTCGCGGCGGCAGCTCGGCGCGCCGGAGAGAACCCCGACCAGCAGGGCCGGCGCGAGGATCCACCCCAGCACCCGGCTCAGGCCCACAGCTGCCCTTCCAGCCGCGCCTCGGCCTCCTCGACGGTGCCTTCGTAGGCACCGGTCGAGAGGTACTTCCACCCGCCGTCACAGACGACGAAGGCGATGTCGGCGGCCTCGCCGGCCTTGACCGCCTTGGCCGCTTGACCGAGCGCGGCGTGGAGGATCGCGCCGGTCGAGATGCCGGCGAAGATGCCCTCGAGCTCGAGCAGCTCACGGACCCGGCGGACGGCGTCCGCGGGCCCGACCGAGAAGCGGGAGTCGATGAGCGAGGCGTCGTAGAGCTCCGGGCACGAAGCCCTCGTCGAGGTTGCGCAGGCCGTAGACCAGCTCGCCGTAGCGCGGCTCCGCAGCGACGATCCGTACCTCCGGCTTGGCCTCACGGAAGAAGCGACCGACCCCCATGAGGGTGCCGGTGGTGCCGAGGCCGGCCACGAAGTGGGTGATCGACGGGCAGGTCGGCCAGGATCTCCGGCCCGGTGCCCTGCTCGTGGGCGAGCGCGTTGGCGCTGTTGCCGTACTGGTAGAGCATCACCCAGTCGGGATGCTCGATGGCCAGCTGCTTGGCCACCCGCACCGGCCTCGTTGGAGCCACCGGCGGCCGGCGAGGCCACGATCTCGGCGCCCCACATGAGCAACAGCTGACGACGTTCGCTCGACGTGTTCTCGGGCATGACGCAGACGATCCGGTAGCCCTTGAGCTTGGCCGCCATGGCCAGCGAGATGCCGGTGTTGCCCGACGTGGGCTCGAGGATCGTGCAGCCGGGACGCAGAGTACGCCGTCCTTCTCGGCCTCCTCGATCATCTTCAGGGCCGGGCGGTCCTTGATCGAGCCGGTCGGGTTGCGGTCCTCGAGCTTGGCCCACAGACGTACGTCGGCGACGGCGAGAGTCGCGGCAGCCCCACGAGCGGCGTCGTCGCCGACCGAGGCCAGGAGGTTGTCGTAGCGGGTCACGCCTGTTGGTCGAGCTGGTCGAGACGCCACCCGCGACGGCGGGCAGCACGACCACCTGGTCGCCGTCGCTGAGCGTCGGCCGCGAGCCCACCGATGAAGCGGACGTCCTCGTCGTTGACGTAGACGTTGACGAAGCGGCGCAGGTCGGTCATGGCCGTCCTCGGAGTCGACCAGCCGCTCCTTGATGCCGGGGTGGTTGGCCTCGAGGTCATCGATCAGCTCGGCCAGGCTCGTGCCGCCGGCGCTCACCGCCTTCTCGCCGTCGGTGTAGGTGCGCAGGATGGTCGGGATCCGGACCTCGATGGCCATCAGGAGACTCCTCGGGTGGGGCTGAGCTCGGGCACGACGCTGACCTCTTCCTCGGTCACCTCGCCGTCGATGATTCTGAAGGACCTGAACTCCACGGGCCGTGGTTATTCCCTCCCGCGGTGAGCAGTCGCGGGTGCTGACCAGCACGTAGTGGGCGTTCGGCTCGCTCGCCAGACCGATGTCGGTCCGGCTCGGGTAGGCCTCGGTGGCGGTGTGCGAGTGGTAGATGACGACCGGCTCCTCGTCGGCGCCCACATCTGCTGGTAGAGCGCCGAGCAGCTCGGTCGGAGTCGAACTCGTAGAACGTCGGGCTGCCGGCGGCGTTGACCATCTCGACCATCCGCTCCGCCCGGTCGCTGCCCTCGGGTCCGGCGACGATGCCGCAGGCCTCGTCGGGGTGGTCCCGCTTGGCGTGGGCCACGATCGCGTCGTAGGTCGCCTGGTCGATCCTCAGCACGGTCCCAGCGTACGGGCCGGACGGGAGGCCGGATCACTGTGACATCGCGTGGACCAGTGTCTCCTGCAGGTAGCCCACCCACTCGTAGATGTCGTGGGCCTGCGAGCGTGGGTCGTCGTCGGACAGCGCGTCCCAGTAGGCCTCGTCGCCCTCCTCGACGCCGAGTCGCGTCGCCAGCGCCAGTCGGAGATCGGTGAAGGACCTCATCCACGTGTGGGCGGTCGACTCGTCGAGCTCGACGTCGATCATCAGCCCGTCCTCGGTGAGCTCCGGCGGCAAGCCCGCCTCCTCGAGGCCGTCGATGATCGCGACGGCCGCGTTGGCCTTGCCGTCGCGAAGCGAACCCTCGGTGAACCGCCGGAACTCGGCGGCGGCCTCGGGGTCCTCGGCGTACGCCGTGGGGAACAGCCGCGCCGAGAACGGGATCCTCGGGCGCGGCCGTCGGACCGGAGAAGTCCATCATCGCTTCGAGCGGGTCCTGGTGCTCGCTCGGAACGGCCTCCTCGTTGCGGAGCAGCTCGACGAGCTGCCCCGCGAGCGAGCGGAGGAGGTCGGCCTCGAAGCCGGTAAAGGTGGCGATCACCAACCGGCTGCGCCGGTGCCGGGCGAAGCCGCTCATCGGGGCGAGCTCACGTCTTCGAGAGCGTGGCCCACAGGCCGTACTCGTGCATGGCCTGGACGTCGCGCTCCATCTCCTCGCGCGACCCGCTGCTGACGACCGACTTGCCGTCCTGGTGGACCTCCATCATCAGCTTCTCGGCCTTCTTCTTCGCGTAGCCGAAGTGCTTCTGGAAGACGTAGGTGACGTAGGACATCAGGTTGACGGGATCGTTCCACACGATGGTCACCCAGGGGGTCGCCAGGACGGTGATCTCGTCGGGAGTCAGGTCCGGTTCGACCTCGACGGGGCTCGCGGCGGACACGACTTCATGGTGGCACACTCCGCGTCATGGCCCCGGGCAGCGACCTCGACGCCCGGCTCGAGGACGGCGCGTGGTGGATCACCTTCGACCGGCCCGACGTGCTCAACGCGTTGAACGGTGCGATGGCCGACGACCTGGCCCGTCTGACCGAGGAGGCGGTGACCCGCGACGACGTACGGGTGGTGGTCCTGACAGGCACCGGATCGGCCTTCAGCGCCGGCGCCGACATCACCGGGGCCGACTCCCGCGAGCAGCTGGACGGACGTGCCCTGGACCGGGCCAACCGCATCATCCGAGCGGTCGTGGCGACTCGACAAGCCCGTCGTCGCCGCGGTCAACGGCGTCGCCGCCGGAGTGGGGTGCTCGATCGCGCTCGCGGCCGACCTCGTCGTAGCGGCCGAGTCCGCCACCTTCCTCCTCGCCTTCGCCCGGGTGGGCCTGATGCCCGACGGGGGCTCGTCGGCGACGGTGGCCGCGTCGATCGGCCGGGCCCGGGCCATGCGGATGGGCCTGCTGGCCGAGCCCCTCACCGCGTCGGAGGCCCTCGACGCCGGGCTGGTCACCCACGTCGTCCCCGACGAGGAGTTCCAGGCCGAGGTGGAGCGGATGGTGCGACGCCTCGCGTCCGGTCCGCCGTTGGCGCTGGCGGCCACCAAGCGGGCCGTCAACGCCGCCACCCTCGGCGGGCTCGAGGCCGCGCTGGAACGCGAGCGCACCGGCCAGACCATCCTGCTCGGCACCCAGGACGCCGCCGAGGGCATCCGTGCCTTCGCCGAGGGGCGTCGGCCGCGGTTCGAGGGGCGCTGACGGGGCGGAGGATCCCCGGAGATCCGGGGAAACCTGACGTTCCCGCCCGAAGTTTCGGGGTGGAACGTCAGGTTTCGCCCCGGAACCCTCCCCCCAACAACCGCTTGACGCTTCGACGCCCCTCGCGCCACACTGCTCCCCAACGACTGTTGGGAGGTACGCCGTGGACGACGACGATGAGCTGGCCCGGTTGCGATCGCTGGCCCACCCACTGCGGCTGCGGATGTTGTCGCTGCTGACCGGTACGCCGATGAGCGCCGCCGAGGTGGCTCGCGAGCTCGACATCACCCACGCCAACGCGTCCTACCACCTACGCCAGCTTCTCGACGCCGAGCTGTTGGTCGTCGACGGCGAGGAGCGGATCCGGGGTGGGATCGCGAAGCGCTACCGCTACCCGCACGAGCGGCCCGAGCCCAAGCCCAGCGCCGAACAGCTGGCGGGGCAGGTCGAGGCGATGTGCCAGGAGCTGCTGCGGCGCATCACGCACCGCGAGGCCGAGTCCCCCGGCGCGTTCACCGACGCGGAGCTGTGGCTGACCCCGGAGGACTACGCCGAGGCGCTCGAGCACCTGCGGACGGCCTCGCTCCTCGTGCACGACCGCGCCCGGCGCCCGCGCACCCCGGGCACGGTCAAGACCAACCTCACCGTCGCGGCCTTCCGGATGAGCCCGTGAAGGCGATGAGCACCGGACCGTTCGCCGAGCGGAACTTCCGGTGGTACTTCGCGGCCCGGTCGACCGCGATGCTTGGCGCGACCATGACCGGGGTCGCCCTCGCCTTCGCCGTGCTCGAGGTGAGCGACTCACCGCGCGCCCTCGGGACGGTCCTCGCGGCCAACAGCATCCCGATGGTCACCTTCCTGCTCCTCGGTGGTGTCGTCGCCGACCGGTTCGGCCGGGCTCGGGTGGTCGTGGTCGCCGGCAGCGTCGCAGGTGCCGCGCAGTGGGGCATCGCGCTACTCGTGCTCTCGGGGGACGCCGAGATCTGGCAGCTCGCCGCGCTCGCCGCGGTCGTCGGCACGTGCGAGGCGGTGATCCTGCCGGCGATGGCGAGCGTGGTGCCACAGCTGGTCGCCCGCGAGCACCTGCAGCGCGCCAACGTGCTGCTCTCCATGGTGCGCGGCACCCTCGCGGTCATCGGGCCCTCGACAGCCGCCGTCCTGGTCGTCACGGTGGGCCCCGGCTGGGCCATCGCGATCGACGCGACCACCTCGATCCTGGCCGCCCTCCTCCTCATCCCGGTCGACCTGCCCGCGCCGGCTCGCAGCGACGAGCCGGGCGCCGTGCTGCGCGACCTCCGAGCCGGCTGGGGCTACTTCCGCCGCACGGAGTGGCTCTGGGTGGTCGTCCTGGCGTTCCTCTTCCTCAACATGATCCACGCCGGAGCGCTCAGCACGCTCGGGCCGGCGCTGGCCAAGGAAGGGGAGATCGGCGAGGGCGGCTGGGGGCTGATCCTGTCGGCGACCGCGGTGGGGTTGCTCGCCTCCACCGCGGTGATGCTGCGGGTCCGGATGCGACGGCCCATGCTCTACGGGATGCTCGGCATCAGTGTCGAGGGCCTGGCGCTCGTCGCCATCGGGTTGGAGCTGACGCTGCCCCTGCTGCTGGTGATGGCGGTGCTGACCGGGGTCGGGGTGGAGATCTTCAGCCTCGGGTGGAACCTCGCCATGCAGGAGCACGTGCCCGAGGACATGCTCTCGCGGGCCTACTCCTACGACTCGCTGGGCAGCTTCGTCGCGATCCCCATCGGCCAGCTGACCTTCGGCCCCCTCGGCGCCGTCTTCGGGCTCGGCCCGGTCATGGTGGCCGGAGGAGTCGTCTACGTCGCGATCGGACTCCTGGCCCTGCTCTCGCGCTCGGTGCGCACCCTGGACCGGCTCGACGCGCCATCGGCGGTCAGCACCACTTCTCCGTCACCGCCCGGATGACCGTGAGGTTGCGGTTGGTGGCCACCCCGAGGCGCTTCTCGACCTCGGCGTTGGTCAGCCGGGCGTGGTGGTAGGGGTCCATCACGAACAGGTGCACAGCCCGGCCGCGCACCCGTGCGAAGTCCTTGTCATCACCCAGCGCCTCCATCCGCTCGACCAGCTCGGGGCCAGGCTCCTGCTTCAGCAGGGAGACGTACTGCGTCCCGGCGTACCCCTCACCCAGCTTCTCGGCATCTGCCACGACCTGGCGCAGCTCAGCGGTGGTGAGGACGATCGCCGGGACCTCGAAGCCGCGGTCCGCGCGATATGCCTGCTCGAGCGCCGCCTCGATCCTCGGCCGGGAGCGCATCGAGCTCTCGAGGCGGACGTTGCCGGTGTTGATGTGCGTCGCGACGCCGGTGAAACCGGCCGCCTCGGTCGCCGCGACGATGGCGTCCTTGGGGAACTTGCGGGTCGCACCCAGGTTGATGGCGCGCAGGAAGGCGACGTAGGTCGGCACAGGCGCCATCCTGCCCGGCCCGGACGCGGCTCGGCCCCAGGAACCCTGGCGTGCAGGGTTCCTGGGGCCGGATGACGCGCCGGATCGGACCGACTGGACCGACTGGACCGACTGGACCGACTGGACCGACTGGCCCGACTGGCCCGACTGGCCTCTGTGCTAGCTCTGCGGGATCTGGACGGTGATCGTGGCGGTGCCCACGAGGAGCCCACCCTTGACCGCGTCGGTCTTGAACACGTCGTTGAGGAGAGGGGCGGCGACGTTGGAGATCAGCACCTTGGTGCCCTCCAGGATCGCGGTGTTGCCCTCGGTCTGCAGCGGCTTGAGGGTCGAGCCGTTGAGGTTGAACACGAAGACGCTGGTCGCTGCGACCTCGCCGTTGACGATGACGTCGCCGTAGACCCGCGAGACGCCGGGGTCGACGTTGAAGTTGCGCAGCTCGACGGTCGTGTCACCAGCGGTGAGCGAAAGACCGGAGTCCTCGTGCTGGATCTGGCCCACGACGTAGTTGGGGACCGAGCCGGGCTCGAAGACCGACACGTTGCCGCCGGTGATCGGGAAGCTCACCGAGCCGTTCTCCAGCTTGGCGCCGCCGAGGACCCCGGGGGTGAGCTTCAGCGAGGCCAGGGCGTCGGTGAAGCCCTTGTCGAGCGCGATGGCGGTGGTGTCACCGTCCAGGGCCACGATTTCGGCAACGGGCTCAGGAGCGCTCTGGGTGGTGCTCCCAGATCCGCTGCTGGCTTCGTCCTCGCCACAGGCGGCGAGGGGGAGGGCGACCAGCATGAGACCGGCGAGGCCGGCGATGGACTTGCGGGTGATGGTGAGGTTCATCGTGTTTTCTCCGTTCTCTTGGGCGGACATCTACTGGTGGTTCGTCGCGACGCAGCGATCGGATCGCGGGACCACCCGTGAGGCGCGTCACGGCCCCAGGGTGTCCTGGCTGAACAGGACGCCCTGGGGCCGAATCAGGCGTGGTCGGCGTGAGCCGGCCGGCGTACTAGCTGGGCAGCTGGACGGTGATCTTGGCGACACCCACGAGCAGGCCGGCCTTGACCGCGTCGGTCTTGAAGACCTTGTTGAGCAGGCCGGCGGCCGTCTCGGAGATGAGCACCTCGGTGCCCTCCAGGGTGGCCGTGCCTCCACCGGTCTGCAGCGGCTGGAGCGTGCGACCGTCGAGCTCGAAGATGGTGACGCTGGTGGCGGCGGTCTCACCGTTGACCAGGACGTCGCCGTAGACCTTGGAGATGCCGGGGTCGACGTTGAAGTTGCCGATCGCGACCTCGGTGCCTCCCGCGGTGAGCGAGAGGCCGGAGCCTTCGTGCTGGATCTGCCCGACGACGTAGTTGGGCACCGAGCCGGGCTCAAAGACCGAGACGTTGCCGCCGGTGATCGGGAAGACGAGCGAGCCGTCGGTGAGCTTGGCGGTGCCGGTGACACCGGGGGTCAGCTTGAGGGTCTGCAGCGCCTTGGCGAAGCCGGCGTCGAGCTTGACCGCGGTCGTCTTGCCGGTCAGCTCCTCGATGACAGCCACCTCCTCCGGCGCGGAGGCGGAGCCGCCACCCTCGCCCTCGTCCTCTCCGCAGGCGGAGAGGGGAAGGGCGACGAGAAGCAGGCCGGCGAGGCCGGCGATGGACTTGCGGGATACGAGGTTCATCGGGTTTCCGTTCTTGAAGGGGAACAACACCCGTACTTCGTCGCCACCCACCATGCGGATGGGTCTGCTCGCCCCGCAGTTGCCCGGGCTAGAGGTTGCCGCGCGCCTCCTGCTCGCGCTCGATCGCCTCGAAGAGCGCCTTGAAGTTGCCCTTGCCGAAGCCGAGCGAGCCGTGGCGCTCGATGAACTCGTAGAACACCGTCGGCCGGTCTCCCATCGGCTTGGTGAAGATCTGGAGGAGGTAGCCGTCCTCGTCGCGGTCGACCAGGATCCGCCGCTTCTTCAGCTCCTCGATGGGCACCCGGACCTCGCCGATGCGTGCGCGAAGCTCGGGGTCGTCGTAGTAGGAGTCGGGGGTGTCGAGGAACTCGATCCCGTTGTCGCGCAGGATGTCGACCGAGCGCAGGATGTCGTTGGTCGCCAACGCGATGTGCTGGCAGCCGGCACCGTCGTAGAACTCGAGGTACTCGTCGATCTGCGACTTCTTCTTGGCCACGGCCGGCTCGTTGAGCGGGAACTTCACCCGGTGGTTGCCGCTCGCGACCACCTTGCTCATCAGCGCGGAGTAGTCGGTGGCGATGTCGTCGCCGATGAACTCGGCCATGTTCGTGAAGCCCATGACTTTGTTGTAGAACGTGACCCACTCGTCCATCCGGCCGAGCTCGACGTTGCCGACGCAGTGGTCGATCGCCTGGAACAGCCGCTTCGGGTGCCCCTCCCGGCGCGAGACCGTCGTGGTGCGCGCGACGTAGCCGGGCAGGTAGGGGCCGTCGTAGGCCGACCGGTCGACCAGGGTGTGCCGGGTCTCGCCGTACGTCGCGATCGCGGCCATCCGTACGGTCCCGTGCTCGTCGGAGACGTCGCGGGGCTCCTCCAGGATCGTGGCGCCGACCGAGCGCGCGTGCTCGATGCACCGGTCGACGTCGGGCACCTCGAGCGCGAGGTCGACGACCCCGTCGCCGTGACGGCGGTGGTGGTCGAGTGCGGGGCTGTCGGGGGTGACGCCGCCGGTGAAGACGAAGCGGGCGCTCCCGCTGCGCAGCACGTAGGACTTCGAGTCGCGGGTGCCGGTCTCGGGCCCGCGATAGGCCTCCAGCTCCATGCCGAGCGCGAGCTGGTAGAAGGTCGCGGTCTGCGTGGCGTTGCCGACGATGAAGCCGACGGCGTCCATCGCGGTGACCGGGAAGACGTCGCGGCTGGCGTCGTATTCGACCAGGCCCACCAGCTCCTTGAGCTGCTCGAGGGTGAGGTCGGCCTTGAGCTCGTCGGGGGTCAGTGTCATGGCGACAGCCTGGCCCGGATGCGCAGGGTGTGCAACAGTACGCCGAATCACTGGTCAGGTTGCGCAGGATGATGAGGGCTCATGGACTCCCTGGACGTCAGGTTGATCGATCTGCTGACCCACGAGCCGCGCATCGGCGTGCTGGAGGCCTCCCGGCGCCTGGAGGTCGCGCGCGGCACCGTGCAGGCGCGGCTCGACAAGCTCACCACCTCAGGGGTGGTCACCGGCTGGGGCCCCGATCTCGCGCCAGCCGCCCTCGGCTTCCCGGTGATGGCCTTCTTGACTCTCGAGATCAGCCAGGGCGCCGGGCACGACGTGGTGGCCGAGCACCTCGCCCAGATCCCCGAGGTGCTCGAGGCCTACACGATCACCGGCAGCGGCGACCTGTGGTGCCGCGTCGTCTCGCGCAGCAACAGCGACCTGCAGCGCGTCATCGACCTCGTCGTGGCCTTCGAGGGGATCAACCGCACCTCGACCGTGATGGCCCTGGCGACCCAGGTGCCCTACCGAGTGCTCCCACTCGTCAGGTCCCTGGGCTGAAGATCAGGCAGCTCGACGTCGCGTGGGCGACGAGTCGCCCCTGGGCGTCGTGCACCTGCGCCTCGGCGAGCGCGACCCGGCGTCCACGGTGCAGGACGCTGCCGACGGCTCGCAGGCGACCGGAGTCGACGGTGACCTGCCGCAGGAACTTCACCGTCAGGTCGAGCGAGGTGTAGCCCTCCCCCACCGCGAGCGTCGACTGCACCGAGCAGGCGGCGGCCGTGTCGAGCAGGGTGGCCAGGACACCGCCGTGGACGGTGCCGAGCGGGTTGTAGTGCCGCTCGGCCGGCACCAGCTCCACCGAGATGGCGCCGTACTCCCCGCCGAAGCCCTCCATGCCGAGCGTCTCGGAGATGCCCGGCGGCGGGAGCACTCCGTCGGCCATGGCTTGGAGCTGCTCCATGCCGGTCATGCCGAGCGGGTCGGGGCTGAGGGCCTGGGTCTTGTTCATGGACTCAGCATAGAGTGTGCAGGTGAGCACCTCTCCCGCCGCCCTGGCCTACGCCACCGACAACTGCACGGTGGGCCGCGCGATGGGGATCCTCGGTGAGCGCTGGACCTTCGTGGTGCTGCGCGAGGTGTTCAACGGCGTACGCCGCTTCGACGACATGCGCCGTCACACCGGGATGCCACGCCAGGTGCTCACCGATCGGCTGCGGCTGCTGGTCGAGCACGACGTCCTGCGCCGGGAGCCCTACCAACCGGAGGGATCGCGGCTGCGCTACGAGTACCGCCTGACGGAGAAGGGCTTCGACCTCTACCCCGTGCTGGTCGCCATCGCTGCCTGGGGCGACCGCTACCTCGCCGACCCCTCCGGTCCGCCGGTCGAGATCGAGCACCGCGGCTGCGGCGAGCGGGTCGCGCTGCACGCCGTCTGCGGGGCCGGGCACGAGGTCAGTGACCCCCGTCAGCTGGGGACCCGCCCCGGTCCGGGGGTCAGGCCCGCGGGCTGAGCGACTGCGCGACCTCGGCGGCGCACTCGACCACCGCCGCGCCGACCGCGGCGACGTCGAGCTCACCGAGGGTGACGACGCCGACGCTCGCCTCCAGACCGGGCACGCCACGGACCGGGGCCGCCACGCCGCGGGCGCCGGGCTGGAGCTCACCGGCCGTGACGGCGTACGCCGGCTCGTGGACGTCGGCGCGTCCCAGCAAAATCGCCTTGCCCGCGGCCCCCCGGCCCAGCGCGTGCCGGGCACCGACCCGGTAGCCCACGTGGAAGTCGGGCCAGGTGGGCTCGACGACCGCGAGGGCCAGCGCCTCGTCGCCGTCGGCGATGGTCAGGTGCGCGGTGGCACCCACCCGTTCGGCCAGCCCACGCAGGACGGGCGCGGCCAGGTCGCGAAGCACCGGCTGGACGGCGGCGGCCAGGTGCAGCATCCCCAGGCCGACGTGCAGGCGGCTGCGCGCATCGCGGCGCACGAGCAAGTGCTGCTCGAGCGTGCTCACCAGCCGGTAGACAATTGTGCGGCTGACACCCAACTGCGCCGCCAGCTCGGTGACGGTCAGGCCCGACGACGAGCGCGCCAGCACCTCGAGCACCTGCACCCCCCGGTCCAGCGTCTGGGAGGTCTCGGCGGGCATGCGTCGAGGGTAGGGACGGCTAGCCGGTTCCGCGAGCAGCCATCTCGCGGAGGCGGTCGATCCTCGCGTGCAGCTGATCGGCGGTGGCGACGGCCGCGGCCGGACCGCCGCACTCCTGGCGCAGCGCTGCGTGGGTGACCCCGTGGGCCTGACCGGTGCGGTGGTGCCAGGCGGCGACCAGGCCGTTGAGCTCGCGGCGCAGGACGGCCAGCTGCTCGTGTGCGGAGAGGGCGGCGACCGCGTCGTCGGGCTCCTCGCGCGAGCGCCGCTGGGCGCGGGCACTGGCCGCCTGACGCTGCTGCAGCAGCTCACGCATCTGCCCGGGGTCGAGCAGGCCGGGGATGCCGAGGAAGTCCATCTCCTCCTCCGAGCCGTACATGTCGCCGTCGTAGAGGGCGTGGTCGAAGCGCGCTTCGGAGCCCAGCGCCTCGAACGGCAGCCCCTCGTCGGGCTCGGTCCCCCCGGCTGCGGCGCGGGCCAGGAGCTCGTCCTCGGCGGCGAAGATGTCGCCCTCGTCGCTGATGCGCCGGCCCAGGACGTGGTCGCGCTCGACCTCCATCTCGCTGGCGAAGCCGAGGAGAGACGGGACCGACGGTAGGAAGATCGACGCCGTCTCGCCGCGGGCCCGGGCCCGCACGAACCGCCCGACCGCCTGGGCGAAGAACAGCGGCGTCGCGGTCGTGGTGGCGTAGACCCCGACCGCCAGGCGGGGTACGTCGACGCCCTCGGAGACCATCCGGACCGCGACCATCCAGCGGGCCTCGCCCGTGGTGAAGTCGGCGATCTTCTTTGACGCGCCCTTCTCGTCGGAGACCACCACGGTCGGTGTCTCGCCGCTGATCGCCTTGAGCAGCCGGGCGTAGGCGCGGGCGTCGTCCTGGTCGGTCGCGATGACGAGCCCGCCGGCGTCGGGGACGTGACGGCGTACCTCCGAGAGCCGCTTGTCGGCGGCCTCCAGCACCGCCGGCATCCACGAGCCTCCGGGGTCGAGAGCCGTGCGCAGCGCCAAGGCGTGCTGGTCCTTGGTCAGCGGCTCACCGAGCCGGGCGGCCACCTCGTCGCCCGCGCGGGTGCGCCACTGGAGCTCGCCGGAGTAGGCCAGGAAGAGGACCGGGCGGACCACGTGGTCCGCGAGCGCGTCGCCGTAGCCGTAGGTGTGGTCGGCCGCCGAGCGCGGGATCCCGTCGGCGCCCGGCGAGTAGGTCACGAACGGGATCGGGTTGATGTCGGACCGAAACGGGGTGCCGGTCAGGGCGAGGCGGCGTACGGCGGGCTCGAAGGCCTCCCGCACCCCCTCACCCCACGACAGCGCATCCCCGGCGTGGTGCACCTCGTCGAGGACAACCAGCGTCTTGGACCGCTCGGCCCGGATCCGCATGGCCAGCGGGTTGACCGCCACGCCGGCGTAGGTCACCGCGACCCCGAGGTAGTCGCCCGACGTCTTGCCCCTGCCCGCGGCGTAGGTCGGGTCGATCGGGATCCCGGCGCGGTCGGCCGCCTCGGCCCACTGGCGCTTCAGGTGCTCGGTCGGGGCGACGACGATGATCCGGTCGACCAGGCGCCGCCCGAGCAGCTCGGAGGCCACGGTCAAGGCGAACGTCGTCTTGCCTGCGCCCGGCGTCGCGACGGTCAGGAAGTCGCGGGGACCGCGGCCCTCGTTGCGACCGGGGTCGAAGTAGTTCCGCATCGCAGCGGACTGCCAGGCGCGCAGGGACGTCGCCGTCCCCCAGGCCGCGCGCTCGGGCCAGGCGGGGGTGAGGCTCACTCCCCGGAGCCTCCCGGGCCGGAGCCTCCTGCGCCGCCGTCGTCACCGTTGCCGCCGGGCTTGAGCTGGTCCCAGATCTCCTGGCAGGTCGGGCAGACGGGGTACTTCTCCGGCGCCCGGCTCGGCACCCAGACCTTGCCGCAGAGCGCGACGACCGGGGTGCCCATGACCATCGCCTCGGTCAGCTTGTGCTTGTCGACGAAGTGCGAGAACCGCTCGTGGTCGCCCTCGTCGGTGGGGACGGTGCGCTCCTCGTGGCGGACGTCGGTGTCGACGGCGGTGCTGCCGAAACCGGTCTGGGTCATGGGAGGAAGCCTAACCTCGGGCACGGACCTGCGGTGGTCGAGGTGTGAGCGCAGCAAGCCTCGGGACCCGCTCAGTTCAGCTCCGGATCCACCGGCCTGGTCGAGTGCCAGGCGAGCTCGCCGGGCTGGCGCCGCATCACCTCGCGCCAGAGGTCGGTCGGGTCCTCGCGGAAGACGTCGGGCGCGAGGGCCGGGACGACGTACCAACTGCCCTCGTCGATCTCCGCCTGCGAGCTGGGCCGCCCCCCACCCGGCGTACCCGGCGAAGATCCGCAGGGCGTCCAACGAGCCGCGCAGCAGTTCGACAGGGGTGTCGAGGTCCAGCAGGCCCAGGGTCCCCGTGACCTCGCGGAAACCCACCGGGGAGGCGTCCGGCGAGCTCAGGAGCGCCACGGCCAGGGCGCCGTCGGTGCTCACCGGCCCGCCCTGGAAGAGCACCTCCGGCTCGGCCACGACGTCGCCCCACTGCTCGAGCACCTCGGCGACCGGCAGCGCGGAAGGCCGGTTGAGGACCACCCCGAGGGCTCCGTCGTCGTCGACGTCGAGGAGCAGGACGACGGTGTCGGCGAAGTTGGGATCGAGCAGCACCGGGCTGGCCAGCAGGAGCACCCCCGGTCGCAGCTCGCTCATCGGCTCATCATGCCCTCAGGCAGCCACCCGAGCCTTGATCCTGCCCAGCATCGAGGTCCGCGCCGGGTGCGGGACGGTTGCGGGGCGGTACGACGCCCGGGCGCGGGCCTCGATCCGGGCGCCGACCTGCCGGGCGCGGTCGCGGGCCGGGCCGTCGTCGAGGCCGGACTGCCCGGCCATCACGGCCAGCAGCAGGTGCTCCTTGCCGGTGGCCTTGGCCAGCGCCGCAGCCATCTCGTCGTCGACGGGCGACTCGAGGTAGTGGTCGAGGACCGCGCGGACTCCGGGCGACTCATGGTAGCTCTGGTGCCACGCCTTGATGACAGCCTGCTCGAGGTCCATCGGCTGGCTCATCAGCTCCCGCTCGATGCGACCGGCCAGCCGGGTGTGCCAGCGCAGCTGCAGGGCGGCCAGCAAGGAGAGCTCGTCGCCGAAGGTCTCCGCCACCCCCTCGACGTCCATGGGGAGCAGGCCGTCGCGGCGGGTGTCGGCGACGGCGGTGACGGTGCGCAGGATCTCGCCCCGGTGGTGGAAGGTCTTCCAGGTCATGGTCGCTCCTTGGTGGGTGCGCACTCCGACATACTGCGAGTACGTACTCAGAGTATGAAACCGACCGGGGCAAACCAAGCCTGTGGCACGTGATGTCGACCACCAGTGGCGACCGTCACAGGACCCGTATGCTCGAGCGATGGCCAAGTCGGCGGCATCCTCGATGGGCAAGCTCGTGCCCAAGGTGCCGAAGGTCGGTGGCGTTCCCGGGGTGCCTGGGGTCAGCCGACGCCAGGCGTACTCCGCCTCGACCAAGCGGGCGCTGGTCGACATGGCCGAGGACCTGTTCACCGAGCACGGGTACGCCGCGGCGTCGCTCGACGCGATCGTGGCCGGCGCCCGGGTGACCAAGGGCGCCCTCTACCACCACTTCAGCGGCAAGCAGGCCCTGTTCGAGGCGGTCTTCGAGCGCACCGAGGCCGAGGCCTCCAAGGCCATCCAGCGGGCCCTGCGGGGGCGCTCGGACCCGTGGGAGAAGGCCCTCGCGGGCGTGCAGGCCTTCCTCGAGGTCGTCCAGGAGCCTCGCTACCGCCGCATCGTGATCCAGGAGGGCCCGGCCGTGCTCGGCTACGCCCGCTTCCGCGAGCAGGAGGAGCGGTCGACCTTCGCCAACGTCCTGGAGATCGTGCGCTCGGTCATCAAGGCCGGTCGGTGGGAGCTCGACGAGGACATGATGCAGACCTTCGCCCGGATCTTCTTCGGCGCGATGTCCTCGGCGGGAGAGACGGTCTCGGGAGCTGCCGACCCCGACCTGGCCGCCCGCCGGGTCGAAACCGCGATCGGCTTCATCCTCTCCGGCTTCCAGATCCTGGTCGAGAACGACGTCGGCCTGCCCAACGCGTTCGCCGACGAGGACGACGTCGAAGCCGACGAGGACTGAAAGCCGGGAGCGTCACTCCCCGAAGGTGACGCCGCCTCCGGCGTTGGGCACCAGCTCGATCCACGTGCGTCCTGCGGGGACCTTCAGCTCGCGGCCGCCGGAGCGCAGTGACAGGGGCGCGTCGACGGATTCCTTGCTCCAGGTGGCTCGCACCACCCGACCGTCGTGGAAGAGCAGGGCGGCACCGTCGCCCTCCAGCTCGGTCTCGGGGACCGGGTTGCCGGCCGGGTCGAGGTAGCCGGCGTCGCCGACGTCGACGCGCAGGACCAGGACGGTGTCGGCCGGGAACTCGTCGCCGGGTGCGGCGTAGGAGTTCTGGTTGGTGTAGTGACCCCCCTCGAAGGTCCAGCTCGTGGAGTGCCCACCGGAGAAGCTCGCGGTGATCCGCTTGGCCGGCGCGCCCTTCGGGAGGTCCTCGGCCTCGCCCCAGCTCAGGTAGTCGGTCGGCCGGTCGGCACCGTCGCCGAAGCCGTCCGCGACGTCGCCGAGGTCGGCCATCAGGTTGTAGGGCGCACTGCGACTGCTGTCGCGCGAGAACCCCACGTCGCCCTCGGAGAAGAACGTGATGCCCGCATCGTTGATCCGGCGGATCGTGACCGGCGCCGCTCCGCTGGTGACCATCGCGGCCTCCGCGGGGGCGACGATGCCGATGTCGGTCGCCCGCATGGACCGGACCGGACCCACCGTGCCCGGGATCTGGGAGTAGTAGAAGACCGCCAGTCGGGTCATCCCGCCCTCGACCAGCTCCTCGACGACGAGGTCGGCCTGTCCGAGCCCGACCTGGGGGGAGCTGGAGTAGGTGTTGTCCATCTTCAGCACCAGCACCGGGTGGTCCTGGGTGGAGCTGTCCGACCCCGTGACCGGCAGGCCGGTCAACGGCCAGGTCTCGCTCAGGGTCGGTGAGGTGCGGACCTCCTGGGCTGAGGCGGGCGTCACCTCCCGCTCGACCGGGGCCTCGTCGCCGCCGCACGCGCTCAGGGCGAGGCCGCAGCCGAGGGCCAGGGCGGTCAGGGCGTGGGTGCGACGCACGGAAGTGCTCCGTTCGTGGGGGAAGACTGCGGACGGTGACCGGATCAGCGACCGGCCGATCTTAAGTGTGCGGCGAGGCTACGTCGTCCGCATGGCGACACGCAGGGGTTCGGCCGGATGACCCCTCAGCCCAGCTTGGCGCCGCCGTCGACGTAGAGCGTCTGCCCGGTGACGTAGGACGCCTCGTCGCTGCACAGGAACGCGGCGGCCGCGGCGATGTCCTCGGGGAAGCCCACGCGGCGGACGGGGTTGGCCTCGGCGTTCATCTGGCGCAGCTGCTCCGGCTCCATCTTGAGCCGGCGCGCGGTGGCGTCGGTCATCTCGGTGGCGATGAAGCCGGGGGCGATCGCGTTGGCGTTGATCCCGAAGGGGCCGAGCTCGATGCCGAGGGTGCGGGTGAAGCCCTGCACGCCCATCTTGGCCGCCGAGTAGTTGGCCTGGCCGCGGTTGCCCAGCGCGGAGACGCTCGAGAGGTTGAGGATCTTGCCGTACTTCTGCTCGACGAAGTGTTTCTGCGCCGCGCGGGTCATGAGGAACGCACCCTTGAGGTGGACGTTCATGACCATGTCCCAGTCCTCGTCGGTCATCTTGAACAGCAGGTTGTCGCGGGTGACGCCGGCGTTGTTGACCAGGACGTGGATCCCGCCGAGCTCGGAGACGACCCGGTCGACCGCCGCCTGCACCGACTCGGCGTCGCTCACGTCGGCGCCGATGCCGATCGCCCGGGCACCGTCGGAGACCGGCAGCCGCCCGGCGGCGTCGGAGGCCGCCGACTCGTCGAGGTCGACGACCGCGACCGAGGCCCCCTCCTCGGCGAACCGGGTGGCACAGCCGAAGCCGATACCCCGGGCTGCGCCGGTGATGACTGCCACTCGTCCGTCGAATCGACCCATGGAACGCACCCTAGGTCGTCACCCCAGCGCCTCGCGAAGCCGGTCGGCGTAGGCCGTCATCTCCCCGTCACCGTACGTCGTGCGCGGCCAGAAGAACCCCCGCAGGCCGTCGCCCTTGGTGCGCGGGACGACGTGCAGGTGCAGGTGGGGCACCGACTGGCTGACGGTGTTGTTCATGGCGACGAAGCTCCCCTGGGCGCCGAGCCCGTCGACGACCGCGGTGGCCAACCGCTGGGCGGCCGCGAGGAAGCCGTCGCGCAGCTGCGCGGGCAGGTCGGGCAGGGTCACCACGTGCTCGCGCGGGACCAGCAGCACGTGGCCCTTGAAGACCGGCCGCTGGTCGAGGAAGGCGACGAAGTCGTCGACCTCCAGGACCCGCTCGGCGGCAGCCTCACCGGCGACGATCGAGCAGAACACACAGCCCGGCGGCACCGGCCTCACGACCTCGGAGCGAGCTCCGCGAGCGCGGGCGCGAACTGGGCGACCAGCGGCTGCAGGTCGGGGATCAGGTCGGGGCAGCTGAGCAGCGAGAAGTTCATCCGGTCGACGTAGGACCAGACGGTGACGTTGAGCCCGATGCCCTCCAGGATCGGACCGACGCTGAAGAAGTCGCTCAGGGTGGCGCCGGCGATCGAGGTCTCCTCGCGCAGACCCGGGACGTTGCTGACCACGACGTTGAACGGCGCCGCGTGCAGGGAGGCGGCCCGGCTGCGCGAGTAGCCGCGCATGACCAGCGCGAAGGGTCCCGGCGGGGTGAACTGCACCCAGTCGGCCATCATGTCCAGCCCCAGGACGTGCTGGACGGCCTTCGCCTCGCTCGTCACCCGGGAGATCTCGAGCAGCCGCTGGGCGGGATCGTCGATGTCCGTGGCGAGGGTCGTGAAGAGGTTGGAGACCCGGTTGCCGCCGAGCCGCGCAGGTGAGTCCGGCGCGTCGGTCCCGACCGGGACCCCCGCGGTCAGCGAGGTGCGGACCACCTCGCCGCTCTCGTCCAGCCACCGCCGCAGGGCCCCCCCGACCACGGCGAGCACGACGTCGTTCAAGGTGACCTTCACGCCCGAGGCCTCGAGATGGTGGCGGCGTACGGCCTTGAAAGCGTCGAGGGACAGCGCCACGGTGGCGAAGCTGCGGCGGGGGGTCAGCGCCGCGTTGAACGAGGTGCGCGGCACGTCGAGCACCGGGCGGGGCACCGCGACCCCGGACTGCTTCTTGTGCTGCACCACCGCTGCGACGGCCCGGCCGGTCCTCAGGAGGAGCGCCGGCAGGTGCAGGGTCTGCACGATCGCGTCCCACAGCGCCGAGCGGACCTGGGCGAGCCGGCCGGGCGTGGGCTCGAGCGGCGGTCGCGGGACGGGTTCGGCACCCAGGGTGTCGGTGATGTTGGCGAGCAGGGCGTTGGCGGCGCTGCCGTCGGCCAGGGCGTGGTGCATCTTCGTCGCCACCGCGAAGCGGCCGTCCCCGAGGCCGTCGACGACGTGCATCTCCCACAGCGGACGGCTGCGGTCGAGCCGGGTCCCCGCAATCTCGCCGATCAGCTCCTCGAGCTGACGCATGCTCCCGGGCGCCGGCAGCGTGTGGTGGATGATGTGGAGCGCCGGGTCGATCGGCCGGTCCTCGATCCACAGCGGGTGGTTGAGCTGGAAGGGCACCGGCAGCACGCGCTTGCGCAGGGGCGGCAGGCGGTCCAGCCGCTCGGACATCGCGGCCTCGAAGCTCGGCGCGTCCATCGGCGTGGTCCGGCTGGGCTTCAGCACCGCCACCTTGAGCGTGTGCATGTGCTGGGTCGGGGTCTCCATGTAGAGGTAGCCCGCGTCGACCCCCGCCATCCGTTCCACCCGGCTCCGCCGCCCTCAGCCCAGCACGGGGAAACGGCGTCGGGCGGCCAGGTCGTCGAGGGCGTCCTGCATCCGTCGCCGCACCTCGCGGTCGACCTCGGCGATGTCGGGGTCCTCGCCGAACTCCGCGCGCACGTCGATCGGCTCCAGCACCTGTGTGGACAGCTTGCTCGGCAGCGGCAGGTTCGGCGGGAAGGCGAAGGTCAGCCCGAAGGGGAAGCCGAAGGTGACCGGCATGTAGCGGGTGCGGAGCAGCTTCTCCAGCCGCATCGCCTTGGCCAGCCGCTCGCCGCGGGACACGACGTACTGCTGCTCCTGCCCACCGATCGTGACCACCGGGACGAGCGGTACGTCGGACTCGAGCGCGGTGCGGACGTAGCCGGTGCGACCGTTGAAGTCGATGACGTTGCCCAGGCTGCTCGGCCGGAAGACGTCGTAGTCGCCACCGGGGAAGACGATCGTCTTCGCCCCCGAGGTGAGGACGGCCCTGGCGTTGTCGCGGGTCGCCGGCAGGAAGCCCACCTTGAGGAAGAACTCCCGGCTCTGACCGCTGATGAAGAGCATGTCGTGGGCCAGGACGTAGAGCGGCTCGTCCTCACCGAAGTGGTCGAGCAGCGCCACCGCGATGACCGGGACGTCCATCGCGATCAGGCCACCTGAGTGGTTGGACACGATCAGCGCCCCGCCCGGGGGCACGCGGTCGACGTCGCGCACCTCGGACCGGAAGTAGACCTTGGTGGCGAGGCGGAGCAGGGGCAGCGTCCTCTTCACGAACGCCGGGTCGCGCAGCGACAGGTCGGGCTCGTCGGCGGCGGCGTCGGTCACGGGCGCCACTATCGCTGGGATCCGCTGGTTGAGGAAGGCGCCCCGGTGCCTGTCTCGAAACCGCTCGACGCGAACGCGTCCACGCCGGTCAGCCCGGCCGACCACGCCCACAGCCGCTCCGCCTCGGCCGGGTCGACGGCGTACGGCCGGACCCCGACGGTGTCGGCGGTGGGCGTGCCCGGCTCGGTGGCGAGGTCGGCGATCGCGCAGTCCTCGAGGTAGAGCCCGCCCTGGTCCTCGAGGTCCGGCGAGGTGGCGGCCCAGGCGGCGGTGGCCGCGCCCTGCTCCGGGGTCTTGAAGTCGGGCATCACGAGCTCGCCGTTCTCGTCCGTGACCATGATCCGATGCAGGTCCTCGGCCTCGAGGTGACGGCCCAGCGGGGTGAGGATCGCGCCGGGGTGCAACGCGAACGCTCGGACGCCGTGCGGGTGCGCCAGCCGGTCGAGGTGGACGGCGAAGAGGATGTTGGCGGTCTTGGACTGTCCGTAGGCCTCCCACTTGTCGTAGCCCCGCTCGAACCACGGGTCGTCCCACCGCATCCCCGAGAAGAAGTGCCCGCCCGAGGCGACACTGACGACCCGCGCGCCGGTGGTGATGCGCGGCCACAGCCGGTTGACGAGCGCGAAGTGACCGAGGTGGTTGGTCGCCAGCTGCAGCTCCCAGCCCTCGGCCGTGCGCGTCTCCGGGGTGGCCATGATCCCGGCGTTGAGGACGACCAGGTCGAGGTCGCGCTGCACACTGTCGCGGCGTACGCCGCCACGCTGGCCTGGTCGGAGAGGTCGAGCTCCCCGATCGTGAGCGAGTCGGCGTCGACGCCGGCGAGGTCCGCGCGGGCCTGCTCGGGCCGACGCGCGGGGACCAGCACGTGCGCGCCGCGGTCGACCAGCGCCGAGACGAGGGCGGTGCCGATGCCGGAGTAGCCGCCGGTGACCAGCGCCGTACGCCGGTGAGGTCGACGCCGGCCAGGACGTCGCCGACGGTGGAGCTGCGAGCCGAAGCTCACGCGAGGTTCACGTCCTTGGTGACCTGCTTCCCACTCGTCGACCGAGGCCAGCAGCGCGGTGTACTTCTCGCGCACCGCCTCGAGCACGTCGTGGCCGAGCAGCAGCCGCAGCGGCGGCTCGTCGAGCCCGACCACCATGCAGCACGGCGTCGCCGACCTTGCGCGGGTCGCCGGGCAGGTGGTCGCGCGAAGGCCTTGATCAGCTCCTTGCGCTCGCCGACGTGCGGCGTAGTCGTCGATCGGCGTCGCCGCCTCGTGCATCGACCGCTTGGCCCAGTCGGTGCGGAAGGCGCCGGGCTCGATCGCGGTCACCTTGATGCCGAGCGGCGCGACCTCCTTGGCCAGCGCCTCGGTCAGCGCCTCGAGCGCGAACTTCGTCGAGGAGTAGTAGGCGTTGGGCGGGTTGGCGACGAGCCCGGTCATCGAGGAGATGTTGACGATGTGCCCGCTGCCCTGCGCGCGCATCCCGGGCAGCACCGCCTTGAGCGTGTCGACGACGCCGAAGTAGTTGGTGTCGAAGAGCGCGCGCACCTCGGCGTCGTCGCCCTCCTCGACCGCCGACAGGTAGCCGTAGCCGGCGTTGTTGACCAGCACGTCGATGCCGCCGAACGCGGTCGTGCGGCCGCCGCGACCGCCGCGTCGATCTGCGCCTCGGTCGGTGACGTCGAGCGGCGACGGCGATGCGCGGCTCGCCGTAGGTCGTCGACGAAGTCCTCGACGTCGCGTCGACCTTGCGCGCGGTCACGACGACCTGGTGCCCGGCCTCGAGCGCGGCGCGGGCGATCTCGCGACCGATGCCGGTGGAGCACCCGGTGATGAGCCAGCGGCCGATCGCGTCACGTCAGTCCCTCCGGCAGCCGGCGGAGGTACGCCGCGCGTCGGGCGGCGAGCTGGTCGGCCCGCTCGGCCGCGTCGACCCGCGGCGCACGTCCGGCAGCTCGCGGTCGAGGTCGGCGAGCTTCGACCACCCGGCCCGGTCGCGGCGAGGTCCGTCGCGTCGCGCCGCCGCTCGGGGAACTCCGCCATCCGCAGGGTGAGGATGCCCTCGTCGCAGCCCGTCGGTGTCGATCCAGTTGTGCACGCCGGGGTCCTCTGCGGAGATGACGTAGGTGTAGGTGCCGTCGTCGTTCGGCGCGCGACTGCGCCTTGTTGAGGCTGCCGGTGCGGTCGAGGATGTCGAGCGTCGTGCCCCAGATGTTGCCGAGCGGCACGGTGAAGTACTCGGCGCCGCCGTCGCTCACGTCGACGACGAACGCCTCGTCGGGCTGCGAGCACGGAAGCGGCCCGGCGACGTACACCTGGTTGCGCAGCGCGCCGTGCTGGTCGGCGGACCAGGCGAGGGAGAAGTGGTTGGGCGGCCGTCTTGTACATCCCGTGGCTGAGCTTGCCGGTGAAGTTCGGCGAAGTGCGCCATCATCGCGGCGGTCGCGCTCGGCCTGCTCGTCGAGCGTGAGCGGCGGGGTCGTCGGCGCAGCGCCGAGCCGCTCGACCGTCGATGTGGTTGGGGTCGTCGCTGCTCCCAGTCGAGCAGGACGTCGCGGATGTAGAACTCGTGCGCCTCGGCGTGGACTGCACGTGGTTGGGCCGACCGTCGGCCGGGTCGGCTGTCGACGGTGATCTCGAAGGAGCCGTCGGCCTCGACCTGCATCCGGTCGGCCGTTGAGCACGTCGACGGTGCCCATGTTCGGCGTCCCACAGCGTGAAGTAGTTCTCGGTCATCCGGTGCTCGCCGACCCGGCCGCGGATCTCGTAGCGCTCGTCGCCGCGAGATCGGGATGACGCGGTAGACGGTGTCGGGGTTGTCGATGCCCCAGCGCGATGCCGGGGATCGCGGCGGCCGTCGACCTCGTGCTCGAGCCGGGTGATGCAGGTGACCTTCGGCCGCAGCGGGTCCTGGTTCGACGACCAGATCGCCGCCGAGAACATGACCTCCTCGAAGGCCGCCTCGAAGCCGCTCGCGCATCGCGTCGCGACGGCCTTCGCCCGCCCGAGCCAGGTCTCGGCGACGCTCGCGGTAGGCCGCCTGCACCGTCGGGTGCTCGACCAGCTCGAGGGCCGCCAGCTCGTGCTCGTGCTGCTCGGCCGTCGCGACGGGGTGCTCGTGCATCGGCGAGTCTGCGACATCTGACGCGCGTCGGATCGAAACGGGCGTTGTAGGCGGCGAACGCGCTCGTCGGATCTGCGTCGGCGGTGAGGCCGAAGTCCTCGCGGGGCGTACGGCGGGGCCGGCGCGCCTCGCGCGGGCGTCCTGGCGAGCCAGCGCCGCATCGCCGCCTCGGCCTCGGCGGTCAGCGTCGAGCCCGACGTCGTCGTAGACCCTCGCGACCTGCCCGATCGGGTCGGCCGACCGCGTCGGCGAACGCGACGTCGGTGACCGGCGCGACTCGTCGCCCCAGGCCGCGCGGGTCGGCGAGGGCGCGGTCGTTGGTCCAGCCCATCCGCTCGAGCCACTGCGCGGCCGACCCGGTGCGGGTCGACGTCGGTCGCTGTGCATCGCGTGCAGGGTGGCGTTGAGGCTGGCGCCCGACGGGGATCGTCGTCGACGCGGGTCGCGGTGCAGGTGCACGACGTGCAGGTCGGGGAAGGTCGGCCAGCAGGTCGTCGAGGTAGCCGAGGTGCGCCGGCGTCTTCAGCACCCAGCGGCTCGCGCCGGTCTCGCCGCGCTGCCGCTTCTGCCACTGCAGCAGCTGCAGCATCCGGTGCAGGTAGTCGTAGGCCGGCGCGAAGTCCTGGGTGTCGATCCACGCGCCGGTACGCCGGCACGTCGCGCGCCCGCCTCGGGCACGTGGGACAGGAAGGCGTCGGCGAGGAAGACGATCTCCTCCTCGGCCTCCATGGCGTACATCGGGTGGATGGCGAACAGCTCCGGGGCGAGCTGCGCGCGTCTGCTCCTCGCGCGTCCGGCGCTCGCGCGATCCGCGGGTCGCTCGGCCCGCCAGTCGTGGTCGAGCGTGCGGCGCGACCTCGACGACCTCCCACCCGTAGGCGCAGTGGAAGCGCGGGTCGGCGGCCAGCAGCCGCTGCAGCAGCGTCGTGCCGCTGCGCATCATGCCGACCACCACGATCGGGTCGGCGATCGACCTCGTCGGCGATCTCGGGGTGGCGGCGGATCCACTCCTCGGCGCGCAGCCGCATCCGCAGGCTGTGCACGACGCCGGCCCGCAGGACGTACGCGCCCGACGTCGTTGAGATCGGCGGCGGCGTAGCTCGTCGAGCAGGACTCCCAGCGGCTCCTCGAACGGCGTCGGTCCCGAAGTCGTCGAGCTGCTCCTTGGCCGCGCGCCGTCGCCAGCGACGCTGGTCGAGGCTCCAGTCGGCGGACACGGCGCTGACGCCTAGGCTCTGGCGACGTGGACAGCGCCCGCGAGATCGAGAACCTGCTCTACACCTACGCCGAGCGGATCGACGCCGGCGACCTCGACGGCGTCGCCGACCTGTTCGCCCACGGGCGGATCTGCGGGCAGGAGGACGGACCGCCCGAGACCGTCTTCGAGGGCCGCGACCGGGTGCGCGGCGATGTACGGCATGGCCACCCGGCTCTACGACGACGGCACGCCGAGGACCAAGCACGTGACCACCAACTGCCGGGTCGAGGTCGACGAGGAGGCCGGCACCGCGTCCGCGCGGTCGTACTACGCCGTCACCCAGGCAGACCGACGACCTGCCGCTGCAGCTGATCATCACCGGGCACTACGACGACACGTTCCGCCGGCACGACGACGGCGCTGGTGGTTCGACACCCGCACGATGTTCGTCGACCAGACGGGCGACCTGAGCCACCACCTGAAGTTCTGACCCGGGTCAGGGCACCTCGACCAGCGAGCTCAGCGTGCTGGAGTTGCCGCCGAAGTCGAACAGCGAGAGGTCGGCCTGCACGGTGAGGCCGGACTCGAGCGGCACGAACTCGTAGGTGAGGTTCGCGATGTCGGCGTACAACCCGATGTCGGTCGTCGGCTCCCAGGTCTGCGTGCCGTCGCCGGCGACGGTGAGGACGTCGGGGACGATGATGCCGTCGGGGTCCGGGGCCAGCTCGCCGTAGCTGCCGGCGTCCTCGTCGTAGACGTAAATGGTCTCGCTGACGAACTCGGCCGCCTCGATGTCGAGCACCAAGGACAGCAGGGCGTCCTGCGCGACGTCGGGGTCGTAGGAGGCGTAGTAGGTCAGGGGCACGTCGAAGAAGGCGATGGTCAGGTCCTCGCTGAGGTCGAGGTCGACGTAGGCGTAGGCGCTGTCCTCTCCGTCGGAGACCTCAAGAACCGACAGGTCGTAGGTGCCGACCGCCTCGGGCGCCGTGCCGTCGTCCGCGAAGTCGGCGATCTCCTCGCCGAGGTAGGTGACCGAGCCGTCGTCGTTGACCAGGGCGTAGCTGATGGTGGCCTCGGTGATGTTGTCGAGCCCGGCCGGGTCGAAGGTGCCGCTCAGCGTGATCCCGTCCTCGTCGAAGACGACGTCGGGCCCCACGCCGGGATCGTCGAACGTCGGTTGCTCCGCCGCCGGGATGTCCTCGCCGGCCTCGTAGTAGGACTGCAGGAAGCCCTCCCAGTCCTCCGAGCTGGTCACGTCGGCGTACGCCGGGTCGGCGAGCTCGGAGACCGGCGGGAGGTAGATCGACAGCCCCGTCGCGCCCGCGGTCGCCGGTCCCTCCACCGAATCGAGGACCACCTCGTCGAGTGCGGAGACGACAGCGTCGGCCTGCTCGGCCACCTCGGGAGCGGACTCGCCGATCGCCGAGGCCAGGAGGCCGAGGTCGCTGAGGTGCTTGTCCTGGGTCTGGTCGGGGCTCTTGCCGAAGGCGAGCGTGGTGGCCTCGGAGCGGCCCACGGCGGGGGCGACGTCGGTCGACTGCTCGGCCAGCGCGTCGGCGAACTCCGCGACCGCCTCGTCGACGGCGGCCATCGCGGTGAGGTCGACCATCGAGAGCGTGATCTCGTCCTGGGTCCCGGACTCCGCCGCCTGCGCGGCGAAGCCGTCGATGAGCGCTGCGCCGAACTCGTCGACCGTCGCCTCCGGGTCGTCGGCCAGCAGCTGCAGGGAGCGGTAGTCCCATCCGTGGCCCGGCTCGAGCTCCTGGGATGCGACGAGCCGGTCCGCCAGCGGGGCGACCGCGCTGGCGACCTCGTAGTTGGCCATCAGGCAGGCGTCGAAGCCGAGGAGGTCGAGCTTGTCCACGCCCGCGCGCTCGAGCCCGTCGGCGATCGCCCCGGTCATCTCGGCGAGGTCGAGGACGTCGTAGTCGCTGCCCTCGTCGGGACCGATGCCGGGCCAGGACGCGCCGTGGTCGGAGATGATCAGCGCGTAGTGCCCCGCACGGTTGTCCTCGATGCCGTCGGCGATGAACGACGCCAGCACCTCGGGGTCGGCCGAGTCGACGTCGCCGAGGTCCTCGACCAGCTCGGTCGTGCCGCCTTGCCCGATGTCGAGGATGCGAGCACCGACCCAGGTGTCCTGGTCCAGGAGCGGGTCGTCGCCGTACTCCGCGGACCGGTCCATGAACTCGCGCACGTGCAGGAACTCGTTGGAGCCGACCTCGCCGAGCTCGTTGACGTCGGCCACCATGAACGGCTCGAGGTCGGTGTCGGCCATCGAGTAGTGCAGCACCGTCCACCCGTCACCCTCACGGCCGGTGTGCTCACCTGTCCCCTCGGGCGGGGCCTCGTCGTCGCTCCCCCCACCCGAGCAGGCACTGGCCAGGAGGAGGAGCGCAGCGGTCGCGGCAAGAGCGGCGGAACGACGTCGGGATCTCAGCACGAGCGGGACGCTACGGAACCCGGCCGCTCCCGGTACGCCGATCCGGGACCTCGGGTCCCGCGGACTAGCCCGCGCTCTCGGTGGTCGAGAGGCGTGAGCCCGAAACGTGGGTTGATCCGACGCACCTGGCGCGTCGGATCAACCACGATCTCGTGAGGGCCGGCTGGCTGGTGGAGCTGGCGGGAATCGAACCCGCGTCCTCGAGCGTCGAACCAGGTCTTCTCCGGGTGCAGTCCGTGGAATCGCTTTTCTCGGCCTCGGGGCTCGCGACGGACACGTCCCCGACAGGCTCAGTCAGGAAAGAGTCCCGCTCAACCCTCCTGACAGGAGTTGAGCAGCAAGCCTTCTAGATGACGCACACGTCCGGGACGAAGGCGGATGCCCGGGTGTGCGCTTCGATCACCGCTCAGGCGGCGAGAGCGAAGGAACTGCGCTTAGCGTCGGCAGTTATAGGTTTCCAGCGATCGTTTACGAGATGACGCTGGCTCCTCGACCCGCTTCCCCTGGAACTAACGTCCCAAGTCGAAACCGATCAGCCCCTCTTGAGTTGTCCCGACAGTCTACGCCGGGTTGCGACATGCTGCGTCCATGCGAACGCTCGGCACCCTCGTCCTGTTCCTCGCCCTGGGCCTGACGGCATGCGGTGGCGGTGGCGAGGAGGGGTCCGCACCGGCAGCGCCGTCGACGAGCGCGTCGGCCGAGGCACCACCCGCCACGACCACGCCGACGGCGACCACCGAGGTCCTCGGCGAGGCGAGCCTGTTCAGCCTGGACACCGGCGGCGCCGGCGAGCTCGCGGGCACCGTGGAGGGCCGCGAGTGCGGCCTGGCCGACCCGCTCTTCGGCTCCTGCCGCGCCTCGACGGGCGCGGGTGGTGAGTTCTTCGTGACTGCGGAGAGCACCCTGGAGAGCCCCACCGACTTCGCCGTCGTCGTCCGCTGCGGCACCGACCCGTCCCTCCCCGTCGCCACGGCCTCGGGCGACTTCCAGCCGGTCACCGCCGACCTGGGCCTGGCTCCCTACGGCGAGGTCGTCGGCGTGACCTTCCTGGGTGCGACGACGGAGGCCGCGTTGGTCTACCAGCCCGAGGACGCCGAGTGCCCGGTGGTGTGGAGCCTGGGCGAGGTCGGCGAGAACAGCATCTTCACCGGCGGCATCGATGCGCTCAACGGCAGCGAGGCGCCGATCGCCTTCACCGGCAGCGACGGGAAGCAGACATGCGCCAGCGCCGACGAGAGCGGCGGCATCACGGTCGGTGCGTGCCCTCGACCCTGAACAAGCGCGCACCGTTCTCCCAGCACACCGCCCGCAGCCAGTCATCACCGAGCCCGAGCCGGGTGAGCGCCTCGAGCTGGTGGCCGTAGGGGTAGGGGATCGTCGGGAAGTCCGAGCCGAGGAGCACCCGCTCCTGCAGGTCCCCCAGCCTCGGCAGCAGGTCGCGTGGGTACCCGCCGTCGGCCGTGAAGAAGTCGGTGAAGGCCATGGAGGTGTCCAGGCACACCCGGTCATGGCGCTCGGCCAGCTCGAGGAACTCCTCGTGCTCGGGGCCCCCCATGTGCGCGACGACGACGGCCAGGCCCGGGAAGCGCTCGAGCAGCCGTGACATCGGCTCGGGCCCGGTGTGGGCGTTGCCGACCGGGCCGGAGCCGGCGTGGACCACGACCGGCGTACCGGCGTCGGCCAGAGCACCCCATGCCTGGTCGAGCAGTGGGTCGTTGACGTCGAACTCGCCCACCTGGACGTGCACCTTGAAGATCTCGACGCCTTCGTCGATGAGCTGGGGGACGTAGGTCGCCGCCTCCGGCTCGGGGTAGAACGTCGCGGAACGCAACACCTCGGGGACCGACGCCGCGAAGTCGCGGGACCAGTCGTTGAGATAGGTCGCGATGCCGGGACGGTGGGCGTAGGGCAGGGTCGGGAAGCGGCGTACGCCGAAGTCGCGCAGCAGATCGACCCGCTTCTGGTGGGTCCCGCGGTAGCGGATCGGCCACTCGCGGCCGATCTTGGGCCCGGCGTTGTCGAACTGCTCGTAGACCTTCTCCTGGACCGGCTCGGGCAGGAAGTGGACGTGGACGTCGACCAAGCCGGGGATCCCGAGGTGGTCCCAGAAGGTGCGGACGTCGGAGGCCTCGGCGCGCTCGACGTCGGGATCAGGCAGCGCGGTCACTCAGTCCTGGTAACCCTTCAGGCGGCGTCCAACCGCCTGCTCGGCCTCCCGGCTCGCCTGCCGCTCGGCCAGGGCGTGCCGCTTGTCCCACGACTTCTTGCCCTTGGCCAGCGCGATCTCGACCTTGGCCCTCCCGTCGAGGAAGTAGAGGGCGAGCGGGACGACGGTGAGCCCCTTCTCGTTCACGCGCCGCTCGATCTTGTCGATCTCCTCACGGTTGAGCAGCAGCTTGCGCTTGCGCCGGGCGGCGTGGTTGGTCCAGGTGCCCTGGGAGTACTCCGGGATGTGCACCCCGTGCAGCCACGCCTCGCCGCCGTCGATGTCGACGAACCCGTCGACCAGCGAGGCACGACCCATCCGCAGCGACTTCACCTCGGTGCCGACGAGCACCAGCCCCGCCTCATAGGTGTCCTCGATGAGGTAGTCGTGCCGCGCCTTCTTGTTCTGCGCGACGACCTTGCGGCCTTGCTCCTTGGGCACCGGCCCATTGTCCTCAGAAGTAGCTCATCGGGTCCACGGGGTTGCCGTTGACCAGCACCGTGAAGTGCAGGTGACAGCCCGTGGACCAACCCGTCGACCCCACGGAGCCGACGACGTCGCCGCGCCCGACCCGGGCGCCCTCACCGACGGCGTAGTCGGAGAGGTGGTTGTAGACCAGCGTGAGGGCCTTGCCGTTGACCCGGCCGAGGTCGAGGTAGAGCCGGTTCCCGTAGACCGAGGAGTAGTACGTCGAGAGCACCGTGCCGCCGGCACCTGCGAAGAGCGGTGCACCGCAGCCGGCGCCGAAGTCGACGCCGTCGTGGAGGCCCCAGTAGCCGTAGATGGGGTGGGTCCGGTAGCCGAAGCCGGAGGTCACCGAACCGTTGACGGGATAGTTGAGGTAGCCGTCGGTGACGCCGGTCCAACCCTGGCTGCGGGCGGCGGCCCGGCGGGCGGCGGCGAGGATCTGCTTCTTGATCTGGGCCTCGCGCTCCCGCAGCTGCGCGATGACCTCTCGGTCCTGCTGACGTGCCTGCCACGCGTCGGCGCGGGCATTCCGAGCGGCCTCGACCAGGCCGTCGACCCGCTCCTTCGCGGTCCGGGCCCGGACCAGCAGGTCCTCGACGACCACGAGCTGGGCTGCCGCCTCGCGTCGGTTTGCCGCGACCGAGACCTTGGCGGCCTCGACCTCCTCCTCCCGCTGGGCGAGCTCGACCTTGGCCTCGTGGAGGCGGTCGTAGGCCGCGGTCTCGCGACCGACCATGATCGAGTTGAGCTCGAGGCGGCGCGAGAAGTCCTCGGGGGACTGCGCGTCGAGGAGGCTGGCGAAGGCGAGCAGCTCGGGGTCGCCCTGCTCGTAGATGCCGAGGACCGTGTCGGTCACCTGGACCTGCTGGACGGCCAGGTCGGCCCGGCCCTGCGCGAGCTCGTCGCGGGCCGTCGCGAGGCGCGCGATCGCGGTCTCGAGCCGCTGCTGCATCTCGCGGTCGTGCTCCTGGGCCTCGGCGAGCTCGAGGCGGACCCGCCCCAGCTCTCCCTTGGCGTCGGCCAGCTGGTCCTTGGCCTCGGCGAAGCGGGCCATCGCCCGCTGCACCTGGTCACTGGAGTGCTGCAGCTCGTCGTGGGCGTGGTCGATCTGGCGCTCGACCTGCTTCTGCTTGGCCTTGAGGTCGTCGGCGGCGAGGGACAGCTCCACGGGGGAGAGTGGGGAGGCGAGGACGCCGAGCGCCGTCACGCCGGCCACAGCGGCCAGGCGGACTCGCGGAGCGTGGGGGAAGGAACGCACCGGTGGGCCTTCGTTCGGGGAAGTGAACGCCTCGACCGTACGGGCTGGAGGTCAGACTTTGATGTATTTGCGGGTCAGCAGGAGTGTCGGAACGAGCGTGAGCAGCGGACCGAGCACCGCCACCACCGCGAGCGCGGTCGTGAACTCGCCCCACGAGATGAAGGAGATGAACTGCAGCGACTGCGCCAGGCTCTCCTGGACGCCGAAGTGCAGCACCGCAGCGACGGCCCCGCCGGCCAGGGCGACCCCGATGGCAGCGATCACGAGCGCCTCGAGGAGGAACGGCAAGGAGATGTAGAGGGTCGAGGCGCCGACCAGGCGCATGATGGCGATCTCCTTGCGGCGCGCGTACGCCGCCAGCCTGATGGTGTTCGCGACCAGCAGCAGGGCCGAGAGCACCAGCACCCCGGCCACCACCAGGGCGCCGATCTGCAGCTTCTCGATGGTGCTGAGGATCGGGCTCACCACCTCGCGCAGGTCCTGGACCCGCGCGACTCCGGGAAGCCCCCGGACGGCCGAGGACACGCCCTCGAACTCGTCGGGGTCCTCCAGGGTGATCCAGATCGACTCGGCCATGTCCTCCTCGGTCAGTGCCGGCGCCGGTCCGTCGAAGTTCTCCTCGCCGTAGAGCTCCTTGATCTTGGTGAAGGCCTCGGCCCTGCTCTCGACGTACCAGCTGGCGACCTCGGGGTTCTCCTCGACGACCTCGGCGATGGCCTTCTTCTGCGGCTCGGTGGCGGCCGAGAGGCACGAGGGGTTGGGGTCGGCGTCGCGGCAGAGGTAGACGGTGATCTGGAGCTCGTCGCCCCACTGGTCGGCGGTCTTGGCGGCCTGCTGGTTGAGCAGGACCCCGAGGCCGACGAGGGTCAGCGACACGAAGAGGGTGAGTACTACCGCGATGTGCATCGAGACGTTGCGGCGCAGCCCCTGGCGCAGCTCGGTGAAGACGTGACGAAGTTGCATGATGTCAGTGGGAGAAGCCGTAGGCGCCGCGCGCCTGGTCCCGGATCACCTTTCCGTGGTCGAGCTCGATGACACGCTTGCGCATCTGGTCGACGACACCGTGGTCGTGGGTCGCCATGACGACCGTGGTGCCGGTGCGGTTGATGCGGTCGAGGAGCTTCATGATGCCCACCGAGGACGAGGGGTCGAGGTTCCCGGTCGGCTCGTCGGCGATCACGATCATCGGCCGGTTGACGAAGGCGCGGGCGATGGCCACCCGTTGCTGCTCTCCGCCGGACAGCTCGTCCGGCATCCGGTCGCCCTTGCCCTCGAGACCGACCAGCTCGAGGGTCTCCGGCACCATCTTCTTGATCTCGCTGCGCGACCTGCCGATCACCTGCATGGCGAACGCGACGTTCTCCGAGACGGTCTTGGTCTGCAGGAGACGGAAGTCCTGGAACACGGTGCCGATCTGGCGCCGCAACCGGGGCACCTTCCAGCCGGCCAGTCGGTTGATCTCCTTGCCGGCGACGTAGACGCGACCGGCGGTCGGACGGGTCTCACGCAGCACCATGCGCAGGGCGGTCGACTTCCCCGAGCCCGAGGCGCCGACGAGGAAGACGAACTCGCCCTTCTCCACGTCGACGCTGACCCCGTCGAGAGCCGGGTGCCCCGCGCCGGGATAGGCCTTGGTCACCTTCTCGAAGCGGATCACCGGCCCGAGGTTACGCGAGCGCCCACGACCGATCGGCCTGCCACACCGCTTCTCTATCCTTCCCGGGTGCCCACCTCTGTCCGTGCGTTGCTCATGGCGAGCGGCGTCACGGCCTTCGCGGTGGGCCTCGGAGTGCTGACCGTGGGACCCACGGCTCCGGCGCTGCCCGAGGTCGTGGCGCCCGAGGCGACCACGCTCGCCGCCCTGGAGACCACGGCGTTCGCGGTCCCCCGGGCGGACTTCTGCGACCTGGTGCCCGACGACACCGTCACCGAGGCCCTCGGCGAGGAGGCAGCGACCGCCACGTCGTACGGCAACGGGGAGCAGGCCGAGCTCACCCGAGGCGTCACCGACGTCGTGCACGAGTACAGCTGCACCTTCCAGACCCCCGAAGGGGTGACCGCGCGGACCTGGGTCTTCGCGCCACCGGTGACCCCGGCCGAGGCAGGCACGCTCCTCGCCGGGGGGGTGACCGAGGGCTGCGCGCCCATCGTCGACGCACCGGAGTTCGGCCGGTCCGGAACGGCCGTCCTCTGCGAGGTCCCGGGTGACGAGGGAATGGAGGCGACCTACCGAGGCTTGTTCGGCGACGCCTGGTTCAGCTGCAGCCTCACCGGGTCGGAGCGCGCCGAGCTGGAGAGACGCGTCGACAGCTGGTGCGCCGGGCTCCTGCTCTCCCTCCAGGAGCCCCCGGACGCCTGAGCAGGTGGCGGGTCTCACCCGTCAGGTCAGGTCAAGGTCAGGTCAGGTCAGGCGGGTTGCTTGTCGGCGCCCCGCCGCCAGCGGATGCCGGCCTCGAGGAAGCCGTCGAGGTCACCGTCGAAGACCGCGCTGGGGTTGCCGACCTCGTAGCCGGTGCGGAGGTCCTTGACGATCTGGTAGGGGTTGAGCACGTAGTTGCGCATCTGGTCGCCCCAGCTGGCGGCCACGTCGCCCTTCAGCTCCTTGAGCTGGGCGGCCTCCTCGGCCTTCTTCAGCGCCAGGAGCTTCGCCTTGAGGATGACCATCGCGCTGGCTTTGTTCTGCAGCTGGCTCTTCTCGTTCTGGCAGGAGACCACGGTGCCGGTCGGGATGTGGGTCAGCCGCACAGCGGAGTCAGTGGTGTTGACCGACTGACCACCCGGGCCGGACGAGCGGTAGACGTCGACGCGCACCTCGTCGTCGGTCAGCTCGATCTCGTCGGTCTGCTCGAGGACCGGCACCACCTCGACCGCGGCGAAGCTCGTCTGCCGACGACCCTGGTTGTCGAACGGGCTGATGCGCACCAGACGGTGCGTCCCGGCCTCGACCGACAACGTGCCATAGGCGTACGGCGCATGGATGGCGAACGTGGTCGACTTCAGGCCGGCCTCCTCGGCGTAGGAGATGTCGTAGACGTCGACGCCGTACTTGTGCTGCTCGGCCCAGCGCGTGTACATCCGCATCAGCATCTCGGCGAAGTCGGCCGCGTCCACTCCTCCCGCGCCGGACCGGATCGTGATCAGGGCCTCGCGGGCGTCGTACTCCCCCGAGAGCAGGGTGCGGACCTCGAGCGCCTCGACGATCTTCTTGATCTTCACGAGCTCGGCCTCGGCCTCGGCCATCGAGGCGGCGTCGCTCTCCTCCTGGCCGAGCTCGACGAGCGCACCGAGGTCCTCGATGCGGGCAGCCAGCTCGGTGAAGCGGTCCACCTCGCCCTGGAGCGTCGAGAGGCGTCCGGTCACGCGCGTGGCGTTGTCCTGGTCGTCCCACAGGTCGGGGGCCGCGACCTGCTCGCCGAGGTCGGCGATCTCGGCGCGCATCGCGTCGAGGTCCAGCACCTGCTCGACGGTGTGCATCGTCGCTTGGAGCTGCTTGATCTCGATGTCGAAGTCGGGGCCGGCCACGAGGGGCAAGGCTACCGGCCACCCGGGGTCCGGGCTCCGGTCAGCAGGCGGGGTCGCCGTCGTAGAGCGTCACCGGCGTCCCCCTGGAGGCGATCGCGGCGCCGATGACGTCGGTGCCGGTGGGGTCGAGCTCGTCGAGGGTGTTGACGAAGAACGTGAGGTAGCGCTGCTCGCTCGCCATCGTGTAGACCCACTGGTTGTTGCGGTTGACCTCGGGCCCGGAGACCTCGCCCTCGTCGTAGGTGAACATCAGCTCGGCCACGCTCGACCCCGGACCGATCCCGCGGACAGTGGCCGGCCCGGGCTCCAGCGCCACCACGGTCGTGAGGACCCCGTCGGTGATGTCGACCGCCAACCCGTCGGCAGCCACGAGGCTGCACGGGTCCTCGGCGTCACCACTCACCAGACCGCCCGCGAGGGCTGCCGCCACCGGCATCCCCGCTCTCAGGGACCCGACCGCGCCCGGGCGCAGGACCATGTCCCGGTTCGTAGAAGGTGCTGGAGACCCGACGATGGCCGGGTCGTCCGGTTCCGTCCCGCCCTGGCACCCGGCCAGGAGGACCAGGGAGGCGAGGCTGCGGGCCAGCACCCGTCCACGGTAGCTGCGCCAGCGGGGGGAACTCCGGCTCGGGTGCTAGGCGCGCGTCTGGGTGGGGGTGGCGATGACGACGGTGTTGCTGAGGTACTGCGTCCCGTCCCAGTCGGCGCAGGTGACCAGCACCAGGCGCCCAGGCACCTCCTGGCTGAACAACCGCTCCGCGTCGCGGGCGATGGCGCCCTTGTCGTAGGTCCGCACCTTGGCGACGTCGTAGGTCACGGTCTGGCCGCGTCCGTCGCGGACCCGGACGACGTCACCGCGCTCGAGGTCCGCGATCAGGTCGAGCGCCCCGTCGCCGTTGCGGACGCTGTGACCGGCCAGCAGGGCGCTCCCCTGCGGGTCGCCGGGGCGGGCCCCGTCGGCCCACCACCCCACGCGTTGGGGGTCGGCAGGCGGCACCAGGGTCCGGCCGACTGTCCGGACGGGCATCACGGGCGTGCTGACCCCGAGCGCCGGGATCCGCAGCACGCGCGGCGCGCCCGGAGTCCGGGGCGCGGTCTTCGGCTCGGGGAACTCCCCCGCGTCGATGACCGGTGTCTCGCGCGGAGCGTCGGGAGCCGCGATCTTGGCTCCACCCGGGGGGGCCTCGGCGAAGAACGTGGTGGCGCCCACGACCAGCACGGCCACGCCGGCCGCGGCTACCCCCCAGCTCAGGAGGCGACCACGGCCGGTGCCGTGCTCAGACGTCCGTCGCGACACGGCGCCGCCGCCACAACAGCAGGGCCCCACCAAGACCGAGCAGCCCGGCTCCGAGGACCATCAGGACGATCCCCGTCGAGGACTGGGCCCACTCCGGGAGGACGCCGTTGCCGCCCGCATCGACCGCCGTGGGGACAGCCGCGCTGTCGTCCTCGGCTGCGGCCTCGGCCTCGGCGCCGTTCGCAGCGGGGGCCGCACCAGGAGCGGTGCCGGCGGCACCAGCGACACCGGGCGCCTGGGCCGAGGTGCCGAGCACGCCGCGGTCGGTCTCCTCGTCCTCGGACGCCTCGCCCTCGCCGGTCTCCTCGTCGGTCTCCTCGCCCTCGCCGGTCTCGCCGCCGTCGTCCGGGATCGTCTCGTCGACGCCCTCACAGGGCGCGACCCAGAAGACCTTGCTCTTGGTGTCGTTGCCCTGGGAGCGCGGCGTCGCGACCGTCACCTTGACGTGGTAGCCCTGCTTGGGGTGCGGTTCGCCGGCGAACGCGAGCACGTAGCGCTCCTCGCCGTCCTTGCCGGTCGCCGTTCCGGCACCCGACGCGGGGTCGCCCCCGACGAACTTCGTGGTGTCACCCTCGAGGACGGTGTAGGTCGCGTCGCTCGTCGGCGCGTGCATCGCGAAGCTCACCGTCGAGACCACGTCGGGTCCCTCGTCGAAGCCGTACCACTCGATGAAGAAGGTGCAGCCCGGGTGCGGGTTGTTGTCCGGCGTGCCGTCGAGGTCACCCGGGCCCGCGATCTTGATCGTCCCGTTGTTGCCCGCGGGGTCACCCTTGCCGGGCTTGTCCTTGACCGGCTTGTCGGGCTTCCCCGGCTTGACCTGCTTGTCCTTCGGCGGCTTCGCAGGCTTGGCCGGCTTGTCCTTGACCGGCTTGTCCTTGGCCGGCTTGGCGGGCTTGTCCTTCGGCGGCTTCGCAGGCTTGGCCGGCTTGTCCTTGACCGGCTTGTCCTTGCTCGGCTTCGTCGGCTTGGCCGGCTTGCTGGGCTTGTCCTTGCTGGGCTTGTCCTTGCTCGGCTTGTCCTTGTCCTTGTCCTGCCCCGGTGCGGTGGAGGACTGACCGCCGGAGTCCTTGTCCTTGTCCTTGGGGTCGGCGTGGGCCGGCAGCGTGGCGGACCACGAGGCGAGGACGGTGGCGGCGACGAGGGCCACGGCGCGGGTGCGGATCGAGTACGACATCGCGAGCTCCGGCTCTTGGACCGAGCACCCTGTGAAGGTGCCCAACGGCTGATGGGATCACCGGAGTCATAGCCCGAACGGGCCATGTCGAAACCACCCGTTCGGACGGTCTAGACCAGGGTGACGGGGCTACGAGCGGCCGGGCTCAGGCCTTGGTGCCGAAGACCTGAGCGACGTACCAGGTCCCGTCGTCGTCCCGTCGAGCACCGAGGCCGAGCAATCGGTACTTCGGGTTGAGGATATTGGCGAGATGTCCGGGTGAGGGGATCCAGCCGTCGAGGACGACGGAGACCCCGGAGGTGTAGCCGTAGGCGACGTTCTCACCGACCCGGCTGAGGTGACACGCCTTCAGGATCGGCTGCAGGTCCTGGTGGAACATCCGCTCCTGCTTGGCCATGATCCGCGCCTGGCGGACGGCGTAGCGTTGGACGCAGGCACCGTGGCGGAGCTTGACCCGGTCGTTCTCGACCCGGTGCCGGTTGGTCGTCGAGAAGGCGTCCTGCTGGTAGTCCGCCGATGCGGTCCCGGCCTCAGCGGGCGCGCCGACCAGCAAGGAGAGGAGGACGGCGCCGAGCACGACGACGAACCGAGGAGTCACCCGACGACCGTAAGGACGACACCGGGTGCCGCGCAGGCGTTTGCCCGATCTCGTCGCCTCAGGGACCGTCCAGTCCCACGACCGCCGAGCCGGAGGCACTCACCCACGTCGTCCTCGACGAGCCGGGGACCGTGAGGGGGAGATCGAGTGGCGCCCGGATCTCGACGGAGACCGTGCGGCCCTCGGGGTCGAGCGTGACCCGGTAGCCGAGCCCGGGATGGGCCCGATGGGCACCGAGGTCGCGCAGGTAGGCGGCCACCGCGGCGCGGACCTCGGGCTCGGTCAGCTCGAGCCGCTCCCGGTCGAGACCGTCGTAGGCGTCCTCGCCCGCCGCGCCGAGGTCAGCGCCGTGGAGGGCGGCACCATCGGCCAACGTGTCGAGCTGCTGGCGCTGGAGGTAGGCGGCCGATGCATCGACGACCACCGCCACCAGGGCCGCGACCAGGAGGGCGAAGCCGATGAGCAGGACCGAGACAGTGCCGTGCTCGCTGCGAGGAGCCCTCATCGGACCTCCTGGAACGTCCCGACCGGCAGGGTGTGGGAGGCCGCGAGCGCGAAGGTGGGCGTGTTGCCGCCGAGAGCGTCCGGCATCAGCGGGAGGTCGACCCGCGAGCCGATCCTCACCGTGACGACCGACGTGCCCGCGTGGCAGTCGCGCGTCGGTGAGTCGCACGTGACGACGATCTCGAGCGGAGCCTCGTCGAGACCCTGGTCGGACAGGGCCGCGCGAGCCGCGGCTTCGGCCCGCTGCCGACCTACGGCATCGGTCGGGGCGAGGACGTAGGCACGGGCCGCCGCGCGCGCGCCCGCACTGACGCCGAAGGCGCCCCGCTGGACCTCGAAGACGGTCATGACGATCCACAGCAGCGGGAACAGCAGCAGGACGCCGAGCCAGACGAGCTCGACCAGGGCGCTCCCCTGCTCACCGCGGGTCGATCGCCTCACCACGGCTCCTCCTCCACAGCGATCCCGGACACCTCGAGGGCGATGCCCGGTCCGCCCAGCCCCAGGGCCGGCACCGTCGCCTTGATCGTCACCCGGACCGCTCGGGCACCGCCGATGCGGGCCGGGGCGACCGTGATGTCATCGGCGTACCGCCCGGAGATCGCCGTCTCGACCTGGCGACGGGTCAGGGCCTCCCCGTCGGCAGGACCACGGTCGGCGGTCGCGGCGTAACGAGCCCCCTCCGAGGCGGCAGCGGCCAAGGTGTTGCGGACGAACATGACCAGGGCCACCTGCATGATGCCGAGCACGAGCGGCACCACGACCAGGACGACCAGCACGAAGTCGACGACGGCGGCGCCACCCTGCCGGCGCTGCCGCTGCACTACTGCACCGAGTTGAGGGCGTTGCGGAGCATGTCGCCGAGCTCGTCGCTCGCGATACCGCCGATGACCCCGACGATGCCGGCCGACATGACCGCGATCATCACCCAGCCCGGCACGTCCCCCCGCTCGTCACGGTCGGACCGGAGCCGAAGCCGGCAGCGGATGAGTCGTTCTTCGATGATCCCCATCATGGTTCCTTTCCCGAGGCTCAGGGGGTGGTCAGGTCCAGGCCCACGACACCGGGCCAGAAGGCGAACAGGACGGTCACGGGCAGCACGAGGAAGACGACGGGCAGCATCATCGCCACTTCGCGCCGGGCCGCGAGCTCGATGAGCTCGCGGCGGCCGGCCTCGCGCACGTCGCCCGCCTGCGCGTGCAGCACCTCCGCCAGCGGCGTCCCTCTCTCGACGGCCACGGCGACGCCCTGGGCGAAGCGGGACACCAGCGGCAGCCCGCTGCGTCGGGCGAGCTCGTCGAAGGCGGCGCCGACCGGCTCGCCGGTGCGGATGGCGGCGAGCACGCTCGCCAGCTCCGCGGACAGCTCACCGCCGCTGCGACGTACGACCCGGTCGAGGGCCGAGACCGGCCCCTCGCCAGCGGCGACGGCGAGGGCGAGCAGCTCGGCGATCGTGGGGAACTCGGCCAGGATGCGGCGCTCCCGGGCCCTGACCTGCCCGGTGAGGTGGTGGTCGCGGGAGAGGACGCCGAGGACCAGCGCGGTGAGGCACACGAGCACCGAGGAGCCGACGGCGCTCGGGTCGGACAGGGAGCGCAGCAGCCCCCAGGCGCCGGCCAGGCCGAGGCCGGTGAGGCCCCAGACGACCTGCTCGACCCGGAACTCGTGGACGCTCGGGTCGCAACCGGCGCGCTCGAGTCGCCGACGCACGCTCGAGGAACCGCCCAGGACGCCGTCGACGACGCGCGCCAACCGGCCCACGACCGGCCCGAAGAGGCCCGCCCGCGTCGGGGGCGGGGCGACCCGGAGAGCCGACGTACGACCCACCGGTGGGAGATCGCGGACGTAGGGCAGCACGCGCACGGAGAGCTGGGGCCGACCGATGACGGCCGCTCGGGAGACCACGAGGAGGAGTCCCCCGGCAGCCGTCGCGCCGAGGACCGCGCCCCACATCGCCGCCGTCACGCGAGGATCCTGCTCTCGACCGGGAGGCGGCCGATTCGCATCATGAGCCGGTAGGCGACCACGCACGCCACGGCCCCGACGCCGAGCACGACGACGCCTGCCGGCGAGGCGTACCGGCCGACCACCTCGCCCTGGAAGGACATCAGGAGGAGCACGACCCAAGGAGCCGCCACGGCGAGCCGGGCTCCGTTGACCGTCCAGGCCTGACGCGACTCGAGCTCGGAACGAGTACGCAGGTCCTCGCGGAGGTAGCCCGAGAGGTTGCGCAGGAGCCGACCGAGCTCGCCCCCTCCCACCTCGCGCGCGATCCGCAGCCCCTCGACCACCCGGTCGCCCACGGGGTCGGACAGGTGGACCTTGAGACGGTCCAGGCACTCACCGAAGCGGCCCGAGACCTGGTAGTCCAGCGCGAAGGCGGCGAACGCCGGCCGCAGAGGAGCAGGTCCGCGGACAGCCAGGTTGGAGAGCGCGTCGGGCAGCGACATCCCGGCTCGCACCGCGGACGTCAGGTTGTCGATGGCGTCCGGCCAGACCTCCGCCAGCTCGCGTCGACGCCGACGGGCGCGTCCCGCGAGGATCCCGAGGGGCAGGTAGGCACCCATCGCCGCGAAGGCGAGCGCGATGGGGACCACGCCGGAGACCGCGTGCATCACGCCTCCGGTCACGACGCCGACTCCTCCGCACGAGAGGGCGAGACCCGACGTCGAGACCCCCTGGAGACCCGCGCTCCGCAGCAGGCCACGGGCACCGGCGCTCCCCCTGAGGCGGGGCCGGACTGGTCGGGGGAGGGCGAAGGCCGACCAGACGAGCAGCAGCCCGATGCCGACCCCGAGTCCGACCAGTGCGCCCACCTCAGGCCACCAGGAGCCGGTGCACGTCGATCCCCGCCCGGGCGAAGAGCTCGGGGCGCGGCGGCATGCCGTTGGCACGCTCCAGCTCACCTGGGCCGCGCGAGAAGATCGTCTCGGTCTCGATGATGTCGTTCTCGACGCGCCCCGGCACTCCCACGATCTCGTCGACACGGCGTACGCCGGCGGCGTCGATCCCGAGGTGCACCACCAGGTCCACGCTGCTGGCCACCGTCGGCACCACGAACCGCGCAGAGATGTTCTCCCCCGCCAGCAGGGGCAGCGTGCACATCTTGACCAACCCCTCGCGAGCCGAGTTGGCGTGCAGGGTGCACATCCCCGGCAACCCGGCATTGAGGGCGAGCAGCAGGTCGAGGCACTCCTCCGACCGGACCTCGCCGACGATGATCCGGCTCGGCCGCATCCGCAGCGACTCCTTCACCAGGTCGCGGAGCCGGATCTCGCCGGTCCCCTCGAGCCCGGACTGCCGGGTCTGGAGGGCGACCCAGTCCGGATGGGGGAAGCGGATCTCGAAGACCTCCTCGGCGCTGACGATGCGTTCGCCTCCGGGGATGGCCGCTGCGAGCGTGTTGAGCAAGGTCGTCTTGCCGGTCTGCGTCCCGCCGACGACGAGGATGTTCACCCCTGCCTTCACCGAGGCCTCGAGGAAGCGGGCGGCGTGCTGGGTGAGGCTGCCCAGCGCGACGAGGTCGGAGAGCCTGGTCGCGCGCACGGCGAACTTGCGGATGTTGACCGCGCTGAAGCCGCGGCTGATCCCCTCGAGGACGACGTGGAGACGGTGCCCCTCGGGCAGCATCGCGTCGACGAAGGGCTGAGAGAGGTCGATGCGTCGGCCGCTGGACTTCAGCATCCGCTCCACCAGCTCGTGCACCTGGGCAGAGGTGAGGATCAGGTTGGTCAGCTCGTGCCGGCCGTTGCGGGCCACGAAGACCCGCGCGGGATCGTTGATCCAGACCTCCTCGACCGAGGGGTCGTCGAGGAAGGACTGCAGCGGCCCGAAACCGGAGACCCGGGCGACCAGCTCGCCCACGACCGCGTCCGCGTCCGCGACCGGAGCCACCACACCGGTCAGGCTGCGCTCGTCGTGGGCTCGGACCACGCCCTCGGCGATGCGCCGGACCAGCCCGGAGTCGTGCTGCGGGTCGACACCCTCACGGCGTACGAGTGCGCGCAGCTGCGCGTCGAGCTCGTCGACCAGTTGCGTCGCCGCCATGGACGGCCCCCTCCCGAGATAGAGGTGTGCGTCTGTCGTCCCGACGTTAGGCCTAATCGTCCCCGGGGCGCCATGGGCGGGACCGGACTTGTGGACGAAGCGCAGGCCCAGCCGTCACTCCCGCTCCTCCAGCCCATCGTGTCGCTGGAATTCGAGTATGGCGCGCCGCTTTGCAGGCGCGCGGCCGAGGAATGAATCGAAGCTGACCTCGCCCGTAAGCGGCCCGGACACCTGCTCTGTGGCGATGACCCTTTTGCAGCAGGGATTCCGCACGGTGCCTGCACCACACCACCCGAGTTCCGGCGTCGGGCGAGCGACTCGACCCGTCCAGGTCATATCCTCAGCGCGCGGTCTTCACGAGGGAGGTCCAGTCGACCCCGGAAGGTCTGTTTGTCATGATCGATGATCGCGCTCAACTGCAACGCGCGCTGCGCACGGGCGCCGTGCTGAGTGCCGCTGACCTGAGCTCGCCCAGCATTCCCTCGGAGATGGTGCGATCGGTCCTCGTAGAAGAAGCAGTACTCCACGAGGGCCGGCACATCGATCCGCGCGGTCTTCAGCTCACTGGGGTGATCCTCGAGGGCGATCTCTGCCTCGCAAACATCAAACACCTCCCGGCGCTGGCATTCGGCGACGTCACCATCACCGGGCACCTGGATCTGAGCCACTCCGCCATCAACGGTGGGTTGAACATTGAGGGTGGATCGGTGCGGGCCCAACTGGACGGCAGTGGCCTGCACGTGAAGAGACACGTATACGTCTACGACGTTGACTTCAGCTACACCACCGACGCAGGGAGGGGCTTCAAGGGCGAGATCCTTCTGAGCGGAGCCACAGTCGGGGAATTCCTGCAGTTGTATGTCGACGTCGACAACGTCACTCTGTCCGATGCCAAGGTCGGCGGCGGAAACAGCGAGGTCGATGGCGAGGCCGTCAGCATCGGCCTTCCAGAGTCGGAGTTCTCATCGGTCGACTTGAACGGAACCTCGTTCCAGAGCTCGGTGTGTTTGCAGGGAACGTTCCGGCATGGCATCACGTTGCGCGGGGCGAGCGTCCGTGGAACGCTCGATCTCGGCTCGGCCACGCTGACGAGCTGGATACGACGGGGCCGGCTCACGGACGAGGGGCTGTTCGTGGATGCGCACGAAGCCGTCGCAGAGACCTTCATTCTTCCTCGCGACACGCCTGATTCAGCCGGCGTGGACCTCACGGACGCTGAGATCGGTCAACTCATCGTGCACGTGACCGGGGAGGATAATTGCCCCGTCGGGCCGCGCATCGATGCGACGAGCGGGTGGACCTTGGGGTCGCTGGCGATGATCGACATCGACAGACGTCCCGAGGCGGTACCGATCCCCAACATCGCGAGCGACGAGGCCGCAGCGCTGGTTGCATGGCTACCGAACGGTGGGGGCAAAGCTTTCCCCGTCATGGCGTGGCGGGCCTTGGCCGCCGCACTCGCCGACGAAGGTCGCGAGGGTGAAGCGCGCTGGCTGCGGATCGAAGCCGCCGATCGTCACAAGCGGTCAACAGCCGATTCGGTCTGGGCAATGGTGGGCCGGAGCATCACCAAATCCACGATAGGCCACGGCTATTCGCCCTTCCGCGCGCTGGCCTGGCTGGCAGGCTTGTGGGCGGTGGCCACAAGCCTGGCCGTGGTCGCGTGGCGCTCGAGTGAGGACGCGTTCGTCAACAACAGCGGGGTCGACGAGCCGCCTGGTCTCTGGGAGTACCTCTATGCGCTAGACATCACGGTCTCTCCGGTCGGCTCCTTCCAGGCGGACATCTGGATGCCCTCGTGGTGGTGGTTGGCGCTGGCCTTCTGGGTCCTGAAAGCAGCCTCCTATGCCCTCTTTGGTCTCTTCATCGCCGGCATCTCGGGACGCGCGATGAAGACGTCTTAGCTCGCTGCACGGTTGTGGAACGCGAGCCTCACTCTTTGTCATTGCCTTCGGAGCCTTCGGAGCCTTCGGAGCCTTCGGACGAGGTACTCCAAGCCCATGCGCCTAACTGCGGCGTCTACGGCGCAGAGAAGACGGTTGACAAGGCGGGGCCTCCCGCCGAGGCGCCATTGACCGCTGGCTGCAGCGTGGAGCGGCTCACGAGTGATTTCGAGCGTCAGGCCCGGCCCACACAGGGCAAGGAGAACTCTTGGGCGGGGACGTAGCGCGCCCACTCGTCGGGGGTGATCGCGGCGCCGGCCAGCAGGCAGGTGCGTTCGGCGACGGCGTCGGGATCGGTGTCCCAGGAGAAGATCCGGCGCTCGGACCCACCGGCGACGATCGACCCGTCGACCGGCGAGGCGGCCACCGACCAGAGGCTGCCGATGCCGGGGCGCAGGGTCGCCGTCAGCTCGGCCGCGTCCGGGTCGCTGACGTCCCACATCCAGGCGGCGCCGTCGGCGGCCGCGATGACCGACCGTCCGTCGTCGGCGAACGTGACGGAGTAGACGTAGCCGTTCGGGACCGGAGAGCGGCTTCCCGACCAGGACCGGCTGCTGCGGGATCGCTCAGGTCGTAGAGCCGGACCAGCTCGTCGTCGCTGCCGATCGCGGCGGTCCTCCCGTCAGGTGAGAACGCGACCGCGTGCACGATAGTTCTCGAAGTCGGTCAGCTCCGCAGCCAGCGCCGGGGCCGGCCGGGTCACTGACGTCGTAGACATAGGCGACCTGGTCGGCGCTCGCGGCGACCAGCGTGCGTGCCGTCCGGGGAGAACGCGACGGAGAGCACCCGGCCCGCTGCGTCGGCGAGGGTGGCCGCCTTGACCGGGTCGGACGGGTCGGCGAGGTCCCACAGCGTCACCGCCGCGTCGTCGGCCGCCACGGCGAGGAGGCTGCGGTCGGGGGTGAACGCGATCTGCTGGATCAGCGTGTCCGAGGCGGAGAGCCGCGACGCGAGCTCGGGGCGCGTCGGATCGGAGGTGTCCCAGAGCTGCACCTCTCCGACCGATGTGCCGGCCGCGAGCAGGGTGCCGTCGGCGCTCAGGGTCGCCTTGCCGTTGAGGAGCACCGCCGGGTCGGGGGAGACGACCTCGCCCAGGAGCTCGGGCCTCGACCGGTCCGCGACGTCCCACAGCTCGACCTCGCCACTCAGCGCGCCCGCGTTGCCGGTCGCGAGCATCCGGCCGTCGGAGGAGTAGGAGACGCTGCTCGCGGGGGCCAGCGCCTTCGGCAGCGAGGCGTCCGGCCGCCGCCACAGCCGGACGAAGCCGTCCGAGGATCCGAACACGATGCCGCGGGTGCCGTCGGCGCCATCCGAGCCGCCGAGGTAGCGACATAGAACAACGAGGTCACCGGCGTGGGGTTGTTGAGCAGGGCCACCTCCGCACCGCTCGCCAGGTCGAAGACGCGCACGGTCAGGTCCGAGCTGCCGGCGGCGATCTCCTTCCCGTCGGGGCTGAACTCGAGGTGGTTGATCTGGGCAGCCGAAGGTCCCCAGCGGGGTGCCGATGGGCCGCAGCGTCAGCCGAGCGCCGCGTCCCGAGACACCGAAGAGGTGCATCTTGCCGTCCTTGGCCCCGACGGCCAACCGACGCCCGGTGGCGTCGAAGTCCACGGACGGCACGGCGTTGGCGGTCGGTCCGGCGGGGGTGGCGAAGGTGTCGCCGACCGAGGCGATGGCCAGTGGTCGATCGGTGGCGGCGGGATCACGCGCGTCCCAGACCCGGACCGATCCGTCGCTGCTCGACGTCGCGATCAGGCGACCGTCCGCGCTGAAGTCGGACCAGTGCAGGTAGCCGCCGAACCCGCTCAGATCACCGAGGGGCGTCGGCGTGCCGTCCGGCGCCAGTCGCCAACGGTGCGCGACGTCGAGGGCGGTGCTCGCCACGAGCATCCGCCCGTCGGGGCTGAAGCGCATGCCCTCGACGGCTTCCGCGGGCAGCTCGGCGTCGAGCAGCTCGGGGGCGGTCGGGTCGCTGATGTCGACGAGTCGTACGACGGTGCCGGTGCCGCCGATGGCGACCAGCCGGTTGTCGGGGCTGATGGCGACGCCGTACATCTGCTGCTCGGGGTCGACGGTGACCGAGCCGATCTGCTCCACCGGCCCGTCGGCGGTGACCTCGAAGAGCCGGAGCTGGCCGTCGACGTTGCCCGTCGCGATCAGGGAGCCGTCGTCGGAGACGGCGACCGACGTGGGCCCGGTCGGGACCGCGATGCGCGTCACCTGCGCCTGCGCCGAGACGTCGAGGAGGGCCGAGCGGGCCTCGACGGTCGGCGCGATCCGGTAGCTCGCCAGGGCGAGCTGCTGGGCGAGGGCGGGATCACGGGCGACGACCGCACGAGCCTGGATCGCCACCTCGCGCGACTCCGCCGCCAGCCGCTCGGTGCGAGCCACCTCGGCGGCGTCGTCCGCGCGCCGGCTGCTGGTCACGGCGACCGTGGCCAGCACCAGAGCGACCACGGCGAGGACCGCGACGGCGCCGAGCAGCTGCTGCAGCCGGCGGGTGCGGCGCCGCTGGCTCTCCGCCTCCGCTGCCGCCGCGCCGGCGCTGGCCGCGAGGAACTCGCGCTCGGCCGGGTTGAGCACGCCTGGGCGGTCCCCCACCCAGGTCGTGGCGGCCGCGAGCCGGGCACCGCGCCAGAGGTCGCTCGGGTCGCGCCCCGCCTCCGCCCACGCGCGAGCGGAGTCGGTCAGCTGACGGTGCAGCTGCAGTCCCTCGCGGTCCTCGGCGATCCAGCTCTCGATCCGCGGCCAGGCGGTCAGCAGCGCCTCGTGGCTCACCTCGACGGTCTCGGTGTCCGCGGTCAGCAGCCGGGCGGCGATGAACGGCTCGAGCACCTCGGTCGCGGCATCGTCGTCGTGCCCGGCGTCGAGCAGCTCCTCCCACCGGACGCGGCGGCGTACGACGAAGTCGTCCTCGACGGCGACCAGCCGCAGGAGCAGCGACTGCGCGAGCCTCCGGCCGCGGGCGTCCAGCGCCTCGTAGACGCCGTCCGCCGTCTGCGCGACGGCCCCGTGCAGGCCACCGCTCGCCTCGTAGTCGGCGAGCGTGATCGTGCGCTCCCGGGACCGCTCCCACATGGTCTGGAGGACGTGGGAGAGCAGTGGCAGACGCACCGGCGTCGTAGGCGTGTGCGGTGCCGCGCCGGGCTGTGCCGAGGTCGAGCAGCAGCCGGTCGACGAGATCGGGCGACAGCTCGACACCGGCCCGGCGGGCCGGCTCGGTGATCGCCAGGCGGAGCTCGCTGCGCCCCATCGGGCCGACCACGACCTGGGCCCCCTGGAGCACGGGCACGAGCTCCGGGACGGCGGCCGCGAGCGGGTAGAAGTCGGCCCGGAGCCCGATCACCACGAGCGTCGACGGCGCGTGGTCCAGGATCCGGCCCAGGAACTCCGCGCGTGCCTGCTCCGATGCGAGGGTGAACACCTCCTCGAACTGGTCGACCACCACGAGGAGGTGCTCGCTGGCGTCGCGCGTCGGTCGCACGTTCCAGAGCCGCGACCGGATCGGTCCCCGGCGTCATCATGGCGACCGACCAGGTTCCGGGCAGCGCGCCGTCCCGCACCGCCGGGACGACGCCGGCGCGCAGCACCGAGGACTTGCCGGACCCGGAGGCGCCGACGACGGCGACCGCACCGCCCTGCCCGACCCGCTCACGGAGCCGGGCGAGGATGTCGGCGGTGACGGCGTCCCGGCCGAAGAACCACGCGGCGTCCTCGGGCTGGTAGCTGTCGAGCCCCTTGTACGGCGAGGTCTGGTCGGCCACCCGCAGGGACGGCGTCCACCGCAGCCGCTCGAGCGCCGCTACCCAGGGCTCGTGGTCCTCGATGCCGAGCGCGTCGAGCACCGCGAGGAAGGGGTCGAGGAAGGAGAGGTTGGGCAGGTGGCGCCCGCTGAAGTAGCCGCCGGTGGTGCCGGCCGGCACCTTGGCGATGCGCGCGACGTCTCGCACGCTCAGCCGTGCCCGTTGCCGCGCGAGGGTCAGCGCGCGGGCGAACTCGGCCCGGGTGCTGAGCGCGTGCAGGGGCGACTCTTCGGTTGCACTCGAGCCCATGGCTCCTCCGCGGGGTGCGAGACAGTCGGTGCGCCCGAGCGCTGCGGCCATCAAATCGTATTTGGCCCGGTGTCGGGTGTATTGGGTTGTACGGAGTGCACGGACCTCGTCCGGACCCGCGCGTAAGGGTTTCCCTCGGTCGTGACGTCGAGTTCGCTGCTGGTCATGGACCTCCTCGCGAACTGCGCCGCGTCGTCCTCGGCATCACCCGGGCCACCCGACGCCGACGGGTCCGCGCCGGCGCGTCCCTTCCTACCGAGCTGAGGTCCCCCCATGGCAAGTTACGCCCCCATCGGCCCCACCAGTCCGATCGTCCCCGCCGTCGCCATCGATCTGCGCAGCCAGGTGTCGACCCGCCCCTGGGTCCTCACGCTCGCCGCGTGGACCCTGGTCACGCTCGCCGCGGCTGCGGTCGTGCTCCTCGCCGGCGACGAGCTCCTCGTGCGGTCCCGCCAGCTCGCCGGATGGTGGACGCAACGTCCTGAAGGCGTGGTCCTCGGCGCGGTCGTGCTGCTGACGGCCATGGCCGCCGGGCTCGCCACACGGGACCGGCGGGTCGACGCCGACAAGCCGGTCTACGACGTCCGCTGACCCCGGGGTCACGGCAGCCCCCGCCTAGGGTGCTGCCGTGACCGAGGAGCTCGACCTGCACCTGCCCCGCATCCGGCTCCGGGCGCTGGCCTGGGGACCGGTCGAGGGCCCCCTGGCCGTGCTGCTCCACGGCTTCCCCGACACCGCGCACACGTGGCGGCACCTCGGCCCGCACCTGGCCGCGCAGGGCTGGCGGGTGGTGGCGCCGTGGACGCGGGGGTACGCGCCCTCAGGACTGCCGGACGACGACTGCTTCCAGGTCGGCGCGCTGATGCGCGACGCGGTGGAGCTGCACGCGGCCATGGGTGGCGACGAGCGCGCGGTGCTGGTCGGGCACGACTGGGGGGCGATCACCGCCAACGGGCTGGCGGCGCACCCGGACTCGCCGTACGCCCGCGTCGTCTCCTTGGCGGTCCCGCCCCTCGCCGCGATGGCGGGGCTCCGACCCGACCCGTGGGGCTGGGCGCGGGTGATGCCGCGGCAGCTGCGCAACAGCTGGTATCTGGCCTTCAATCAGCTGCCGCTGCTGCCGGAACGGCTGAGCGAGCGGCTGGTGCGCCGCCTGTGGGCCGACTGGTCCCCCGGGTACGCCGCCGGGGAGGACCTCGCGCACCTGCTCCGGAGCCTCAGGACGCCCGGGCATCGCAGTGCCCCGTTCGACTACTACCGCGCGATGGCTCGCCCCTGGACGCTCCCCGAGGAGTACGCCGACCTGCAGCGCGCCGCCCTGTCCGCGCTACCCTCCGCCCCGCTGCTGGTGCTCCACGGCGCCGACGACGGTTGCCTGCGCGTCGAGCTGGCCCGACGAGCCGCGCACGGCCTGCCGGCGAACGCGCGGCTCGAGGTCGTCGCGGGCGCGGGGCACTTCCTGCACCTCGAACGGCCCGAGGAGGTCGGAAGGCTCGTGGGCGACTTCCTCGCGGCGGGCTAGTGGGGCCCGGCCGGGCGGCTCACTCGGCGGGGGCGGTCTCGAGCCGGAACCCGACGCCGCGCACGGCCACCACCTTCTCCGCGACCCCGGCCGACTCGAGCTTCTGGCGCAGCCGTCCGATCGTGACGTCGAGGGTCTTGGTCGAGCCGTACCAGTTCTCGTCCCACACGTCGGCCATCAGCCGACTTCTCGAAACCACCTTGTCGCGGTTGGCGGCCAGGATCGTGAGGACGTCGAACTCCTTGCCCGTGAGCGGCACCTCGGTGTCCGCCGAGTAGACCCGCCTGGCGGCCACGTCGATGCGCAGCATGCCGTCCTGGCCCGGGCCGCCGACGCCGCCGGATCCGGTGCGGCGCAGCAGGGCGCGCACCCGGGCCTGGAGCTCGGCCAGCCCGAAGGGCTTCGCGAGGTAGTCGTCGGCCCCGTTGTCGAGCCCGACCACCCGGTCGAGCTCACCGGCGCGCGCGGTCAGGATCATGATGGCGCCGTCGAAGCCGGCCTCGCGGGCCTTGCGGCACACGTCGAGCCCGTCCATGTCCGGCAGGCCGAGGTCCAAGATGACGACGTCGGAGGGGCGCAGCTGCAGCTCGTCGAGGGCCTTCTGACCGCTGTCGACCCACTGCACGTCGTAGCCCTCACGTTCGAGGGTGCGCACCAGGGGGAAGGCGATGTCTTCCTCGTCCTCCACGACGAGAACCGTCTGACCCACAGCGCGAGCATAGGGCGTCGGACGGCCCTGTCCGGCAGAAACCCCGCTGTCAGGCGAACAGGTCGCCCACGGCCTCCACCCGGCGCAGGACCTCCTCCAGGGACATCTGCTCGAGGCCGAGGGGGTCATCGGCGCCGGCCTCCACCTCCTCCCACGACACCGGTGCGGCGACGGTGGGCCGCTCCCGGCCCCGCAGGGAGTACGGCGTGATGGTGGTCTTCGACCCCGCGTTCTGCGACCAGTCGAGGAACACCTTGCCGGCGCGCCGCGACTTGGTCATCGTCGCGGTGACGATCGAGCCCTTCTCCTTCTGCAGGCCCTCCGCGACCTCCTTGGCCAACGCGGTGGACTCTGCGCTGGGCAGCCGCTTGGGCAGGTCGGCATACAGGTGGAGGCCCTTGCTCCCGCTCAGCACCGGCTTGCAGGTCAGGTCGCGGTCGGCGAGCCGCTCGCGGACGAGCAGGGCGACCTGGCAGCACTCGTGCAGGCCGGCCGGCTCGCCGGGGTCGAGGTCGATGACCAGGCGGTCGGCGTTGCGCGGCCGGCCGTTGCGGCCCACCGTCCACTGGTGGACGTGCAGCTCGAGAGCGGCGAGGTTGACCATCCAGGTGAGGGTGGGGAGGTCGTCGACGACCGGGAAGACGAGGTGGTCACCGTTGCGGCTCGGGGCCCGCGACCCGGTCGTCGGGACCTTCACGGTGCGCACCCACTCCGGCGTGCCGGGCGGGGCGTTCTTCTCGTAGAAGCTGCTGTCCGAGACCCCGTGCGGCCACCGGATCCGGGTCACGGCGCGGTCGCGCAGGTGGGGGAGCAGCGTGGGAGCGACCTGCGCGTAGTAGCTGAGCACCTCACCCTTGGTCGTGCCGGTGCGCGGGTAGAGGACCTTGTCGAGGTTGCTGATGGTCAGCGTGCGTCCCTCGACGTCGACGCGCACCTTCTCGTCGGACCCCTTGCCCTGGGCACGCGGCGCCATCCTCAGAGGTCCTCCGGCGCGAGGTCGGGGCGCAGCCCGACGTACGACGGCTGGCGCAGCCGCTGCGACCGCGCCGTCTGGTGGGCGTCGACGTCGACGACGAGGCGGGGTTCGAGCCAGCGGGTCCCGAGGGCGTCGACCCGCGGCACCTCGTCGGCGAACGGGCTTCCCGCGCGCTCGTGCCCGGTGACGGCGGCGGTGAGCGCCGCACTCGCCTTCGCCCCGATCCCACTGCCCACGCGACCACGGTAGAGAAGCCCGTCCGGGGTCGGCTCACCCACGAGGAGCGCCGCGAGCCGGTCGCTCGTGCCCTCCTGCGGACGCCAGCCACCCACGACGTAGGAGTGCCGGTGCCGGTGCGCGAACTTCAGCCAGTGCGACGTGCGCTGGCCGAAGGCGTAGCGCGAGGAGAGGCGCTTGCTGACGATCCCCTCGAGCCCCTGCTCGAGGGTCGCCGCGTGCAGCATCGGCCCGTCGTCGTAGGCCTCGGGCACCTGCCAGGAACCGCCGTCGAGGACGGCGGTGAGCCGTTCGCGGCGTACCGCCAGAGGCTCGGCCGTCAGGTCGACGCCGTCGAGCCGCAAGAGGTCGAAGACCATGAAGGTGACCGGCACCCGCTCCACCAGGCGGGCCACCGATCGCGGGTTCCGCACGTGCATGCGCTCCTGCAGCACCCGGAAGTCGGGGACGCCCGCCTCGTTGAGGGCGATCACCTCGCCGTCGACGAGGTGGTCCCTCTCCCCCAGGGGTGAGCTGGTCAGGTCGGGCCAGGCGGCGGAGACGTTGTTGCCGTTGCGGCTGAAGAAGCGCGTGCCGGTCCCGCTGGTGTCGGCCAGCACCCGGATCCCGTCCCACTTGACCTCGTGGGCCCATTCCTCGCCCGTCGGCACGTGCGTGCCGTGGGTGGCGAGCATGGGGCGCATGGGTACATCCTTGCTGGATGCGAGCAATCTGGAAGGGCGCGGTGTCGTTCGGGCTGGTCAGCGTGCCGGTCAAGCTCTACGCGGCCACCGAGAGCCATGACGTGTCGTTCCGTCAGGTCCACGCCAAGGACGGCGGTCGCATCAAGTACCAACGGGTCTGCTCGATCGACGGCGAGGAGGTCGCGTACGCCGACATCGCCAAGGGCTACGAGACCGAGGACGGCGAGATGGTCATCCTCACCGACGACGACCTCGCCGAGCTGCCGCTGACCTCGTCGCGCGAGATCGCCGTCGAGAAGTTCGTCCCGACCGAGCAGATCGACCCGATGCTGTTCGAGAAGTCCTACTACCTCGAGCCGGAGAAGACCGGGGCCAAGCCGTACGCACTGCTGCGCCAGGCGCTGCTCGACGCCGACCGGATGGCCGTCGTCACGGTCGCGCTGCGCCAGCGCACCGCCGTGGCGGTGCTGCGCGTGCGCGACGACGTGATCGTCCTGCAGACGATGATGTGGCCCGATGAGATCCGCACCCCTGACTTCTCGGTCGAGGCCGGCGAGGTCAAGGACGCCGAGGTCACGATGGCCAACATGCTCGTCGAGACGCTCGCCGGCGACTTCGACCCCGCCGACTTCGAGGACGACTACGCCGAGGCCGTCGAGTCGCTCGTCAAGGCCAAGATCGAGGGGGGCGAGGTGAAGAAGACGGCCACAGCCACGAAGTCCTCCGGGGAGGTCGTCGACCTGCTCGCGGCCCTCCAGCGCTCGGTCGACGCGGCCAGGACCGCCCGGGGCGAGGAGCCCGGCGCGACCGAGGAGGAGCCCGCGGCGAAGAAGAAGGCACCGGCCAAGAAGACCGCCGCGAAGAAGCCGGCCAAGAAGGCTGCGAAGAAGGCTCCTGCGAAGAAGGCCGCCGCGAAGAAGCAGACGAGGAAGGCCAGCTGACCGCCCGGTCGCGCTAGGGCCGCCGCTCCCCGCGGGCCGCGGCCGAGTCCGGGACCCGACGGTCGTAGTGGTGCATCAGGGCGTCGCTCCCGCGCGGGAGCAGCATGTTGAGGAGGTCGCCGACGTAGCCCCACGGGACGTTGACGGTCACGGGACGGTCCTCGAGCGCGACGACGACCTTGGCCGCCGCCTCCTCGGGCGTCAGCGCCTTGCGGTCCTCGTAGGCACCGGTGGGCACCACCATCGCGGTGCGGACCAGCCCGAAGCGCATGTTGGTGAAGGTCACGTTGTCGGAGTAGGTCTCCCGACCGGCGATCCGCGACCACGTGTCCAGCGCGGTCTTGGAGGCGAGGTAGGCGGAGAACTTCGGCGCCTTCATCTGCACCCCCCAGCTCAAGATGTTGACCACGTGGCCGAAGCGCTGTGCACGCATCGCCGGCAGCAGGCCGAGGGTGAGCCGCACCGGAGCGAAGTAGTTGACCGCCATCGTCCGTTCCACGTCGTGGAAGCGGTCGTAGCTCAGGTGGAGCGAGCGGCGGATCGAGCGCCCGGCGTTGTTGACGAGATAGTCGACGGCACCGTGCTCGGCCAGCACGGTCGCCACCAGCTCGTCGAGGGCGGCGAAGTCGGTGAGGTCGCAGGCGTACGCCGCAGCGCTTCCCCCGGCCTCGGCTATGTCGTCGCACACCCGCTCGAGCGAGTCGGCGCGACGGGCCACGAGCAGCACCCGCGCCCCCCTGGCCGCGGCCGCCCGCGCGGTCGCCTCGCCGATGCCCGAGGACGCGCCGGTGACCAGCACCACCTGACCCACCAGCGGGCTCGGGGCCTCCGGTCGGCGCCACCGCCGCCACTTCGCCCTCGGCGTCTGGAGGAGGAGTCCCACGAGCAGTGAGTCTCCCACCCACGGTCAGGTCAGGTGAGGACGAGCTCCTCCATGACGTCCAGCACGACCGGCGGCCGGTGGTCGGCCAGCACCCGCTGGGACTGGGGCGTCCTCCACACGTCCTCCAAGAAGCTGCGGAAGCCGACGGCGTCCGCGACGTCGTGGAAGTCGAGGTCGATGGTGACCGTGTCGGGGTCCTCGTGTCCACGACTGATGCGGTAGCCGAGGACGCCGCGGTCCCGCCGCGCCCGGTCGAACTTGTCGAAGGCAGCCTTCCAGCTGTCGTAGTCGCTGACGGTGTTCTCGATCCGCAGAGTGGTCATGGGCCCACCATCGCCTCGCCGGCCGGCGACGCCCATCCCCATTTCCTGAGGGGGTCCGGTGCGCGGCGAGTCGCCGTACGCTCGGGCGGTGGGGACGGCCGGGACAGCAGACCGCATCGAGCGGGCGAGTCAGGAGCCCGGCTCCACGAAGGCCCTGCGCGAGAAGGCGGTCGCACTCCTGCGGGAGGTCGTTGCCTTCGAGGGACACGTGTGGCTGCTCACCGACCCCGTCACCGGGGTGGGCACGTCTCCGCTCGCGGACGTCCCCATGCCGTGGTCCCGGTTGCCGGAGCTCACACGCCTGCGCTATCAGGCGACCAGCAACCGGTGGACCGACCCGCGGTCACCGAGCCGGGGCGTGTCAGCGCTTGCGGGGACGAGCCCGACGACCCCGACGCCGGACCCTTGGCGCTCGGCCCTGGCCGACCTGGGAGTCACGGACGTGGCCACCGTCGTGTTCGGCGACCGCTTCGGGTGTTGGGCGTGGCTGGACCTGTGGCGGTGCGGCGGCACCTTCACCGGCGACGAGCTCTCCTTCCTGGCACGGGTACGGCCCGGTCTGACGCGCGGCCTCCGGCTGGCTCAGTCCCGGACGTTCACCGAGCACCAGGACGCGACGAGGTTGTCCGGCTCCGCCGTGGTGCTGCTCGAACCAGGACTGCAGGTGCGCAGCCTCACCGCCACCGCCAGCACGACCCTGCTCGAGCTCAACCCGCCCGGAGGGGCCCAGGTCCCCGGCCCGGTCCCCGCGGCGGCCATGAACGTGGGTGCCGCCCTCCTCGCCCAGGAGGCGGGTGTTCCGGTCGGGCCCGCCTGGTCGCGGGTCCACCTGCAGGGTTCCTACTGGGTGACGCTGCGCAGTGAACGGCTGACCGAGGCGACGATCGCGGTCAGCATCGAGACGAGTACTCCGACCGAGCGCCGGGAGGTGTTCGGGCTGGTGCACGGCCTCAGCCCGCGCGAGCGGGAGGTGCTGGAGCACGCGGCGACCGGCGCCGACGCCCGCGCGATGGCGAGAGCCCTCGCCCTCTCCGAGCACACCGTCCACGACCACATCCGTGCGGTTCTGGCCAAGACGGGCTCACCGACCCGGCAGGTGCTGCTGTCCCGGATCGCCGGGAGCTGAAGCAGCCGCCGCCGCGACAGCCGGCCTGCTCACGGCGTGAGCGGCGCCAGCAACGGCCAAGGGCGGGCCTGTTCGATCTGGGCGCTGAGGCTCAGGAGCGTCTCCTCGTCATCGGTGCGCCCGACCAACTGGACCCCGACGGGCAGACCGTCCTCCGCGGTGCCGCACGGCACGGAGGCGGCGGGGTTGCCGGCGACGTTCCACAGGGCGGCGTAGGCGATGGCGGGGGCGGCCACCAGCGCGGAGCCCACGGTGCCGCGTCCGTCGAGGACCCCCACCCGAGGGGGCCGGTGGGCGATCGCCGGCGTCAGGAGCACGTCGACCCGGTCGAAGACCCGGTTGGCCCTGGCCGAGACCGATTCCGTCCTGGCGAGGGCGAGGTCGAGGACCCTGCGCGTCACCCACGACCCCAGGCGGTAGGTCTCGCGGGTGCGGCGCTCGAGCCGGTCGTAGTGCTCGACCAGGTCGGCCTCGGCCCGGATGCCGGCGAAGAACTGCGGCACGAAGGCCAGCGTGGGGTCCGGGTAGCGCGGGTCGATCTCGCGCACGTCGTGGCCCAGGTCGGAGAGCAGGCGCGCGGTGTCCTCGAGCGCCCGGACGTGGAGTGGGTCCGGCCGGACGCCGGGGGTGACCGGCTTGGCCGACCAGCCGACGCGGAGCCGCCCGGGTTCGCGGGAGGCGGCCTCGACGAACGAGCCGGTCGCACCGGCGACGAAGCGGTCGCCCGGCAGGTTGCCGCGGATGACGTCGTAGACGATCGCGCTGTCCATGACCGTACGGCTCAGCGGACCGGCGGTGCCCAGGGCGAACCACAGGTGCGGGTGTGGAGCCGTGCTCACCCGGCCACGCTGCGGCTTCAGCCCGAACAGCCCGCAGCACGCCGACGGGATCCGGATCGACCCGCCCCCGTCACCACCGATGCCCACCGGCACCATGCCGGTGGCGACGGCCACGGCGGTCCCGCCGCTCGACCCACCGGGCGTCCGTGAGCGGTCCCACGGGTTGCGGGTCAGGCCCCGAGAGGTCGACTCGGTGTAGGGGAAGGCGCCGAACTCCGGCATCGTCGTCTTGCCCACCATCACGGCACCGGCGGCGCGCAGGCGGCGTACGAGCTCGTCGTCGGCCGCCGCCGGGGTCGAGTTGCCCTCACCGCCGAAGGTCGTCACGGTCCCGGCGACCGCGACCTCCTCCTTGATGGCGATCGGTACGCCGTGAAGCGGCCCGCGCTCGGCGGCGGTGTCCCGCTCGGCCGCCTCGGCGCGAGCCGGGCCGGCCAGCACCACGGAGAACGCGTTGAGCGCCCCGTCAAGCTCGGCGATGCGTGCCAGGCTGGCCTCGACGGCCTCGGCCGTGGTGATGGCACCTGACGTCGTCCGAGCGACGGTCTCGGTCACTCCGGCGTACTCGGGCTCATCCACGATGCGACCCTAGTGAGGAGGGGGCCTGGGGGACCCCCAGGTCCGGGATTGAGGGGTGATCCCTCATGCCCCGGGGCCGGCCAGGCACCAGAGTCGTCCTCGACGGGCCGCGACGACGCGGCCCCCAGAGCCGAAGGACCATCGCCATGTTCCGCACCTCCACCCGCACGCTCCCCGTCCTGATCGCCGCCGCCGTGCTGCTGGTGGCCGCCCTGGCCGGGACCGCGACCGCCGCCAAGCTGCTGACCGGCAAGGACATCAAGGACAACTCGATCACGACCCAGGACATCCGCAACAAGGGGATCAGCGCCAAGGACCTCAAGAGCGGTCTGGTGGGCAAGATCAACGCGCCAGCCTTCACCGGCTACGAGGTTGTGACCGAGTCGGCCCTCGTGGGCTCCGGCAGCCAGGACACCGTCTTCGTCGCCTGCACCGCCGGCAAGGTGGCCGTCTCCGGAGGCGGCACCTTCGAGGACACCAGCGTCGAGACCGCCCTGGTCTCCTCGGTCCCGCAGAAGGTCATCCGCGGCGACTCCAACCTCTTCGCCCCGGCCGACCCCGGCTTCGCCGACGGCTGGGCGCTCACCGCGCAGCACAACGGGCTCGACCCCCAGGACCTCGAGGCCTTCGTGATCTGCGTCGACCCGAGCTGACCGCGCCCCACCGCTCCCCCCACGCTGACCCGTCGCATACACGTGACGGGTCAGCGGCACGGGTGGTCAGGCCAGGTCAGGCCAGGGAGTCGAGCCAGGCCTGGTGGAGGTCGGAGAAGCGACCCGTGCCGCCCGCGACCAGCTCGTCGGGCGTGCCGTCCTCGACGATCCGCCCGTGCTCCATCACCAGGACCCGGTCGGCGATCTCCACCGTCGAGAGACGGTGGGCGATGATCACGGCTGTCCGACCGGCCAGCACGGTGCGCAGGGCTCGTTGGACCAGGCGCTCGGAGGGGACGTCCAACGACGAGGTCGCCTCGTCGAGGATCAACACCGCTGGGTCGGCCAGGAAGGCTCGGGCGAAGGCGACCAGCTGGCGCTGGCCGGCGCTGAGCCGGCCGCCGGAGTTGGCGACCTCGGTGCGGTAGCCCTGCGGCAGAGCCGTGATGAAGTCATGGGCACCCAAGGCTCGCGCTGCGTCCTCGACCTCCTCGAGGGTGGCCTCAGGGCGTCCGAAGCGGATGTTGTCGGCGATGGTGCCCGAGAAGAGGTAGTTCTCCTGGGTGACCATCACGACGTCTGACCGCAGGTCGTCGGAGGTGAGCTCGCGCAGGTCCACCCCGTCGAGCAGCACGCGCCCGGACACGGGGTCGTAGAAGCGGGTGGCCAGCTTGGCCAGGGTGGTCTTGCCCGCCCCGGTGGTCCCGACCAGGGCCACGGTCTGCCCGGCCGGTACGACGAGGTCGAGGTCCGGCAGGACCGGGCGTCCATCCACGTAGGAGAAGTCCACGTGGTCGAAGTGCAGCTCGCCCCCGGAGGACCGCCGCGCCACCGGCGTCTCCGGCTCAGGAACGCCCGGCTCCTCGCGCAGGACGCCGGCGAGCTTGTCCAGCGCCGCCGAGGCGGACTGGAAGGTGTTGTAGAACTGCGAGATCTCCATCATGGGCTCGAAGAACTGGCGCAGGTAGAGCAGGAAGGCCGCCAGGACGCCGACGGTCACCTCCCCGTGGTAGGCGCGGTAGGCGCCATAGGCGAGGACCACCGCGATGGTGACGTTGCCGATCAGGCGGATGCCGGGCATGAACCAGGCGACGAGCCGGAACGCCACGAGGTTCGCGCGGCGGTACTGGTCGTTGACGTCGTCGAAGATCTCCTGGTTGCGCGGTTCGCGTCGGAAGGCCTGGACCGCCCGGATCCCGCCCATGGACTCGACGAAGTGCACGATGACCAGTGCGACCTTCTCGCGGGTGGCGCGATAGCTCACCGCCGACTGCTTGCGGAACCAGTTGGTGATCAGGAAGAGGAACGGTCCACAGCACAGGGCGACCAGCCCGAGCTTGACATCGAGGAAGAGCAGCAGGCCGGCCGTCCCCACCAGGGTGAGCAGCGCTGTGACCAGACCGTCGAAGCCCGTCTCGAGCATCTCGTAGATGGCGTCGACGTCGGAGGTCTGCCGCGAGATCACCCGGCCCGAGGTGTAGCCCTCGTGGAAGGCGGGGCTGAGCACCTGGAAGTGGCGGAAGACTCGGCGGCGTACCTGGTGGAGCATGTCCTGCCCGATCCGGCCGGACCGGACGAGGAAGAGGTTGCGCGTGACCGCCTGGAGCGCCGTCGCCACGACCATCAGCGAGACGATCGTCAGGAGCGGGCCGAGGTCGTCGTCGGCCCGGATCGGCGGGATGCCGGTGTCGATGCCCTCCTTGACCAGGTAGGGGATGGCGAGCCGGGCGGCGTTCTCGATGACGACCACGACGATCAGCCACGTGATCGCCCGCCGGTACGGCGCCAGTAGCTCGCGGAGCAGCTGTCCGGCTCCCCCGGTGAACGCGCGGGCCTCGACCTCGTCGATCCCGGAGTCGTCGGCGTCGAAGACCCCTCGCCACCCGGCGCGCTGCTGCGGACCCGGAGGGGCGGTGGTGCTCACGAGATCCCCTCGGACAGGTCCGCCTCGGCCGCGAGGAGCTCGCGGTAGGCGGGCACCGTGGCCAGCAGCTCGCGGTGCTCGCCGACGTGGGTGATGGTGCCGTGCTCGAGCAGGGCGACCCGGTCGGCCAGCAGCACCGTCGAGGCCCGGTGGGCCACGACGAGGGCCGTGGTCCTCGACAGCACCTCGCGCAGCGCCTCCTCGACCAGCTTCTCGGTGTGCACGTCGAGCGCGGAGAGGGTGTCGTCGAGCACGAGGACCTTCGGTCGCGCAAGCACGGCCCGGGCCAGGGCGAGCCGCTGCCGCTGACCACCGGAGAGCGACATGCCCTGCTCGCCGATCCGGGTGTCGAGGCCCCACGGCAGGTCGTGGACGAAGCCGGCCTGCGCGATCGCGAGCGCCTGCTCGACCTCCTCGTCGGTCGCGTCGGCACGTCCGAGGGTGAGGTTCTCCCGCGCGCTCATCGAGAAGAGGGTCGGCTCCTCGAAGGCCGTCGCGACCAGGCTGCGCAGGTGCGCGAGGTCGAGGTCACGCACGTCGACGCCGTCGATCGTGATCCGGCCCCCGGTGACGTCGTACAGCCGCGGGACGAGGGCCGTCAGCAGGGTCTTGCCGGAGCCGGTGGTGCCGACCAGCGCGAGGGTCTCACCGGGGGTCAGGTCGAGCCGGACGTCGCTGAGCACGGCTGCGTCGGGCGCGTCCGGGAAGGCGAAGTCGACGTGCTCGAAGCGCAGGTGTCCGCGCGGGTCGGCGATCCGCTGCTCGCCGCCGACGATGTCGGGCTCGCTGTCGAGGATCTCCAGAATGCGGGCCGAGGCGGTCATCGCCTCCTGGGCCATGGCCAGGATCACCCCGAGCGATGAGACCGGCCAGACCAGGGAGAGCAGGAGCGTGATGAAGGCGACCAGCTCACCGGGGGTGAGCTCGCCGCGACCCACCCCGATGGCGCCCAGGGTGAGGACCACGACGACGGCGAGGTTGGGGATCACCTCGAGGAAGGTCCAGAACTTCGCCGACAGCCGGACCTTGGTCATGCTCGTGGCGTGCAGCTGGCGCGCTGCCTGCTCGTAGCGCTGCGACACGTGCTCGCTGCGGCCGAAGGACTTGATGACGCGGATGCCGACGGCGCCCTCCTCGGCGAGGGTGGCGAGGTCGCCCTGCTCGTCCTGGACCTGCCGTGAGACCACGACGTACTGGTTCTCGAAGCGCATCGAGAGCCACACGATCGGCACCGCCGTCGCGGCCACCACGAGGCCGAGCGGCCAGAACATGGTGAGCAGGACGATCGTCACCGCCGTCAGCTGCAGGACATTGAGCACCAGGAAGAGCAGACCGAACCCCATGAACCGGCGGATCGCCGCGAGGTCGGTGGTCGCGCGGGAGAGCAGCTGCCCGGACTGCCAGTGGGTGTGGAAGCTCATCGGGAGCAGCTGGAGCCGGGCGTAGAGGTCGCGCCGCATGGCGGTCTCGACCGAGAGGACCGCGTTGGACTGCAGCCACCGGCGTACGAAGATCAGCACCGCCTCGAGCACCCCCAGGACGAGCGCGAGCACCGCCAGCGGGACCAGCGCACCGAGGTCACGCTCGGCGATGGGGCCGTCGATGATCGCCTTGGTCACCAGGGGGATCGAGATGGTCAGCCCGACGGCTCCGAGCGCGGCCAGCGCCATCACCGTCATGGGGAGCGCGTGCGGACGCAAGTAGCCGCGCAGGCGCCACAGGGAGTGGACGCCGGCCGGGGGTGTGGCGGAGTCCGAGGGGGTGATGGTTGACATCACCAACCACCCTAGGTGCGGGTCCCAGCGCCCAGCGAACCGGTTTCCCGCTGACCCGTCGCATACACGCGACGGGTCAGCGCATCAGGGACCGGTGACCCGTCGCACACACGCGACGGGTCAGCGCAGGAGGGTGCGCACCACCCGGAGGGCGACAGACATCTGGGCGAGGTCGGCGGACTCGTCGGCGCAGATCTCCAGGAGGGTGGTGGTCGTCCGGCTGACCACCACCTCGTCCGCGGCCTCCCAGGCGGCGATCCGCGCCGGTGCCGCGTCGGCCTCGGACGTCTGCGCGATGACCTGGGCGGTGAGCTGGGCGTGGACGGCGTGCAGGTCGTCACGAAGGGCGGCTCGGGCCATCGTCTGCCAACGGTCCTGGCGCGGCAGCTGCAGGATCCGCTGCACGAGGGCAGGCAGGCCCAGCCGCTCGGCGAGCGTGAAGTGCACCCGGGCCACGTCGGCGGGGTCCAACCCGTCACGCAGCGCGATGTCGATGATGTTGAGCAGCATGTACGCCGGAGGCAGCACCGCCACCCGCGAGGCGAGGTCCTCGGGCACCCGCCGCTCGACCAGCCGGTCGCGACGGCGCTCGTAGGCCGCGAGCTCCTGTCCCGTGAGGAGCTCGGGCAGCCGGGCCATGGCCGACTGCACGGGTCCGGAGAAGTGGTCCACGGTGGCCTGGCTGTCGATCGGCGGCCGGCGGTTGGTGACCAGCCAGCGCGACACCCGCTCGACGAGGGTGCGCATCTCGACGCGCATGTGGGTCTGGATCTCGGCCGGCAGCTGGTTGTCGTAGGACCTGATCTCCTCGCGCATGGGCAACGACCCGACGATCTCGCGCGCGACGAAGTTGGCGTGGGTCAGCTCGGCCGCGCTTGCTCCCGTCTCCCCCGCCAATCGGGGCCAGTATGTGATGCCGGCCCCGTTGACCAGGTCGTTGACCACCTGGGTGACGATGATCTGCCGCCGCAGCGGGTGCTCGGGAAGCCGCTCGGCGAAGCCGTCCCGGATCGCGGCCGGGAAGTAGGCCCGCAGGTCGAGGTCGAGGTAGGGGTCGTCGGGCAGGTCGGAGCCCAGCAGCTCCTCGGCGAGGACGATCTTCGTCCAGGCCATCAGCACCGAGAGCTCCGGCAGGGTGAGCCCCTCGTGCCGGTCGAGGCGCCGGCGGACCTGGCGCGTCGAGGGCAGTCCCTCGAGCTCGCGGTTGAGTACGCCGTCCTGCTCGAGCTTCTTCATCCAGGACTCGTGGACGTGCAGCAGCGGTGCGGCGTTGGCGGCTGCGTTGGCCAGGGCCAGGTTCTGCTCGTAGTTGTCGCGCAGCACGAGCTCGGCCACCTCGTCGGTCATCTGCGCCAGCAGGGTGTTGCGCTGCTTGACGGTGAGGTCGCCGTCGGCGACCACCCGGTCGAGCAGGATCTTGATGTTGACCTCGTGGTCGGAGGTGTCGACGCCGGCGGAGTTGTCGATGAAGTCGGTGTTCATCGCCCCGCCGTCCCCGTCGCCCCCGCGCAGCGAATATTCGATCCGCCCGGCCTGGGTGAGCCCGAGGTTGCCGCCCTCGCCGACGCACCGGGCGCGCAGCTCACGACCGTCGATCCGGATCGCGTCGTTGGCCTTGTCACCGGCGTCGGCGTGCTGCTCGTCACTCCCCTTGACGTAGGTGCCGATGCCGCCGTTCCACATCAGGTCGACCGGCGCCTTCAGGATCGCGCGCATCATCTCCGCCGGGGTCACCGACGGCAGGTCGGCCGGCAGGTCGAGGGCACGACGCAGCGCGTCGTTGAGCGGAATCTTCTTCAGCGACCGGGAGAAGACCCCTCCGCCCTCGGAGATGAGGCTCGCGTCGTAGTCCTGCCAGCTCGATCGCGGCAGCTCGAAGAGCCGCTTGCGCTCGGCGTACGACGTGGCGGCGTCGGGGTCGGGGTCCAAGAAGATGTCGCGGTGGTCGAAGGCCGCGACGAGACGGATGTGCTCGGAGCAGAGCATCCCGTTGCCGAAGACGTCGCCGGACATGTCGCCGATGCCGACGCAGGTGAAGTCCTCGGTCTGGCAGTCGATGCCGCGCTCGCGGAAGTGGCGCCGGACCGAGACCCACGCCCCTCGGGCGGTGATCCCCATGGCCTTGTGGTCGTAGCCAACCGAGCCGCCCGAGGCGAAGGCGTCGCCGAGCCAGAAGCCGTAGTCGGCGGCGACCCCGTTGGCGATGTCGGAGAAGGTCGCGGTGCCCTTGTCGGCCGCGACGACGAGGTAGGGGTCGTCCCCGTCGTGCCGCACGACCGAGGTCGGCGGCAGGGTCTCGCCCTCCACCAGGTTGTCGGTGATGTCGAGCAGGCCGCAGATGAAGGTCCGGTAGCAGGCCACCCCTTCCGCCAACCAGGCGTCCCGGTCGCCCGGGTCAGGCAGCTGCTTGCAGAAGAACCCGCCCTTGGCCCCCACCGGGACGATGACGGTGTTCTTCACCATCTGGGCCTTCACCAGGCCGAGGACCTCGGTGCGGAAGTCGTCGCGCCGGTCCGACCAGCGCAGCCCTCCTCGGGCCACCGGACCGAACCTCAGGTGCACCCCCTCGACCCGCGGGGAGTAGACGAAGATCTCGAACTTGGGCCGGGGCGCGGGCAGGTCGGGGATCGCCGAGGGCTCGAGCTTGAAGGAGATGTAGGTGCGCGGGCCACCGCCGTCGTGCTCGTCGAGCGGCTGGAAGTAGTTGGTCCGCAGTGTGGCCAGGATGTGGGTGAGGTAGGAGCGCAGGATCCGGTCGTGGTCGAGGCTGGCCACGTCGTCGAGGGCGTGGTTGATCTTGTCCTGCAGCTGCGTCTGGGCGGTCGTGGCCTCCTCGCCCTGGGCGTCGGGGTCGAACCGTCGCCTCGAAGAGCCGCACCAGGAGCCGGGTGATGTCGACGTTGTGGCGCAACGCGCCCTCGATGTAGTCGAGGGCGAAGGGCGAGCCGCCCTGCCTCATGTACTTCGCGTAGGCGCGCAGCACGGTGGCCTGGCGCCAGGTGATGCCCGCTCCCAGGACAAGGGCGTTGAAGCCGTCGATCTCGTTGAAGCCCTCCCACACCGCCCGCAGGGCGTCCTGGAACAGCTCGCGCGCGTTCGGCGGCAGCCCGCCGCCGTACCTCAGCCCGAACTCGTAGACGTAGGACTCGCGCTCGAGACCGGTGAGCTCGTAGGGGCGCTCGTCGACGACCTCGACGCCCATCGAGGAGAGCATCGGCAGCACCTCCGAGAGCGAGAGCGGGTCGCCGATGCGGTAGACCTTCAGCCGGGCCTCGCCGCGGCCGGCGTCGAGCTCCTCGTAGAGCGAGAGGTCCAGCCCCTCGGTGCCGGTGATGGCCTCCAGACGGCCGAGGTCGACCGAGGCCGTCCGCGGCGAGAAGTCCTCCTTGTAGGCCTCCGGGAACGAGTCGAGGTAGCGCCGGCCGAGGACGGCCCCGACCTCCTCGCCGAACTCGGCGATGACCGCGGTGGAGAAGTCGTCGCGCCACGATCGGGACGCCTCGCCGAGCCGGCGCTCGAGGTCGGCGGTGTCGATGCTCGGGATCGACTCGCCCTTCGGCAGGTGGACGACGAAGTGCACGCGGGCGGTCGTGGACTCGTTGATCCGCACGGTGAACTCGACGTCCTCGGCGCCCAGTCGGTCCTTGAGGATCTTCACGAACCGCTCGCGGACACTGGTGTTGTAGCGGTCGCGGGGCAGGTAGACGAGAACGGAGACATAGCGCCCGTAGGTGTCGCGCCGGATGAACACGCGGAGCGAACGGCGCTCGCGGGCGAGCATCGCCGCCTCGGCCATGGGCGCCAGCTCGTCGACCGGGGTGTGGAAGAGCTCGTCGCGCGGATAGGTCTCCAAGGTGTCGAGGAGCGCCTTCCCGGCGTGGCTGCGCGCGTCGAAGCCGCTGCGGCGCAGCACGGCGTCGGCCTTCTCCCGCAGGAGCGGGATGCGGAGCAGCGACTCGGTGTAGGCCGCGCTGGAGAAGAGCCCCAGGAACCGACGCTCCCCGGTGACCTCGCCGTCCTCGCCGAAGGTCTTGACCCCCACGTAGTCGAGGTACGCCGGACGGTGCACGGTGGCTCGCGAGTTCGCCTTCGCCAGGACCAGGACGGTCTTCTCCCGCGCCTTGGCCTTGACCAGCTCGGGGAGGCGGCCGAAGGACTCCGACATCTCCTGGTCGGCGCGCAGGATGCCCAGGCCGGTGCCGGGGACGGCCTTGAGGTAGTCGTCGTCCCCCTGGCGCAGCAGCTGGTACTCCCGGTAGCCGAGGAAGGTGAAGTGCCCGGCGGCGAGCCAGTCGAGCAGGTCGGCCGCCTGCCGCACGTCCTCGGCCTCCAAGGGGGGCGGGTCGGTGCGCAGCTGCTGGACGATCTGCTCGATCTGGGCGTGCATCTTGCCCCAGTCCTCGACGGTCTCGCGGACGTCGCGCAGCACGCGCTGGATGTGTTCCACGATCTCGGCCGGGTCGTCGCCCTCGCGGATCCGGTCCACCTCGACGTGCATCCAGGACTCCCGGACCGCCTCCCCCTCGGGCTCGAGCTGTCCGTCGGCGACCGGTTGGACCTCCTGCAGGGCGCCGGTGATGTCGCGCACGACGTCGTAGTTCGGGTGGATGACCAGGTGCACCTCGCGCATCTGGCGCGAGAGCTCCATCGTGAGCGAGTCGACCAGGAACGGCATGTCGTCGACGACGACCTCGACCACGCTGTGCCCCTGGGCCGACCAGCCGTGCTCGCTCAGCGTCGGCGTGAAGACCCGCACCTGCGCGGTGCCCTGGGGCCGGCTCAGCGCGAGCTTGTGGTGCGACGCGAGGGCGCCGTAGACGTCGGTGTCGGTGCGCTCGAGGAGGTCCTCGGGCGCCACGTGACGGTAGTAGGCCCGCAGCAGCTCACCGACCTGCCGGTGCGCCGGACCGCCGGTCCCCCGGCCCTGGTGGGCCAGGTCCGCGGCGCGGTCGATCAGCTCGGACTTGTCCGCATCCTGCGTCGTCGTTGACACGCGACCGAGGTTAGTCCTGGTGCTCCTGGGGCACGAGGCCCCGCCTCAGAGCGCGGAGCGCAGGTCCCAGAGCAGCGGGTAGTAGCGCACCGCCAGCCGGCTGCGCAGGTAGTCGGCACCGGAGGACCCGCCGGTCCCGGACTTGCTGCCGATCATCCGTTCGACCATGACCACGTGCCGTGCCCGCCAGCTCGCAGCGAGCTCGTCGTGCTGGAGCAGCGCCTCGGACAGTGCCCAGACAGCGGCGTAGGTCGAGCGGTCGTGGGCGACGCGGTGCAGCGACTGCGAGATCTCCTCGTCGGTGCCGGCCGGCAGGTCGTGGGCCGAGAGGACGCGCAGGAAGGCGTCCCAGAGCGTGGGCCGGGCCAGGCGGTCCTCGAGACGGGCGCGCTCGTCGGCGGTGATCCCGCGGAAGCGCTCGACGTACGCCGCGTCCTTGGCGCCCGAGACGAACTCGAGCTCGCGGAACTGCACCGACTGGAAGCCGCTCGCCGGCGCCAGCCGCTGCCGGAACTGCATGAAGTCCTGCGGCGTCATCGTCTCGAGGACGTCGACCTGGTGGACCAGCACCCGCTCGATGACGTGCATGCGCTGCAGCAGGTGCTGGGCCCACCACAGGTGTCCGTCCGCCATCGCGTCCCTGGCTGCGCTCGCTTCGTGGAGGAGCTGCTTGAACCACAGCTCGTAGACCTGGTGGATCGTGATGAAGAGCAGCTCGTCGTGGGCGGGAGGGTCGGACTCCAGGTGCTGGGAGTCCAGCAGCTGCGGCAGGCGCAGGTAGCTGCCGTAGGTGAGCTGGGCCCCCTGCTCGCCGAAGGAGACGAACGTCTCGTCACGCATGTGGTGACCGTAGCCGTGCATGATGTCCGCCATGAAGTTCCGCACCGAGCTGACCTACGACGCCTCACCGCCCGACGTCTTCGCGATGCTGCGTGACGCGGCCTTCCGCGAGCGGGTCTGCGAGGCCCAGGAGGTCGTCTCGGCGGAGGTGACCGTGACGCCGGCGGGGGACGGGTTCGACCTAACCGTCGAGCAGGTGCAGCGCACGGCCGGACTGCCGGCGATCGCCAAGAAGTTCGCGGGCGAGACCACGGAGGTCGTCGTGACCGAGTCGTGGGCCACCCCGGACGGCGGGACGGTCGACGTCTCGGCGCCCGGCAAGCCCACGACCGTGCGCGGGTCGGTCCGGCTGCGCGCCGAGGGGCCGGGGACCGTCGAGATGGTCGAGCTCGACGTCAAGGTCAAGGTGCCGCTGATCGGCGGCAAGCTCGAACAGCTCCTCGTCGACCAGCTCGAGAACGGCTACGCCGTCGAGCACGCGGTCGGCATCGACTGGCTCGCCGGGAAGCGGTGAGACGGCCGTGAGCAAGCGACTGCAGCACGAGCTGACCTACGAGGCCCCGGTGGACGCCGTGCAGGCGATGCTCGCCGACCCTGCCTTCCGCGAGGAGGTCTGCGAGGCGATGGGGGTGACCCGGGTCGACGTCACGATCTCCGAGATCGACGGCGCGACCAGCGTGCGGATCGACCAGTGGCAGCCGACCGAGGGCATGCCGGGCTTCGCCAAGAAGATCGTGGGGGACCAGACCAACATCGTGCAGGAGGAGGTCTGGACGGGGACCGAAGCCGACGTCACCGTCACCATCCCCGGCAAGCCCGGCGCCATGACCGGGACCGCCACCCTCGCGGAGTCGGGCGGGGTGACGACCGAGACGGTCGACCTCACCGTGAAGGTCAACATCCCCCTGGTGGGCGGCAAGGTCGAAGGGCTGATCTCCGAGCTGTTGCGCAAGGCGCTGCGGACCGAGAACGAGGTCGGTCGGGCCTGGCTCAGTCGCTAGGGCCTCTCCGGTCCTCGGCGGCGCGGTCCAGGCGTCGGCGTACGGCGATCACCACGCCCAGCAGCACGAAGGGTCCGAAGGCCAGGACGACCGTCAGCGCACCCTCGTAGGTGTGCAGCTCACCCAGGTGAGAGGGCCACACGGCGATCATCGCCAGAGTCTCGCATCGAGGAGGACCCCTTCGTAACCGATGGGGCCCGGACCCGTTGAGCGGTCAGGACGAGCCGGCTCGGAGCTCGTCACGCAACGAAAGGTTCGATCTCGGATGAAGCGAATTCTTGCCGTTCTCGCCTGCGCCTCGGCGTTCTCCGTCATCGCGGCGGCCCCGGCCGACGCCGATCCCAGTCTGTGCGTCACCTACGACGTCAGCATCAACGGTCAGGGCCAGGCCGGCACGCAGTGCCTGCCCCCCGCGTGATCGGTCGTTGAGCCGAGGCGGCGGGGTCCACCGGTGCTCGGTGGACCCCGCCGTTCCTCACCCCAGGACGGGGTAGCGGTAGTCGGTGGGCGGCACGAAGGTCTCCTTGATCGAGCGCGGCGAGGTCCATCGCGCGAGGTTGACCGCGGCGCCCGCCTTGTCGTTGGTGCCACTCGACCGGCCCCCTCCGAACGGCTGCTGACCGACCACGGCCCCGGTGGGCTTGTCGTTGACGTAGAAGTTGCCTGCTGCGAAGCGCAGGGCGTGGGAGGCCCACGCCACGGCCGAGCGGTCGCGCGCGATGATCGCCCCGGTCAGGGCGTACGCCGCGAACGACTCGAGCTGGGTGACCACCTGCTCGAACCGGTCGTCGTCGTAGACGTGGACAGCCAGGATGGGGCCGAAGTACTCGGTCGAGAACATCTCGTCGGTCGGGTTCGTGGACTGCACGACGGTGGGTCGCACGAACCATCCGACGGAGTCGTCGACGCCGCCGCCGGCCAGCACCCTCAGATGGGGACTCCGCTTGGCGCGCGCGATGGCGGCCTTGTGCTTGGCGAAGGCCCGCTCGTCGATGACCGCACCCATGAAGTTCCGGAAGTCGGTGACGTCACCCATCGTGATCGTCTCGACCTCGGCGATGAAGTCGTCTTTCATCCTCGCCCAGACGGACTTGGCGACGTAGGCGCGCGAGGCCGCGGAGCACTTCTGACCCTGGTACTCGAAGGCGCCCCGGATCAGCGCGACCCGGGTGACGTCGGGGTCTGCCGAGGGGTGGGCGACCACGAAGTCCTTGCCGCCGGTCTCGCCCACCAGCCGCGGGTAGGCCTTGTAGGACGTGAGGTTCTCCCCGACGGTGCGCCACAGCTGCTGGAAGGTCGCTGTGGAACCGGTGAAGTGGATGCCGGCGAGGTCGGCGTGGGTCAGGGCGACCTTCGAGACGTCGAGGCCGTCTCCGGGCAGCATGTTGATCACTCCCGGCGGCATCCCCGCCTCCTCCAGCAGGTCCATCGTCACGGAGGCGGCGAGCTGCTGGGTCGGCGAGGGCTTCCACACCACCGTGTTGCCCATGAGGGCCGGGGCGGTGGGCAGGTTGCCCGCGATGGCGGTGAAGTTGAACGGCGTGATGGCGTAGACGAAGCCCTCGAGCGGCCGGTGGTCGGTGCGGTTCCACACGCCCTGGCTGTTGGCGATCGGCTGGTCGGTGAGGAGCTGCTTGGCGTAGTGGACGTTGAAGCGCCAGAAGTCGATCAGCTCGCAGGCGCTGTCGATCTCGGCCTGCAGGGCCGTCTTGGACTGGCCGAGCATGGTCGCGGCGTTGAGCCGCTGGCGCCACGGACCGGCGAGGAGCTCGGCCGCGCGCAGCAGGATCGAGCACCGCTCGTCGAAGGGCAGGTCACGCCACGCCGGGGCCGCGCGCGTCGCGGCCTTGATTGCCGCCTCGGCGTCGGTGCGGGTCGAGTTCTTCATCACCCCGAGCACGTGCTGGTGGTCGTGCGGCTGCACGACCTTGATCTCCGCACCGCCACCCGAGCGCCTGCGCCCGTTGACGTAGGCCCGCAGGGTGACCTGTTTGCGCTCCTGGCGCTCGAGCTCCGCCGCCAGCTCGGCCCGTTCGGGGCTGCCCGGCGCGTAGGAGAGGACCGGCTCGTTGGTGGGAGTCGGGGGAAAGCTGATCGCGTCCATGCCCGCGATGCTGCCACAGCTCTCAGGTCGTTCCTCAGGCCAGGAGCTGCTCGATCTCCTGGGTCGCGTACCACCCCAGGTCGTCGTCCGACTCCCACTCCTCGGCGGCGTCGGCGTGGACGGCGACCACGTCCTGCATCGCACTTCCTGGTCCCGCCACGACGACCACGACACGACGCCCCGGACCCTCGAGGAGCTCGGCGGAGAGGTCGGCCGCGGTCATCAGCGCGGCGTACTCCGACTCCTCGTCCGGACCTTCGGCCACCACGCGCTCGGCCCCCTCGTCCAGCTCTCCGTTGCTCGACCACCGCGCCAGCAGCGGGAGCGTGGCCGGGACGTAGTTGCGCCGCGCGTCAGTCACGAGGTCGCGACCGCTTCCGCCCCCGGGGCGCTCGTGGGCGGGCCCCGGACACCGTGTCGAGCAGCTCGTCGAGCGCCTCGCGGATGCAGGTGGCCAGCACCTCCACGTCGGACACGAGCACCCGGTCGGCGGTGAGCCCGAAGAAGACGGTGCCGTCGTAGGAGGTCACCCCGATGGCCAGCGGGTGGTCGGGCAGGAGCGGCGGCACGGGGTAGGTCGCCACCATCCGCGCCCCGGCGGCATAGAGCGGCGACTGGGGGCCGGGGACGTTCGTGACGCTGAGCTGGTAGCCCCGACGGAGCTCGCGCGCCGCCACCCGGGCGCCGATCGCGTGGAAGGTCGTCGGCGCGAAGCCGGCGATGCCGGCCAACCGGTTCGCCGCGACAGCGCGTCCGGTCTCCTTGTGGGCCTGGAAGGAGTAGGACACCTGGTGGAGTCGGACGACGGCACTGGCCTCGCCGATGGGGAGCTCGACGTAGTGCGCGGCGATCTGACTGCCCAGCGAGGTGGCCTCGAGCTCGCGGTCGATGACCGAGACCGGCACCACCGCCCGCACCCGTCGGAGCCCGCCGAGGGACTCGGCGCGCGTCATCATCCATCCACGCAGGCCCCCGGTGACCGTGGCGAGGATGACGTCGTTGACGGTCCCGCCGTGGACCTCCCGCACCTTGCGGAAGTCGGCCAGCCGGGTCTCGACGGTGGCCACGAGCCGTTGCTGGGAGAGCCGACCGCTCAGCGCCGACTCGCGCTCGGGGCTGCGCCCGGCCACGGCGTTGGCGACCGCCAGCCCGCGCCGCGTCCCCTCCTCGGCGTTGCGGCGCACGACTCCGGAGGCCACCCGCACGGTGTCGACGAGGGTCTCGCGACTCCGCACGGTGTCGTGGACCGCGCTGAGCAGCAGACGGGCGGCGACGGCGTCGCCGGGCGGCACCCACTCGTCGCCGCCCAGCTGCTTGGGCTCGGGTGTGCTGTCGAGCAGCACCTGACCGAGGTCGACGGTCTCGACGCCGTCGACCAGGACCTGGTGGGTCTTGGAGAGGAGCGCGATCCGGCCGTCGCTGAGACCCTCGACGACGTAGACCTCCCACAGCGGCCGGCTGCGGTCGAGTGGTCGCGAGACGATCCGCGAGACGAGCTCGAGCAGCTGGGCATCGGTCCCCGGCCGCGGGAGCGCGGACCGACGTACGTGGTAGCGGAGGTCGAAGTGCTCGTCGTCGACCCAGACGGGAGACGACCACGCGACCCGGGCACGGTCCGCAGCCGCTGCCGGTAGCGCGGGACGAAGGAGATCCGGTCGCGGATCAGGTCGACGAGTCGGTCGTAGTCGAGCGCCGGGTCGCCCACGTCGAAGATCTCGATGGTCGCGTTGTGGAGCGGGGACTCCGAGGGACTCGTCGTCGAGGAGCGCCAGGTCGCGCGGACGCAGCGCGCGCACCCGTCGACCCCATGACGTCACCCTCGATGCTTGCTCGGCATGGGATTCTGACAGATGAACACCTCGCGGGCCCGACGTCTCGGCACGGTCCTGCGCCTCGCGACCTTTCTGGCCCCCCTGGCGCGGCGTGCGGCGAGGACGAGCGCGGCGTCGCACCGACGAGGTCGTCACCGTCGAGATCACCTTCGAGGGCGACGAGGTGACCCCCAGCGGTGAGCGGGTCGAGGTCGACCGCGGTCAGCCTGTCGACCTCGTGGTCACCGCGGACGCGCCGGGCGAGATCCACGTGCACTCCAACCCGGAGCAGGAGCTCGCCTACGAAGCGGGGGAGACCACGCTCGAGCTGGCGATCAGCGAGCCGGGTGTCGTGGAGGTGGAGTCGCACGACCTCGAGGAGCTGATCGTCCAGCTCGAGGTCTCGTGAGCCCGGCCGCACCCGGGGGCGGCGACGGCCAGCTCTGGTCCCACGGGATCGGGGGGGCCCGCGACCTCCCCATCTCGCCAGGCCTGGCCATCGCGGGGGCGGTCGCGGCGCTGGTCGTCTCCTTCGCCGTGCTGGCGCTGGCCTGGCGTCAGCCCCGCTACGACACCGTCGAGCGGGGGCTCCGGGTCGGGTGGCTGACCAGCCTGGTCGACTCGACGGCCTACGTCGTGGCGCTGCGCGTGGTGGGCTTCGCGCTCTTCGCCTACGCCGCCATGGTCGCCGTCCTCGGCGAGGACCGTCTGACCAACCCGTTCTTCGGGATGTTCTACGTGTGGTGGTGGGTGGGCCTGGTGCCGCTCTCGCTGCTGCTCGGGCCGGTCTGGAAGGCGCTGAGCCCGGTCCGCACGATCAACTGGGTCTTCGCGAAGATCTCCGGCAGCGACCCCGACCGCGGGGTTTTCGACTACCCCGAGCGGCTCGGCCACTGGCCCGCCGCGCTCGGCCTGTTCGCGTTCGTGTGGCTCGAGCTGGTCTATCCCTACAGCACCGAGCTGGGCCCCGTGCGGCTGTGGGCCGCGGTCTACGTCGCGGTCATGCTCATCGGCGGGGCGTTGTTCGGATCCTCGTTCTACGAGCGGGCCGACCCCTTCGAGGTCTACTCGACCCTGGTCGGGAAGCTCTCGGTCTGGGGGCGGCGCGAGGGCGACGTCGTCCTCCTCAGCCCGCTGGCCAACCTGGCGTCGGTCACCGTCCGCCCCGGGCTCGTCGGCGTCGTGGCGGTGCTCTTCGGCAGCACGGCCTTCGACTCGTTCAAGGACTCCGAGGCCTGGGTGCGGTTCATCCAGGGCTCGGCGATCTCCGGTGACCTGCTCAACAACCTCGCCCTGCTCGCCTTCTGCCTCGGGGTGGGGCTGCTGCTCACGATCGGCACGATGCTCACTGGCGTCGGCGCGGGGCAGCGTCGCGGCGCCCTGCCGGACCTGCTGTCCCACTCGGTGGTCCCGATCATCGTGGGCTACATCGTCGCCCACTACCTCACGCTGCTCGTGGAGTACGGCCAGCAGACGCTGGTCCAGGTGAGCGACCCGTTCAGCCGGGGCGACGACTGGTTCGGCACGGCCGACTGGTCGGTCAACTACTGGCTGTCCTTCCACCCCACCCTGCTGTCGGTCGTCAAGGTGCTGGCCGTCGTCCTCGGACACGTGGTCGGTGTCGTGGCCGCTCATGACCGTGCCGTCCGGCTGCTGCCCGTCCGGCACCAGGTGACCGGTCAGCTGCCGCTGCTCGTGACGATGATCTGCTTCACCGCCGGCGGGTTGTACCTGCTGTTCGCGGCCTGAGCCCCGCGGGTCCCATGGCGTCGACCAGGGCCGCCACCGCTCTGGTCAGGGGCCCCTCTCCCACCTCGAGCAGGCTGCGGCCGGCGACCACCGCCCGGTCCACGGTCGCCTGGTCCTCGGGCAGGAAGTGGACCGTTCCCGGTGAGGCGAACCCCGAGACCATGGCGGCGACGTCCTTCTCCGACCAGCCCAAGGAGGGACGCATCCGGTTGACCGCGACCCGCACCACCCGGTCCGGGAAGCGCTCCGCCAGCTCGACCAGACCCCTGGCCAGACGCGACAGACCGACGGGGTCCGCAGTGCCGACGACCACGACGTCGTCAGCGACCTCGAGGGCCTCCAAGGTCAGCTGGTTGCGACCGGCCCGTGCGCCGTGGTCGAGGGCGGGCTCCTCCTCGAGGCTGAAGCCGGTGTCGACCACGACCTGCCCGTGCCCACCGGCGACCTCCAGGAGTCGCTGCACAGCGCCGGGTCGGACCTCGACCCACCGGTCCGGACGGGGGAGGCCGGTGAGGACCGTCACCCGTTGGTCGACCGCGCGCTGGACCGTCGCGAACCGCTCGCCGAGACCGCCTGTGCTCGCGAGTCGGGTCGCCGCCAGGAGCCCCGAGGCCTCGTCGAGGATGCCGAGCTGCTGGCCGACCGCCCCGCCGTAGGGATCGGCGTCCACGAGGACCGTGCGGAGTCCGCGGCGACCCAGCTCGGCGGCGACGGCGACCGCGACCGTGGTGCGTCCGGGCGCTCCCCCGGGCCCCCACACGGTGGTGACCCGGCCCCGTGCGGCGGGTGGGTGTGGTGGTGGCGGGCCCGTCGGCCACCCCCGGGCCGGCGGTGCGGTCGGTTCGGCGACCGCGTCGGCGAGAGGGCCGAGGTCGTCCTCCCCGAGCACGGTCGTGATCCCGATGCGCTCCGCGTGGAGGCGTCCGGCATCGACCGCGTGAGCGGCGGCGATGGCCACGGCGCGGACGCCGTGATGGTGCAGGTGGTCGACCGCCGAGGCGTCCAGGCCCGGAGCGTCCAGGCCCAGGACTGCGACGTGCGCCTGACCCGCCGAGGCAGCCGCCAGCAGGTCCTCGACGTCGACACAGCGTTTGAGCACCACGAGGTGCGGATGCTCCCCGAGCCGGGCGAGGACGTCGGACTCCCAGCCGGCGCCCGAGGCGACGACGATGACGACGGTGGGCTCAGGCATGAGCAGTCATCAGCCGCGCCGGACGACGGTGAGCACGGGCGCCTCCGCTGCCCCCAGCAGGGTGAAGAACGATCTGGCCGCCTCCTCGGACACCGCCACCACCAGCTGGCGTCCGCCCGAGGTGCCGAAGGACTCCGAGAGGGGTGGGGCCTCGACGACCGTGACCGCCTCGAGGACCGGCTCGGCCCCGGTCGAGCGAGGTCGAGCGCCGGGGTCGAGGACGTAGACGTCGACGACCGACCCCTTCTCGACCGAGGGAGGCACCTGTTCCGGCTCGACGGCGAGCGGTAGCTCGTGCAGATCAGACTCCTCCGGCCCGCCGAGGGCCGAACGAGCCAGCAGCTCCCCGGCCGAGACGGGCCGGGTGAGCTGGGCGTCCTCCGGCAGAGGCGTGTCCGTGAGCAGGTAGTGCTCGAGGTCGGCGCCGTCGGCGAAACGCACCCGCTGAGCCCGGAGGTCCTCGGCCCGCAGCCGGGTGCCCTCGGCGAGGTCGTCGCTCACCGCCCACACGCTGACCGTGTCGTCGACGGAGGCCATCAGGCGGGCCCCACCGACCACCGAGGCCGCGACGATGACGACCCCGACCCACAGCCGCGGGTCCCGCCAGCCGGGCGTCGAGGCGCGTCGGGCCGGGGGCACGGCGTGCTCCGGCCCGACGGGCTCCCCGAGAGTGGTGGCCACGAGGTCATCATGACCGTCTTCGCCCGTCCGGTCATCCCGTCCTCCACAGGCCTGAGGAACCAGGACACCACTGGGACCAGAGGTGCGACGATGAGCCCATGGCTGAACCGACCGGGCCGCGTTTCCTCACCCTCGCCGACGTCGCGGAGGTGCTGAACACCTCCAGCGCCCAGGTCTACGCCCTCGTGCGTCGCGGTGACCTGCAGGCGATCAAGATCGGCGGCCGCGGTCAGTGGAGGGTCGAGGCCGACAAGCTCGAGGACTACATCGCCCGGATGTACGAGGACACCCGCACCTTCGTCAGCCAGCACCCCTACGTCGAGGACGAGGCCGACGTCTGACCACGTCGGCTCGCATCAGCCCGTCTCGGCGCCGAGCACGACGTCAAAGGTGCTGACGGCCCCCTCGCGCTCCACCGTCAGCTCGATGGTCTCCCCCGGCTGGTGGGAGCGGATCGACACGATCAGGGCGATGCCGTCGACCACGCGCTGCCCGTCGATGCCGATGATCAGGTCCCCCTTGCGCAGGCCCGCGGTCTCGGCGGGCCCGTCGTCGGTGACCTCGTCGACGGCCGCGCCCTCGCCGTCAGCTCCTCCGGTCTGCACCGTGGCGCCGATGACCGGGTAGCGGGCCTCACCGGTCCTCAGGATCTGGTCCGCGGTCACCTTGACCTGCTCGATCGGGATCGCGAACCCCACCCCGATGTTGCCGGCGTCGCCGCTGAAGGTGCCACCTCCGGTGGTGGCGATCGCCGAGTTGACCCCGACCACCTGGCCCCGCAGGTTGACCAGGGGACCGCCGGAGTTGCCGGGATTGATGGCCGCGTCGGTCTGCACCGCGTTGATGTAGGACGCCTCGTTGTTGCTGTCGCCGGTGGTGACCGGACGCTCCAGGGCGCTGATGATGCCCGCGGTGACCGTGGAGCTGAGGCCCAGGGGGGAGCCGATCGCCACCACCCCGTCCCCCACCCGCAGGGCGTCAGAGGACCCCAGCGCGGCGGGCCTGAGGTCCTTGGCGCCCTCGGCGTAGAGGACGGCCAGGTCGTAGACGGGGCTGCGGCCCACCACCCTCGCGTCGTAGCGGTTGCCGTCCTGGTCGACGACCTCGATCGGCCCGTCGTCCTCAGCGGCACTCTCGACCACGTGGTTGTTGGTGATCACGTGCCCTTGTCGGTCCAGCACGAACCCGGAGCCGGTCGCCCCGGACGCCTCACCCTCGAACGCCGCCGAGATCTGCACGGTGCTGGGGAGCAGCTCGGCCGCCACCGCCGCGATGGTGCCCTCGTCGACGTCGAGAGGGGGCAACGAGACGACGTCGACCCCACCCAGGCCGTCGGGGGTGGTGAGCGGGTTGGAGTCGTCGCGCACCGCGTCGAGGACGAGGGACCCCCCCACGCCACCGATCACCCCGAGCACGAGGGCCATCGTCGCGACGACCGGCCACACCCAGCCCTGGAGCGGCGCGCGCTGCCCGACGGTCGCCCGATGGCCGACCGCGGTCGTGACGGGCGGGCTCCCCCACGGGTCACCGTGCGTCGTCGGCGCGAAGCCCTCGGCCGGCGGCGCGGGCGGGATCCACGCGGGGTGCTGGTCGCTCACCGGGCCATCATCCCCGAGCGGCACGCTAAGGCCGGCGAGCGGGCAGCGAGGCCGGCGCGGGAGTGGGCGTGGCCGGGTTGGTCACGGGCGCGCGCCGGTCGATCGCCGGTGCGTCCGCCGGGGCGGCGCCCAGGGCGAGAACACCCATCACGGCAGCACCCACGGCGCCACCGCCGATGGCGGCCAGGCCCAGGTGGCGACGTCGCACGTCGGGCGCCGCGGTCGGGGTCGGGGCGTACGCCGGCGGAAGCAGGCCGCCGCCCAGCAGCCCCCCGCCCAGCAGAGAACCCTTGAGGTGGGCCGGCGCGGGCACCTGGTCCAGGCTCGCCATGCTGGCCAAGCGGGTCTTGATCCAGCCCTCGCGCTCGACCTGGTCACGGCAGAAGTGGCAGGTGTGGACGTGGGACCAGGCGCGTTCGGTCTCCTCGGTCCCCAACTGGCCGTCGAGGAGCGCGCTCACCCGCGAGCCGAGGTGACCCATCACGAAGGCACCACCTGCACGGGACCGGTCGCCGGGCCGGAGTAGCGCGCACGGCCTGCCGAGGGAGCCCGGTGGGCCAGGGACTCGCGCAACATCGCCCGGCCCCGGTGGATGCGGGAGCGGACCGTGCCGAGCTTGGCGCCGAGGATCTCGGCGATCTCCTCGTAGGTGAGGCCTTCGACGTCGCAGAGCACGACGGCGGCCCGGAAGTCGGGCGGGAGGGTCGCCAGCGCACGCTCGACGTCGTCGTCGAAGGTGCGCTCGACGTAGGCGAGGTCCGGCGACGGGGAGCTGCTGGTGAGCCGGTCGGCCCGCTCGTCGGAGAGCGCGTCGAAGCGGATCCGCTGCTTGCGGCGCGCCTGGTCAAGGAACAGGTTCGTCGTGATGCGGTGCAGCCAGCCCTCGAAGGTGCCCGGGGTGTAGCTCGACAGCGAGCGGAAGACCCGGACGAAGACCTCCTGGGTGAGGTCCTCGGCATCGGGCCGGTTGCCGGTGAGCCGGTAGGCCAAGCGGTAGACGCGGTCGGAGTGCCGCTCGACGACCTCGTCCCAGGTCGGGACGCCCTGCTGGACGTCGGTCTCCTCGTCCATGCCTGGCCCCCTCCCTCTCGCTGCTGGTGTCCTCACCGTAGGTGAGCCTCCTGAAGGTTCCCCTGAAGGTTTCCTGTGAAGCCTCTCTGCACTCGCAACGACCGGCCCGCCGCCGGTGTTCCCCGGTGGTGCGCCCGATCCCCGCTACGGTGGCGCCGTGAGCACCACCGACGCGATCAACGCCGCCAGCTGGTCCTACGCCGAGGCGTTCGTGACCGAGGACGAGGTGCTCGCCTCCGCCCGCGCCCGGGCCCAGGAGGTCGGCGTCGTGGCGATCGGATCCGGAGGTGGAGCAGCCCTGCGTTTCCTGACCTCGGTGCTCGACGCCCGCGCCGTCGTCGAGATCGGCACCGGCACCGGGGTCTCCGGCCTGTGGCTGCTGCGTGGCATGCGTTCGGACGGCGTGCTGACCACCGTCGACGTCGAGGCCGAGCACCAGCGCCTGGCCCGGGAGACCTTCACCGAGGCCGGCATCGCCTCTCCCCGGGTCCGCACGATCGCCGGCGCGGCCCTCGACGTGCTCCCCCGGCTCACCGACGGGCACTACGACCTGGTCTTCGCCGACGGCGACAAGGCCGAGTACGCCGCCTACCTCGACGAGGCGCTGCGCCTGCTGCGCCCCGGCGGGGTCGTCGCCTTCGACAACGCCCTGTGGCACGACCGGGTCGCCGACCCGGCCCAGCGCGACGAGGAGACGGTGACCATCCGCGAGCTCGGCCGCACGATCGCCGCTCACGAGGGCCTGGTCCCGGTGCTGCTCCCTGTCGGTGACGGACTGCTGGTCGCCAAGAAGGAGTGGAGTCCCGAGACCGACTGACCGACCTCGCTCCTCGGTCAAGCGGTCAAGCCGTCAGGCGGTCCCTGTCAGTCGGAGGCGAACGCGCGGAAACCGGCCCCGCCCTCGGCGACCGCGACGATGTCGCAGGCCTCGATGAGGATCGGGGCGCTGCCGATGATCCGCGATCCGGGCGCGTCGGCGGCCTCGGTGGCGAAGCGCTCCTGGAACGCCGCGCGGGCCTCGTCGGTGGCGAAGACGTAGTTGCCCTCGAACCATGCGCCGGCCACCAGCCGCCAGGTCTTGAAGCACAGGCCGTCCAGGCCGGTGAACCGGGCGTGCGAGGTGTCGGCGACATAGGCCGCGAGCTCGTCCTCGACCCCGGCCGGGGCCTCGGCGAGCGACCAGCGCACGGTGAGCCCTCTCACGACCCCACTCCTGCCAGGGGCGCGTCCGAGCCGAGCCAGGCGAGCAGGGCACGAGCCCCGAAGCCCGTGGGTCCCTCCGACCACTCGTGGAGGTCCTCGGGCGCATCGCCGACCGAGGCCAGGTCGAGATGGGCCCAGGGCACGCCACCGACGAAGTGCTGCAGGAACAAGGCCGCGATGATCGCGCCCGGGCCCTTCGGGCAGTTGTCGGCGTCGGCCACCTGGGAGGCCAGCCTGGGCTCGTAGACCGACGCCAGCGGGAAGCGCCACAGCGGCTCGCCCGAGGCCGCACCGGCGGTGAGCAACCGCTCGGCGAGGACGTCGTCGTTGGCGAACAGGCCCCCGACCTGCTGGCCGAGGGCGACCTTCATGGCGCCGGTGAGCGTGGCCACGTCGATCACGACAGCCGGATCGAGGTGAGCGACGGCGTAGGCCATCGCATCAGCCAGCACGAGCCGGCCCTCGGCGTCGGTGTTGGTGACCTCGGAGGTGCGACCCCCGTAGTGACGGACCACGTCCCCTGGACGCAGGGCGTTGCCGCTGACCGCGTTCTCGGCGGCCGGGACCAACCCGACGACGCGGATCGGACAGTCGACCGCGGCCAGGGCGGTGAGCACGGCGATGACGACGGCGCCGCCGGTCATGTCGCGCTTCATCGGGGCCATCGCCTCCCCGGGCTTGATGCTCAGACCCCCGGAGTCAAAGGTGATGCCCTTGCCCACGAGCACGACGGTCGGGGCGCGGCGGGCACCCTTCGCCGGCCGGTAGTCGAGCCGGATCAGCCGCGGCGGGGTGGCGGAGGCCTGGCCGACGCCGAGCAGGCCGCCGAAGCCCTCCCTGCCGAGCCGCACCTCGTCCCAGACCTCGCACGAGAGACCGGAGGCCCGGGCCACCTGCTGCGCGTGGGCGGCGAGCCAGGCCGGGCTCTTGAGGTTGGAGGGCACCGAGGCGAGCATCCGTGCCTGCCACGACGCGCCCCCGACGGCGACCGCGCGGTCGAGGGCTGCCCGGCCGCCACGGGCATCGGTCACGCCGGCGAGGACGACCTGCCGCACGGGACGGTGCTCTGGAGGTGTAGATCGCCAGTGGAAGCCGAAGGACCCGAGCATGAGCCCGACGACGAAGGCCTCGGTCTCGACCTCGCCCCCGAGCGAGGTGATGCTCGTGGCGACCGCTGCCCGGTCCCGGGTGGCCCGGGCCACCGCAGCGCCGGCGCGCCGGAAGTCGGTGCTCCGCTGGTCGCCGAGACCGACGAGCAGGACGAGCCGCAGGGAGGCCTGGTCAGGAGCGCCGAGCGGCACCGGTACGACGCTCAGCTCACCGCTCGCCCCGGCCGCGTGGGCGTCCTCGAGGACGTCGATCAGCTCGACGTCGAGTGCGGTCGCCACCTCGTCGGCGCCGGGGCCCAGCACCGGCGTACCCCCGGGTTCGTCGGGAGGCAGCACGGGGAGGGCGATGACCTCGACGCCCTGGACGGCGTAGGGGGGTGACTCGGTGAGCGCGAAGTCGGGAGGGGAGACCTGGTCGGGAAGCGTGGGTTGAACGGGAGGGTCGGTGCGGGTCACCCGACGACGTTCTTGAGGGCGTCGCCCAGGGCGGTCGCCTCCTCGGCGTTGAGCTCGACCACCAGTCGGCCGCCACCTTCCAGGGGGACGCGCATGACGATGCCGCGGCCCTCCTTGGTGACCTCCAGCGGACCGTCACCCGTCCGCGGCTTCATTGCCGCCATCCGGCACCTCTTCCTGTGTGACCCATGGGGCGCGGGCGGGCCCGCGCTCAGCTGCCCCGCCATTATCCCCCATGGGCCAGGCGCGGCCCAGTCGAGGTGCTGGCAGACTGACCGGCCATGACCGATCCGGTGCTGCTCGACGTGGCCGACGGAGTCGCCACCATCACCCTCAACCGCCCCGAGGCGATGAACAGCCTCGACGTGGCGACCAAGGAGCTGCTGCTCGAGACGGTGCGCTCGGTCGCCGCGGACCCGGCCGCCCGCTGTGTCGTGCTGACCGGCACCGGGCGCGCCTTCTGCACCGGCCAGGACCTCAAGGAGCACGTCCACCTGCTCCACCACGGCGGCAGCGAGCAGCTCTTCAGCACCGTCGAGGACCACTACAACCCGATCGTGACCGCCCTGGCCGGGATGGAGAAACCTGTCGTCGCGGCCGTCCAGGGGGTGGCCGCCGGAGCAGGCGCCTCGTTGGCCTTCGCCTGCGACCTGCGCATCCTCGCCGACACCGCCGGCTTCAACCTCGCCTTCGCCAACGTGGCCCTCTCCTGCGACACCGGCGCGAGCTACCACCTGCCGCTGCTCGTCGGTCGCGCCAAGGCGATCGAGCTGCTCTACTTCCCGCGCACGATCAAGGCCGAGGAGGCCCTCGAGCTGGGCCTCGCCACCCAGGTGGTCCCGGCCGACTCCCTGCCCGACGTCGTGGCCGAGCTGGCGGGGCGGCTCGCAGCCGGGCCGACGCTCGCCCTGGGCGCCATGCGGGCCTCGGTCGCCTACGCCGCCGGCCACAGCTTCGAGGAGGCCATCGCCTTCGAGGGCACGATGATGCAGCGGACCGGGGCCACCGACGACCACGCTGCCGCCGTGGCCGCGTTCGTGGCCAAGGAGAAGCCGACCTTCCAGGGTCGGTGAGTGACCGCTCGGCCTAGTCGCCCCGCTCCAGCGAGTGCTGGCCACGGCGGGCACCGAAGACCGAGAGGACCTGACGGGGAGCGACCCTGCGCATCAGCCGCTTGCCGGGGCGGTAGCCGTACTCGACGGTGAGCAGCGGACCCGCGGAAGCCGTGGTTGTACCAACCGGTCATGGTGCCGTGGCAGACCCCACCGCAGTCGAAGCTCTTGCGCGGCAGGTTCAGCTGGTCGGCCACGCGGCGCGCGAACCCCACGTCCTTGGTGTCGATGTCGACCCCTCTGAGCGGCTGGTGGAAGCTCAGGACCCGGTCGGGCCGGACCGAGCGCAGGAAGCGCATCATCGCCTTGGTCTCCGGCTCCGAGGCCGGCTTCGGGCCCGGACTCGTAGCTGCCGTCGAGGTCGGCCCACCGGTAGGGGTAGTTGCGGTTGAGGTCGACCCCGTGGGCGTTCTTGCGGGTGCCGGCCGCCAGACCGTCGGGGTTGTGGGTCGGCACCACCCACAGGTCGATCCCGATGATCGGCCCGCCGTCGCGCAGGGCCTGCAGGATCTGGCGCGTTGCCGGCTCGTCGCCGTGCATCGTCGAAATCAGGACGACGGTCGGGTCCTTGGGGGAGTCGGGCTCACCGAGGCGGTAGGCCACGATCGGCCGACCCTGGACCGACGTACCGATCACCCGCTTGCTGATGACGGCGGTGGGTGGCGTCTGCGAGGAGGCCGGAGGCAGTCCGACGAGGCCGCCGACGAGCACGCCGGAGACCCCCAGCAGGGCGAGCAGCTTCTTCACACGACCTCCACGAGATAGGCCCACGTGAAGACGAGGACGCCGAGGAGCATCCCGACGTGGGCGAGCACCGAGAGCCCCGGGCCCTCCGACCAGCTGTCCTCGGCGCCGGCCGAGGCGTGGCGACCCCGGGTGGGCAGCCACCGCGCGAGGACGAGCAGGCCGATCACGGCCACCGCCCACCACAGGCCCAGCGCGACGATGCCGAGGACCTCGCCTCCGGCGGCCGAGTCCGCCGGGGCCACGAGGAAGACCGTCCAGGAGGCCAGCGCGAGCAGTCCCACCACCGAGTGGGCGTTCACCAGGCCGCGGCCCAGGTGCGCCCGGCCGGCACCGGAGGCGTCGCGCGCGAGCCGCACCCTCGTGAGCACGACCACGACCGCCGCGAGGCCGGTGAGGACGTGGACGACGGTGGACTGGGACATCGGGGGCATCCTGCCCTACGCGTGTGGGTCCGGTCCGTCGTCCCGGGTCTCGTCGTGGGCGCTCTCGAGCTGCGCGGCCACGCGCGCGAGCAGGGCGTCGACCTCGTCCATCCGGTAGCCGCGCACCGCCAGCGAGAAGCGCGCGCGGCGCAGGTCGGACCCCGTCAGCGGGCCCCTCGGAGGGACGACGTCGGGCCGGTCGTGCTCCACGTCGGCCATCGGTGTGCCCTTGCCGGCCGCGAGCACCGCGATCGCACCCATCGCCAGGACCACGAGGATCGCGAAGACCCACATCATCGCGACGCGACCATGGCGGCGACCGCCTCGTCGACGTCGTCGGTGAGGGTGAGCATGTCGAGGTCGCGCTGCGCGAGGTTGCCGCCGGCGAGCGCGGTGTCACGCAACCAGGCGAGCAGGCCCGACCAGTAATCGACCCCGATCAACACGATGGGGAAGCTCGTCACCTTCTGCGTCTGCACCAAGGTGAGCGCCTCGAACAGCTCGTCGAGCGTGCCGAAGCCGCCGGGCAGGACGACGAAGCCCTGGGCGTACTTGACGAACATCGTCTTGCGGGCGAAGAAGTAGCGGAAGTTAATGCCGACGTCGACCCACTCGTTGAGGCCGGACTCGAAGGGCAGCTCGATGCCGAGCCCGACACTCACCCCACCGGCCTGGCTGGCCCCCTGGTTGGCCGCCTCCATGGTCCCGGGACCGCCGCCGGTGATCACCGCGAAGCCGGACTCGGCCAGCCGCCGGCCCACCGTCTCGGCCAGGGCGTACGTCGGGTCGGTCGCGACCGTCCGGGCCGAGCCGAACACCGCGATCGCCGGCCCGAGCTCGGCCAGGGCACCGAACCCCTCGACGAACTCGGCCTGGATCCGCAGCACCCGCCACGGGTCGGTGTGCACCCAGTCGGTGGGGCCCCGCGAGTCGAGCAGCCGCTGGTCGGTGGTGCTCAGGTCGACCTGGTCGCGGCGCTGGACGACGGGACCCTTGGACTTCGACCTCACGAGAGCCACTCCCGGAGCTGCCGCTCGCAGCGCTCGATGTGCTCGACGGGCACGTGCTCCTCCTGCTTGTGGGCCAGCATCGGGTCGCCCGGGCCGAAGTTGACGGCCGGGACGCCCAGCGCGGTGAAGCGGGCGACATCGGTCCACCCGAACTTGGGGTTGACCACTCCCCCGACGGCCTCGACGAACGCCTTCGCCGCCGGCCGGTCCAGGCCGGGCAGGGCGCCGGGCGCGGAGTCGGCGATCGTGACGTCGTAGCCCTCGAAGAAGTCGCGGACGAACGCCGCGGCCTCCGCCTCGGAGCGGTCGGGGGCGAAGCGGAAGTTGACCTCGACCACGCACTCGTCGGGCAGCACGTTGCCGGCGACGCCGCCCCGGATCCCGACGGCGTTCAGCCCCTCGCGGTAGGTCAGGTCGTCGATGACCGGCTCGCGGGGGGCGTAGTCGTTGAGGCGGCGCAGCACCTCGCCGGCGCCGTGGATCGCGTTGACCCCTTTCCAGCTGCGGGCCGAGTGGGCCCGCTCGCCGAGGATGCGCACCTCTGCCCTGAGCGTGCCCTGGCAGCCGGCCTCGACCACGGCGTTCGAGGGCTCCATGAGGATCGCGAAGTCGGCCTCGAGCAGGTGCGGGTCGCTCTGCGCGAGGTGGTTGAGCCCGTTGAACTCCGACTCGATCTCCTCCCCCTCGTAGAGCACCAGGGTCAGGTCGCGGGTGGGCTCGGGCAGGGTCGCTGCCAGCCGCAGGATGACCGCGTCGCCGCCCTTCATGTCGCAGGTGCCGAGGCCGTGCAGCAGGCCGTCCTCCAGGCGGCTCGGCAGGTTCTGGTTGAGCGGGACGGTGTCGAGGTGGCCCGCGAGGACGACGCGCTCGCCTCGGCCGAGGTCGGTGCGGGCGACGACGGTGTCGCCGCGTCGCACGACCTCGAGGTGCGGCAGGGTGCGCAGGGCCGCCTCCACGGCGTCGGCGATCGCCGCCTCGTTGCGGCTCACCGACTCGATGTCGACGAGCTGGCGGGTCAGGGACACCGCGTCGGCGGTGAGGTCGAGGGTCGTGTCGGGCACGGGGCCAGTCAACCTCAGTCCTCCGCGAACACGCAGAACTCGTTGCCTTCCGGGTCGGCCAGCACCCTCCAGTGCGGCATGTCCCACAGACGGGTCGCGCCGGCGGCGAGCACGTCGTCGGCGTCGCCGTAGAGGTCCCAGTGGATGCGGTTCTTGACGGTCTTCGGCTCGGGGACGGGATTGAAGACGAACGCCTCGAACGGTGCGCCCGGGATGTCCTCCAGCCACCACCACGGATGCTGCCCGTCGTTGCGGGCCTCCACCCCGAAGCGCCCGGCCCACCAGGTCGCGATCCGCTCCGCGTCAGCCGCGTCGACGACGACCTCGTAGAGCCGGTAGGCCGGCACCTGGTCGGCCTCGCGGGTGAAGGCGCAGATCTCGCCGCCCTCGGGGTCGGCCAGCACGGTCCAGCGCTCCTCGGGCGTCGGCGGCCGCTGGACGGTCGCACCGGCGTCGAGGAGTCGCGCGACGTCGGCCGTGTGGACGTCGAGGTGCACCCGGTGCTTGACCGTCCGGGCCTCCGGCACGGGGCACATCGCGATCGTGCCGCCGGGCGGCCCGTCGACGTCGCCGGGGTCGGTCTCGTCGCGGGGCGTGGTCGGCGTACCCCCCACCGCCTCGGCGTAGAACCGGGTCATCCCGCTGCGCGGGTCGACCACGTCGATGCACAGTTCCTTCCAGCGCAGGACCATTCGACGAGTATCCACCTGGCCCTCGCCGGTTGTTGAGGTGCGAGCGCCAGCGAGCGTCTCTCGGTTGTTGAGGTGCGAGCGCCAGCGAGCGTCTCTCGGTCGTTGAGGTGCGAGCGCCAGCGAGCGTCTCTCGGTTGTTGAGGTGCGAGCGCCAGCGAGCGTCTCTCGGTTGTTGAGGTGCGAGCGCCAGCGAGCCTCGAAACATAGAACACGTTCTAGTTGAGGCACTAGGGTCACCGCATGCGCAACGGCATCGTCCTGTTCACCTCCGACCGCGGCATCACCCCCGCCGAGCTGGCGAAGGCCGCCGAGGACGCGGGGCTTCGACACGATCTACGTCCCCGAGCACACCCACATCCCGGTCAAGCGGGAGGCGGCGCACCCCGGCACCGGCGACGAGTCGCTGCCCGACGACCGCTACCTGCGCACCCTCGACCCGTGGGTCTCGCTGGCCACCTGCGCCGCCGTCACCTCACGGATCCGGCTCTCCACGGCGGTCGCGCTGCCGGTGGAGTCCGACCCGATCACGCTGGCCAAGGCGATCGCGACCCTCGACCACCTCTCCGGCGGCCGGGTCACCATCGGCGCGGGCTTCGGCTGGAACACCGACGAGCTCGCCGACCACCACGTGCCGGCCGGCAAGCGGCGTACGGTCCTCAAGGAGTACGTCGAGGCGATGCGCGCCCTGTGGACCCAGGAGGAGGCGTCCTACGACGGGGAGTTCGTCTCGTTCGGACCCGAGCTGGGCCTACCCCAAGCCGGTGCAGTCCCACGTGCCGCTCATCATCGGCGCCGGAGGCGGCCCGAAGACCTTCGCCTGGATCTCCCAGCACGCCGACGGCTGGATGACCACCCCGACCCAGCAGGACATCTCCGGCCAGATCGACGCCCTCAAGGCGGCCTGGACCGAGCGCGGCCGCGAGGGCATCCCCGGACATCCGCGTGCTGATCGCCTTCCGCCCCGACCCCGACGACCTGGCGCGCTGGGCCGAGCAGGGCGTCTCCGAGCTCATCTGGGGTGTCCCGGACAAGGCCCCCGACGAGGTCGTCGCCGCCCTCGACAAGCTCGCCGGTCGGCTCGGGTTGGGCTGACCTGCCGGCCGTCGGTTTCCCCGGATATCCGGGGAAACCTGACGTTCCCGCAGGATCCCTGCGTCGATCGGACGGCAGTTCGCGGATCTCAGCGCCATTGGACGCCTAGGTAGGGGCGATGGCTGACCAACTGCCGTAACCTGGTCCGATGGGTCGCCCGTCGTACGACGAGGCCGCGGCCGAGGCGCTCATAGCCCAGGCGGCCTCGGGCGCGACGATCTCCCACCTCAGCGCAGCGCTCGCCTACCGATGGCCGGTGCTGCGCCTACCGGAACGACCGACCCTCACGATCCCGCGACACAGGAAGCCGCCCCGAGGTGTCCAGGCACGCTGGTCCTACGCCGACCTGTCCGAGACCGACGTGCAGGAGGGACGTACGACGACGCCAGTGCGCACGGTCATCGACTGCGCCCGGGCCTATCCGAAAGACGAGGCACTTGCCGTGGCCGACTCGGCCATCCGCTCCGGCCTGCTGACGGCGACCGAGCTGAGGACAGCGGCCGAGCGCTCGCTTCGCACCGGTCGGAACAGGGTTCGTTGGGTCGCCGAGCACGCCAGCGGTCTCGCCGCCAACCCGTTCGAGTCGGCGCTGCGAGCCGCCGCCCTCGCCGTACCCGGGCTCGAGGTCAGAGCACAGGGCTGGGTCGGCCGTGCCGGCCGCGCCGACCTGGTCGACGACCGGCTGCTCATCGCTATCGAGGCGGACTCCTGGGAGCACCACGGCAGCGCGGAGAACTTCCGGCGCGACGTGCGGCGCTACACCGAGTTCGCCCGTCTCGGGTGGGTGGTGGCCAGGTTCGTCCACGAGGACGTCATGCAGCACCCGGACCGGGTACGCCGTCAGCTCAGCGAGATCGCAGCCGTCCGGAACACCCAGCTCGCCCTCAGCGGACCGCGCTGACCCCCACCTCGAGCTCGGTGGCCTTGGTGTAGCTCACCGAGGTCGCCAGGGTCTCGCGGGTCAGCAGCTCCTCGTGAGTCCGGGCCGCCGACAACACCGCCGCCGGCCCGGCCACGGTGAGCTCGATCCGGTCGGACACGTCGAGGTGGGCGTCGCGACGGGCCTGCTGGACGGTGCGGACGAGGTCGCGGGCGACGCCCTCGGCCTCGAGCTCGGGGGTGAGCGCGGTGTCCAGCACGACGAAGCCGCCGCCAGGCAGCAGCCCGACGGAGGTGTCGCCGTCGGTGGTGCCGGCGACGGTGTCGAGGGTGAACTCCCCCTCCTCCAGCCGCAGCCCGCCCGCCGTGACCACACCGGCCTCGTCGACCGACCAGTCGCCGGACTTCGAGCCCTTGATCGCGACCTGCACGTCCTTGCCCAGCCGGGGGCCGGCGGCGCGCGCATTGACGGTGAGCCGTTGGGAGACGCCGTACGCCGCCGCCTCGTCGCTGGCGGCGTCGAGCAGGTGCACCTCCTTGAGGTTGAGCTCGTCGGCGACGATCGCCTCGAACCCCGTGAGAGCGTCCGGGTCGGCGACGACCACGGTCAGCGACCGGAGCGGCAGCCGGTTGCGCAGCTGGGCGGCCTTGCGCAGCGCCGATCCCGCCGAGCAGATGTCCCGCACCTGGTCCATGGCGGCGACGAGCGAGCCATCCCCCGGCAGCTCCTCGGCCGACGGCCAGTCGGTCAGGTGCACCGAGCGGCCGCCGGTGAGGCCGCGCCAGACCTCCTCGGTCGTCAGCGGCAGCAGCGGCGCGGTCGCCCGGCAGACCACCTCGAGCACGTGCGCGAGGGTGTCGAAGGCGTCCGCGTCGCCCTGCCAGAAGCGCTCGCGCGAGCGCCGGATGTACCAGTTCGTGAGCACGTCGAGGAACGAGCGCGTGGAGTCGCACGCGTTGGCGACCTCGTAGTTGTCGAGCTGGTGGGTCATCGCCTCCACGTACTGCCGCGCCTTCGCCAGCAGGTAGCGGTCGAGCGGGTCGGTCGAGTCGGTGCGCGGCGTCGCGGCGTGCTCGGATGCGTTGGCGTAGAGCGCGAAGAAGTACCAGCTGTTCCACAACGGGATCAGCACCTGCCGCACCGACTCGCGGATCCCCTGCTCGGTGACGATCAGGTTGCCGCCGCGCAGGATCGGGCTCGACATGAGGAACCAGCGCATCGCGTCGGCCCCGTCCCGGTCAAAGACCTCGTAGACGTTCGGGTAGTTGCGCAGCGACTTCGACATCTTGTTGCCGTCGGAGCCCAGGACGATGCCGTGGCTCAGGCAGGTCGAGAACGCCGGCTTCTCGAACAGCGCCGAGGCGAGCACGTGCATCGTGTAGAACCAGCCGCGCGTCTGACCGATGTACTCCACGATGAAGTCGCCCGGGAAATGGTCCTGGAACCAGTCGGCGTTCTCGAACGGATAGTGCACCTGCGCGAAGCTCATCGAGCCCGACTCGAACCAGCAGTCCAGCACGTCGTTGACCCGGCGCATCGTGCTCCTGCCCGTCGGGTCGTCGGGGTTGGGCCGGGTCAGCTCGTCGATGAAGGGCCGGTGCAGGTCGGTGGGGCGTACGCCGAAGTCGCGCTCGAGCTCGTCGAGCGAGCCGTAGACGTCGACGCGGGGGTACGCCGGGTCGTCGGAGGTCCACACCGGGATCGGGCTGCCCCAAAAGCGGTTGCGGCTGATCGACCAGTCGCGGGTGTTCTCCAGCCAGCGGCCGAACTGGCCGTCCTTGACGTGGTCGGGCACCCAGCGGACCTGCTGGTTGAGCTCGAGCATCCGCTCGCGGATCTTCGTCGTCGAGACGAACCAGGAGGAGACGGCCATGTAGATCAGCGGCTCCCGGCAGCGCCAGCAGTGCGGGTAGCTGTGGTCGTAGGTCTCGCGCCGCAGCAGGATGGTGCCCTCGGTGACCGAACCGGTCGCCTCGTCGGTCGAGCCTCCCCCGTTGGTCGAGCTTGTCGAGACCCGCGTCGCGGCCTTGAGGTGGTCGATGATGTGCAGGTTGGCGTCGAAGACCAGCATCCCGGCGTACTCCTCGACCGGGTGGGTGAAGCGGCCGTCGCGCCCGACCGGGATGACCGGCTCGATGCCCTCGCGGTCGGTGACGACCTTGTCCTCCTCACCGAAGGCGCCGGCGGTGTGCACGAGCCCGGTCCCGTCCTCGGTGGTGACGAACTCGGCGGCGAAGACGCGGTGCGCGTTCGGGTGCCCGGCGTAGTAGGTGAACGGCGGGGTGTAGGACAGTCCGACCAGGTCGGCGCCGGTGAGCCGGCGCACGACGTTGAACTCGGGGGTCGAGCCTGTCGAGACCGCAAGCTCGCGGGCGTACGCCGCCAGCCGCGCGGTGCCGATGACGTAGCGCTCCGTGATGCCGGTGTGGTCGCTCTCGACCACGACGTAGTCGATGTCCGGACCGACCATGATCCCAAGGTTGGCCGGCAGGGTCCACGGCGTGGTCGTCCAGACGAGCGCCACCTCGCCGGTCTCGAGCCGGAGCCCGACGGTGACCGCCGGGTCCTGGCGGTTCTGGTAGACGTCGTCGTCCATCCGCAGCTCGTGGTTGGACAGGGGCGTCTCGTCGTTCCAGCAGTAGGGCAGGACGCGGAAGCCCTCGTAGGCCAGGCCCTTCTCGTGCAGCTGCTTGAAGGCCCACATGACCGACTCCATGTAGTCGGTGTCGAGGGTCTTGTAGTCGTCGTCGAAGTCGACCCAGCGCGCCTGCCGGGTGACGTAGTCGCGCCACTCCTGGGTGTACTGGAAGACGGACTTGCGGCACTCGGCGTTGAACTGCTCGATCCCGAGGTCGAGGATGTCCTGGGTCGTCTTCATCCCGAGCTGGCGCATCGCCTCGAGCTCGGCCGGCAGGCCGTGGGTGTCCCAGCCGAAGCGGCGCTCGACCCGTCGACCGCGCATGGTCTGGAAGCGCGGGATCAGGTCCTTGACGTAGCCGGTGAGCAGGTGACCGTAGTGCGGGAGCCCGTTGGCGAAGGGCGGGCCGTCGTAGAAGACGAACTCGTTGGCGCCGTCGTCGCCGGCCTCGCGCTGCTCGACGCTGGCGCGGAAGGTGTCGTCGTCCTTCCAGTAGGCCAGCACCCGCTCCTCGATCTCGGGGAAGTTCGGGGAGGGGGTGACGGCGTGGTGCGCGCCGGTGGAGACCCGGGGGTACTGGCTGGTCATGGTGTCCTCTCGCAGTCGTCAACTGCGAGGACGACTGGCGCCGCGGTACCACCTCGCTTGCCTCCCGCAGGAGACCTCTCGTTCACGGCTGTGACGGGCCACCCGTCCGGTTCTAGTGAGCCCCGGATCTCGACAAGCTCGATCACCGGGGCCGTTCTTCCGGAGGCTCGCCGCTGATGACGGCTCGAACGCCTGTGGGGCAAGACTACGGCGGTGACCGACGAACCCGCCAACCGCACAGCACCCGACATGTGGCTCGACCCCGAGGAGGACCCGCGCACCGCGATCCCGCCCGCGACGGGTGAGCACGGCGTGCTGGGTGAGTACCTCGACCGCTACCGGATGACCTTCGAGCTGAAGTGCGCCGACCTGACCGCCGAACAGCTGGCCACCCGGTCGGTCCCACCGTCGACCCTGTCGCTGCTCGGCCTGCTGCGCCACCTTGCGAAGGTCGAACACTCGTGGTGCCGCCGACGCATCGAGGGCCAGGACCTGCCGCGCCTCTACTGGAGCGAGGAGGACCGCGATCTCGACTTCAACGGCGCCGTCGCCGACGACGCCGTCGTCGCCGAGGCCTGGGAGTCCTGGCGTCGCGAGGTGACCCACGCCCAGGAGGTGTACGCCGCCCACACCGACCTCAGCGCTCCGGTCGACGTCGACGGCCAAATCTGCGAGCTGCGCGACATCGTCGTGCACCTGGTCGAGGAGTACGCCCGCCACGTCGGGCACGCCGACCTGCTGCGCGAGTGCATCGACGGCCGCACCGGTCAGTAGTCCTCGGCTCACTAGGATCACCGACGTGAGCAGCGCCTGGGGACACGGACTCGCCAGCACCACCGACGACGGCACCGTCCTGGACGTGTGGTTCCCCTCCCCCGCGCTCGGGGACCACGACGGGTCCGAAGCCCCGACCGAGCTGACCGCTCTGGAGGGGCGTGACGACCTGCGCGGCGTACGCCGGGAGGTGCGGCTCGTCGCGATCGCGGACCTCGCGACGGCGCCGACCACGACCGAGGACGTCTGGCTTCGGCTCCACCTGCTCTCGACGCGGCTCGTCGCTCCGCACGGTCAGTCGATGGAGGGCGTCTTCGGGCTGCTGACCAACGTCGTGTGGACCTCGGCGGGACCGTGCGCGGTCGACGGTTTCGAGACCGTGCGGGCTCGGCTGCAGGCGGCCGGTCAGCACGTCACGGTCTTCGGGGTGGACAAGTTCCCGCGGATGGTCGACTACGTCGTGCCGTCCGGCGTACGCATCGCCGACGCCGACCGGGTCCGCCTGGGGGCGCACCTGGCGCCGGGCACGACGGTCATGCACGAGGGGTTCGTCAACTTCAACGCCGGCACCCTGGGTGCCTCGATGGTCGAGGGGCGGATCTCGGCGGGCGTGGTCGTCGGCGAGGGCTCCGACGTCGGGGGCGGGGCCTCGATCATGGGCACGCTCTCGGGCGGTGGCACCCAGGTCATCTCCATCGGCGAGCGGTGCCTGGTCGGCGCCAACGCCGGCATCGGCATCTCGCTCGGCGACGACTGCGTGGTCGAGGCGGGCTGCTACGTCACGGCCGGCACCAAGGTGAGCCTGGAGGGTCGGGTGGTGAAGGCCGTGGAGCTCTCCGGGGCCAGCAACGTGCTGTTCCGCCGCCACTCGCAGACCGGTGCGGTCGAGGCGGTGCCGTGGAGGAGCGCCGGCATCACGCTCAACGAGTCGCTCCACGCCAACTGAGCCCACCCCGCGGGTTGGGCCCACCCGAGAGACTGGCCGGGTGAGGACGGGAGTCGGGGTCGGCCTCGTGGGTCTGGCCGCCGTGGGCGTGGTCGCCGCGGTCGGCTACGGCGTGCTGACCGGCGTGGGCTCCGGCGACGGGCTCTTCGGCCAGGAGCCGGACTGCACCGCGACCGTCGGGGCGCAGACCGTCGAGCTCGACCAGGAGCAGGCCGAGAACGCTGCGCTGATCAGCGCGCTTGCCGTCCGACGCGGCCTGCCCGCCCGCGCGGCGTCGATCGCGCTGGCCACGGCCTACCAGGAGTCCGACCTCTACAACCTCGACTACGGCGACCGCGACTCGCTCGGCCTCTTCCAGCAGCGGCCCTCCCAGGGCTGGGGGACCGCCGCGCAGATCCAGGACCCCGTCTACGCCGTCAACGCCTTCTACGACGCCCTCGTGCGGGTGGAGGGCTATGAGTCCCTCGAGATCACCGTCGCGGCGCAGGAGGTGCAGCGCTCCGGCTTCCCGGACGCCTACGCCGACCACGAGGACGACGCCCGCGCGCTGGCCTCGGCCCTGACCGGCCACTCCGAGGCCCTCTTCACCTGCACCGGCCCGGACGGGCCGGCCGAGGCCACCGACGAGCTGGGCGAGACCGGGCTCGTGGCACGGGCCGACGTCGTACGACGGGAGGTCGAGGGCGTCTTCGGCGAGCTCTCGCTCGGTGGCTTCGCCCCTGGCGGCGTCTCGAGCGGGCACATGGCGGGCTCGACGCACTACGAGGGGCGGGCGGTCGACATCTTCCTGCGGCCGGTCACCGAGCAGAGCCAGGTCCGCGGCTGGGCGATCGCGCACTACCTCGTGGCCCAGGCCGACGCGGCTCGACGTGCAGACGGTCATCTTCGACGACCGGATCTGGAAGGCCGGCACCGACGACGGGTGGCGCGACTACGACCCGCCGGCGCGCTCCGGCGACCCGGTGATCCTCGAGCACCGCGACCACGTGCACGTCGACGTCTTCGACTGACCGCCGGCCCACCCGTGCTCACCCCGGCGGTTCGGGCGCCGTACGGTGGGTACCTCCTCCCGACCGACATCGCCGCTGACGGATCCTGGACCGGGCCGGACCGTCGCCCGACCGAGGACCAGCCATGGGATCGACGCCCGTCGTGATCGCCGGCCGCTACGAGCTGCTGGAGCTCGTGGGCACCGGCGCCATGGGTTCGGTGTTCGTCGCCCAGGACCTGCTGCTCGAACGCGTCGTCGCGCTCAAGCGTCTGCACACGATCCGCCCCGACGACGAGGTCGCCCTGGCGCGGTTCGCCCAGGAGGCACGCAGCCTGGCGGGCTTCGACCACCGCGGCCTCCCCCACGTCTACGACTTCGGGGAGGAACGCAACGGCCCCATGGTCCACCCGTTCCTCGTCATGCGCTTCGTCCAGGGGGACCCCCTGTCTGAGGTGCTGCAGCGCGACTCGGTCCTGGGCGTCCCTGAGACCGTCCAGGTCGTCGTCAGGCTGGCCGAGGCGCTGGCCCTGGTGCACGAGGCGGGCATCGTCCACCGCGACGTCAAGCCGGGCAACATCGTGCTCCAGCCCGACGGGCAACCCGTCCTCGTCGACTTCGGCATCGCGCTGGCCCCGGGCGTGGCGCCGCTGACCTACACCGGCGAGATCCTCGGCACGATGAGCTACATCAGCCCCGAGCAGGTGACCGGGGCCCGCGCGGTCGCGGGTTCGGACATCTACTCCCTCGGGGTCGTCGGCTACCAGTGCCTCACCGGACACCGTCCCTTCGAGGGGGACAGCCCGGTCGCCGCGGCGCTGGCCCACATCAACCAACCGGTGCCCGAGGTGGACAAATCGGTCCCTGCCGACTTCCGCGCCCTGCTGCGCTCGATGATGGCCAAGAACCCCGCTGACCGCCCGACCGCCGCCGAGGTGGCGGTGTTCAGCCTCGGAGCCTGAGGTCAGTCCGGCAGCCGCAGCGGCACCGCGCCGACTCGCTCGTCGGTCACGGTGAAGGCGATCCGGACGTGCTGCGAGCCCGCGACGCCGTAGAAGCTGCCGGGCGCGACCAGGACGCCGCGTTCGGCCAGCCAGGTCACCGTCTCCCAGCAGTCCTCCCCACGGGTCGCCCAGAGGTAGAGCGACGCCTCGGAGTGGTCGATGCGGAAGCCGGCCGCCTCGAACGCCTCCTTCAGCACCGCCCGACGGGCGGCGTAGCGCGCGTGTTGGGCGACCACGTGCTCGTCGTCGGCCAGCGCGGCCGCCATCGCCACCTGCTGGGGACCGGGCAGCTGCAGGCCGAGGTTCTTGCGTACGGCGAGCAGCTCGCCCACCACCGCGGCGTCGCCGGCGACGAAGGCACAGCGGTAGCCGGCCAGGTTCGACCGCTTCGACAGGGAGTGCACCGCCAGCAGCCCCTCGAACGAGCCGCCGCAGACATCGGGGTGCAGCACCGAGACGGGCTGGGCCTCCCACGCGCACTCGAGGTAGCACTCGTCGCTCACGACCAGGACCCCCCGCTCGCGGCACCAGTCGACGACCTTGCGCAGGTGCTCGGTCGGGAGCACCCGTCCGGTCGGGTTGGCCGGGGAGTTCAACCAGACCAGCGCAGGCGTCTCGGGGCCGAGCGAGGTCAGCGAGTCGGTGGCCACCGCCCGGGCGCCGGCGAGCGCTGCGCCCACCTCGTAGGTCGGGTAGGCGAGCTCGGGGAAGACCACCAGGTCGCCGGCGCCGATCCCGAGGTGGGTCGGCAGCGAGGCGATCAGCTCCTTGGAGCCAATCGTGGGCAGGACTTGGTCGAGGCCCAAACCGACGACACCGTGGCGACGCGCCAACCAGTCGATGCAGGCCTGACGGGTCTGCCCACGCCCGATCGTCAGCGGATAACCCGGTGAGTCGGCGGCCGCCCGCAGCGCCTCCTGGACGACAGCGGGCGTCGGGTCGACCGGCGTACCGACCGAGAGGTCGACGATCCCGTCCGGGTGGGACCGAGCGGTCGCCGCGTGCTCGGTGAGCTGGTCCCAGGGGAAGTCCGGGAGCCGCTTGGGGTTTCGAGACGCTCGCTTCGCTCGCTCCTCAACCACCGTCTACTCGTCGTGCTCCTGCGGCGGGAGCGCGGCGACCAGCGCGTGGTCGTGGTCGATCTCGCCCATCTTGGCGGCACCGCCCGGCGACCCGAGCTCGTCGAAGAAGTGCACGTTGGCGTCGTAGTACTCCTTGTGCTCCTCCGGGACGTCGTCCTCGTAGAAGATCGCCTCGACCGGGCAGACCGGCTCGCAGGCTCCGCAGTCGACGCACTCGTCGGGGTGGATGTAGAGCATCCGCTTGCCCTCGTAGATGCAGTCGACGGGACACTCGTCGACGCAGGCACGGTCCTTGAGGTCGACGCAGGGCTGGGAGATGACGTAGGTCACCGGGTTCCTCCTGAGGACGGTCCGCGGGTCGTGCGAGAGCAGGCCCAGCCTAGTATCCCGGCGTGGCCGAGCCGCCGGTAGCCCATGGACTGGGCCCCCATGTCGTGGGTCTGCGGGTCGTCGTACGCCGGATCGTGCGCGGCGAGCAGGGCCCCTCCGGCGGTCCACTGCTCACCGACCTGCTCGGCGTGTGCACCTCGTGGGGCGACGGTCGGTGCGTGATCTCTCCCGCGGACGGGCCCGAGGTCAGCATCGCGCTGGCCGACATCGTCTCCGGCAAACCGGTCCCGCCGCGGCCCTCTGTGCGGTTGCGGGTCAGCCCCCGCGAGGCCCAGGTGCGCGCCTTCGCCCTCTTCGCCGACCTGGAGACCGAGCCGCTCGGCGACTGGGTGCTGCGGACCAGCGCGTCCTCCACCGCCCGCCGGGCCAATTCGGTGCTCGCCTTCGGTCCGCCCGGCTCGGTCTCCCTCGAGGAGGCCTACGAGGGGTGGTCGAGCACTACACACGCCTAAATCGTCGCCCGATCGCCGCCGTGCTCCCCGACTCGCCCGAGGAGGACCTCTTCCGCTCCCACGGCTGGGTCCCCGAGAGTGCCGACGCCAACACCGTCTTCATGCTCGCCGGCGTCGCCGCCGCCCGCAGGTCGATGGTCGAGCGAGCTCCGGTGCCGCGAGCTTCGGTGGTCGACCGCCCCCCGGTGGTCGAGCCAACTTTGTTGGTCGAGCCAACTCCGGTGGTCGAGCTTGTCGAGACCCCCCACGCCCACCAGGCAACCGTCACCCTCGGCGACCACGCCAGCGGCCTCGCGGCGTACGCCGAGGACTGGGTCGGCTTCCGCAGCATCGAGGTCGACCCAGCCCACCGCCGGCAGGGCCTCGGGCTGGCCGTGATGGCCGAGCTGCTCGAGTGGGGAGCCGAGCAGGGTGCGACGACGGCGTACCTCCAAGTGCTCGGGGACAACGCCCCAGCCTTGGCGCTCTACGAGCGGCTGGGGTTCACCGAGCACCATGCCTACCGGTACGTCGCTACACCGGGCGGTGCGCGATGATGGGGCTCATGCGTCCCCATCTCGGCAGAAGACTCACGCTCACCACGATGCTCGTGCTCGCGCTCGCCACATCAGGCTGTTCGGGCGATGACGAGAAGGACGCAACGGGCCCAGAGCCGAGTCCCACGGGGAGTGGGAGCGGCGCAGTGCCCCCCGTCGAGCTCCCGCCGGGGGAGGTGACATCCGTACGAGCCTGCGCCTCCACCGTGACCACTGCCGGTCAGATCGAGACTGAGTGGACGGGTGACGCAGACGTGCGTGTGCGTGGCGGAGACCTCGACGCGACCAAACGACCGCGGGCGGTCTACACCACGGGCGACCGGGGGGTCAAGCTCGCTGTCTACAGCAAGGGACCGGACTTCGAACCGGCGGCCACAATCAGCAGTGGCGATTTCGGTCTTCGCCGGCACATTGACTGACGACACCAAGGTCTCTCCCAAGGGTCGCATCGCCGACCTCGACAGAGTCGTTCTCACCGACATCTACGAACGCACGGTGACGGTGACGGCGACCGTTGACTGCAAACAGAAGCGCTCGTAATACCCGCTCGACAAAGCGCTCCGCAGTCGTGGACTGACACGCGATCGAATTAGCGGCATCCAGCTCGGGCGTCGAGATGCTGACTGGGCCACACGTCCTAAGGCGCAAAGGGCTGGGTGCACCTTGGAACTGGTCCTCATGAGTGCGGCCCGCGGCCGATCGAACGTGCTTCCAGAGCAGCAACAAACGACAGAGCGGTCCGGGCCATCCCCTCGCAGCGGCGAAAGGGGATGGACCGGACCGCGACCGTGGCACCAGGGCGCCGAGATCATGCTGTGACGGACCCTGGTGTTGAGGAGGGAGACCGGCTCGGCGGACCGAGCCGGCCCCCTCTCAGGGTCGTGTGTTACGGGAGGTGCTAGCTGATGCGGATGGCCTTCGTCCGGTCAGCGTTGTTGGTGTCGGTTGCCTCCACCACGGCGAAGAAGGTCCGAGAACCGTCACCGCGGTCGGGCAGGATGAACACCTTGCGCTCCTGGTCGCTGATGTTGCCCGTCCGGAAGAGCTCACGCTCACCGTTCTTGACGAGGAACAGGCGGACCTTCGCGCCCTTGGCTGCACCCAGGGCCCGGACGCTGATCTTGTCCTTGCCATCCGCGGTGTTCTTGGCCTTGATGATGGCCGTGATGTCGACGGGACCAGGGTTCTCCCCGCCGTCACCGGTGAACGTCACCGTGTCAGGACCGACAACGAAGAGTCGGTTGCCACCGCACTGAAGGCCGAAGGACGGAATGTCGTCGTAGATCACCGCGGACACGAATGCCTCGTCTGCCTCGGACCCAACGAAGTCGTAGAACGCCTGACCGTTGTTGTTCGTGCAGTCGGAGACCTGACCGTCGTCGTCCTCACCGTCGTCACCAGGACCGACACGGAGGAAGCCCACGCCGTAGCCGCGCAGGTCCTGACCCTCCTGGTCGATGGCCTTCACGGTGTAGGACACGGGCGTGCCCACCGGGACGGACTCCGGACCCTCTTGCTCCAGCACGAACGTCGAGGCGTCGACGTTGACCTCGTACCAGTTGATGGCCTGGTCGCCGGCAGTGGCCGGGTCAGCGTCGGAGAAGTCCTCCACGTTGACAGCCTCGGTGTTGAAGTTGCCCGGGGCCAGCGGCGTCGCAGTGACTGCCGACGTCGCGATGTTGGCCGTGTAGGTGAACTTCGTGGCCCCGTTGACCTCGACCTCGAGCTTCTGGTTGGTCGCTCGGTTGGAGGTGGCCCGGATGGCCGGCTGGAACACCGTGTAGTCGGACTCGATGCCCACCGGGCCGCCGACCTCGGGGTCGATGAAGGTGGCGATCGGCGAGTCGTCGGTCACGTTGAGCGTGGACGACGTGCGGTTGCCGAAGACGTCCTTGGTCACGACGTCGAAGTCGACGACCTGAGCCGAGGAGCCGGCGCTGGCACGAGCCTTGGGCAGGATCGACGACTGCTGGGTGCCGGTCTGCTCGGTTGTGTTGAGCGAGACCACGATCGGGTCCGTCGCCGACAGGTTCGTGGCCTGCTGACCGCCACCGAAGGAGGCAAAGTCAGTGGTCCACGTCAGGTCGTGCACGTCGGAGACCGAACCCACCGTCGCGTTGATCTTGTCGGCGACGGTTCCGTCGTCATCGAAGCCGGCGTTGCGCTCGATGGTGGTGTAGAAGGTCGCCACGCCGTCGACTGCCGAGACGGCGCGAGCCTTGCCGGCGTCCTTGTAGTCGACCAGCGCGCCCGCCGTGGGTGTGCCGTCGAAGGCCGTCGCGACGCTGGAGACGTCGACGAAGAAGCCCTCGTTGAGGGTCACGTTGACGGTCGAGACGTCGAGCAGGACACCGTCGGCGTTGAACGCACGAACCTCACCGCGGCTGAGAGCACCGGGCTTGGCGATGTCGTTGTTGAGACCAGCACTCGGGAAGTTGACGCTCGCCAGACCATCGGCCTGGTTGGGAGCTCCGTCCGGGTTGGTGATCTCGATCCGGGTCGCGGTCAGCGACCGGATGAAGTCGACCCGCATGGAGGTCGACACCGTATCCCCGGCATCGGAGAGCGCCGCCGAGGCTGCGGTCACGATGTCGTCGAGCTCGGCACCCGGTGCGGGTGACGGGTCGGTGATCTTGACCGCGAAGGTGCCAGTCGCAGACGTCGTGGTCTGCGCGTTCAAGGCGCCGCCCGTGATGGTGCCGGCCGGCTGGTCGGCAGTCGCGGCGAAGAACGCGTCACCGTTGTCACCGGGCTCGACAACCCCGTTGCCGTTGGCGTCGGTGGTGCGAGTCAGCGTGAGCGCGAGGATGCGGCCACCGAGGGTCTTGCCCGAGGGCAGTCGCAGCTTGCCGGTCTCCGTCGTGGAGCTGCCGGCCAGGGCCTGCGCGAGGGCTCCGTTGTCCCACACGACCGCCGAACGGTCCGACTCGATGTCGATCGAACCGGTCGTGCCGTTGATCACCTTGGCCACGATGTTGATGAGGGTCTTGACGTCGTCAAAGCCCTGAGCCGTGACCGTCGTGTTGCCCTGGTTGTTGGTTGGGGCAACCACAGGGTTAGTCACGACCGGCGGGTTGGTTCCGCTCGTGCGGGTAACCGTGACGTTCGGCACCACGTTCTGGACGGGGTTGCCGTTGGCGTCCGTCACCTTGATGGTGACGGTGCCGGTCTCGTCGTCATCCTGGGCGGTGCCGAGGTTGTTGGTCAGCTCGATCTTCGCCACCGCGGCAGGCGCGTTGGTCTGCACAACCGGAATGAGGACGTCGACCGTGTTCTGGTAGGTGCCGTTGGCGTTGACGTCCACCACGTAGTAGGCGGTCTGCTGACCAGCAACTCCGTCGGTGTCGGCACCCATGTCGATCGTGTTCTCACGAAGGGTCACGGTCCGGACACCGAAGAAGTTCGACGCCACGGGGCCGCCCGGATCGTTGGTGCCGTCGGCCTGCTGACCCACGGTCACGGCCGGGTTGCCCGCAGAGTTGGACTGGTAGATCGGCACGCCGGCCACAGGTGCACCGTTCTGGTCCTTCACGGTGATGTCGTACTTGCTGATGTCGTTGCCGGCGTTGCCGTCAGGGGCCCCACCGCTGGGCTGCGCCGCATTTCCGGCGTTGACGTCCCCGTTGACGTTGGCCTGGTAGCCGGGCGACACGGGAGCGGTCACCTGGTTCAGGTTCTCGATCCGCTGGCGGTAGAGGGCGTACACCTGACCGTCGGTGCTACCTGCGAGGCCGTTGTCCACCGTAACGATGACGTCGTCGGGCAGATCGCTGGGCGCGTCCACCGGAATGTTGGTCGCGTCGACCGTCAGGGTCTTGGCGAAGCTGTACATGCCGGCGGCGTCGGCGCCTGAAGTGATAGCGCCGTTGGTCGTCAGCGGCTCGATCGGACCCGCAACTCGAGGACCGTCCACGCTCAGCCGGGTGTTGGCCGGAGCCGGATCACCAGTCTTGCCGGTCACCGCGATCGTGCCGTTGCCACCGACAGTGGGGGCGTAGACACCGAGCGGAGTACGCACGGCCCCAGCGGCAGGGTTGAGGTACACCGGGTTGCCGTTCGGGTTGACCGTGACATTGCTGACGTCCGGGTTACCCAACGGCGCGTTGGCCTGGGTGACCGCCTGCGCACGGATCCGGTTGGTGCCGGCAACCGGCGCCCACTGGGTGGTGGCCACACCGCGGTCGACCGGGATCGTGTTGATCGTGGTGTAGGTCGCCCCGCCGTCCGTCGAGTACTCGAAGCGGATCGAGTGCGAGAAGACAGGGGTCTGGGCACCTCCACCGTCCGGATCGATGTTGGTGGGGGTGCCGGCCAGCAGGGTGACGGTGGCGTTGACGCCATCGGACTTCTGCGAGAGACCGGCGCCATCGAAGGGCGCGAAGAGGACGACGTCCGGGTTCGCGTCCGGGTTCGCGCCGAGGTTGTTGGGCGCCTGGCTCAGGCCGTCACCGACGGTCTGAGCGCTTGCCGGAGCCATTGCGAGGCCCGACAGCGCCAACGCGGCGATGGCCGATACGGCCAACCCGCGCGTGATGCCGCTGCTATTCATGCTTTTCCCTTCGGGAGCACTCCCGGCGAGCTGCCGGGAATCGTTGAACGCCCAGCGGGGGATGCTGGGCAGCCCCAGGCTCACGCCTGTGGCAGATGGGAACCTAGTGCCATATCGGCCGAAGGTTCGCTTTGTCAGCCAACCCGGCAGGCGAGTGCAACAAGTCGGCAACAGAATGGTAATAATTGCTTCTTGTCGAGATGATCGACAACAAACAACTACGTGGGTTCACGTCTGCCATAGTGGCCACGCGCAGGGTCGTGGGGACCCTCGACCCGGGAGGTGCGGCTCGTGCTCACGACGACGGCCTCCGAGGCGCACCCCGGCGGACCGGGGACCGTGCGCCCGGCCAGCCGCCGGCGGGGTCGCCCCTACCGGTTGCCTGTCGACCCGACCGTGCACGAGTCCCGGTCGCCCAGCATCGACCACCGCATCGCCTGGCTGCTCGGGGCGTCACGCCTCCACGCAGCGGACCCAGACCTGGCCCGACGCGACGTCTTCCTCGCCGCCCTGCGAGCGCACGGAGTAGTCGCCGACACCACCCGGTTGAGCCGGTGGGAGACCGGGCAGGTCCAGGTGCCGGTCTCGGTCGTTGCTGCCTACGAGCAGGTGCTCGGTCTGCCGCAGGGACGTCTGGTCATCGGCGTGACCGCGCTGACCGGCCGACGCCTCGACGGCACCCGTCGCGACCCGGCGTCCATCGATGCGGCGGACGCTCACTCACGGTTGGACGCATTGTTCGTCCAGTCCTTCTCCGGCGCAGGGACCGGTGAGACCTGGCTGGAGCTGTGCCGGCTGCTGACCCGACAGCCCCACCTCTACCTGCTGCCTGAGACCTGGACCCAGATCTGCGACGCCCTGGTCGCCGAGCTCGGCCGCGCGACCGGGTTGGCCCACCTCGCCCGCTTCGAGGCGCTGCGCATGCTCGTGGCCAACCCGACCTCGCGGCGCCACGCCGTACGCGCCATCGGAGCTCTCGTGACCGCCGGGGTCACCACGTTCGCGGTCCACCCGCTCTCGCTGCTCGAGAATGTCGACGACGCCCAGGCGACCGACATCCTCCAGCGGCTGTTGGCGGGCGACCCGGGCCACCTGCGCGCGGGGGCCGCGGCGGCAGTGGCGGGCAGGCTGGCTTCTGGGCAGTACGACGCCGCCGACCTGGGCCGCTACGAGGGCGCCGTCGTCGACATGCTGCAGCGACAGCTCGGACCGCTGCACCGCCTCGACGCCCTCGCGATCTACCACGAGCTCCCCCTAGAGGTCCGCCACCGGCTCCCCCGCACCATCAACGACCGGGAGTGCCTCAAGGCTCTCGACCTCACGCTGCGCACCGCCGAGATCTACGAGCCCGAGCACACCCGAGCGGTGGCGAGCCGGATCGCCATCACCGCGCAGGAGCACGCCCCCAACGTCTACGTGATCGAGCAGGACCAGATGCTGCACCGGCTGGTGCGGGAGGCGCTGTTCCACGTCAGCCACCAGCGACGCAGTGATGCATCCATGCTCCTGGGCATGAGCCCCTACCGCGCCCACCTGGCCGACCCGGTGCTCGAGGTGGCCGCGAACGGCGACGAGTGCACGGCAGCGTTGGCGATGACCGTCCTGCACCAGATCGCGTCCGAGGCCCAGCGTCAGCGTCTGCTGCGCCTCGCCATCGGTGACGAACGGCTGGCCGTGCGCGTCACCGCTCTGCTGACCTTGGGTCAGGTCGTCGGAACCCTGACCGAGACGGAGGCGGGTCGGCTCCAGCGCGCGATGGTCGACCACGAGCAGCTGGTGCCGGCCACGGGCTTCGTCCTGGGCATGGCTGGCTGCCCGGCTCTCGACACCTGGGCCGCCGAAGACCACCCCTGGTCACACCTGGCGCAGTGGTGGGCCGGCAGCGGTGCCATCGGTGACGCTGTCGAGGACAAGGACGAGGACGAGGACGGGGAGGCGACTCCCTAGCTCCGCCTCGGCGCAGCGCCGCGGATCACTCGCAGATCACCGTGTCGGAGGGCGTGTAGTCGGTGTGGAAGACCTCCTCGCGCACCAGCTCGTCCTCGCCAGCTCGACGGAAGAAGCGCGTCACGTCGATCTGGAAGCCGGAGTACCCCTCGTTGGGGTAGCAGTCCGGGGTGTCGAGACGGCGCGTGGCGGGCGGCACGAACGCATAGCGATCCGACGTCGTAGTGGTGATGTCCCAGTACTTCGTGGAGTAGATCGAGACCGTCACCGACCCCTGGCTCGACGGCGTGCTCGGGACGACGTTGGTGTCGACCAGGACGCCGTAGGGCGTGTCGTTCTCGAAGCGCAGGTCGACCGCGCCGAACGCGACCGTCGCCTCGCGGCCGACGGGGTAGCGGTCGATGTAGAAGGAGTGCGGCTTGTGCTCGACGTCCTTGAGGCCGGCGAAGAACATCGCGTTGAACAGGGTCGTGGCGAGCTGCGAGACCCCGCCGCCGAGGTCCTCCTTGAAGATGCCGTCGCTGATGATGAAGCCCTCGGTGAAGCCGTTCTCGCGGGTCCGCTCGCCGACGATGTCGTTCATCGAGAAGACGTCACCGGGCTCCAGCACCGTGCCGTCGACGATCTCGGCCGCGCGCCCGATGTTGGTGTTGCGGTATTCCGCGTAGGGGAAGTACGTCGTGAACGTCGAGACCCGCTCGGTGATGCGCAGCTTGCGTGCCTCGGCCGTGGTGCGATCGGCCTTGGCCACCGTCGCCTCGACTGCGACCTCGCGCTCCCCCTCGGGCCGTGCCACCAGGTCGAGGAAGGCGTCGGCCACGTCGTCGGGCTCGTAGGTGACCCCCGGCTTGGCCGGGACGACCTTGGGCTCGCCGTCGACCAGCCGCACGGTGGCATCGACCGGTGCGCCGCCGTCGCTGATCGCTGCCGCGACGAGCCTGGTCAGACGCTTCTGGTCCAGGGTCGGCACGAGCTCGCCGTCGCGCGCCTTCATGGCCAGCGCGCCGGCGTACTGCCGCGGCGTCAGCCGGACCGGGCTGTCGTCGAAGAGCAAGGTCACCGGTGCCGACATGGCGGGATTGGCGAAGTCGTCGAGCGCCGCCTGCACGTCACCTGCGTCGATGGCGGGCTCGTCGTCGACGAGCATCAGCTCGGCGGTCGCCGGGTCGCCACCCTCCTCGGAGAGGTACGCCGCCACGATCGCCTCGCGGGCCTGGTCGAGGTCGAGCGTGCGGCCGGTCACGGCCTCGGTCGTGACGACCTGCGCCCCCTCGAACACGACCGCTCCGTCCACCGGTTCCTGGCCGAGATCGGAGTCGAGCCGCTCGAGAGCGGTCTGCATGACCTCGTCGTCGACGAGGACCACGGCCTCGAGGTCGTCGCCCCCGGTGTAGTAGTCCCAGAGCCGCTGGGGGTCCCAGCTCTCGCCGCCGCCGGCCGCGGCCACCGAGGCCTCGTGGTCGACGCTCAGTCCGAGTTCGCTCGGCGCGACCTCCTCGGTCGAGCCCTCGATGCTGACGATGACGGGCGCCTCTGCCCGGTCGGCGAACTCGCTCTCGAGGGTCGTCGTGGCCTCCGCCGGCGTGCGACCGCCGATGTCGACACCGGCCACGGTGGTCCCCCTCGGGACCTTGTCGCCGGCACCCACGTAGGCCGCGGCCCACCCGGCCCCGACGAGCAGCAGCAGGCCCACGACGACCAGGACGACAACCTTGCCGCCGGCCCGCTCTCGCTCGGAGTCCTTGACCACGGCGTCACCCTACGGAAGCCGGTCGGGCCGGACGTCATCCCCGCGGGCGGACCGTGGGAGCGTGGCCACGGCGACCATGAGCACGACCAGACCGAACCCCATCAGGGCGTAGCCGTTGACGTCGGAGCTGACCACGTAGTCGCCCTCGGGACGTGGCGAGAGCAGGAGGACCAGAGCCCCGAGCCAGCCCAGCCCGAAGGCGAGCCGCGTCCACCAGCCGGCTGGGAGCGCCCAGAGCGCGGCGGCCAGGGTCAGGGCGACGAGCAGGAGCCCCCACCACAGCGAGTGCAGGGCGATCGAGGCGACCGAGACGAGGGCTCCGGCGATGAGGCACGCCGCAGCCGTCACGACCTCTGCGCAGGTTGGGCACTCGAGGCACCTGGTCCTCGTCACAGGCCGGCGAACAGGTCGGTCTCCAGACCGTCCTCGCCGAGCGGTCCCTGGGCCGCCCTTGACGATCCGGTAGTACTCGACCCCCCACGCCGTGGCTGCCGACGTTGTTGGAGAGCGCGAAGAACGGACCGTCGGTCGTGATCTGGGTGGCGTGGGCGGCCAGCGCGGCCATCTTCGCGCTCGACGTGGTCCTGGGCGTCGACGACGCACGCGAGGTTCTCGTCGGCGGTCACGAACGGAGGCAGCGGCCCGTCGGGGTCCATCCCCTCGAACGTCGTCGTGTCGCCGGCCTCGCGCAGCGCCCGCAGGCCCTCGCGCATCCGGGTCTCCGACATCGCGCCCCAGTAGATCTTCGCGATGTCCCACGGCTCTGCCCAGGTCGCGGCGGTACGACGGCACCGCGGCCAGCTGGGCGGCGTACATCGCCACCCGGTGGGCCTGGATGTGGTCGGGGTGGCCGTAGCCGCCGAACTGGTCGTAGGTGACCAGCACCTGCGGCCGCACCTCGCGGACGACGGGCACCAGGTGGTCGGCGGCCTCGGTCAGGTCGGCGTGCCAGAAGGCGTTGTCGTGCACCTCGTCGGCGGCGATCGCGTGGCCGTCGGCGTGCCAGGCCATGCCGGAGTCCCGGTAGGTCCCGAAGCCTCCGAGGAAACGGTGGTCGGTGACGCCGAGGGCCTTCATGGCCTGCTCCAGCTCGCCGCGGCGGTGCTCTCCGAGACCGTCGTCGCGGTCGGCGGCGAGGTGCTCGAGCTCGGGGACGAGGATCTCCCCCATCTCCCCGGCGGTGCAGGTCACCAGGGTGACCCCACGTCCCTCGGCGACGTATTTGGCCATCGTCGCGCCCTGCCCGATCGACTCGTCGTCGGGATGGGCGTGCACGAGCAGCAGTCGGTGGGCCGGCGCGTCACTCATGGTCCGAGCCTAGGACCGCCGCGATGGCCGAACAGGAACGGGCGGTCCGGCTCGAGCCAGTCGACGTCGTCGAGCTCGGCGGAGCGAGCCACCGCAGCTCGGCGTGCTCGCGGGCCACGGGCTCTCCGGTCGACGAGGGAGACGACGGCGACCCTCAGGACGAGGTCGGGCCGGACGGGTGTCAAGCCGGGCAGCCACCGCTCGAGGCGCACCTCGACCCCCAGCTCCTCGCGGACCTCGCGGAGAAGGGCCGCCTCGGCACTCTCGCCGTTCTCGACCTTGCCGCCGGGGAGCTCCCAGCGTCCGGCCGGCCGGATCCGGCGGGCGGCCAGCACCCGCCCCTGAACGCAGATCGCCGCCCCCACCACCTCCCGCACGTGGGTCAACCTACGGCGGGAGATGGGGAGGCGGCTCTGGGTTCTGCGGTCCTACGGGGTGGGTGCGACGAAGTCCGAGGAGTCGCCGGTGATGATGACGAAGAACCGCTTGCGCGTCCCGGGACCGGTGACGGTGCCGTCGCTGTTGCGGGGGCTGACCACGAAGGCGTCCGCGTTCTGCGCGCCGGTCGGAGCACAGTTGGTCGGCGTCATGTTCGTGACACCGCACTGGCTCACGGAGATCTCACCGGAGAACTCCGGGTTGGCGTCGGCGCCGGGCGCGCGGCCGCTGGTGACGCCGTCGCCGTTCTGGTCGACCCGGTTCTGCAGGGCGATGCTCGCGACGATGCCGTTGTCGGACAGGTCCTCGTTGGCGTCGAGGTAGACGTTGCCGTTGGCGCGCAGCGAGTTGTCGGGGGCCGGCGCAGTCGCGGTGTTGGGGAGCGTCGGGTAGGCCGCGATGATCTGGAAGCCGCCGGACTGCGCGACGATCGCGCCGTTCTCGTCGATGAGCACCCAGCGACCGGCGCCGTCAGCACCGTCGGCACCGTCAGCACCGTTTTGGCCGGCCGGGCCGACCGGGCCCTGAGGACCGGTGGGACCCTGCGGGCCGGCAGGACCCTGGGGGCCCTGGGGCATCGCGTTCTTGCTGAAGTCGCGGGACTTGAGCGAGCCGTCGCGCACCTCGCGGGAGCCGAGCGAGCCGTTCTTCACGTCGACGCCCTTCACGGTCTCGTTGACGATGTCGCGCGAGCCGATCGTGTTGGCGGCGTACGCCGTGCCGCTCGCGGCGACGACGAGCGCCAGGATCGACACCGCCATCGACGGGGTCGGCCGGGAGATCCGGGGGAGCTTCATGAGGAGCACCTTTCGGGTTGGATGGAGACGGCAGAAGCCGTATGCAGCACCTTCGGTGCGGACGGCCTCCCGGATTGGGTGAGGACGAGGAGGGCGGTCATGAAGGCCTGGACGGCGTCCCACGCCGGGCGCGTTCCGCTCGCCGAACTCCTCGGCGACCTGGACCGCCAGGGTCGGCGCAGCCGGCTCCCGCTGCCGGGCGTGCACCGGGCCCACACCTTTGACGCCGCGGACCGACGGGACCGGACGTGGTGGCCGCAGGGGGTCACCACCTCCGCGGACGCCGACCCCAGCGGGCTGGTCCACGGCCGCCGTCTGGTCGTCGTGTCGTGGTACGCCAAGGACGGGCAGGGCAGCCGCGTCACGTTCTTCGACCTGGACACGCACCGCTACCGCCACGTCCTGCTGGTGCGAGCCACCGACGAGGGCTGGGAGCCGCTGCGCGTGCACGCAGGAGGGATCGTGTGGCATCGCGACCACCTGCACGTCGCGGCCACCGCACGCGGTGTGCTGTCCGCCCGGATCGCGGAGCTGGTCCGCGACGGTGAGCGCTACCTCCTCCCGGTCGAGGCCTCCCGGCGACCTGAGTCGGTCGACGGCGAGGCGCCGTTCCGGTTCTCGTTCCTGTCGCTGGACCGGTCCTCAGAGCCGTCCGGGCTGCTGGCCGGCGAGTACGGCCGCGGACAGAGGTCGCGGCGGCTCGCGAGGTTCGCCCTCGGCCCGGGTGCCGACCTCGAGCTCGTCGATGTCGTCGACGGGGTCCGGGGGATGCAGGGGCTGGTCCGCGCCCACGACCGGCTCTACGTCACCGTCTCGCACGGGCCCTGGGTCCCGGGTTCGCTGTACGTCGGTCGGGTCGGCGAGCCCGGCTCGTCCTGGCGCCGGCACCGGTGGGCGACCCCGATGGGACCGGAGGACGTCTCCTACTGGCCGGCGACCGACGAGCTGTGGTCGGTCAGCGAGCACCCGCGCCGCAGGTGGATCTTCTCCCTGCGGCGCGAGCGCTTCGCCTGAGCGCGTTCTCCGGTGGTTACGTGACCCGCTTGACCGCGGTCGTGCCCTTGAGGGTGTCCTCGGTGGGGCGAACCACGACCTGGTAGCCCGTCTTCCGGCTGGGCCTGGCGTCGGTGATGGTCCACGTCCGCTTGCCCGAGGGGCCGAGCGTCCCGGTCTTGAGCAGCGTGCGCTTGCCGTTGACGACCTTGAACAGCTTGACCTCCGCGCCGTCGGCCTTGCGGGCCGACACGGTGATGCGGTCGCTGCTGTCGGGCAGGTTCTTGAGCGTGAGCCGGGGTAAGATCTCGTCCCGGCCGGGGTTCTCACCACCACCGGTGAAGGTGACCGTGTCGGTGCGCTCGGCGGCCGGGATGAGGGCTCCCTGGGCGTTGCCCCGACGAGCGGTGGCCACGACCACAGCGTCGCCGCTGGACGTGCCGGTGTAGGTGTACTCGATGAGACCGTCCTGACCGATGGCGCCGCTCTCGCTCTCCTGCTCGCCCTGGGGACCTGAGCGGGAGAACTCGATGAACAGGTCGGCGATCTCCTCCCCGAACTGGTCGACGGCCAGGTAGGTCTCGGTCACCGAGGTGTCCACCGGGACCACGTCGTCGCCCGAGTGCTCCAGGGTGATGTCGGAGTCGGCGAAGTCGACGGCGTACCAGTTGACCGTGCTCGTCCCGGTCAGCGTCTCCGTGCCGGTAGCGGGGGTCGGCGGCGTCGCAGCGCTGTACTTGTGGGTCTCGGTGGTCCAGGTGCCCGTGACGACCTGGTCCTGCTCCCCGGTCGAGGTGGCGAAGAAGTCACCGTCCCGGAGGAAGTCCGTGGTCACCGAGGGCTCGGAGGTCGTCGCCGTCTCGGAGGAGTCCGAGATCGCCACGGTCTCGCCGCCGACCAGGTTGCCGAACTGGTCCTCGACGAACACGTCGAAGACGACCTTGTCCGACGTCGGCGCCTTCGGCAGTACGCCGGACTCCTGCAGCGCGTTGGGGGCCAGCTCGAGCCGCACCTTGCCGCCGTTGTAGGGGTTGGCGCTGGTCCAGTCGACGACCTCGGTGTCACTCACGCCGCTGACGGCTGCGGTCACGGTGGAGGCCACCAGACCGTCGTCGTCGAAGCCGGGGTCGCGTTCGATGGCGAGGGTGAAGTTGGCGACGCCGTTGGCGTCGGTCTGCACCGTCGTCGTCGATCCCAGCGACTTCCAGCGGCCGGCGTCGTTGCCGGCTGCCGGGGCCGGGTCCGGGGTGAGACCCGCGAAGGTGGCGGCGTACGGGGTGAAGAAGCCCGACGTGGTCGTCAGCGTCACGGCCTGGTTGGCCAAGGTGGTCCCGTCGGCCGTCTTGACCGTCACCTTGCTGCTGACCGGACGGCCCGGGGTCTTGCCCCCCGTGGTGTCCAGAGCGGTCTCCGGGTCGATGACGAGGTTGCCTGGCACCAGGCTCAGCAGGAAGTCGACGCCGTAGTCGGCCTTCGCCGCGTCGGTGTTGCCTGCGGGCGTCGCGTCGATGTTGCCGCCCTTCTCGGGCTGCTGGGGCGACTCCGCCGGGTCACGCACGGTGACGACGAACTGACCGCTGCCGTCGGTGGTGACGTTGCGGCTGAGCGTGTTGGTGCCGTCGGCGGCGACCATCGAGGCGTCCGCCGTGCCGTTGGTCTCGGTCCCGCGCTGGAAGACCAGACCGATGGCCCGACCCGGCAGACCGGCGCCGCCCGGCAGCACGAGGCTGCCCCGCACCAGGGTGCTGGTGCCCGCGGGCGCCTGCACCGGGCTGGCCGCGGCGTAGGTGATGGTGGCCTCGCCGACCTCGAGGGTGAGGACCTCTCGGCTGGGCAGGCTCTCCCCGCCGAAGACCGGCGGCGGCTGGAGGGCGGCGAAGAGGCGCCAGGTCCCGTTCTCGCCGGAGTCCGGGAGCGGGGTGTTGGCGCGCGAGCCCGACACGGGGGCCGAGCTGGTCCCGGTCGCCGGGACCCTGACCGAGGCCGGGTCGCCGTCGGTCGGGGTGACCATCCAGTAGTACTCGACGGTGTGGCCGGCCAGCGGGTTGCCCGACGGCTCGTAGGGCGCGCCGCTCTGGTCGGTGACCGTCACGAACACGTCGGTGGGGCTGCTCTCGTCGAAGTCGAGCACGCGGCCGTCGTTGGACGTCCCGACGAGGTTGGTCGCCCTCGGGGTGAAGGAGGTGATCGACACCACCGAGGAGCGCTGGTCGGGCGGGGTGTTGAACAGCCGGTTGTTGTCGCCGTTGGCGTAGTAGAACACCTTGGTGTTCGCCGGCTGGGTCACGACCACGATGCCGCGCGCATCGGTGTACGCCGGGAAGTCGTCGTCGGTGCGCGGGCTGGTCGAGCCGTCGTCGGCGCCGTAGACCTGGGCTCCCACGATCGGGCGGCCCTCCTTGTCGACGACCTTGACCGTCACGATGGCCTGGCCGCCGGTGGCGACCGAGGTGCGGTCGGGGGTCGCGGTGACCTTGCCGTCGAAGATCGTCTGCTGGTAGGGCGTGTAGGCCTCGATGTCGTCGGTGTCGCGCTCGACGCCCAACGCGATGTTGCGCCCGGCGATGTTGGGACGCCCGGTGAGGTCGATGGTGGCGTCGAAGACGCCGGTGTCACCCGGGACGCCGGTGACGGGCTCGAGCTCGGTCGTGGAGGTGTCGGGCGTGCCGTTGTCGTTCATGAGGCTGACCGCCACCGTGCCCCCGGTCTCGGAGGTGGTGCCGTGGGCTCCGGCGAGCGTGCGGTTGTTGGGCGCGTTATAGGGCTGCACGAAGTAGCCCAACTTGCTGTCGGAGGTCAGGTTGACGGTCGCCAGCGTGCCGTCGACGACGTCGATGTCCACGCCGGACCGCTGCGCCTCGATGGTGTTGGCCGTGCCCGAGATCGAACCCGTGGCCCTCAGGGTCACGTCGAGGGCGGGACCGATGGTGGGGGTCCACTCGTAGGTGAACAGCCCCTCGTCGTTGCGGGGGACGTCGCGGACGATCGAGGTCCAGGGGCCGTTCGGCAGGCGGTAGTCGAGGTCGACGTCGGCCACTCCGGGCTCACCCCCGACCGCGAGTCGGATCGTGCGGTCGGTGCCGTCGAAGCTCTGGCTGGCCTCGTTGCCGGTGTTGTACTGGCTGTAGAAGCGCAGCCCGGGGTCGGAGAAGGAGACCGTCGCGGGGTCGCGCTTGTCCGGGGGGGTGTTGAAGGTCCCGTTGGCGTCGGCGTCGGCGAAGTAGTAGCGCGTCGTGCTGACCGGCTGGTCGAAGTAGGCCTTGCCCTCGGCGTCGGTGACCTTGGGGGTGTTGACGCCGGTCACCGAGCCGGCCTCGGCCGGGAGCACGGTGGCACCGACGACGGGAGAACCGCCGTTGGTCACGGTGACGGTGACGTTGGAGGGCGCACCGGAGATCGTGGTGTTCTCCCTCACGGCGGTCACGTCGCTGGCGATGATCTCCTGGCGGAAGAGCGTGAACGCCTCGACGTCGTCGGTGTCGCGCTCGGCGCCGATGACGACCTGGTCAGCCCCGCCGGTCGTGGAGAAGGGGTAGCTGCTCAGGTCGATGCGGCCCACGAAGGACCGGTCCCCACGGAGCGGTGCGCTCGTCGGTGCGGTCAGCGAACCGGACCCGTTCATCCAGCCCACGGTGACCGCGCCCGAGGTGGCGTTGGTGCGACCGCGGACGCCCGCGAGTCGCTGGGAGGTGTTGAACGGCTGGTAGTAGCCGAGGGTCGACCCAGGCGCGAGCGAGACCGAGCGCTGGGTGCCGTTGACCTGGTCGATGTCGACGTCGGCGAGGACGGCGGTGGCCGGCGTCGTCGACCCGGTCACGGTGCCCACGGCCCGCAGGCGCAGGCCGATGCTCGGCACGAGCTGGGCCGGCGGGGTCCAGTCGAGGGCGAAGGCGCCCTGGTCGTCCTGGGCCGGGCCGATGTCGACCCAGCTCGTGCCGCCGTTGGTCGAGTACTCGAAGCGGACGGCGGTGACGTCGCCGCTCGCCCCCACTTCGAGGCGGATCGGCTGGGTGCCGCCGTCGACGCCGTTGGTGGAGGTCTCGAGACCCTGGTTGAACGGAGCGAACCAGACGATCCTGGCGGTGCCCCCGACCTGGTCGTCGATGCTGGTGGCGATGGCTGCGGTCGCCAGACCGCCCAGAGCCAGGGCCGAGATCGTGGCGGTGGACAGGAAACGGCGAAGCGCGTGACGCGTCATCAGGGTCCTCGAGTGCGTGGGGAGATAGCGGCCGCGAGATTAACAGTCCGGCCTCAGGTGCGTACGTCAAACGAGCGACTGGCCGATCAGTGACGGTCCGGGCCTCAGTCGGTCGCCTTCACACCACGTCGTCGCCGGTGACCAGGTAGCCCTCAGGCGTCTCCTCGAGGTAGAGACGCCGCGTCTCGGTCTCGGACCCGTTGTCGCTGGAGTAGGTCAAGGTGACGTCGACGACGCCGGGCTCGACGAGCGTGGCGTCCTCGACCGTGACGGCGTCGATGGTCTTCCAGAACCCCTTGTAGGAGCCGTAGCCGCCGATCTCGGACTGGAACTCCTCCGACAGCAGGTCCCACCCCGTCTTGGTGTCGGCCGGGAGCGCGCCGTAGTACGCCGCGACGAAGTCGGTCTCCTCGCCCGTGGCCGGCTCCGCTGGCTCGCTCGGCTCTGGCGGTTCCGGGTCATCGGTCTCCTCAGGTGGGGCAGGCTCCTCGCTCTCCGCGGGCGGGTCGGAGGACTCGGGCGCGCCCGTCGGCTCGTTGCCGACCTGCTCGGGGGCGTCGTCCTGGGTGACGGCCAGCACGACCGCGACCGCGACCAGCACGGCGAGCAGCCCGCCGAGCAGCAGAGCCAGCGGGCGGCGGCTCCGGCGGACCGGGGCCGGCTCGGGCGTCACCGCGACCGGCAGGTCGGCGGTGCCGGCTGGCTGCACCTGCGTGGGGCGTGGCGTCGGCTCGGCGGCCGGCGAGGGCAGGGTCTCGACGTCGGCCTGGGGGTAGCGGCGCAGGCGCTCGGCGACCTCGGCCATGCTCGGTCGTTGCTCGGGCTCGACGGCCATCATCTGGGCGATGAGCCCGCCGAGGGGACTGGTGCTCGCCGGCGCTTCGGTCGCGGAGCCTATGTGAGTGAGCAGGGCGAGCCCGTTGAGGTCCTGCGGCCACGGACCTCGGCCCTCCACCCCGGCGTAGAGGGTGGCGCCCAGCGCCCACACGTCGTCGGCCGGCGTCGCGTCCCGGCCCTTGGCCATCTGGGGGGAGAAGTACATCGGCGTCCCGGAGACCATGCCAGTCTGGGTGAGCCGGTCGTCGCCGACGGTCATCGCGATCCCGAAGTCGGCGATCTTGGCCTGGTCGTCGTCGCCGACCAGGATGTTGCTGGGCTTGACGTCGCGGTGGACCATGCCCTTGCGGTGCGCGGCGGCGAGGCCTTCGGCCGCCTGGGCGACGATGTGGGCCGCCCGCTCCGGCGGCAGCCCGTCGGCGATAAGCTGCGAGAGGTTGCGCGAGGGGTAGTACTCCATGACCAGCCAGATCGCGTTGCCCTCCTCGACCGCGTTGTAGATCGAGACCACGTGAGGGTGGTTGAGGGCGGCCGAGGAGCGTGCCTCGCGCAGCGCCCGCGCCATCTGTGGGCTGGACTCGCCCGGAAAGCCGGAGACCGACTTGACCGCGACCTCCCGGTCCAGCCGCTCGTCACGGCACAGGTAGACCGCGCCCATGCCGCCCCGGCCCACCTCCCGGACGACGCGGTAGCGGTCGGCGATGACCTCCGGCGGCATGTCCCTCCTCCTCGTCGATCTGCAGGTCGATGTGGGTGTCAGGTGGCCGGTGACCCGAGGACGGCGAGTCCACTCCCCCACCCGGGTGCCCGCGGGTGGGTCAGCGCGCCATCGCCCGGCGTACGTAGGGGGCGACGGGTGAGAACTTCAGGGCCTGGGGCAGGAGCATCAGCGCCGAGCGCTGCCCGGTGAGCGTCAGCAGCCCGTCGCGAGCGGCGGTGTGGAGGTCGATGAGGCCCTCCCAGACCTGGTAGAGCACGCCCAGGGTGGTCTCGATGGTGACGTCGACGTCGTGACCGGGGTCGGTGAAGCAGAGCGACACGTCGTCTGCGGTCACCACCAGCCAGTAGCGCTTGGGGTTGTCGGTGAGCCGCGCGTGCAGCACGACCCGCCGGTCACCGAAGGGGCTGGGGTCGATCCCCCCGCGGATCCACCACATCAGCACGGTCGGGTCGAGCTCGTCGGGCCGGGGCTCGCCGAAGGCCCACCGGGCGCCCCACTCGGCGAGTCCGAAGACGATCGGGCGCAGCTCCTCGGCGGCAGCGGTCGGTCGGTAGCCGTCGTCGGTGCGTTCCACCAGTCCGTCGCGCTCGAGCTGGCCCAGCCGTTTCGACAGCAGCCCGCGGGACATGCCCGGCAGGCCGCGGGCGAGCTCGTTGAAGCGGCTGGCCCCGACGAGCAGGTCGCGGACGACGAGCAGGGTCCAGCGGTCCCCGAGCACCTCCAGGGAGCGGGTGATCGGGCAGTACTGCCCGTAGCGCGACACCCGGGCCATGATGCTCCTGCCGGTTCAATCTGTGAACTACCCAGGACCCCGGATCGCACCCACGCTGCGGTCATGACGATGACGCAGACACTCCCCTCCCAGTCCCGTTCCCTCTCCGAGACCGACGTCCTCGACCTGGCCCGCCAGGTCGGAGCGGTGGCCGCCGAACACGACGAACGCCACGACCGCGACGCCACCTTCGTGACCGAGGCGTACGACGCCATGCGCGAGGTCGGCTACCTACGCCTGCCCGTGCCCGTCGAGCTCGGGGGCTCCGGCGCCTCGATGCGCCAGGTCGTGCTCGCCCAGGAGGAGCTCGGCTCCTGGTCGGGCGCGGCGTCGCTCGCCTCGACGATGCACCTCTACCTCACCTTCGTGCAGTGCTGGCGCCAGCGCCGTGGCGCACCGGACGCCGAGGGCGTCCTGCGTGCGATCGCCGGCGGTCTTGTGATGGCGACCAGCGGCGGGTCCGACTGGGTCGCCCCGACGACGGTCGCGACCGAGGTCGAGGGGGGCTACCGCTTCGACGGCCGCAATGTGTTCTGCACCCAGTCCCCGGTGGCCGACGTGATCTCGACGTGCGCGGTCCTCGGCGAGGAGGTACTGCACGCGGGCGTCCCGACGTCGGCGCCGGGCGTCTCGGTGGTGGAGACCTGGGACACCCTGGGGATGCGCGGGACCGCCAGCCACGACGTGGTCTTCGACGGAGTGTTCGTGCCGGCCGAGAAGGTGGTCGGTCGACGGCCCTACGGCGCCCTCGCCGGGCCGCTGCTGGTCGCCGCCATGCACTTCGCGCCGCTCGTCGGGGCGTCGTACCTCGGAGTCGCGCGGGGCGCCTGTGACCGGGCGGCGGCAGGAGCGACGCGCCGCGGGACGCCAGCGCCCGCTGTCGTGCGCCAGCTGGGCGAGATGACCGCACGCCTTCGGGTGGCCACGTGGGCGCTGCTCTCGGCCGTCGACGAGGTCGGCGAGGACATGGCCGCCGAGGAGAGCACCCTGGCGACGGTGATGACCGCCAAGCGGCACGCGATCTGTGAGGCGCGCGCCGTCGTGGACACGGCCCTGGAGGTCGCCGGGGGGCCCGCCTTCTTCCGCGGCTCCCCGATCGAGCGGGCCTACCGGGACGTCCGCGGCGGCCCCTTCCACCCCCTGACCCCCGAGGCCACCCTGGACCTGATCGGACGGCGGGCCCTCGCCTCGACCTGAGAGCATCGGGCATGACCTTCTACCGCGACCGGGTCTTCCCCCGGGTGATGAACCTCGCGATGGACACGGGGACCACCCGGGAGATCCGGGGCCGGGTCTGCGCCGGGCTCTCCGGCGAGCTGGTCGAGATCGGCTTCGGCACCGGCCTCAACCTGCCGCACCTGCCCGGGGCGGTGACGTCGCTGCGGGCGGTGGACCCGTTGACGCTGGGTCCACGACTGGCCGAGGCCCGGCTGGAGGCCTGCCCGATCCCGGTGGAGATGGCCGGGCTCGACGGTCAGCGACTGCCCTTCGCGGACGCCTCGGCCGACGCGGTGCTGTCGACGTGGACGTTGTGCAGCATCCCCGACCCTGTGGCGGCGCTGCGCGAGGTGGCTCGGGTCCTGCGGCCCGGAGGCGCGCTGCACTTCGTAGAGCACGGTGGCGCTCCGGACGCGGGCGTACGCCGGTGGCAGCACCGGGTCGAGCCGATCCAGAAGCGCCTGGCGGGGGGCTGCCACCTCAGCCGCGACATCCCGGCGCTCCTCGAGGAGGCCGGCCTCCGGGTCGAGCGCCTCGAGACCTACTACGCCCCCAAGGAGCCCCGCATCATGGGGTGGACCTTCGAGGGCGTCGCGGTGCCGGAGTCGGCTACAGGCGCGCCATGACGGGCTTGGCCAGGACGCCGTGCAGCAGCACGGACAGGACCACCGTGAACCCCACCGTCGCCCACAGCTCGCTGGTGGCGAAGACCTCGTCCTCCCCGACGGCGTACGCCAGGTAGAACAGCGAGCCGATCCCGCGGACCCCGAAGAACGCCGCGGCCGCCGCTTCGCCGCGGGTCATGCCGCCTGCGTCGGAGACCGGCAGGCGCCAGGGCAGCAGCGCCACCAGTCCTGCGACGGGGCGGATCACCAGCAGCAGCGCGACGCCGATCACGGCACCACGGAGGGAGAGGGCGTCGAAGAGCCCGCGGGTGACCGCGATGCCGAGGACCAGGAGCACGACGAGCACGAGCAACCGCTCCAGCCGCTCGACCACCTGGTGCATGGCCTCGTGGTAGTCGTGGGTCCGCTCCTCGCCTCGGAAGGTCATCGCACACACGAAGACCGAGAGAAAGCCGTAGCCACCCGCGACCTCCCCGGCGCCGTACGCCGCCACGAGGGCGGCCACGGCCAGCAACGCGTCGCCGCGCTCGGCCGTGCGCAGGGAGCGGGCGCGCGCGCGGAACGCGACCCAGCCCAGGGCTCGTCCGACCAGGTAGCCGACCAGGACCCCGACGACGATCTTCACCACGACGTAGAGCCCCACCCACGTCGCGAGCCACTCGCCCGGGCCGCCTCCGGCGGCGATCAGGATCGCGAGGTAGACGAAGGGGAACGCGAGCCCGTCGTTGAGACCGGCCTCCGAGGTGAGGGTGAAGCGGACTTCCTCGGTCTCCTCGACCTCGTCGGTCTCGGTCTGCGGGCCCGCGACCTGGACGTCCGAGGCGAGCACCGGATCGGTCGGTGCGAGGACCGCACCGAGCAGGATCGCCACCGCGGGAGCCAGGCCCAGCGCCCACCCGAGGACGGCGACACCGGCCACCGTCAGGGGCATGCCGACCAGGAGCAGCCGCCAGGTCGGGGCCCAGGCCCGCCAGGACCTCCACGACCGCCAGTCCAGCGGCCGGTCCAGCGCCAGGCCGACGCCCATCAGGGCGACGAGCACGGTCACCTCGGTCACGTGCTCCACCACGGCTGGCAGGGCCCCCGGATCCGGAGCAGCCCGCTCCGGCAGGGGCGTCAGGCCGATCAGCATGCCGACGCCCACCAGCACCATGGGCGCCGACACCGCCCACCGCTCGAGGGCGCCGGGCAGCACGACCGCCAGCAGCAGGCTGCCGCCGGCCACGAGGTAGATCAGGTCGCTGGTCACCGGCGCCAGGTACCCAGGTAAAACGGCGTCACGTGGCATTCTCGGGGCCGTGCGCGGCGACGAGACCCTGCTCGAGGACAGCATCGAGATCTCCGCTCCGGTCGAGCGCGTCTGGGAGCTGGTCGCCGACGTGACGAGGTACGCCGAGTGGAGCCCGCAGGTGGCCTCGACCCGGCTGAGGAGCGGGTGGGACGAGGTCGGAGCGGGCGCGCAGTTCACCAACCTCAACCGCGACGGCGAGCTGGAGTGGAAGACCCGCGCCGAGGTGGTGCGCTTCGTCCCCGGGCAGGAGATCGCCTTCCGCGTCGAGGAGAACTGGGTCGTGTGGTCCTTCGCGCTCTCTCCGACCGGTGTCGGCACTCGGCTCACCCAGCGACGCGAGGCGCCGGACGGCATCTCCGAGCTGTCGCTGGAGCTGACCGAGGCCGCGATGGGCGGCCAGGACGCCTTCACCGCCTCGCTGAGGGACGGGATGCGGCGGACCCTCGAAGCCATCAAGCTCGCCGCCGAGGGCTGAGGAAACGCTGACCCGTCACTTGTAAGTGACGGGTCAGCGCGGAAGCAGACGGTGACCCGTCACTTGTAAGTGACGGGTCAGCGCGGGATCGGACGTCGAAGCGGAACTCCACCGCCAGGTGGTCGTCGCCCCAGCCGTGCGTCGCGGTCCTCACATACCGGCTACCGAGGCAGACCATCCAGAATCGAATACATCCCTGGCCACCTCGCGGGTACCGACTGTCCAGCGCTGCTCAGCGCTGCTCAGCGCTGCTCATGGCGCATGCCACATCAACAGACAGGTGGACGACAATGACGAACTATCAGGACACTGGTGACCAGTCGGGATCCGGCCTGCCACCTCAGCAGGCGGGGTACCCAGCCTCCCAGGGCGGCCCACCGCAGGGCGGACCTGCCTACCAAGAGACATCTCAGTTTCCGCCAAGTGGCCAACAGCAGTGGACAGGCGGGCAAGGTTCCCACGGCAACCCCGTGCATCACCGGCCCAGCTTCAACGTGAAGTCGGCGCTGAAGACCACGGAGTTCTGGGTCCTCGTGGTGGTTTCTGTGGCCCTGCTCATTGCCGCTGCGGTGACGGACCAGGGTGACGACGGCCAGGGGTTCGGCTCACAGGACGCCTGGATGTTCATCACCATCCTCGGCGCGGCCTACATGATCAGCCGAGGACTGACCAAGTTCGGTGGCCGGGACGAAAAGGATCACCACTCGTCGTCTTATCGTTGATCCAGTCAGGAGTTCACCCCGCGTGCGGGCTGCCTGGTTCCAACGTCCGCCCAACCCGCGTCTGCGGCGTCACACGTTGAAGCGGAACTCCACGACGTCGCCGTCGGCCATCACGTAGTCCTTGCCCTCCATGCGGACCCGCCCGGCCTCGCGGGCCTTGAGCATCGAGCCGGCGGCGACGAGGTCGTCGAAGGAGACGACCTCGGCCTTGATGAAGCCGCGCTGGAAGTCGGTGTGGATGACCCCGGCGGCCTCGGGGGCCGTGGCGCCCTTGCGGACCGTCCAGGCGCGGGACTCCTTGGGGCCGGCGGTGAGGTAGGTCTGCAGGCCGAGGGTGTCGAAGCCGACCCGGGCGAGCACGTCCAGCCCGGGCTCCTCGACGCCCATCTCGAGCAGCATCGCGCGCGCCTCCTGGTCGTCATCGAGCTCGACCAGCTCGGACTCGAACTTGGCGTCGAGGAAGATCGCCTCCGCAGGCGCGACGAGCTCCTGCATCCGGGCCTTGAGGTCGTTGTCGGCGAGCTCGTCCGCGTCGCAGTTGAAGACGTAGATGAACGGCTTGGCCGTCAGCAGTGACAGCTCGCGGACCAGGGCGCGGTCGACCGAGGTGGCGATGATCGGCGTACCGGCCTCGAGGTGGGCGAAGGCTTCGCGAGCCGCGTCGAGTGTGGCGCCCAGCGACTTGTTGGTGCGCGCCTCCTTCTCCAGCCGCGGCACGGCCTTCTCGACCGTCTGGAGGTCGGCGAGCACCAGCTCGGTCTGGATCGTGGTGATGTCGCTGGCGGGGTCGACCTTCCCGTCGACGTGGGTGACGTCCTCGTCGCGGAAGACCCGGGTGACCTGGCAGATCGCCGCGGACTCGCGGATGTGGGAGAGGAACTTGTTGCCGAGACCCTCCCCCTCCGACGCGCCGCGCACGATGCCGGCGATGTCGACGAACTCGACCGTGGCCGGGAGCACGCGCGCGGAGCCGAACAGCTCGGCCAGCACGGGCAGCCGCTCGTCCGGCACCCCCACCACGCCGACATTCGGCTCGATGGTGGCGAACGGGTAGTTCGCCGCCAGGACGTCGTTCTTGGTCAGGGCGTTGAAGAGGGTGGACTTGCCCGCGTTGGGGAGTCCGACGATGCCGATGGTGAGAGCCACGGGCCGCGAGTCTACGGAGGGCGCTGGAGGACGCCGAGGCCGCAACCCGGCCCGGCCCTTGACGGGCGTCGTTCGCTCATGTTGGAATCTCATTCCAATGACTAGAACGACGTACCAACCAAAGCAGGATGCTCGGTCCCGCGCCCGGGACGCGACGCGCGAACGGATCCTCACGGTCGCCCAGGAAGCCTTCAACGGCGCCTGGTACGACGACGTGACCCTGCGCGACATCGCCACCACTGCAGGAGTCGCACTCCAGACGGTGGTGAACCACTTCGGGTCGAAGGAACAGCTCTTCCTCGAGGCGGGCGACCGGACGGGCGACGCGATCGGGTCCGCACGATGGGAGGTCCCGGCCGGCGACGTGTCGGGTGGCGTCCGGGTGCTGCTCGAGACCTATGAGCGCCTCGGCGACGCGATGCTGCGCAACCTCGCCGTCGAGGACAAGCTGCCGGTGGTCCGCCCCATGATCGACCGGGGCCGTCGTGAGCACCAGCGGTGGGTCGAGCGGACCTTTCCGCAGGCCATCGAGGGACTGAGCGGCGCTGCCCGCAGTCGTCGGATCGCCCAGCTGGTTGCCGTCACGGACGTCTACACCTGGAAGCTCCTGCGCCGTGACAAGCGCCTCTCCGTCCAGCAGGTCCACACCGCCGTCCTCGAGCTGGTCCTCGCCCTCCATCCCTCGACCCATCACTCGACCCATCCCTCGACCCATCCCTCGACCCATCAAGGAGAAAACCCATGAGCCGCTTCCTCATGACCACCTTCGCCGGCGCCGGCAACGTCCCGCCGATGGCCTCGGTCGCCCGTGCCCTCGTCGCTCGCGGGCACCAGGTGCACGTCGTCGCCGACGAGCTGGTGCGCGCCGATTTCGAGCGTGCCGGTGCTGGCTTCATCGCCTGGAGGGAACCCGTCCACCGCACCGCTCACGGTCGCGACGGGGACGCCTTCCGCGACTGGGAGCCGGCCGACCCGATGGGTCAGCTCGAACGGCTGCGGGACCGCGTGACGGTCGGTCCGGCCGGCCTGCACGCCGCCGAGACCGCGGAGGCCCTCACCTTGCTGCGCCCTGACGTCCTCCTGTGCGAGCAGCTGCTGCTCGGGCCGCTCGTCGCAGCGGAGGCCCTGGGTGTACCTGCGGTACTGCTCAACTGCACCGTCGACCTGGCTCCCGCGCCGGGGAGGCCGCCCTTCGGCCCCGGGCTCCTGCCTGCGACGAACGATGCCGAACGCGCTCAGCACGCCGCGATCGAGGCCGCCGGCACGGCTGTGTGGGACGCCGCGCTGCCTCTTCTGAACGCGGCACGAAGCCGCCACGGACTGGATCCGCTCGACCACACGCTGGAGCAGGCGCGCAGTGCCGCCCGGACCCTCGTCCTGACCACCCAGGCCTTGGACTACGAGGTCCCCCTCCCCCAGCGTGCGGTACGTCGGCCCCCGTCTCGACGACGCCGACTGGGCGCTCGGAGAGTGGGAGGCACCTCCCGGCGACGACCCCCTGGTGCTGGCCTCGCTCAGCTCGGACTTCCAGGACCAGGAGGGTGTCCTGCGTCGGATCGTCCAAGCGCTCGGGACGCTCCCGGTGCGCGGCGTGGTGACGACCGGGTTGGGAGTCGACCCGTCGGTGGTCACGCAGGTCCCAGACAACGTGCTCGTCGTACGCAGCGCCCCGCACAACCAGGTGCTCGCGACCGCGGCGGCCTGCCTCACCCACTGCGGACACGGCACGACCATCAAGGCGCTCGCCCACGGCGTCCCCGTGGTCGGCATCCCGATGGGCCGGGACCAGCACGACGTGGCGGCCCGCGTCGTCCACCGTGGCGCCGGACTACGCCTGGACGCCACGAGCGCACCGGCCGACATCGCGGCGGCGGTCCGACGCGTCCTGGACGACCCGTCGTACGCCGAGGCCGCTGCCCGCATCGCCACAGCCATCAGGTCGGAGGTCGCCGAGGACCGGGCCGTCGTCGAGCTCGAGGCGCTCGCCGCTGAACCGGGCGCGGTCTCGCCGAAGGTGTCGGCCTCGGTCTAGGTTCGCCGGGTGCGCCTGGCGACCTGGAACGTGAACTCGCTGCGGTCCCGCATCGGCCGGGTGGAGGCCTTCCTCGAACGGCACGACGTCGACGTCCTCGCGTTGCAGGAGACCAAGGCCCGTGAGGACCAGCTGCCGCTGATGGGCCTGCAGTCGATGGGCTACGACGTCGCCGCGTGCGGCACCAACCAGTGGAACGGCGTCGCGATCATCAGCCGCGTCGGCCTCGACGACGTGCAGGTCGGTTTCCCCGACATGCCCACCTGGGGCGACCCAGCGGAGTCGGAGGCGCGCGCAGTCGCGGCGACCTGCGGCGGCGTACGTGTGTGGAGCCTCTACGTCCCCAACGGCCGCAAGCCGGACTCACCGCACTACGTCTACAAGCTGGACTGGCTCTCCCGCCTCCGGGAGGCCTCGAGGGCCTGGCTCGGCAGCGACACCGCGCTGGTCGGCGACTGGAACATCTGCCCCACCGACGACGACGTCTTCGACCCCACGCAGTTCAAGAACAGCACCCATGTCACCCCTCAGGAGCGGGCGGCCTTCCAGGCGCTGCTCGACGAGGGGTACGCCGAGGTCACCCGGGCCCACGCCCCCGGCTACACCTACTGGGACTACTACCGAGCGCGCTTCGAACGTGACCGCGGGCTGAAGATCGACTTCGTGCTCGCGACACCGTCGCTGGCCGGCCGGGTGACCGGCGCGTTCGTCGACCGCGAGGAGCGGGCCGGCACCGGCGCCTCGGACCACGCACCCGTCATCGTGGACGTCCGTCACTAGTTCGGCAGCCTTGGCACGACCGCTCCACTTGATGAGCGGGCGTCCGAACTGTCCCTCGCCCCCGCCTGATCCGCCGGTTGGAGGACGGCCGCCTTCTGATTCCGTCGAGCACTCCCTACTGGGCGTACTGTCGGACTCGCGCCCGCCCTCATTAGCGGTGTCGGCCAACCCTCTCCGCCCCCCGGTGGCGACGACTGGACCGAACCGCCCAGGCAGTCGGCGAGCACTAAGCAGGTGAGCCATGCACGAGCCACAGCTCAACGCAAACGTCGCCAAGCCCGGGCCGTCAGGTCATCCCCCGCATGCCGATCTCGACTTGCTCCTTTCGCTCTGCGCTGACGACGACCGGGCTGCCTTTGCGGCGTTGTACGACCTGACCGCGAGCAGGGTCTACGGGCTCGCGCTACGGCTGATCCGCAACCCCTCCCACTCTGAGGAAGTAGCCCAGGAGGTGTTCCTCGAGATGTGGCGAGACTCAGGCCGTTTCGACCCGCAGAAGGGGAGCGCCCGAAGTTGGATCTTCACCATTGCTCACCGCAAGGCTGTTGACCGAGTCAGGCATGTTGAGGCTTCGAGGCGGCGTGACCAGGCACATTGGGAGGGTCGAGCCACCCCGTCCTACGACTCGACGAGCGAACAAGCCGTTGCTTCCATCGAGGGACAGCGCGTACGTGCGGCTCTTGACAGACTCCCCCTCGCGCAGCGACAGGCGGTTGACCTCGCCTACTTCGGCGGACTTACGCACACTGAGATCGCCGCACGTCTGCACGTCCCACTCGGCACAGCAAAATCGCGCATACGCGACGGGTTGCTGTGCATGCGCGACGACATGCAACAAAACAGCACTTCTACCCTGGCATGACCGTCCCCCTCAAGCAGCTGACCGGTCGTGCCGATGAGTGAGCCGATGAGTCAGAAGTCTTAGTAGCAACCTGCGCCGTACGTCGCAGACGACCGCATTCCCGCTGAGGGTGACGTGCAGCGTGACGCCGTCGTCGGTGATCTGCGCATAGCCATTGGTCAGAACCGGGGCATTCGGGTCATCGGCGGTGAACCCGTCCATGGCGACGTCCACATCCGTTGCGCCGGGATTGGCTCCCTTGAGGGTTGCGAAGTCGATCAGAAACGGGTCGATCGCGATGTAGGCGGTGGGTGAGGCGGTGGGATCGGACGGACGTGGCTGCCGCGTCGTGCACCTCCACGATGCCCCGACGTCCCGCGATTCGCTGGCCCCGCTGCGGTGACAGCGAAGATTCAGGAGCGTGGCGGCGAGGACCACCGCGGCGGCCTCGAGGGCTGGCGGGTCGCCTGTTCCGCCCGCGGGTGAGTTCGGGTGAGTTCGCGGGCGGTCGTGGTCGAAGTGGCCAGGTGGCTCCTCAGGCCAATCCGAAGGGGGATCGCACAAGGCTCCCGGCCCGTCTGAGGGCACCGCAGTACGCCGGACCCGCATCGTCCGATCTCGCGGCGCGCCCGAGCGTCCGCACATGCCGATGTGCGGACGGCTGCGCCGCTTCTTACGGCGTCTCGGACCGGAGCCAGAGCGAGGCGTGCGACGGCTGCACGGTGGTGCGGGCAGCGTCGAGCAGATCAGTGCTGAGCGTGCCGAGGTCGACCTCGTCGCGAACCCGTACGCCGAACACCTCGACCGTCTGCCCCGCGTCGTATCGGCTGCGGAAGAAGCGTCGATCCACCACCCGCTGGATGCGGGTCCGGACGGGGCGGAACAGGGCCGCCACCGCCAAGGTCGACGCGGCGACCGCGAACGCGGACCCGTCGGTGAGACCGCTCAGCGTCAGCTGCAGCAACAGCACGCTGCCGACATAGAAGCCCGCTAGAGATGCCGTGAGAGAGCCGTAGACGAGCGCCCGGTTGATGACGACGTCGATGTCATACAGGCGATAGCGCATGATCGCGATTCCAGCCGCCACTGGCATAGCAGCCAGTGCCGCGAGGCCGAGCAGAAGGCAGATCCAGTACCAAGGATCTGGAAGGGTCCCAGACCCAACCAGGAAGATGCCGACGAAAACGAGGTCGGCGACGATCCACTTGATCTGCTCGCGTTCGACACTGCCGGCTCGCCGCGTACGGCTGACCATGCTGGCAACCGCTAGAGCGACGACAAGGAGCGCCAGTCCGCCCGAGAGCTTTCCGACAGCGTCAACGACCCGCAGGAGCCATCCCGTGGCGCCGACGGGGTTCTCGACGGTCTCGATGCTGTTGAGCGGGCCCGGCTCGAGCGCACTCTGCGCGGTCACCGCCACGATGATCACGGCGCTGGCCTGACCCAAGATCCGCCACGTTGGCGTCGGGAAGTGGCCGGTCGGAAACAAGTGCAGGAGGAACACCACGCCCCCGAACACGATCGGGACGAACGGCCAATCGCCCAGCCACGCCGCCCAGTCATCAGCGGGCAACGGGCCCCAAGAGGTCGAGTTCCCGATCTCGGCATAGCTCCCGATCCCCTGCCGCAGGGCGAGACCGACGCCGATCAGCAAGAGCAACCAGCCCACTCGGTGACGAGGAAGCCGGGATGCGATGACCGCACCCACGCTGACCATGGTGAGCTGAACGAGCGCGAATCCCACGGCAAACATCAACGGCCCGGAGTCGTACTCGGTCGTCACCATCTGAGTGACGGTGCTGAAGGGAGTGAGGATCACGGCGAGGGCAGCGAGACCCCAGGCGATTCGCTTCCCCCTCACGCCCCCAGTCTCGCGCGCCTGCCGTCCGGAGAGCGTTACGAAGCAACGTTCGGCCGCAGCGCTTCGAAGGCGACCGGGGTCTGAAGATCGACTCGGTGGTCGTCGACCTCGACTGAGCGCGCGCCTCTAGCCGGCGTTGTCGGTGGTCACCTCCATGCTCAGGCGTATGGAGCTCTCGACCGTCCTCGCCGTCCTCGTCTGCCTGCTCCTCGGAGCCGCGCTCGGCGCGACCGGCGCCCTGCGCTGGACGCGGTCACGAGCCGAGCTCCCACGCCTCGTCGACCAGGCCGTGGTCCAGGAGGGGCTTGAACGCCTCCAGGACCAGATGCGCGACCTCGAGCACAACCGCGCCTCGTGGCAGGGCCAGCTCAACGAGCAGGTGACCGACATCCGGCACGCCACGGAGTCGCTGCGCCGCGAGACCGGCTCGCTGGCGACGGCGCTGCGCAAGCCCCAGGTGAGAGGACGGTGGGGTGAGCTGCATCTGCGGCGGACGGTGGAGCTGGCCGGTCTCGTCGAGCGGTGCGACTTCACCGAGCAGGTCCGCCTCGACGACGGCGCCCACCGACCGGACCTCGTCGTGCACCTCGTCGGCGACCGGCGGTTGGTGGTCGACGCCAAGGTCCCGCTCGACGCCTACCTCGACGCGACCTCGACCGACGACGACCAGGCCCACGCCGCCCACCTGCAGCGCCACGCGCGCCAGCTGCGCACCCACGTCGACCTGCTCTCCTCCAAGGCCTACTGGCGAGCCCTGCCCGAGACCCCCGAGTTCGTGGTGCTCTTCGTGCCCGCCGAGTCCTTCCTCGCCGCCGCGCTCGAGACCGACGGGTCCCTCATCGAGTACGCCGCCGCCCGCCAGGTCGTGCTGGCCACCCCGACGACCCTGATCGCGCTGCTGCGCACCGTCGCCCACGGTTGGTCCCACGAAGCGCTGGCCGAGCAGGCCCGCGACATCCACCGGCTGGGCCGCGAGCTGCACACCCGACTGGGCACCATGGCCGACCACCTCGGCCAGGTCGGCCGCTCCCTCAACGCCGCGGTGGGTCACTACAACCAGGCCATGGGCTCGCTCGAGTCGCGCGTCCTGGTCTCGGCGCGGCGCTTCAGCGACCTGTCCGTCACCGACGAGCAGCTCCCTGTGCCTCGACTGGTGGAGGTGCGGGCGCTCCCCAGGGACCGGCGCGGCTCCGACGACGACGAGCCGCTGGGCCATACCGTGAACGGGTGAGCCAGGTGCGCACACTCTGGGACGAGGGCCGCCTGCCCGGTCGCGAGGTGGTGGCCCTGGGAGCGGCCGTCCTGCTCACCGTCGTGCTCGTCGACCTCATGCTCGCCGGACACCTCAGCCTCTTCTTCGACCTCTGCTTCGTGACCCTCTGCGTGGGGCTGGCCCTGGCCGTCCGACCCCGTGACTTCTTCACCGTCGGGGTGCTGCCTCCCCTGCTGATGCTCCTGGCGCTGCTGCTCCTCGCGGTCGCCGATCCGGGCGCCGTCGCCCGCAGCCAGGACGGTGTGGTCCAGGCCCTCGTCACCGGCCTCTCGAGCCACAGCGGGGCCCTGGTCAGCGGCTACCTGCTCTGCCTCGGGGCCCTGCTCGTGCGCGACCGGGTCGCCGTACGCCGGGCCGTGGAGGGCTGAGCTCAGAAGCGGTCCGGGTCGCCGGCACCGCGTCGGACCACCTCGGGGGTGCCGCTCGACCAGTCGACCACGGTGGTGGGCTCGGCGCGGACCTCGCCGGCCTCCACCACCAGGTCGACGTCGTTGTCGAGGTCCTCCTTGACCTCCCAGCCCATGGTCCGTGGCTCCTCCTCGCCCGGCAGGATCAGCGTGCTCGAGAGCAGCGGCTCACCGAGGAGGTCGAGCAGCTCCTGGACCACGGTGTGGTCGGGGATCCGCACCCCGACCGTGCGCTTCTTGGGGTGGAGCAGCCGTCGCGGCACTTCGGGGGTCGCCGGCAGGATGAACGTGTAAGGGCCTGGGGTGGCGGCCTTGATGGCCCGGAACGCCGAGTTCTCGACGTGCACCAGCTGCCCGAGCTGGGAGAAGTCCTTGCAGACCAACGTGAAGTGGTGCCGGTCGTCGAGACCACGGATCCGCAGGATGCGGTCACGCCCGTCCCTGTTGCCCACCCGAGAGCCGAGGGCGTAGCCGGAGTCGGTGGGATAGGCGATGAGTGCGTCGTCACGGAGCGCGTCGACGACCTGTTGCAGCAGCCGCCCCTGGGGGTTCTCGGGGTGGATGTCCACGTAGCGTGCGACCACCCGCCTAGCCTAGGCGCGTGGGACCGTGCCGCAGAGACCGCTGCTGTGCCTGAGCGCGATGGTCCGGACCCCTCGTCACCGGCGCCGGCCCGGCGGACGGTCGCCTACGTGCTGCCGGTCTACGACGAGGGCGACAACATCACGCCGTTCCACGAGGCCATGCTCGCCGCTACGGCCGCCCGCCCGGACCTCGACTTCGAGTTCGTCTACGTCGACGACGGGAGCCGTGACTCCTCCCTCGAGCAGCTGCTCGACCTGCGCCGCGCCGACGAGCGGGTCACCGTCCTGGGGCTCTCGCGCAACCACGGCCACCAGATCGCCGTGACCGCAGGGCTCGACGCCTGCCTGCACGCCGATGCGGTGGTCGTCATGGACACCGATCTGCAGGACCCGCCCCGCGTCAGCGTCGAGATGATCGAGATGTGGGAGGACGGCGTGGACGTGGTCTACGCCCAGCGGCGCCACCGGCGCGACACCGTGTTCAAGCGCTCCACCGCCTGGGCGTTCTACTGGGTGCTCGACCGGTTGGCCTCGATCGAGATCCCGCGCAACGTCGGTGACTACCGGCTCATGGACCACAAGGTCGTGGTCGAGGTGTCCCGCTACCGCGAGCACGACCGCTTCCTGCGCGGCATCGTCGCCCACGTCGGCTTCCGGCAGGAGGCGTTGCTCTTCGACCGGGACTCGAGGAACGCCGGCGCGAGCGGTTACCCGCTGCGCAGGATGCTGGGCTTCGCCGCCAGCGGGATCCTCGGCTTCTCCACGGCCCCGTTGCGCTGGATCAGCCGCCTGGGCTTCCTCATCTCCGGGGTCAGCGGCCTGCTGGCCCTCTACGTGCTGGGGGTCCGACTCCTCGCCCCGGAGCAGGCGGTGCCCGGCTGGGCCTTCCTCGGTGTTGGCATGTTCCTGCTGAGCGGGCTGCAGCTGATCATGATGGGCGTCATCGGCAGCTATCTGGGCCGGGTCTACGTCGAGACCCAGGCCCGGCCGCTCTACGCGCTCGCTCTCACCGCGCGCGGCAGGACGGCTGACGGCGCCCGGCGTACGGGCGAGCCCTAGGTGGTCGGTCGGGCTTCGACCAGGTCGCGCTGACGCTGCTGCTCGTGGGCCTTGAGGTCGCGGCGCAGCTCCTTGGGCAGCGCGAAGATCAGTGACTCCTCGGCGCTGTGGACGGCCCGGGCGTCGGGGTAGCCACGAGCGGCGAGGAGGTCCAGCACCCCCTGCACCAGCTCCTCGGGGACGCTCGCGCCCGAGGTGACGCTGACGGTCGCGACCCCCTCGAGCCAGGCCTCGTCGATCTCCGAGGCGTCGTCGACCCGGTGGGCCGCCTTGGCCCCGGCCTCGAGTGCCACCTCGACCAGCCGGACCGAGTTGGAGGAGTTGCCGGAGCCGACCACGATGACCAGGTCGGCGCCGACGGCGATCTCCTTGACCGCGAGCTGCCGGTTCTGCGTGGCGTAACAGATGTCGTCGCTCGGCGGGTCCAGGAGCAGCGGGAAGCGCTCGCGGATGGCGGCGACGGTCTCGAGGGTCTCGTCGACCGACAGCGTCGTCTGCGAGAGCCACGCCACCCGGGCTGGGTCCCGGACCACGATGCCGGCCACGTCCTCGGGCCCCTGCACGAGCTGGATGTGGTCGGGCGCCTCCCCGGCGGTCCCCTCGACCTCCTCGTGACCGGCGTGGCCGATGAGCAGGATGTCGTAGTCGTCGCTGGCGAAGCGCCTGGCCTCGTGGTGGACCTTGGTGACCAGCGGGCAGGTCGCGTCGATGGTCTTGAGCGAGCGCTCCTCGGCCTGTCGATGCACCTCGGGAGAGACCCCGTGCGCGGAGAAGACGACCGTGCGACCGGCCGGCACCTCGTCGAGCTCCTCGACGAAGATCGCGCCCCGGGCCTCGAGGTCGGCCACGACGTGCTTGTTGTGGACGATCTGCTTGCGGACGTAGACAGGGGCGCCGTAGAGGTCCAGGGCCTTCTCGACGGTGACCACGGCGCGGTCGACGCCGGCGCAGTAGCCGCGCGGCGCCGCCAGCAGCACCGCCCGCTCGGCCTCGTCCGGGCTCAGGACGGGCGGCATCCCGACATCGGTGGTCATGTCGCCAGTCTAGGTACGTCGGCCACGTGGCCTAATCTCGCGCGCATGGCCCTGGAGACCTCCCCCGGCGCTCCGGCACCGGTGCGCCAGATCGCCACGGCGATCGCGGGATGGGTCGACCGCCTCGGCGCGGTGTGGGTGGAGGGCCAGGTGGCGCAGATCAGCCGGCGCCCGGGGCTGGCCACGGTGTTCATCACGCTGCGCGACTCCGTCGCCGACATCTCGGTGCCGGTGACCTGCTCGCGCACGGTCGTCGACAGCCTGCCGACGCCGCTGGTCGAGGGCGCCAGTGTCGTCCTGCACGCCAAGCCCTCCTACTACGCCAACCGGGGCAGCCTCTCGCTGCAGGCCCGCGAGATCCGCATGGTCGGCCTCGGCGAGCTGCTAGCCCGGCTCGAGCAGCGGCGCCAGCTCCTGGCCGCGGAGGGGCTGTTCGCGGCCGAGCGCAAGCGCCGGCTGCCCTTCCTCCCCCAGCGGATCGGCCTGATCACGGCGCCGAGCTCGGCGGCCGAGCGCGACGTCGTGGAGAACGCGCGCCGCCGCTGGCCGGCGGTGGCCTTCGAGACGGCGTACGCCTCGATGCAGGGCACGCGCAGCGCGGCCGAGGTCATCGAGGCCCTCGACCGGCTCGACCGCGACGGCTCCGTCGACGTCATCGTGATCGCCCGCGGGGGAGGTTCGGTCGAGGACCTGCTGCCGTTCTCCGACGAGGGGCTGGTCCGCGCGGTCTTCCGCGCCCGGACGCCCGTCGTCTCGGCGATCGGCCACGAGCCGGACACGCCCCTGCTCGACCTCGTGGCCGACCTTCGCGCCTCGACCCCCACCGATGCGGCCAAGCTGGTCGTGCCCGACGTCGCCGAGGAGCTGCGGGTGGTCGCCACGGCCAGGCACCGGCTGCGCAGCGCCGTCGGGGCGGGGATCGAGCGCGAGCAGACGGCCCTGACGGCCCTGCGCAGCCGCCCGGTGCTGGCCGACCCGCGCACCCTCCTCGACGCCCGGACCGCCGAGCTCGACGCCCTGACCGGGCGAGCGCGTCGCTGCCTCGGACACGCGCTGGACCGGGCCGCCGACGACCTCGACCACCGGCGGGCCCGCGTCCGGTCCCTCTCCCCCCTGGCGACCCTCCAGCGGGGCTACGCCGTGCTGCAGGACGCCGAGGGCCACGTCCTCACCTCCGTCGCCGGGCTCGTCCCGGCGGCCACCGTCAGCGTCCGGGTCGCCGACGGGCGCGTTTACGCCACCACGACGAGCATCGAGGAGATCGAGTGAGCGAGAAGCCGAGCTACGAAGCCGCGCGGGAGGAGCTGGTCGAGGTCGTGCGGCGGCTGGAGGCCGGCGGCACCACCCTCGAGGAGTCACTGGCGCTGTGGGAGCGCGGCGAAGCCCTGGCGACCGTGTGCCAGGAGTGGCTCGACGGCGCGCGGGAGCGTCTCGACGCGGTCCTGGAGGTCAGCGACCCAGCGGACCGGTCGTGAGCCGCGCCAGCAGCTGCTCGAGGTCCTCGGCGGGCGCCGAGCCGTAGACCAGCAGCCGGTCCTCGCCGAGCGTCGCGACGTACGCCGTGTCGCCACCCTCGTCACGGAAGCCCTCCCACCGCGACGCGACCGATCCCTCGACGGTGACCGCGGCGAGCGGCTCGGCGTCGGCGTCGACGTACTCCTCGAGCAGGTCCTCGGTCGAGGAGTCGAGCTGGCGCAGACCGACGAACCGGTCGTCCTCGGTGAGCATCCCGACGAACCACTCGGGCCGCTCCCCGGGCTGGTAGGCCACGTTGGTCGCGATCCAGCCCTCCGGCAGGGAGGCGGGGTAGACGACCTCGAGGCCGCCGTCCTGGATCTGCTGGACCGTCTCGAGGTAGTCGACAGGCTCGCCCACCAGTGCGTCGTCGTCCCCGGTGAGCGTGCGCAGGAGCACGAAGGCACCCACCGCCACCACGGTGACCACCATCGCGGCGATCAGGCCGTTGGTCGTGCGGGCATAGCGGCCCGGTGTCCCCGACTCACTCACCCCTCCATCCTCACAGGTGGCGACTGGAGCAGCCGGTAGGGTCGCGCCATGACCGCGCCGCACGACTCGGGCCTCGACGTGGCCACCGCCAACCCCGACCGCAACCTGGCTCTCGAGCTGGTGCGCGTGACCGAGGCGGCCGCGATGGCCGCCGGCCGCTGGGTCGGCCGAGGGGACAAGAACGGCGCCGACGGGGTGGCCGTCAACGCGATGCGCGTGATGATCTCGACCATCGGCATGAACGGGACCGTGGTCATCGGCGAGGGCGAGAAGGACAACGCCCCGATGCTCTACAACGGCGAGCAGGTCGGTGACGGGACGGGTCCCGAGTGCGACGTCGCGGTCGACCCGATCGACGGGACGACGCTGACCGCGAAGGGCATGTCCAACGCGGTCTCGGTGCTGGCCGTCTCCCCCCGCGGCTCGATGTACGACCCGTCGGCGGTCTTCTACATGGAGAAGCTGGTCACGGGTCCGGAGGCCGCCGACGTCGTCGACATCCGCTACCCCGTGGCCGAGAACATCCACCAGGTCGCCAAGGCGAAGGGGTCACGCGCCGAGGACGTCACCGTCGTCCTGCTCGACCGGCCGCGGCACTCCCAGCTGGTCGACGACATCCGGGCCACCGGGGCGATGATCAGGTTCATCTCCGACGGCGACGTGGCCGGGGCGATCATGGCCGCCCGTCCCTCGACCGGGGTGGACCTGCTGCTCGGGGTCGGAGGGACGCCGGAGGGGATCATCACCGCCTGCGCCATGAAGTGCCTCGGGGGGACCATCCAGGGTCGGCTCTGGCCCCAGGACGACGAGGAGCGGCAGCGGGCCGTCGACGCCGGCCTCACCCTCGACCCCGACCACGTGCTCACCACCGACGAGCTGGTCACCGGCGACGACTGCTTCTTCGTCGCGACGGGCATCACCGACGGCGAGCTGCTGCGCGGCGTGCGCTATCGAGCCGGCGGCGCCACCACGCACTCGTTGGTGATGCGCTCGCGCAGCGGCACGATCCGCACCATCACCAGCGAGCACAAGTTGCAGAAGCTCCGCGCCTTCTCCGCCATCGATTTCGAGCACTAGTCGCAACTGGCGAGCTTGCTCGTCGTTTGCGACTCGTGGTGATGGTGGTCGAGCTCTGGCCGGCACGACCGAGCTCGCGAGGTCGTGGCCCGGACGAGGTCGAGCGAGCGGCGCGAGTGAGCTCGCGAACTCGCAAACCGCGTGTCGAGACCCAGTAAGCCGAAAGCGGACCCGAGGACCGTGGCCGCCGCCCTGCGTGGGCACTGGGGTCTCGAAACCCAGCGATTCCTCAGGCGGTGACGCGCTGCGCCTGCTCGGCGACCTCGCCGCGCAGGGCGAGGACCACGTGCTCGAGCACCCGCGGGTCCACGGCCATGCCGACGTGGGAGGCGGAGACCTCGACGGCGTACGCCTGGGGGTCGATGCAGGCCCGCCAGTCGACGATGCCGTCGCGCTTGCTGTAGATCGCGGTGAAGCGCACGCTCTCGGGCACCGGCTCGCGGGACTCGTCCCAGCTCGAACGCGCACAGGTGCCGCCCACGCACTCCTCCGACATCAGCCCCGGGACGCCGGCGCGGCTCAGGCGGATCAGCACGTCGAGGCTCGCGGTGAGCGCCCGGTGGTGGGCTCCCGGCGCCAGCATGGGGCTGCCCATGGTGACGATGCCGGAGATCAGGTCGGGACGGCGTACGGCGACGCCGCGCGCGAGCATCCCGCCCAGGCTGTGCCCGACGACCTGCACCCGCCCACCGCGACGCTCCGCGATCGACTCGAGCCGGGCCTCGAGCTGGGCCGCGGCGTTCAGCGTGCAGCCGATGTTGGCGTGGATGCGGGAGCGGTAGGTGCGGAAACCACGCTCCCGCAGCGCGCGGCCCATGAAGGAGAGCGAACCGTCGCCGGCCATGAAGCCGGGGACCAGGATCACCGGGTCACCGGTGCGGAGCGCGCGCCGGCCGGCGTACGGCGTGGCCCGTCGGACGCGGCGGTCGTGGCGACGGCTCAGGGCGTACCGCCCGGCCTCGGTCACGACGCTGCCCTCGCGCAGCACGGCCGCGAGCGCCGGACGGGCGAAACCCTCCGGCAGCAGGAACGACGCCAGTGTCGTGTCGGCCACGCTCGCAATCTAGCCGCGGCCGCCGTGGCTCGGACCGAGAACGCGCCCGAGACAAGACTCCTCTTGATCCGGTGCGCTTGACTGCAGGCATGCCCTCGCGTTCGCGCCCGCGCACCGACATCGCCGTCTCCGAGGAGCTCTTCGCGCCGCGTCGCCGACGGCATCGAGCTCTGCTACCAGACCTTCGGCGACCCCGACGACGACCCGATCCTGCTCGTCATGGGGCTGGGCGGGCCGATGATCTGGTGGGACGAGGAGTTCTGCCGGCTCCTGGCGCGAACGTGGGTTCTACGTCGTGCGCTTCGACAACCGCGACACCGGCCGTTCGAGCCGGGCGAAGGGTCGGGTCGGCCGCACCACGCTGGTGCGCGCCTTCGCCGGTCGGCGCGTGCGCACGCCGTACACGCTCGAGGACATGGCGCGGCGACGCCTTCGGCCTGCTCGACCACCTCGGTGTCGGCTCCGCGCACGTCGCCGGCATCTCGATGGGCGGCATGATCGCCCAGACGATGGCGATCGCCGCGCCGGACGCGTGCGGTCGCTGACCAGCATCATGTCGACGACCGGCAGGCGCACGGTCGGCTGGCAGCACCCCTCGCTGCCTGCCGGCCCTGATGGGACGCGGGACGCACAGCAAGCGAGGCGTACGTCGCCGGCAGCGAGACCATGTGGAAGCTGATCGGTTCACCGGGCTACCCGCAGCCCGAGGGACGCACGCGGCAGCGGGCCGAGGAGACCTACGACCGCGGCGTGAGCCTGCGCGGCGTCATGCGCCAGATGGTCGCGATCACCAGCCAGCCCAACCGCAGCAGCGCGCTGCGCAGCTGCGCATCCCGACCCTGGTCGTGCACGGGCTGGCCGACAAGATGGTGCACGTCTCCGGCGGGCGGGCGACCGCGGCCGCGATCCCCGGAGCGGAGCTCGTGCTGGTCGACGGCATGGGCCACGACCTGCCCCCGGCCCTGTTCGAGAGCATCGCCGAGGCCATCCGGCGTACCGCCTCCCGCGCCGCCTGACGCTGACCCGTCACTTAGAAGTGACGGGTCACCGCGGACCTGTGGACGGTGCGCGCTGACCCGTCGCATGTATGCGACGGGTCAGCGAAAGATCGGCGGTGACCCGTCGCATGTATGCGACGGGTCAGCGTCAGGGTCAGTCGGAGAGGCGCTCGCCGGTGTCGGTGTCGAAGACGTGGACGTCCTGGGGGTCGGTGGTCACGTGGATCACGTCGCCCTTGTGCGCCATGCCGCGGCCGCTGAGCCGGACGATGATGTTGCTGGGCACGCCCTCGACGTCGCAGGTGCCATAGACGAACTCGTCGGCGCCGAGCTCCTCGACGACGGTGACCTTGACCGGGAGGCCGCCCTCCTCGGCCGTGACGAGCCGCCAGGCCTCGGGGCGGACGCCGACGGTGATGTGGCCCTCCATCTTCTGCGACGCGGTCGGGTCGACCGGCACGAGGTACTTGCCGATCTGGGCCTGGCCGTCGACGGCGGTCGCCTCGATGCAGGTTCATCTGCGGGCGAGCCGATGAAGCCTGCGACGAACAGGTTGACCGGCTTGTCGTAGAGCTTGAGCGGAGTGTCGACCTGCTGCAGGTGGCCGTCCTTCATCACCGCGACCCGGTCGCCCATCGTCATCGCCTCGACCTGGTCGTGGGTGACGTAGACGGTCGTGACGCCCAGGTCGGACTGGAGCTTGGCGATGTCGGTGCGGGTCGCGACGCGCATCTTCGCGTCGAGGTTCGACAGCGGCTCGTCCATGCAGAAGACCTGCGGCTGCCGCACGATCGCCCGACCCATGGCCACGCGCTGGCGCTGCCCGCCGGAGAGGGCCTTGGGCTTGCGCTCGAGGTACTCCGTGAGGCCGCAGGATGCGCGCGGCCTCCTCGACGCGCTTGCTGCGCTCCTCGGTCGGGACCTTGGCCATCTTGAGCGCGAACGCCATGTTCTCGGCGACCGTCATGTGCGGGTAGAGCGCGTAGTTCTGGAAGACCATCGCGATGTCGCGGTCCTTGGGCGGGACGTGGGTGATGTCGCGGTCACCGATGCGGATCCTGCCCTCGTTGACCTCCTCGAGGCCGGCGAGCATGCGCAGGGTGGTGGACTTGCCGCAGCCCGAGGGCCCGACGAGGACCATGAACTCGCCGTCGCCGATCTCGAGGTCGATGCCGGGTACGGCGGGCTTGTCCGCCCCTGGGTACCACCGCTGGGCCTTCTCGAAGGTCACCGTTGCCATGGGGTGCTGCTCCCTTCACCGGCAGGTACGTGCCGGACGATCCGTGTGAAGTGAAGTGACGCCGGTCACGCTAACAGCGGCGCGCAGAGGCGTAAACGGGTGCCGGACCAGCCTTGACGGGCCTCAGCGCAAACGTTTACATGTGAGGACGAACACATCGGGCCTCCCGAGGTCCGATCCGGGCAGACGAGAGGGAGTAGCGCATGAATTCACTGCGGACCCGACGCGGGATCGCAACCAGTGCCGTGCTGGTGCTGAGCGGACTCGGACTGAGCGCCTGCGCCGAGGACGAGGGCGGCGGTGAGCCCAACGTCGCAGAGGGCGAGGCTCCGGGCGCCGGCCAGGAGGGCTGCGAGGAGCTCGAGCAGTTCGGCGACCTGTCCGGTCGCGAGGTCAACGTCTACACCTCCATCCTGCCGCCGGAGCAGGAGACCCAGGAGGCCTCCTACGACCTCTTCGAGGAGTGCACCGGCGCCACGGTCGTCTACGAGGGATCCTCGGAGTTCGAGGCCCAGCTCACCGTGCGCGTCCAGGGCGGCAACGCCCCCGACATCGCCTACATCCCCCAGCCCGGCCTGCTGCAGACGCTGGTCCGCAACACCGGCGCCGTGGTCGCTGCCCCCGACACCGTCGAGGAGAACGTCGACGAGTGGTGGGACGAGTCCTGGAAGGGCTACGGAACCGTCGACGACGAGTTCTACGCCGCTCCTCTGGGCGCCAGCGTGAAGAGCTTCGTCTGGTACGACCCGGGCATGTTCGAGGAGAAGGGCTGGACCGTACCCGAGACCTGGGACGACATGATCGCCCTCTCGGAGGAGATCGGGCAGAGCGGCATGAAGCCGTGGTGTGCCGGCATCGAGTCCGGTGACGCGACCGGCTGGGTCGCGACCGACTGGCTCGAGGACGCGATCCTGCGCGACCAGGGCGCCGACTTCTACGACCAGTGGGTCGCCCACGAGGTGCCCTTCGACGACCCGGGTGTCGTCGAGTCGCTCGACCGCGTCGGCGGAATCTTGAAGAACGACGCCTTCGTCAACGGTGGTCACGGCGACGTGCGCTCGATCACCACGACCGCCTTCCAGGAGGCCGGTCTCCCGATCCTCGACGGCGAGTGCGCCATGCACCGCCAGGCGAGCTTCTACGCCGCGCAGTGGCCCGAGGGCACCACGGTGGCCGAGGACGGCGACGTCTTCGCGTTCTACCTGCCAGTGACCAACGAGGACAACGGTCGTCCGGTGCTCGGCGGTGGCGAGCTCGTCGCCGCGTTCTCCGACGAGCCGGAGGTCCAGGCCTTCCAGACCTACCTGTCCAGCGACGTGTGGGCCAACGAGAAGGCCAAGGCCACCCCGGCCGGCGGTTGGGTGAGCGCCAACACCGGCCTCGACATCGCCAACCTCGGCAGCCCGATCGACCAGCTGGCCGCCGAGACCTTCCAGGACCCCGAGGCGGTCTTCCGCTTCGACGGCTCCGACCAGATGCCCGGCGAGGTCGGTGCCGGCAGCTTCTGGAGCGAGATGACCAACTGGATCGAGGGCGCCGACTCCGAGGAGGTCCTCGGCAACATCGAGGGCTCCTGGCCCAGCTGACCCGCCTGCGCTGGGACGGGCACCGAGCCCTGACGGGCTCACCGGGCCAGGCCGCCGACTCCGGCGGCCTGGCCCACCCCTCGGCCTGGCGATCACGACCCGACTCGGACACCGACTCGGACACCGGCTCGGACATCAGCTCGGACATCAGGAGGAACGAGGGTGGACACTCCCGACAAGCTCATCTCGATGGGCATCGCCGTGGTGCTCTTCTTCGCGGTCACGGGAGCGATCCTGCTGCTGACCGCCCAGTTGCGCTCCCGAAGCGGTGAGCGCATCCAGACGGCGGCCTTCCTGGCCCCCGCCCTGCTGCTCATCGCGCTCGGCCTGCTCTACCCAGCCGGCCGCACCGTCGTGCAGTCGTTCTATGGCGCGGGCGGTCTCGACGCGGTCAACGGCGCGGAGTTCGTCGGGTTCGACAACTACCAGCGCATCTTCACCGACTCCGACCAGCTGACCGTCCTGCGCAACACCGCCCTGTGGGTGCTGATCGTGCCGACGCTGTCGACGATCATCGGACTGGTCTACGCGGTCCTCATCGACCGGTCCCGCTTCGAGAAGTTCGCCAAGGCCCTCATCTTCATGCCGATGGCCATCTCGCTCGTCGGGGCGTCGATCATCTGGAAGTTCGTCTACGACTACCGCGGCTCCGAGCAGGAGCAGATCGGGCTCCTCAACGCGATCCTCACCAACCTCGGCATCGACTCGTTCCGGTTCATCCAGACCGAGCCGTGGAACACCCTGTTCCTCATCGTCATCATGATCTGGGTCCAGGCCGGCTTCGCCATGACGATCCTGTCGGCCGCCATCAAGGCGATCCCCGACGACATCATCGAGGCCGCGCGCCTCGACGGCGTGGGTGGGATGCAGCTGTTCCGCCACATCACCGTGCCGAGCATCCGCCCCTCCCTCGTCGTGGTGCTCACCACCATCAGCATCACGACGTTGAAGGTCTTCGACATCGTCCGCACGAGCACCGGCGGCAACTTCGGCACCAGCGTGCTGGCCAACGAGTTCTACTTCCAGAGCTTCCGAGCCTTCAACCAGGGACTCGGCGCCGCGTTGGCGACGCTGATCTTCGTCCTCGTGATGCCGATCGTCATCTACAACATCCGCCAGATGCGCAGCTTGGAGGCCAGGTAGTGACGACGACGACCCCCCCGGCACCGGACGCCAACGTCACCGTCCGGGCGCCCCGTAAGTCGGCCTCCGACGCGGCCCAGCAGGGCCTCACCAACCGTTGGGCCTCGCTGGCGGCGATCGTGATCGCCGCGCTGTGGACCATCCCCACCTTCGGGTTGTTGATGACCTCGTTCCGCACCGAGGCCGACATCGACTCCGACGGCTGGTGGAACGTCGTCACCAACCCCGACCTGACCCTCAACAACTACGACCAGGTGCTCAACGGCTCCTCGACGCAGTTGAGCACCTACCTCATCAACTCGGTCGTCATCACGATCCCGTCGGTCCTGATCCCGATCAGCCTGGCGACGATGGCGGCCTACGCGTTCGCGTGGATGCCGTTCAAGGGACGCAGCACCCTGTTCGTCGCGGTCTTCGCGATGCAGATCGTCCCCATCCAGGTGACGATGATCCCGCTGTTGCGCCTCTACGTGGACCCGCCGTTCCAGCTCATCCCGCTGGCCGGTGGCGACGCACCGGGGGGCGGCTTCTACACGATCTGGCTCAGCCACACGATCTTCGCCCTGCCCCTGGCGATCTTCCTGCTGCACAACTTCATGCGGGAGATCCCGGGCGAGCTGATCGAGTCCGCACGCGTCGACGGCGCCGGCCACGTCCAGATCTTCCGACGCATCATGCTGCCCCTCATGGCGCCGGCGATCGCGGCGTTCGGCATCTTCCAGTTCCTCTGGGTCTGGAACGACCTGCTCGTCGCCCTCGTCTTCGGCGGAGGCAACCTGCAGGTCTCGCCCCTGACCGTGCGGCTGGCCGCCCTCGCGGGGGAGCGCGGGCAGGACTGGTACCTGCTCTCCGCCGGCGCGTTCGTCTCCCTGATCGTGCCGCTCATCGTGTTCCTCGCCCTGCAGCGCTACTTCGTGCGGGGGCTCCTGGCGGGAAGTGTGAAGGGCTAGTCCGTGACCTGGGACCTAGGAGGTCGCGGCGCGCTGCGCCGCGACCTCCCGGTACCACTCGTAGGACGCCTTGGGCGTGCGGGTCAGGGCCGGGGTCGACCGGTCGACGTGGACCAGCCCGAAGGTCTTGGTGTAGCCCTGCGCCCACTCGAAGTTGTCGAGCAGCGTCCACACGAAGTAGCCGCGCACGTCGACCCCGGACTCCCGGGCGCGCTCGGCGGCGGCCAGGTGGTCACCGATGTAGGCGATCCGGTCCTGGTCGTCGACCACGCCGTCGCGGAGCCGCTCATCGGCGTACGCCGCTCCGTTCTCGGTCACGACCAGCGGCAACCCCGTCCGGTCGTACGTCGTGCGCAGCACGTCCTCGAGGCCGCGCGGGTCCACCTCCCACCCGATGTCGGTGCGCGGCTCACGCACGACGAGGTCGAGACCCTCGATGCCCGGGTAGGCGTCCTGCTCGGGATGCGGCGCGGCGCTTCGCCCACCAGCGGCGGCGCGGTCCGGGCGGACCGGGGTGTAGTAGTTGACGCCCAGCCACGCGGCAGAGCCGCGCACGGAGGCGAGGTCGCCCGCCCGCACGAGGTCCTCGGACCCGAGCTCGGGGGCGAGCGCGAGCAGGCGGTCGTCGTAGGCCCCGTCGGTCAGCGGCCCCAGCCAGACCCGGTTGCGCAACGCGTCGAGCCCGTCAGCGACCTCGGAGACCTCCTCGGACTCCGGCCACACCGGCACGAGGTTGAGGACGATGCCCACCTCGGCCGTGTCCGGCAGCGCCGCGGCTGCCCAGCCGTGGGCGAGCATCAGGTGGAACGCCGCCCGGTGCGCGGCCTCGGGCTCGCGGCGTCCCGGCGCGTGCACGCCTGCGGCGTAGCCGAGGTAGGCCGCACACCACGGCTCGTTGTGGGTCGCCCACAGCTGCACGCGGTCACCCAGCCGCTCGTGCACGGCCGAGGCGTAGTCGACGAAGGCCTCGGCGGTCGCGCGGACCGGCCAGCCCCCGGCGTCCTCGAGAGGCTGCGGCAGGTCCCAGTGGTAGAAGGTGCCGGTCGGCTTGACCCCTCGAGCGAGCAGCCCGTCGACGAGCCGGTCGTAGTAGTCGAGCCCGGCCGCGTTGACCCGGCCACGACCCTCGGGTTGGACCCGCGGCCAGGCGACCGAGAAGCGGTACCACTCGACGCCGAGGCCCGCGACCAGCTCGACGTCGTCCTCCACGCGGCGGTAGGAGTCGCACGCGTCGGCGCCGTCGCTCCCGTCGACGACAGCGCCCGGGCGCCCGGTGAAGGTGTCCCAGATCGACGGCCCGCGACCGTCGGCCGTGGCCGATCCCTCGATCTGGTACGACGCCGTGGCGACACCGAGGGCGAGGCGGCAGGGGTCCAGGAGGCGGTCCATGGACCCAAACTAGGACGTGGCTCGTGAGCGAGCACCCCGCGAACCCGGCGCACGTCAACATGGCCGACGTGGCCCGGCGCGCGGGGGTCTCGATCGCCACCGTGTCCCGGGCCCTGCGCGGTCTGCCCGGCGTGAGTGAGGCGACGCGGGAGCGGGTGCACGGCGTCGCCGAGGAGCTCGCCTATGTCGTCTCACCCGAGGCCTCCCGGCTCTCGCGCCGCGACACCGGTCGCGTCGCCGTGGTCGTGCCCAAGATCGACAGCTGGTTCTACGGGTCGATGCTGGCCGGCATCGAGTCGGCCCTGCGCCGCGCCGACCTCGACGTCCTCGTCTACCAGGTCGACGGGCCCGAGGAGCGCCGCCGCTTCTTCCACCAGCTGCCCGCCCGGCGCAAGGTCGACGCGGTCGTGCTGATCGCGCTCCCCCTCCTGCCGGAGGAGGAGGAGCGACTGGACCTGCTCGGCGTCCAGGTCGTCGTCGCCGGAGGTCGGCTCCGCGACCACCCCCACGTCGAGGTCGACGACCACGCCGTCGCCGTCCGGGCGGTCGAGCACCTGATCGAGCTCGGGCACACCCGGATCGCGATGATCCGCACCGACGACGTCGAGGGCACCACCGGGTCCTCCGACGCCCTGCGCACGCGGGGCTTCCACGACACCCTGGCTGCTCACGGCGTTCCCGACCGGGCCGACTACGTCGTCACGGCACCGGCCGGGGTACGCGCCGGGGCCGACGCGATGGGCCGGCTGCTCGACCACCCGGAGCCGCCGACGGCGGTCTTCTGCTACTCCGACGAGCTGGCGGTCAGCGCGCTGCGCACCCTGCTCGAACGCGGGCTCGAGGTGCCGTGCGACCTGTCGCTGATCGGCGTGGACGGGCACCCCACCGCCGAGCTGTTCGGGATCAGCACCGTCGACCAGTCGGTCCGCGAACAGGCGGAGACGGCCGGCGACATGGCGCTCGCGCTCATCCGCGGCGAGGAGCTGCCGCGGACCTCGGTCGTCGTCGGATCCACGCTCGTGCTCCGCAGCTCGACGGCGGCTCCCTCCCGCCCGGCCTGACGCGCACCCTAGGCTCGGGCGCCGTGAGCACCGCCTCCTCCGTCCCAGAGTTCCGCTACTCCGACCTGCTGCCGACCGGGCCGGACGAGACGCCGTACCGGCTCGTGACGACCGAGGGCGTCTCGACCTTCGAGGCGGACGGACGGACCTTCCTGCGGGTGGCCCCCGAGGCTCTGCGGTTGCTGACGGCTGAGGCGATGCACGACATCGCCCACTTCCTGCGACCCGGTCACCTCGCGCAGCTGCGCCGGATCATCGAGGACCCGGAGTCCTCGGGCAACGACCGGTTCGTCGCCCTCGACCTGCTGAAGAACGTCAACATCTCGGCCGGTGGCGTCCTCCCGATGTGCCAGGACACGGGCACGGCCATCGTCATGGGCAAGAAGTCCGAGAGGGTGCTGACCGGCGCCGACGACGCCGCGGCCATCTCGCAGGGCGTCCACGACGCCTACACCCGCCTCAACCTGCGCTACTCCCAGCTGGCGCCACTGACGACCTACGAGGAGAAGAACACCGGGACCAACCTGCCCGCGCAAGTGGAGCTCTACTCGACCCCCGGCACGGGCGATCCCGCCTACAAGCTCCTGTTCATGGCCAAGGGCGGAGGTTCGGCCAACAAGTCCTTCCTCTTCCAGGAGACCAAGGCCGTGCTCAACCCCGAGCGGATGCTGGCCTTCTTGGACGAGAAGATCCGCTCGCTGGGCACCGCCGCCTGTCCGCCGTACCACCTCGCGGTGGTGATCGGGGGTACGTCGGCGGAGTACGCCCTCAAGACCGCGAAGCTCGCCTCCGCGCACTACCTCGACGGCCTGCCCACCACCGGGTCCCTGGCCGGTCACGGCTTCCGCGACCTCGAGCTCGAGCAGCAGGTCTTCGAGCTGACCCAGTCCTTCGGGATCGGCGCGCAGTTCGGGGGCAAGTACTTCTGCCACGACGTGCGGGTCGTCCGGCTGCCGCGGCACGGCGCCTCCTGCCCGGTCGCGCTCGCCGTCTCGTGCTCGGCGGACCGGCAGGCGCTGGGCAAGATCACCGCCGAGGGCGTGTTCCTCGAGCAGCTGGAGACCGACCCGGCGCACTACCTGCCGGACGCCGCCATCGCCGAGGAGATCGCCGGGGGTGAAGTGGTCCGGATCGACCTGAACCGGCCGATGCCGGAGATCCTCGCCGAGCTCTCTCGCCACCCGGTCAGGACCCGCCTGTCCCTGTCGGGGCCGCTGGTCGTGGCTCGCGACATCGCGCACGCCAAGATCAAGGAACGACTCGACGCCGGCGAGGAGATGCCGGCCTACCTGCGCGACCACGCGGTCTACTACGCCGGACCCGCCAAGACGCCCGAGGGCATGGCGTCGGGGTCCTTCGGGCCCACCACCGCGGGGCGGATGGACTCCTACGTCGAGCAGTTCCAGGCCGCCGGCGGGTCCAAGGTCATGCTGGCCAAGGGCAACCGGTCCGCGCAGGTGACCCGGGCCTGCGCCGCGCACGGCGGCTTCTACCTCGGCTCGATCGGCGGGCCGGCCGCGCGCCTGGCCCAGGACTGCATCACCTCGGTCTCGGTGCTGGAGTACGAGGAGCTCGGCATGGAGGCGGTCTGGCGGATCGAGGTCGAGGACTTCCCGGCCTTCATCGTCGTCGACGACAAGGGCAACGACTTCTTCACCGACCCGGCCGGGTCGGTCACCGTGCCCCTCAGCGGGATCCGGGTCCGCTCGACCTGAGCCGCCCATCCCGGGCCCGGCCGCTGCCGTTCGGACGCATCGGCCATGCTGACAGCGACCCGCGGCAACCGAACGACGAGGAGCGGCCCCATGCAGTGCCCCACCGACGGAACGACGCTGACGATGAGCGAACGCAGCGGGATCGAGATCGACTACTGCCCCCAGTGTCGTGGGGTATGGCTCGACCGCGGCGAGCTGGACAAGATCATCGAGAGGTCCCTCTCCCAGCCGGGCCCGGCCCCCCAGCAGGCCCAGCAGCCCCCACCCCCGCAGCAGCACTACGAACAGCCACGGCACAACAGCCCCCCACAGGGGTACCAGCAGCCGTACTACAAGAAGCGCAAGGAGAGCTGGCTGAGCGAGCTCTTCGACTGAGGCCCCGAAGCGCGGGGGCCGCGGAGTCTCGCAGGGAGCGGAGGCACGGTGGACCACGTCGAGATCGCCCGAGCGGAGACCGAGCGGGGCGAACTGGTGCTGCGCGAGCGTCGACCCGCTGACGGCGGGCCGATGTCGCTGGAGCTGCGCGCCAACGGCGTCTTCGTGATGGACACCGTCGAGGTGAGCACCGAGCGCGCGCTAGCGAGCGCTGCGCTCGAGCTGGTCGAGGACCCGCGGTCGGTGGTCGTCGGCGGGCTGGGGCTGGGCTTCACGATGCACGAGGTGCTGGCCGACAGCCGGGTCGAGCGGTGCGCGGTCGTCGAGATCGAGCCGGCGCTGGTCGGGTGGATGCGGGACGGGACCGTCCCCCACGGCCCGGCCCTGCTCGCCGACGAGCGGGTCACGGTCGTCGTCGCCGACCTGGCCGTCGCGATGCACGAGGCCGCGCCGGCGTCGTACGACCTGGTGCTCATCGATGTCGACAACGGACCCGACCAGCTCGTGCACGAGGGGAACGCCGAGCTCTACCGCGCGGAGTTCCTGGCGACCGTCCGAGCGGTGCTGCGACCCGGAGGTGCCCTGGTCGTCTGGTCGGCCGAGCAGTCACCCGAGCTCGCCGCCACCCTCGAGGCCGGCTTCGACCGGCTCGAGGTCCAGCGCCCGCGAGGTGTTGCTCCAGGGGCGAGACGAGCACTACTGGCTCTACGTGGCACGAGTAGCCTCCGCCCGGTGAGGGACGCCCCGTGAAGAGGTACGTCGCGCTCGGCAGCTCGATGGCGGCCGGGCCGGGCATCCCCCCGCGCGCGCCCGGCAGCCCGCGCGCAGCGATGCGCTCGGCGCGCAACTATCCGCACCTCCTGGCCGCCGACCTCCACCTCGACCTGGTCGACGTGACCTACTCCGGCGCCACGACCGCCCACGTGCTGCACACCGCGCAGAACGGCGCGCCGCCCCAGGTCTCGGCGCTCGACGGCACCGAGGACCTCGTCACCGTCACCATCGGCGGCAACGACATCGCCTACGTGCCCGGGATGTACGTCGCCACCCTGCCCGGCGCCCTGCGGCTGCTGCCCCTCGTGGGCGGGCGGATGCGGGCGGTCCTGGACGCCCACGAGCGCGAGGCGGCCCTCACCGCGCTCACGGACTCCCTGTGCGAGGTGGGGCGCACGCTGCGCGAGCGCGCGCCGCACGCGCGGATCCTCTTCGTCGAGTACCTCACGCTCTTGCCGCCCGCGGGGACCGCGTCGTGGCCGCTGAAGACCAAGCACGCCGACCTGGCCCGACACCTGGCCGACCGCTGGTGGAGCTGACCGGCCGCGCGGCGGCCGAGACCGGTTGCGAGGTCGTGGGGGTGGCTGAGGCCAGCCGCGACCACCACGCCTGGTCGGAGCGTGCCGTGGACGGTGGGGCTGACGGTCCCCCGCCCCGGCGTACCCCTTCCCTACCACCCCAACGCAGCGGGCATGCGAGCCGTGGCGACGCTGGTGCGCGACCACCTGGTCAGCTGAACTCCGCCCGGTAGTGCTCGGCCTGGGCCGGGTAGTAGTCGTCCCACACCACGGCGGCCACCTCGCTGCCGGTCTCTGCAGCGACGAGCCGGTCGAGGTAGTAGTCCCAGCCCGGTCCGACGCTCTCGGCCATCGCCGGGTCGGACATGACCTGCGCGAAGGTGAGGGTCGTGACGCCGGCGTCCTCGGCGAGGTCGAGCTCGAGCTGCCAGACCTGGCCCTGGGTCTGCGAGGTCGTGACCAGGCGGCGCGGCGGTTCGCACACGACGATGCGGTGCACCTCCTCGGGGACGTCCTCGCCCTCGGCCGTCATCCGGAAGGCGACCTGGCCGCTGGCCGGGTCGCCGGTCCAGGTGCCGATCCACCGCTCGAGGCGAGCCGGTTCGGTCACCGCGGCCCACACGTCGTCGATGGGGGCACGGAAGGCGCGCGTCGAAGACGACGTACGACGTCCCGCCGCGCTCTGCGCGGGTGCCGGTGGGCGGGTGGCGTCATGCGGTGTCCTCTGCGGCGGGGAGCTGCGGCGGGCGCTCGCGGACCGTGCGGCGCACCTCGAGGTCCAGGGCGTCGAGCGCCGACTCGGCGACCGGCGGCGTGCCCAGGGCACCCAACAGGTCGTGGACCGGAGCCAGGCCGGCCGGCTCGAGGCGGTAGTGCCGCTCGCGACCGCGGTCCTCGGCGGACGTCAGGCCGGCGGCGGTCAGCAGGCGCAGGTGCTTGCTCACCGCGGGCCGGCTGATCGGGTGGTCGGCGGCGAGGTCGACGACGCGGGCCGGACCGGCCGCGAGCCGGTGGACGAGGTCGCGCCGCACCGGGTCGGCGAGGGCTGCGAACACGTCCACAGAGACTATTGGTAACCGATTGGATACCAATGAGTCAACAGCTAGCGTGCAGGTCATGAGCGACTACCGCACCGAGCACGACTCCATGGGCGAGGTCCAGGTGCCTCGCGACGCCCTGTGGCGGGCGCAGACCCAACGGGCGGTGGAGAACTTCCCCATCAGCGGGACGCCGCTGGAAGCGCGCCTGGTCCACGCGCTCGGACACGTCAAGGCAGCCGCCGCAGTGGTCAACGGCGAGCTCGAGGTGCTCACCTCCGAGCAGGCCGACGCCATCGCGGCGGCGGCTCGCGAGGTCGCGGCCGGCGACCACGACGACGCGTTCCCCATCGATGTCTTCCAGACCGGGTCGGGCACGAGCTCGAACATGAACGCCAACGAGGTGATCGCCTCGCTCGCCGCCCGGGCCGGTGTCGAGGTCCACCCCAACGACCACGTCAACGCCAGCCAGTCGAGCAACGACACGTTCCCGACCGCCATCCACGTCGCCACGGCGCTGGCGGTGGTGGAGGACCTGATGCCCGCGCTCGACCAGCTGCGCGGATCACTGGCCGCCAAGGCCGAGGAGTTCGCCGACCTGGTCAAGTCAGGACGCACCCACCTCATGGACGCGACTCCGGTCATGCTCGGCCAGGAGTTCGGGGCCTACGCCGCCACCGCGTCCTACGCCCGCGAGCGGCTGGAGTCCGTGCTCCCCCGCGTCCGCGAGCTGCCGCTCGGTGGGACCGCCGTCGGCACGGGGATCAACACGCCGCCCGGCTTCGCCGCCCGCGTCATCGAGGTGCTGGGCGGAGGCCACCGGGCAGCCCTTCACCGAGGCCCGCGACCACTTCGAGGCCCAGGGCACTCGTGACTCCCTCGTCGAGCTGAGCGGCGCCCTGCGCACGATCGCCGTCGGCCTCACCAAGATCTGCAACGACCTGCGCTGGATGTCCTCGGGCCCCACCACGGGCCTGGCCGAGATCCACCTGCCCGACCTGCAGCCGGGGTCGAGCATCATGCCGGGCAAGGTCAACCCGGTGCTGCCCGAGGCGACCCTGATGGTGTGTGCCCAGGTCGTCGGCAACGACGCCGCGGTCACCGTGGCCGGATCGAGCGGCAGCTTCGAGCTCAACGTGGCCATGCCCGTCATCGCCCGCAACGTCCTGGAGTCCATCCGTCTGCTCGCGGCCTGCAGCCGGCTCCTCGCCGAGCGCTGTGTCGGCGGGATCACCGCCGATGCCGAGCGGATGCGCACCTACGCCGAGTCCTCGCCCTCGGTCGTGACGCCGCTGAACAAGCACATCGGCTACGAGAACGCAGCCACGATCGCCAAGCACGCCCTGGCAGAAGGCATGACCATCCGGGAGGCCGTGCTCGACCTCGGCTTCGTCGAGCGCGGGGAGCTCACCGAGGAGCAGCTCGACGAGGCCCTCGACGTGGAGCGGATGACGCGACCGTGAGCCGGGCCCAGAACGCCGCTGCCGACCGATCGAGGACATAGCTGACATGGACATGCAGAACCGCGTCCCGGACTGGCTGACGCCGGTCGCCTGGGCCTTCATCACCGTGTCGCTGCTCGCGGCCGCCGTCATCGCCTACGACACCTACGGCCGGGGCCGCCGAAGTGGATCGGTGGCACACGAGGTCGTCTGGATCACCTCGGCTCTCTACCTCGGCCCCCTGGCCGTGATGCTCCACCGTCGCCACGGCGGCTCCTCGGTCGATCGGACGACGAGTGAAGACGGTGAGACGACGGCCGTCGCGGGCCTCCCCGGAGGCAGCGCCTCGGCGATCGCCCACCTCGTCGGCGTTCCGCTGGTCGTCGCCTCCGGGATCACGATCGCCGGCATCGACCTGTGGGTGATGATCATCGTGATCGGCGTGCTCGCCATCGCACTGCTCTCCGTCCATGCCCGCATCTCCACCCGGAGCGCTGACCGTCCCCTCCCCATGGCCACGACCCTGGCGGTCGCGGCGGTGACGGTGCTTGCTTTCGACGTCGGCATGGGGGGTTGGATGCTGCTGCTCCACTTCAACGAGTACATGCCCCCGGCCTCCGAGGGGAGCTTCTGGTTCCTCATGCAGATCGGCATCGTGCTCGGCCTCCTGACCGGCTACCCGGTTGTTCGGGTGCTGGCTCTCCGAGAGCCTGGCGTCTCCCCGACGTGAGCCGCGACGAGAACGACTGGGACGCCCAGGCCGCCACGTTCGACGACGAGCCCGACCACGGCTTGCGTGATCCTGCGACCCGGGAGGCGTGGCGTGCCTTGCTACGACGCCACCTGCCCGCAGCGCCCAGCGACGTGGTCGACCTCGGCTGCGGTACCGGCACCCTCTCCCTCCTCCTCGCCGAGGGCGGGCACCGGGTGCGTGGGGTCGACAGCTCGCCTGCGATGGTCGCGGCGGCCCGCGTCAAGACCTCCGCCCACGAGGTGGAGGTGGTCGTGGGCGACGCCGCAGACCCGCCGTACGACGCCGGCTCGGTCGACGTGGTGCTGTGCCGTCACGTCCTGTGGGCGCTGCCCGAGCCGCCCGCCGTGCTGGGTCGCTGGGTGCGGCTGCTGCGACCGGGCGGGAGCCTGCTCCTCGTCGAGGGCCGCTGGCACACCGGCGGCGGTCTGGCCGCCGAGGAGACGGACCGTCTGGTCCGCGAGCACCTGGCGCAGGTGCAGCTCGAGCGCCTCGACGACCCCGTGCTGTGGGGTGGGCCGATCAGCGACGAGCGGTACCTCGTGGTGGCGCGGGAGCCGCGGCCGGCCTAGTACCAGTTGTGGCCCTGCTTGAACGCCCAGGCGCTGCATGGTGAGCCGTAGACGTCGCGGATGTAGCCGAGCCCCCACCTGATCTGGGAGACCGCCGAGGTCATGTAGTCGGCGGGGAGCACGTGGGCGCTCATCAGGGCCTGGGGGATGCCGTAGGCCGTCGACGTCGGGTTGTCGGCGTCGACGCGCCAGTCGCTCTCGCTGACGTAGAGCGCGTCGAGGCAGTCGAACTGGTCGGCGGAGAAGCCGAACTCCGGCAGCAGCACCCTGGCGATCTCGCGTGGGTCACCGTCGGCGAGGTCCTCCTTGCGGATGATCGCCCGAGCCTCGGTGGTGAGCGCCGCGGTCTTGAGCGGGTCGGCCGGCTCGCGGCGGTCCGAGCGCGAGGTAGCGGCGCCGCGGTCGGCGGTCGAGTCGTGGGCCGGGTCGTCGAGGGCCCCGCTCACCTGGGCGGCCAGACCGCTCCCGGGTGATGCCGGCGGCGGCTCGCCCGCGACGCCGGTCGCCACGGCGCCCCCGTGGCCGCGACGGCGACCGAGGAGAGCACGACGACGCGGTGCAGGGCTCGGCGTGGGGTCGCGAGAGCGGGAGGGCGTGGGGCGCGGTGCTTCGGCGCAGCGTGCTTCGACACAGGTTCCAGACGGTGGCGGGCCAGCAGGTCCCGGACACCTTAAGGGGAGAGTGCCTACAGCGTCACGTTCTCCAACATCTCGGTGACCAGGGCGGCGATCGGCGAGCGCTCGGAGCGGGTCAGGGTGACGTGGGCGAACAGGGGATGCCCCTTGAGCTTCTCCACCACCGCGACCACCCCGTCGTGCCGTCCCACCCGCAGGTTGTCGCGCTGAGCGACGTCGTGGGTGAGCACGACCTTGGAGTTCGCGCCGATCCGCGACAGCACCGTCAGCAGGACGTTGCGCTCGAGCGACTGCGCCTCGTCGACGACGACGAAGGAGTCGTGCAGCGAGCGGCCCCGGATGTGGGTGAGCGGCAGCACCTCGAGCATGCCGCGGTCGAGGACCTCCTCGACCACCTCGCGGGAGGTGATCGCGCCGAGGGTGTCGAAGACCGCCTGCGCCCAGGGCGACATCTTCTCCGACTCCGAACCCGGGAGGTAGCCGAGCTCCTGGCCGCCGACGGCGAACAGCGGGCGGAACACGACGACCTTCTTGTGCTGACGTCGCTCCATCACCGCCTCCAGCCCGGCGCACAGCGCCATGGCCGACTTGCCGGTGCCGGCGCGGCCGCCGAGGGAGACGATCCCGACCTCGGGGTCGAGCAGCATCTCCAGCGCGATCCGCTGCTCGGCCGAGCGACCGTGGATGCCGAAGGCCTCCCGGTCACCCCGCACCAGGTGCACCTGCTTGTCCGGCCCGACCCGGCCCAGCGCGGTGCCGCGCTCGGAGAGCAGCACCAGGCCCTGGTGGCAGGGCAGGTCGCGGGCGACCGCGAGGTCGAGCACCCCGTCGTCGTAGAGCTCGTCGAGGTCGGCCGCCGCCACCTCGAGCTCGGCCATGCCGGAGTAGCCGGTGTCGGAGTCGTTGATGGTCTCGCCGCGGTACTCCTGGGCGTCCAGCCCGACCGCCGAGGCCTTGATCCGCAGCGGGAGGTCCTTGGAGACCAAGGTGACGTCGTAGCCCTCGTCAGCGAGGTTGCGGGCCACGGCGAGGATGCGGGTGTCGTTGTCCCCGAGGCGGAAGCCCGAGGGCAGGGACGCCGGGTCGGTGTGGTTGAGCTCGACCCGCACGGTCCCGCCGAGCTCGCCGACGGGCACCGGCTCGTCGAGCCGCCCGAAGCTCACCCGCAGCTCGTCGAGCATCCGCAAGGAGGCGCGTGCGAAGTAGCCGAGCTCGGGGTGGTTGCGCTTGCCCTCGAGCTCGGTGATGACGACGACCGGCAGCACGACCTCGTGCTCCTCGAAGCGCCGCAGTGCCCCCGGATCGGCGAGCAGGACGCTCGTGTCCAGGACGTAGGTGCGGTTCGGATGCTTCTTCGTGGACGTGAGGGACGCTGTCTGCGGGGCCTTGACCGGCACGTGACACCCTTCGCGGACCGCCGAGGTCGAGGGGTGCCAACGCCTCGCCGGCCCTGGTCGTCGGCGAGCTTCCCCACTCGCCACTTGTCTTCGAACGTACGCCGCCCTCGGACCGCATCCGGGCAGACACGCCCGAACGCGGGGTGAAGGGACGGTGACTGCTGGGGAGGTCGCCCTCAGGAGCCGAAGCGGCGCTCGCGCAGGGCGTAGGCGCGGATCGCCCGGAGGAAGTCGACGCGTCGGAAGTCGGGCCAGTAGGCCTCGCAGAAGTAGAACTCCGACCGCGCGCTCTGCCAGAGCAGGAAGCCGCCCAGGCGCTGCTCGCCGCTGGTGCGAATCACCAGGTCCGGGTCCGGCTGGCCCTTGGTGTAGAGGTGGTCGGCGATGTGCTCGACGTCGAGGACGCTGGCCAGCTCCTCGAGCGAGGTCCCCTTGGCGGCCTCCTCGTGGAGCAGGGAGCGCACTGCGTCGGTGATCTCCCGCCGGCCGCCGTAGGGCACCGCGACGTTGACGAGCATCCCGTCGACGTCGCACGTGGCCTCCGCCGCCGCTTTGAGCCGTTCTGCGGCGTCGCCGGGCAGCAGGTCCAGGGCGCCCACCGGGTTGAGCCGCCAACGCCGCTGGTCGGCCAGGCTGGTCACCGCCTCGACGATGATCTCGAGCAGCGGGGCGAGCTCGTGCTCGGGCCGGTTGAGGTTGTCGGTGGAGAGCAGCCACAAGGTGACGACCTCGATGCCGACCTCGTCGCACCAGCCCAGGAGCGGCTCGATGTTGGCGGCACCGGCCCGGTGGCCGTGGGAGGTGTCGCGACCGACCGCGCGGGCCCATCGTCGGTTGCCGTCGAGCATCACCCCGACGTGCTGGGGCACGTTGTCCGGCATCCGCCGCAGCATCCGGGACTCGTAGAGCGGGTAGAGCACCCGCCGCGCCCCGCGCTTCCAGTCCGCCACGCTCCGAGGGTAGTGGCACTGAAGCCCCCACAGGCGCTTCCCACGTCCCGATCCGGAGCATCCGGGTGGCCGGTAGATTCGGACGTGTGAACGACATCGCGCGGGGGGGCCGCGAGCACCTCGAGGCCCTGGGTGAGGCGCTCCACGACAAGGTGGCCGAGGTCAAGCCGAAGCTCCGCGGCTGGCTCCACCTCGCCACCACGCCGTTGGCTCTCGCTGCCGGCATCGTCTTGGTCTGCCTCTCCCCGACCGCCACCACGCGGATCGGGTCGGCCCTGTTCGCCACGAGCGCGCTGCTGTTGTTCGGGGTCTCGGCGATCTACCACACCGGGACCTGGTCGCCGCGGGTGTGGAGCGTCCTGCGGCGCTTCGACCACGCCAACGTCTTCGTGCTCATCGCCGGCTCCTACACCCCCTTCGCACTGATCCTGCTCGAGGGCACCGAGCGCGTCGTCATGTTGTCGGTGGCGTGGGGCGGGGCGGTGCTCGGCATGGCGTTCCGGATCCTGTGGACCGACGCCCCCCGGTGGCTCTACACCCCGCTCTACATCGCGATGGGCTGGGTGGCGGTCTTCTTCATCCCCGGCTTCTACCGTGGCGCGCTCGAGCTCGGTATGGGTGTCGGCGTCACGACGTTCGTGCTCATCTGCGCCGGAGGGTTGCTCTACACCATCGGGGGCGTGGTCTACGGCTTCAGGCGTCCCGACCCCTCGCCCGCGTGGTTCGGCTTCCACGAGGTGTTCCACTCCTTCACCGTCGTGGCGTTCGCCGCCCACTACGTCGGCGTGTCGCTGGCGACCTACTCGCTGCGCTGAGCCCGAGGCGTCATGCCGGACCCGTCGTCCGTACCCCCCACCAGGGGCGCCGCCGCCCACCGACCCGCCCCCGTCGGTTCCCGGGTGGGCACCGGCCCCGCCTGCTCCGGCTCCACCACCGGGCATGCTGGGCGCCGCGCACAAGCCGGGCGCCATGCCCCTGCGCCCGTTGGGTCTGGGTGACATCTACGACGCGGCGTTCCGGATCATCCGGTTCAACCCGAAGGCGACGGTCGGTTCGGCCGTACTGGTCGCCGCCGTGGCGATGCTGGTCCCTGTGCTGGTCACCGCCGTACTGACCTTCACCCTCGGGACCGCGCTGGACGTCAGCGGGGAGGTCGACCCCGGCGCAGGGACCCAGGAGCTCATGGGGGTCCTGGGCGCGCTGGGGTCGCTGCTGCTTGGCCTGGTCCTCATGCAGGTCGGCCTGATCTTCGTCACCGGCATGGTCGCCCACGTCGCCCACGCAGCAGCACTCGGACGGCGGCTCTCGCTCGGTGAGGCCTGGGCCGCGACCCGGGGCAAGCGGTGGCGGCTGCTCGGCCTCACGGTCCTCATCAACCTGCTCGGCGCGCTGCTGCTCGCGGCGTACGTCGTGGTCTGCGTGCTCGTCGTGCTCGCCGTGGAGGAGGTCGTGCCGCTCGTGCTGTTCTTCCTCGGCACCGTCCCGCTCTTCCTGGCGCTGATGAGCTGGTTCTGGGTGCGGTTCTACTACCTGCCGGCGCCTGCGCTCATGCTCGAGCAGGTCGGGGTGCTGGGCGCGATCGGGCGTGGCTTCGACCTCACCCGCAAGGCCTTCTGGAAGACCTTCGGCATCGCCCTGCTCACCTACGTGGTGGCCTCGGTCGCGGGCTACATGCTCGCGTTCCCGGTCAGCCTGGTCGGCAACCTGGTGATCGCCGCCGTCCCGGAGTACGCCGCGCTCGGGCTGGTGCTCGTGCAAGCGATCAGCTCGGTCATCTCCTCGGCCTTCGTGGCCCCCTTCACCGCCGCAGTGGCCTCGCTGCAGTACCTCGACCAGCGGATGCGCAAGGAGGCCTACGACGTCGAGCTGATGACACGGGCGGGGCTGACCCGGGTGTGAGGTCGCTCGCGGCGCAGCGCCTGCTCGCCGACCCACCCCTGGACCCTGCGCCCGACGAGGCCAGGTCGCGGCTGCGGCGTGAGCTGCTGAAGCCGGAGTACAACGAGGAGAACCTGGTCCAGCGCCTCATCACCTGGCTCCAACGCCAGGTCGACCGCGGCATCGAGACCGCCCACGACGCCCCTCCCCTGCAGACCCTCGCGGCCATGCTGGTCGCGCTGCTGCTCCTCGGTGGGCTCGCCGTCCTGCTCTCGCGGGTCCGGCGCACCGCTCGCGAGCGGGACGGTTCCCGACCGGTGCTCAGCGAGGAGTCGGTCACCGCCGCGGAGCTGCGCGCACGGGCGGAGGCAGCGCTCGCCGCGGGCCGGCACGCGGAGGCCCTGGTCGACGGCTACCGCGCCCTGGCCCTGGGGCAGGTCGAGCGCGGGCGACTGGACGACGCACCGGGGGCCACCGCCCACGAGCTGGCGGTGCTGCTCGACGGCGCCTTCCCTGACCTGGGCGGCCGCTTCGAGCGGGCCGCCACGCTCTTCGAGGAGGTGCTCTACGGCGACCGGCCGGCCACCCGCGAGCAGGCCGTCACCATGCTGGCGCTCGACGACGACCTCCGGTCGCTGCGGTGAGCGCCACCGGTCTGTGGAGCCGGCACCGGGCCACGCTCCTCATCCTCGGCGCCCTCCTGCTGGCGATCGCGGCAGCGGCGTGGGCGGGCGGCGGAGCCCGCACCAGCGAGCCCCTGGACCCCGACAACCCGGGGGCGGCCGGGGCGCAGGCGGTGGCCCGGGTGCTGGAGGACGAGGGCGTCGAGGTCGAGGTGGTCCGTGGCGCCGATGAGCTGGCCTCGCTCGGCCCTCAGGACGCTGCACGCACGACGTACGTCGTCACCTCGACCGACAGCCTGGGGCAGAGCACCTTCGAGGGCCTGGTCAAGCAGGCCGGGGGGAGCCCCGTCGTCCTGGTGGAACCCGGGCCCGGGCTGGTCGAGGCGGCCGGCCTCTCCGAACCCCCCGAGGGGGAGGAGGCCCTCGGCCGAGGACGGGTCGGCGCCTGCGCGGACGCCCGGTTCGACGATCTGGAGCTCGAGGTCGACTCGGCGCTGGAGTACCCCGGAGCCGGCTGCTTCGGCGGCGGGGGCTCCGAGGGCTCGGTCCTGCTGCAGCGCGGCCGGGCCACCCTCTTCGGCGCCGGGCAGGCGCTGACCAACGACCAGGTCCTGCGCGCCGACAACGCCGCGGTGGCGCTGCGGCTGCTGGGCGGGACCGAGCGGCTCGGTGTGGTACGTCCCGAGCCTGGCCGACCTCTCGGGCGACGAGGGGGTGAGCGCCGAGGCGCTGCTGCCGCAGTGGGTGCGTCCGGGTCTCTACCTGGGCGCGATCACCCTGATCGGCCTGGTCCTCTGGCGCGGGCGGCGGCTGGGTCCGCTGGCCTCCGAGCCGTTGCCGGTCGTGGTCAGGGCGGTGGAGACCACGCGCAGCCGCGGTCGGCTCTACCGCAGGGCCGGCGACCGCGCCCACGCCGCGTCGGCCCTGCGGGATGCGGCGCGGCGCCGCGCGGTGGGGCGGCTCCGTCTGGGCGCCGAGGTCGACCCGGCTGACGTCGTGCGAGACGTCGCGCGCCGGACCGGTCGGTCGGTGGAGCAGGTGACGGCGCTGCTGGCACCCGATGCCCCCGCCCCGGACTCCGACACCGCCCTGATCTCCTTGGCCACGGACCTGGCCGCGCTCGACAGAGAGGTACGCCGCACATGACGCAGACGTCCGACCCCATCGATCCGCCCGATTCCCGCGGACACGCGGAGGCACGCGAGCGCCTGGGCGCCGTGCGCACCGAGGTCGCCAAGGCCGTCGTCGGTCAGGACGCCGCCGTCTCGGGTCTGCTCGTAGCCCTGCTGTGCGGGGGGCACGTCCTCATGGAGGGGGTGCCCGGGACCGCCAAGACCCTGCTGGTGCGCACCCTCGCGGGGGCGCTGTCGGTGGGGACCCGGCGGGTGCAGTTCACCCCCGACCTGATGCCCGGCGACATCACCGGTTCTATGGTCATCGACAGCCGGGCCGGCCAGCTCTCCTTCCGCGAGGGCCCGGTCTTCACCAACCTGCTGTTGGCCGACGAGATCAACCGGACGCCACCGAAGACGCAGTCCGCCCTGCTCGAGGCGATGGAGGAGGGGCAGGTCTCCGTCGACGGGGTGACGCACCAGCTGCCGAAGCCCTTCCTCGTCGCTGCGACCCAGAACCCGGTGGAGTACGAAGGCACCTACCCGCTCCCCGAGGCCCAGCTCGACCGGTTCCTGCTCAAGGTGGTGCTGCCGATCCCCGAGCGGGAGGCGGAGCTGGAGATCCTGCGCCGCCACGCGGCCGGCTTCGACCCGCGCGACGTCGCCGGTGCCGGGGTCACCGCGGTCGCCGGGTGCCGACGACATCGCCGCCGGTCAGCAGGCGGTCAGGACCGTCCAGGTCGCGCCCGAGGTGGCGGCGTACATCGTCGACATCGCGCGGGCGACCCGGGAGTCGCCGTCGCTCGAGCCTCGGCGTCTCCCCGCGAGGCGCCACCGCGCTGCTGCGCGCGGCGCGGGCCTGGGCCTGGCTGGTCGGCCGCGACTTCGTGACGCCCGACGACGTCAAGCAGCTCGCGCACGCGACGCTCGTGCACCGGCTCGGCCTGCGGCCCGAGGCCGAGCTCGAGGGCGTCGACGTGGCCCAGGTGCTCGCCTCCGCGCTCGGGCTCGGTGCCGGTGCCCCGATGAGTACAGCCAACGCCTGATGGCCCTCACCGGGCGCTTCCCGCTGCTCCTGCTCCTGGGCATGGCGGCGGTCGTGCTGCGCCCGGAGGTGAGCACGGCGTTCCTGTGGCTGGTGGTGGTACTGCTCGTCGCTGGGCTCGACGTGCTGCTGGCGCCCCGGCCGACCGCGCTGGCGGTGCAACGACGGCCGGTGGGCACCGTGCGGCTGGGCCACCCGGCCGAGTCGGTGCTGGCCCTGGCCAACGAGTCGCGGCGGACCGTGCGCGGCGTGGTGCGCGACGCCTGGCAGCCGACCGCCGGCGCCACCGACAACCGGCACCGGGTCCGTCTCGACGCGGGCGACCGAGTGCTCGGCTGCGGACACCGCTGCTGCCGCGCCGGCGCGGTGACCTGCGTGCGGTCGGCGTGACCGTGCGGTTGCGAGGGCCGCTGGGCTGGGGGCCCGTCAGCGCACGCTCGACGTACCGGGGACGGTGCGCTCCTTGCCGCCGTTCGAGTCGCGCAAGCACCTGCCGTCGCGGCTCGCGCGGCTGCGCGAGCTCGACGGCCGGGCCGCGGTCCGGGTGCGGGGACAGGGCACGGAGTTCGACTCGCTGCGGGAGTACGTCCGCGGCGACGACGTTCGGTCCATCGACTGGCGCGCGTCGGCGCGGTCGCGCACGGTCGTGGTGCGGACCTGGCAGCCCGAGCGCGACCGGCGCGTGGTCCTCGTGCTCGACACCTCGCGGACCTCGGCCGGACGGGTCGAGGACGTGCCGCGGCTCGACTCGGCCATGGACGCCGCGCTGCTGCTGGCCGCCCTCGCAGCCCGGGCCGGGGACAGGGTCGACTTCGTCGCGGGCGACCGTCGGGTGCGGTCCCGGTTGCGGGCGGCCGGGGCCCGTGACGTCGCCGCCCGGCTGCAGGAGGCGATGGCCGACCTCGAGCCGGTGATCGCGGAGGCGTCCTGGGACGCGTTGGCCGGCGCGGTGACCGGCTTCGGGCGGCAGCGCGCTCTCGTGGTGCTGCTCACGCCGCTGGAGCCCTCGGCGGTCGAGGAGGGCCTGCTCCCGGTGCTGCCGACGCTGGTGCGTCACCACCGGGTCGTGCTCGCCTCGGTCAGAGACCCCGCCCTCGAACAGCTCGCCGCCACCCGCGGCACCCTCGAGGAGGTCTACGACGCCGCCGCCGCCGAGCAGGCGATCCGGCGACGGCGCGAGCACCGCCGACCTGCTGCGCACCCTCGGCGTGGACGTCGTCGACGCCGACGCCGAGCGGCTGCCACCCGCGCTGGCCGACCACTACCTCTCGCTCAAGGCGCGGGGGTTGTTATAGGTCTCGACAAGCTCGACCAACGGCGGTCTCGACAAGCTCGACCAACGGCGGTCTCGACACGCTCGACCAACGGCGGTCTCGACACGCTCGACCAACGGCGGTCTCGACACGCTCGACCAACGGCGGTCCCCGTCATGCCTGCGTCGCGACCCGGTCCTCGAGGAGGGCGGCGTCGAGGTCACCGGTGTGGCCGCGGGCGGAGGCCTGGCGGCCGAGGACGAAGACGTAGGCGAAGAAGACCAGCTCGGCGACCAGGCCGATACCGACCCTGGCCCAGGTCGGCAGACCCGACGGCGTCACGAACGCCTCGATCACACCGCACACGAGCAGCACCGCGACCAGGCCGAGCGCGACCGTGCCCGCCGTACGCCCCTCGCGGGCCAGGGACTGCGACCGCGAGAGCTGCCCGGGCTCGACCCACGACCAGAACAGCCTCAGGCCGACGCCACCCGCGACGAAGACGCAGGTGAGCTCGAGGAGGCCGTGCGGGAGGATCAGCCCCCAGAAGTGCTGACCGTGATCGGCCCGGTGCATGATCGAGCCGATCACCGCGAGGTTGGCGATGTTGTTGAAGAGCAGGTAGATCACCGGGAAGCCGAGGATGCCCAACGCCAGGCACAGCGCGGTCACCCAGGCGTTGTTGACCCAGACCTGGGCCGCGAAGCTCGTGGCGGCGTACTCGCTGTAGTAGCCCTCGAAGTCCTCGTTGACGAGCTGGTCGACCTCCTGCGGCGTGAGCAGGGTCTGCTGCACGTTGGGGTGCTCCAGCAGCCACCAGATCATCACCGCCGTCACGAGCACGTTGACCACCAGGCAGCCCAGCCACCAGTAGCGGAGCCGGTAGAGCGCCGCCGGGAAGCGCTCGGTGAAGAACCCACGCACCCCCTGCCAGGTGCTGACCCGGGTGCCGACCGCCTTGTTCCGCGCCCGCGCGAGGAGGGAGGAGAGGTGGGCCACCAGCTGCCCGTCGGGGGCCGAGGACCTGACGACGGACAAGTGGGTGGCCACCTGCTGGTAGCGCTCCACCAGCTCGTCGGCCTCATGGCCGGTCAGCCGACGCGTGGTCGTCAGCTGCTCGAGCCGTTGCCAGTCGTGCGCGTGGGCGAGCACGTAGGCGTCGAGATCCACGCGGCTAGCCTAGGCAGACGATGAGCGACGCCGGGCCGATCGAGTTCGCCACCCTCACCGACGACGACCTCGTCACCGGCGAGGCGGTCGCCCTTGACCTCCCGCCCGCCGGCCTCGGGGTCCGGATGGCGAGCGGTCTGCTCGACGTGCTGCTCACGAGCGTGACCCTCGTCGTGGTCGTGATCGTGTTCTCGGTGGCAGCGCTGCAGACCGACGCGGCGCTCGCGTGGGTCGCCTTCATCGGCACCCTGATCGTGGTCTTCCTCGTCGTCCCGACCACGGTCGAGACGCTCACCCGCGGCCGGTCGGTGGGCAAGCTGGCCCTCGGCCTGCGCACCGTGCGCGACGACGCCGGGCCGATCTCCTTCCAGCACGCCTTCGTGCGCTCGCTGATCGGCTTCGTCGAGGTCTACGCCTTCTCCGGCGTACCGGCGTTCTTCTCGGCGTTGCTGAGCTCGCGGGGCAAGCGGCTCGGCGACTACGCCGCCGGCACCTACGTCGTCCGCGAGCGGGTCAAGCTCAAGCTGCCGATGCCCGAGCCGATGCCACCGCGGCTCGCGGCCTGGGCGCGCAGCGCCGACATCGCGGCGCTGCCGACGGGGCTGGCCCTGGCCGTGCGCCAGTTCCTCGGCCGGATGCGGTCGATGGACGCCGCCGCCGGCGCTCCGCTGGCGGTGCGCCTGGCCGAGGAGGTGCGCCAGTACGTCGCTCCGCCCCCGCCGCCGGGCACGACGCCCGAGGAGTTCCTCGCCGCGGTCCTCGTGTCTCGTCGCGAGCGCGACCAGTCGCGGCTGACCCGGGAGGCCGAGCTCCGGCACCGGCTCACCGGACGTCGCTCGGCCCGCCGGGTTTCATAGGATATATTTTCTGGGTGGCTGACGGTCCCCTGGCAGGTCTGCGGGTCATCGACGCCTCGACGATCCTGGCCGGCCCGTTGGCGTGCCAGATCCTCGGCGACTACGGCGCCGAGGTGATCAAGATCGAGCACCCCACCGGCCGGCGACGGCATGCGCGGACACGGCCCGGCCAAGGACGGCGTGCCGCTGTGGTGGACCGAGATCTCCCGCAACAAGCGGACGGTCGGGCTCAGCCTGTCCGACCCTGCGGGCGCGGCGGTCTTCCTGCGACTCGTCGAGACCGCGGACGTCGTGGTCGAGAACTTCCGGCCCGGCACCCTCGAGCGGTGGGGCCTCGGGCCCGACCGGCTGCACGAGGTCAACCCCGGGCTGGTGCTCGCCCGGATCACCGGGTTCGGACAGACCGGCCCGTACGCCGCCCGCGCCGGCTTCGGCACCCTGGCCGAGGCGATGAGCGGCTTCGCCCACCTGACCGGCCAGGAGGACGGGCCGCCGACACTGCCGGCCTTCGGGCTGGCCGACTCGATCGCCGGCATCGCGGCCTCCTCGGCGATCTCGATGGCGCTCTTCCACCGCGAGCGCGACCCCGAGCGCCGCGGGCAGGTCATCGATCTCGACCTGCTCGGTCCGATCACCACGGCGGTCGGACCGGGTCCCACAGCCTACGACCAACTCGGCGTGGTGGGGATGCGGCACGGCAACCGGTCGACCAACAACGCCCCCCGCAACGCCTATCGGACCGCGGACGGGCACTGGGTCGCGATCTCGACGAGCGCGCAGGCGATCGCCGAGCGGGTGATGCGACTGGTCGGCCACCCGGAGGTGCTCGACGAGCCCTGGTTCGCCTCCGGCACCACGCGGGCCGAGCACGCCGACGAGCTCGACGAGATGGTCGGCGGCTGGATCGCGGCGCGGACCCGCGAGCAGGTGGTCGACGCGTTCACCGACGCCGGCGCCGCGATCGCGCCGATCTACGACGCTCGCGACCTGGTCGAGGACCCGCACGTGCGAGCGACCGGGCTGCTCACCCACGTGCCGGACGAGTCGCTCGGCCCCGTGCTCCAGCACAACGTGATGTGGCGGATGTCGAGGACCCCGGGCGCGATCCGCTTCTCGGGACGGTCCCTGGGGGCCGACACCGACGCCGTGCTCGGCGAGCTGGGGCTGACCGACGAGGAGCTCGCCGACCTGAGGGACCGAGGTGTTGTGGCATGACCGACCCGTTGCTGGACGCCGTGACCGCCGGGGTGCGGGTGATCGACCTCGGACGACCGTTGACCGTGGGGATGCCGCAGTCGCCCAACCACCCGGCGTACTGGCACTCGCTCCCCCGTCGCCACGGCGACATGGTGCGCGCCGACGGCGGGTCGGCGGCCAACGACATGATCTCGATGGGCACCCACGTCGGCACCCACATCGACGCGCTGGCGCACGTCTCGCAGGACGGCAGGCTCCACGGCGGGCTCGACGCGGCCGAGGCGCTCGAGGGCGGTCGCTACCTGCGCCTGGGCGCGCACACGATCGAGCCGATGGTGCGACGCGGCGTGCTGCTCGACGTGCCGGCCACCTTGGGCGTCGGACGCCTCGAACCCGGGCAGGAGATCACGGTCGCCGACCTCGAGGCCGCCCGCGACCGGGCGGGGGTCGCGATCGGTGCCGGTGACGTGGTGCTGGTGCGCAGCGGGTGGGGGCAGCTCTTCGCCACGGCGACCCCGAGCAGTTCCGCGGGCAGACCACCGGGGTGCCGGGCGTGGGCGAGGCGGGCGCGACCTGGCTGGCCGCGCAGGGCGTGCACGCCGTCGGAGCGGACACGATCGCCTTCGAGCGGCTGGCGCCCGGAGCTGGCCACGGCCTGCTGCCCGCGCACCGGGTGCTGCTCGTCGAGCACGGCATCTACATCGTCGAGACGATGGACCTCGAGGGGCTGGCCGAGGCGGACGCTGCCGAGTTCGTCTTCGTGCTCTCGCCGCTGGCGCTCGTCGGCGCCACCGGTTCGCCGGTGCGCCCGTTGGCGCTGGTCACCGCATGACGGCGACCTCGGCGAGCAGGTCGCCGTCGTTCGCGGCCGGCGCCGTCAGGGACGGGGTCCCCGACGAGGTGGCGCGCAGCGTGCACCAGCGGGTGCTCGACATCCTCGGCCTGTGCGTCGCGGCGCACCGGCTCGAGACGAGCGCGGCGATCCTGGCCCACGTCACCGACCAGGGCGGGCACGCGCAGGCCACGGTCGTCGGGCTGACCGAGCGGGTCACCGCGCAGCAGGCCGCGCTGGCCAACGGGGTGCTGGCCCACTCCCTCGACTACGACGACACCCACCTGCCGTCGGTGCTGCACCCGAGCGCCTCGGTGGTGCCGGCCACCCTCGCCGCGGCCGAGCACGCGGGCGCCGACCGGCGAGCTGACGGTGCGGGCCATCGCCGTCGGCCTCGAGGTCGCCGTGCGGCTCGGCATGGCCGGCTACGACCGCGACCTCGGCAACTCGGTCTTCTTCGAGCACGGCCAGCACGCCACGTCGATCACCGGAGCGATGGGCAGCGCGGTCGCCGCGGCCCTGGCCTACGGCGCCGACGAGCGGGGTGTTCTCGACGCGCTCGGCCTGGCCGCCTCGATGGCCTCGGGGATCATCGAGGCCAACCGCACCGGCGGCACGGTCAAGCGCCTGCACTGCGGGCTGGCCGCGCAGGCCGGGGTCGCCGCGGCCCAGCTGCAACGGCGCGGCTTCACCGGCCCGCCGACGGTGCTGGAGGGCCGCTTCGGCTTCTTCGAGGCCTGGTTGCACGGCACCGTCCACCTCGACGAGGTCACCGACGGGCTCGGCGAGCGGTGGGCGGTGCCCGGCATCTTCTTCAAGCCCTACCCCGCCAACCACTTCACCCACGCCGTCGTCGACGCCGGCATCGCCCTGCGCGAGCGCGGGGTGCGACCCGAGGACGTCGAGCGAATCACCGTGGGGGTCAGCTCGGCAGTGATCCGCACCATCGGTGAGCCGATCGAGACCAAGCGGGCCCCGGAGACCGGCTACCAGGCCCAGTTCTCCGGCCCCTACGCCGTCGCGGCCGGGCTCCTCGGCGGTGGCGGGCTCGGCGTCGGCCTCGACGACTACTCCGACGCACTGGCCCAGGACCCGGACCGTCGGGCGCTGATGGCGCTGGTCGACGTCGTCCCGGACGCGCGCTGCGACGCGATCTTCCCACACCAGTTCCCCGCCGTGGTGACCGTGCGCACCGGCTCCGGCGAGGAGCTCGTCGAGGAGGTGCTCGCCAACCGCGGCGGTCCCGACCGGCCGCTCTCGGACGACGAGCTCGGCCGCAAGTACGCCGACAACGTCGCCGGCCGGCTCTCCGCACGGGCGGCTGCGTCGGTGCGCGACAACGTCCTCGATCTTTCCTCCGCCTCAGACATCGCCGGTGTCCTGGCCCCGCTCCGGGGTCTCGACGAGCTCGACCAACGAGGAGACCCCATGACCTACGACCTGGTGCTGACCAACTGCTTGGCCGTCCTCGACGGGGACGAGCCCGAGCGCGTCGACCTCGCCGTCACCGACGGTCGGATCGCGGCGATCGCACGCCGACCTCGCCCCCTCCGCCGGGGGCGCCGAGGTCGTCGACTGCGGTGGCCGGGTCGCCTTCCCCGGCGTCGTCGACGCCCACCAGCACTGGGGCATCTACCGTCCACTTGCCGATGACGCGCTGCAGCGAGAGCCGAGCCTCCGCCCAGGGCGGCGTCACGACGGCCCTGTCCTACATGCGCACCGGGCAGTACTACCTCAACAAGGGCGGCCCCTACGCCGACTTCTTCCCCGAGGTCCTCGCGCTGACCGAGGGCCGGGCGGTCATCGACTACGCCTACCACCTCGCGCCGATGAGCAAGGAGCACATCGGCGAGATCCCGGCGCTGGTCGGCGAGCACGGCGTGACGTCGTTCAAGATCTTCATGTTCTACGGGTCGCACGGCCTGCACGGGCGCAGCGAGGACCAGTCGTCGTTCCTGATGACGCCCGCCGGGCGAGCGCTACGACTACGCGCACTTCGAGTTCGTGATGCGCGGCATCGAGGAGGCGCGGCAGAAGCACCCGGACATCGCCGACCGGATCTCACTGTCGCTGCACTGCGAGACCGCCGAGATCATGAGCGCCTACACCCGGATCGTGGAGGAGGAGGGGCGGCTCTCGGGGCTCGAGGCCTACCACGCGTCGCGGCCGCCGCACTCCGAAGGACTCGCGGTGACGATCGCGTCCTACCTCGCCCATGCCACCGGCCTCCCCACGATCAACCTGCTGCACCTGACCTCGCGCCGCTGCCGTCGAGGCGGCGCTGCTGATGGCCGCGACCTTCCCGCACATCGACTTCCGTCGGGAGGTGACCGTCGGCCACCTGCTCGCCGACTGCCACTCGGCCTTCGACGCCTCGGGGGTCGCCGGCAAGGTCAACCCGCCGCTGCGCCCGCGCGAGGACGTCGAGACGCTGTGGGCGCCACGTGCTCGCCGGTGAGATCGACTGGGTGGTCTCCGACCACGCCTGCTGCCGCGACGAGCAGAAGTTCGGCACGGACCGCGACGACGTCTTCCTGGCCAAGTCCGGCTTCGGTGGAGCGGAGTACCTCCTGGCCGGCATGGTCACCGAGGGCAGCCGTCGCGGGCTGTCGCTGGGACGGATCGCGCGGCTGTGCGCCACCAACCCCGCGGCAGCGCTACGGACTCGGTGCGACCAAGGGCGCGCTGCGGGTCGGTCACGACGCCGACATCGCACTGGTCTCGCTCGACGAGGCGTGGACGGTCCGGGCGGCCGAGTCCGAGTCGGCGCAGGAGTACACGCCCTTCGAAGGGTTCGACATGACCGCTCGGGTCACCGACGTCTGGCTGCGCGGGTCCCGCATCGTCACCGACGGCGTGGTCACCTCCGAGACCGGCGGGCGCTACCTGTCGCGGCCGACCGCCTGATCGGAGTCCACGTCGAGGCGACAGAGAGTCTCCCCGTCGGGGTCCATCAGCGGGGTCCGGTCCGTGGCGATCGTGAGCACCAGGGCCTGGTCCACGTCGCCCTCGACCGCGACGGTGCGGCTGCTCGACCCGACGGTGTCGGAGGTGTCCTCGTCGGCGTACGCCGTGACGGTCACCGTCAGCTCGTCGGGCTCGACCGCCGTGCCGGTGATGGCCAGGGTCGCCTCGACCGTGCGCTCCACCGGGTCATAGACGCAGCTCGGGCTGTCCGGCTGGCCGCCCCAGGTGACCGACACAGGGGTTGGTGGCTCCTCGTCGGCGGCGCACGCGGCCAACGCTCCGGCGCCGAGCAGGAGATTTCCGAGGAGGACAACGGAGCGGATGGCGTCGATGCCTCGATCCTGACAGCAACGACGCCGTCAGACCGCGAGGACGATGTCCATCGTGATGTTGCGTAGGCGTCGGGTGCCGGTGTGGTCGAGGAGGTAGTGGGCGCCGTGGGGGTCTTGCCAGAGGTAGATGCCGGGGAAGGGTTGGCGGACCTGCCATCGGCCGTGGGTCTTGATCCGGTGGTGGGTGGTGGTCATGGGCCCGTAGTTGCCCACGCCGCTGGCACCGCCTTGGTCGTGGGGGAGGGTGTGGTCGACCTGCATGGATCTGGAGGTGCAGGAGGAGAAGGGGAAGGTGTCGGCCGGGCTCATCAGATGCACGGCCTGTCGATGTCGCTCGGGGATCTCGTAGGCATCGACAGGTGCCTGGCCGGGCAGGTCGAGGACGGGCTGGACCTTGAACCGGGCTTGGGGGCCGAGGACCTCGCGGACCCAGTGGTGGGTGACGGGGCCGTGCCCCTCGACGCGGGCGATCCCGCTGCCAGGCTCACGGTCGGCGGCGTGGGGGTGGGGAGCGTAGGTGTGGACGTAGAGGTGGACCACCGGCGCCAGGTCGGTCACCGTGGTCTCCTGGGTGGGTTGCGGCGTGACGAGCCGGCGGACGGCTTCGACGCGTCGGTCGTCGTCGCAGTCGGCGCTGTCGGGGGGTAGCTCCTCGTGCAGGGTGTTGGCGAGGGCGGTGACGGTGGCGTCGATCTGGTCGATGACGGCGAGGTCGGCGCGGACCATGAAGGTGCCCATCCCGTGAGCGTGGCCGCGGAGCTTCTTGGCGAACCGGGCCTTGGCGGCACGTTCTTCCTCGGCGCGGGTGGCGGCGGGGTCGGCCTTGGCGACCTCTCCGGCGACGAGGGCCTCGAACCGGGTCCACGGGATCCGCCCATCAGCGGGTTCGGCGACCGCGGTCGCCACCGCGCGGGCGTGCTCGGCGGGCAGGTGCCGGGTCTCAGCGACCACGTGCCGGGCGTAGGAGGCGCGGACCTCCCCGGCCTGCACCCGGGCCCACAGGTCCCCGCCGCGGTGCGCCAGGTCCAGGGCATCAGCCATCAACGCGGCGGCGGCGTAGGTGGTGCGCCCGATCCGGGCACCCAGCTCCGCGGCCGCGAACTCACAGACCCACGGGGTCCCGTCCCCGCCGTAGGCCCGGGCCTTCTCCCACCCCGCTCGACCGGCCTCGGCTGGGTCGAGCCGGTCCGGACCGTGCAGCACCGCCCACTGGTAGGCCGCCCACAGCAGCTCGACCTCCGCCTCCCGGATCTCCTCAGCACCCGACTCGGCGAAGGCGAGGACCCCAGCCTCGTCCATCTCCGCCAACACCGCGTTCCCGAGCATGCATCTACTCAAGCACCGACCACCGACGCTGATGATGACTCCGACCCGGACGAGAGCCCGAATCCCCTTGTTTTCCTGGGGATAACTACCTCTGGAGGTCACGATCCGATCACGGTCCTCCGTCGAGCAAGCGCCTCTTTCGGCGATTGAGCGAAGTGGAGCTCCCCGCTCCCGAGGCAGTCGGCAACCACCGGGCCGAGGCCCTGCCTACCCTCACCGGGTCTCGGCTCCGCTCGACCACGGGGTTTCCGTCTGCCACGACGCGTCAGGCGCCGCAGGAACGGGTCGGTCACACCTCCCCCAGCTGATCCGTCATACCTCGTGAACCCAGTGGGAAGGTGACCGACGTGGACGACACGGACGTGTTCGAGGCCGAGCGACCTCGCCTGGTGGGACCTGGAGGCAAGCTGCTCGGCGACCACGCCGAGGCGCAGGACGTCGTGCAGCATGCGTGGCTACGGCTGCACGGGACCGATGCGGAGATCGAGAGCCTGCCGGCCTGGCTGACGACGGTCACGACGCGCCTGTGCCTGGACCGGCTGCGGTCGCGAACACCGGTCCCGGTCGAGGAGCTGGAGCCGAGCACGACCATCGACGATCCTGCCGACGACGTCGCGCTCGCCGACACGGTCGGGGTCGCGTTGCAGGTCGTCCTCGAGCGGCTCTCGCCGAAGGAGCGGGTGGCGTTCGTGCTGCACGACAGCTTCGGGTTCGACTTCCCGACCATCGCGGCCGTGCTCGAGACGACGCCAGTGGCGGCCCGCAAGCTGGCCTCGCGGGCCCGGGCCAAGGTCGCCCAGCCGCGGGCCGAAGATCCGCTGGCCGACTGGGAGGTGGTCGACGCGTTCATGGCGGCGGCGCGGCACGGCGACTTCGACCGGCTGCTGGCCCTGCTGGCTCCCGACGCGACAGTGGGAGCCGACGAGGCTGCGGTCCTCGCGGGCACCCCACGAGAGATCACCGGTCGCCAGGACGTGGCTGCCTTCTTCAACGGGAGCGCCAGCGCGGCCATGCCGGTCTACGTCGGCGACCGGCCGGGCAGCGCGTGGTTCCTCCGCGGCGCGGCTCGGGTCGTCTTCGACTTCACCGTCACCGACGGGCTCGTGCGCGCCATCACGTTCCGGGCGGCGCCCGACGTGCTCGAGCAGGTCGTCCGTCGAGACGGTGCGGGCCGGCGTACCTGATCCGGTCACACTCCACCGGCCGCGATCGTCAATCCCACGACACAGCACTGAGAGGAACCCAGATGAAGACCATGACCTGCCACGACCTCGGAGGCCCGTGCGACCTCGCCCACCGCGGCGACAGCGCCGACGAGGTGATCAAGGCCCAAGACCGCCACCTCAAGGAGGCGGAGAAGTCCGGCGATGCCAGTCACCAGGAGGCCCGCGACGCCATGAAGGGGCGGTGGAAGCACCCGAAGCGGTCGATGGACTGGTACCGCGACACCAAGGCCGCCTTCGCGGCTCGGCCGGATTCCTGAGCGTCTTCGCTTCTCGGCGGAGCACTGCGCGGCGCTCGGTGTCGAGGATCGGTCGGCGTCGAGCGGCGTCGACACCCCTCAGGCCGACGAGCCGGGCTATGCAGGGTCGACGGGCGGGACCTCGGTCAACGAGTCGAGGTCCAGGACACGCACCGTGCCCTCCTCATGTCGTGCGGCAAGAGACCAGACGGTGGTCGCCGAGCCGGCACCGGGCAGCTGCACCTCAGCCTCGCCCGCGACGTGGAAGTGACCGTGCGCGAGGAACAGAGGTCGAACCCCGAGCACGGCACGAGTGACCTTGGCGAGCCCCTCGTCGGCGTAGGCTAGGGAGGTCTCCGGCCACTCCATCGGGTTCTCACCAGCGTTGCGGTGAAGGATCTCCTCGACCTGCGGAACACAGTGCGGCGGGTTCGGGCTGTCGTGCGTCAACATCACGTCCGCGTGCCCGCCAGCGATCGTGGCATCGATGTGCTCGTCGAGGAGCACCTCCGAGGGCCACCAGTCGACGCCCTCCGTCAGCAGGTGGCGGTTGATCGACGGAGCTCCTCCGAGGGCCACGAACGAACGTCCGCCGAGCCTCCATCGGTGTCCACGGGGAAGCAGCCAGACGCGGCTGGCCACCTTGAGCGGCTTCAGACGCCCGGCTTCGTCGATCCCTGGCGCCGAGCTCCAGAGCCGGTCCAACTCGGCCCAGTTCTCGTGGTTGCCGTTGATGCCATGCAGCGTCAAGTCGTATTCGGCACACACCGTGTCGATGGCAGCCAGATATGCCTCGGGTTCCGGTCCCATCCCGAACCGGAGGTCGCCGAGCTGGTAGACCACCCGCACATCACCACGCTCACCGAGCAGCCGGAGCCAGCGAACGGCGGCGTCCTTCTCGCCCTCGAGATCACCCACGAGGCCGACATGCATGACGGGCATTGTGCCTCGACAGAAGTCCACCCGGCCGTACGCCGGGCTCGGCGCCGCGCTCGCGGTGTCGACCTCGTCCGGCCACGGCCGCTGGGCGGCAGTCCCTACAGCCCGTGCCGCGCCAGGACGTCGTGCTTCTTGGCGAAGCCGGGGGTCATGAAGCGCTTGGTCAGCCGACCGGTCGAGAGCCACGCGATCGCCGCGCCGGTCTTCGTGGTCGACAGCATCTGTTCGACGAGGTAGGGCGCGACGTCGTCGACGTCGTCGACCAGGATGTTGAGGATCCGACGCTGCGAGCTGACCTGCTCGGGAGCACGGCGGGCCTCGCGCAGCCAGCCGTCGGTGATGAGCAGGCCCGGCCGGACCTGGCCCACCAGGACGTTGCCGCCCTTGGTCTCCTTGACCAGAGCCTCGGTGAAGAGGTCGAGGCCGCGCTTGGTCGAGGAGTAGACGCCCATCTTCGGGCGGATCTTGCCGTCGCTGCCGCCGCCGAGGATGTTGAAGACCTGTCCCCCGCTGGGCTGCGCGGTCATGCCACGGACCGCCACCTGCGAGCCGTAGATCGTGCCGAGCATGTTGGTGGTCACCATGGTCCGCACGTCGTCGACGTCGGTGTCGACGATGTCGGCGGTGGTGTGGGCGACCCCGGCGTTGTTGACCCAGACGTCGACGCTGCCGAGCTCGGCGACCGCCTTGTCCCACAGCCCCTGGACGGCCACCGGGTCGGTGACGTCGGCGGCGTGCCCGACGACCCGGCCGGCCGGACCCGAGGTCGGCGACGGCTGCGTCGACGTTCTCCTGCTGCCGCCCGCTGACCACCACCGCGTGACCGCGCCTGGCGAACTCGCGGGCGAGGGCGCGGCCGATGCCCTGGGTGCTGCCGGTGATGACGATGTTCTTCATGACTCTCCTCGGATGCTGGGGGTGCTGGTCGTGCTGGGGGTACGGGCAAGGACCAGGCGGGCCTGGCGCGCCACGGCCTCGTCGATCATCCGGCCGCGGGCGTCCAGGGCGATCCCGGAGCCGGCGGCCTCGAAGCGGGCGAGCAGGTCCTGGGCCTCGGCCACCTGCTCCGCAGTGGGAGTGAAGACCTCGTTGGCCACCGCCACCTGCGCCGGGTGGATGCAGGCGCGGCCGACGAAGCCCAGCCGGGCCAGGGCCTCGGTCGAGGCGCGGAAGGCGTCGAGGTCGCGGAACTCCGTCGACACCGGACCGATCGGCGGGGAGATGCCCGCGGCGGCCGACGCGACGACGACCGCCGAGCGGACGTGCAGGAGCTCGAGCTCGTCCGGTCCCGGGGTGACGCCGAGGTCGGCGCGCAGGTCCGCCTCGCCGACCTGGAGACGCTCGACGCGCGGCGCCGCCGCCAGCTCGGGCGCCCCCAGGATCGCTGACGCGCTCTCGAGCAGGGGGACGACGCGGGCCGACGAGCCCAGCTCGGTGAGTAGTCGGTCGAGCTCCTCGAGCTCAGCGACGGTCTCGGTCTTGGCGACCACGATCCCGGTCAACGACGTGGCGGAGGCGATCGCGCGGACGTCGGTCGCGCCGAGGGCGCCGGGGTTGATGCGGACGTAGATCGCGGGGGGTTTCGAGACAGGCGCTAGCGCGCCTTCCTCAACCACCGGGGGCCGCGCGCCTTCCTCAACCACCGGGGGCCGCGCGCCTTCCTCAACCACCGGGGGCCGCGCGCCTTCCTCAACCACCGGGGGCCGCGCGCCTTCCTCAACCACCGGGAGCCGCGCGACCCGGTGGTCGAGCTTGTCGAGACCCAGTAGCCAGGCGGCGACGGCGGCGCGGGCGGCGTCCTTGCCGGCGGCGGGGACAGCGTCCTCGAGGTCGACGATGAGCTCGTCGGCGCCCCGGTCGAGGGCGCGGGCGAGCTTGTCGGCGGCGTCGCCGGGGACGTAGAGCGCGGACCTAGCCGACACGGGAGACTCCCGACACCAGGGACTTGGCCACGACCGTGCGGAGCACGTCGTTGGTGCCCTCGCCGATGCTCATCAGGATCGCGTCGCGGTAGAGCCGCTCGACCTCGAACTCGGTGGAGAAGCCGTAGCCGCCGTGCACCTTCATCGAGTCGATCGCCGCCTCGAGCGCGACCTCGGAGCAGAAGATCTTGGCCATCCCGGTCTCGGCGTCAGCGCGGCCGGAGGCGACGGCGTCGGCGGCCCAGTAGGCCATCAGCCGGGCGGCCTGCAGCGTGGGTGGCCAGGGAGCCGAGCTTGAGCTGGATGGCCTGGAAGTCCGCGATCGGCTGCCCGAAGGCCTTCCGCTCGCGGGAGTAGGACAGCGCCTCGTCGTAGGCCCGTTGGGCGATCCCGACCGAGCGGGCGGCGATGTTGACCCGGCCCCACTCGAGCGCCGAGAGCACCTGCTGCATCCCGCGTCCCTCGACGCCGCCCAGCAGGGCCGACTCCGGCACCCGCGCATCGATCGAGCAGCACCTCGCAGGACTCGGTGCCCTTGTAGCCGAGCTTGGGGATGTCGCGGGTGACCTCGTAGCCCGGGGTGTCGGCGTCGACCAGCAGCACCGACATCCCCCGGTGCGCCGGCGAGGCGGACGGGTCGGTCTTGACCAGGACCGGCAGCGGATCGGCGTGGCGCGCGTTGGTGATCCACATCTTGGTGCCGGAGACGACGTAGGCGTCGCCGTCGCGCTTGGCGGTGGTGCGGATCCCCTGCAGGTCGGTGCCGGCGTCGGGCTCGGTGAGGCCGATGCCCGTACGCCGCTCGCCGGTCGCGAGCCCGGGCAGGTAGCGCTGCTTCTGCTCCTCGGTGCCGTGCATCGCGATCATCCGGCAGGCCAGGGAGTGGCTGCCGAGGATCCCGGCGATGCCCATCCAGCCGCGGGCGAGCTCCTCGAAGACGAGCGCGAAGGAGACGGGGTCGAGGTCGAGGCCGCCGTATTCCTCGGGGACGGTGATGCCGAACAGCCCCATCCGCGCCATGCCGTCGACGATCTCGGTCGGGTAGCGCCCGGCCTGCTCCCACTCGCGGGCGACCGGGATGACCTCCTTGTCGACGAACGCGCGCAGCAGCGCCCGGAACTCCTGCTGGTCCTCGTCGAGCTGGAACCTCATGGCATCTCCTGGGGGCTGCGGGCGGGACGGAAGACGGGGAGCTCGGTGCGCCGGTCGAGGGTGACCTCGTCGCCGATCGCGACCGCGTGCGGATCGTCGGCGACCACGTGGGTCAGCACGATCGGCCCCTCGGCGAGGCGGACGCGAGCCAGGGCGTACGGCGGCTCATGGGCCTGCTGGTCGACCGGGCCGGGCGCCCGCATCACGACCGTGACCGCGTCGACGGTGCCGGCGCCGGTGACCGGGAGGTCACCGAGCGCCTCGGTCGACCCACAGCCGGTGCAGAGCGCGCGCGGAGGGTGCTGGCGGTGGCCGCAGGCCCCGCACTCCTGGACGGTCAGCCCTCGCTCGCTCACCGGTCGACCCCCAGCAGGACGGTGGCGTGGGTGGACAGGATGCCGCCGGTGCCATGGGCCAGCGCGACCTCGGCGCCGGGCACCTGGCGCGCGCCGCACTCGCCGCGCAGCTGCCGGACGGCCTCGACGAGCAGCAGCACGCCGTACTGCCCGGGGTGGCAGTAGGACAGCCCACCGCCGTTGGTGTTGAGCGGCAGTGCTGCGCGCCTTGACCAGGTCGCCGGCCTCGCCGGGGCCGCAGAAGCCGAGCGCCTCGAGCGTGAGCAGGACGGTGATCGTGAAGGAGTCGTAGACCTCGGCGACGTCGACGTCGGCGGGGCTCAGCCCGGCCCGGTCGAAGGCCGCGGCACCGGAGGCGACCGCGCCGGTGGTGGTCAGGTCGTCGACGGCCGTCATCGAGGTGTTGGTCGTCGACTCGCCGTAGCCCAGCACGACGACCGGCGGCCTTCGGCAGGTCACGAGCCCGCTCCAGCGAGGTGAGCACGACCGCTCCTCCGCCGTCGGTGACCAGGCAGCAGTCGGCGGTGGTGAGCGGCGTCGACAGCATCGGCGCGGAGAGCACGTCGTCGACGGTGAGGGGTCCGGACGTCGTGGCGGAAGGCCGCCGGATTGAGCAGCGCCCACTCCCGCGCGGCCACCGCGACCTCGGCGAGCTGCTCGCGGGTGGCGCCGAAGCGGTGGAGGTAGGCGCCGGCGGCCATCGCGTAGTAGGAGGCGGGGTAGAGCGGGGCGTACGGCGCCTCGTGCACCGCCTCGGGGGTCTGGGGCTCGTAGACGCCGCCGAGGGAGCGGCTGCGGGCCGAGCGCTGGTTGATCGCGAACGAGATGACCACCGTCGTGCACTGACCGGCCTCGATGGCCTGGGCGGCGCGGGCGACGTACATCTCGAAGGCGGAGCCGCCGGCGAAGGTCGACTCGGTCCACGACGGCTGGAGACCGAGGTAGTCGGCGAGCTGGGTCGCGGAGAAGCGCGAGATCCCGTTGGTGGCCAGGCCGTCGACGTCGCGCAGGGTCAGGCCTGCGTCGGCCAGGGCGCGGGTCACCGCCTGGGTCTGCAGCTCCAGCACGGAGAGACCGGTGACGCCGAGGTCGCACTCGGCGGCGCCCACGATCGCTGTGCTCACGAGGCGATCACGTCAGCCGCACCTGCGCGGAGGCCGGAGCCACCGCCACCCGGGCGTCGGCCCCGACGACGTCGACTCGGCAGTCGAGGTCGACCACGTCGTCGACGACCGCGGTCACGGTGGCGTGGCAGGCGACCGTCTCGCCGGCGTAGACCTGGTTCTTGAAGCGGAACGACAAGGTGACCAGCCGGGCGCGCGGACCGAGCCAGTCCTGCAGATGCTCGGCGAGCAGCGCACCGAAGACCTGGCCGTCGACGACCGGGGCCGGCACGCCGCGCTCGGCCAGCCAGGCACTGTCGTAGTGGAGCCGGTGCCAGTCCCAGGTGGCGCCGGCGTAGGCGACCATGTCGGCCAGCTCGATGGTGCGCTCCAGCGGCGGCGCGGAGTCCCCCGGTTTCACGTCCGCACCTCCAGGTGGATGAGCGTCTCCTCGTTCTCGACGAGCAGGTCGCCGTCCTGGTTGGTGAACCGCGCGGTCGAGGTGACCACGAGCATCGCCAACCCGGCCGAGGTGGTCCGCTCGGTCAGGTCGGTGATCTCCCAGGTGACGGTCACGACGTCGTCTGGCCGCACCGGCCGGTGGAAGCGGTAGCTGTTGCCGCCGCGCACCTGGCGGGTGCCGGGCAGGTGGATACCCCACTCGTGCCCGGGGAACCCGTCGTCGTCGCGGGGGTTGCCGATGAACTGGTTGGTCTCGCAGACCAGGGTCGGAGGCGCGACCACCCCGTCGTGGCCGGCGGCCCGGGCCGCCTCGTCGTCGGTGTAGACCGGGTTGTCGTCGCCGACGGCGGTGGCGAAGTAGCGGATCGCGGCCCGGCCCAACGGCTCCGGAGCGACGTAGGTCGCCGTCCGGCCCACCAGGTTGCGCAGCTCGTCGGTCAGCAGCGTGCGGGTCACGGGAGCTCCGCCCGCGGGAAGACCTCGAAGAGGAACTCCGGGCGCAGCAGACCGGCGCACGGGTAGCGGGTCGGCGTCGGCGCCTCCGGGCCGAAGACCTCGGTGATCGCCTGGTCGAGCAGGTGCTCCTGACCGAGCGCGGCGGGACAGACGTGCTCCTCCAGCGCGGTCAGGTGCTCAGGGCCGCCGCCGGCCTCGGCGATCACCTCGAGGATCGCGGCGTACGTCGTCCGCGCCTGCGCCAGCAGGTCGCCCTCGTGCAGCGCCTCCTGGGTGTCCATGTCGAGCGCCGCGAACCCGCTCATGTGGAGGGTGCGGCCGGCCAGCACGCCGGGCATGTAGGTGAGCGTCTCGTAGCGGGTCCAGCCCGGGTTGACGTTGCGCAGCGGCTCGGCCGACGCGGTGACCTCGAGCCGCACCAGGGCATCGGGGTGGCCGACGTCGTCGACCAGGATGCCGCCGGCGCCGGGGAAGACGCCCTTGCCGCCGAGCCGGGCCTTCCGCTCGCGGTGCGTGCGCCGGTAGACCTCGCGGCTCGCCGGCGTCGAGAAGTCGTAGGTCGTCACGGCGTCGGCCAGGCTCAGCCCGTGCTCGGCCAGCAGCGCGTCGGCGCGGTCGAGGCACCAGGCGTACTGCGCCACGAAGTCGCCGTCGTGCACCACCTTTCCGTCCGGGACGGGCAGGATCGAGGGCAGTGTCACCTCACTGGTCATGGGGCCTCCTCGGGTGTGGTTTCGAGGCTCGTCGCTGACGCTCCTCGCACCTCAACCACCGGACCGGTCGCCTCCGCTGGTCGAGGTGCGAGCGCAGCGAGCCTCGAGACCAAGGCGTCCACCGAACCGGTCGCCTCCGCGGGTCGAGGTGCGAGCGCAGCGAGCCTCGAGACCAAGGCGGCGTCCACCGGACCGGTCGCCTCCGCTGGTCGAGGTGCGAGCGCAGCGAGCCTCGAGACCAAGGCGTCCAGCGACTCCGCCTTCGGGAGCACCGCGACCTCGGCGGCGAGGGCGCGGGCGGCGTCGGGAGCGCCGACGTTGCCGGCGAGCTTAACGAGGAACGCCTCGTCGTCGAGGGGACGGTCGGGGGTGCCGGAGCTGGCGGGGACGGCGCCCTCGAGCGTCGTACCGTCCGAGAGCCGCACGACCACCCGGCCGGGGGCGTCGGCGGCGACGCCGGGGGTGGCTACGACGCGGACCTCGACCCGGCGCGCCAGCTTGAGCAGCTCAGGACGCGCCAGGGCGTCCTCGCGGTAGGTGGCGAGGGTGACGGCGCCGTCGACCAGGAGGGCGGCCAGCGACCAGGGGAGGGAGAACTTGGCGTCGTAGACCGTCCGCGGCGCGACCTTGTCGGGTTCGCAGACGATGTCGGCGCTGTCGGGGTGGACGGTCACGGCGACCGACTCGATGCTCCGGAGCGTGGGAGCGTCGAGGGGCCCCACCTCACGGGCGGCGTCGAGGACAGCGTGCATCAGCTGGCAGGACGGGTAGGGCTTGATGGTGATCCGGGTGGCCTCCCAGCGCTCGCCGAGACCGGCCACGACCGCGTCGGCGTCGACGCGGGTGCCGGCGAGCGCGGCGTACAGCCCGCGCTCACCCTCGAGCACCGACGCGGGTCCGTCGGCGCCGGCGGCGGCGAGCCGCGCGGCCAGGACGCCGGCGTGGCTCGCGAGGCCGGGGTGCAGCTGCTTGGTGCTGGCCCCGGTGGCGAGGAACTCCAGCAGTCCGCCGGCCGAGCTGCCGGCGATCCCCAGCGCGTGCACGGTGGTGGCGGCGTCGAGTCGCATCAGGCGCGCGCTCACAAGCGCGGCGGCGATGACCCCGGCGACCGAGGTCGCGTGCAGCCCGCGGGCGTGGAACGCGTGCGGCGCGGCGGCGGCCACGCGGCAGACGGTCTCGTAGCCGAGGACGGCCGCGAGCAGCGCCTCCTCCCCACTGGCGCCCACCTGCTCCCCCACCGCGAGGACGGTCGGCAGCACCGCGGCCGTCGCGTGGACCAGCCCGCCGGCGTGGGTGTCGTCGAAGTCGAGGGCGTGCACGAGCACCCCGGTCGCCAGCGCCGCGGCCGGCGCGCCGACCCGTAGGCCCCGGCCGAGCAGTGTCGACTCGGGGGGGCCGCCGAGTCCGGCGGCGACGGTGAGCGTCGGCTCCGCCGCACCCAGGCGTACGGCGGCCAGCGCCGTGCCGAGACCGTCGGTCAGGTGCCGGGTGACGGCGTCGACGACCGGCGTCGGCACGTCGTCGGCGCTCAGCCCCAGGGCCCACCCGGCCAGGGTCTGGGTGGCGGTGCCGCTCATCCGAACGCCCCGGCCTCGGTGAGCGCGGCGATCCGCGCGTCGTCGTAGGACAGGAGGTCGCGGAGCACGTGGTCGGCGTCCTCGTGGCGCAGCGGCGCGCGACGGTAGGCGGGTCGCTCGGTCCCGACCCGCACCGGGGACGCGACCTGGCGGACCGTGCCGTAGCGCGGGTGCTCGGTCTCGACCACGAGGTCGCGGGCCAGGGTGTGCGGGTCGGTGAGGGCGGCGGCGACGTCGTTGATCGCGGCCGAGGGGATGGCTGCGGCCCGGAGCGGCTCGAGCCACTCCGCCACGGTTCGGAGCCGGAAGAGCGCCTCGAGGAGGGGCAGCAGCAGGTCGCGGTTGCGGTCGCGGTCGGCGAAGGTCGCGAAGCGCTCGTCCTCGGCCCACTCGGGGTGTCCGAGCACGACGGTCAGCCGCTGCCAGAACTTCTCCTTGGCGCAGCCGACGACCAGCCATCCGTCGCTGGCCTCAAAGGCCTGGAAGGGCACCAGCGAGGGGTGCGCCGAGTGCCGCGTGCGGACCGGGGTGAAGCCGGCGTTGAGGTGCCAGGCGGCGGGGTAGGTGAGCAGGCCGATCGCGGTGTCGTAGAGCGAGACGTCGCAGTCCATCCCGACGCCGTCGCGGCGGGCCGCGTGCAGCCCGGCCAGCAGCGAGATCGCCGCGACGAAGCCACCGCTGTAGTCGACCATCGACAGGCCCGACTTCGCCGGCGGACCCTCGGGGTCACCGGTCAGGTCCATCCAGCCGGCCAGGGCCTGCAGCACGTAGTCGTAGCCGGGCTCGGACTGTCGCGGTCCGGTCATCCCGAAGCCGGTGAGCGCGCAGCAGACGATCGCGGGGTTGAGGTGCTTGAGGTCGTCGTAGCGGATCCTGATCTTGGCCGGCACGTCGCCACGCAGGTTGCTGTAGACCGCGTCGCTGCTGCGCACCAGGTCCTCGAAGACCGCGCGTCCGTCGGGGGAGGTGAGGTCGAGGGAGAGGCTGCGCTTGTTGCGGTTGAAGGCCTCGAAGAACAAGGAGTCCTCGCCCTCGGCGTACGGCGGCACGTAGCGACCGACGTCGCCGCCGACGCGCGGGTCCTCGATCTTGATGACCTCGGCGCCGAGGTCGGCGAGGTGGACCGAGCCGAACGGCCCGGCGCCGTACTGCTCGACCGCCACGATGCGCACGTCCGCCAGGGGTCTCACCGGCACACCTCCTCGATGACGGCGATGAGCTCCTTCTGCGCGAGCCGGGTCTCCTCGGGGGTGAGGCCGTGGGTCGGCGGGGTGAGCTTGATGGTGTCGGCCAGTCCGTCGTAGGCGGCCAGAGCGGCGGCCACGTCGTCGCGCGTGCCGGAGATCGTCAGCGCCTCGACCATCCGGTCCGGGACGGCGTCGGCGAGCCGGCTCGCGACGGCCCCGGAGGCACGGAACGCCTCGACCACGGCGGCCTGCTCGGCGGCGAGGTCGTGGAAGGCGAAGAAGTCGGCGTAGGTGCGCACCGTCGCGTAGAAGCCGACCATCCCCGCACTGCGGCGGCGGGCCAGGGCCGGTTCGCGGTCGACCGAGCAGCAGGCGGAGGTGACGACGTCGATCGTGCGGCCGTGGGCCCCCAGCTCGGGCAGGATCCGCTCGCGCAGGAAGGCCGGCGAGGTCAGCTCGTGCGAGATCCAGCCGTCGCCGATCTCGCCGGCGAGCCGGGTCATCGCCGGCCCCATCGCGGCGAGGTAGACCGGGATGTCGGCGCGCACGGGCGGGTAGGGCCGCTGGTAGCCGCGGATCCGCATCGGCGCGCGGTCGCCGTCGAGCTCGATCGGCTCGCCGTCGGTGCAGCGGGCCCAGAACGCCCGGATGTTGCGGACCGTCTCGCGCATCGTGGTGACGGGCTTGTCCCAGTCGACGTGGTGCCAGTCCTCGTTGAGACGGCGAACGCCGGTGCCGAGCCCGAGCACGAACCGCCCGCCGGCGATCTCGTCGAGGTCGAGGGCCTCCAGTGCCGTCACCATCGGGCTGCGGGTGAAGGCCAGGGCCACCGCCGTCCCCACCTGGGCGCGCGAGGTCGCCTGGGCCACCGCGGCCGCGGCCACCGTCGCGCTGCGGTGCAGCTCGGGCACCCACACCGCCTCGGCGCCGGCCTCCTCGGCGGCGCGCGCGGCGTCGGCGACCTCGGCGAGGGTCTCGCCCCAGGGCCCGAAGGTGATCCGCACTAGTCCTCGCCGTCCAGGGTGAGGGGCTCGGCCGCCGTCGGGAAGGTCCCCTCGAGCTGCTCGGCGCCGGTCCGGTAGACGTAGAACGTCCGCTTGAAGGAACACACCTCGGCGCCGTCCTGGTTCAGCGTCCGGGTGCGCACGGTGACGATGCCGGCATGGGGGCGCGAGGAGGACTCCCGCTTCTCCAGCACGATCGACTCGCTGAACAGCGTGTCGCCGGCGAAGACCGGGTGGGTCATCCGGATCTCGTCCCACCCGAGGTTGGCGAAGGCGTTCTGGGTCAGGTCCGTGACCGACTGCCCGACGGCGATCGCGACCGTCAGCGTCGAGACCACCAAGGGCTTCCCGAACTCCGAGCGCGCCGCGTAGTCGGCGTTGAAGTGCATCTGGTTGGTGTTCATCGTGAGCAACGTGAACCAGGTGTTGTCGGACTCGCTGACGGTCCGGCCGAGCGGGTGCTGATAGACGTCACCGACCTCGAAGTCCTCGAAGAAGCGGCCCTGCCAGCCGGGCTTGACGGTCATCGGTGTTCCTCCAGGAGCCAGGCCGCGACCGCCTCGGGGGCGGTGAGCGGAGCGTCGTGGTCGGCGTCGATCAGGTCGTACGCCGTCCCGTCGGCGTCCAGCCTCGCGCGCGTCGTGCCGCTGGGGTAGCCCGCCGGCGTACCGGAGCAGAACGCGAAGCGCGTCGGGACCTCGGGGGTGGGTGCGGGCATCGGGTCGAGGCTCGGCGCCACGGGCGTCGGCGTGAGCCGCGGATCGCCACCGGCTGCCGGAGGGATGACGAGCGAACGATCCGTGGGCGCGGGTCCCCCACCCAGGTCGACCGCGCGTTCGCCCGGTCGAGGCGCCGCACCGTCGACGTAGTCGAGGCGAGCGATCCGTTCGGGGTGCTGGGCGGCGTACGCCGTGGTCACCACCCCGCCCATGCTGTGGCCGACCAGGATCAGCTCGTGAAGGTCGTCGGCGTCGACCAGCTGGGCCACCTGGTCCACCCATGCCTCGAGGCTCGCCGCATCGGGCCGAAGTGTCGGCGTGTGCACGTCGTGGCCGGCGGCCGCGAGCAGCGGCCGCACCCGGTCCCAGGCCCATCCGCCTCGGAAGGCGCCGTGGACGAGGACGAACACGCTCACACCGGGCCCTGCTCGTCCAGGACCACCTCGGCGTACTCACGCGGGTAGGTGTCGTAGGGCTGGAGGTGCTCATACATCGCGACCGTGTGCTCGACGTACCCCTCGGCCGCGGTGCACTCCTCGTAGCTCGCGACCGTGTCGAACCACCGCAGGTGGGTGAAGTGCGTCGGGTCCTCGACCCCCCGGATGAGCCGACGGCCGCGGAAGCCCGGGTGGTCGCGGAAGAAGCGGCCGAACTCGCGGTTGAGCGCGATGTAGGCCTGCGCGTGCTCCTCGCCGGGCTTGGTCCATGCCTGGCTCACGACCGTGATCATCGAAAGCCTCCTTCGGATGTCGAGACCTAGCATCGTAGATCATATACGACTACGCTCGCCCTCCGTGAGCAGCCGAACGCAGACCAAGACCATCCATGAGTTTCTCGCCGAGGCGCCCGACGTCGACAGCTCGGAGCTGTGGGCGGCCTTCTGGTCGATCCTGACCGAGGCCAAGGACCTGATCACCGCCGAGCTCGCCGTCGAGCCGCACCCCTCGGGCGCTGGCCTGGACTACTGGACCTCGGAGGACGGCGGCTACGAGGGCTCGCTCAACCCGTACGTCGGGGACGCCGACGCCGGCGTCGAGTGGCTCGTGCACTCCTGGATCGGCAACCGCAAGGCCTCGATCCTCGACATGAACCTGCAGGTCTGGCTCGGCCCGCACATCGACGTACCGCACCTGGTCATCGTCTTCGGCACCGTCCCCCAGATCTTCCACTTCAGCGACCTGGTCCCGCGCCGCGACCTGATGACCGACATCGACCACCTCCACCGCTACTACGAGCCGGAGAACTCGCGGTGGCTGGAGCTGCGCGGCGACGACCGCTTCACCTGGTCGGTGAGCCACGGCACCTACATGCGGGCGTTCAACTCCCCGGTCGCCAACTCCTACATGGCCGAGCGCAGCGACGACGTCGTCGAGACCCTGCGCCGCTCGGTGCTCGACCGGGTCGACCACCTGGCTGGACTGGGTGCGCGAGGCCACCCGCGACCGCCCGGTGCCGCTCGAGGACCGCGCCGCGCTGCGCGAGCGGGACCACGCGGTGCGCACCTACGGCTACACCCTCGACCCGATGAACGAGCTGTCCAAGCGCTTCCTCGGCGCCGAGCGGGTCGAGGAGCTCGTCGCGGTGCGGGCCGGGCTGGCCCAGATCGAGGCGCTGTCGTGAAGGTGCTCGTGCTCGGGGCCGGCTTCGTCGGCACCGCCGCCGGTGCGTTGCTGCGCGAGGCAGGTCACCACGTCACCGTGACGACCACGACGCCGGCCAAGGTCGACGACCTGGCTGCGCGCTTCGACGACGTCGTGGTGCTGCGGGGCACCGACCGCGACCTGGTGCACGCCGCCGTCGCCGAGGCCGATGCGGTCGTCGTGACCGCCGGGCCCCAGGCGCAGCGGGCGATGACGGCCGAGGACCGGGCGGCGACGTACGACGAGGTGCTCGTGCAGACCGCGCGGAGTGTCGTCAGCGCGCCGGGCCGGGGTGAGGGAGCGCCGTACGTCGTGGCGCTCTCGGCGCTCTCGGTCTACGGCACCGCCGCCGACGGTCTGGAGGCTGCCACCGAGGACGGTCCGGTGACCGACTCTCCCGACCCGAGCCCGACGAAGTTCCTCGAGATGGAGCGGGTCTACCTCGACGCCCTCGGTGACTCGGTGTGCGTCTTCCGGTGCGGTGACGTGTTCGGTCCCGGGGACCCGCCGATCGCCGACAAGGTCGCGATGGCCCACCAGTACCTCGGCGGCTCGGTCCCGTTCGCCGCCGGCGCGCTGTTCTACCGCCTTCATGTCGACGACGCGGCCGCGGCGGTCGAGCACGCGGTCGAGCACCGGATCTCAGGCGTCTACAACCTGACCCACCCCGACCTCCCCCCGACCAACGCGGCGCTCTTCGACGCGCTCTCGCTCGCCGCCGGCAACCCGCCGCTGGTCTACCGCGACGAGATCGAGGCTCCCGCCGTACCCGTCTCCGTCGCAAAGCTCAGCGCCACCGGCTTCACCGCCACCCGCTCCTTCGACGCCCCCGCCCTCCGCTGACCCCCCGCTGATCCCCCGCTGACCCGTCGCATACAAGTGACGGGTCAGCGCACAGTCCGGCGGTGACCCGTCGCATACAAGTGACGGGTCAGCGGTGGCGCAGGAGGGAGCCGTAGCCGGAGGGGACCGGGTCGGGGAGGCCGTGGGAGCGCAGGGCGTGCCAGAGGGTGGCGGCGTTGATCGCGACGACGGGCTTGCCGAGCTCGCGCTCCAGCTCATCGGCTTGCGCGACGAAGGAGAGGTTCGTGCCGACCTGGACGATCGCCTCGACCTCGGGGCCGTCCAGCGACGCCACCACCTCGCGCAGGCGGGCGGGGTCGACCCGGGCGATGTCGGTGGCCGTCGCGCAGCGCAGGCCGGTGATCGCGTGGACGGTGAAGCCGGCCTCGGTGAAGAACCTCCCCACCTCGCGGTCGGCGATCGGTTGGTAGGGCGAGAACACCGAGATCCGGCGTACGCCGAGCGCCTCGAGCGCCGCCCGGCACGAGGACGCCCCGGTCGTGACCGGGAGCCCCGTGGCCGAAGTGAGGCGTTCCTCGAACGCGGCGTTGCCGTCCACGCCGCCCCAGAACGTCTCGGCCGACATCCCCATGACCAACCGCTGCGGTCCGGCCGTGAGGACGTCGCGCACCGCGACGTCGATCGCGGCCCGGATCTGACCGAGCAGGGCCTCGAAGGCGGCGTCGTCGTCCATCGCCGGGTCGGCGAGGTACATCGAGCCGGTGCGGAACGCGACGCCGTCGACGCCGGCGCGCCAGTAGTCGTGCTCGACCACGGTGTTGGTGCTCGGCACGACGACTCCGAAGAGCGCGCGCGGGCCGACGAGCGTCGCGGGTGCTCCGCTCAAGGGATCAGGCGAGCGCCGGGCGCCGGCGCCACCACCGGTCGAGCACGTCGAGGTCGATCACGGCCTCACCGCCGCTCGCTCCGCGGTCGGTGGACCGATCGCCGGCCACGGCGGCCTCGCGACGATCGGACAGGCGTCGACGCAGGCCCCAGCCCAGGAGCCCGATCGCGACGAGGTTGAGCAGGAGCAGGCCCCAGGGGTAGGTCTGGGCGCTGGTGCCGAAGGAACCGGCCGGGGTCGTGCCGACCAGGCCGGAGACGTGGTAGGTCCCCATCCCGGCTCGGGGCATCTCCATCGCGACCTCGATCCGCTGCATCTGGCCGGGCAGCAGCGGGGCCACCGCCATCGGCATGGCGGCGGGGGTCGCGCCCTCGGACCGGCTCATGGTCAGGGCGACCGCGGGCTGCTCGATGGTGGTCGTCCCAACGTTCTGGACGATCATCACCAGCGTCCGCTCCGGGGCGGCGCCGAAGAACTCACCGATGCTCCGGCTGCCCTCGAGGCGTACGTCGACCACCGAGATGTCCTGGACCCCGCTGACGGCGGCGGCAGGGGTCTCGGGAGTCGCCGGGGTGGCTCCCGGAGGGGCCGAGGAGCCGGTCGGCGTTTCGGTGCCGGTTCCGCCCGCCGCCGGCGCGCCGGCGCCGCCGGAGCCACCGATGGCGCCGGTGCCGACGCCCATGTCACCGAGCTCGCCGCCTTCGGCGACCGTGCAGGCGGCGTCGATGGAGTACTCGGGGAAGTCGAACTCGAAGGAGGAGACCACCACGGGCAGGTCCTCGCCGGTCACGCCGACGGTGCCGAGGAGGTCGGGCACGGGCACGGGGGTCTCCGGCGGCACGCTGACCTCACTGCTGCCGGTGACGGTCGTGGTCTCCTCGCCGACGACGAGGTCGACGCTGACGTTCATGCGCCCCTCGATCGGCACCGGAGCGATGCCCGGCAGGTCGCTGAACTGGGCCAGGAGGTCGACCGGCGCGCCCGCCGAGCCGCGGGCACCGGCCACCGAGGCGTCGGCGACGTAGTCGAAGTCGGAGTTGAAGGGCTGCAGGACGCAGTCGAAGTCGACCCGGCCGGTCGCCGGCTCGCCCGGCGCGTCGCCGTTGCCGCCGCCGGAGCCGCCGTCGTCCCCGTCGCCGCCGTCGGGCTCCTCCGATGGCTCCTCGGTCGGCTCCTCGGTCGGCTCCTCTCCCGGCTCCTCGCCGGGCTCCTCGCCCGGATCCTCCTCGCAGGGGATCAGCGGGATCGGCAGGCACGGCAGCCCGCCCCCGGGGTCGGGCGTCGTGGGCGTCCCCGGACCGGCGGTCCCGGAGCTGGTGACGGTGTCCTGGACGTTGGTCGGCTCGGGGTCGCTGCGCGGGTTGGTCTCGGCGTTGCCCTCGGTCTGCCCGTTGCAGTCGATCTTGACCTGGAACGGCGAGGCGTCGAAGGTCACGCCCTCGAACACGACGACGTTCTCGCCCTCCTCCACCGTGAACGGGAGGCTGAACTTCTTGCCCGGGATCGTCTCGCCGGTGGAGATGGTGCCGTAGTCGATGGTCTTGCTGAACGGCTCGCCGCCGTTGACGGAGAACCGGAAGGTGCCGCTGACTTGCGCGGCCGGGCCGGCGTTCTCCGGACCCTTGTTGTACTCGTAGGTCAGCTTGCCCTCGCTGCCGGCGGGCGGCGACTCGGGCGAGAGGTTGATCGTGTGATCGGCCGGCCCCTCGGGATCGGCGTCCTCGTTGGCCCAGGGCGCCAGCTTGGAGGAGATGTCGCGCTCGGGGGTGCCGGCGAACCAGACCCAGCAACCGCCGATCGGCTCGACCGCGTGGGCGGGCGCAGCCGTGAGCAGGGGTACGGCGGGCAGCGTCCCGGCGAGGACGGCGAGCGCCACCAGGGCGCGGCGGGGGCTCATCGCGCACTCCTGGGCCGGCGCCGGGTGCCGAGGTAGATGCCCACCGCCGCCAACAGGACGTTGGTGGCGATGAGCGCCGCGAGGATCCCGGTGCCGTTGTCGTCGCTCCCGGCCCCTGCGGTGAGGACCGCGGTGTCGGTCACCGGCGGTGCCACCGGGACGGCCGCAGCGGGGGCGGCGGGCGCGGCTGTCTCCGGCTCCGCGGCCGGCGCGGGAGCGGCAGGCGCGGCGTCACCGAAGTAGAGCGGGACCTCCACGGTGTTCGCCGCGACCTCCTCGGGCCCTGACGTCGTGGGGAGAGGGGCTGCTGCGATCACGCACTGCTCCTGGGTGCAGTCGATGTCGCCGAAGGACTCGGCGAGCTTGATGGTCACCGTCTCGATGACGCCGTTCGCATCGGCGTTGCGGAAAGTGGCGCCGCCGTTGAGGTTGCAGTCGTCGGGGCCCTCGTAGCCCACGCGGCACTGACCGACCGCGATGCCCTTGAGGTCGGGCGCGAAGCCCGACCCGTCGACCGTGATGGTCTGCCCGGTCTTCAGCCCCTCGGTGGCGCTCACGTCGAGGGTCGGGGCGGCGAAGCTCGCCGGGGCGCTGACCACGGTGAGGACGCCGAGCACGAGCAGTGCCAGGGCCACCCGGCGAGGACGCCGGGTGCGGGACGGGGTGGGGGGCACGGGGACTCCTGAGGACTCGATCACGGGATCAACGACGCCGGTGTGGGCTGGGTCACGCCGGTCTGGAGCAGCAAGGTGGACTCGGCGGGTGGAGCGGTGAGAGCCGGGTCGTCGTCGAGGTCCACTCCGAGGTAGGACCGCACGACCTCGGGGTGGCGGCGTACCTCGTCCGGCGTCCCGGAGGCGATGACGCGGCCCAGGTTCATCGCGACCATCCGGTCGCTGAGCCGTGAGAGCAGCGAGAGGTCGTGCTCGATGACGACCATCGTGATGCCGAGCTCCCGGCGCACGTCGAGCAACAGGCTCCCGAGGGCAGCGCTCTCGCTCTGGGCGATCCCCGCCGACGGCTCGTCGAGGAGGAGCAGCCGCGGGCGCAGCGAGAGCAGGCACCCGATCTCCGCCACGCGGCGGATGCCGGTCGACAGCGAACCGATCGTCTGATCGGCGAAGGGCAGCAGGCCCATCCGCTCGATCATCTCCTCGGCGGCTGCCCGCTTGTCGCGGTCCTTGGTCGTCGCTCCGATCGCCGAGGCCCACAGCGACGTGGGCTGGACCCGCTCGCGGGCGACGGCGAAGGTCTCGCGGACGGTGAGCGTCGGGAAGAGCGCGGCGTCCTGGAAGGAGCGCACGAGCCCGGCCGCCGCGCGGCGTTCGGGACTCTCGGCGGTGATGTCCTCCCCGTCGAGGAGCACACGTCCGCTGTCGGGGACGGTGAAGCCGGCCGCGATCTCGAACAGGGTGGTCTTGCCGGCCCCGTTGGGACCGATGACACCGAGGATCTCACCCGGTCGGACCTCGAGGTCGACACCGTCGACGGCGACCACGCCACCGAAGTGGCGCGCGACCTGGTCGAGCTCCAGCAGGGGCGCCGAGGACCGGGGCAGCGGGGCCGCGGCCAGGTCCTGCAGCTCCAGGCGTCCGCGCAGCGGCGACTCGGCGGCCTCGCGCGTGCTGCCGCGCACCGCGACGGGGTCCAGGCCTGCGCGCCGGGCGAGCCGGTCGACGAGCCGGTCCCGCAGACGTACGCCGATGCCGCTGAGGCCGTCCGGGAGGAAGACCACGATCGCCAGCAGGCCGAGCGCGAGCGCCGCCTGCCCCGGCAGACCGAGTCCGACCAGGCCGGGGAGCCCGACGACGAGCAGGGCGCCGACGACCGGACCTCCGGTGACGCCGAGACCCCCGATGACGGTCAGCGCGACGACGTCGATGCTCGCCGCGGCCGGGAAGGAGTTGACGGTCAGCTGGCTCTGGCTGTGGCCGATCACGACGCCACCCAGGCCGGCGAGCGCACCGGAGACGGCGTAGAGCTGTAGCTTGCGACGGCGGCTGGGGACGGCGAAGGCCCGCGCCGCGTCCTCGTTGTCGCGCAGCGCCTGCAGGCTCAGGCCGAACCCGCTGCGCCGCAGGTTGCCGGCCACCCAGATCCCGAGCGCCAGCATGAGCAGCGCGAAGAGGTAGTAGTCGGTGGCCAGCTCGAGGGCGTAGCCGAAGACCGTGGGCTTGGCCGGCGCCACGCCGTCACCAAGGAAGACGTCGAGCCGCAGGATGTAGGCGGTCGTCGCGACGGCGAAGGCGAGCGTGGAGACCGCCAGGGCGAGTCCTCGCAGACGAACGGCGGGGATCGCCACCAGGGCGGCCACGGCCGCGGCCACCGCGACTCCTCCCGCCGCGCCGAGGACGAAGTTCTCGGTGGCCTCGACCAGGTGCACCGAGGCCGCCGCACCGATACCGGCGAAGGCGAACTGCCCCAGGGAGAGCTGGCCGGAGGTGCCGGTGAGCAGGCCCACGCTCAGGCCGACCAACGCGAACCCGGCGATCGAGACGAGGACCGAGGCGGTCTCGTTGCTGACGACGTAGGCCAGGCCGACGGCGAGGGTCACCGCGAGAGCCGTCAGCACCCTGGGCAGCCACCGGATGCTGCGCACCTCGCGGTAGGCCGCCGGGAGCGGAGCGACCACGATGCGGCGCCACCCGCCGCGCTCCTGCAGGGCCCGGCCGAACGCGGGCTGGCGAAGCAGGGCGATGACGATCGAAGCGCCGATCACGACGCTGACGAGACTGCGGGTGTCGGGGTTGGACAGCAGCACCTGCTCGAGGACGCCGACGCCGACCGAGGCGGCGATGGCGATCGGGATCGAGGACATCCGCGCGATCACGGCGCCGGCGAGGCCCTTGAGCAGCAGCTCCGGTCCGAGGGTGTCGATCGAGCTGCCGGCCGTCGTCGGCGTCACAAGGATCGCCGAGAAGGCCGCCACCCCGCCGGCGATCGACCAGGCGAGCGTGGTCATCAGCGGCGAGCGGATCCCCTCGAGCAGGGCCGTCGTCGGGGTCGTCGGCGGCGGCGCGCAGGGCGATGCCGACCCGGGCGCTGCGCAGGAACCACGCGAGCCCGGCCAGCACGGCCGGGGCCAGCAGCAGCATCGCGATGTAGGGCGGGCCGATCGGCAGGGTGCCCATCTCGAAGGTGGGCAGCCCGGCCGGCTCGGGGTAGGTGAAGCCGCTGACGCGCGTCGGTGTTGATGATCAGGGCGAGCACCAGGATGAACTGCGAGAGCCCGAGGGTCGCGATCATGCCGATCAGGCTCGGCCGGTGGGCCAGCCGCCGGACCACGCCGACCTCGACGAGCCCCGACAGGGCCGCCGCGACCGCGATCGCGACCGGGAACGCCACCCAGTACGGCGCACCCAGGTCGACCACGAGGAGCCCGAGCACGGAGGCGCCGAACGCGCCGACCGAGCCGTGGGCGAAGTTCACGAACCGACTGGAGCGGTAGACCAGCACCAGCCCGGTCGCGAGCAGCCCGTAGGTCAGGCCGGTGAAGATGCCGATGACCAGCCGGTCGAACCCGACGTCGAAGCCGGCGAGCGCCAGGAGCGGCGTCACGAGGCCACCTCCGCGTGGCCGCCCAGCATCAGGGTGCGGACCCGCTCGGGGTCCGCCCGCAGCTCGGCCGCCGTCGTGCTCGGCCACGATCGCGCCCTTCTCCATCAGGTAGGCCCGGTCGACGAGCGACAGGGCGGTGCTCACCGACTGCTCGACGAGCAGCACCGCGGCGCCGCGCTCGTTGAGCCGGCGGACCAGCTCGACCAGTCCGGAGACGACGACGGGTGCCAGTCCGAGCGAGAACTCGTCGATGACCAGCAGCTCGGGGTCCACGACGATCGCCTTGGCGAGCGCGAGCATCTGGCGCTCACCGCCGGAGAGGTTCGAGGCCGGCTGGTCGCACGCGGGCGCCGAGCCGCGGGAAGACCTCCAGCGCTGCGTCGACGGCCTCCTTGTGCCACTGCCGGTCTCGAGCGGCGTAGCCGTGCATGGCGAGGTTCTCGTGCACGGTGAGGGATCCGAAGCTCGCCTGGCCGACCAGCTGGCACAGGCCGAGCTCGACCCGGCGACGGGTGCTCGCCCGGGTGACGTCGGCGCCGAAGATCTCCACACGGCCCGCGTCGGCGGGCACGAGGCCGCCGATGACCTTGAGCAGCGTGCTCTTGCCCACCCCGTTGGGGCCCAGCAGCGCCACCATCTCCCCGCGCTCGACGGTGAGCTCGGCGTCGAAGAGGACCTGGACGGGACCGTAGGACGCCTGCACGCCGGTGCAGGTCAGCGCCGGGGCGTCGCCCCGGGTCTCAGGGAGCCGGGAACGGGACATCATCACCCTTGTAGACGAAGCACGAGCACTCGGTGTCGTAAGCCATCAGGCGGTAGGCGCCCGCGGCCGCGTGCTGGTCCTCGGTCAGCTCCCCACCGAAGCCGGTGGCCGTGGAGAAGCCGTCGCCGAGGTCGGCCACGGCCTCGCTCCAGGTGACCGCGTTGAGGTCGCCGTCGACCTCGTCGGCGCCCGCCTTGAGCAGGCGCGCCGCGTCGCAGTAGGGCAGCGCGACCCGGGCGGCCTCACGGGTGTCAAAGGTGATCCCGGCCTCGCCGAAGATCTCCAGGCACTCCTCCTCGGCCTCGGACGCCGGGAACTCCAGGGCGCTGTCGGGGACGTCGCCGGCGGGGTTGAAGCCGATGCCGACCGCGCCGACCAGGGTCTCGGGCGGGATCGTCTCGGGGTTGTTGACGAAGAACGCGGGGCTGTCGAAGCTCGAGATCGCGTAGGTCGCCTCGAAGCTCTGGGCGGCCGCCACGGTGGTGAAGATCGAGGCCAGCCTGGCTCCGCCGAGGAACATCACCCGGTCGATGCCCTTGCTGCGGAAGGTGACCGCACCCTGGTCGTTGCCCTGGAAGATCGTGCCCTGGTCGGTCGTGTCGACCCAGGCCACCTCCGGGGTCACGCCGAGGTCCTTCATGATCGGGACGGCGAGGTCGGCCATCGTGCGCCGGTTGGTGGGGGTGTCGGCAGCGATGACGCCCACGCGATCACGGCCCTTGAAGAAGTCCTGCTGCTGGAGCGCGTCGACGAAACCGCGCACGAAGCCGTCGTACTCGGGGTAGGACGCGGTCCACAGGTAGGGCGCGAGGTCCTCGTAGTCCTGTCGGTCGCTGGCCACGAGCGTCGCGTCGAGGACGATGGTCCCGCGCATCGCGTAGCAGGGTCTCGCGTTGGTCTGGAACTGCCCGGTGATGACGACGGCGAAGGCCTTGTCGTCCTGGGTCATCTGGTTGCAGAGCTGCTCCTCCGAGGCTGGGGAGTCGGTCTGGGCGTCGTAGAGCCGGAAGACGGCGTCGAGCTCGCGGCCACCGACGCCACCGTTGGCGTTGACCCAGTCCTCGAGGGCCTGGACCTGGGCCTCGAGGTCGCCGACGTCGGCGCTGACGAAGCCGGTGAGCTTCGAGATCGCCGCGAGGTCGATGCCGACGAAGACCATCTTCACGCTGCTCGGGGTGACCCCGGGACCGTCGCCGACGTCGCTCGCGCCGATCCCGCTCTGAGCAGGGGGGAGCAGGGCCCCGCAGGCCGCCAGCGCCAGTCCGGCGCCGGCCAGCACGCCCAGGGAACGGGTCAGCACCGAGCGGTCGGCGCGGGGTGACCTGCGCTCTCGGTGCGGCATGCGTAGAGAATATACGATATTGCTCACACTCGGAAGGTGTTCCGCCACCCGGGGAAGCCCGAGAAGTGCATGGCGCGCGCCGAGCCGACCAGCGCGACCACCTGCGTGGCCACGAAGACCGCGACCGAGCCGGTCACGGCGAGGTAGGGCAGGGTCACCAGCAGGTTGGGCACGTGCACCAGGAGCACCTTGCGGGCGTTCCACTCCTCGATGTTGTGGTCCGGGGAGACGTGGCGGTCCCAGTAGAGCTGGTGCCAGAGCCCGAGGTAGGCCGAGAGCACGACGAAGGTCACCGCCACCGCGAGCCACGTGGAGGAGACCACCGAGGAGACGGCGAGCCACGCGGCGACGAAGAGCAGCCCTTCGGCGAGACCCCAGAGCAGTCCGAACACCGTCGCCGAGGCCACCAGGGGGCGACCGTGACTGAGGGTGCCCAGGGGCCAGATGACCCAGTAGCCGACCACGGCGACCACGAAGCACGCAGCCGTCCACAGCCACCATCCGAGCTCGTCGGGCTCCCGGGCCAGCACCGGGGCGGAGGTGGCCACCAGCGCGGTCACCCCCAGAGCCACGCACACGACGGTGTAGACGATGCCCCGCCGCCAGGACTCCTCAGCGCTCGGGAAGCTCGACACGGGGACCCTCGTAGACGAAGCAGGAGCAGCCGGGGTCGTGCCGGATCACGCGGTAGCCGAAGCCCGACCCGCCGGACAGCCCGGTCGCCGACGCCAGGTCCACCTCGGCGGCCGCGTCGGCCCACGAGGAGACCGTCAGTCGACCCTCGACCGCGTCCCCGGCGGCGTCCAGCAGCCGGACCGCGTCGCAGTAGGGCAGCGCCACCCGGGCGGCCTCCCGCGAGGGGAAGGTGATGCCGGCCTCGCCGTAGATCCGCATGCATGTCTTCTCGGCGCGCCCGCTGGGGAAGGGGTACTGAGCGTCACCGAGGTCGAGGGCCGGCACCGTCCCGATCCCGATCATCCCCTCCAGGGCCTCGACCGGGATGATGTCGGGGTTGCGCTCGAAGAAGAGCGGGTTGTCGATGCTCGAGACGGCGTAGCGGGCCTTGAAGCTCTTGGCCGCCGCGACCGTGGTGAAGACGGCGCCGATCCGGGCGCCGCCGAGGAACATCACACGGTCGATCCCGAGGCTCCGGAAGCTCACGGCGGCCTCGTCGTTGCCCTGGAACAAGGTGCCCTGGTCGGTCGTGTCGACCCACGCCACGTCGGGCTCGACCCCGGCGCGCTGCAGCAGCGGTGCGGCAACGTCGGCCATCACCCGGCGGTTGACAGGGGTGTCGGCGATGACGACACCCACCCGCTCGCGCTCGGCGAAGAAGCCCTTGTCGTCGAGGGTCGAGACCAGCGCCCGGACGACCCGGTCGTAGTCGGGGAAGCTGGGGCTCCACAGGTACGGCGCGAGTTCCTGGCGCAGCCGGCTGTCGATGGAGACCAGCGTGGCGTCGAGCATCAGGGTCTCGGCCTTCGCGTAGCAGGGCCGGGCGTTCTGCTGGAACTGGCCGTCGAGGACGACGGCGAAGGCCCGGTCGTCCTGGGTGACCTGGTTGCACAGCTGCTCCTCGGCCGCCGGGGAGTCCGTGGCGCCGTCGTAGGAGCGGAAGACGGCCTCGAGCTCGCGGCCGCCGATCCCGCCGTGGTCGTTGACCCATGCCTCGAGCGCCTCGACCTGCACCTCGGGGTCGCCGGTGTCGGCGATCTCGAAGCCGGTGATGTCCTGCACCGCCCGGAGGTCGACCCCGATGAAGACGACCGTGATCCGCTCACCGGCGGAGGCGGAGCGATCCTGCTCTCCCGCTCCCGGCATGAGGGTGCTGCAGCCGGCCAGCGCGAGCGCCGACGCGACCAGCGCCGCGCAGGTCGCTGACGTCGCGCGGCGCCTGGTCATCAGTGCTCGCGCAGCAGGGAGCCGAAGCCGTGGATCTGGTCCTCGATGCCGTTGTCGCGCAGGGCCATCCACCAGGTGGCGGCGTTGATGGCGATGACCGGCTTGTCCAGCCAGCGCTCGGCCTCGTCGGCGAGCGCGACCATGCACAGGTTGGTGCCGCACTGGACGATCGCGTCGACGTCGGGGCCGTTGACCTCGAGGATCGCGTCGCGCAGCTCGGCCTCGGTGACGTGAGCGATCGAGACCGCCGTCGGGCACTTGAGGCCCTTGATCGCGGTCACCTCGAAGCCGAGCTCGCCGAAGAAGCGCACGACGTTCTCGTCGCCGATCGGCTGGTAGGGCGTGACGACGCCGATCCGCTGGGCACCGTAGAGGTGCAGCGCCCGCTCGCACGCCTCGGCGCCGGTGGCGACCTCGAGGCCGGTGATGTCGGTGATCTGCTTCTTGAACTCGCGGTTGCCCTCGACGCCGTCCCAGAACGTCTCGGCGCTCATGCCCATCACCATGTAGTCGGGCTCGCAGGTCAGCACCCGCTCGCACGCGGCCGGCCATCTCGTCGCGGATCTGCTCGAGCAGCCGCTCCATGCCCTCGTCGTCGGACATGTCCTGGTCGCGGATGTGGATGCGGGAGAAGTGCGCGGTGACGCCCGGCACCTGCATCATCGGCGAACTCGGGCTGGACGATGGTGTTGGTGCTCGGGCGCGATGACGCCGAACTTGCGGCGCCAGCCGAGGCGGTCGGTCATGCGGTGACTCCTTCGGGACGCGGACGGGCCGCTGGCTCGCCGCGCGCGGCCCAGGCGCAGCGCGCCGAGCAGGAAGCAGCGCCTGGACGAGGGTGTTGGTGAGCTGCTCGATCCACTGCAGCGACTCGGACTGGTCGGGGCGGGCGGCCAGCGGCGGCAGCACGAGGGTGCCGACGACGTAGACGACGAACAGCCAGGCGGTCGACCCGGTCACCGTCGCGCCGGGCGCGGCGGGCCGCGGCCAGCGCCGAGCCACACGGCCGCCGATCGCGGCCGCGATCAGCAGCGGGCACATCGCCTGGACGAGCGAGCGGCCGCCGCGCCGAGCGGCAGTCAGGAAGCACCAGCACCCGGGCCCGCGCCGACGAAAGGCCGCACAGCGACCAGCGCGAAGCCGAACGCCAGGCACGGGAAGAGCAGCTGCTCGAGGCAGGTCGACGTCGCGGCACGGCTCGGTCGCGACGAGCAGCTTCCAGGTCGCCTTGCCCAGGCCACCGACGGTCACGAGCAGCGCCGCCCAGCGAGGCGCCAGCGCGGGCCGCTGACGGTCGCACCGCGCGAAGGCCAGCAGCCCCGCACCGGCCAGCACGCACCGGGACGAAGTCCTCGACCGCCAGCGCCAGGCCGTACTCGGTGCAGGGGTCGATCATGGCGCTGGTCGAGCCTCGTCGAGACCTCGAAGATGTCGCGCTTCTTGAAGCCGGCGGTCGCGAACCGGCCGAACGCCTTGGGCGTGGTCAGCCAGGCGACCCGGGCGCCGTGCTTGTCGGCGGCGAGCACCCGGTCGGCCAGCCACGGGGTGACGGTCTCGACCCGGTCGCCGAGGATGTTGAAGATCTTGCGCGCCTTCTCGAACGCCTCGGGCTGGCCGTCGTAGTCGTCGACGAGCAGGTCGGTCGCGACGATGCCCGGCGAGAGGAAGCCGACCTTGACGGCCCGCCCTTGGTCTCCTTGACCAGCGACTCGGTGAGGTAGGTGACGGCGCGCTTGGTGGCGCCGTACGTCGTCATGCCCGGCTGCTTCTGACCGCCGGAGCCGAAGCCCTCCATGTTCCAGAGCCAGCCGCCGCCGCTGCGCCGGCATGCCCGGCCAGCGCCACCGGCGCAGCCGTGCAGCGACGCCGAGCAGGTTGGTCGCGCACGACCGCGCGCGGCGGCCTCCGCGGCGACCTCGGACAGCGGGCGCCGCGGGGCGCCGACAGGCCGGCGTTGTTGATCCAGACGTCGACCCGACCGTAGCGTCGCCACGGCGTGGTCCCACAGCGCCTGCACCGGCGCCCGGTCCGCGACGTCCGCCGCGAGTGCCCGTCGCCGCGCCGGCCCGAGCTCGGCGACAGCGCCGTCGACCGAGGCCTGGCGCGCGACCGCAGACGACGACCGAGCAGCCACGGGCGAGGAGCTCGCGAGCCAGCCCGAGGCCGATGCCGCGGGTGCCGCCGGTGATCGACGACGACCTTGGTCGCGCGGTCAGCTCCGACGCGCTCCCAGGTGAGCAGGCCGTGCACGACGTGCGTGGTGGTGTCGCCGCGCAGCAGCTGCCAGACGACGGCGAGGTCACGGGTGGCGGGGTCCATGCAGCACCTCGCGGCCGCGGATCTTCTCCACGCCGCGGGCGTCCGCCTCGACGAGGTGCTGGCTGGTGAACAGGGCGCGGCCGTAGGCCGTCGCGTTGCCGAAGACCTCGGGCCCGTCGAACTGCACGCGGGCGCCGTCGCGGTAGCGCTCGAAGGCGTAGGACCGGTCCAGCGCACCCGTACCAGGTGACCCGGTGGTGCGCCCGGCGCAGCGCCGAGCGGCTCGTGGTCGATGCGGCACCTCGACCGTGCCGAGGTCGGACTGGTCGGCGGCGTTGACGAACGAGCGAGCCGGTCCACGCGCCGGCCTCCTTGGTCGGCAGCACCTGCGGAGTTCGGCCCCAGCTGGGTCTCGCGGCGATCCAGTCCTCGACGTAGGCCCGGGTCTCGGGGTTGGTGTCGTGGTCGAAGGTGCGCTGGTAGATGCCGTTGAAGACCGCGCAGACCGCCCAGCCGTCGTGCAGGACCGAGGAGTAGACCTGGGTCGTCGCCGTCGGGCAGCACCTGGTTCCAGGTGCGCAGGTCGGCCTGCCAGCCCGGGCGAGTAGTAGTGCGCGTCGACGAACGAGACCGTAGGGCTGGCCGGTGCCGTAGAAGTCCGGCCCGCAGTAGACCCGGTTCTCGTCGGAGTCGACGATGCCGAAGTCGAACTGCGCGCCGAGCTCGAAGCGGTTCTTGCAGCGGACCACGGCCCTCGAGCCGGGTGTTCATCCAGTAGCGGGCGACGCCGTCCTCGACGACGCTGCGCGCGGTCGACCCGCTCGAAGCCGACGTGGTTGCCCTCGGCGTCGAAGAGCGAGGGGCGGCCGTGCCACTCCCCCTCGATCCGCTTCTGCCAGGTGCTGACCTCGGCGCCTGACTCGGTGCCCGACTCAGTGCCTGACTCGGTGCCCGCCTGGACCTGCGTGCTCATGCCGCCACCTCGTTGTCGAGCAGGAAGGAGCGGATCTCCTCGGCGGACTCGCTCGCCGATCAGCCGGGCGACCTGCGCCCAGACCTGGTCGACGTCGGGGTCGAAGATGTTGGCGCGGTTGCGCAGGTCGCGCACCGCCAGGTCGGTGTCGGCGACGTCGGCGGTCACCTCGGCCGGGACCGGCGTCGCCGAGCAGCGCGAACCAGTGCTCGAGGTAGGCTTCACGGCGTCCTCGATGCCGGCGAACGCCGCTCTCGTCGGCGCGGTGCACGCAGCATCCAGGGCGACATCATCGCGAACTGGCGCGGCCCGATCGCGGCCTTGCTCAGGCCGGGCCGCTGCTGAGACCTCCTCGAAGGTCGTCGGTCAGCGGCGTGTGCGCCCAGTCGACGTAGGTGAGGTGCGTGGCCAGCTCGACGCGCGGGATCAGGTCGAGGTGGAAGGCGTAGGAGCCCTGGCCCAACACCGAGTCGAGGGTGAAGTGCGGCACCGGCGACGTCGGCGCGCGTGAACGCGAAGACCATGTGCGAGTCGAGCCCGATCGCCGGCACCGGCGAGGCCGACGTAGACGGCCTTGGCCACTCCGGCGCTCGCCGGGCCGGAAGACGCGCACGCGCCGACCGGGTCCGGCGACATCGGCGAGGTCAGCGTGCGGTAGCGGCACGCCGTCCCGGGCACCTCGATCAGGCCGGCGCGCTCGACGATCGCGTCGAGCGTGCGGTTGCAGAGCCCGCCGGGAGGGACTCGCTCACGATGCGGCCTCCGGGTCGGCGGGGCGTCGACCTCGGTGACCGGGCCGGCTCCTCGATCGGCTCGGTCGGGATGCCTTCGGTCGCCTGCGTGGCGGGTCCGACTCGGCATGCGGCGGGTCGACTCGGACTCGAGCAGCTGCGCTGCGCACCTCCTTGAAGTTCCACGCGCTGGCGAGCTCGGGCACCTCCCGCCGGATCGGCGACGGGATGACGCGCGCCTCGACCCGCGCGGAGGTCCCCTCGCCCACGATCGTGTTGCCCTCGACCGACCAGCCGAGCTCGATGAGCTCCTGGCGGCGGCGGCGGTAGAGCACCTGGTTGTAGTCGCTCTTGACGTGCAGCTCGTCGGACAGGTCGAAGGGCAGCAGCTCGGGGCGCACCGTGTCGACGACGGCCTCGTCCTGGTAGAGCACCTTGAAGACCCGGCGCTCGGCGTCGCGGTCGGCCCAGGCCCCCTTGAAGAACGTGCGCAGGGCGATGAACTTGACCAGCGTCGTGTCCTCGTCGATCGGGATGTTGACGTCGAAGATCTTCAGCTTGCCGATCGGCAGGTCGACCTCGAGCAGGATCACGTTGGGCAGCCACCACGTGGTCGAGACCGGGACCAGCGGACGGCTCTTGAGGTCGCCCTTGTCGGGGTTGAGCCGCCCCCAGATGCCCTTGGGCTTCGGCGGGTTGAGCTTGACCGACGCCTTGCAGTGCCACGGCGAGGTCTCGACCTCGAACTCGGGGACCTCCGGCTTGTCGGGGTTGCCGAAGGAGCCGGCGTGCACGAACGGCGTGTGCGCGATGTCGACGCCGTTCTCGAGGATCCGCTCGTAGTTGGACTTCCAGAGGAACTCGCCGGTGCACGGCGCGGTAGGTCTCGGTGTCGTCGACGGCCGACCAGTCCGGGATCGGCGGCCGCTCCTCCTCGGGCAGGTCGCCCATGAAGACCCAGACGATCAGGTGCTTCTCGACGACCGGGTAGGAGTCGATGCGGGCCTTGCGCGGGATGCCCTTGTCCGGGTGGGCGGGGATCTTCTGCACCTGCACCGTCGGCGTCGTACTCCCAGCCGTGGTAGGGACACACGATGCAGTCGCCCTTGACCGCGCCGCCGGACAGCGCGCGCGCCGCGGTGCACGCAGAGGTCGGACATCGCGACGACCGAGCCGTCGCTGTGCTTGCGGTAGAGCACCAGCTGCTGGCCCGAGGACCTTGACCTTCTTCGGCTTGCCGACCACGAGGTCGGAGCTGAACTCGACGCCGTACCAGAAGTTCTTGAACACGCGGCTCGTCCTATCGACGCCGAAGATCGGCGCAACTCGGGTCGGGGGTGGTCGGCGAGGCGGTCCAGCGCCGCCTTGGCGTCGGGGCTGGGCGCGAGGTGGGCCCGACAGGAAGGTGACGACCAGGTCGGCGAGCACCGCCCGCAGGCGGTCGTCGCGTCGGCGTGCGGTCGGGGCTCCTCGAGGAAGCCCGCGGGCCGAGGTCGGGTCCTCGGGGTGGCACGGGCAGCATGTGGCCGGCGTCGGCGCAGGCGGCACCAGCCAGGCCTCGGTCGTGGCCGGCAGCGCCTCGCGCCAGGTGCGCTCGATCGGGTCGTGGCCGGGGGCGCCGGCCTCCTCGCCGTAGCGGATCGCACTGGCCGCGACGACGCCGTCGTCGGTGCCGCCGACGAGCAGGACGGGGGCGTCGACCGGCGCCGGCAGCAGGGTGCCGGCGTCCCAGCCGAGCTGCTGGGAGGCCATCGTGTGCGCGCCGTAGGTGACGACCGCCCGCACCGTGGGGAACCACTCCGGCACGGGCCGACTGCAGCGCGACGGTGCCGCCGGCGGAGTGGCCGACCAGCGCGACCCGGTCGAGGTCGAGCAGCCCGTCGAGGACCGCGGGAGGCGTCGTCGCGGAGCGAGCGTCAGGACCGGCATCGAGGGCCGGGGTGGTCGGGCGCTCGCCGTAGGTGCTCGGGGCTGCAGGCGTCGATGTCGACGCCCGGCGTGAGCCCGTGCTGGCCGGGGAAGAGCTCACCGACCCAGTCGTAGGACGACGACGACGAAGCCCGGCCTCGACCAGCGCGACCGCCAGCCAGCGGTAGGACTCGGCGGGGACGTTGACGCCCGGGCACCAGCACCACGACCGGGTACGGCGCCCCGTGAGCGTCGGCCGGGCAGCAGTCCGCTCATCCGCTCGACGTCGGTCTCGTGCCGGTCGGGCCGGGATAGCGGACCGTGAGGTGCGCGGTGTCGTAGCGGCGCCTCGGCCCCGGGGATCCGGACCGCGGTGCGGACGGCGCGGACCGACGTCGGCGCTCAGTCACTGGGCCGCGGCAGCTCCCGGTCGCCGCCCCACAGGGCGCGCACCAGCGCTGGGTGGTCTCGGCCCCGAAGTAGCGGTCGCCCATCACGTTGGCCGGGTCGCGCTCGGCGATGTTGCGGCGGATCGCCTCGTCGTCGGCGGCGCAGCGCGTCGCGCTCGTCCTCGGCAGGTCGGCTCGGCCTCGTCGACCCAGCGCCAGCCAGCGGTCGAGGTGCTCCTCGGCGAGCTCGGTCGACCAGGCCGGTCATCTGGTCGGCGTCCGGCGCCATGTAGCAGAAGGCCGTCGGCGACAGGCCGGCGCGCACGAAGGCGCTGCGGCTGACGAAGGGCTCGAGCCAAGGCGTTCTCGTTGCGGACCTGCTCCCAGCGCGCGTTGACCGGCTCGTAGTAGCGGTCGAAGGAGTCGGTGTCGGTCACCAGGTAGGACCGCGGCACCGAGTCGAGGTAGAGCCAGCCCTGCGGGAAGCAGCCCGAGCGCCAGGCCGAAGTGCGGCACCTTGACCTGCGGGCCGAGCCAGATGGTCAGGTGCACGTTGCAGAAGCCCAGGGCGGCGTTCTCCATGTAGGAGTGCACCATCCAGTCGATCTCGGGACCGGTGTAGGCGCGCACCCGCCCGCGGGCCCCGCTGCCGGTGCCCCCGTCGTCGAAGGCCTCCAGCGCCTCGGTCGACGGGTCGCGGGTCGAGCTCGAAGCGGGCCGCGACCTTGTCCTTGAGCCGCTCGACCAGGGCCAGCCAGTCGGCGAAGGTGGCGGATGACGTCGGAGGGTCCGGCCTCGTCGAGGTGCTCCTGGACGTACTTCAGCGTCATGGGAGCAGACTGTATATGATATTTGCCGGGTCGGCGATGGTCCCGGACCCTCGAAGAGAACTCATCCTCGGGGCAGCGTCGCCGACCAGACGTCGTTGTCCTGCGGCCACGGAGCGAGCACCTCGCGGTCCCCGCCGAAGGTCCAGAGCCGGTCGTCGTGCACCTCGAGCATGAAGTCGCTCTTGCCCTTGCCGCCGACACCGGCCGGGGTCAGCCAGGCGGCCTCGGCGACCTGCTCCCACTGGCTCGGGTCGTCCCCGCTGGCGCGGGGGTCCCACCGCCACACGTCGGCGACCACCGACTGCTTGAACGCGGGGGCTGCCCGGGCCGCGGACGTGGCCGCCGAGGCAGTAGACGACGCCCGCGATGGACAGCGCACTGGTGACCGGTGCGCCGCGGCCCACGGGGCCGAGCCCCAGCAGCTCCCAGGACTCTGCGCGGTCGAGCGACCGCCACACGTCGTTGCGGCGTCCCGTCCCAGGACGGCTGGAACACCGGACGGTCGTGGTCGCCGCCCATGAAGTAGAGGACGCCGTCGATCGTCGACGACCTGCATGCCGGCCCGACCCATGTCGACCGGGAGCCGCGCTCGCAGCGCGCCACGTCTCCCCGCCGTCGGCGCTGACCCAGACCTCGGGGTAGAAGGTGCGGTCGAAGCACTTATGAGAGCCGCCGAACAGGAGGATCTCGCCGTCCACGACGCAGGTGTGGTGGCCCGCGCGCACTCCCCACGGGGCCTTCGGCGCAGACCTGCTCCCAGGTGCGTCCGTGGTCACCGGATCGCCACACGTCGTGGTGGAACGTGCGGAGGTCCTGACCTCCGGTCAGCACGAGGTGGCTCGTCGACGACGTCGACCTCCGGGTAGCACCGCCGACCCCAGCCGGCCGCGGCGTTCATGCACTCCCAGTCGATGCCGTCAGCGGCTGCGCCAGACGTCGCCGTAGATGGTCTTCATGCCGGCGCGCCCGCTCGAGCACGCAGAAGTGGCCGTCGACTGACCCACGCCGCGCGGCATGGCGCGACGAGACCACGGCGCGTGGGCCAGCAGACTGTTCCCACTCGCATCGGCGGCGGCCTCGGAGCTGACGAGGGGTACGCCGATGCACCGAGCGCCGGCGGCGCCCGCCCGGAACGCGGCCGGGGCGTGCATGACGCAGGTCTGGACGTACTCGAGCAGCCCTCGTCGCCGTACTCGCGGCCCCAGCCGGAGCGCTTCACCCCGCCGAACGGGAGCGCGCAGCGCCATGCCGGTGCGGTTGTGGGTGTTGACGAACGCGAAGCCGACCTCGAGCCGCGCGGCGAACTGCGAAGGCGCGCTCCTCGTCGGCCGACCACACCGACGCCGCCGAGGCCGAGCTCGCCGGCGTTGGCGCGGGCCACGCACGTCGTCCTCGTCGTCGAAGGCGCAGGAGCGGGACGGCCGGGCCGAACTGCTCCTCGGCGACCAGCGGCGCCGTCGTCGGGGGCGCCGAGCACCAGCGTCGGGCGCAGGTAGTGGCCGCGGTCCAGGTCGGTGCCCGGGTCGACGGTGCCGAGCGCGACGGCGCGTCCGCCGCGCGTCGTCGACGAGCCCGGCGACCCGCTGGCGCCGACTGCGGCGGTCACGACCGGGCCCGAGCGTCGACGCCGTCGTGCAGCGGGTCACCGAGGCGCAGCACGCGGGCGGCGGCGGCCTGGTAGGCGCCCACCAGCTCGTCGTACCGCGACCGGGGACGTAGAGCCGCTTGGCCGCCATGCAGACCTGGCCGCTGGTGGCGAAGCTGGCCATCACCAGCCGGTCCATCGCGCCGCGTCGTCGAGCTCGGCGTCGTCGAGCAGGATCGCCGGGTCGTTGCCGCCGAGCTCGAGCAGTGCCGGGGTGAGCGCGGCCGCGGCGAGCCCGGCGATCGCCCGGCCGGCGTGTCTCGCCGCCGGTGAACGCGACCTTGTCGACGCCGGGGTGGCCGACCAGCGCGGCCGCGGTCTCGGCCTCGCCGTGCACGACCTGCACCAGCCCGTCGGGCAGTCCCTCGGCGAGCAGCGTCGACAGCACGCGCTCGACCGCGAACGGGGCCAGCGGCGACGGCTTCACCACGACCGCGTTGCCGGCCACCAGGGCCGGTCGCGACCTTGAGCATGGCGAGGATGAGCGGGGCGTTCCACGGCGTGACCGCCGCGACCACGCCGTACGGGCGCCGGCGCAGCAGACCAGCCGGCCCGCGCTCGTCGTCGACGCACCCGGTCGGCGAGCAGCGCGGGCGCGCGTCGGCGTACCAGCGCAGCACGGCGACGCGCGAAGCCGCAGCCTCGCCGCGGCAGTCGGCCAGCACCTTGCCGGTCTCGCGGGACAGGTCAGCTCGGCGATCGTCGTCCAGCCGCGACTCCGAGCCGGCGCCGGCTCGAGCAGCGCGCCGGCGCGCGCATCGGCCTCGAGCCGTGGCCCACGCGGCCGTGCGCCGTCGCGAGCACCGGGCCACGCGCCGCGTCGACGTCGGCGGCGGTCGGCCGTCGACCGATGCCGACCAGCTCGTCGGTGCGGGCCGGGTTGCATAGCGGCTCGACGCCGATCATGTCGACGACCGTGCCGCTGCGCAGCGAGTCGATCATCGAGGTGCGCAGCAGGTAGTCGCGCGATCCGCACGCGGGTCCGCGGCCAGCGCGCGCAGCTCGTCGTGGTGGGCGGCTCGCGCCGCCTCGTCGGACTCGCGCAGCTGCTCCCAGTTGTCGTGCGTGACCGCCTTGACGTACGACGTCGCGACCTCGCGGCGCGCGGCCAGGCCTCGTCGCGTCGACGGTGCCCGTCGCCCTGGATCAGCGCGAGCAGCGCCTGGCGACGAGCACGGCGTCGTGGAGGCCGCTGTTCATGCCCATGCCCGCCGAGCGGGTTGTTGACGTGCGCGGCGTCGCCGATCAGCAGCGACCGGCCCGACGCGGAACGTGTCGGCGACCCGCTGGTGCACGCGGTAGAGCGAGGCGTGCAGGACGTCCCAGTCGCGGCCGAGGTCGGCCACGCCGCGCAGTCGCTCCTGCACCCGGACCGGGTCGGTCTCGACCTCGTCGGGCGTGTCCGGGTCGGTCGGGAAGAGGATCCGCCAGTGCTCCGGGCGTGCGCAGCAGCACCAGCCACTCGTCCGGGTCGAAGACGTAGTTGACCGCCGCGATGCCCGGCAGCACCTGGCGCGAGGTCCTCCTGTGGTCGACACGACCAGGAACCGCTCGGGATAGGTGATCCCCTCGAACGTCCGCAGCCGACGGCCTTGCGCACCGCCGAGCTCGCGCCGTCGGCACCGACCACCCAGTCGCCGGTCCACGTGTCGCCGGTCGTCGGTGATGACCGTCGCCGTCGTGCCGGTCGGTCTCGAGCCGCCGACGACGCGCTGGCCGAAGTGGACCGCGCACCCGGGTGCTCCAGCAGCGCGGCCATCAGGATCGGGGTGAGCTTGGACTGCTCGCACTGCACCCGGAACGGGTAGCGGCGTGTCGCCGGACAGCACGCCCGAGGTCGAGCTCGGCGATCGGGCCGGTGCGCCGGTCGCGGTACTGGAAGCTCGTCGACGCGATGCCGCGCTCCATCAGCGCGTCGAGCACGCCGAGGTCGGCGAGCATCTCCAGGCTCGGCGGGTGGAACGTCGACGCGCGTGACTCGGCGGCCAGCGCGTCGCCGGCCTCGAGCACGGTCGACCTGCGACGCCGGCGCGGGCCAGGGTCAGCGCGGCGGTCAGGCCGACCGGCCCGGCACCGACGACAACGACCTGGGTCATGCGGGATCGTCATGCGGCGTAGCCGCTGCTCGAGGGCGAGGAGTTCGGGCAGGCCGACCAGGTCGGTCAGGTCGGACCAGCCGATCCGGTCGGCGCCGACCGGCGTGCCCGTCGCGCAGCGATCGCGGCGTAGACCGCCGCCTGGGCGCGGGCAGCGGCGAGCAGCGGCGGAGACCGGGTGGATGACGAGCCGCACGCCGAGCGCCGCGCAGCGTCGGCGTCGGTCCGGAGCCGGCGCTCGACCGGCCGGCCGCCTCGGACCGGTTGAGGACCAGCGGCAGACGCCCGGCGAGTGCGGCGGCCACCTGCGTCGAGCACGTCGAGTGCCGGCGCCCTCGACGAAGACCGCGTCGGCGCCGGCCTCGGCGAAGGCGACGGCAGCGCTCGAGCGACCGCGTCGACACCCAGGACCGCCGAGCGCGTCGGTGCGCGCCACGACGACGAGGCCGCGTCCCGGCCTCGACCGCGGCCCGGACCCGGCCGGCGGCCTCGGCCAGCGTCGACGACCTGCCTTGCCGGCGAGGTGGCCGCAGCGCTTCGGCGCGACCTGGTCCTCGAGGTGCAGGCCGGCGATGCCGGCGGCGGCGTACGCCGCGGGCCGTGTGCCGGGCCTGCAGCGCGTTGCCGTAGCCGGTGTCGGCGTCGGCCAGCAGCGGCAGTCCGGCCAGCGCGCGCACGACCGCGCCGCGCCGGGCGATGTCGGTGCCGTGCACGAAGCCGAGGTCCGGCAGCGCCGAGGTCGACCGCGGAGACGGTCGGCCCCGGACAGGTGCGACGGCCCGGGCGCCGGCGCGCGCGGCGAGCGCGGCGCTGACACGGCGTCGTAGACGCCCGGGCAGGTGGACCAGGTCAGGCCCGGCCGAGCAGGTCGCGCGGAGCGCGTTCAGTCGAGGCGTCCGTGGAGCGCGAAGCCGCCCTCGACGCCGACGACCCGGGCACCGGTGAAGATCGCGGATCGTCTCGACCGTGCCCTCCTCGCCCATGCCGGAGAGCCCCCAGGCCGGACGCGGCGACATCAGGTGCAGGCTCATGATCGAGGAGCCGTTGACCTTGACCTCGCCGGCCGCGGACCCGGCGGGCGAAGGCCAGCGCGCGCTCGGGGTCGGCGCCGACGACGTAGCCCTCGAGGCCGTACGGCGTGCGCGTTGGCCAGCGCGAGCGCCTCGTCCTCGGTCTCGTAGGTGTGCACGGTCGCGACCGGCCCGAAGATCTCCTCGAGCGCGGCCTCGGAGGGCACGCCGGTGAGCAGGGTCGGCGCGAGGAAGCTGCCCGGGCCTCGGGCACGCGGGGTGCGTCGCGTGCGCCTTGCCGCCCGCCGGCCTCCAGGTCGGCGATCTGCTCCGCGGAGCCGGCCGAGGTGCTGCGAGTGCACGATCGGACCGAGGTCGGTCGCCGGGTCGAGCGGGTCACCGGCGCCGAGCGCGGCCAGCCGGCTCGAGCGCGAGGTCGAGGATCTCGTCGGCCCGGTCCGGCGGGCAGGACGAGCCGGCCCAGGGCCCGGCACCACTGGCCGTTGAGCGTGGTCAGCAGGTCGACGGCGGCGCGCGCGGCGGCGGCCGGGTCGGCGTCGGGCAGCACGACGAGCGGGTTGTTGCCGCCGAGCTCGAGCTGCAGCGCGGTGAAGTCCTCGGCGCAGGCCGCGGCGATCGGCCCGACCACCGACCGACGCCACCGGTGAAGGAGACCGCGCGGATCCGCGGGTCGCGGACCAGCGCGGCCGCCGACGGCGGAGCCGCCCTGGACGAGCTGGAAGACGCCCGGGTCGACGCCCGGCGTCCGCCAGCACGCCGGTCGACGATCGCGGGCCGAGCTCGGTGGTGCCGTACGGCGCGTACTCGCTCGGCTTGAGGATCGTGGGCGCCCCGGCGGCCAGCGCGCTGGCGACCTTGTGGGCGGCCATCGGCGCCGGCGCGTTCCACGGCACCAGGCACACCGCCGGGCCGAGCGGCAGCCGGTGCACCTCGACCGCGTTGCCGGCGTCGGAGGTGCAGCGTGTCGAGCAGCACGCCCGAGCGCAGCATCTGCGCGGCCAGGCGGAAGGCACCGGGGACGATCACGCCGACGATCGAGGTCTGGCGGACCGGGACACCGGTGGCGAACGCCTCCAGCGCGCACAGCCGCGCCGAGCTCGGCCTCGCAGTGCGTCGGCGACCGCGTCGAGGACGTCGGCGCGGCCCTCGGGGCGCGAGCTCGGCCCAGCTGCCGGCGTCGTACGCCGACGGCAGCGGCCGCGGCAGCGCGCCTCGACGTCCGCGGTCGGTGCTCGGCGGCCGCGCCGAGCGTCGCTACCGACGGAAGGAGTCCTCGAGGACGAGGTCGAGGGCACCGGTCGGGACTCGACCACGTCCCGCGACCAGCTGGCCGGCCTCGGGGAGGTCCGGCGGTTCGTCAGCGCTGCTCTACGTCTTTCTCTACTCGGCCTTCACTTCGTGAAGCTGTCGGTGGTCGTCAGGCCGGCGTAGCCCTCGTCGTCGACGACCATCTTGGCCAGGTCGAGCTTGCCGCGCTCGGCCGGGAACGCCTGGACCAGGCCCATCGCGGTGTCGCGCAGCGCGCGGCCGATCGGGTTGTCCATCAGGGCGCCCGAGGTGCCGCACATCTTCAGCGCCGCCAGGGCGACCTGCGAGGGCGTGCTCGCAGATCGCGCCCTTGGCGAGCTTCCAGCTCTGGACGACCTCCGGCTTCGGCAGGATCGGCGGGTCGCTGGCCTCGAGCTCGATCTGGCGGCGCAGCCACAGGTGCGCCTCGGCCAGGTGCCTGCTCGCCCTCGCCGATGAGCACCTGGTGCATCGGGCTGGACGCGATCGGCTCGCCGGTGTCGGCGAACGTCGCCGCCATGGTCCGGCCCAGCGCGTACTCCCAGACGCCCTGCGCGATGCCGGCGTAGATCGCCGCGATCGCGACCTGGTTGCCGACCCACGAGCCGCGCGACATCGAGGTCGCCCGGGTGAAGCCGCCGGGCACGGTGAGCGCGAGCTCGTCGGGGACGAAGCAGTCCTCCAGGATCAGGCCGTTGTTGTCCGAGGCGCGCATGCCCAGGCCGTTCCACGGCGACGCGCGGCCGCGAGCCCTCGGTGTCGCGGGGCACCAGGAAGAGGCGTCAGCGCGTCGAGGCCGTCGACGTCCTCGCGGCGGGCGGTGACGAGGTAGTAGTCGGCGGTGCCGGACAGGCAGCCGAACGACTTCTCGCCGTTGAGCAGCCAGCCGCCCTCGGTGCGGGTCGCGGTGGTGCGGATCAGCACGTTGGCGTTGGACGCCTTGACCGCCTCGCTGGCGAAGTTGCCGATCAGCCTTCTCGCTCGGTGCCCATGAGGTGCAGCACCTTCTCGGCGAAGGCGCGCACGACCGGCGCCTCCTCGTCGTTGTACAGGCCGGCGTCGAGCGCGGCGAGCGGCAGCATGCCGCGCGAGGACGACGAGCAGTGGAAGAAGTAGGCCAGCGCGGTCGACCCGCAGACCGTGCCGAGCGCGTACGTCGTGGCGGCGAGGTCGCGCAGCCCGCCGCCGAGGCCGCCGTACTCCTCGGGCACGACCAGGCCGAGCAGGCCGGCGTCGCCGAGCAGCTTGACGTGGCCCTCCGGGCAGCGCCGCCGGCCTCGTCGGCCGACTCGGCGGCCGCGGCGATCGCCGGCAGGACGGACTCGACCCGCGCGGCGCGCTCGCGCTCGGCGTCGGTCAGGTCGGGAAGCAGGTACTCGGCGGTGAGCTTGGCCGTCATCCTGCGGCTCCTACGTGATCGGTCGCGGCCGAGTGGTCGCGAGTTCGGGTGCTCCGCCGGTGGCGGGAGTCTCGAGGGCGAGGTCGGTCGGCGCGAGCGCGAGGCGCAGCGCGTCGGCGGCCCGGGCGACCGGGTCGTGGTCGGCGGCGAGTCGACCTCGACGCCGCCGAACAGGCGGACCAGGTCCTCGGTCGCGACCGCGTCCGTCGCAGCCCGGACGAGCGTGGTGTCGAAGTGGGTGACGCCGCTCTTGAGCGCGGTGATCGCCTTGACCAGGCCGAGCCGGTCGCGGTCGCGCAGGCGCACGCGCAGCGGCACCGGCCGAGCCAGCGCGACCGCGTCCTGCAGCAGGGCGCGCACCCGCAGCGGGGTCGCGGAGCCGCCGTTGTCGGAGCAGGCCGATCTCGGCACCCCGGCAGCGGAGAGCGCGCCGACCGCGGCGAGCACGTCGTCGGTGCGCCCGGGAGTCGAAGGCGTCCTCGAGCACGGCCACCGACGCGCGTTCGGTCGACCGGCCGCGATCGCCAGCACGCGTTCCAGGTCGGCCGGGTCGCCGGGGTCGAGGACGACCTCGACGACGTCGACAGGCCCAGGTCGAGCGCGCGGTCGCGCCTGCGCGACGGTGCCGACCAGGGCGGTCCCGCTCGCCTCGAGCGGCTCGGGAACTCCGGTCGGCGGGTCGTCCCGGGTGAGGTCGAGCAGCCGGACCCGCACGCCGGCCGCGGCCAGCTCGTGGACGGTCTCGAAGATGGCGCTGATCGGGCGCGACCGGGCGCGCAGCGCCGCCACCACGCCGCCGTCCGCGAGCGTCGCGACGGCGGGCATCACGTCGGCGAACTGGCCCCAGCCGCGGGAGTGGAAGAGCAGCGGCGCCGTACGCGGCGCGGCGTGTGCCCGGCCAGCACCTCGCCGACGAAGATGGTGTGGTCGCCGCCGGGGTACTCGTGCACCACCCGGCAGTCCAGCCAGCCGAGGGCCGAGTCGAGCAGCGGCACGCCGGTCTCGGCCGTCGACCAGGTCTCGCCCGACGAAACGGTCGGGGCAGTCGGGCACCATGCCGGCGAAGCGGCGGGCGACCTCGGCCTGGTCCTTGGCCAGCACGCTGACGCCGAAGACGCCGCTGGCCGCGATCAGCGCGTGGCTGTACAGCCGTCGGTCCAGGCAGATCGAGACCAGCGGCGGGTCCAGGCTGACGCTCGAGAACGAGCTGGCCGTCATGCCGTGGGCGCCGTCCGGCGTCCAGGGTGGTCACGACGGTGACGCCGCTGGGCCACTGCGCCAGGACGTCACGGAACGACGCCGGCGTCGACCATGGACACCTCCCATCGCTAGAGAATATACGATATCCGCGTCGGCGCGAAAGGGATCGCTACAATATCGTACCGGTTCGCGCGCGCAAGCGCTTCGACGCGGCCCCGGCGATCACCGCATGTATCGATCTCGAGCTCAGTCACGAGCCCCAGGAGGCACACATGGCCCGACGTCCAGGCGCCGCGAGCGCCGGTGCGCCCCATCGCCCACCAGTCGCTGGTCGACCGGGTGACCGACGAGCTGCACCGCGCGATCCTCAACGGGGACATCCGCCCGGCTCCGCGGTCTCGATCGTGGAGCTCTGCGAGCAGTTCGACGTCAGCCACATCCCGGTGCGCGAGGCGCTGCGCCGACTCGAGAGCGAAGGGCGTGCTCAGCCTGCGCCCCGGCCGCTCGGCCCTGGTCGCCTCCCTGAGCGCCGAGGACCTCGTCCGACATCTACCGGCTGCGCAAGCTGATCGAGGGCGACCTGGTCGATGCGCGCGATCGCCGCGATGACCGACGAGCGGCTCGCGCCTGACGACAGGCCCGCGCGCTCGACGAGTACGCCAAGGCATCGAGCGCGAGCCGGCCGCCCTGGCCGCCGCGCACCACGCCTTCCACGCCGCGATGCTCGACGGACGTGACCGGCTCCGCCGACCGACGGGTGCTCGAGCTGCTCTGGAACTCCTCCGACCGCTACCTGCACCTGCTGATGGACGACCTGGACCGCGGCGCCGGAGACCACCGAGGGCCGGATCGACGAGCACCGCAACCTGCTCGACCTGGCTCGGGCCGGGCAAGACCGACGAGCTGCACGACGCGTGGATCGCCCACCTCGACAGCAGCGAGCAGGCGCTCCTCGAGGCGCTGGCGACGCGTGAGACCGCCGCGGCCGAGCCTGACGTCGGGCCGTGTCCCGCGCCCTCGTCGCGATCCCGGTCGGCTGGCTGCTCGCCATCGTCCCTGAGCACGGCTCGCCACCGGACGGAGGCGGCCAGTGCCGCGCGGACTTCGAGCGTGACCGTGGTCGACGACCCAGCCCTGCCAGGCGCGGCGTTCGGCGTCGTGCGCGGACCTCGCACGGGGACCGCGACCGAGGAGCTGGTGGTCTCGAGCTTCGGCAAGCTCGAGGGCAGCCGACATCCCCAACGGGACCGTGGTCGCCTACACCCGCACACGGGACGGCAGCTGGCGCCGCACGACGATCGTGCCCGCGCTCGGCCGGAGTCGTCTTCCGCGGCGAGGTCCTGGTCGACGACGTCGACGGCGACGGGGACGCCGACGTGGTCGTGCCGGGCGGCTTCTTCATCTGCGTGACCGCGGCCGCGCGAACTGCGGGTCCCTCACCTGGTGGGAGCAGCGCGGCCGGCGCTGGGTCCAGCACACCCTGGTCGAGCCCGGGGCGCCGGCGTTCTACCACCGGGTGATCCTCCGCGACCTCGACGGCGACGGGGTGCGGGACCTGTTGACCGTCGCGGAGACCAGTGGCACCGCACAGGTCGAGGTCTTCGCGGGCACGCGACGGTCGCCACCGGTTCGAGACCCGGCCCGACCGTGCTGGCCTCGGCGGCGGGAGCCTGCCGATCCTCTACGACGCCGACCGCGACGGCGACGAGGACATCGTCAGCGGGCAGTACTTCGACCGCTCGGCGAGCTTCGTCTGGTTCGAGCGGGTCGCGCCGCCCTCGCCGCCTGGCCCGCTTCGGCGTCTGGGTCCGGCACGTGATGGCCGCCGGGCTCGGGCGGCGTCATCCAGGTGGCCTTCGTCCCCGGCCTCGGTCTGGTCGGCTCCAACCACACCAACACGACCTCGGGCCCGCCGGGGACGGCCGAGTCCGGGATCTACCTGCTGCGCCCTGGAGTCCGACCCGCGTCTGCCGTGGCGGACCAGGCTGTTGTCCGAGGGGATCGTCTCGCGCTCCGACACCGCCCTCGGCCAGCAGCAGGGCGCCCCCGGCGTGATCGGTCACGGTGACGTCGACGGGGACCGCGACCTCGACCTGGTCGTCTCCGGCGACGGGGACCCGACGGTTGCTGTGGCTCGAACGCACCGGACGAGCCCGCTTCGAGACCCGGGTCGTGGCCGACGGCTTCGGTCAGGCCGGAGGGCGCAGCGGTCCTCGACAGCGACCGTGACGGCACCGCCGAGGTGTTCTTCACCAGCTACGACGACAGCTCGGTCAACCTGTTCCGCTTCCGCGGCTGACGCTGGCCGCCAGCGGGGCGACCAGGGGGGCCGCAAGCGCCCACGGCCGGCCGTCGACCAGGTCGGTGCCCTTGCTGACCAGCCGGTTGACGGCCTGCGCCGGGTCGCAGCGTCGCGGACGTGACCGGACCATCGCTCAGCACCGGGTCCGGGCGGCTGATCACGCCGGCGAACGGGCCACGGTCCGGCGCCCACAGCGTGAAGTCCGTCGACAGCGGCACCAGCCACCCCGCCGAGTCGCCGCGAGGCGACGGCGAGGTTGAGCCGGTTCTCGGCCGCGCGCTCGAGCAGCAGCGGGTCGAGGTCGTGGTCGTCGGCCGACCGTGAACGGCACGGCGACGACGTCGGCGTCCTGCGAGCGCGGCGAGCCGGAACGTCTCGGGGTAGAGCGCGTCGTCGCCGACCACGACGGCCGAGCCGGCCCCACGGCAGCTCGAGCGACCTCGATCCGCGTCGCCGAGCTCGGCGCCGGTCACCGCGGCGGCGTGCCGGGCGCGACGCGTGCAGCTGCGGCTGCTCGTGGAGCACGCCGCCGGCGCCGACGACCAGACCGAGGTGCGCATCGCCCTCGACGACGCGCTGGTGACGACGACGGTGTCGGTGCCGGCCAGCAGCGGTCGCCGATCGCGTCCGCGGTCGGTCCCGGCGAGCTCGGGGAGCACGACGAGGGCGGCCCGCGGCGACCGCGTCCTGCGAGCAGGCGCCAGACGTCGTCGTCGTCGGCCGGGCAGACGACCGCCGTCGCGGCAGCCCGTCGGCCCCGGCCGGAGCCGACCGTCCCCGCGGCGCGTCGGCGATCGGCGGCGTACAGCTCGGGGCGCCGCGCGGCCATCACGTCGGTGCCGTCGGGCCGCCGCTTGTCGTCGGCGAGCGCCACGTCGATGTCGGCGATCACGACGGCCTCACCGGTGCGCGGTCGCGATCGCGACGACCGTGCCGTCGGGCGCCACGATCTGGCTCTCGCCCGCGCCGTGCAGCCGCTCGACCGGGACGCCGACGCGCTCGGCGACCGCGGCGATGCTGCGCTCGGGGACCAGCGGACCGACCTTGTTGGCCGCCACCACCCACACCCTGTTCTCGACGGCTCGCACCGGCACGTGCAGCGAGGCCTCGTCGAGCGCGAAGGAGTTGAGGCTGTTGAGCAGCACCTGGGCGCCCTCGACCGCGAGCATCCGCGGGGTCTCGTTGATGACGCCGTCCATGCAGGAGTAGAGGCCGACCCGACCGAGCGGCGTCTCGACGACGGTCGACCGCGCCGACCGCCGGGTCGAGGTGGTCGCGCTCGCTGCCCATGAGCACCTGCTTGTCGCTCGACCGCGAGCACGGCGCCGTCCGGACCGAGGAGCATGTTGCTGCCGGTGGTGCGACCGTCGTCGCGGGCGAGCGGTGCAGTTGGCCATCAGGTGGAGCCGGTGCTCGCGCGGCCGCGTCGCGCCAGCGCGGCCACGAAGGGACCGTCGAGGGTGACCGCCATCCGACGGGCGTGCTCGCGGTCGTCGTACCAGGACACGTGGTTGCAGAACTCCGGCAGCACGACGACCTCGGCGCCCTCGCGCGGCCGCCTCGTCCGGTCATCCGCAGGCAGGTGGCCAGGTTGGCCGTCGACGTCCTCGGTGACGGCGAACTGGACGGCGGCGACGCGCACGATGCTCATCCGGACCGAACTATATATCTTCTATGATTCTGCCCGGTCTAGGCTCCCGAGCCATGACCAGCCGGATGACGGACGCGACCGACGACCGCAGCTCGAGGTGTTCGCCAACACAGGCCGGTCCGGTCGACGTCGACCTCGAGCGGCGCGCACCGTTCGGCTGGTGGGCGGCGATCGTCATCGCGCTGGTCGCGTTCATCGACCGGGTCGAGGTCAACCTGGTCGCCGGGGCGCTGCCCGGCGATCCAGGACCACTTCGGCTTCGGCGACACCGTGGCCGGCGCCATCCCCACCGCGGCCGCCCTGGCCGGCGTCGTGCTGCTGCTGCCGGCCGGACGGCTGGCCGACAGCGGACGGCGTACGTCGACGTCGCGCTGGTCGTCCTGGTCTGGTCGGTGTGCTCGGTGCTCAGCGGGCTGGCCACCACGTTCGCGCTGTTCTTCGTCACCCGGATCCTGCTCGGCGCCGCCGGACAGCTCTACAACCCGCCGGCCTCGAGCCTGCTCGCCGACTACTACCCCAGCCGCAGCCGGGCCAAGGCCTACGGGCTCGAGCGGGCCGGCTACTACACCGGCCTGCCGGTCGGCGTCGCCCTCGGCGGCGTGCTCGCCGAGGCGCTCGGCTGGCGCGGCGGTGTTCTTCGTCGTCGCCGCGCCCGGCCTGCTCGTCGCGGTCCTGGTCCTCACCGTGCGCGAGCCGATCCGCGGCATCGGCGACCGGCTCGACCTGATGCGCGGAGGCGCCGTCGCCGAGGCCGACGCAGCGCCGACCACACCGCCGAGCTCGCGGCGAGTCCACTCCTGCGCGAGGCGCGCTGGCCTGCTCGAGATCCGCACCCTGCGCGGCGTGGTCACCGGCCTGGCCCTGCTCTACCTCGGCCTCGGCGGGCTCTTCTACTGGCTGCCGACCTTCCTCGAGCGCACCGAGGGCCTCGACTACGACGCCGCCGCCGGCCTGGCCGGCGGCGTCGGCGGCACCGGCATCGTGATCGGCATCATCCTCGGCAGCCGGATCGGCGACCGCGCACACGGCGTGCCGCCGGGCTGGCGGATCCAGGTCGGGTGGGCCTTCCTGCTGCTCGGCGCGATCGCGCTGACCGGCGCGGTCCTCTGCCCGGGCTGCCGGTCAAGCTGACGCTCATCGCCGTCTCGTGCGTCGGCTTCGCCGGCGCCATCCCCAACCTCACCGCCGCCTCGGCCGACGTGGTGCCCGGCCGCGCGCCGGGGCATGGGCTTCGCCGCTGCTGCAGTTCCTGCTGACCCTCGGCGGCGCCGTCGGACCGCTGCTGATCGGGGTCGTCTCCGACCTCGTCGGCTCGCTGGCGCTCGCGATGCTCGCCCTGCTGCCGCCGCTCTTCGCCTGCCTGGTCGTGCTGCAGCGGACCGCCCAGCACTACGAGGCGGACGCGGCCGCGCGCTGCGCGGCTGAGGGCAGGAGCGGGTCAGCCGACGAGACCCAGCCGACGCACCACCGCCGGCCCCTCGCCGTCCGGGACAGGCCGCCCGCCGGCACGTGGGCCTAGTGCGAGCGGTCGGTCCACACGACGTCGACGTCCGTCGTCGAAGACGTCCCGAGACCTCGTGCGCCACCGAGGTGCGTGCCCGACGAGTCCGGCGCGCGCCGGTCGCACCTCACCGTCGGCCAGCGGCGACCACGTCGATCGTCGCCGGCGTCGTCGGCCGGGCCGTCGGTCCAGCCGCCCCCGGGCCCGGAGAAGAACACCAGCGCCGAGGTGCCGTCGGCGACCGAGGTCGCCGAGCGGGTGGCCGCGCGGCTCGACGACCAGGTAGTCGCCCGACGCCGGCCGTGTGCTCGCTGATCGAGCAGCGCACCGGAGAGGATCACCATCTCCTCGCCGGCCGGCTGGTGACCGACCGCGTCGCGCCGCCACCCGTCGGGGAACCGCACCAGGACGGTGCGGGTCCCGCGGCTCCGCGTCGGCGTGCAGCATCGACGAGCCGGGCCGGGCTGTCGGAACCGGCGATCGCGTGCTCGACCCAGGTCAGGTCGCCGCCGTCGAGGTCGATGACGTGGGGGGTGGTCATGCGGTGCGCTCCTGTGAGCTGGCTGAGGCGTCGGCCTCCGAGATGACATCGGCGTACTTCGCGTCGAGGTCGAACAGGTTCTGCTCGTGGGTCCGCGCGATCACGGTCGCCGCACGCCTCGGCGACGACGAGCGGGCGGAAGCCGTGCTGCAGCGCGTCGAGCGCGCGTCGGCGCGCACGCAGCCGCTGGTCGAGAAGCCGACGACGTACGTCGTGTCGATGCCGCGGGCTCGCAGCGTCGAGGCCAGCGAGGTGCCGAAGAACGCCGAGGCGTACTGCTTGGCGACGACCAGCTCCCCGGGCTGCGGGGCGGGCGCGTCGGGGAAGGCGGCGTAGCGGCGAGCCGGGCTCGAAGGCCGACCAGGCCGGGCACCTTGACGGCGAACCAGCCGGCGTCGGCGCGCGCCGGGCGCGAGTCGCACCTCGGTGAAGACGCACCGGGACGCCAGCCGCCCGGGCGGCGTCGACGACCCGCGCGGCACTGGCGCGGGCGGCCTCGAAGCGGCCGCCGTCGTCGGCGAACGGGACCGTCGCCGAGGTAGGCCGCGACCACGTCGACGACGAGCACGACCGGGGACGTCCCCGGGCCGATCCGGCCGAGGAACCCGCGCCGCGTAGTCGTCGCGATCCATCAGATGACCCGCCGGTCGCGCGAGCCGGCGCGCGCTCGTCGTCGGAGAGTCCGAGCAGGTCGCCGTAGACCTCGTCGTTGTGCTGGCCCGAGCTCCGGGCCGGTCCAGCGGATCGAGCCCGGGCGTGGCCGACAGCTTGGGGACGACGTTCTGCATCGCGAGCGTCGCCGAACCTGGGGTCCGGGACCCGGACGATCGCCTCGCGTGCGATGAAGTGCGGGTCGCGTCAGCATGTCGGCGGCCTTGTAGATCCGGCCGGCCGGGACGCCGCCCTCGTGGAGCAGCGCGAGCAGCTCGTCGGCGTCGTGCTTGGCGGTCCAGACGCCGATGTGGTCGTCGAGCTCCTGCTGGTGCTCGCCTCGGCCGGAGTGGTCGGCGTAGCGGCTCCCCGCGGCGACCAGCTCCGGCTCGTCCATCAGCGCGGCCAGCCGGCCGAAGACCGAGTCCTGGTTGGCCGCGATCAGGATCAGCTGGTCGTCGGCAGGTCGGATAGACGTTGCTCGGCGCGACGTTGGGCAGCACGGCGCCGGTGCGCTCGCGCTGGTAGCCCTGCGACGTCCCACTCGGTCACCATGCGACTCCATCATCGCGAGCACCGCCTCGTAGATCGCGCTGTCGACGACCTGACCCTCGCCGGTGAGGTCGCGGTGCCGCAGCGCCGCGAGCGCGCCGATGGTCGCGTGCATGGCCGCGAGCGAGTCGCCGATCGAGATGCCGGTGCGCGAGGGCTGCCGGTCGGGTTCGCCGGTGATGTAGCGCAGGCCGCCCATCGCCTCGCCGATCGAGCCGTAGCCGGCGCGGGAGGAGTAGGGACCGGTCTGGCCGTAGCCGCTCACCCGCACCAGCACCAGCCCGGGGTTGATCTCGCGGAGCCGGTCGTAGCCGAGGTTCCACTTCTCGAGCGTCCCGGGCCGGAAGTTCTCGACGAACGACGTCGGCGTCCGCGACGCAGCCGCAGGAAGCAGGTCCTGGCCGGCCGGCTCGCGCAGGTTGAGCGTCACCGAGCGCTTGTTGCGTCCGACGACGGGCCACCACAGCGAGCTGCCCTCGGCTTCTCCCGGCCCCACTGGCGCATCGGGTCGCCGGCGCCGGGCGGCTCGACCTTGATCACGTCGGCGCCCATGTCGCCCATCAGCTGGCCCGCGAACGGGCCGGCGAGCAGCTGGCCCGCCTCGATGACCCGGACGCCGTCGAGCGGTCCGGCGGGCAGCGACTGTCTGTCCATGGCCGGATCATATATCCGATATAGTCCGGCGTGTGCCAGCCCGTCGCCAGCCGGTCGAGATCGTCGAGGTGTCGCCGCGCGACGGTCTGCAGAACGAGTCCCGGCTGCTGTCCACCGAGGACAAGGTCGAGCTGGTCCGACGCAGCCTCGACGCCGGTCTGCGCCGGATCGAGGTCACCGCCTTCGCCCGGCCCGACCGGGTGCCCCAGATGGCCGACGCCGAGGCGGTGCTGGCCGAGGTCGTCGACGACCCGCGCCTGAGCGCGATCGGGCTGGTGCTCAACCGGCGCGGTCTCGACCGCGCGATCGCCGCCGGCTGCGACGAGGTCACCGTCGTCGTCGTCGTCTCCGACGGGCTCGCGCTGCGCGAACCAGGGCATCGACACCGCCGCCCAGGTCGAGGCCTGGCGGTCGAGATGGCCGCCTGACGCCCGCGCCGCCGGGCTGCGTACGACGGTGATGCTCGCGGCCGCGTTCGGCTGCCCCTTCGACGGGCCGGTGCCCCGAGCAGCGCGTGCTCGACGTCGCCCGCGGCCTGTCTCGACGGCGGCGCCCGACGAGCTCGCGATCGCCGACACGATCGGCGTCGGCGTGCCGCGCCCAGGTCACCGGATCGTCGTCGGGGCTGACGCGAGCTCGCTCCGGACACCCCGCTGCGCGCGCACTTCCACAACACCCGCAACACCGGCTACGCCAACGCGCGTGGCCGCGCTCGACGCCGGGGTCACCGTGCTCGACGCCTCGGCCGGCGGCATCGGCGGCTGCCCGTTCGCCCCGGGCGCGACCGGCAACATCGCCACCGAGGACCTGCTCTACCTGCTGCACACCTCCGGCGTCGAGACCGGCGTCGACCCGACGCGCGGTCGCCGACACCGGCACCTGGATCAGCGACCGGCTCGGTCTGCCGCAGGCACCGGCGATGCTCGGCCGGGCCGGGTGGTTCCCGTCGTGAACCTGCTGCCGGCGGCGCACCGCTGACCATCGCCGGCGGTGTGCGCGAGTTCGCCCGCGCCACGCCCCGGCGTACCGCCGTCATCGACGGCGACCGGACTCTGACCTTCGCCGAGCTCGACGAGCGGGCCAGCCGTCTCGCCTGCCACCTGCTCTCGCTCGGACTCGGCAGCGGCGACCGGGTCGCGGTGCTGCTCGGCAACCGACTGGAGTACCCCGAGGTCGCCGCCGGCATCGCCAAGGCCGGGCTGGTCCTGGTGCCGCTCAACCCCCGGCTGACCGCACCCGAGGCGGCCTACATCCTCGAGCACAGCGGTGCCCGGGCCCTGGTGCTCGACGACGCCCTGGCCGACCGGTCGTGGCGGACACGACCGCTGCCGGTCCTGTCGATCGACGGCACCTGGCTCGGGCCGTCGTACGACGAGGCGCTGGCCGCCGCCGTCGGCCGCCGACCCTCGCGTCGCGGTCGCCGAGCAGGACCCCTTCTGCATCGCCTACACCTCGGGGACGACCGGGCGCCCCAAGGGCGTGCTGATCTCGCACCGCAGCCGTGCGCTCACCTTCTACATGACGCGCCCTGGAGTGGAACCTCGGCGCCGGCCGGGTCTCGGCCGCCGTCGCGCCGATGTACCACGGCGCCGGGCTTCGCCTTCGGCTACGCGCCGGTCTTCACCGGCGGCACCGTGACGATGCTCCGGGCCTGGGACCCCGAGGCGTTCCTGGCGCTCGTCGCAACGCGACCGGGTGCAGTCGACGTTCCTGGTGCCCGACGCACGCCCAGCTGCTGCGCGCGCTCGGCGAGCGACGCGTCGCGCTCCTACGACCTCAGCAGCCTCGACACCCTCTACTTCAACGCCGCCGCGCTGCCCTGGCCGCTCAAGCAGTGGGTGATGGCGACCTTCCCCGACTGTCGGCGTCCACGAGCTGTACGGCTCGACCGAGGCCGGCATCGTCACCAACCTGCGACCGGCCGACATGCACACCAAGCCCGGCTCGGTCGGGCACCCGTGGTTCCTCACCGAGGTCCGCGTCGTCGACGACGCCGGGCAGCCGGTGCCGCCGGCGAGCCGGGCGAGCTGTTCAGCCGTTCGCCGTACCTGATGAACGGCTACCACGACGACCCTGACGCCACCGCCGCGTGCACGACCGAGGACGGCTTCGTCACCTGCGGCGACATCGTCACGCTCGACGACGAGGGCTACGTCTCGATCGTCGACCGCAAGAAGGACCTGATCATCTCCGGCGGGGTCAACATCTACCCCCGCGAGGTCGAGGAGGTGCTCGCCGCCCACCCGGCGGTGGCCGAGGTCGCGGTCGTCGGCGTGCCCGACGAGACCTGGGGCGAGACCGTGGTCGCCCACGTCGTCACGCGCGCCGGCGCACCCCTCGACGTCGCCGCGCTCGACGCGCACTGCCGCTCGCACCTCGCCGGCTTCAAGGTCCCCCGCGTCGCACCCGTCCCCGCGCACTGCCCCGCAACGCCGCCGGCAAGGTGCTCAAGCGCGAGCTTTGGGGGAGTTCCCCGGATATCCGGAGAACCGGACGTTCGGCCCGAAGCATCACCGGGGAACGTCAGGTTTCGGAGAGGAACCTCCCCAACCCGCGGGACAATATGATATATACTTGCCCATGCGACCGCACGTCGAGCTGATCCAGGAAGACGACTACGTCTGGCACGCCGCCGAGCTACCGGGCGGCGAGGGCCGCGCCAGCGAGCGCCGGCTCTCCGTCGACGAGGAGGACGGCTCGTCGTCGCTGCGCGTCGACTTCCACACCGACTGGGGCCGCGGGCCGGGCATCCACCACGCCGACACCGAGTACTACGTGCTCGACGGCGAGATCGACTACGGCGACCGCACGATCGGGACGGGCGGCTACGTCTATGCACCCAAGGGTGTGCCGGTCGACGCATCCAGGATCGCCGAGGGCACCCGGCTGCTGCACTACCGCGAGTACGGCGACGCCGGGTTCGACCCGGTCGACTCCTGGCGTGCGCCTCCCGGTGGGCCGACGCCCGCGAGGACGTCATCGTGATCGACTCCGACGGCGATGGAGTGGGACGCCGTCCCCAACCCCGGTCCGATGCCAGGCCTGTTCATCAAGTACCTCCACGTCGACCCGGTCACCGGCTTCTACACCCGGCTGGTCCACGCGCAGGAGGGCTGGGCCGACCACCGACTCGCCCACCACCCCTGCTACGAGGAGGCCTACACGACGCAGGGCCACATGGAGTACAACTTCGGCACCCTCGACCTCGGCACCTACTTCTTCCGCCCGGCGCGGGTGAAGCACGGCCACTTCACGACCATGGAGGGTGGCGCGACCTGGCTGCTGCGCTCGGACGGCGAGCTGGCCAACTGGTACACCCAGAACGAGTGGGTGCGCTGGGGCGGCGAGGGCGTCAACTACCCGGCGGGAGCCGAGGAGTACCCCGCGCGCTGGTCAAGCC
>CAVYFR010000004.1:0-645915 GCA_963767915.1 uncultured Actinomycetota bacterium
CGCAGTCGACCCACGACCTGGCCCAGCCGTGGCGCAGCGACCTCGACGTCGAGCAGTTGACCGCCTCCTGGAAGTTCCAGACCGACCAGGACGCTCCTAACGCGGAGTTCCACCTCCACGGGATCGGCAGCGACCGCTCCGCCCTGGCGATCGCCAAGGCCCTCGACGCGTTCAACCTGCAGGGTGGGCACGGCGGCGGTCAGCCGCACAGCCACGACGACGGGCACGAGCACGCCCACGACCACAGCCACGACCACGAGCCGGCGTTCGACTGGGGCCGCGACCCACGCACGGTCGAGCACCCCGACGAGCGCACCGACGACCACGCCCACAACTGGGGAGCCGGCCGTCCGTGGAAGGACGGCGACCCGATCCCCGCCCCCATCATCTCCTCGCTGCCGGTCCGCAGCCGCTCCCGCGGCCGCTGGGACGGCGACGGCATGTGATGACCGCGACGAACCGGGCCTGATGGAGGCCGTCCACGGCGTCAACGCCTACAGCGCGACCCTCTTCCTGCACATCCTGCTCTTCGTCTACTGGCTCGGCGGCGACCTCGGCGTCTACTACTCCAGCCGCTTCATCCTCAAGCCCGAGCACTCCCCCGAGGCCCGCACGGTCGCGGCGAAGATCGTGCACGGGTCTGACCTCGCGCCCCGGGTCTGCCTCATCCTCTTCCTGCCCAGCGGCGTCTCCCTGATGGCGGCCGGCCCGCTCGGCGAGGACTTCTTCGTCGACGGCTGGCTGCTCGTCGCTGATGTGGGTCCTCTTCCTCGGCTGGCTTCTGGTCTCGGTCCGGGAGTACGTCGGCGCCACAGCACACGGACGCTTCCTCCAGCAGGCCGACCTCGTCATCCGCTACGCCCTCGTCGCAGGACTGCTCGGCGTGGCGGCGTACACGGTCGCGGTCGCCGAGCCGTTCGGCGTGGACACCAACCCGAAGTGGCTCGGCGCGAAGGTCGCCGCCTACGCCCTGTGCATCCTGGCGGGCGTCCTCATCCGTCGCGAGCTGAGGTCCTTCGGGCCGGCGTTCGGGCAGCTGGTGACGACGGGCTCGACGCCGGAGGTCGAGGCCGCCATCACCCGGTCGATCCGCCGCTGCGAGCCCTACGTCTACGCGATCTGGGTGCTGGTCACCGTCGCTGCGATCCTCGGGGTGGTCAAGCCGGGCTCCACCGCGTTCTGAGGGCCTAGGGTTCGAGCCGTGCGGACCTTCCTGGCGCGGCTGCGCCTCCAGCTCTGGACCTTCCGCGTGCTCGTGGGCTCGGGCATGATCGCGCTGCTCCGACCCGACAAGTACCTCGCGATGGGCCGCGTGATCAAGGAGCAGGGCACCAACGCCACCACCGGCATGTCGTTGGCCGCCGTACGCCGGCCCGACGGCACCGCGCTCGTCGACGAGCTCGGCTCGCTGACCTGGGTCGAGCTCGAGGCCCGGTCGCAGGCGCTCGCCGTCGGGCTCGCTGCCCTGGTCGACGGTCCGGTCGAGACCGTCGCGCTCCTGGCCCGCAACCACCGCGGCTTCGTCGAGACCCTCAACGCCAGCGCTCGGCTGGGCGCGCAGTGCCTGCTGCTCAACACCGGCTTCTCGGGTCCGCAGCTGGCCGACGTGATGCTCGCGAGCGGGGCGCGCTCATCGTCTACGACGAGGAGTTCGACGGCATCCTCGCCGACGCCCGCGAGCGGGTCGGGGACTGGTCGAGGTCGTCGCCTGGACCGAAGGCGACCGGACGGCCGCACCACCGTCGAGGGCCTGATCGGGCAGCATCTCGGCGAGAAGCCGCCGAGCCCGCCACGCCCGGGCCGGGTCATCCTGCTCACCTCGGGCACGACCGGCACCCCGAAGGGCGCCAAGCGAGGGGGTGGCGGCGCCGACGAGCTCGCCGCCATGCTCGCGCGCATCCCGTGGAAGGCCGAGGAGACGGTCGTCGTCGCCGCGCCGATGTTCCACGCCTGGGGCTTCGGGCAGCTCGTGATCGGGGCGACGATGACCTGCACCGTGGTGATGCGCCGCCGCTTCGACCCCGAGGCGACCCTCGCGCTCGTCGACGAGCACCGCGCGCGCGGGCTGTGGGTCGTTCCCGTCATGCTCGAGCGGATCGTCGACCTCCCCGCCGAGGTCCTCGACACCTACTCCCTGAGCTCCTTGGCCTTCACCTCCGCCAGCGGGTCGCGGATGCGACCCGACGCGGTGATCGCCTACATGGACCGGTTCGGCGACCACGTCTACAACTCCTACAACGCCACCGAGGCGGGGCAGATCACCGTCGCGGGGCCCGACGACCTGCGGGTCGCTCCTGACACCGCCGGGCGACCCGTGCCCGGGACGATCCTGCGCATCGTCGACGACGAGTGGCACGACGTGCCGACCGGCGAGGTCGGCCGGATCACCGTCAAGAGCGCATCGGCCTTCGACGGCTACACCTCGGGTGACTCCAAGCAGTTCCACGAGGGCTTCATGGTCTCCGGCGACGTCGGCCGGCTCGACGAGGAGGGCCGGCTCTTCGTCGTCGGCCGCGACGACGACATGATCGTCTCCGGCGGCGAGAACGTGTACCCACTCGAGGTCGAGAAGCTGCTCGGCGAGCACGCGGCGGTCCGCGAGGTCGTCGTCGTCGGGGTCGACGACGACTCGTTCGGCCAGCGGTTGGCGGCGTACGTCGTCCTCGCGCCGGGCGCGGAGGCGAGCGTCGATGAGCTCAAGGCCCACGTCAAGGCCGAGCTCGCCGGCTACAAGGTCCCGCGTGACGTGGTGTTCATCGACGAGCTGCCGCGCAACGCCTCCGGCAAGGTCATGAAGCGGGAGCTGCCCTCGGCCTAGCGTGCGCCGTACGTCAGGTCGGTGATCGTCCGCCCGGCGCTCGGCCCTTGCGCTCGAACTTGGTGACGGGGCGCTCGTCCCAGCGCTCCACGACGCCGCCCTCCAGCCGACGGCTCGGCGTCCAGGACCTCGACGATCTGCTCGGCGTAGTCGGCCCAGTCGGTGGCCAGCCGCCAGGCGCCCCCGGGCACGAGCCGGTCGGCCAGCACCGTCGCGGACCGGCGGTGACCAGCCGTCGCTTGTGGTGCCGTGTCTTGTGCCACGGGTCGGGGAAGAACGTCCAGAGCTCGGCCAGGCGTCGCCGGTGCGACCCGGTGCTCCATCGTCCACACGGCGTCGACCTGGCAGAGCCGGACGTTGGCCACGCCCGCCTCGGCGATCGCGGCCCAGGGTCTCGGCGACACCCGGCCGCCACACCTCGAAGGCCAGCACGTCAGGTCCGGCCGGGCCGCCGCCAGCGCGACCGTCGCCTCGCCGACGCCCGAGCCGATCTCGACGACGAGCGGCGCCTCGCCGGCCGAACCACTCCGACCAGTCGACCGGCTCCGCGACTGCGCTCGGGGACCAGCCACCGCTCCGCGTGCGCCTCCCACGCCGCGGCCTGGGTCGAGGTGAGCCGACTGCCCCGCCGCGAGTAGGTCAGGACCTCGCGGATCCGTCGGCCGTCCTCGGTGAAGCGGTGGTGCGGGCGCGCGGGCTCAGTAATCGGTGGAGCTGCTCTCGTCGAAGGCCTCGGGTCACGACTCACCGCGACGACGATCAGGGCGATGACCGCCAGGACGCGAGGATCAGGATGACGGTCGCGACGATGCCGCAGATGCGTCCGGCCTGCACCGCGCCGCGCCCGCCCAGCCGGCCCTGGGAGGCGTCGATCTCCCGGATCGCGCCGTTGCCCATCACCCAGGCCACCGGCCCGAGGATCTGACAGGCCACCAGCCCGAGGATGCCGAGCACCAGGATCGTCGTCGAGCGGGGATGGTCCGGCGCCTGCTGGTAGCCGTAGGCCGGCTGGCCGTAGGCGTTCGGCTGCGGCTGCCCGTAGGGCGGCGGCTGCTGGCCGTAGGGCTGGCCGTGGGGCTGACCGTAGGGCGACGGCTGTCCGGACGGCTGTCCCTGGGGCTCGCCCGAGGGCTGCTGGGGTCCGGGCCGTACGGCGGCTGCTCGCTCATGGGCCACATCCTGTCACTGCCGCGTCGTCGGCTGTCGCAGGCCGGCAGCGCGCTGTCGCGAAGTCAAGGGGTCTCGACAAGCTCGACCAGCGGAGATCGGGTCTCGACAAGCTCGACCAGCGATGGGACGGGTCTCGACAAGCTCGACCACCGAGGCGACGGGTCTCGACAAGCTCGACCAGCGCGATGTCGGGTCTCGACAAGCTCGACCGCGGAGATCGGGTCTCGACAAGCTCGACCAGCGACATTGCGCTCGACCACCGAGCGGCGCTCGGCCACCGGGGGGAACGCAGGAACCCCCGCCGCATCGCTGCGACGGGGGTCCTGGAGGTGCTGGTGCTGGGACTACTTGGTGATCTTGGTGACCCGGCCGGCGCCGACGGTGCGGCCACCCTCGCGGATCGCGAAGCGCAGGCCCTCGTCCATGGCGATCGGCTGGATCAGCTCGACCGACATCTCGGTGTTGTCACCCGGCATGACCATCTCGGTGCCCTCGGGCAGGGTCACGACGCCGGTCACGTCCGTGGTCCGGAAGTAGAACTGCGGACGGTAGTTGTTGAAGAACGGCGTGTGACGGCCGCCCTCCTCCTTCGAGAGGATGTAGACCGAGGCCTCGAAGTTGGTGTGCGGGGTCGTGGTGCCCGGCTTGATGACGACCATGCCGCGCTCGACGTCCTCGCGCTTGGTGCCACGAAGCAGCAGACCGACGTTCTCGCCGGCCTGGCCCTCGTCGAGCAGCTTGCGGAACATCTCGACACCGGTGACGGTCGACTTCTGCGACTTCTCGCGGATGCCGACGATCTCGACCTCCTCGTTGACCTTGACGATGCCGCGCTCGATGCGGCCGGTGATGACCGTGCCGCGACCGGTGATCGTGAAGACGTCCTCGACCGGCATGAGGAACGGCTTGTCCGTCTCACGCTCGGGGGTCGGGATGGCCTCGTCGACCGCGTTCATCAGCTCGATGATCGACTCGCCCCACTTGGCGTCGCCGGTGAGCGCCGGGAAGGCGGCCACGCGGACGACGGGGATGTCGTCGCCGTCGAACTCGTAGCTCGGAGAGGAGCTCGCGCACCTCCATCTCGACGAGCTCGATGAGCTCCTCGTCGTCGACCATGTCGCACTTGTTGAGCGCGACGACCAGGGCGGGCACGCCGACCTGGCGGGCGAGCAGCACGTGCTCGCGGGTCTGCGGCATCGGGCCGTCGGTGGCGGCCACCACCAGGATCGCGCCGTCCATCTGCGCGGCACCGGTGATCATGTTCTTGATGTAGTCGGCGTGACCCGGGCAGTCGACGTGCGCGTAGTGGCGCGCCTCGGTCTGGTACTCGACGTGCGCGATCGAGATGGTGATACCGCGCTGACGCTCCTCGGGAGCCTTGTCGATCTCGTCGAACGCCGACGCCGCGTTGAGGTCCGGGTACTTGTCGTGCAGGACCTTGGTGATCGCTGCGGTCAGCGTCGTCTTGCCATGGTCGATGTGACCGATGGTGCCGATGTTGACGTGCGGCTTGGTCCGCTCGAACTTCGCCTTAGCCACTGGGGCTCCTCCTGGTGTGGTGTGTTACTGACTCGTACTTGCGTGGATGATGCCGAGGTCGTACGACGAACTACTCGCCGCGGACCTTCTTGATGATCTCGTCGGCGATGTTCGTGGGAACCTCGGCGTACGAGTCGAACTCCATCGAGTACGAAGCCTGACCAGAGGTCTTGGACCTCAGGTCGCCAACGTACCCGAACATCTCGGAAAGCGGCACGAGGGCGTTGATGACCATGTCACCGTGACGCTCCTCCTGGGCCTGGATCTGGCCGCGCCGGCTGTTGATGTCGCCGATGACCGTGCCGAGGAAGGTCTCCGGCGTGATCACCTCGACCTTGAACATCGGCTCGAGCAGGACCGGCTTGGCCATGCGGGCGGCCTCCTTGAAGGCCTGGTTGCCGGCGATCTTGAACGCGAGCTCGGAGGAGTCGACGTCGTGGTAGGCGCCGTCCTCGAGGGTGAACTTCACGTCGACCATCGGGTAGCCGGCGAGCACGCCGAACTCCAGGGCCTCCTGGCCGCCCTGGTCCACCGAGGGGATGTACTCCTTCGGCATGCGGCCACCGGAGACGTTGTTGGTGAACTCGTAGCCCGCGCCGGTGCCGGTCTCGGGGTCGATGTTGGGCCCGAGGGAGATGACGACCTTCGCGAACTGACCCGAACCACCGGTCTGCTTCTTGTGGGTGTAGCAGTGCTTCTTGACCTCCTTGCGGAGGGTCTCGCGGTAGGCCACCTGCGGCTTGCCGACGGTGGCCTCGACGCGGAACTCGCGCTTCATCCGGTCGACGAGGATCTCGAGGTGGAGCTCGCCCATGCCGGCGATGATCGTCTGCCCGGTCTCCTCGTCGGACTTGACCGTGAAGGTCGGGTCCTCGTCGGAGAGCCGCTGGATCGCGGTGCCGAGCTTCTCCTGGTCGCTCTTGGTCTTGGGCTCGATCGCGACCTCGATCACCGGGGCCGGGAACGTCATCGACTCGAGGATGACCTGGTGGTTGGGGTCGCACAGCGTGTGCCCGGTCTTGGTGTCCTTGAGACCCATGACCGCCACGATCTGGCCGGCGCCGACCGACGCGATCTCCTCACGCTTGTTGGCGTGCATCTGGTAGACCTTGCCGATCCGCTCCTTGCGGCCGTTGACCGAGTTGACCACGGTCGAGCCGGCCTCGAGCTTGCCGGAGTAGACCCGGACGTAGATCAGCTTGCCGAGGTGCGGGTCCGTGGCGATCTTGTAGGCCAGGCCGGAGAACGGCTCGTCGTCGGAGGGGAGGCGCTTGATCTCCTCGTCCTCGCTCTTGGTCGAGTGACCGATGATCGCGTCGATGTCGAGCGGCGAGGGGAGGTACTTGACGACCGCGTCGAGCAGGGGCTGGACGCCCTTGTTCTTGAACGCGGTGCCGCACAGGACCGGGTTGAGCTTGTCGGCCAGGGTCGCGCGGCGGATGGCGGCCTCGAGCTCCTCGACGGTGAACTCGCCCTCGTCGAGGTACTTCTCCATGATCTCGTCGTCGGCCTCGGAGAGCGTCTCGAGCAGCTTCTCGCGGTACTCCGCGGCCTGCTCGGCGAGCTCGGCGGGGATCTCCTCGACGTCGTAGTCCTCGCCCATCTTGGTCTCGCCGCGCCAGGTGAGGGCACGCATGCCGACCAGGTCGACGACACCGAGGAAGTCCGACTCGGCACCGATCGGCAGCTGCAGGACCAGCGGGGTGGAGTTGAGACGGTCGACCATCATGTCGACGCAGTTGAAGAAGTCGGCACCGGTGCGGTCGAGCTTGTTGACGAAGCACATGCGCGGCACGGAGTACTTGTTGGCCTGGCGCCACACGGTCATCGTCTGCGGCTCGACACCGGCGACACCGTCGAAGACCGCGACGGCGCCGTCGAGGACGCGCAGCGAGCGCTCGACCTCGGCGGTGAAGTCCACGTGGCCCGGGGTGTCGATGATGTTGATCTGGTGGTTCTTCCACCAGCAGGTCGTCGCGGCGGAGGTGATGGTGATGCCGCGCTCCTGCTCCTGCTCCATCCAGTCCATCGTGGCCGCGCCCTCGTGGACCTCACCGATCTTGTAGGTGATACCGGTGTAGAAGAGGATGCGCTCGGTGGTGGTGGTCTTGCCGGCGTCGATGTGCGCCATGATGCCGATGTTGCGGACCTTGTTGAGGTCCGTGGTGATGTCGACAGCCACTGAGGGTCAGTTCCTTAGGTAGGTGGGCGAGGTTCAACCAGGGCGGTTGCGGGCTCACGACACACGACGTCGTCGTGCGCCCGCACGCCTCACCAGCGGTAGTGGGCGAAGGCCTTGTTGGAGTCGGCCATCTTGTGGGTGTCCTCGCGCTTCTTCACCGCGGCACCGAGGCCGTTGGAGGCGTCGAGGATCTCGTTCATGAGGCGCTCGTGCATCGTCTTCTCGCGACGCTCGGCGGCGTAGCCGACGAGCCAGCGCAGCGCGAGCGTGGTGCCGCGGGTGCCCTTGACCTCGATCGGGACCTGGTAGGTCGCACCGCCGACGCGGCGGGACTTGACCTCGATGGCCGGCTTGACGTTGTCGAGCGCACGCTTGAGCGTGATGACGGGGTCGGTGCCGTTCTTGTCGCGGCAGCCCTCCAGCGCGGTGTAGACGATGCGCTGGGCGACCTGCTTCTTGCCGTCCTTGAGCACCTTGGAGACGAGCTGGCTGACCAGCTGCGACCCGTAGACGGGGTCGATGTCGATCGGCCGCTTCGGGGCCGGACCCTTGCGCGGCATGTCAGCTCTTCTCCTTCTTCGCGCCGTAGCGGCTGCGGGCCTGCTTGCGGTTCTTCACGCCCTGGGTGTCGAGCGTGCCGCGGATGATCTTGTAGCGGACACCGGGGAGGTCCTTCACCCGGCCGCCGCGCACGAGCACGATCGAGTGCTCCTGGAGGTTGTGACCGACGCCCGGGATGTAGGCGGTGACCTCGACGCCGCTCGACAGGCGCACGCGGGCGACCTTGCGGAGGGCGGAGTTCGGCTTCTTCGGGGTGGTCGTGTAGACGCGGGTGCAGACACCGCGTCGCTGGGGCGAACCCTTCAGGGCAGGCGTCTTGTTCTTCGACACCTTGTCCTGGCGGCCCTTGCGGACCAGCTGGTTGATCGTGGGCACCGGGTGGTTCCCTCTCGTTCTGCTCGTCACGGCCCGGCACGGTGCCGGGCACGGAGGTGTTGCGGTTGGAGCGTGTGCCTGTTGAGCGTGCGGTTCGAAGGCGCGCACAGGGGTCTGGTCGTCCCAGACACAAGGGTCGAGGCTACCCGTCTGCCGACGAGGGGGTCAAAACGCGGGCGGCCTCGGTGCGAGCGGTCTGCGAGCGCAGGTAGAGGGCGCTGGAGAGCGCGACCCCGAGGATCGTCAGGGCTCCTCCGACGAGGAGGGTCCAGCGCGCCCCGAACACCTCCCCGACCCACCCGATGATGGGCGAGCCGATCGGCGTCCCGCCGATGAAGATCATCATGTAGAGCGCCAGCACCCGGCCCCGCATCCCCGGCTCGGTGTGCAACTGCATGAACGCGTTGGCGCTGGTGATCATCGTCAGCGCGGCGAGCCCGAGCAGGGGGCAGATCAGGGCGAAAACCAGGTACGACGGAGCCAGTCCGGCCACGACCTCGATCACGCCGAAGGCCAGGGCGGCACCGACGACCAGCCGGTGCCGGACCTCCGTGCGCCGCGCAGCCACGAGGGACCCCACCAGCGACCCGGTCGCGAGGAAGGTGCCGAGCAGGCCGTACTCGGTGGCCCCCTTGCCGAAGACCTGGGTCGCCATCAGGGCCGAGGTCATCTGGAAGTTGAGCCCGAAGGTGCCGGTGAAGAACACGATCCCGAGGATCAGCATCAGGTCCGGCCGGCCGCGCACGTAGGCCACCCCCTCGCGGATCTGCCCCGGCGACCTGACGACCACGTCCGGAGAGTCGATGGTGTCGGCGTCGAGGCGCGCCAGCATCCACACGGGCACCGCGAAGCTCAGCCCGTTGGCCAGGATCACCCAGCCGGTGGCGTCCACCCCGGACCCGAGCGCCGCGATCGAGAGCCCGGCGACGGCCGGGCCGATGATCCGCGCGAAGTTGAAGCCGGCGGCGTTGAGCCCGACGGCGTTGGTCAGGTCGTCGGCGTGGACGATCTCGGAGACGAAGGACTGCCGCGCGGGGGCGTCGAAGGCGGCCGCGGTCCCGAGCGCCACGGCCAGGACGTAGACGTGCCAGACCTCGACGTACCCGGTGAGCGCGAGCAACCCGAGCAGCACCGCGGGCACGGCCATGCCGACGTTGGTCAACTGAAGCAGGCGACGCTTGGGGATCCGGTCGGCCACCACCCCGGCCAGAGGCGAGACGAGGAGGAACGGGAGGAACTGGAGCCCCGTGACGATGCCGAGCGCGGCCGCGCTGTTGCCGGTCAGGAGCAGGACCAGCCAGTCCTGGGCGACACGCTGCATCCAGGTGCCGGTGTTGGACGCGAGGTTGCCCGCGGCGTAGCGCCGGTAGTTCGGGTTGGCGAGCGAGCGGAACGTGGGACTCAGGAGGGAGGCGGCCTTTTCGACGTGGGCGCGGACGGCGCAGCGGAGGGGACACCAGTGACAAGCACCGGGCGACGGCGCCTATTCCTCGGTGCGGCTCACCGCTGCAGGTGCTGCTCCAGGAAGCCGAGCGTCGCCTGCCAGGCCTGACGGGAGGCCTCGGGGTGGTGGAGGAAGAAGTCGTCGTTGTCGAAGGCGTGGTTGGCGCCCTCGTAGAGCGCCACACGTGCCGGGCGCCCCTCAGCGGTGACCGCCTCGGTGATGGCGGTGACCTGGGCCATGGGGAGGTAGTCGTCGGCGGTCCCGAAGTGGTGCAGGCTCGGACATCGCACCTGGGGCGCGAGGTCGAGCAGCTCGGGCAGGGCGGAGCCGTAGTAGGAGACCAGCGCGGCCGGCTCGGTCCGGGCGGCGACGCCGAAGGCGAGGCCCCCGCCCAGGCAGAAGCCGATCAGTCCCGGCGTCCCCCTGACCTGGTCGAGGTCGGCCAGCGCAGCGAGGGCGTGGGCCGCGTCGGCCGTTGCGGTCGCACCGTCCATCCGACCGGCCAGGGCCATCGCCTGGTCGACGGCGTCGGCGGCGGTCTCGTCGACCGACTGCTGGTCGAGCCGCCAGTAGAGCTCGGGGGCGAGCACGACGTAGCCGGCCTCGGCGAGGTCCGCGGCGCGGCGCCTGATGTAGGCGCTCACCCCGAAGATCTCCTGCAGCAGCAGCAGTCCCGGGCCGCTGCCGGAGGGCGGGAGCCACAGGTGCGCGGGCATCGGCCCGTCGGGGGTGGGGACGTCGATGCGCTCGGTCATGGCCACTGCCTAGGTGAGGAGCTCGGTCAGCGGGTCGATGAAGAAGTAGAGGAGGAAGAGGCCCGCGACGACCCACAGCAGCGGGTGCACCTCGGCCGCCTTGCCCTTGACCAGCTTGATCAGCGCGTAGGCGAGGAAGCCCGCGCCGATGCCGACGGTGATCGAGTAGGTGAACGGCATCAGGACGATGGTGAGGAACGCCGGGATGGCGATCTCGTTGTCGGCCCAGTCGATGTCGCGCACCTGCTGCATCATCAGGAACCCGACGAGGACCAGGGCCGGGACCGCCGCCTCGGAGGGGATCGCACCGACCAGCGGCGCGAAGAGGATGGTCACCAGGAACAGCAGGCCCGTGACCACCGACGCGAGGCCGGTGCGCGCGCCCTCCCCGACGCCCGAGGCCGACTCGATGTAGGAGGTGTTGGAGCTGACGCCCGCAGCACCGCCGGCGGCGGCGGCCAGCGAGTCGACCACGAGGATGCGCGTCGTGTTCGGCGGTGTGCCCTCCTCGTCGAGCAGCCCGGCCTCGGCGCCGATGGCGGTCATCGTCCCCATCGTGTCGAAGAAGTCGGCCAGCATCAGGGTGAAGACGAGCAGCAGGGCCGCCACGACGCCCACCCGGTCGAAGGACCCCAGCAGCGAGAACTCTCCGAGCGTCCCGAAGTCGGGGGCGCGCAGCACGTCGTCGGGCCAGGAGGGGACGGTCAGCGCCCACCCGTTGGGTGAGGCGAAGCCCGGTCCCACCTCGAAGACCGCCTCGACCACGGCCGCGATCACGGTGGTGACCGCGATGGAGATCAGGATCGCGCCGCGGACCTTGCGGACCCACAGGGCGAGGACCAGGACCAGCCCGAACCCGAAGACCAGCACCGGCCAACCGTCCAGCTGCCCGGTCTGGCCGAGCTGGACCGGAACGGTCGTTCCGGCCGCGTCGGGGATCCGCCGGACGAAGCCGGCGTCGACGAAGCCGATGAGGGCGATGAACAGGCCGATGCCGACCGAGATGGCCACCTTGAGCTGGGTCGGGACGGCGTGGAAGACCGCCGTGCGGAAGCCGGTGAGCACCAGGACCAGGATGACCAGGCCCTCGATGACGACCAACCCCATCGCGTCGGCCCAGGTCATCTGCGAGGCGATGGCGAACGCGACGAAGGCGTTGAGCCCGAGGCCGGTGGCCAGCGCCAGTGGATAGTTGGCGACCACCCCCATCACGATGGTGAGCACCCCCGCGACCAGCGCGGTGCCGGCGGCGATCACGGGGAGGTTGGAGCCGTCGCCCGAGCCGCCGCCCAGGAAGTTGCCGTCCGCATCGGCGGCGTACCCGAGGATGAGCGGGTTGAGCACCACGATGTAGGCCATCGTGAAGAAGGTGACGACGCCGCCGCGCACCTCCCGACCCACCGTCGAGCCGCGCTCACCGATCTTGAAGTAGCTGTCCACCGCACTCATGGGGCACACCTTGGCAGAGGCAGGGCTACGGTGGCCACGTGGAGCTGCGCGACGACCAGCCGATGAAGCACGAGATCGGCAACCGCACCTACATCGTCGCCGACGTCGACCCGCTGGACGTCGACGGCGTCCGGACGGTCGAGGTCGGCACCGCCCTGTTCCTCCTCGGCTTCATCGCCCTGCTGCCGTTCTACGGACGCCTGCAGGACGACGACAACACGTGGTGGCTGTGGATGTGCCTGACCGGCTTCGGGCTGGGCCTCTTCGGCCTGGAGTACTGCCGGCGCCGCCGCAAGGCGCGGGCCGAGCGGACCTCGTAGGGCAGGTCGGCGGGCGGGTCACCGGCTCTCGGCACGGCGGTCACGACCTCGTCCCTCGGTCGTGCGCATCGCTCGACCAGCAGACGACGGGTCCGCTGGCGCCTCCCCGTCAGAACCTCTCGAGGTCCTCGCCGGAGGCCGTGTCGAGGACGTGGTCGGGCAACGGCTGCGGCTCGTGCTTCTTGGCCAGCCGCACCTCGGAGTGGGCGCCGCAGCCGTGGTCGAAGGACACGACGCGGCCGTCGTCGTTGGCGTCGCCGTTGGCGCAGACGCCGAACGTGTGCTGGAGCGGACCGGCGACGCGCAGCAGGAAGCCGCAGGAGTAGCAGTGGTCGGGCGCGGACTGGGCGATCGGCGCCTCGGGCCCACCGTCCCCGTCGTACCACCGTTGGGCGGCGAGGTCCCGGCCCTCCACCGAGAGGGTGCGGACCCGGCCCAGACCGAGGTCCTGGGCCACCGCGCGGACCTGCGCCTGGGCGTCGTCGTCGAGCAGGTCCTCGCCGAAGGAGTAGGTCGGCACCAGGCGCGGGTCGTCGTCGGAGACGGGCAGGAGGTCACCGGGTGAGAGGTCACCGGCCAGGATCCGCTCCCGGTAGGGCACCCACTCCGGCGCCACGATCGCGTCGTCACCGGGGAGGAGGACGACCTCGTCGACGGTGACGTGCTTCTGCCGCGAGGCGCGGGCCACGGTCACCGACCAGCGCCACCCGACGTAGCCCCTGTTGGTGCAGGCGAAGAGGTGGCTGACGACTCGTTCGCCCTCGGCGACGACGCCGAGGTGCTCGCCGACCTCGCTCGGGTCGACCTGCAGCAGCAGGGCTGCGCGAGCCTCGTCGACGGCGCCGGCCGAGACGGAGTCCGGCTTGGCGGTGGCGCGGGTGGCGGTGCGGGTCACGCCGCACAGGATAGGGGGTGGCCTGGGGCAGGATGGGTCCATGACCTCGGAGGAGCGGCCGACCCGAGCCCAGCCTCCTCCCCCGCCACCGCACGCGCGCGGCCGTCGGACGTGGGCTGCGGCACAGCGCCCAGGTCACCGCCCGCGGCGTCCGGGGGGCCGCGCGGGGCACCGCACGGGCCAGTCGGTTCACCGTCCGACAGGCCAAACGCGCGGCCGATGCCGAGGGCGCGGGCGAGTCCGGGCTCTCGCGGCTGATCCAGATGCACTTCTTCAACACCGCCGGCGACGCCGCGGTGGCGATCTCGCTCGCCGGCACGCTTGTTCTTCCAGGTCCCGACCGGTGAGGCGCGCGGCCAGGTGGCGTTGTTCCTCGGGCTGACGATGCTGCCGTTCGCGATCGTGGCGCCGCTGCTCGGCCCGTTCCTCGACCGGTTCAGCCACGGCCGACGGTGGGCGATCGGCGGCGACGATGGCGGTGCGGGCGTTCCTCTGCTGGGTGCTCGCCGGGGCCGTCGTCAGCGGTTCGACCGTGCTGTTCCCCGCGGCGCTGGGGGTGCTCGTCGCCTCCAAGGCGTACGGCGTGACCGGGCCGCCGCCGTACCCCGCCTGCTGCCCACGGACTTCACGCTCGTCAAGGCCAACGGCCGGGTCTCGATGTCCGGCATCGTCGGGGCGACCGTCGTCAGCGCCCGATCGCGGCCCTCGCGGCGACGGTGGGCTCGGAGTGGTCGCTGCGCTACGCCTTCGTGCTGTTCGTCGTCGCCACCGTCGGCGCCATCCGGCTGCCGCCAGCGCGGTCGACGCGACGGCGGGCGAGGAGGACCTGCACCTCACCGGTCCGGCCGGTACGGCACCGGGCGATCGGGCATGCGGATCCCGGCGGCGGTCGCGTTCGCGCTGCGTGCCAACTGCGGACCCCGCTGGCTCTCGGGCTTCCTGGTGATGTTCATGGCGTTCTTGCTGCGCGAGAACCCGATCGACGGGTGGTCCACCGAGGTGCTGCTCGGGGTCGTGATCGGCGGGGCGGGGCTCGGCAACGCCATCGGCATCACGACCGCGTCGGTGCTCAAGCGGATCAACCCGGCCGCCACCGTGGTGCTCGCCCTGGTCGCCGACGCCGTGGTGGTGGTGGTGTGCGGGGTGTTCTACGGCGTGGTCGCGCTGGGCCTGCTGGGCCTGACCGCCGGGCTGGCCCAGGCGCTGGCCAAGGTCTCGTTGGACGCGACGATCCAGCGCGACGTCGGCCACCACGTCCAGGCCAGCGCCTTCGCGCGCAGTGACACGACGCTGCAGCTGGCGTGGGTCATCGGCGGCTTCGTCGGCATCGCGCTGCCCCTGCTGCCGCGCCTCGGGCTCGGCGTGGCCGGCGCCGTCCTCGTCGCGTGGGCGGCGTTCGTCATCCTCACCCGGCCGAGGCACCGAGTGCTCGGTGAGCCCACGCGCGTCTGAGCGCCGCTCCCCCGGCGCCCACGGCCCGGTGACTACAGGTCGAGCTCGTCGGCGAGGGCGCGCAGCAGCTTGGCGGCCGGCTTCGCCGTCCGGGCGTCGGGGTGACGACCATGGCGGTAGGCCTCGCCGGCGTCGTCGAGCAGGCGGATGAGGTCCTCCACGATCGCGGCCATCTCCTCCGGCTTCTTGCGCCGCGCCTGGGAGACATTGCGAGAGACCGACGCAGGGGCTTCGAGGATCCGCACCTGGAGCGCTTGGTCCCCCTTGCGTCCCTGGGCGATGCCGAACTCGACGCGGGTGCCGGCCTTCAGGTCGGGGGTGCCCTCCGGCAGTGCCTCGGAGCGCACGTAGACGTCGGGTCCGTCCTCCTGGGACAGGAACCCGAAGCCCTTCTCGGCGTCGAACCACTTCACCTTGCCTGTGGGCACGGTCCTGACCTCTCCACGCGTGCGACGCGCCCGGGTCCTCCCGGGCGCGACGGCACAGCCTAGCCAACCGGCCGGGGCGACCACGACCCGAAATCTCCTCGCGGGCCCTGGGTAGGGTCCGGGGGTGGCGACGGAGCAGACGAAGGCGACCCGGGTGCTCCTGGAGACGGTGGTCCTGATCGGGGTCGCGCTGGCCCTGGCGCTGGTCATCAAGACGCTGTTCGCGCAGGCCTTCTACATCCCCTCGGGGTCGATGAAACCCGGGCTGGTGCAGAACGACCGCATCCTGGTGCAGAAGATGTCCTACTGGTTCGGTGAGCCCGACCGGGGTGAGGTCGTGGTCTTCGAGGACCCGGGCAGCTGGCTGACCGGGTCCGCGACGGCCGGACCGACCAGCCCGGTCGCCAAGGTGATGGCGAGGATCGGCCTCTACCCCACCGGCGGCCACCTCGTGAAGCGCGTCATCGGCGTCGAGGGCGACGTGATCGAGTGCTGCGACGACGAAGGACGCCTGCTCGTCAACGGCGTGGCGCTCGACGAGTCCGACTACATCGACCCTCAGCGCACGTGCAACGGCCCGATGCCGGGCAACTGCCGGTGGCAGGCAGGACCGGTCCCGCCCGACAGCCTCTTCGTGATGGGCGACAACCGCGACCAGTCCGCCGACTCCTCGGTGCGGCTGTGCCCGCCGGGAGGGCGCGACGGGTGCGACCCCACCGAGGCGTTCGTCCCGGTCGACCTGGTGGTCGGCAAGGTGTTCACGGTCGTGTGGCCCTTCGACCACTGGGACCTGATCGGCACTCCCGGCGTCTTCGACGAGGTGCCGGAACCCGGCAACTAGACCCCGGCGCCGTCCGGTCGCGCGGCCGCCTCGGCCATCGCCACAAGTGACGCCATCGCGGCGGGCGCCTCGGCGGTGACCATGGGTCCGATGTCGTCAGCACCCGGGCCCTCGATGGTCGTGCTGACCCGCACCTCGGCCCCGCCCTCGCAGGCCCTCACCACGTGGTCGATGCGGATGACCAGCTCGCCCATGGTCAGCTGGTCGAGGTAGCGGCGCCCTGGCTCGACGACCTCGAGCGTGACCGGCACCTCGATCCCACCGCCGAGCACCATGGTGCCCGTCGCGCCCTGCTCGAACGCGCCCGGAAGCCGCACCGCCTCGACCGAGGGGTCCCAGGTGGGCCAGGTCGTCGTGTCGCTCCACAGCGCCCAGACCTGCTCGGGTGCGGCGCTCGTGGTGACGGTGCGGGAGTGCTCGAAGGTCACGGCTCGTCCTCCTCGGTGACGCTCATCAACCGGTCGCCCAGGCGGATCCGGTCGCCGTCGAGCAGTGTCGCAGGCCGTCCGGGGGCCAGCGGCCGGGCCACCCCGTGGCGGAGCAGGACCGAGCCGTTGGTCGAGCCACGGTCCATCACCACCAGCTGCCCCTCCGGGGTGACCTCGAACTGGGCGTGCGTCTTGGACAGGCTCATGTCGCTCGACCGCAGGGGGACCAGGTGCGCGACCTGCTCGCCCTCCCGCGCGGTCGGCCGACGTCCGACCAGGGCGAGCCCCTCGACGAGGAAGCTCTCGCCGGAGTCGAAGCCGACCCGCCAGCGACGGGACGGAGGCCGGGGGTCAGGGTCCACGAGGGGCCATCCCAGCCGGCTCGCCGGTTCGTCGTCCGCCGCCGGCGCGCCAAGGTCCGGCCGGTCCAGCGGGACCTCGCGGCGGTGGGCGGGCGGCGGACCCTCCGCGGGGTGGGTGAGCACCCCGGGCGGTGCGGTGGGTGGAGGCCCCGGCGGGGCCGGGGTGACCTCGGGCGTGGGCAGCGTGGCGGTGACCCTTCCCGCAGCGCGAGGTCGGGGGAGCCGGTCGGCCTCCGGGGGCGGGACCGCAGCGGCGGGCACCAGCCGCATGGCGGTGAGGTTGACGATCTGCTGGGGGACCTGGTCCTCCTCCGGCTCGGGTTCGGGCGGCGGACGGGTGTCGACGACGCTCGCCCCCGAGACCTCGTCGTGCCAGCCGCGGCCTCGCCCGCTCGGGTCGTTGGCGACCGTGAGCGCCAGGGTGGCCAGGCCGAGCCCCGCCGTCGGCAGCCCCGCGAGCCCGAGCAGGACCGTGCGCAGCACCGCCCGAGGGACCCCGATCGGGCGAGCGGCCGGGTCCTGCACCCGGAGCCCCGTGGCGGCGAGCCCGGCCGAGAGACCGGTGAGCCCCAGGACCAGGGCGTGAGCCAGCCCCAGGACCACGACGACCGCCGCGATCAGGAGCACTCCCGCGACCGGGCGCCCCTCCTCGATGAGGACAGCCGTGGGCGAGGTACGCCGCCACGGCGTAGAGGCCCCACAGCAGCAGTCGGTCCAGGGCGCCGGCGTAGAAGCGGCGATCGAGCGGAGCGGGCGGCGCTGCGGACAGGGGCTCGATGGTCAGGGGGTCCATGGTCAGGGCTGCGTCACCGCGATGGTGAGGCCGTCGCCGAGGTTGATGACGGCACCGGGGATCAGCTGGACGGGGACGCCCGGCCTGAGGTCCTCGGGCGGGAGGCCGGGCTGGACGAGCAGGGTGCCGTTGGTCGAGCCGAGGTCGGTGACGACGGCGCTCCCGTGATCGGCCCCGGACCCGGGGCGGACCTCGATGTGGGTCCCCGAGATCTCCTGCAGCGGACTGGGGACCGTGACCAGCCGGGGCCGGTCGGCGGCGTCGAGCCCGCGGGCCTCCGGTGCCCTCCCGATCAAGGTGGCGCGGTCCACCTCGACGGTCTCGCCGCTGGAGAGGACCAGCCGCGCCACGACCCGCGTGAGGTCGGGCGCGGGAGGCTGACCGGGGATGCCTGGGCGCTCGCGGGACGAGGTCGGGGTCGGGCTGACCCACCTCGGTGTGCCCGTCGTGGTCCGAGGACAGCGCCAGCGCCGGCGGTGGCGGGTCCTGGACCTGCGGCACCACCTCGGTGGGCGAGTCCGGCCCGGGATCCGGCGCCGGGTCCGGCGCTGGGTCCGGCTCCAGGTCTGGGTCCAGGTCCGGCTCCGGGCCCTGCTCGGGTGCTGGCTCGGACCGCCCGCCACGACCACCACCGGTTCGGTCTCCCCTGGTGCCGGTGCGGCCGCGGGGAGGCCGGCGTACCCCACGACAGGCCGGAGGCCCGGACCAGCCCGGAGGCGAGCGGGATCGGGCTCCCCGTGACCGGGTCACCGCCGGCGGTCACCGTGGTGGTCAGCCGGACCGAGTCGAGGTCCGCTCGGACGGTCTCGGTCCAGGTGCGAGCCTCCGATCCACAGACCTCGACCCGTTCACCGTCTGCGGTCAGCTCGGCCGTGACGTCACCGCGCAGCAGCACCGTGGTGGCGGGTCCCCTCGATGCACGACGAGGGCGAACGTGTCCAGCCGGCTCAGGCCGCCCTGGAGGACGTGGTCGAGGAGCTCCTCGAGGCCGGCGTCACGGTCGAGCAGGTCGAAGAGGTCGAGGGCCAGCGACCTGTGGGCCGCGGGCACCAGGGCGACCGCGGTGGCACCGACGGCGGCGTACGAGTCGCCGGGCCGGTAGGACCAGCTCCGGCTCATCGCAGGGCTCCCACCGTCGTGTGGGGACTCGCACGCTGGCGCCCCGGAGTCGTGGGGGCACGTCGTCGGGTCATCCCACCACATCGACGACGACCGCTGTCGCGTTGTCGTCGCCCCCGGCGGCGACAGCCGCCGCGACGAGGGACTCGGCGGCCGTGAGCGGATCGTCGGCGCCGGCCAGCACCCCGGCGATGGCCTCGTCCTCGAGCATCCCCGAGACGCCGTCGGAGCACAGCAGGAGCCGTGGGGCCGACGCGAGAGGGAGGACGAAGAAGTCCGCCGCAGGCGCCTCGGACCCGTCGACCGCGCGGGTGATCACGTGGCGCTTGGGATGCTCGGCCACGTCGTCGGGCTCGAGCATCGCCGGCCTCGACCAGCTCCTGGACGACGCTGTGGTCCACGCTCACCTGCTCGAGAGAGCCGTCGAGGAAGCGGTAGGCGCGCGAGTCGCCGACGTTGGCCAGCAGCCAGGTGGGCTCCGCCGCCTCCTCGACGAGGAGCGCGACGACCGCCGTGGTGCCTGCCTGGAAGGTGGTGCCGTCGCCCTGCCCGTGCTGCTGGTCGACGTACTCCTCGATGCGTCGATGGGCCCCGGCGAGCGCCTCGGTCACTGCAGCAGGCCCCTGCTCGGGGTCGTAGCCGGCCTCGGCCAGCCGCCGGAACTCCTCGACCAGGATCCGGCTGGCGACGTCCCCACCGTCGTGCCCACCCATGCCGTCGGCCACCACGAAGACCGGCGGGGCGACGAGATAGGCGTCCTCGTTGACCTCCCGGACCCGCCCGACGTCGGTGGCGGCACCGTGGCGGAGCTCGACCGACCTCATGCGGCAACCACTAGCGTCGTGAGGATGGGGCCGCCTCGATCACTCGCGGACCAGCTGCGCGGCTGGCCGGACGAACGACTGTCCCGGCTGCTCTCCGAGCGTCCCGACCTCGTCACTCCCGCACCTCACGACTCTGCTCAGCTGGCCTCGCGGGCGACGACCAGGTCGTCGGTCCAACGAGGGCTCGACGGCCTGACCCACCGTGAGCTCATGGTGCTAGATGCCCTCGTCGTGAGCGGCCAAACCACGCCGGAGGAACTCCGCACCATCGTGGCGGCCCCGGGCGGGAGCGTCGCGGCCGCGCTCGAGCGTCTGGTCGACCTCGCCCTGGTCTGGGAGCCCGCCGGTGGCCTGAGGGCGGTGACCGGGGTCGCGGAGGCCCTGGTCGGTGGCCCTGAGCTGGGCGTGAGCGGGCTGCGCCCCCGCTCGCCCGACGCCCCAGCACCGGAGGTCGTCGCTGCCCGGTTGGCGGAGCTGTCGGCGCCGGCCCGGGCCTTGCTCGAGCACGTGGCCGAGCACGGGGGGGAGGCCACGACGGGTACGGCGCGGCACACCGTGCTTCCTGACGACGCCGAGACGCCGGCCGAGGAGCTGCTCGCCCGGCGCCTGCTCGTCCCGACGCGGGGCGGCGTGGTGGTGCTGCCCGGCGAGGTCGGGCTGGCGCTGCGGGGCGGACACACGACGAGCGAGGCTCTGCCCGACCTCCCCGCCCTCGCCACCTCCGAGCGCAGCCAGGACGCCGTCGACCGGGCGGCGGCCGGCGCCGCCTTCGAGTGCGTACGCCGCACCGAGCTCCTGCTCGACCACTGGGGTCTGCACGCACCGGCGGCCCTGCGCAGCGGCGGACTCGGCGTCCGCGACCTGCGCGCGGTGGCGGCGTACCTCCACGTGGAGGAGCGCGACGCCGCGCTGCTGGTCGAGACCGCGCAGGCGGCAGGGCTGCTGGCCACCGGTGCCGACGAGGACGGCGACCTGCGGTGGCTGCCGACCGAGAGGTACGACGCCTGGTTGATGCGGGAACCGGCCGAGCGATGGGTGGCGCTGGTGACGGCGTGGTTGGCGAGCCCACGGGTGCCCGGGCTGGTGGGGAGCAAGGACCCGGCGGGCAAGACGTGGAACGCGCTCACGCCCGAGCTCGCGTCGATGGGGATGGTCGAGAGCCGGCGGATGGCCCTGGAGTCCTGGGCCGAGGTGCCCTCGGGCGAGGTGCTGGCGACAGGCACCGGCACACCCTCGCTGGTCGCGCGCCTGGCCTGGCTGCGGCCGCGACGGCCGCTGTCGCGCGCCGACCAGGTGGTGTGGACCGTCCGGGAGGCGACGGCCCTGGGCCTGGCCGGGCTCGGCGGGCTCGCGTCGTACGCACGCGGGCTCCTGGCCGGTGACGAGGTGACCACGATGCTGGCCGCCCTGCTGCCGGAGCCGGTCGACCACGTGCTGCTGCAGGCCGACCTCACCGCGGTGGCACCTGGCCCCTTGGAGTCCGCGCTCGCCCGGTCGCTCCAGACGCTGGCCGACGTCGAGTCGCGCGGCGGGGCGACGGTCTACCGCTTCACGCCGGGCTCGGTGCGGCGGGCGCTGGACGTCGGCTGGTCGGCCGCGGAGGTGCACGCCTTCCTCGGCTCGGTCTCGCGGACGCCGGTGCCCCAGCCCCTCACCTACCTCGTCGACGACACCGCCCGGACCTTCGGCACGATCCGGGTCGGCCACGCCGAGTCGTTCCTGCGCGCCGACGACGAGTCCGCGCTGACAGAGCTACTGCACCACCCGCAGGCACGCACGCTGGGGCTGCGGCGGCTCGCGCCGACGGTGCTCATCAGCTCCACGCCGATCGACGTGCTGCTCCCCCGGCTCCGCGACCTCGGCGCCGCCCCGGTGGTCGAGGCCGCCGACGGGTCGGTGCGGGTGGCGCGCCCCGACCAGCTCCGAGCGCGGACGCCGCGCGAGCACCGCACCTCGCCCGGTCGGCCGGCCCGCGACACCGCCCGGCTCGCCGCGGCGGTCACGGCCATCCGGGCCGGCGACCGGGTCGCGGCCACGGCCCCGACGCGCGCGACCGGCGTACCTCTCGCGCCGAGCAGTGCCCTCGCCGCGCTCCGCCAGGCCATCGACGCCGGGACCCCGGTGCTCATCGGCTACGTGGACAACCAGGGCGTCAGCAGCGACCGCATCGTCGACCCGGTCTCGGTCGGGGACGGCCAGCTGACCGCCCACGACCACCGGGCCGACGACGTCCGCACCTTCGCGATCCACCGGATCACGACGGTGCGGACGGTCGGCGCCTGACGGCGGGGAGTTTCCCCGGATATCCGGGGAAACCTGACGTTCCCGGGCGAAACTTCGGGCAGGAACGTCAGGTTTCGCCGTGGAGGCTCGACTGTGCCGACCCCTTCGAGGCGGCGTCCCTCAGTCGAGGAGGAAGCCGGTTTCGCCGGCGACACCCGTGGTTGCGTAGATGGCGATGTACGACACGACGGCCAACGCGCCGAGCACCAGGGCCACGATGCTCTTGCGGCCTCCGTCGGGCACCTGCCGGCCGTGGTTGCCGACCAGGACGCCGGCGACACCCAGCACCAGCGGCAACCCGGACCAGAAGGCGGGCAGCGCGAGCAGAGCAGCCGGGATGGCAAGGGCCAGGGCGGTGCCGCCGGCACTGTTCTTCCGCAGCGCGCGAGGAACGACGACGGCGAAGACCACGGCGGTGACGAGGGCGATCAAGGACACGGAGAAGACGACCTCGCCCCAGTCATGGGCGAAGAGCGCAGTCAGCGCGGCCGCGACTAGACCGGACGCCAGACCGAGCGCTCCAGAACGAGAGCGGGACGAGATGGTGGGCCGGATGTCGGTGGTGGTGATGGTCATGACTTCCTCCTGGGAGATGTGGTTGGACGTCCATGACTTTGCGGTCGGTACGGGGGCCAGCGCGTCGCTCGCGTCAGCGAACCCGGTCATCCTCACGAGCGACTCCCCGGGTCATCCCCAGGAGTGACCTTCAGGACGGTCCGGCGCCCTACGGTGACCCCATGCTGCGGCTGCGAAGGGCGCTGTGGGGGGCGCGGGACGCCATCCTGTGCGGTGCCGTGACCGTCCTGCTCCTCGTCGAGGTCGTCGGCTGGGACGGTGCCGAGCTCCGCACGGCGATGCCTCTCGCCCTCCTCGCCGGCGCGCCGCTCGTGATCCGGCGACACCATCCGCTCGTGATGTTCGTCCTGACCGGTGCGGGACTCCAGGCTCTGGTGGCGACACTGCCGACGAGCGGTGGCGAATCCTTCGACAACAGCTCTGCCGCGTTCGTGTTGATCTTCTTCATCGCGATCTTCTCGACCGCCGCTCACACCCAAGGGCGAGAGGTGTGGATCTCCGCGCTTTTCCTGGTGGCCACGATGGTCGCGTTCTTCTGGGAGGACGGCGGCCACGACCTGGGTGGCGCTGCGTTCGTCGTCTTCTTCGTAGGCGGGCCGTGGGGGGTGGGCCTCGCCCTGCGCCTGCGCGGCGAGCTCGCCGAGAGCAACACGCGGCTGCACCTCGAGCAGGAGGAGCGCACGCGGCGTGCGGTCGCCGCGGAGCGGGCCACCATCGCCCGGGAGCTCCACGACGTCGTGGCGCACGCCATCTCGGTGACCGTGCTGCAGTCCCGAGGGGCGCGGCGGATGCTGGGTCGCGACGAGGAGCGTGTACGCCGTGCGCTCGACGCGATCGAGCACACCAACACCCAGGCGCTCGGCGACATGCGACGGCTGCTGGCCGTGCTGCGCGACACCGAGGGCGACGCCGCCACGACCCCGCAGCCCTCGCTGGACCGCCTGGACGCGCTCGTCGACCAGATCCGCGGCTCGGGGTTGGGCGTGGACCTGGTCGAGCTCGGGGAGAGCCGCGACGTGCCGCCCGGCGTCGACCTCTCGGCGTACCGGATCATCCAGGAGGCACTGACCAACGTGCTCAAGCACGCGGCGGCAGCCCACGCGACGGTGCGGCTGGAGTACGGCGACGACGAGCTGAACCTCATCGGTGCGTGACGACGGACCGGCGCGGCGCCTCGACGTCCGCCGACTCCGGGCACGGACTGATCGGCATCCGCGAGCGGGTCGCCGTCGTAGGCGGGGACGTCCGAGACCGGACCGGGTCCGGACGGCGGGTTCGAGGTGGCCGCGCGGCTGCCTTACTCGGTGGAGGTCTGAGTCGTGATCGAGGTGGTGATCGCCGACGACCAGCCCTTGGTGCGCGCGGGTCTGCGGATGATCCTCGAGACCGAGAGCGACCTGTCGGTCGCCGGCGAGGCGGCCACCGGTGTCGAGGTCGTGGAGCTCTGCGCCCGGGTGGCTCCCGACGTCGTCCTCATGGACGTGCGGATGCCGGAGATGGACGGGATCGAGGCGACCCGGCTCGTCACGGCGGTGACGGATCCGCCCCGGGTCCTGGTGCTCACCACCTTCGACCTCGACGAGGTCGTCTACGCCGCGCTCCGGGCCGGGGCGAGCGGTTTCCTCCTCAAGGACGCCCCCGAGGACCGACTGACCACGGCCATCCGGGTCGTGGCCGACGGCGGGTCGCTGTTCGCCCCCTCGGTGACCCGCCGGCTGATCGAGGAGTTCGCGGCGCGCGACCACGGCCCTCCTCCCTCGGTCGAGGGGCTGACCGAGCGCGAGACCGACGTCCTGCGCCTGGTCGCGCGAGGCCTGAGCAACGCCGAGATCGGCAGCGAGCTGTTCATCACAGAGAACACCGTCAAGACCCACGTCGCCCGCCTCCTCATGAAACTGGGGCTGCGTGACCGCGTCCAGGCGGTCGTCGTGGCCTACGAGTCCGGGATGATCCGGCCGGGCGCCGCTCCGTAGCGACGTACGCGGGGTTTCCCCGGATATCCGGGGAAACCTGACGTTCCCGGGCGAAACTTCGGGCAGGAACGTCAGGTTTCGCCGTGGAAGTTCGACGTACGACGCCTCCGTAGACTCGTCCGGTGCATGACGGCCCGCTGATCGTCCAGTCGGACAAGACCCTGCTGCTCGAGATCGACCACGAGCTGGCGGCCGAGTGCCGCAAGGCGATTGCGCCGTTCGCGGAGCTCGAGCGCAGCCCCGAGCACATCCACACCTACCGCCTCACGCCCCTGGGCCTGTGGAACGCGCGGGCGGCCGGCCATGACGCCGAGCAGGTGGTCGACACCCTGCTGAGCTACAGCCGGTACGCCGTCCCGCACGCCCTGTTGGTCGACGTCGCGGAGACGATGGCGCGCTACGGCCGGCTGCGGTTGGAGAAGCACCCGACCCACGGCCTGGTCCTGGTCAGCAACGACCGGCCGGTGCTCGAGGAGGTGCTGCGCGCCAAGAAGATCGCGGGGATGCTCGGCGACCGCCTCGACGACGACACCGTGGTCGTGCACGGCTCCGAGCGCGGGAACCTCAAGCAGGCGCTGCTCAAGCTGGGCTGGCCGGCCGAGGACTTCGCGGGGTACGTCGACGGCGAGGCCCACCCCATCGCGCTGGACCAGACCGAGTGGCACCTGCGTGACTACCAGCGCGACGCGGCCGAGTCGTTCTGGCACGGCGGCTCCGGTGTCGTCGTGCTGCCGTGCGGCGCGGGCAAGACGCTGGTCGGCGCCGCGGCGATGGCCCACGCCCAGGCGACGACGCTGATCCTGGTCACCAACACCGTGAGCGCGCGGCAGTGGAAGGACGAGCTGATCCGGCGTACGTCCCTGACGGAGGAGGAGATCGGGGAGTACTCCGGCTCGGTCAAGGAGATCCGGCCGGTCACCATCGCGACCTACCAGGTGATGACGACCAAGCGCGGCGGCGTCTACAAGCACCTCGAGCTGCTCGACGCCCGCGACTGGGGACTCATCGTCTACGACGAGGTCCACCTGCTGCCGGCGCCGATCTTCCGGATGACCGCCGACCTCCAGGCCCGTCGGCGGATCGGGCTGACCGCGACGTTGGTCCGTGAGGACGGTCGCGAGGGCGACGTCTTCTCCCTCATCGGCCCCAAGAGGTACGACGCCCCGTGGAAGGACATCGAGGCGCAGGGCTGGATCGCGCCGGCCGACTGCGTCGAGGTCCGCGTGACCTTGCCGACCGAGGAGCGCGTCGTCTACGCGACGGCCGAGCCCGAGGAGCGCTACCGGCTCGCCTCCTGCACCCACCACAAGGTGTCGGTGGTCAAGGACCTGGTGGCCCAGCACGCCGACCAGCCCACCCTGGTGATCGGGCAGTACCTCGACCAGCTCGACGAGATCGCCGCCGCGCTGGAGGCTCCCGTCATCAAGGGCGACACCCCGGTCAAGGAGCGGCAGCGGCTCTTCGAGGCGTTCCGCGCCGGCGAGGTCGGGCTGCTGGTCGTCAGCAAGGTCGCGAACTTCTCCATCGACCTGCCCGGGGCCGAGGTGGCGATCCAGGTCTCCGGGTCGTTCGGCTCGCGCCAGGAGGAGGCCCAGCGCCTCGGGAGGCTGCTGCGCCCGAAGGCCGACGGACGGACGGCGCGTTTCTACGCGATCGTCTCCCGCGACACCGTCGATGCCGACTTCGCCCAGAACCGCCAGCGCTTCCTCGCCGAGCAGGGCTACGCCTACCGGATCGTGGACTCCGAGGACTTGCCCGCGTAGGGGTCTCGACAGGCTCGACCAGCGACCAGCGACAAGCGACCAGCGACCAGCGACCAGCGGAGCCCTCAGGCGAAGAGCGCCTTGGCGTGGTGGCTGAAGGCCTGCATCTCGGCGAGCGGGCCGATCTCCAGGAAGACGACCGGCTCCTCGGTCACACCGGTGTGGCCGGCGGGCCAGTGGTACACCTCGCCGGCCTGCGCGACCTCGGAGGAGCCGTCGGCGTGGTCGATCCTGATCGAGCCCTCCAGCACGATCCCCCAGTGCGGGCTGGGGCAGCGGTCGCCCGGGAGGCCTTGGAGGACCGGGCCCATGTCGGTCCCGGCGGGAAGCCGGCACGTGGCGGATCGCCATCTCGCCGAGCTCGAGGTAGCGGGTCTCGAGATCGCCCTGGGCGACCTCGATCGGCATGTCGTCAACGCGTGTCGCCATCAGGGATCTCCTTTGCTCGGGACCGCCCCGCGGCGGCCCTCCAGTCGTGGTCCTCACCGACGCCTCGGGCGGCCCGTTGCGCGACGGCGCGGGACTCCTCGGCCGACAGCACGCTGATGAGGCAGAACTCGTTGCCGAACGGGTCCTGGGCCACTGCCCAGTCGATGGTCGCCGGCTCGCCCGGGTAGGAGCCCGGGCGCGGGTAGATCGTCGGGGCACGCTTCAGCCGGCCGCCGATCGACTCGACCTGCCCGATCGCGCGGTCGACGTCGGCCACCCAGATGTCGACGTGGGCCCGGTTGGCGTCCTCACCCTTGGGCGTGGGGACCAGGTGCAGGATCACCTCGTGCCGCCACGGGTCGGAGGTCCCGAGGTAGGCGTACCTCCCGGGAAAGGCGCGAGTCGATGACCGGGAGCCCGGTCAGCTCCGACCAGAACGCCTCGGCGAGCGCCAGGTCATCGACGTCGATGACGGTGCAGCGCAACGTGCCGATCCCCATTCCGAGAAGTTACTCGCATTGCGAGTATCCTGCAAGGATGACCGCCGCCTCCACGACGACGTACGCCCTCCTCGGCCTGCTGGCCGTCCGGCCGTGGACCGGCTACGAGCTCACCCAGCAGGTACGACGCAGCCTGCGGTTCGTCTGGCCGGTTTCGGAGGGACACCTCTACCGGGAGCAGACGCGGTTGGTGCGGCTCGGCTGGGCGACGGCTCAGGAGGAGGCCACCGGTCGGCGCGCCCGCAAGCGCTACTACATCACCGCGGAGGGGCAGTCCGCCCTGGCTGCGTGGACCGAGACGGAGCCTCAGGAGCCGCACTTCCAGGTCGAGGGCATCGTCCGCGCCTTCCACGGCAGCCATGCGCGACCCGAGGACCTCGCCGGGTCGCTGCGCCGAACCGCCGAGGCCAGCCGCGCGATGCTGGAGGAGATGACCGGCTACGTCCGCGAGTACGTCGAGGACGGAGGCCCGCTGTCGATGGCCGAGGGCACGGCGCCGGTCGGGGAGTTCCACGGACGCCCGATGTTCCCCGGGCGGCTGCACACGGTAGCGCTCGCCATCGATGCGACCACCCGGCTCCTCGGCGTCCTGGAGGAGTTCGCCACGCAGGCGGAGGCCGAGGTCTCCACCTGGTCGAGCACCGAGGACCCGTCGCTGGCCCCGGTCACGCGCGCACGGCTCGAGGCGATCCTCGCTCGCGGCGCGACGTGATGCGTCCGCGGGTGCGGACGGCTCAGAACATCCCGGCGAGGTCGGCGTCGACCTCGAGGATGTCGACCTCGATCCAGGGGGCGGGGTCGCCCTCGCCACGGCGCCGACGGGATGGCAGCGGACGACGACACCGGTGCCGACGTCGAGGGCCACGTCGTAGTGGTCGGGGTAGGTCCGACCCCGCCACTCGGGCGGCACCTCGTCGGGGGTCTCGAAGTCGTACATGAGGCCCGCCTCGCTCCAGATGAGCTCGCAGCAGTTGCCGCCGCAGCGTGGGTCGTAGCCCTCGAGCGCCCGCACCGCGGCCCGCCATACTGGTCGTCCGAACACCTCGTCGCGGCGCGCCGGCGACATCGACGTGATGGCTGAGCTCGACGGGGTCGAGCATCGCCACCCACGAGTAGTTGCCCCACATCGGGTCGTAGTCGGTGCCGTAGGGCACCTCCGGCCGTTGCGCCACCAGGCCGTCGGCACCGAACACGAGGTCGGCGTCGTCGGGATGGGCCGAGGCGGTCACCTCGTGCCGGCTCCAACGCTCTCCGGTCGCGTCGACGACCACCAGCTCGCCCGGGCGGCGTACCCACGCCTCGGCGGCGGGGAGGTCACTGTGGCGGTAGCGAAAGTGCAGCGTCCGCCACCGCCACGGCGAGCTGCGCGCCAGGGCGCGGAAGTCGTCCGCGGTCGGCTCCACGAGCCCTCAGTCCGAGGGAGCGATGACGACGGTGCGCACGTAGCGGACTCGGTTGATGTTGAGCTTCAGCGTCACCGTCTCCCGCCCCTCGCGCAGCGAGTCGTTCCTGGTCGGGATGGTGAGTTGCAGCCGCTTGCCGCCGGTGCGCAGCTGGTCGTAGACGAACGTCGGCAGCCGGTTGAGCGGCTTGTCGGGGTCGTAGACGGCGCCGTAGCGCTCCAGCCATCGCTGCGGTACGTCGGCACCGACCAGCTCGCGTCCTGGGCCGTTGATCACCTTGCCGACCACGAACAGGTCGTAGTCGACCCAGCGGTCCAGCCGGACCTCGACGACGACCGGATCCCCCTCCTCGACCGTGGTCGCGAGCGCCGCGACGGAGACCACCGGGGCGGGGTCGTCGTCCTCGACGGCGAGCGAGGCGACGTAGACGTCGGTCATCAGGTCCTCGGTGGCCCAGGCCGCGAGCTGGGTCAGCGCCGGGGAGTGGTCGTCACGGGTGTCGGCGAAGTACTGCACCGGGATCGAGCCCGAGGTCTGTCCCGCCGCGAGGTCGACGGCGTAGCGGGCCAGCGAGCCCCGCTCCTGCCCCGCCGTGAGCACGACGAAGCGGCTGGGGCGCGAGACGTCGCCGGCGACGGTGTAGGGCAGCCGGGCGCGGACCGGTCCCTTGACGTCACCCTCGACGAGCTCGACGTCGCCGAAGCTGAGGACCGGCGTACGCCGGTCGGGCACGGGCGCGAGAGCTGCCGGTGCCGCGGAGAGGTCAGCGACCCAGAGGCGCCCTTTCGCCGAGACGGCCCACCAGCTCGACCCGCACGATCCGGGTGAGGTCGACGTCCGCAGCGCCGGACGGGTCGACCACGAGCGCCTGGGCCCACAGCTTGGTGATGCCCGGCCCCGGCTGCACCACCGGCAGCCGTTGGCCACCGACCGGCGTCAGGTCGGCCGACGCCCCGTCGGCGTCGGTCACCCGCACCGCGAGCTCGACGTCACCCCGCCGGTCGTCGACGATCGTGCGGAGCTCGAGCCGGCGGTCACTGAGGTCGAGCGGCTCGTCGAGGACGAGCCCGCCGACCGCACCCGGTGCGGTCCACCCCATCTCGAGCCAGCGCCGGGTCGGGGCCCGCACCCCGTCGTAGCTCCAGTGCGGGCTGGCGGAGAAGGGTCCGCGGCCGCACAGGCCGAAGTCGGTCTCGAAGCTGGACACCCCCCGGCAGAACTGCGTCTCCGCGCCGCCGCTCGGGAGCGACAAGGTCGTGTCCACCCCGGCCCGACGGAGGTCGCGCCCCCCGCCGATCGCGTGGCTCAGCACCGCCGCGTCACCGACCGAGCCGACCGTGGCGGGCGACCCGTCGAAGAGCGCGCAGCGTCGCCTCGTCGCCGGTGAGGACCTGGACGGCACCGGCGACGTAGGCCCGCCCGACGTCACGCTGCTCGGCATCGGAGAGCCGGGTCGGGTGCTCGGTCCCGCAGGTCTCGTCCGGGGCGCCGAACCAGTCGTCGGTGGACGGCGCCGCCGAGACGCCCGGGGTCCACTCGGAGTTGAAGTAGTTGTGGTTCGCGCCCAGCACCAGCACCGAGCTCTTCAACGAGGTGTCGGCACCAGCGACGTCACGGGCGACGTCGGTGAACAGCTGACCCTGGAGGTCGCTGACGTCACCGTCGCAGTAGGGCAGCAGGGTGATGGTCGGGACGTAGGGCGCGGTCTGCTGGGCGAAGTTGGTCGGGGCGATCAGCACCTGGCCGGCGACACGGTAGGGCGCCGCCAGCGGGATCCTGATCGCAGCGCGGTTCGACCCCCTCGCCTCCGCGGCTGTGCCCGACCAGCACGACCCGGTCGAGGTCGACCTGGTGATCGGTCGCGAGGCCGACCCAGTGGTCGAGGTGGGCCTGCACGATCGTGGCGCGAGCGCCCGCACCGCCGTCGGCGAGCGAGAAGTCCTGGGCGTTGATGCCGTTGACGCTGATCGAGACGGTGGTGAAGCCCTGCGAGGCCAGCGTCTGCTGGAGGTAGTCGTAACCCAGGTGGCTCGGGATGTCGACGAACGGCGCCCGGCACGGCCAACGGAAGTCCTCGTTGTCGGTGCCCGGCTCGTAGCAGAACCCGTGGCGCCCGTGCAGGAAGAGCAACCAGCGGCCGCGGCCCGGTCACCTCGGTCGGCGCCGGCTCCACCACGTGGCCGACCATCTCGATCGGGTCGGACACCCCCTCGATCGGGACCGGATCGAGCGTCGTAGTCGCCCGTCACGACCTGAAGGGACCAGGAGTCGCCGGGTCGACCGGGAGTACGTCGGCAGCCCGGGTCGCTCACCGGTGGATCCGTGCGGCACGGGCCGAGTCCAGCGCCGTGCGATCGTCACCGCCCTCGTCGAGCCGGTCACCGCTCAGCACGACGTCGCAGGTCGGCCGGGGTCGGAGCCGACCCGGCTCACCACGACCGAGCGGACCGTCCGCCCGTCGGCCGCGCAGCGTCGGCGCACCGAAGGTCAGGCCCTCGCCGAGGATCGTCGGGCGGTCCGACCCGACCGGCAGTCGTCGCGCTGAGCGCCACGAGACGGCGTACGACCCGTCGCCGAGTGCGCGGACGGTCCAGCGCCCGACCCTCCGGCCGCGCGTCGGGTGCTGCTCCGGAGCCGGTCGGCCACCGGGCCGTCGGCAGACCGCCGACCAGCGGCGCAGCGCCGACGATCGTAGGCCATCAGGGTCGTCAGCAGGCGACCGTCTGGGAATGCGCAGGCACGTGGACCCCGGGCCTTTGCGCTACGTAGGCTCGGAGATGGCGGGAGTACGGAGAACGACTCGGACGAGGCGATCTTCGCACCGCGTCGCCGGTCCGGAGGGCCCGCGGCACCGCGATCGGATCCACGACCGTGAGGGCCCTCGCTGGTTCGAGCCAGGCAGTCCGATCACGGTGGTGCACGGCGACGCCTCGATGTTCGTCGGTGGCATCCGGGCGCTGCTCCTGCAGACCCTGCACCCCGCGGCGATGCTCGCGGTGGCCGAGCACTCCGGCTACCGCGGCGACATGTGGGGGCGTCTGCACCGCACCAGCCGCTTCCTGGCCGTCACGACCTTCGGCGCCGCCGACGACGCCGAGCAGGCCGTCGCCGTGGTGCGCTCGATCCACGAGCGCGTGACCGGCGTGATGCCCGACGGGACGACGTACGCCGCCTCCGACCCGCACCTCCTGCGCTGGGTGCACGTCGCCGAGATCGACAGCTTCCTGCGCGCCCACCGGTCTACGGCAAGCGATCCCCTCGACCAGGACCGACCGCGACACCTACGTGGCGCAGACGGCGAGATCGCGGCCCGTCTCGGCGTCGTCGACCCGCCGACCGACCGAGGCCGAGCTGGCGCGAGGCGCTGGCGGGCTACCGTCCCGAGCTGCGCGGCAGCGCCGAGGCCCGCGAGGCGGTGCGCTTCCTGCTGCTCAGGCCGCCGCTACCGCTGCCCGCGCGGGCGCCGTACGGCGTGCTGGTCGCAGCCGCGGTCGCCCTGATGCCACGCGTGGACCCGTCGGCCCTTGCGGCTGCCGTGGCTGCCGGTCTCCGAGCGCACGGTGGTGCGGGTGCTGGGCACCGCGGCCACGGGCACGATCCGCTGGGCGATGACCCCGCCGGCCGATCGCGCGTCCTGAGAGCGCTGCCCGGTCCCCACACCGACGGTGTGATGCTGGTCCCCGTGGAGACCACCCGACCTCGACGACACCTGGCCGCTGCCGGACGGAACCGACGTGCGCGAGGCGCTGCTGGCGGCCTACGCCGACGCCAGTCGCGCGGCTACCACGACACCCGGCACCTCGCCGAGGTGTTGGGCCGGCTCGAGGAGCTGGCCGGGGCGGGCGTCGACTTCGACCTCGTGCCGGTCCGGCTGGCCGCGTGGTTCCACGACGGCATCTACGACGGAGAGCGCGACGCGGAGGAGCGTTCGGCAACCTGGGCCGAGACCGTGCTCGCCGACCTGGTGACCGGTGCTGGTGGCCGAGACCGCCCGATTGGTGCGGCTGACCGAGACCCACCGACCCGATGACGGGGACTCCAACGGGTGCGCGCTCTCCGACGCCGACCTCGGCGATCCTGGCCGCCGTGCCCGGCAGCGCTACGACGACTACGTCGCGGCGGTGCGCCGTGAGTACGACCACCTCGACGACGACGTCTTCAACCTCGGCCGGGCCTCGGTGCTGCGCGACCTGCTGGCCAAACCTCGCTCTTCCACACGGCCTACGCCGTCGACCGCTGGGAAGCGCGGCCCCGGACCAACGTGGAGACCGAGCTAGCCGACCCTTCCGGTGACGTAGCCCGCTCGGCCACCAGACGGCGCACCAGCTCGCGCGAGCTGACGGCTTCGGCCCCGATCGCGACCACGTCGTCGTACCACTCGGCGGGGACGTCGTAGTGGTCACGGTCGAAGCCACGCTCGGGGATGCCGAGGGTGCGCGCGAAGGCGTGCAGCTCGTCGAAGGACTCATCGCTGGCCAGGTGCGACCAGAGCCGACCGTGACCCGCCGCGTTGGGCGGGTCGATCAGCACGGTCATTCGGCTGAGGCTACGACCTCGGCGGACGTAGCGTGTCGCCATGCGCCGCGTCGCTCCCGGCCCTCGCCACCCTGTTCCTCCTGCTCCCGGCCGCAGCCGGCGCGGCCACCGTCACCGGCACCGGTGGAAGCGACACCCTGCGCGGCACGGCCCAGACCGACACCATCCGCGCGACGGGCCGGTGATGACACCGTCAAGGGCCTGGCCGGCAACGACGACGCTCCTCGGCAACGGCGGCGACGACACGGTCAAGGGCGGGCTCGGCGACGACAAGCTCTCGCTCAACGCCGGCGACGACATCGGCCTCGGTGGCGACGGTGCCGACACGATCAGCGGCGGGACGGGCGTCGACGTGCTCCGGGGCGAGGGTGGCGACGACCCCAACCTGCAGGCCGGGACGGGCGACGACACCGCCTACGGCGGGCCCGGCAACGACGTGGTGCACGGCTCCGACGGAGCCGATGACGTCTACGGCGAGGACGGCGACGACCACGTGCAGGGCGGCAAGGACGACGACTTCGTCTACGGCGGCCCCGGCAACGACCAGGTCGACGGCGACGAGGGCGACGACTACCTCGAGGGCGGGCCCGGCGACGACGTGGACATCACCGGCGACGCGGGTGACGACACGATCTACCCCGGCGACGGCGACGACCAGGTCTACGGCGAGGAGGGTTGGGACCACATCTTCGCCACGAACGACGGGGAGTCCGACCAGCTCTTCTGCGGCCTGAACGGACCGACCCGCGACGAACCCTCCGGCACCCTCATCTATCTCGGCGAGCCGGACCGACCGACAAGGTCCACGGGTGCGAGATCGAGGTCGTCCGGCCCCGCCCGGCACTGACCTGGGCCTGACCTGGGCTTGATCTCTACCGTCTCCGGAGCAGACTGGAGCGGTGGACCACCATCTGCTGCTCGGCGCGAGGGCTCTCGTCCTGGCCGACCTGGCGGCCCGCCGGTTGGCCAGCGCCCGAGGCAGTGTCCCGATGCTCGAGGAGGCGTGCTCGACCCGGCAGTGGTGGGCCGAGCAGTGGCCTGAGGGCGAGGTGTACGTCGCCGGGCTGGTCGCCCAGGACGTCCAGGACGCGTTGTTCGAGAGCGTCGGCAGGTGGCCGCTGTGCCTGGGGTGTCCCGCGGGCCTGAGCACGCGCTCTACATCCAGCCGGACCTCGGCGGACCGGACCCGGTGTGGGTGTGCGAGGAGACCGGGGAGACGGTCGCCGGGTTGGGCGGGCTGTAGTTGCGGTCGGCGATCGTCTCGCGCGATCTCGGCACGCCGGTTCGGGGCGTTCGCGGGCTCACGCCCTGGCGGCTCGCTCGATCACCATCAGTACGCTCGCGCGTCCTACTCTTCGGTACCGAGCTGCACCCACATCGTGTAGCGGTCGGCGCGATAGACGGTGCGCGACACCTCGATCGTCTTCTCACCGGAGAGTGCGCGGCGCGAGTGGCGCAGGGCGACCGAGCCGGGCTCCACCTCGAGCAGCCGCGCCTCCTCCTCGCTCATCACGTCAGCGGTGATCGAGTCCTCGGCCCAGGTGGGGCGCATCCGCGAGCGGTGAGGGCGTCGTAGAGGCTGGTCGGCATGCCGCTCTGCAGGAAGCCGGGCAGCAGGATCTCGTTGAGGTAGGCGTCCTCGAGGCAGACGGGGGTGCCGTCTCCGCGGCGGAGTCGCCGCCAGTGGATGACCGCATCACCCTCGGACAGGTTGAGCGCGCGGGCGACGCCGGGTCCGGCCTGCTCGCGGCGGGCCAGCAGGGTCTGGGACTCGGCGAGCAGCCCGCGTCGGGTCATCTCCTCGGTGTAGCCGCTGATGCGGGTCACCCCGCGTCGTGGGCGGGCCACGAACGTGCCCGCGCCCGGGGATGCGCTCGAGCAGGCCTTCGGCCACCAGGGCGTCGAGGGCCTGACGGACCGTCATCCGCGCGACGCCGAACTTGTGGACCAGCTCGCGCTCGGACGGCGCGGCCGTGCCGGGCGCGCAGCCGGTCACCAGGGAGCGGACGTACTCACGCACCTTGACGTGCTTGAGCCCGCGCCATTCGGCGACCGCCACCTCTTCCACGCGACGAATGTAGAGGTACTAGTACCCCCGCGTCCGGGGAATGGTCTATTCCACCTTGATTCGGCCTCGATTCGGTCTCGATCCCGCCGAGATCCCGCCGAGATCGAGCCTCAGGGGGCCCGACCTGGCGGGCCGATCACTCCGTGGCGATGGCCTGCAGCACGTCGAGCCGGGCCGCCCGCCGGGCCGGGAGCACGGCGGCCAGCACACCGATGAAGAGCGAGAGGACAAGGAACACCGCGACCTGGCCCACGGGCACGCTGATCACCTCCAGCCCCTCGTCACGCACGGCGTACATGAGGGTGATGCCGAAGAAGATGCCGAGCACCACCCCCAGCACCGCCCCGAGGACGGCGATGAGGATCGACTCGAGCCGGATCATCGTGCGCAGCTGTCGGCGCCCCAGACCCACGGCGCGCAGCAGCCCGACCTCGCGGGTGCGCTCGATCACCGAGAGCGCGAGGGTGTTGACGATGCCGAGCACCGCGATGATCAGCGCGAGGCCGAGCAGCGCGAAGATGATCAGGACGAACTGGTCGATGGGGCCGCGTCGCTCCTCGGCGAACTCCTGCTGGTCCTTGACCGTCACGATCGGGATGTCGCTGATCGTGGCGTCTAGCTCGGCCTGGAGGTCCCCCGCGCCCGGCTCCTTGAACACGATCAACGCGTTGTCGGCCGGCTCGAACCCCGCCCTCTCGAAGGTGCCCACCGTGGTGAGCACCGAGGTGAAGACCACCGGGTTGTCCTCGTAGACCGCCACGACCTCCCAGGAGCGCTCGCCGGCCGGGACGGTGACGTCGTAGGTGTCGCCCACCTCGAGGCCGCGGTCCTCGGAGAGCTCTTCGGTGATCAGGACCATGCCGTCGTCGAGGTCGGCGAGGTCACCGTCGACCGCGCGGAGCCCCAGGGCCCGGATGCTCTCCGGGTCGGTCGCCGTGACGCCACGCCCGTCCCCGTCGCTCTCGACGATCTGGAAGCGCTGCCGGACCACGTCGGCGACGCCGTCGACGGCCCGCATCTCCTCGGCGATGCCTGCGTTGAACTCGCCACCGAAGACGTTGCTGACGACGTAGTCGCCGACGAAGTTCTCCTCGATGGAGGCGTCGACCGAGGCCTTCGCCGAGTCCCCGACGATGGCCATCGTGCAGGCCAGGGCGAGCCCGATCATCAGGGCGGACGCGGTGGCCGTCGTACGCCGGGGGTTGCGGATCGCGTTCTGGCCCGCGAGCCGCCCGACGGTCCCGAACAACCGCGCGTAGAGCCGACCCACGAGCTCGAGGAAGGGCCGGCTGATGAGCGGGCTGGCCGAGGAGACCCCGAGCAGCGTGAGGAGAAGGCCGGCGCCGATCCACCAGCCCTCCTTCGGGGGCTCGGTGAGCATGCCGGCCCAGAGAACGCCCTGGCCGACCACCACCAGGACCCCGCCGAGCACGGCCCGACGCCGGAGCGAGGACTCCGGCAACGCCACGTCGTCGCGCAGCGCCTGGACGGGCGCGATCCGGGCGGTGCGCAGGGCCGGGAGGAGAGCGGCGGCCAGGGTGACGAGCACCCCGACGAGGTAGCAGACCAGCACGGTGCGCGGCGCGAACACGAGCGGCTGACCGGTCAGGTCGAGCCCGAACTGCCCGAACAGCGCACGCAGCGCCATCGCCAGCAGCACGCCCAGACCGAGCCCGAGGGTCGAGCCGAGCACGCCCAGGACGAGCGCCTCGAGCTGGACCGAACCCACGACCTGGCGCTGGGAGGCGCCCAGGGCCCGGAGCAGGGCGAGCTCGCGGCTGCGTTGGGCGACCAGGATCGAGAAGGTGTTGACGATCAGGAAGGAGCCGACCACCAGCGAGATGCCGGCGAAGATCAGCAGGAACGTGGTGATGAAGCCGATGGCCTCGAGGAGGTCGTCGGCCGACTCGTCGGCGACCACGTCACCGGTGGCAGCCTCGACCCGGTCGGGCAGCACGGGAGCGACCGACTCGGCGAGCTCCTCCTGGGAGACGCCCTCCTCGGCGGTGACCCAGATGTCGGAGTAGGCCTCCTCGCCGTCGAGGAACAGCTCCTGGGCGGTCGCGGTGTCCCAGACGACCAGCGTCGCACCGTTGAGCGATCCCCCGTCGCGGAAGCCGAGGAGGCCGACCAGCTCGGCCGAGAGGTTGCTCTCCCCGCGCGGCAGCAGGATCGGCACCGTGTCGCCCAGGGTGTAGCCGGCCCGCTCGGCGGTGCGTTCCTCGAGCGCGACCTGGCCGCGGCCGCGCGGCGGTTCCCCCTCGAGCAGCTCCAGCCCGTCCCCGCCCGCCGAGGGGGCCGTCGTGTAGTTGCCACCGAAGGCGGGGGGTCCCAGACCACCGACGACCTTGCCGTCCGCGCCCTCGACGTAGACGCCGAAGGCATTGACGTTGCCGTCGACGCGAGCCACTCCGGGACGTCCCTCGATGTCGTCGACCAGGTCGGCCGGCACGGTCAACGCGGAGAACGACCCACCGGAGGTCATGGCCCCCTGGGGGCGGACGACGACGTCGCCGACGGTGGAGGAGAAGAGCGCGGTGAAGCTGCGGGAGAGCGTGTCGGAGAAGACGAACGACCCGGCGACGAACGCCACCCCCAGCACGATCGCGAAGGTGCTCATCAAGAGCCGGACCTTGCGCCCCAGCAGGCTGCGCAGGGAGGCCCGGATCACGACGGGGCCTCGGCCATCCTCGTCATGATCTCCAGCACCCGCTCGCGGTCGTGGTCCCGGACCTCCTCGACGACGCGCCCGTCGGCGAGGAAGACGACCCGGTCCGTGTACGCCGCCGCCACGGGATCGTGGGTGACCATCACGATGGTCTGGCCGGAGTCTGCGCTCTCGCGCAGCAGCCGGAGGATCTCGGCGCCCGAGCGGGAGTCCAGGTTGCCGGTCGGCTCGTCGGCGAAGACGATCCGAGGCCTGCTGACCAACGCTCGGGCGACCGCCACCCGCTGCTGCTGGCCGCCTGAGAGCTCCTGGGGCTTGTGGGTGAGCCGGTCACGCAGGCCGACCTTGTCGATGACCTCGTCGTACCACCCCGGCTCGGGCTTGCGGCCGGCGATCGCCAGCGGCAGCAGGATGTTCTCGGCGGCGGTGAGGGTCGGGACCAGGTTGTAGGCCTGGAAGACGAACCCGAGCTCGTCCCGGCGCAGCCGGGTCAGCTCCTTGTCTCCCAGCTCACCGAGGACCCGGGCGCCGATCGTGACGGTGCCGCTGGTGGCTGAGTCGAGGGCCGCGCAGCAGTGCATGAGGGTCGACTTCCCCGATCCGCTGGGCCCCATGACCGCCGTGAACTCACCCTCGTAGAGGTCCAGGGTCACGTCGTCGAGCGCGCGGACCTCGGCCGCGCCGGTGCCGTAGGTCTTCGTCAGGTGCTGCACGCGGGCCGCGGGGGTCATGGCGCTATCGAACCCTGCCGCCGCAAGCGCCCGCACACCGATCGCTGCTGGCGCGACGCCCCGGCCTCCTTGGCCGCGCTGCGTAGGTTGGGGCTCATGCACGTCGAGCGCACCTTCCTCGTCCCCAGGCCGGTCGAGCAGGTCTTCGACTACCTCGCCGACTTCACCCACACCAACGAGTGGGACCCGGGAACGGTCGAGACGACGCGCACCTCCGGCGACGGCGGCGTCGGCACGACGTACCGCAACACCTCGGAGTTCGTCGGCCGGCGGGTCGAGCTCACCTACGAGACGACCGTCTTCGAGCGGCCGGGCAAGGTGCAGTTCCGGGGGACCAACAAACAGGCCACTGCCGTCGACACCCTGTCCTTCTCCAAGGCGGCCGACGGCGGGTCCACGACGGTGCACTACCGCGCCGACTTCGACTTCGGGCTGCTCGGCAACCTCATCGCCCCGATCCTGGTGCGGCCCAAGTTGCAGAAGGTCGCCGACGAGACCGTGGAGCAGATGCAGCGCACCCTGCTGAACCTCGGCCTGGCCTAGCGGCTCGGGGCGCGGAGTCCCCGGTCGACCGAGGATCCCTCAACGGGGCGGGCGTCGAGGTCGTGGACGTGATCGAACAGGTGTTCTATTCTCGTCACTGTGGACTTCCAGAGCACGCTCTTCGAGGCACCTGCCGACGGGTTCGCGACGCTCGACGGGCTGACTCGGCACGAGCTGGGGGCCGGAGCCTGGGTCGACGTACTGCGGACCTGGGTGCCGGAGGCCGACGACGTCTTCGAGACCGTTGTGCGTGAGGCGCCGTGGCGCGCGGAGCGGCGCCAGATGTACGACCGTCTGGTCGACGTCCCCCGGCTCGTCCACACCTACATGATCGGTGAGGAGCTCCCGCACGTCGTCCTGACGCAAGCGCGCGAGGCCCTCAGCGATCACTACGCCGACGAGCTCGGCGAGCGCTTCCGGACCGCCGGGTGCTGCTACTACCGCGACGGCCGCGACAGCGTCGCCTGGCACGGCGACACCATCGGGCGGGGCAGCACCCACGACACGATGGTCGCCATCGTCTCCCTCGGCGACCCGCGTCGGCTGGCGCTGCGACCGCGCGGGGGCGGGGAGTCGATCGGGTTCACCCTGGGGCACGGTGACCTGCTCGTCATGGGGGGATCGTGCCAGCGGACGTGGGAGCACGCCGTCCCCAAGGTCGCCCACGCCGGCCCCCGGGTCTCGGTCCAGTTCCGCCCGTTCAACGTCTTTTGACGCGCGAGGCTCCGAGTCAAGCCGGCACGACCGAGCTGGCGAGGTCGTGGTCCGGACGAGATCGAGCGAGTGCCGCGCCTGAGGGACGAAGGCGCGACGCACGTGCCGAGATCCGGTGACGTGCCCACCTACACCGACCACCGCCCTTGCCGCCGCGACGACCCCACTCGCCGTCCGGCGACAGTGCGGGGGTCTCGACAAGCTCGACCACCGGGGGGATTCGCTCGACCACAGGGGTCGCCGTCCGGCGACAGTGCGGGGGTCTCGACAAGCTCGACCACCGGGGGCTGCGCTCGACCACCGGGGGCATTCGCTCGACCACCGGGGTCGCCGCCCCGCGTCGGTGCGGGGGTCTCGACAAGCTCGACCACCGGGGGCATTCGCTCGACCACCGGGGTCGCCGCCCTGCGACAGTGCGGGGTCTCGACAAGCTCGACCACCGGGGGCTGCCCTCGACCACCGGGGGGCTTGGCTCGACCACCGAGGTTTCGAGGCTCGTCGCCGGCGCTCCTCGCACCTCAACCACCGAGAAGGCGACGATCAGAACTTCACGGTGGGGGCGGTCTCCTGGCCCTCGGGGGCGTCGTAGAACTCGCGCTTGTGGACGTTCGCGATGCCGGTGAGGAACATCCACGGGATGGTCTGGGTGAGCTTGTTGAGGGTGGCGACCGCGTCGTTGTAGTACTGGCGTGCGAAGGAGATCTGGTTCTCGGTCTCGGCGAGCTGGGCCTGCAGCTCGAGGAAGTTCGTGTTGGCCTTGAGGTCGGGGTAGGCCTCGGCCACGGCGTTCAGCCGGACCAGCGCCTGCTGGAGGGCCGCGTCGGCGGCCGCCTTGGCCGCCACGTCGTCGCCCGCCGCGGCCGCCTGGACGCCGGCCCGGGCGCGGGTGATCTCCTCGAAGGTCGACTTCTCGTGGGCGGCGTACCCCTTGACCGTCTCCACCAGGTTGGGGATCAGGTCCGCACGACGCGTGAGCTGTACGTCGATGCCGCCCAGGGCCTCCTGGGCCTCGATGTCGGTGGTGCGGAGCTTGTTGAAGCCGACGATGACGAAGCCCACCAGGGCCACGAGCACGACGACGACGATGAGGGCGATGATCATCGGTTGATCCTGTCAGTTGTTGGGTTCTGGGGTCTCGACAAGCTCGACCACCGAAGGCGCTTGATCACCACGAGCCACCGCCTCCGCCGCCGCCACCGCCACCGCCGGAGAAGCCGCCACCTCCGCCGGAGGAGGAGGACTGGGTGGCCTGGTAGGAGGAGATGGCGCTGCTGACGGTGCTGTCGAAGTCGTCGACCATCGAGGTGACCCCGCCGGCGTACCCACCGGCGTAGGAGCTCGCGAGGTAGTCGGGGGTGGGTGGCTCGGTGGCCATCTCGGTCCGGTACTTCGCGGCCCACTCCTCGGCACAGCCCAGGGCGACGGCCCACGGGACATAGGCGGTGTAGAGCTCCTCGCGGCCCGAGAAGTCGAAGCGCTCCTGGGCCGAGGGGGTCGCGAGGATCCGGCGGAAGCCGCCGATGCGCGACCAGAGCTCACGGCCCGACCGGGTCCGCTTGGTCGCCGCGCCGGTCCTGAGCAGCGGGGATCCGAACACCGCGAACGTGCCGGGTACCAGGGCGAGAGAGGACATCGAGAAGGGTGACCAGATGATGCACGCGATCGCGCCGACGAGGCCTGCCAGCACGAGCAGGCCGCCCAGCCCACCGATGCCTGCGGTGGTCAGGTGACCCTGCTCGGTGGCCCATGTCTTGGTGCTCTCCTCGAACGAGGCGATCTCGGTCTTGAGCCGCTTCCCCGCTGCCACGTCCTTGGGCGCGGCGCGGAACGACGTCCCGGGCCCACCGAGCAGGTGCGCGACGCCCGTCGTCACGGGGTCGAGGCCCGCCCAGCCCCGGGCCCCACCCTTGTCGGTGATCACCCACGCGTCGCCCTCCTTCGCAAGGTCGACGGCGCCCTGCTCCGCGGCGTGCATCAGCGTGGCGACGTAGGTCTCCCGGTCGATGTCCTCGGTGAGGAGGTACTTCGCCTGCGCCGGGCCGATCCCCTCCGGCGGGGCGTACATGAGCGGGAACTGAGGCGTCCGCTCGAACGTGCGTCTGGCGGCCATCGCGCCCAGCACGGCGGCGCCCAGCGCCAGGGCGAGCACCAGGAACGGCGCCCACATCGCCGTACCCAGCACGCGGTCCCAACGCGCAGGCCACGGCAGCTCCTTGCCCGGAGGCGGTGTGGGCAGGTCGAGGCCCGTCTTGAGGGTGACCGGGCTGTTGGGCTCCAGCGCCCCGGTGGTGACGACGAGGGTGTCGGTGCCCTCACCGTCGAGGGTGCAGGGGGCGCCGTCACCGACCCCGACCACGCACTGCACCGACTCGGCCGGCACGGGGAGGTTCACCGTCAACCGGGACTGCAGGATCATCTGCCGCCACCCGCTGGGGATGAGGTTCCAGTAGAACTGGGAGGCCAGGTCGGCCTGCTCACCCGCGCCGGGCTCGATCACCCCGTCGAGGTGGTAGCTGATCTCGTAGACGTGCTCGCCAGGGTCGACGAACACGTTCTCGGAGCCGATCCGAGCGTTCGTGATGCGCCCGTCCTGCTCGCTGAGCAGCGTGACCTCGACCGGGCGGCCGTCCATCGTGACGTCGATGTCCTCGACCTCGCGGCGCGCGTTCGGGGCAGCAGGGTCGACGCGGTCGAACAAGCGGAAGATGCCGCGCTTGCCGGAGAACGGGAAATCGACGGTCAGCCGCTCGACGACGTCGAGGTCGCCGTCGGCGGCCAGGTCGAACTCCGCGACGTAGTCGGTGATCGTGGTCTCTTCGGACACCGACTCGTCGATCTCGCCGGTGTTCCAGAACAGCGCCGGGAAACAGACCCCGGCGACGAGGAGGGCGAGCCCCACGACGTACGCGACGATGCGACCCACGCTCGGAGGATAGGGGCAGCGCGGGGCGTCGCGTCCGAAATCGGCGTGCCGAGGCTCAGGAGCCGCTGGTTGACTCGACCCGATGAGTGACGACGCCCCCGAGGTCCAGACCGGTCTGACCCTCCGATCCTTCTGGACCGACCTGCCGCGCGAGGGACGGCTCCTGCTGTCAGTGGTGGTCCTGGAGTTCCTCGGCACCGGGCTCGTGATCCCGTTCCACGTCATCTACCTCAACGAGGTCCGCGACTTCCGCCTCAGCGACGTGGGCCTCCTGCTCGCGCTTCCGCCCCTGGTCGGCTTCCTCGTGGTCGGACCGGGCGGCGCGGCGATCGACCGGTTCGGCGCCCGCCGGATCCTGCTGGGTGCGCTGGCCATGCAGGTGGCCGGCAACCTGGCGCTCGCCTGGTCCGCAACCCTGCTCACCGCCGCGCTCTCGCTCGCGGTCACCGGGATCGCGTTCGGGGTGGCCTGGCCGGGCTTCCAGACCCTCATCGCCACGGTGATCCCCAGCCGGCTGCGCCAGCGCTACTTCGGGATCAACTTCACTCTCCTCAACCTCGGCATCGGGATCGGCGGCCTCGTCGGCGGGGTCCTGGTCGACGTCGAACGACTCTGGACCTTCCAGGCGATCTACGTCGTCAACGCGGTCAGCTTCCTTCCGGCGCTGTTCCTCCTGCTCGTCCCGCTGCGCCACGTCGCCGCCCGCGCCGCTCCGCACCCGGACTCGGTGGTCGACGACCCGGTCGGCTACCTCGCCGTCCTGCGGCGGCCGGCCGTGGGGACCGTGATGGTGCTGGGCTTCGTGTCGTCGTACGTCGGCTACAGCCAGCTCAACACCGGGCTGCCGGCGTACGCGCGCGCGGTCGGTGAGGTGTCGACGGAGGCCCTCGGAGTGGCGTTCGCCGCCAACACTGTGGTGATCGTGCTCCTGCAGCTCGTGGTGCTGCGCCGGATCGAGGGACGCCGGCGCACGCGGGTAGTCGCCGTCATGGGTGTCGTCTGGGCGCTGTCCTGGATCCTGCTCGGTTCCTCGGGCATGGTGCCCGGCACGGCGGGGGCCGCGATCCTGGTGGCCAGCGCCGCCGCCGTGTTCGCGCTCGGCGAGACACTGCTGCAGCCCACCATCCCTGCGCTCGTCAACGACCTCGCCCCCGACCACCTGCGCGGGCGCTACAACGCGCTCAGCTCCGCGGCCTTCCAGCTCGCCGCGATCATCGCCCCACCGGTGTCGGGCTTCCTCATCGGCCGCGGCCTGGGCGTGGGGCACATCGGCATCCTGGTGGTGGGCTCGATCGCGGTCGGCGCACTGGCGGTGCTCCGGCTCGAGCCCCAGCTGAGCCCGCAGGTCAACGGCGTGCGCACGCCAGCAGAGGTCGTCGCGTGAGCACGGGCGACGTCGACGCGCGGCTGGAGGAGTCGATCCGGAGCCTGCTGAGCCAGCGAGCCCCCGAGGCCACCATCTGTCCCTCGGAAGCAGCGCGTGACGTCGGCGGCGACGACTGGCGCGACCTGATGGAGCCGGCGCGCGAGGCCGCCCGCAGGCTCGTGGTCACCGAGGAGGTCGAGATCACCCAGGGCGGCACGGTCGTGGACGGCGCGACCGCGACCGGGCCGATCAGGATCCGCCGGTCTCGGCCGTCCTGACCTCACGAGCCGTCGTTGCCGCGCTCGCCACCCGGCGAGACCAACCCGACCTCGTAGGCCCACACGACGGCCTGCACACGGTCCCGCAGGCCGAGCTTGCGCAACGCGTGGTGCACGTGGCTCTTGACCGTCGCCTCGCCCAGGAACAGCTCGCGGCCGATCTCGGCGTTGGAGAGTCCGCGCGCCACCAGCCGGACGACGTCCCGCTCCCGCATCGTCAGGTCGCTGGGCAGGTCGACCCCCTCGGCGGTCGGCGGGGGCTGGTGGACGAAGCGGCGTACGAGCGCCCGGACCACCTCGTCCGAGACCGCCTGCTGACCGGCGGCCACGGCCCTGACGGCATTCCGCAACTCGTCGGGGCGGCTGGTCTTGAGCAGGAACCCGGCCGCTCCGGCTCGCAACGCCTCGTAGACGTTGCGGTCCTCGCCGAAGGTGGTGAGCACGAGCACCCGCAGTCCGAGGTCGAGGTCCAGCAGGAGCGGTAGTGCGGCGAGACCGTCGACCCGCGGCATGTGGAGGTCGAGCAGGACGACGTCGGGCTCCAGCTCCCGCGCGGCGGTCACGGCCTCGCCGCCGTCGGAGGCCTCCCCGACCACCTCGACCTCCGGATCCGGCTCGAGGATCAACCGGAGCCCGCTGCGCACCAGGGCCTCGTCGTCGACGAGGAGGACCCGGGTCACGAGAGGGTCCCGGTCGGCAGGACGGCCCGGATCCGCCACCCACCGGTCGTGGGCCCGGCCTCGAAGGTGCCCCCGAACAGCTCGACGCGCTCCTTCAACCCGCGCAGGCCCCGCCCCGAGCCGGCCAGCCCCGATGCAGGGCGCGGGGTCGCGACGTCGTTGCACACCTCCACGCTGATCCCACCGGCGACGTCCTCGACCCGGACGTCGATCCGGCTGGTCCCACCGTGCTTGAGGGCGTTCGTGAGGCCCTCCTGGACGATCCGGTACGCCGAGAGCCCGACGCTGCGGTCGACTGGTGAGGTCGCGGTCATCTCGACGTCGACCTCGACCCCGGTGTCACGGACCGGGACCGCCAGCGCGTCGATGTCGGCGAGCCCGGCCATGGAGTCGCTCGCCTCGACCTCGGAGGCCGACAGCATCCCGAGCAGTCGGTGGAGCTCGGTCATCGCCCGGCGCCCGGAGTCCTCGACCACCGCCAGGGACGAGCTGGCCTGCTCGCGGTCGGTCGCCGACCGGGCGGCGCCGGCGTGCAGGACCATGAGCGAGAGCCCGTGCGCGACGATGTCGTGGAGCTCACGAGCGACCCGGGCGCGCTCGGCCTCCACGGCGGCGCGTTCGCGGAGCGCCTGGTCGCGGACGAGCTCGTCGCGCTTGGCGCGCCCCGCCTGGACCGCTCGGGCCAGGCCCCAGACCGCCAGGAAGACGGCGATGTTGCCGATCTCGTCTTCGACCGTGATGGGGTCCTCGGTGACCAGGACGTAGCTCTCGACGCCCACCATCATCACAGCGAGACCGAGCCAGGCCCGCCTGGTGACGGGGTGCGAGCCCGCTGCGTGCATCGCGATGAGCTGAGCCACGAACTGCGCCGAGGCGCCGAAGACGTCGCCGCCCCAGACCGTCTGGGCAGTCAGGCCGACGGCGGCGAGCACCGCGCAGCCCAGCGGGGTCGAGCGACGCAGGGCCACGGCCATGGTCATCAGGGCGAAGGTCAGGTGGTTGAGGACCACGGCGCCGTCGACGAAGGTGGCGTCGAGCAGCTCCCACTGGTTCCAGGCCGTCAGGGCGAGCGCCAGCACCGCGTCCCGCGTGCGACCCGACCAGGCGGCCGGCCGGAGGAGTCGTGGCATGGCTGGAGACTACGGATCGGTTCGCCCTCCGGTCCTCCGTCGCCGGGTGGAGCCAAGAACCACCTGGAGGTGGAGCAACCACCACCCCCCAGCGGAAGACCGTGGCGCCGTCGTCGCACCACGCTGGCGGACATGACGACCCACACCTCGCCCCGTCCACGTTCCGCCTCCTGGGCCCGCCCGCCTCTGCGCCGGCTCGCCGCCGGGGCTGCCCTCCTGCTGCTGCTCGGAGCCTGCGGCTCCGACGACGAGCCCGAGCCCGACGACCTCGCCCCGGCTGCGTCCTCGACGAGCTCCTCCGTCGCGCCCAGCCCCTCCTCGGAGGCCGAACCGGCCTCTGATGAGCTCATCAACCCCTGTGACCCGGCCGCGGACCCTGCGGAGACAGCCGTCGAGGGGGACGTGGCGTCCTTCGAGACACCCGTTCTCGACGTCGTCGCGCTCGAGAGCCGCTTCGTCGGCGTACCGCCGGTCCTCCCGACCGGTCCCTACGGCTTCCGCCTCGTGGGAGCCGGGGACGAATTCCACGAGCTGGCCCTCATCCGCGTCAAGGCGGGGGAGGACCGTTCGGTGCGCCAGCTCATCGATGCGACCGAGGCCGGCGGCAAGGCCGACTACCGCTACCTCGGCGGTGTCGTGGCCTGCCCGGGTCTGGTGTCCCCCGAGCCCCTCGGTGTCGAGCTGGAGCCAGGGCGCTACGCGATGGTCGACCTCGTTCCCGTCGGCACCACGCCGGACCTCGAGGGCGAGGACCTGCTCGCCGCCTACGAGAACCCCTCCCACTACACCCAGGGGATGATCGCCGAGTTCCGCGTCCGCTGACTCTCGTCAGGCAGGGGCGTCACCGTGGATCGGCCCGGCGGTCTCCGCCAGCCGGTCCCCGGTGCCGCCCCAGCGGCCGGCGATGATCTCGGCGGCGATGCTGACGGCGGTCTCCTCCGGTGTGCGGGCCCCCAGGTCGAGGCCGATCGGGCTCGACAGCCGGGCGAGCTCGGCCTCGGTCAGGCCGGCCTCGCGCAGCCGCGCCGTCCGGTCCTCATGCGTACGCCGGGAGCCCATCGCGCCGACGTAGGCCACCGCGGGCAGCCGCAGCGCCACCTCCAGCAATGCGATGTCGAACTTCGGGTCGTGGGTGAGGACGGTGATGACGGTCCGCTCGTCGACGCGCCCCGCGTCGCGCTCGGCGGCCAGGTAGCGGTGCGGCCAGTCGACGACGACCTCGTCGGCCTCGGGGAACCGCTCGGTCGTGGCGAAGACCGGCCGCGCGTCGCACACCGTGACGGCGTACCCCAGGAACCCGCCGACCCGCGCCATCGCCGCGGCGAAGTCGATGGCCCCGAACACCAGCAGCCGTGGCCTCGGGGCGAAGGCCCACACGAAGACCCGCATCCCCTCCCCGCGCCGCTCGCCGTCCGGCCCGTAGCCCACGGTGCCGCTCGTGCCTGCCGCGAGCAGTCCCAGGGCGTCGTCGCGGACCGCGTCGTCGGCCCGCTGCGAGCCGAGTCCGGTCGATAGTCCCTGACGTTCCTGCGGTTCTCCCCTGTGGAAAACCGCAGGAACGTCAGGGACTACCGCAGGAGCGGCCACCACGAGACGGCGGCCGACGCGGGCCGGGTCGGGATGCTCGACGACGGTGGCCAGGGCGACGGGACGGCCGGCCCCGATGTGGGCGGCGAGGGCAGCGAGCTCGGGGAAGGTCGCGCGCGAGACCGGTTCGACGAAGACGTCGATGCTCCCGCCACACGTCAGTCCGACCGCGAGCGCGTCGTCGTCGGAGACGCCGTAGCGCTGCAGCACCGGGACGCCGGAGTCGACCACCGACCGAGCGAGCTCGTAGACATCCCCCTCCACGCAGCCACCGGAGACCGAGCCGACCACGGCGCCGTCGGCCCCGACCAGCATCGAGGCGCCCGGAGCCCGCGGCGCGGACCGGAAGGTCTCCACCACCGTCCCGAGCCCGACGGTCTCTCCGGCCTCCCACCGGCGCAGCAGGTCGGGCAGCACCTCACGCACGCGCGACCACCTCCACGACCTCGGCGTACGTCGCCAGCGAGTGCCCCGCCAGGAAGTCGTCGACGAGCGGGAGCACGGCGAGCACCCCCTGCTGCACCGGCTCGTAGCCTGCCTTGCCCCGGTGCGGGTTGACCCAGACCACGCGGTGCGCCAGGCGCCGCAACCGGGCGACCTGGTCGGCGAGCTCGGCCGGGTCTCCCCGCTCCCAGCCGTCGCTGAAGACCACGACCACCGCTCCTCGGGCCAGCCCCCGTCTCCCCCACCGGTCGGTGAAGACGCGCAGCGTCTCGCCGAGCCGGGTGCCGCCCGACCAGTCCGGCACGGTCGCTCCTGCGGCGACCAGGGCCCGATCGGGGTCGCGGGTGCGCAAGGCAGAGGTGACGTGGGTGAGCCGGGTGCCGATCGTGAAGGTCTCGACGCGCCCACCGGCGACGGTGAAGCGGTGCGCCAGTCGCAGCAGCGCGTCGGCGTAGGCCGCCATGGAGCCGGAGACGTCGACGAGCAGGACCACCCGGCGCGGGGCCGACACCCGCCGGCGCCACCGGATCTCGGCGGGCTCGCCCATCCGGCGCAGGCTGGCCCGCAGGGTGCGCGAGGCGTCCACGCTGCCCCTGTGCGAGCCCCTCCGGCGAGGGGTACGTCGCAACGGGGCGCGCGGGCGGAGGGTGGCGAACATGGCGGCGAGGCGGTGGCGCTCCGCCACGGTCAGCGTGGCGATGTCGCGGTGCCGGAGCACCTCGGACTCACTGGCGGCGGCGCGCACCAGGTCGTCGGCCGCCTGAGTCGCGGCGTCGTCCACCCCGGGCTCGAGTGAACCACCGGTCGTGGGCACGGTGGGCCGCGCCCGCGGGAGTCCGCTCCGGGCGTCGAACCACGCCGCGAAGACGACGTCGAAGCGGGCCAGGTCGTCGGGTGAGCCGCACAGGGTGGCACGTCCGGCGGCGTACGTGCCGGCGGCCTCACCGACGCCGACCAGTGCGGTTGCCGCGAGGAACGCGGCTGCCCGGTCGGGGGTCACCGGCACCCCGGCCGCACGCAGCGCCCGGGTGAAGGCGAGCAGCACCTCGTCGGCAGCGTGCGTCGCGACGCCGCTCATGGCCGCAGGAGCTGCTCGAGCGAGGCCCGGACCTTGTCGGTGTCCTCGCGGTACTTCACCACAGCCCCCAGCGTCGCGGCCGCCGCCCCGAGGTCGAGCTCGGCGGTGCCGAGGTGGTGCAGCGCGCGCGCCCAGTCGAGCGTCTCGGCCACCCCGGGTGGCTTCTCGAGGCCGCCCAGCGCGCGGAGCCGCTGGGTCACCGCCACCACCTGACGGGTCAAGGCCTCGGAGACCTCCGGCGCCCTCGAGCGCACGATCGCGACCTCCCGCTCGAGGTCGGGGTGGTCGATCCAGTGGTAGAGGCAGCGCCGCTTCAGCGCGTCGTGCAGCTCGCGGGTCCGGTTGGAGGTGAGCACGACGACCGGTGGGGTCGCTGCCGCCACGGTGCCGAGCTCGGGGATCGTGACCTGGTGGGTCGAGAGCACCTCGAGCAGGAACGCCTCGAACTCGTCGTCGGCGCGGTCGACCTCGTCGACCAGCAGCACCGCCGGGCTCTGCTGGAGCGCGGCCAGCACCGGCCGCGCGAGCAGGAAGCGCTCGTCGTAGAGGCTCTTCTCGGCCTCCTCGACCGCTGCACCACCGGCCGCTTCGAGCGCCCGCAGGTGCAGGATCTGGCGCGGGAAGTCCCAGTCGTAGAGCGCCTGGGTCGCGTCGATCCCCTCGTAGCACTGCAGCCGGACGAGAGGTACGCCGAGGGCGACCGCCAGCGCCTCCGCGAGCGCCGTTTTACCGGTGCCCGGCTCGCCCTCGACCAGCAGGGGCCGCTCCATCCGCAGGGCCAGGAACGCCACCGTCGCCAGCTCCTCCGCGCAGAGGTAGCCGGTCTCGCCCAGCCGGGCGGCCACCTCCGCGGGGCTCTCCATCACCCCAGGCTACTGAGCGACGCCGCTGGGCAGGCCCTGCTCCGCGGGCACGTCCACGTCGCGGCCCGTCGCCAGGTCGCCGCACTCGACGAGGCGGACGACCCGACGCGAGAGGTAGTCCCGTGCCCCGGAGTCCCCGCGCGCGGTGTCGATGACCGGACCCCAGTGGTCCCTGCCGATGAGGACCGGGTGTCCGGGCCGCCCCGCGAAGCTGGCGCGCGCGAGGTCGCGTGGACCGGTGTGCGTCTCGACGACGCGGCGGACCACCTCTGCGGTGAGGTCGGGCAGGTCCACGAGGTCCACCACCACGGCCTCGTGGCCCACGTCGAGGTGCGCCAGCCCGGTGCGCAGGGATGCGGACATCCCCTCGGCCCAGTCCTCCGCGACGACGACCTCGACGCCGGCCGGGACCTTCTCGCGGGCCTCCGCGGCCGAAGCGCCGAGCACGACGGTCACCTCCGCGCAGCCGCCGTCGGCGAGAGCGGTCACGGCCCGGCTGAGCCAGTCGTCGACCAGCGCTTTCGGCGTGCCGAACCGCTTGCCGGCACCAGCTGCGAGCAGCAGCCCCGCGCAACTCACTGCGGACCCGGCCCGGGGAACGCGTCGTCGTACAGCTCGGCGAGCTGTTCGGAGTAGGCTCCGCTGAAGCCGCAGACCATCACCTGCCCGTCGTTGGCCGCGACGAGGTAGCGCATCCCCTCCTGGAAGTCCACCGCTGACAGCAGCAGCACCAGCTCCTCGGCGGGTGCCTCGACGACCACCTCGGTCACCGAGGGTCCGGCGTAGGTGCTCGTGACCGAGAGGCGGACGTCGGTGTCGGTGACCTCCTGGACCACCCCGTCCACGGCCAGCTCGCTGCCGCTGAGCGTCTCGGCGTTGGGGGCGATGCACCGCCCGCCCACGGTGGGTGGGGCGGACGAGCACGGCTCGGTCCATCGGTGGCTCGCTCAGTGGGCCGCTCGGTGCACCGTCGGCCCGATTGCGGTCGGCGACCTCGTCGTCGTCGCCGACCGCCCCGACCAGCGTGAAGCCTCCGAGGAGCAGCGCCGCCGCGACGGCGCCCGCCCATGCGAGCGCTCGGCGACGAGGCGATCGCTCGGAGATGTCGTCTGCCCTCTGCTCGGCCATGGTCGCCTCCAGGAGTCGGTTGACCCGGGCGGGATCGGCCGGGTGGAGCGTGGACGCCGGGTCGCCGGCAGCCAGCAGCTCCCTGAGCTCGTTGTCGTCGTCGTGCCAGTCGTTCACGGTGTCCTCCTCTCGCCCGGTTCATGTCCGGCAGCGGCCAGGATCTTTCGCAGCCGCTGCTTGGCCCGGTGCAGCCGGATGCTCACCGCGTTGGGGGTCAGGCCGAGCACGACGGCGATCTCAGCCGGCTGCAGGCGCTCCCAGGCCCAGAGCCGGAGGAGCTCGGCGTCCTCGGGGCGCAGCCGTTCCCATGCGTCCTCCAGCGCGGGGTGCGCCGGAGACGGTGCGCTGGGCTCGCGGGCCAGTCGTTCGGCCAGCCGACCCTGCCGGCGTGCGGAGCGGGCCGCGTTGGCCAGGCAGTTCCGCGCGGCGGCGTACGCCCAGGGCAGGGCGTGGTCAGTCGACTCCGGGACGTCGTCGAGCCGGCGCCAGACCACGAGCAGGGTCTCGGCCAGCACGTCGTCGACGCCGCCTAGATCGGTACGTCGGGCGAGGAAGCGCCGCAGGGGCTCGACGAGGGTCGGCGCGAGCGCCTCGAACCGCTCCCGCTGCTCCGCCTCCTCCACAACCCCACGCTAAATGACGCTGACCCGTCACTTGTAAGTGACGGGTCAGCGTGAGGCTGTGGAGAAGCGGGACTAGAAGTCCATGCCGCCCATGCCACCCGACGGGTCGCCCATGGGGGCGGCCTTCTCGGGCTTGTCGGCGACGACGGCCTCGGTGGTGAGGAACAGCGCCGCGATGGACGCCGCGTTCTGCAGGGCAGAACGGGTGACCTTCGCCGGGTCGATGATGCCCTCGGCGATCATGTCGACGTACTCACCGGTGGCGGCGTTGAGACCGTGACCCGCCTTGAGGTTGCGGACCTTCTCCGCCACGACGCCACCCTCGAGGCCGGCGTTGATGGCGATCTGCTTGAGCGGGGCCTCGGTGGCCACGCGCACGATGTTGGCGCCGGTGGCCTCGTCGCCGGTGAGGTCGAGCTTGGCGAAGGCGACGTCGGCCGCCTGCACCAGGGCCACGCCGCCGCCGGCGACGATGCCCTCCTCGACGGCCGCCTTGGCGTTGCGCACGGCGTCCTCGATGCGGTGCTTGCGCTCCTTGAGCTCGACCTCGGTGGCCGCGCCGACCTTGATCACCGCGACACCGCCGGCCAGCTTGGCCAGGCGCTCCTGCAGCTTCTCGCGGTCGTAGTCGGAGTCGGACTTCTCGATCTCGGCGCGGATCTGGTTGACCCGACCGGCGATCTGGTCGGTGTCACCGGCACCCTCGACGATGGTCGTCTCGTCCTTGGTGACGACGACCTTGCGGGCCTGGCCGAGCAGCTCGAGGCCGGTCGACTCCAGCTTGAGGCCGACCTCCTCGGAGACGACCTGGCCGCCGGTGAGGATCGCGATGTCCTGCAGCATGGCCTTGCGGCGGTCACCGAAGCCCGGCGCCTTGACGGCGACGGACTTGAAGGTGCCGCGGATCTTGTTGACGACCAGCGTCGAGAGGGCCTCGCCGTCGGTGTCCTCGGCCAGGATCAGCAGCGGCTTGCCGGACTGCATGACCTTCTCGAGCAGCGGCAGCAGGTCCTTGACGCTGGAGATCTTCTGGTTGGCGATGAGGATGTAGGGGTCCTCGAGGACCGTCTCCATGCGCTCGGGGTCGGTGACGAAGTAGGCCGAGATGTAGCCCTTGTCGAACCGCATGCCCTCGGTGAGCTCGAGGTCCAGACCGAAGGTGTTGGACTCCTCGACGGTGATGACGCCTTCCTTGCCGACCTTGTCCATGGCCTCGGCGATGATCTCGCCGACGGTCGGGTCGGCCGCGGAGATCGACGCCGTCGAGGCGATCTGCTCCTTGGTCTCGACGTCCTTGGCCATCGAGAGCAGCTGCTCGGAGACGGCCTCGACGGCCGCCTCGATGCCGCGCTTGAGACCCATCGGGTTCGCACCCGCGGCTACGTTGCGCAGGCCCTCACGGACCATGGCCTGGGCGAGGACGGTGGCCGTCGTCGTCCCGTCACCGGCGACGTCGTCGGTCTTCTTCGCGACCTCCTTGACCAGCTCGGCCCCGATCTTCTCGTAGGGGTCCTCGAGCTCGATCTCCTTGGCGATGCTCACACCATCGTTGGTGATGGTGGGCGCGCCCCACTTCTTCTCCAGGACCACGTTGCGGCCCTTGGGTCCGAGCGTCACCTTGACGGCGTCGGCGAGGGTGTTCATGCCCCGCTCGAGACCGCGCCGGGCCTCCTCGTTGAAAGCAATCAGCTTCGGCATGTCTGTTGGTGATCCTTCGCTTCTGCGAGTTCTGGGTCGGCACCGGTTCGTTGCCCGCGACGGACGGCCCGACCGACCCGGCGAACCCTGCTCACCGGCGCTGCGGACCTCAACTCCCCGGACCGGGGGATGTGGCACTCTCGTGGGGAGAGTGCCAACTCAATGTTTAGCACTCGGCTCATACGAGTGCAAGCGCCGGGGGTGGCCATCGGTCGAGCCGTGCGCTGGCAATACGCGGCCCCGCCCCACCGTGATCGGCTCCGCGCGCGGCCGCTCGCTCCCTCCCCCACCTAGAGCCGGGCAGCCAGGACGTCGGCGAAGGCGGCCGCGTTGCCGGGCAGCACGTCGAGGTAGAGACCCGGCTCGGTGATCTCGATCTCGCTCACGACGAGCCGGCTCTCGTGGCGCAACATGTCGATGCGGGCATAGGCGAGCTCGGTGCCGACGAGCTCGGAGGCGGTGGTGACCGCGTCGACGGCGAGCCGGGCCGCCTCGGGCGCGAGCGGGACCGGCGCGGAGGCGCCGCCGTACTCCTCGTGCACGCGGATGTCATGGGTCCCGGCAACCTTCCTGACCTGGCTGACGGCCCGCCCGCCCAGCACGAAGACGGACGTCTCGCCCTCGTCCCTGACCGACTCCACGAGCGGCTGCACCACCCAGGGCCCGCCGTCGGACGGCACCGCGACCCCGGCACGCTCGACGAGCACGACGCCCCGGCCTCCGGCCCCGTGACGCGGCTTGACCACGGCGGGGAGGCGGGTCGCGATCGCGGCGCGCAGCTGCTCGAGGTCGTCCGCGACGACGGTGGGTACGACGGGCAGGGCGCTGCGTTGCCCGATCTCGGCGAGGTAGGCCTTGTCGGTGTTCCAGCCGAACACCTCGGCCCCGTGCAGCAGCGCCGGCCCCACGGACTCCGCCCACACGAGGAACTCCTCCAGGCGCGTGTCGTAGTCCCAGGTGCACCGAGCCGCGACGACGCGAGCCGCGCGCCAGTCCACGTCCGGGTCGTCCCAGACCGCCCACCGGCTGGTGATCCCGCGCCGGTCCAGCTCCGCGTCGAGGTGCTCGTGCCCGGGTTCTCCCTCGGGGTGGGCACGGTCGGTCGCCAGCAGGACCTGGGGGGAGGCCGTCACCCTCTCCCTCGTCGGGCCAGCCGCGCCGGCACGGCGACGAGCACGCGGCCGGCCCGCCACGTCGTGCTCGACCGCAGCCGAGCCAGCTCGTCCTCCGCCCGGCGGGCCCTCTGTTCGGCGCGACGTGCCCGGCGTACGGCGTCCTCGGCGCGCTCCTCGGCCGCCCTCACGTCGGCCAGCATCGCCGCGTGCAGCTGCTTGGTGGCGCGGGCCCCGAACCGGCGGGCGGCGGCGAGCTCGTTCTCCAGCTTGCGCAGGCCGGGAGGTCGGGGGTCGCTCACGACTTCCTCCAGTAGACGCCCGCCCAGTCGATGGTGACCATCTCGTCGGTGATGCCGTGCGTCTCGCGGAAGTCGTGGATGGCCTGCGCGCAGGCCGGCACGGCGCCGTAGTCGTCGACGATCACGTAGCCCCCGGGCGAGACCTTGTCGTAGAGCGCGTCGAGGGCGTCGATGGTCGAGGAGTACATGTCGCCGTCGAGCCGCAGCACCGCGAGCTGCTCGATCGGCGCGCCCGGCAACGTGTCGCTGAACCACCCGACGAGGAACTCGACCTGGTCGTCGAGCAGGTCGTAGCGGCGGAAGTTGTCCTGCACCTGTTGCACGGAGATGGCGAGCTCGTCGCGCGTGTGGTGCTGGTCGCCGGCGTCGGCGTCGAACCGGCCGTCCGGAGGGGGCAGCCCCTCGAACGAGTCGGCGACCCAGACCTTGCGGCCGGTCTCGCCGCGGGCCTTGAGGATGGCGCGCATGTAGATGGTCGACCCGCCCCGCCAGGCGCCGGTCTCGATGAGGTCGCCGGGGACCCCGTCGACGATCACGCTCTCGACGCAGTGCCGGACGTTGGCCATCCGCTTCATCCCGATCATGGTCTCGGCGTCAGCCGGCCAGTCGCGACCCTCCTCGCGGCGCGCGGCGTCGAACTCGCCGGCCTCGACCATCCGGATGTCCCGGCCCTTCATGGCCCCCCGCACCAGGTCCCACAGGTAGGACTCGTAGGAGCGGGACTTCAGCTTCACCGTGACATTGCGGCCCTCGAAGCCGTAGCGCGTGAGGACCTTGGCCATCAGGTCGAGGTAGAGGTCGGCGCTGCTCGGGGGGTTGGAGGTCGTCACGGGAGGGACCTTAGTGGCGGCTCGTCGCGCGGCTCAGCCTCCTGCCACCGCCGGGATGACCGAGATCTGGGTGCCGTCGGGCGTCGGGGTGGCCAGGTCGTCGAGGAAGCGGACGTCGTCGTTGCCGACATAGACGTTGACGAAGCGCCGGAGCTTGCCGTCGTCGTCGAGGATGCGGGCCTTGATGCCGGCGAAGCGCGCGTCGAGGTCGTCGAGCACCGCAGCGAGGTCGTCGCCCTCAGCGCTCACCTCGGAGTCACCGTCGGTGTAGGTGCGCAGGATCGTGGGGATACGGACGCTGACACTCATCTCTCGGCGAGTCCTGTCTGGGTGAAGGCGGCGTAGGAAGGGTCGATCGTCGCAGCCGGGCCGACCTGGTCGGCGACCGCGTCGAGGGTCTTCAGGCCCATGCCGGTGTTGATGACGACGGTCTCGAGCGACGGGTCGAGCTGGCCGGTCTCGACGAGCTTCTTCAGTACGCCGACCGTGGTGCCGCCGGCGGTCTCGGTGAAGATCCCCTCCGTGCGGGCCAGCAGCAGGATCCCGGCGCGGACCTCGTCGTCGGTGACGTCCTCGACGGCCCCGCCGGTGCGTCGACAGATGTCGAGGACGTAGATGCCGTCCGCCGGGTTGCCGATCGCGAGGCTCTTGGCGATGGTGTCGGGCTTCACCGGCCGGATCGCGTCGACGCCGCCCTTCCAGGCGACCGAGACCGGGGAGCAGCCGGTGGCCTGGGCGCCGTAGATCCGGTAGGGCTTCTCCTCGACCAGCCCGAGGCGGATCAGCTCCTGGAAGGCCTTGTCGACCTTGGTGAGCTGGGAGCCGGAGGCGACCGGGATGACGACCTGGTCCGGCAGCCGCCAGCCGAGCTGCTCGGCGATCTCGTAGCCCAGGGTCTTCGATCCCTCGGCGTAGTAGGGACGGACGTTGACGTTGACGAACGCCCAGCCCTCCTCCTCACCGGCGATCTCCGAGGCGAGCCGGTTGACGTCGTCGTAGGTGCCGTTCACGGCGACCAGCTTGTCGGTGTAGACCGCGGAGTTGACCTGCTTGGGCTTCTCGAGGTCGGCGGGGATGAACACCACGGTCTTCATGCCCGCCCGCGCTCCTGCCGCAGCGACCGCGTTGGCGAGGTTGCCGGTGCTCGGACAGGCGAACACCGTGGCGCCGAACTCGCGGGCGGCGCTGAGCGCGCACGCCACGACCCGGTCCTTGAAGGAGTTGGTGGGGTTGGTCGAGTCGTCCTTGACCCACAGGTTCTCGATGCCCAGCTCGCGGCCCAGGTTGTGCGCCTTGAGCAGCCGGGTGAAGCCGGGCTCGGTGTTGGGGCTCTCCTCGATGTCGTTCGGCACCGGGAGGAGGCTCTTGTAGCGCCAGATGTTGGGCGGCCCGGCCTCGATCTCCGCGCGGGTGACGGCCGGGAAGTCGTAGGAGATCTCCAGCGGGCCGAAGCATTCCGGGCAGGCGTAGTGCGGTCCGAGCTCGACCCGGTGGCCGCACTCGCGACAGGCCAGGGCGATGGCGTTGCCGAACGCCCCCTCGCGGGTGCCCGACTCGGGCCGGGTCGGCGCCTGCTGGGCGACGAGAGTGCTCACGGGGTCCTCCTCATCTTCCCCGGGGCGACCTTCGCGCCAGGACGGATTTGGCACCACTTCCGCGTCAGGAGTGCGGCGGTTGCCGGGACTTCTCAGGGCCGTTCCCTCAGTCCCTCTGGATGAGCTGGCTCCGACTCTACGACGCGCGTCTCAGCATGTGTACGTCGGTCCCGCGATGTGGACTCAGGCCCGCAGGGCGCCGGCGTCGGCGGTGAGCTCCCGGAACAGGTCGAGCACCCCGTCCGGACCGGGCACGACCACGTCGGCGATCCGCACCAGCGCGTTCTCCTCCTCCGAGGCCGAGGCGACCCGGAGCGTGGCCAGGCCGGCGTCGTCCAGGCGCCGGACGGCCTCGAAGGCCTCGAGGTCCCCGAGGTCGTCCCCGGCGAAGAGGAAGCCGCCGGCGTCCAGCTCCTCGACGAGCAGGTCGACGACCACCCCCTTGTGCGATCCGGGGCGACGCACCTCGACCACGTTCTTGCCGGGCTCGACGTGCCAGGTCGTGCCGCTCGGCCAGCTCGCGCAGGGCCGGCACCAGACGGGCGAAGGCGGCCTCCGGGTCGGCGAGGCGGCGGGTGTGCACCGCGACCGCCAGGCCCTTGTCCTCGACGAAGCGTCCTCGGCCGCGTCGAGGCGGCGCAGGGTCCGCGGGAGCTCACGCTCGAACGACGCCAGGCCGGCCGGAGGGCGAGGTCCGACGATGCGCCGGTTGGTCGAGGACCAGCGCTCGTGGCCGTACTGACCGAAGAGGTAGAGCTCCTTGCCGGCCTCGCCGACCGCGTTGCCCACCTCCTCGAGGCCGCCGAGGTCGAGCGCCTGACGCGCCGGCCGGCCGGTGATCACCGCGATGGCGCGCACCTGCTGGGCCAGGGCCACCAGCACGTCTGCCGCGTCGGGGTGGATGTGGGCCTGCGTGGGGTCCTCGACGATCGGCGACAGCACGCCGTCGAAGTCCAGGCCCACGACGGTCTCGGCGGCGGCCCGCACGAGCGCGGCGTACCTGCGCTCCCCCTCGACGGAGGTGAACTCCATGCAGTCAGCCAACCACGGCTGGGGAAGCGCCTCGGCTGGGGCTAGCGGAGCTCACCGGTGAGGATGACCGTCAGCCGGTCGAGCCGCATCGGGTCGACGGCGAGCGCCGTGCGCTTGATGCCGAGGTCCAGGGCCAGCAGCCGGGCGGCCTCCGCCAAGCGCTTGGGGTGATAGACGGTGGAGCTGGTGATCGTGCCGTACCAGTTGTCGGAGCCGACGACCTGCCACCCGGCGTCGGTCGCCCGGTCGGCCACCCGGCCTGCCAGGCCCGAGACGTTGGAGTTGTTGTAGACCTCGACGTAGACGGCCGCGCGCCGGACGGCGGGCTCGCGGGGCTTCGGTGGCTTCGCGGGCTTCTGCGAGGTCGCGGTACGCCGGGGCTCGGGCTGGGGTGTTGACGTGACCCGGGTGATCTCCCGCTCGGTGGGGTCGGCACCCCACGTGGCGACGAAGGCGATGCCGGCCATGGCGACCGCGACGATGCTCAGCGCCACCACGGGCGAGGGGTAGACGGCGCCACGCACGCTGCGGCCTCGCACCTCAGACCTCGAAGCCGAGCCGTCGGGCCGAGCGCTGGCGCTGACGCTGCGAGCGCAGCCGCCGCAGCCGTCGGACCAGCAGGGGGTCGGACGCCAACGCCTCGGGGCGGTCGATCAGCGCGTTCAAGACCTGGTAGTAGCGCGTCGAGCTCATGTCGAACTTGTCACGGACCGCGCTCTCCTTGGCGCCGGCGTACTTCCACCACTGGCGCTCGAACTCGAGGATCTCGCGGTCGCGGTCGCTCAGCTCCGGGATCCCGGTGGAGACCTCGGGGGTGACCTGTCGCTGAGCGTCCATGCGGCCACTGTAGACGCTGAGTTACAGCGATGTCATTCGATCCTCGGCGCGTCGTCTAGCGTCGTGGCCATGGATGCTGAGACCCCGGAGATCGGCTGGGGGATCCTGGCCACCGGCAAGATCGCGCACACCTTCGCCCGTGACCTCGCCGTGGTGCCAGGCGCCCGGCTGGTGGCCGTGGGGTCGCGCCGCCCGGAGAGCGCACAGGGGTTCGCCGACGCCTACGTCCAGGAGCACGGGGGACGGGTCACCGCCCACGGCTCCTACGCGGACCTCGTGGCCGATCCCGCCGTCGACGTCGTCTACGTCGCGACGCCGCACGCCCTGCACCTCGACGACGCGCGCCTCGCCTTCGCGGCGGGCAAGCACGTGCTGTGCGAGAAGCCGCTGACCCTCGACCTGGCGCAGGCCGAGGAGATGGTGCGCTCGGCGCGCGAGCACGACCGGTTCCTCATGGAGGCGATGTGGACCGCCTGCCACCCGGTCGTGCGGTCGCTGCGGCGACGGCTGCGCGCCGGCGACTTCGGCACCCCCCGCCACCTGCACGCCGAGCTCGGCTTCCGGGTCGACGCGCCACCCGAGGACCGCATGGTCGATCCCTCGCTCGGTGCGTCCGCCCTGCTCGACATGGGGATCTACCCCCTGACCCTCGCCCACCTCCTGCTGGGACCGGCCGAGCACCTGGTCGCCACCGCCGACCTCTCGGCCGGCGGCATCGACGTCGACGTCGCGATCGCCGGCCGTTATCCCGGCGGTGCCCTGGCCACGCTGGGGGCCTCGATGACGTCGTGGTCGTCTCGGGCCGCCGCCGTCGCGACCGACCTCGGGCGGATCGACCTCGAGGACTTCCACCACCCCACGCGCGCGACCTTCACGCCGTACGTCGAGGGGTCCAACGACGCCGTCGACCGCGGGCGCACGGTGGAGATCGAGGGCGACGAACCGCTCCTCGGGAGGGGCTACGGCAACGAGGCCGCCGAGGTGGGCCGCTGTCTGCGCGAGGGCCTGCGCGAGTCGCCGCTCGTGCCCCACGCCCAGACCATGCTGCTCATGGGTCAGCTCGACGACCTGCGGGCCCAGATCGGCGTGCGCTTCCCCTCCTAGCTTGCCGGGCCGGCTCCGGCAGCCCGACAGGGTGAGTCGGGCGTGAGGAGCAGCGGCTAGGTTCGACGGGTGGTCTCGGATCTCGTCATCGTCGCCAACCGCCTGCCGGTCGACCGGGTCGAGCAGAGCGACGGCACCCCCGGGTGGCGACGTTCGCCGGGCGGTCTCGTGACCGCGATCGAGCCGGTGATGCGAGCCGGTGGCGGGAGCTGGATCGGCTGGCCGGGCGGCACCGACGAGGAGCTCGAGCCGTTCGAGGACGACGGGATGCACCTGGTGCCGTTGAGCCTGAGCCCCGAGGAGGTCGAAGGGTTCTACGAGGGCTTCGCCAACGCCACCATCTGGCCGATCTACCACGACCTGGTGGCCAAGCCGGAGTTCCACCGCGAGTGGTGGGACGCCTACGTGTCGGTCAACCGCCGCTTCGCCGAGAAGGCCGCCGAGACGGCCGCTGAGGGCGCCACGGTCTGGGTGCACGACTACCAGCTGCAGCTGGTGCCCCAGCTCCTGCGCGACCTGCGGCCCGACCTCCGGATCGGCTTCTACCTGCACATCCCCTTCCCCCCGGCCGAGCTGTTCCAGCAGCTGCCGTGGCGCCGCCAGCTCCTCGAAGGCCTGCTGGGGGCCGACCTCGTGGGCTTCCAACTCCCCGGCGGCGCGGCGAACTTCGTGCGCCTGGTGCGGCAGCGGGTCGGGCACAAGACCCACCGCGACCAGGTCTACCTCCCCGACGGCAGGGTGGTGCGCGCAGCGCCGTTCCCCATCTCCATCGACGCCGCCGGCTTCGAGGAACTGGCCAACTCGGAGCCCGTCGCGCGGCGGGCGGCCGAGATCCGCGAGGCCCTCGGCAACCCCCGCAAGGTGTTCCTGGGCATCGACCGGCTCGACTACACCAAGGGCATCTACGCCCGGCTGCGCGCCTACAGCGAGCTCATCGTCGACGGGCACTTCGACGTCGAGGACGCGGTCTTCGTGCAGGTCGCCGTCCCCTCCCGGGAGCAGGTGGAGACCTACCGCCTGCTGCGCGACGAGATCGACCGGCTCGTCGGCCGGATCAACGGCGACCTCGGCCGGATCGGGCGACCCGCGATCAGCTACCTGCACTCCTCCTACCCCCGCGAGGAGATGGCCGCGCTCTACCGCGCCGCCGACATCATGGTGGTCACGCCCTACCGCGACGGCATGAACCTCGTCGCCAAGGAGTACGTCGCCTGCCGCTCGGGCAACGACGGCGCGCTGGTCCTCTCCGAGTTCGCCGGCGCCGCCGACGAGCTGCGCCAGGCCTGGCTGGTCAACCCCTACGACATCAACGGCATGAAGTCCGCGCTCCTCGAGGCCTACTCCGCCGACGACCGCGAGCTGACCCGTCGCATGCGCGCGATGCGCAAGACGGTGAGCCAGCACGACGTCAAGGCCTGGGCCGCCGAGTTCATGTCCTCCCTCTCCGACGTCCCGACGCACACCAAGTCCACCCGCCCCGTGTAGGTCGGTGGTCGAGGAGGCGTCCGGTGGTTGAGGAGGCGCGCCAGCGCCGTCTCGTCGGTGGTCGACGAGGCGCGCCAGCGCCGTCTCGTCGGCGGTTGACGAGGCGCGCCAGCGCCGTCTCGTCGGCGGTTGACGAGGCGCGCCAGCGCCGTCTCGTCGGTGGTTGACGAGGCGCGCCAGCGCCGTCTCGTCGGTGGTTGAGGAGGCGCGCCAGCGCCGTCTCGAAACCCGGTGAGGGTCTCAACAAGCTCGACCAACGACCCGAGTCTCGACACGCTCGACCAACGGGGACCCGAGGTCTCGACAAGCTCGACCACCGGGGACCAGGGTCTCGACAAGCTCGACCACCGGGGACCAGGGTCTCGACAAGCTCGACCAACGACCAGGGTCTCGACAAGCTCGACCACCGGGCCGAGGTCTCGACAAGCCCGACCAGCGGGGTCACCGGGCCGGACTACCCTTCGGGCATGGACCTGATCCCCAAGCCCGACCAGGTCGTCTCGGCTGCGAGCAACGTGGCGCACAAGGTGTTCTACGGCGGGCTGGCGGACCTGCGGCCGATGCCGCGGACCCTCATCGACGAGGGCGAGCTGCGCGAGGTCTACCACTACCGGCCCTCGGGTCACGTCCGCGACGTCGGCGACCCGGTGCTGCTGGTGACCCCCCTGGCGGCACCGTCGACCTGCTACGACCTGCGCCGGGGGTGCTCGCTCGTGGAGCACCTGGTGGAGACGGGGCGGCCCACCTATCTCGTGGAGTACGGGCAGGTCTCCTTCCGTAACAGGAGCCTGGGCATGGAGCACTGGGTCGACGAGGTCGTGCCGACCGCGGTCCGCGAGGTCTCGGCGCATGCCGGCGGCCGGCCGGTGCACGTGGTCGGGTGGAGCCTCGGCGGCATCTTCGCCCTGCTCGCCGCCGCTGACGACGCCGATCTGCCGATCGCCTCGCTCACGATCGTCGGCTCCCCCGTCGACGTCTCGCTGGTCCCGATCGTCGCCCCGCTCCGGCCGCTGCTCAACCTCACCGAGGGGCGCGGCCTGGTCACCCGCACCTACCGGGCGCTGGGTGGCGCTCCCCAGCCGTTGGTCCGGTGGGCCTTCCAGCTCTCCTCGGTCCAGAAGCTGGTCACCAAACCCGTCGCGATGGCCGTCCACCTCGACGACACCGACTACCTGGCCCAGATCGAGGCCGTCGACCGCTTCGTCGGCGCCATGATGGCCTACCCCGGGCGCACCTTCGGGCAGCTCTACCACCGGTTCGTGAAGGGCAACGCGCTCGTGACCGGGTCGATGGAGCTCGACGAGCGCACCATCTCGCTCGCCGACATCACGGTGCCCGTGCTGGTCTTCGCCGGCGCCACCGACTCCATCGCCCCGGTGCCGGCGGTCAAGGCCCTGGTGCCGCTGCTGAGCGGCGCCGAGGAGGTGCAGTTCGAGATCGTTCCGGGCGGGCACCTCGGCATGCTCACCGGTCGCGCGGCCCGCGCCACGACCTGGCGCGCCATGGACGCCTGGGTCGAGCGCTGGTCGGCTCCGGACCCGAGGTCCGCGAAGCCGCCGCGGCTGCCGAGCAAGAGCGACATCGGCACCAACCCGACCCGACGCTACGGCTCGTCCTCCTCCCGGTCCTTGGGTCGCTGAGCCCACGACAAGGGTTTCCCCCGTTCCGGAGGAGGGTCGGGGAGGGGCAGGTTGGGTCCATGTCCCGGGTCCGCGCCGCTCTGCTCTCAGCCCTCGTCACCCTCACCAGCCTGGTCGCGCTCACGACCGCCTCGGCCCCGCCGGCGTACGCCGACGAGTGCTACACGTGGGGCAGGACCCTCTCGGCCGGTGCATCCGGCTCCGACGTCGCCACGCTGCAGGTGCGGGTCGCGGGGTGGGCCGGCTACGGCGTCAACATGGCCATCGACGGGAGCTACGGCTCCCAGACGACCGCGGCGGTCCGGGGCTTCCAGGCCGCCTACGGCCTCGGTGTCGACGGCGTCGCCGGTCCGGCGACGTACGCGAAGATCTATGAGCTCCAGGACGCCGACTGCACCCCGGCGCACTTCAGCTGGGCGGAGGTCGACGGTGGCTGCGGCCAGGGCGGCTACAGCGGCGGATCGGTGTCGGCCGCGACGGTCCAGCAGAACCTCCTGCGGGCCATGTGGCGGGCCGAGGCCCTGCGGCACCGGATGGGGGACCGCCCGCTGACGGTGACCTCCGGGTTCCGGTCGACCTCGTGCGACCGCTCGGTGGGCGGCAGCGGCTCGGGGCAACACACTTACGGTACGGCGATCGACCTGGTGCCGAGCTCGATGAGCATGTGCAGCATCGCCACCAACGCGCGCTACGCGGGATTCGGTGGCATCTTCGGGCCCGGCTATCCCGGGCACGACGACCACGTGCACGTCGACGTCCGCGCCGGTCGGTCCTGGAGCGCACCCAGCTGCGGGATGTAGCCCGGCGCGCCGTCCTAGAGGTCGAACCGCGCCCGGTCGGCCTCGGGCACGAGCGCGCGGTAGTCGTCGTGCCGGTCGATCCAGCTCCTCACGAAGGCGCACCGGGGGTGGACGGCGAGCCCCTCGTCCCGGGCCGTGTCGAGCGCCGCCCGGACCAGCCGGCCACCCAGCCCCTCCCCCTCGTGGGAGTCGTCGATCTCGGTGTGCGTGAACACGATGACCCCCTCGTGCAGCTCGTAGGCCGCCAGCCCCGCTTGCTCGCCGTCGACCGTGATCACGAACCGGTCCCCGGCCTCATCGCGGGTGACCTCGATGTCGCTCATCTCATCCCTTTCTCGCTCAGCCAGGTGGCGGCAGCGCGTTTGCCCGCGCGGGCGAGCCACGCCTCCTGGACCACCTCGGTCAGCTCCTCCAACGACAGCTCCCCGACCCGGCTGCCGCGCAGCAGGACCGACGGGTGCCCGTCGAAGTGCGGCGTGGTGAAGTACGGCGTCGACTCGTCGCGCACCATCGCCTGCTTCTCCTCCTCCGAGCCGACCCAGAGGACGATGGCATCGTCGTAGCGCTCCCCCGTGACCGGGTCGACCGCGTCGGGACGAGGGTTGCGGAAGAAGACGAAGCTCCTGCGCCCGACCTGGTAGACCGTCTTGCCGCCCTCGGCGACGCTGACCCCGGGCATTCCGGCCGCCAGCCGGTGCACGTCGGCGAGGGTCGCGCGGGGCATGGTCACAGCCTAGGCGCGCTGGTCGCGAACTCCTCGACGCTCTCGAGGGTGTAGCTCCCGTGGTCGGTGCCGAGACCCCGAGCCACCTGGGCGGCGGTGGCACAGCCGAGGCGGGCGGCCTCGGCCGGCGACCGGCCGAGCGAGAGACCCCGCAGGAAGCCCGCCGAGAACGCGTCACCGCAGCCGGTGGTGTCGACGACGTCGACGGCGTACGCCGCCACCTCCTCGACCGACTCAGCGGTGACGACGAGGGCTCCCTTCGCGCCCTGGGTCACCGCGACGCAGCCGACCCCGGCGGCGACGAGCTGCTGCGCCCCCTCGCCCACGGAGGAGGCGCCGGTGAAGCCCAGCACCTGCTCGTCGTTGGGCAGCAGGAAGTCGGTGTGCGGCAGGGCCTCGGCGATCCACGCGAGCAGGTCGGGGTCCCCCGGGGCGAGGACGTCGACCGAGGTGGTCGCGCCGATCGACCGGGCGTGGGCGAGCAGCCTCCCAGCCGCCTCCCCGCCGAGGAACTCCGGTCCCCCGAGGTGGAGGTGCGAGATGCCCTCGAGCGCCTCGAACGGCAGGTCCGCGAGGGTGAAGGCACCGTTGGCCCCGATGCAGTGCCAGGCCGGGCGGTCCCCACCAGGACGCACCGGGATCACCGAGGCAGAGGTCTGCTGGTCGGTCGTGCGCACCAGCCCTGTGACATCCACACCCTCCCGCTCCAGCAGCCCGAGCAGGACCTCGGCGATCGGGTCGGTGCCGACGGCACCGAAGCTGAGCACCTCGGCGCCGAGCCGCGCGAGGACGACGGCCGTCCCGCCCGCGGTGCCAGCCGGCGACATCCTGATGGTCTCGACCAGCTGACCCTCGGACCCGGCGGGGATCGACTCGATGCCGATGACGTGGGTGTCGAGGACGTGCACCCCGACCGTGGCGATCCTCATGGCTGCTTCTCCTTGTGCGGGTTCTGGTGGGTCGAGCCGTAGCCGCGCGACACGGCGGCGGCGATCACCGCCGCCTGGTCGTCGTCGCTCAGGGTGCGGGGCGTGCCGAGGGCGGCGGCTCGGTGGTGGAGCGCAGCCAGCCACTCGAGGAGCAGGGCGTTCTCGACCGCCGCCTTCAGTCCGGCTCCGACGGCGATCGACCCGTGGTTGGCCATGAGCGCAGCCTGACGGTCCTGCAGGGCCGCCAGCACGTGGTCGGCGAGCTCGGGAGTTCCGAACGTCGCATACGGCGCCACCCGCACCGTCCCACCGAGCAGCAGCTGCTGGTAGTGGAGCACCGGCAGCTCGTCGAGCACGCAGGCCACCGCGGTGGCGTAGGGCGCGTGCGTGTGCACCACCGCGGTCGCGTCGGTGCGGGTGTGGACGAGCAGGTGCAGGTCGAGCTCCGAGGTCGGCACCAGCGCTCCCTCCAGCACGGCACCGTCCGGGTCGACGAGCGTGACGTCGTGAGGGCCGCAGTCGGCGAGGACCACCCCCGTTCCAGTCACGGCGACGACGTCGCCCACCCGGGCGCTCACGTTGCCGGCTGTGCCGACGAGGAGGCCGGCCTCGGCCAGACGGCGGCACGCCGCGGCCACCGCGCCGCGCAGCTCGGCGTGCTCGGCGTGCTCAGCGGGTCCGGCGGCGCTCACGCGGCGACGTACTTCGCGAGGTAGGCGGTGACCAGCACGATGCCCTCCTCGACCAGCTCGGCATCCCCGGTGTCGTCGTGCTCGTAGGCGAGCTGGAAGACCCGGTCGCCGACCTCGACGGCGAGGATCGCCGCCTTCAGCGGCATGTCGGGCCGGGCCAGCCCGGTCTCCACGGCGAGCTCGCGGAGCGTGGCCGCGATGCGCGCGTTGTGGCGGCGGCCGAAGGCGTGCACGGCCACGTTGGTCCGGCCGCGCAGGTAGACCTCCACGAAAGCCGACCGGCGGTGGTAGACCTTCACGAACGCCTCCATCGTGGTCCGCACGAGCGACTCCAGCGTCAGCGGACCCAGAGCGGCGAGATCGAGCGCCACCTGCCGGTCCATCTCCTCGGTGTCGCGTTCGAGCAGGGCGAGCAGGAGGTCCTCCTTGTCGGCGAAGTACTGGTAGAGCGAGGCCACCGGCACCTCCGCCCGGCGCGCGACGTCGCGCGTCGTGAGGGCGTCCACACCCCGCTCGAGGACCACCTGCGAGGTGGCGTCGAGGATGCGCTCGACCCGTACCCGGCTGCGCTCCTGCGCGGGTACCCTGCGGGGGCGGGGTCCTTCCGGCGAGCGTTCCGCTGTCACGGGCCGCAGTGTAGGCTAAAACCTGACAGTCCGTCAGGTTTTTGGAGGATTCGACGTGGGCACGACCTCTCTGTCCCGACGCGGGATGCTCGGCCTCGCCGGCGCCGGGGCGCTCACCGGCCTGGTTCCGGCCGAGGCGTTCGCCGGGCGGCAGGGGTCCCTGCCTCGACGCGTCGACGTCGTGGTCGTCGGCGCCGGCATCTCCGGGTTGGTGGCGGCCAGCGAGGTGGCGCGCCGCGGACGCTCCGTGCTGGTGCTCGAGGCCCGTGACCGGGTCGGCGGCCGGGTGCTCAACCACCGCCTCGACGCTGGTGGCGTCATCGAGGCCGGAGGCGCGTTCGTCGGTCCCACCCAGGGCCGGATCCTGCGGCTGGCCCGGGAGCTGGAGGTGCCGACGTTCCCGGAGTACAACACCGGCAACAGCGTCTACATCTCGCGCACCACCGGCCGGATGGAGTATCAGGGCACGGTCCCGCCGGACCCCACGATCCTCCCCGACGCCGGCAACCTGCTCACGCAGATCGACATGTACGCCGCCGAGATCCCGGTCGACGCCCCGTGGACCCACCCCCGGGCCCGTGAGTGGGACGCGATGACCCTCGGCGAGTGGATCCGACGCAACGCGGTCAACCCGGAGGGGGTGGAGAACCTCATCCGCTGCTGGACCCAGCCCGGCTTCGGCGCCGACCCGAGCGAGCTCTCCTTCCTCTACACGCTCTGGTACGTCGCGTGCTCGGGCGACGAGCGCCACGTCGGGACCTTCGCCCGCAACTCCGAGACCGCCAACGGCGCCCAGGAGCGCCGGTTCGTCGGTGGCTCGCAGCTGATCCCCCTCCGCCTCGCCGCGCGCCTCGGCGACGATGTCGCGCTGCGCTCCGCGGTGCGCCGCATCGAGCAGCGCGACGGCCACGCCCTCGTCCACACCCAGCGCGGCGTCGTGCGCGCGAGCCACGTCGTCGTGGCCGCGCCCCCGCCGCTCGTCCTCGACATCGACTGGGACCCCGTCCTGCCCCGCCGCCGCACCCAGCTACTGCGCCACCTCGACATGGGCCAGCTGATGAAATGCGACGCCGTCTACGAGACACCGTTCTGGCGCGATGCCGGGCTCAACGGGTTCGGGCTGAACGACTCCGGCGCCACCCGAGCGGTCTTCGACAACAGCCCGCCCTCAGGTGACCCCGGTGTCCTGCTGGCCTTCGTCGGCGGTTCGACCTGGCGCAGGTACGGCGTGCTGTCGAAGGCCGAGCGTCGCCGCCACGTCCTGCAGGGTTTCGCCCAGATGTTCGGCGACCGGGCGCTGAAGCCGATCGAGTACACCGAGCAGGACTGGACGCGCGAACGCTGGACCCGCGGGGGCCCCGTCCCCAACTACGCACCCGGCACCATGGTCGACTTCGGGTCCGCCATCCGCCGCCCCTTCGGCCGCGTGCACTGGGCCGGGACCGAGACCTCGACGTACTGGACCGGCTACATGGACGGCGCCGTCCGCGCCGGCGAGCGTGCTGCCCTCGAGGTGCTGGAGCAGCGATGAGGCGACTGCTCGTGGCCACCCTGGTGGCGTTCTCCCTGCTCGCGCCGCCGCCCCCCGCGACTTCGGCTCCCGCGGACACCCCGAAATGGGACACCGAGGTCTTCTCGCTGGTGCCGGCGCCGGGCTACCCGGCGTACGTCATGGCCCACCGCAACGGCCGGGTCTATGCCGGCACCTACGCCGCGACCTCGCGGCGCCAGCCCTCGCGCGTCTTCGAGTGGAGTGCCGACGGGACCCTGCTCCGATCGTGGTCGGTCCCGCGGCAGGACCACCCGGGCGAGCACGGGGTGCAGGTCGCCGCGCAGACCCGCGACGGGCTGCTGGTCGTGCTCGACACGACCACGTCCTCCGTGCTGACCCTCGACACCGCGACCGCACGGTGGCGGCGGGTCGCACGGCTGCCCGGCGGCGCCGTGCCCAACTACGCGACCTGGGGTCCCGGCGACGCCCTCTACGTCACCGACTACGGCCAGGGCGTGCTGTGGAAGGTACGTCGTGACGGCGAGGTCGTGCGCTGGTTCGACTCGCCGAGGCTCGAGGGTGCCGGCGGCTTCGGCACGACGGGCATCGCCTTCCGAGCCGGTCGCTCCGACCTCCTGATCACCCAGCAGACGATCAGCGACGGCAGCACCCTGCCCACCAACGGGGCGCTGCTGCGCCTCCCCCTCGACCGACGGGGCCGGCCCGGCGCCCTCGAGACGCTGTGGACCTCGCTGCCGACCGACCTGCCCGACGGGTTCGGCATCGGTAGGTCAGGCCACATCTACATCGCCAACGCGGGGCTGACCGCGCAGCTCGTCGAGCTCTCGGCCACCGGTGAGGAGCTCGACCGGTTCCCCGACGCGCCGGGGACCGGCGAGAACGGCTCGACGATCCCCTTCGACACCCCCTGCAGCGCGACTTTCCTCGGCACCCGGGTGCTCGTGGCCAACCAGTCGGCCGTGCAGGGCGACGCCACCCACCAGGCCATCCTCTCGGTCGAGGTCGGCGAGCGGGGACGGCCGTCGTACCTCCCGCGGGGTGCCGTTTTCCGGTGAGCTCGCTCGCCACCCTGGTCGACCGGGGGCTGATGGCCCCGGACTGGGCCGAGGCCCTGGCCCCCGTCGACGAGCGGGTCGCCCGGATGGGGCGGTTCCTTCGCGATGAGGTCGCCGCCGGCCGCGGCTACCTGCCGGCCGGGGACCACGTCTTTCGCGCCTTCGCCCGCCCGCTCGCGGACGTCCGGGTCCTGGTGGTGGGCCAGGACCCCTACCCGACGCCCGGCCACCCGATCGGGCTGAGCTTCGCCGTCGACGCCCACGTCCGTCCGGTGCCGCGCAGCCTCGCCAACATCTACGCCGAGCTGCGGACCGACCTCGGCCTCGCGACGCCGGAGCACGGCGACCTCACGGCGTGGGCCGACCAGGGCGTCATGCTGCTCAACAGGGTGCTGAGCGTCCAGCCCGGCGCCTCGGGCTCGCACCGCGGCCGTGGCTGGGAGGAGATCACCGAGTGCGCGATCGCTGCGCTCGTACGCCGCATCGGTCCCTGCGCCGCGATCCTCTGGGGCCGCGACGCGCAGTCGCTCAAGCCGCTGCTCGGCCCCGTCCCCTGGGTGGAGTCGGTCCACCCCTCACCCCTGTCGGCCTCCCGAGGCTTCTTTGGCTCCCGGCCCTTCTCCCGCGTCAACCGACTCCTGACCGACCAGGGCGCCGCCGCCGTCGACTGGTCGCTGGGTTGAGGGATCCCTGCTGAGGGCAGCAGCACCGCTGTCGTCGCGGGCGGCCGGGTGGTCCTTTCGACCACGGGCGGACTAGTCATCGGCCGACCGGTCGTCGCGACGGACCCGTCCTGCCCCAGCATCGTGCGGTTTCCGCGCCCAGGCCCCGGACCCGACGCAGAATCGAGTGGTGATCCAGGCGGGAGGGCTCGATCTCGCAGCCGTGATCGACCGCATCGTCGATCAGGTGAGGGACTACGCCATCGTCGCGACGGCACCCGACGGGACCATCGCGAGCTGGAACGCCGGCGCCGAGCGGCTGCACGGCTTCACCCACGGCGAGGCGGTCGGACGCCCCCTCTCGAGCCTCTTCACCGCCGACGACCGCGCTGCCGGGGTTCCGGACCAGCTGCTCGACCAGACCCGTGCGACCGGCAGCGTGGAGCAGTCGGGCTGGCGGGTGCGCAAGGACGGCACCCGGTTCTGGGCCGACGGCATCGTCACGGCCTGAGCGACGACGACGGGACGCCCGCGGGTGTGGCCGTGCTGACCCGGGACTCGACCGCCCAGCACCGGCTCGAGGAGCGGCTGCGCGACAGCGAGGAGCGTCTGCGGATCCTCGTCGGCCAGGTCGTCGACTACGCCATCATCATGCTCGACCCGGTCGGCACGGTCGACTCCTGGAACGCCGGCGCGGAGCGACTGCAGGGCTACACCGAGGAGGAGGCGATGGGCGACCACTTCTCGGTCTTCCACACCGAGCCCGAGGACCGCCGCGCAGGTCTCCCGCAGCGACTGCTCGGCGACGCGCTCCGGGACGGGCGGCGTGGAGCACACGGGGTGGCGGCTGCGGCAGAACGGGTCGACGCTTCTGGGCCGACGTGATCATCACCGCGCTCTACGACCGAGGCGGACGGCACACGGGCTTCGCCAAGGTCACCCGGGACCTCACCGAGCGACGCCGGTTGGAGGAGGCCCAGGAGTCGTTCTTCGCCGCCTTCAACCACGACTTCCGGACCCCGATGCTGGCCCTCCAGGGCTTCGCCGAGATGGCGCAGGTCACCGCGGGCGAGGAGCAGCGCCTCGCCCTCGACCGGGTGCGGGCTAACGCCGAACGGCTGGCCAGATGGCTGAGGACCTCGCGGCGTACGCCCTGCTGCGAGCGGTCACGCGCTCGGTCGAGCCGGTGGTCGTGGAGCTGGAGGACCTCGCGCGGGACTGCGTCGCCGACCTGGCCCCCCTGCTCGACTCGTCGCGGGTCACGGTCCTGCCCTCGCGAATCACCGCCCTGGCCGACCCACCGGCACTGCGACGGGTCCTGACCAACCTGCTCACGAACGCGCTGAAGTACTCCGAGGCCGGCCCGGTCCTCGTGGCCTTCGGTCCGGCCGGTCGCGGGTGGGTGCAGGTCCAGGTCGCGGACCGGGGTCGCGGTATCGACGCAGCGGACCTGCCCACGATCTTCGACGAGTTCGAGCGCGGCCGGATGGCCGAGGACGACGGAGGCTCCGGCCTCGGTCTCGCGAGCGTGCGCAAGCTCGTCGCGGACCAGGGTGGGCGGGTGCGGATCGAGAGCGCCGTCGGCCACGGCACCGTCGTCACCGTCGAGCTGCCCTCGGTGGCCGAGCCGGCGCAGCCGCGCAGCGGCTGAGCCGTGTCGAGACTCAGCGGATGCGGGTGCGCCGCATCATCTTCAGGCCCGACAGCATGCCCTTGACGTAGTCCTCGTAGGGCTGGTCGGGGCGCGGGCTCATGACCTGCTTCTTGAGCACGGCGATGTTGACGGCATCGGTGTACTTCAGCAGACCCTGGTCACCGTGCCGGGCGCCGACGCCGGACTGCTTGACCCCACCCGACGGCGAGCCCTTCGACGCGTACGCCGTCGCCAGGATGTCGTTGATGTTGACGTTCCCCGCCTCGATGCGCCGAGCGACCTTCTCGGCCGCCTTGAGGTCGGTGCCCCACACCGAGGCGTTGAGGCCGTAGTCGGTGTCGTTGGCCAGCTCGATCGCGTGCTCGACATCGCGGTAGCGGTGCAGCGCCACGACCGGGCCGAAGGTCTCGCACGAGCCGGCGAGCATGTCCTGGGTGACCCCCTCGAGCACGGTCGGCTCGAAGAACGCCGGTCCGATGTCGGGGCGCGGCTTGCCGCCGGTGACGACGGTCGCCCCCTTGGCGACGGCGTCCTCGACGTGGGAGTGCACGCGCTCCATGTGGTCGACCGAGACCAGCGAGCCGAGCTCGGGCTCGAAGTCGTAGGACGCGCCGATCCGCAGCCCCTCGGCCGCTGCCACGAACTTCGTCCTGAACTCCTCGTAGAGCGCGTCGGGCAGGTAGATCCGCTCGATGTGCATGCAGATCTGGCCGGTGTTGCCGAAGACGCCGAACAGCGCGCCCTTGACGACGTCGTCGATGTTCGCGTCCGGGAGCACGATCATCGGGTTCTTGCCGCCGAGCTCGAGGCAGCAGCCGATCAGGTTGCGGCCCGCGCGCTCGCCGATCGTGCGCCCGGTGGCCGTGGAGCCGGTGAACATCACGTAGTTGGCGTTGTCGATCAAGGTCGGACCGACGTCGCCCCCCTCGCCGCACACGACCTGGAACAGACCCTTCGGCAGTCCGGCCTGCTCGAGCAGCGAGACGCCGTACAACGGTGACAGCGCGGTCTTGTTGTCGGGCTTGAGGACGATGCCGTTGCCGGCAATCAGGGCCGGGATGGCGTCGGAGAGACCGGTCGCGAACGGGAAGTTCCAGGGGGCGATGATGCCGACGACGCCCTTGGGCTGGCGCACCTCGGTCGAGGTCGACAGCATCGGCACCGGCCCGCCCCGCTTGGTCGGGGCCAGCAGCGTGCGAGCGCGCTTGAGGTAGTGGCTCATCACCATCGGCGGGTCGCAGGTCTCCTCGATCGCCATCCGCCGGTTCTTGCCGCTCTCGGCTTGGAGGAGGTCAGCTGTCGTCTGGGCGTTGTCGATGAACAGCGAGTGTGCTTTGCGGAAGACCTTGAGCCGCTTGGCCAGCGGCCACTGCGACCACTCGCGCTGGGCGGCGCGGGCCGTGGCGAAGGCCCGCTCGATGTCGACGGGGGTCGACTGCGGGAGCTCGACGAGGACCTCACCGGTGTAGACCTCGGTCAGCTTCCAGGTCCCGCCGCTGGTGGAGGGCACCCGGGAGACGAGCTGCTCGAGGAAGGGCAGGTCGAGGGTCTGGGGTCGGGTCGGCCCCGTCGAGCCGGCGGAGGTGGTGGCAGTGCTGCTCATCGGGCTCAGCCCTTTCCGAGGACGAGGTCGGCGCCGCGCTCGCCGATCATGATCGCCGGCGCGTTGGTGTTGCCGCCGGTGATCGACGGCATGATCGAGGCGTCGCAGACCCGCAGGCCCTCGACGCCCTTGACCTTGAGGTCGGGGGTGACGACCGCGAGCTCGTCGATGCCCATCTTGCAGGTGCCGACGCCGTGGTAGACCGACGTGGCCCGGTTGAGGATCGCGTCGCGCAGCGCCTGGCCCTTCAGGTCGGTGCCCGGGTGGATCTCGGACTTGATCGAGCCGCCGAACGCGGCGCCCGCCATGATCTCGCGCACCATCTCCGAGCCCTCGCTGAGCACGTCGAGGTCGGCGGGGTCGGCGAGGTAGTCGAAGTCGATGAGCGGGCTGGCCGTCGGGTCCGACGAGGCCAGGCGCAGAGTGCCGCGGCTGCGGGGGTAGATCAGCGTGGTCAGCACCGTCAGCGACGGACGGGTGTCGACCTCGTGGCGGACCGGCGCGTCCTGGTTGGGCGAGACGTAGGACCACGGCAGCAGGTGCAGCTGCAGGTCGGGGACGTCGGTCGCCAGCGACGTACGGACGAAGGCCAGCACCTCGAAGACCGAGTTGGCCATGAAGGTCGTGCCCGGCCGCAGCACCTCCTTCATCACGCCCTTGGCGAAGTAGGGCGCCGTCCCGCGGTTCTTCGACGCGCTGGTGTGGAAGGTGAGCGCGTGGAACATGTGGTCGTGCAGGTTGTCGCCGACCGGCAGGTCCGAGACGACCTCGATGCCGTGGTCGCGCAGGTGCTGGGCGTGGCCGACACCGGAGAGCATGAGGATCTGGGCCGAGCCGACGAAGCCGGCCGAGAGGATGACCTCCTTGCCGGCGCGGATCGTGCGCTGCGACCCGTCGGCGTCGGTCACCTCGACGCCGGTCGCCCGCCCGTTGTCGATGACGACCTTGCGCACCAGGACCTCGGTCTGCAGCTCGAGCGTCGGAGGCTTGAGGTGGTGGATGTAGCCGCGCGAGGCGGAGTAGCGCAGACCGTCGGCAGCGTTCTGCTGCATCCGGCTCACGCCCTCCTGCGAGGCGCCGTTGTAGTCGTCGATGACCTTGACGCCCAGCACGTCGGAGGTCGCCTGCAGGAACTGCAGCGAGCCCTCCTGGGGCATCTTGTTGCGCGTGACGCGGATGGGCCCGCCGGCACCGCGGAACTCGTCGGCGCCGCCCTCGAAGTCCTCCATCTTCTGGTACGCCGCGTTGACGCTGTCGGCGTCCCAGCCGGTGCAGCCCTCGTGGGCCCAGGAGTCGAAGTTGGCCCGGTTGCCCCGGACGTAGACCATGCCGTTGATCGAGCTCGAGCCGCCGACCACCTTGCCGCGCGGGACCGGCATCGTGCGGTCGAGCAGGTGCTTCTGCGGCACCGAGTAGTAGCCCCAGTCAACGGTCTTCTTGATCTGCGGCACCGAGTGCATCGGGCCGATCATGCCGGGCTTCTTGGTGAGGAACTTCTCGTCGGTCTTGCCGGCCTCGAGCACGATCACGCTCGCGCCGGACTCGGCGAGCCGGCCGGCGATCGCCGCTCCGGAGCTTCCGGAGCCGACCACGACGTAGTCGGCCTCGTTGGAGCGGGGGGCAGCCTTGGCCATGCGGTTGTCGTCCTCGTCGTCAGGGGTGATGGCGGCCACAACTGTAACGTGTTCTAGTTTGCTGCGGAACGCTTCCCGGGAGTTGGATCGGGGCGTGCAGGTGCTCTCGATCCAGTCCTCCGTCGCCTACGGACACGTCGGCAACTCCGCCGCGGTGTTCCCCCTGCAGCGCCTGGGGCACGACGTGTGGCCGGTGAACACGGTGCACTTCTCCAACCACACCGGCTACGGAGAGTGGCGCGGACCCCTCCTCGCCCCCGCCGACGTGGCCGACGTGCTGCGCGGGGTGGAGGAGCGCGGCGTGCTCGCGTCGGTCGACGCGGTGTTGTCGGGCTACCAGGGCGACCCCGCCGTCGGTCAGGTGATCCTCGACGCGGTCGACCGGGTCCGTGCGGCCAACCCCGCGGCGACGTACTGCTGCGACCCGGTGATGGGCGACGTCGGCCGCGGCATGTTCGTGCGGCCCGGAATCCCGGAGTTCATGCGTGACCAGGTGGTCCCGCGGGCCGACGTGGTGACGCCCAACCACTTCGAGCTCGACTTCCTGGCCGACCGGTCCACGGCGTCGATGGCCGAGGTGCTGGCGGCGGTCGAGGTCGTCCGCGACGCCGGGCCGCGCGACGTGCTCGTCACCAGCGTGCTCGTCGAGGAGACCCCGGCCGAGTCGATCGACGTCGTCGCGGTCTCCGAGGCCGGCGCCTGGGCGGTGACGACCCCGCTGCTGCCGATCTCGGTCAACGGGTTGGGGGACGTGACGGCTGCCCTCTACCTCGCCCACCTCCACGAGTCGGGCGCGCCCGAGGTCGCCCTGGGCCGGGTCGCCTCGACCGTCTTCGCGATCCTCGAGGCGACCCTGGCGGCCGGCGGGCGCGAGATCGCGCTCGTCGCCGCCCAGGACGCCATCGCGCACCCGCCCGAGCGGTTCGCCGTACGCCGCCTGGCCTGAGGGCGGCATGCAACACGCCGTTTGCTGACCTTCCACGCCGTTGCAGCGGGTGGGTAGGTCGGTGGACGGCGTGTTACATGCGACGGTCGGCCCGGAGCCGCGTGGGAGAATCGAACTCCCGACATTCGATTTACAAGATCGACGCTCTACCAACTGAGCTAACGCGGCGTGAGCCGAAATCCTAGTTGGGCGGGCGGGGCAGACTGACGCCGTGCCCGAGCTGCCCGAGGTCGAGAGGGCGCGGGCGACCATCGAGCGGGCGGCGCTGCGACGCACCATCGCCGACGTCGACGACACCGACGCCTACGTCTGCCGACCCCACCGGGCCGGCGAGATCCGGGACGCCCTGGTCGGGCGGCAGCTGTCAAAGGCGCTACGGCGGGGCAAGACCATGTGGTGCACGACCTCGCGCGGTGGCCCGGACCTCGGCCTCCACCTCGGGATGGCGGGCAGAGTGGTCGTCACCGGGGCCGACGGGCACATCGAGGAGGGCGGCGACCCGCGCGGGCGGTACGCCGATGCGCCCGGCAAGCCCGAGTGGACCCGTTTCACCATCACCTTCGAGGGCGGGGCGACGCTGCGGCTCTTCGACAAACGCCGGCTGAGCCGGGTTCGGCTCGACCCCGACCTCGACGCGTTGGGGCCGGACGCCGAGCAGGTGTCGGTGGCGGAGTTCCGCGAGCGCCTGGGCGGCAGCACGGTCGCGGTCAAGGCCAGGCTCCTCGACCAGTCGGTGCTCGCGGGCGTCGGCAACCTGCTCGCCGACGAGACGCTCTGGCAGGCGCGCCTCTCGCCGTCGCGCAGGGTCGACACCCTGGGCCCCGACGAGCTCACCGACCTCCATCGGGCACTCCGGAGGGCCACCAAGGCGGCCATCCGCAAGGGCGGTGTCCACACCGGCGAGGTGATCGCGCACCGCAAGCCCGGCGAGCACTGCCCACGCTGCGGTGCGCCGATGAGCCGCGGCACCGTGGGCGGGCGGACGACCTGGTGGTGCCCGGACGAGCAGGCCTAGCGGGACCCGGTCACCGCTCGCGCCACCGCGGCGGCGCGGGAGGACGCGAAGACGTCCTCCAGCAGGATCGGGCGGCCGGTGTCGTCGGCCAGGGGGATGCGCCAGTTGGGGTACTCGTCGGTCGTCCCCGGCTGGTTCTGCGTACGCCGGTCGCCGACGGCGTCGGTCAGCGCGACACACAGCATCCGCGCGGGGGTCAGGGCCAGGTAGCGGTGGAGAGCGACCACCACGTCGTCGTCGGGCACCCGTCGGCGTACCTCCGCCAGCCACGTCTCGCGGTCGGCAGCGGCGGAGGCCAGCTCCTCGGACAGGCCGCGCTCGAGCAGGCCGAGCCGGTGCTGCAGGTGCACGTGGTCGCTGGCGAGGTAGCCGGTCGTCGGCGGCAGGTCATGGGTCGTGACCGAGGCCAGGCACCACTCCCGCCACTGCTCGGCCGTGAGCGGGTCACCCGCCCCGTCCCGCTCGAACCAGAGGATCGAGGTGCCCAGGACCCCCCGCTCGCGCAGGTAGCGACGGGTCTCCGGCGCGACGACGCCGAGGTCCTCCCCCACGACGACCGCACCGGCCCGGTGGGCCTCGAGTGCGAGCACGCCGACCAGCGCCTCGTGGTCGTAGGTGACGTAGGCGCCTTCGGCCGCCGAGCGGCCGGCCGGCACGAACCACAGGCGGAACAACCCGAGGATGTGGTCGACCCTGACTCCGCCTGCGTGCCGCAGCACGGCGCGGACCAGGTCGCGGAAGGGCGCGTAGCCGAGCTCGGCGAGGCGCTCAGGGCGCCACGGCGGCTGGTTCCAGTTCTGGCCCATCTGGTTGTAGGCGTCCGGCGGCGCACCGACGGTGACCCCGGTGGCGTAGACGTCGGGCATCCGCCAGGCGTCGGCGCCGCCGGGGTGGACGCCGACGGCCAGGTCATGCATCGTCCCCAGCCGCATCCCGGCCCCCCGGGCCTTGGCCTGCGCGTGCTGGAGCTGCTCGTCGAGCAGCCACTGCAACCAGCAGGCGAAGTCGATGCGGTCGACGTGCTCACGGGCGTACGCCGCCACCTCGGGGCTGTCGACGTCCCGCAGCTCCGGCGGCCAGGTCCGGGAGTCCGGCCCGTGGTCCTCGGCGAGCACCCACCACGCCGCGAACCGCGTCAACGCCTCCCCCTCGCGCCCGCGGAAGGCCGCCAGGTCCAGCTCGCGACCCGGCGTGCGCGGGACCGCGTGCACCATCCGCAGAGCCGCGCGCTTCGCCGTCCACGCGGCGTCCCGGTCGAGGATTTCGTCGGGGGCGAGCGCGCGCGGCAGGTCGAGCGGCAGCAGCTCGACCGCGTCCCGCTCGGCAGCGGGCAGAGCGGCGTACTCAGGGATCCGCTCGACCCGCAGATAGAGCGGGTGGAAGAAGCGCCGCGACGAGGGCAGGTACGGCGAGGGCTCGAGCGGCGCGAGCGGCTCGGCGGCGTGCAGGGGGTTCACCAGCAGGTAGTCCGCCCCGAGGCCTGCCGACCAGACCGCCAGGTCGGTGAGGTCGGTGAGGTCCCCGATCCCCCACGACTCCTCCGAGCGCACGCTGTAGAGCTGGGCGGCGAACCCCCAGTGCCGTCCGGTGCGCGCGTGCGGCGGCAGCCCGAGCCACGCGGGCGTCACGACCAGGTCGGCCGTGGCCTCCTGCGAGCCCGACCGGGCGCGCAGGACGTGGTAGCCCAGCGGAAGGTCGCCGGGCACCTCGAAGACGGCCTCACCCACCAGTGCGCCGTCGACCTCACGCGGCCGGACCGGGCTGTCGACCTGGCGGAGCGCGTGGCTTCCGCCTCCCTCCAGCTCGACGTTGAGCTCGGCCGGGTCACCGTCGCGGACGTGCACCCAGCACGTCGTCGCGCGACCCGCCACCGTGACCAGGCTGGGCGGCAGCATCCGCCGCCACGGCGCCAGCTCGTGGTCGACGATCGCGGCCGCCGGGTCCGACACGTCGACCCCCAGCGCGGTCAGGACGGTCGTCACGGTCTCGGTCGAGACCTCCACCGTGCGACCTCGCCAGTCGGTGAAGGACGTGCTCACGCCGTACGCATGAGCCAAGGTGACGAGTTCCGCCGAGAGGGTCACTCCTCGATCCTGTCAGGCCAGGCGCAACGACTAGCCCATGCCGCCGTCGAAGGCGAGCACGGTGCCGGTGACCATCCGGGCCTCGGGCGAGGCGAGGTAGACGATGGCCGAGCCGAGCTCGGCGGGCGAGATGGCCGGGCCCGGCAGCATCATCATCAACCGGTCCATGACCCGGTCGTCGAGGTCCGGGGGAAACATGCTGGCGACGTGGCTCACGATCGGGGTGTCCACGGTGCCCGGGCAGATCGCGTTGACGCGGATGCCTTCTGGAGAGAGCTCCAGGGCTAGTGAGCGGGTGAGCATGGTCAGCCCACCCTTGGCCGCCGAGTACGCCGCGGTGTAGGGCTGCGGCTTGTTGCCGGCGACCGAGGACACGTTGACGATGTTGCCGCCGCAGGCCCGCAGGTGGGGCAGAGCCGCCTGGATGAGCATGAACGGGCCCTTGAGATCGACCGCCTGCACCCGGTCCCACTCGGCGTCGGAGACCTGGTCGACGCGGCCGAACTGCACCACTCCGGCGACGTTGGCCAGCACGTCGATGCGTCCGTGCTCGGCGCACTTCGCGATCGCGAAGTCCACGCTGACCCGGTCGGCCACGTTGCACTCGACGAAGGTCACGCCCTCGGGCACGGTGGGGTGGAGGTCGAGACCGTAGACGGTGTCCCCCAGGTCGCGGAACAGCTCGGCGGTGGCGTGGCCGATGCCGGAGGCGGCACCGGTGATGACGACGATGCGGGACATGCGCGGACTCTAGAACACGTTCTAGGTCCCCGGTGATGCCGGCGTACTTGAAGTCTCCTTCAGGTACCGCCAACCTGGGCATGTGCCCGACCTGACCATCGGCTCCCTGGCCGAGAGGTCCGGGGTGGCCACCAGTGCGATCCGGTTCTACGAGGCACGCGGCCTGATCACCTCGACACGAACGACGGGCAACCAGCGACGCTTCGACCGCTCGATGCTGCGCCGTCTGGCCTTCATCCGGGCCGCGCAGGAGGTGGGGCTGTCCCTGGAGGAGATCGCGACCGCCCTGGCGACGCTCCCCCACGGCCGGACACCGACCAAGTCCGACTGGCACCGGATCAGCCGCGCGTGGCGGCCCCGGCTGGACGAGCAGATCCGCAGGATCGAGCTCTTGCGGCTGCGCCTGGACGGGTGCATCGGCTGCGGCTGCCTGAGCCTGCGCAGCTGCGCGCTCACCAACCCCGGCGACGAGGCGGCCGCGCGCGGCACCGGCGGCGTCTTCCTCGAGCCGTAGGAGGCTGCGTGTCGCTGCACGTCGTGACCAACCGCCCCGACCCCGCTCTGCTCACCCTGCCGTGGTCACGGCCGCTGGAGGACTGGACCGACGACCACGTCGTCCCGCTCCCCCGCGGCCTGTCGCGGCACGTCGTCCGCATCGTACGGCTGGGCGACCGGACCTACGCCGTCAAGGAGACCACCGAACCCATCGCCTACCGCGAGTACCGCCTGTTGCGTGACCTGCACCGGCTCGGCCTCCCGGCGGTGGTCGCGCAGGGCGTCGTGACCGGACGCCTCGACGACCGGGGCGAGCCGCTGCCGGCCGCCCTGCTCACCGAGCACCTGCGGTTCTCGCTGCCCTACCGCAGCCTGTTCGCCCACGGCCTGACCACCGAGAACCTCCCGTCGCTGGTCGACGCCCTGGTCGTCCTCCTGGTGCGGCTGCACCTCGCCGACTTCTTCTGGGGCGACGTCTCGTTGTCGAACGTGCTGTTCCGCCGCAGCGCGGGCGGGTTCTCGGCGTACCTCGTCGACGCCGAGACCGGGGAGCTGCGGCCCAGCCTCTCGGACCGGATGCGTGAGTACGACGTCACGGTCGCCGAGGAGAACGTCTTCGCCGAGCTGCTCGACCTCCAGGCCAGCGGGTCACTCGCGCCGGAGATGGAGGCGCTCGACGTCGTCGAGCTGCTCGACGAGCGCTACCACGCCCTGTGGGACGAGCTCACCGGCGAGGAGGAGTTCAGCACCGCCGAGATGTGGCGGATCGAGCGTCGCATCGAACACCTCAACGACCTCGGCTTCGACGTCGACGAGCTCGACATCGTCACCGACTGGGACGGCGATCGGGTGCGGATCCGGCCCAAGGCCGTCGAGTTCGGACACCACCAACGCGACCTGCGCGCCTTGACCGGTCTCGATGTCGAGGACGCCCAGGCGCGACGGTTGCTCAACGACCTCGCGGCCTTCACGGCGTACCACGACCTCGGCCGCGAGGACCGCCCTCTGGTCGCCCACCGCTGGCTCACCGAGATCTACGAGCCGCTCGTCGCGATGGTCCCTGCCCAGGCCCGGGGCAAGCTCGAACCCGCCGAGATCTTCCACGAGGTCCTGGCCCACCGGTGGTACCTCTCGGAGCGCACCGGCACCGAGTGGGGCATCTTCGAGACCGCCGCCGACTACATCGACCACGTCCTCACCCAGAAGCCCGACGAGGTCATCACCGCTGACCCGTCACATACAAGTGACGGGTCACCGTGAGGACCGCTGACCCGTCGCATACACGTGACGGGTCACCGTGAAGACCGCTGACCCGTCACATACAAGTGACGGGTCACCCCAGGGCCCCCCGCTGACCCGTCACATACAAGTGACGGGTCAGCGGGGGGTGGGTCAAGGACGGCAGACGCGGCAGGGGGTGAGCCCTGCGTCGTTATTGCCGACGGGGGCGAGGTCGTCGCGGTGGGCGATGAGGGAGCAGTCCCGGCGGTGGATGGTGGTGCCGTTGCCGGCGGTGACCGGCATGGCCGAGGTGTCGACGCCGACGTCGTTGATGGCGGCCGAGCGCGACGTCACGTCGGCCAGGACCAGCAACGTGTCGGCGAGGCGCTTGCTGGCCTCGCGGTTGTCGGCGGCGATGCGGGCCAGCCAGGCGCCGAAGTACAGGAACCCGCCGAGGAAGGTCAGGCCGAGCCCGAGGAAGCCGCCCGAGACCTGGTAGGCCTCGCGCTCGAAGTCGTAGACGGAGTTCGCGACGCCGTAGTAGCCGAGCAGGATGACCACGATGCCGGTCGGCATCAGGATCGCGCCGGCCCAGAACAGGACCACCTGGAGCAGCTGCGCAGTAGTTGTTCTTCAGCGGAGCCGCGCCGGTGGAGCCACCTCGCGAGGAAGCGCGCGGCAGCGCCCCGGCGGAGGCGGCGCCTGTGCGAGCGCCGCTCGCGGGCTGGGTGGAGGTCGTGGTCATGGGTCAGGCCTTTCGCAGGTCGGGGAGGCCACTGTCGAGGCCGTGCGGACATGAGGCGCCCGCCGCCGAGCGCGGCGAGGCCGAGCTTGCGCACGTAGCTGCCGAGCAGCGCCGCTCCGGCGATGCCACCGACGAGCAGGAGCCCCGGGATGGAGAACAGCTTCGGCAAGCCCGCCGTGGTCTCGACCGCTGGGAGCGGCGCGGTCTCGGTGCCCGAGTCGGTCTCGCCGCCCGAGGACGGTACGCCGGGGGAGCCCGGGGTGGTGCTCGTGCCGCCGCTGGAGATGGGGTCGCCCCCACCGCCGGTGCCGCCGTCGCCGCCCTTGTTGTCGTCGGGGTCCTCGGGGCCGGGCGGGGGATCGACCGGCGGGGGAGCGATGCCCTGTGACGTCGCGACCTCACTGGTCACCGTCGCGATGTTGTAGACGAAACGGGGCGAGAGGTTCGCTGCAGCCTGCAGGGCGCTCTTGAGCTGACCGAGCTGGTCGGGCAGCTGGCCCAGGATGTCGTCGATGGGCGTCATGTCGAGCGCCGCGGCCAGGGTCTTGGTGTCCACCACGACGATCAGTCCGGTCACTGTTCCCGCAGCTCCCGAGTCCGTGATCTCGTACTCCGGCTTCGGGACCGTGACGGTCAGGCCGAGCTCGGCCAGCGCCGCGTTCGGGTCATCGGGCAGGCCCGGGATGTTCTGCTTCTGGCCCCCGCCCTCGATCCCGTCGGGACCGATGGCGAACTTCTGACCGTTGATGTTGATGACGCCGTAGTCGGCCTTGCCGTCGGTCGCCCCCACCAAGCCGTCGTGCTTGACGCTGACCTTCGCGGTCACACCGGAGATCGTGACGACCCCACCCGCGATCGAGATGTCAGCGGCCGCGGCGCGGGAGGTGCCGAAGACGAGGTCCTCGCGGTGGGAGTTCTTGCTCACCGAGACGTAGCTGCCGACGTCGAGCACTTGGGCGATGTCGGCGGGGATCGGACACTCCCGCGGCGCGGCAGCGAGCTGCGCCCCGGAGCTGAGGGGGCTCGATCCCGGGCGACATCACGAGGTTGTCGAGACCCGGCAGGGGCAGGTCGAGGAGCCCACCGCCGGCGTTGCCCGATCCACCACCCTCGTCGGCCGCGGCCTCGTGGGCTCCCCGGCCGAGCAGTCGGTGTCGTAAGCGTTCTCGGCGTAGACCTCGAACTCTCCGGCGCCGGTCCGTTGGACGGTGCCGGGGAACTCCTCCTCGTCCTCGAACTCAGGACCGCTGGGGAAGTTGGAGTTGACCTGGACGGGGTAGCCCTCGGCCGCGACGGTCCTGAGATCTGCGGCGGCAGTCCGACGCCCTCGGCGATGGTCTTGAAGCCCTCGCCGATGGGGTCACCCGGCCACACGTAGGCGGCCCGGCCCTTGGCGCTGCCGGTGTCGGCCTCGACCGCGGTGTAGCCGAACTGGAACTCGGCCTGCGGGGTCGCGGGGATCGGGATGGTCGGCTCGTAGATCTCGAGCTCGAGCGGGGTGCCCCAGGCGGTGGAGCTGAAGCCGGTGAACGGCGGGTCCTCGGCGGCCGGCGCAGCACCGGCCGGCCCGCCGGCCGTGAGCGGCAGCGTGGCGCCGACCAGGGCGGCCGCCGACAGGGACAGGAAGGCGCGCTTGTGGATGTTCATGCGGCTCCTCCGAGGATGACGTCGGACATGGTTTCCATGATCTCTTCCGGTTCTCCGGTGGCGACGATCCGCCCCCCGGTCATGACGGCGGCGTAGTCGGAGACCCGCAGCGCCGTGCGTGCGAACTGCTCGATGCACGAGGATCGAGACGCCGCTCGCCGCGATCTGGCCGACGGTCTCGTAGAGCTCGTCGACGATGAGCGGGGCCAGGCCCATCGAGAGCTCGTCGAGCAGGAGCAGGGCCGGGTCGGAGGCCAGGGCCCGCGACATGGCGAGCATCTGCTGCTCGCCGCCCGACATCGTGCCGGCGAGCTGCTTGCGGCGCTCGAGGAGGCGCGGGAAGTAGGTGAAGGCGGTCTCGAGGACCGCCTCCGCCCCGACCCCGGCGTAGGACATGAGGGTGAGGTTCTCCTCGACGGTCAGGTTCGGGAAGACCGAGCGACCCTCGGGGACCGTGCACAGGCCCAGCCGGGACAGCTCCTCGGGGCCGGCGTTCTTGACGTTGACCCCACCGAGGTGGATGTCGCCCTGCGGTCGCCTTCTTCTGGCCGCTGATGATCTTGGTCAGCGTGCTCTTGCCGGCGCCGTTCGGACCGAGCAGCGCCATGACGGCTCCCTTGGGCACCGACGAGGTCGACCCCACGCAGGACCTCGATCCGGCCGTAGGCCGCGTGGATGTCGCACACCTCGAGGATCGCGACGCTCATCGGCACGACCTCACTGTCGGCCGGGACGGCCGGGATGACCAGGGTCTCCCCGGAGTGGTCCCCGCCGGCCGCGACCAGCTCGTGCTCGGGCACCTCGTCGGAGTAGCCGAGGTAGGCCTTCTGCACCGCCGGGTCGCTGCGGACCATCCGCCGGGCCCCCGGAGGCGATGACCCGACCGAAGTCGAGCACGTGGATCTCGTCGCAGACCGCCATCACCAGGTCCATGTCGTGCTCGACCATGAGCACCCCGCGGCCCTCGGCGGCCAGGTCCTTGAGCAGGTCGCCGAAGTCGTCGGTCTCGGACTCGTCGAGCCCCGAGGACGGCTCGTCGAGCAGCAGCAGCTTGGGGTCGCTGGCCAGGCAGCGCGCCAGCTCGAGGAGCCGCGCGGTGCCGGTCGGGATCGAGTCGGCCCGCTCCTGCGCGTACGCCGAGATGCCGACGCGCTCGAGCAGAGCGTCGACGTCGGAAGCCGCCGGGTCGCACGATGCCCTTGATGCCGCGGTGGATGTCGTAGGCGACGCGCACGTTGTCGCGCACCGAGAGCGAGCCGAACGCCTCGAGACGCTGGAAGGTGCGGCCCATCCCTCGTTTGGAGCGACGGTGGACGGGCGTCGAGGTGACGCTCTTGCCGTCGAAGTCGACGCTGCCCTTGTTGGGCCGTCTGCAGCCCGCTGATGACGTTGAAGCAGGTCGTCTTGCCGGCACCGTTGGGGCCGATCAGAGCCGGTGACCCGGCCCTGCTCGGCGGCGAAGCTCGCCTCGTTGACGGCGATCACCCCGCCGAACTGGACGACGACGTCGTGGACCTCAAGGAGAGACACGGGAGACCTCCTCGGGCTCAGCGGTGCGGCGGGCGCCGGAACCGGTTCGGCGACGTGTCCGTTCGAGGCGTCGGGCTCTCCGACGTGGTGGCGGTCAGGGTCGGCGGCGTGCCGCCCTCCGCCGTCGCCGTCGAGGTCCTCGGAGTCCCACTCGTCGTGCTCGGTGTCGTCGCTCCCACCGGTCGGCCGGCTGGGCAGGGACGGGAGACCGGCCAGGACCCGGCGCTGGATGAGCTGACCGAGCTTGAAGATCAGGATCGAGAGGCCGTTGGGCTCACGGGCGGCGAAGATCGCGCCGGCACCGACGATGACGAACATCAGTCCGGCCAGCTCGGGCTTCTCGCTCTGCAGCACCGGCAGCAGCATCAGGCCCGTGCCGCCGAGGACCGCACCGGTCACCGAGGTGAGGCCGAAGACGACGGCGAACAGCAGGAGCAGCAGGCTGTTGAAGTAGCCGAACTCGGCCGCACCGACGGTGCCGCGCAGACCGGCGTAGAGGCCACCGGCGGCCCCGGCCAGGCCGGCGGAGAGCGCGAAGAGGCCCACCCGGAACCACCGCATGTCCAGCCCGAGGGTGCCGCAGGCGGCCGGGCTGTCGCGCATGGCGATCAGGAGGCGCCCGAGCACGCCGCGCCGCAGGTAGAGCACCGCGACGCCCATGAGCAGCAGGAAGACCGCCATGACGAAGACGTAGCCCGAGAGCGACTCGATCGGGTTGCCCAGCAGCGAGAGCCGGTCGGCGGGCAGCGTGCCGTTGAAGCCGAACGCGAAGTCCTGCTGGAAGACCATCTTCTCCATCAGCACGCCGAAGGCGAAGGTTGCCAGGGCGAGGTAGAGGCCGGTCAGACGCAGCACCGGGAGGGCGACCAGGGCACCCACCCCGGCCGCGATCAACGCCGACAGCACGAGTCCGTAGAGGTTGGGCTCGTCGAGCTTGGCGTAGGCCAGGGCGCCGACCCCCGCGAACACGATCTGCGCCAACGACACGAAGCCGCCGTAACCGGTCAGCAGCACCATCGACAGCATGACCATCGCGAAGTAGACGGCCGTCCCGACCTGCAGCAGACCGCGCGTCGCCGGCGCTCACCGAGATCAGCCCCACGACGAGGAGGAGCACCGAGCTCCAGGCGGCGATCTTGAGGAACGAGGGCTGGGGCGCCGACACGATGCCCTTGACCTGGCCGATGCGCAGCTGGGTCTGCGGCATGGCGACCACCACGATGAAGAGCACGAGGGGCGCGATGACGTTCTTGGCCGCGGCGAAGGCCGCGTCCGGAGGGATGTAGCCGATCGCCATCGACTCCACGATGCCGAGACCCATGGCCCCCGCGAAGGTCAGCGGCAGGGACTTCAGCCGGCCGAACATCGCGGCGGCGTAGGCACTGACCACCAGCAGCGTCAGCTGGAAGTAGTCCAGGCCCACGACCGAGACCAGCAAGATGCCGCCCAGGGCGGCCAGCTGGATGCCGATGGCCCACGACAGGGAGGCCACCAGGTCGGGCTTGCCGCCGAAGAGACGCAGCAGCTCGGGGTTGTCGACCGCCGCGCGCATGGCCGTTCCGATACGGGTGCGGTTCAGCAGCAGGTAGAGCAGGACCGCGACGACGATGGCGCACAGGATCGTGATCACCTGGTGCGCGGTGACCCGGGAGTCCCCGATCTCGAAGCCCGACTCCGGGCATGAACGGCAGCACCGTCCGGGCCTCCGGCGGGTAGATCTGGCTCGCCGCACCGATCAGCAGGACGAACATGCCGACCGTGATGATCAGCGAGACGCTGACCGGGGAGTCACCGAGACCCTTGGTCACGAAGCGGGAGACGAACCAGCCGGTCGCCGGAGCCACGACCCCGAGCACCAGGAAGAGCGCGAACCACAGCGGCAGCTCCTGGCGGACGCTGAAGTCCCAGAAGATGAAGGAGAAGATCATCGCGAAGGCGCCGTGCGCGAGGTTGAAGACCCGGGTGGTGGTGTAGGTCAGCACCAGCCCGCTCGCGATGATCGCGTAGGCGGCACCCGTGAACAGACCGGGCAGCAGGTAGGCCACGAACTCCGACATCGATCAGCTCACATCCGTCATCGAGCCACACATGTACTCCCCAGGGGAGATCTTCTTCCACGCACCACCGGTGTACTGGATGATCCTCGCGCAGTTGGCCGTGGTCTTGGCGGCGATGTTCTGAGGGACGTGGATCCCGTTGCTGGTCCAGCCCTCCACCTTGGTCAGGGCCTCGAGCAGCGTCTGCCGGGTGAGGTCGCCACCCAGGGAGACCGCAAGCTCGACGAAGAGACGGGTGGCCGACCATGCGTAGACGCCGTAGGTGTTGGGCGTCGCGTCGGGGTCGATCTGGGCCAGCCAACTGCGGTAGAGCTCCATCTCGGGGATGGAGTAGTCGTCGAAGAGTGCCGTCTGCGAGTAGACGTAGACGCCGTCTGCGAGGTCACCGGCCTGCTCGACGTAGCGGTCGTCGTGGATCGTCGCGTCCTGCATGAAGATCTCGGGCTCGAACCCTGCCTGCTGCATGGCCTGCTGCAGCTTGACGGTGTTCTGATAGGGCCCGGTGTAGTTGACGAACTCGACGCCCGCGTCCTTCATCTGCTGGACGTAGGGGGTGTAGTTGAACTCCGAGGTGTCCATGCCCTGGAAGACCTTGATGTCCCAGCCGTTCTTCTCCCAGGCGGCGCGGAAGGCCTCGGCGTTCTCCGGAGCTGCTCCGGCGTTGATGTAGATCATGCCGACGGACTTGACCGCGTCAGGTTCTTTGTCGACCCAGTACTGCGGCATCGCGTTGGGGACCAGCCCCGGGCGTACGGCGTAGGCCGCGTAGCAGGTCGTGCAGTTGGTGCGGTCGGTCGAGAGCGAGTAGGCCCGCAGGTCTGGGAGGCCACACTTCTGGGCCTCTCCGGCCCCGCCGGAGTCGAAGGCCGACTGGGAGCCCACGGCCGCGAAGGAGTCGGCGCATGCTCGCGCGTAGGCCTGCTGGTCAGCCCCGGCGTCGGCGCGGCTGTCGAGGAGGAGGGCTTCGAGCTTGCGCCCGCAGATCCCGTCGGGGTTGGTGGAGTTGAAGAAGGCGAGGTAGGCCCGCATGCCCTGCTGGGAGGACTCGAAGATGCCGGGGACGGGCCCGGAGATGTCCGAGGCGTTGGCCAGCACGATCTTGTCCGCGCTCACCCCGGGCTGGTCGCCGTCGAAGCCGTCACAGCTGGCAGCCTTGGCCCCGCCGGTCGAGGAGTTCTCCTCGCCACCGGCACTCGTGCCGCCGCCTCCCGTGGCGGTCCCGCTGCCGCTGCTCGTCGAGCCGCCTCCCGTAGTCGTCGCCCCGGTGCCGCCCGACCCGACCGTGCCTGCGGGGCCGGAGCCGGGCACGGTCCCGGGCGCGGCAGAGCCCTCCGCTCCGGGGACGACCGCACCCCCTACGACACCCTGCTGGGTGCCGCCGGCCGCCACGACGTCGCCGGGCTCGAGCTGGGAGCCGCACGCAGCCAGCGTCAGCGCGAGCGCGCCGGCGCAGAAGGCGGTACGCGCACGGGTGGGGGTGAGCATGCTGACCTTTCGCAGAAAACTAGAACGTGTATCAGTCCGACAACGACCCATCATGATCGAGGTGACGTAGGCCACGCACGATTACTGGTCGGTAGCTGCGGAACTGTTTAGCCGAAGGTCGTGCCCGAGCACTGGTACTTGGTGCTGCCGAGAGGCTCCCAGGTCTCTCCGTTGAGCTCAAGGAAGCGCCAGCAGTCACCGGTCCGGTGCGTACCGGGGTGCTGGACGGAGTGGATGTCGTTGCCGGTCCAGTCCTTGGTGCCTCGGACCGCCTCGATCAGGGCAGCGCGGGTCAGGTCGCCGCCGAGCTCGGCCGCCTTCTCGACGAACAGCCGTGCCGCGGACCAGGAGAAGACCCCGAAGAACCCGGGCTCGGCGCCCGGCTTCGACTGCTCCAGGTAGTTGAGGTAGAGCGACATCTCGGGGTTGGACGCCGCCTCCTCGAACGGGACGAAGTTGGTGAAGACGACCGTGCCGTCGACGGCGTCGCCGCCCTGCTCGATGTAGCCGTCGTTGTAGTCGGTCGGATCGCGCATGTAGAGCTTGGGCTCGTAGCCCTGCTGCTGCATGGTCTGGCGCAGTCGCGCCGACTGCTGCCAGGCGCCGGTCCAGAAGACGACCTCGATCTCACGGTCCTTGAGCTGCTGGACGTAGGGGGCGTAGTTGAACTCCGAGGTCTCGATGCCCTCGACGTAGTCGAAGTTCATGCCGCGCTTCTCCATCGCGGCGGCCTGCTTGGTCGCGTTCTGCACCGAGGCGCCGGCGTTGATGTAGAGGAACGCCGCGTGCTGGCCGGCGTCGCCGTAGTTCTTGAGGATGAAGTCGGCGATGATGTTCTGGTGCTCCCCGGTGAGGGTGGACTGGGCACCGAAGCAGGTCGAGCAGTCGTTGCGCTCGGTGGTGACGTTGGCCGACCGGATGTCGGGGAGCCCACAGCGCTCGGCCTCACCGGCACCGCCGGAGTCGAAGGCCGACATCGAGCCGACCATCGCGAACACGTCCTCGCACGCGGCGGCGTAGGCCTGCTGGTCGGCGCCGGAGTCGGTCCGCGAGTCGTAGGTCTTCAGCACCAGCTTGCGGCCGCAGATGCCCTCGGGGTTCGTCGCGTTGAAGTAGGACACGAACGCCTTGGTCGCGTCCTGGCTCTGCTCGAACAGACCGGGCACCGGGCCGGAGATGTCGGAGGAGTTGCCGATGATGATCTCGTCGTCGGAGATCCCGGGTCCGTTCTCGAACCCGTCGCAACTGCCCTGCTTGGACGGGTCGACAGCCGGAGGAGCCTCACCGCCGTCCTCCCCGCCGGTGGTGCCGCCGGTGGTCCCGCCGGTCGTGCCGCCGGTCGTGCTGCCGGTGGTGCCGCCGCTGGTCGTGCCCCCGGTCGTGCCCCCGCTGGTGGTGCCGTCGACTCCACCCGGCACCGAACCGTCGACCACGGTGCCGTCAGGGGCGAGGGTCCCGCCCGACCCGCCGGCCACGACCACCTGGTCGGGGTCGAGGTTGGAGCCGCACGCCGCCATGACGAGCGCCAGCAGGCCGGCGGTAGGGACGAGCAGGGCACGTCGGACGCGAAGCACGGAATTCCTCCAGGGAAAACTAGAACAGGTACTAGTTCTCAACGACCCTACGTCGCCGAGGTGACGGCCACCACAGGATCCTCAGAACGTGGTCACTCCGTTACACGTGTACTTCGTGCCGCCGATCGGACGCCAGACGCCGTCCTGGAGCTCGATGAACCGCCAGCAGTCGCCGACCCGCTCGGGACCCACGCGCTGCGGCGCGTGCATGCCGTCGGCCTCCCAGCCGTCGACCTTGCTGATGGCATCGACCATGGTCGAGCGGCTCAGCTTGCCCCCGAGCCGGATCGCCTGCTCGACGAAGAGCTTGGCGGCCGACCACGAGAAGACGCCGAAGAAGTCCGGGATCGCTCCGGGCTTCACCTGCTCGAGCCAGCTGAGGTAGAGCTGGGTCTCGGGTGAGCGGGCCGCCTCCTCGAAGGGCGTGAAGTTCATGAACACGACCGTGCCGTCGACGACGTCACCACCCTCCTCGACGAAGCGCGGGGTGTAGGCGGTCGGGTCGAGCAGGTAGAGCCGCGGCTCGTAGTCCTGCTGCGCCATCGCCTGGCGCAGCCGGATGAAGTAGGAACCGGCCGCGATGAACTGCACCGTCTCCACACCGCGGTCCTTGAGCTGCTGGACGTACGGCGTGTAGTTGAACTCGGAGGTCTCGACCGGCTGCTCGTAGATGAAGTCCATGCCGCGCTTCTCCATCAGCGCGACCTGGGTCTTGCCGTTCTCGGAGGCGGCGCCCGCGTTGATGTAGAACATCGCAGCCTTCTGCCCGCCGTCGTAGTTGTCGATCATGAAGTCGGGTACGGCGTTCTCGAACTCCTGGCTGCTGGCCGACTGGGTGCCGAAGCAGGTCGTGCAGTCGAGACGGTCCTTGGTGGTGGAGGCCGAGCGCAGGTCGAGGAGACCACAGGCCTGGCTCTCGGCCGAGCCGCCGGAGTCGAACGCCGACATCGACCCGACCATGGCGAAGACCGAGTTGCACGCGTCGGAGTAGGCCTGCTGGTTGGCACCGGCGTCGCTGCGGCTGTCGTAGAGCTTGAGCTCCAGCTTGCGCCCGCAGATGTCGCTCGTGGCGTTGAAGTAGGCGACGTAGGCCTGGGTGGCCAGGCGCGAGGCCTCGAACAGGCCCGGCACGGGTCCGGAGATGTCGGAGGCGTTGCCGATGGTGATCGTCTTGTCGGTGATGCCGGGACCGTTCTTGAAGCCGGCGCAGTCGCCCGCCTCGGAGTCGGGGACCGGCGGGGCCCCATCGGGTCCCTCCCCGGTGGAGCCGGTGCCGGCGCCGGTCCCGGTGCCCCCGGTCCCGGTGGAGGTGCCGCCCGTGCCCGAGCTCGTCCCGGTGCCGCTCGAGTCGGTGCCCGGCACGACGGAGCCGCCATCGGTGCCGGTGCCGGTGCCGGTGAGGGGGTCACCCGCGGCCGTGCCCTCGCCGACGACGCTCCCGACCTGCCCGGTGCGGGCGACCTGGTCGGGGTCGAGCTGGGAGCCGCAGGCGGCCAGCACGAGGGCGGCCAGGGTCGATCCGACGACGGTGAGACTGCGACGGGGCACCATGCGGTCACAACGACGACGAGCCCCGGAGGTGACGCGGGCCACACGGCCGGACTGAACCGGTCCGCGGGTGTCCGTCTGGTGGGAGCGCCGTTCCGCGCGTCCGTCCTCGTGGGTCAGTCCAGGGTCGTGGTCCCGGTGCAGGTGTAGCGCCGGCCTCCCACCGGCACCCACACCCCGTCGCGCAGCTGGACGAACCGGTTGCATTCACCGACCCGCTCGGGCCCCACCCGTTGCGGGGCGTGGATGCCGTTGGCGGTCCACTGATCCACCTTCGCGACCGCTCCGACGAGGGCCGCGCGGCTCAGGTCCCCACCCAGGGCGCTCGCCTGCTCGACGAACAGCCGTGCGGCCGACCAGGCGTAGACCCCGAAGAAGGTGGGGTCGGCGCCGGGCTTCACCTGCTGGAGCCAGGTCGTGTAGAGCTGCATCTCCGGACTGCGCGACGTCTCCTCGAACGGGACGGTGGAGAGGAAGACGACTGTCCCCTCGACCGCCTCGCCGCCGGACTCGACGTACTCCGGCTTGTAGGCGGTGGGGTCGAGCAGGTAGAGGTCCGGGAAGTAGTCGATCTGTCGCATGGCCTGGGCGAGCCGGACGAAGGTGCTCTCGGAGCCGATGAACTGCAGGACGCCGATGTCGCGGTCCTTCAGCTGCTGGGCGTAAGGGGTGTAGTTGAACTCGGAGATCTCGACGCCCTGGACGTAGTCGTAGGACATGCCGCGCTGGGTGAAGATCTCGACCTGGGTGCGGGCGTTGACCGGGGCGGCGCCGATGTTGATGTAGAGCATCGCCGCCCGGTCGGCCGCCTCGGGATAGTTGTCGAGGACGAAGTCGGGGACCGCGTTCTGGAACTCCCCGAGGGAGGTGGACAGGGCGCCGAAGCACGAGCGGCAGTCGACGCGTTCGGTGGTGATGCTGGTGGTGCGGATGTCCGGCAGGCCGCACTCGTCGGCGTCGGCGGCACCGGAGGAGTCGAAGGCCGACATCGAGCCCACCATCGCGAAGACCTCGTCGCAGGCGGCGACGTAGGCCTGCTGCTCGGCGGCGCCGTCGGTGCGCGAGTCGTAGAGCTCGAGGTCCAGCGTGCGGCCGCAGATGTCGCTGGTGGCGTTGAAGTAGGCGACGTAGGCGCGGACCGCGTCCTGGCTGGACTCGAAGATGCCGGGCACCGGACCGGACACGTCCGCGGCGTTGCCGATCGTGATGGAGTCGTCGTCGATGCCGGTCGAGCTCTCGAAACCGTCGCAGGCACCCCGCGGAGCGTCGCCGGTGGGGTCGGTCGGCTCGGCCCCCGGTGCGGCCGGCCCGCGTGCCCCGGTCTGGGGCCCGCTGCCCGCCACCGGCGCGGTGGAACCGGGTGGTGCCGCACCGCTGGAGGTGGAGGTCCCACCGACGGTCGCGACACCAGCGGTCGTCGGGGTCTGGTCCTGCACGGTCATCGCGCCGCCGGTCACCGAGCCGGCTCCGACCACGTCGGCGGGGTCGAGGCGGGACCCGCACCCGCCCGCGAGCAGGACCGGCACGAGACCCAGAATAAGAGGGCGTACTAAACGCACGCCAGTGAGACTAGCGCAGCAGGTCGCGCCCGACCACCATCCGCTGGATCTGGTTGGTGCCCTCGAAGATCTGGGTGACCTTGGCGTCCCGGAAGAGCCGCTCGACGGGGTAGTCCCGGGTGTAGCCGTTGCCGCCGAGGACCTGCACCGCGTCGGTGGTCACCCGCATGGCCGCATCGGTCGCGGTCAGCTTCGCGATGCTCGCCTGGCGGGAGAACGGGCGTCCGGCGTCCTTGAGCCGCGCGGCGTACAGATAGGTGGCCCGGGCCCGCTCGACCTCGGTCGCCATGTCGGCGAGGAGGAACTGCAGACCCTGGAACTCCCCGATCGCCCGGCCGAACTGGTGACGCTCGCGGGCGTAGTCGACCGCGTGGGTGAGCGCGGACTGCGCGATGCCCGTCGCGACGGCTGCGATCCCGAGGCGTCCGGCGTCCAGCGCGGAGAGGGCCACCCGCATCCCGGCACCCTCCTCGCCGACCCGCTGCGCCGCAGGGACGCGCGCGCGATCGAAGAGGACCTGAGTGGTGACGTCGCAGGCCAGGCCCATCTTCTTCTCGGGCGCACCGAAGCTCATGCCCGCCGTGTCCGCCGGGACCACCAGCGCCGAGAGCCCTCGCGTGCGGTCCTCCCCGGTGCGGGCGAAGAGGATGTAGTAGTCGGCGCACGAGCCGTTGCTGATCCACTGCTTGGTCCCGGTGACGACGTAGCCGTCCCCTTCGCGCACCGCCTTGGTCGCGATCGCGCTGACGTCGGAGCCGGCCTGGGGCTCGGAGAGGCAGTAGGCGCCCAGCCAGTCGCCCGAGAGCATCCGGGGCAGCCAGGCCGACCGGAGGTCCTCGTTCCCGTGGGCGGCGACGACGCTGGCCGTGAGCGTGTGGACCGACAGACCCACAGCGACGCTCGGCCAGGCAGCGGCCACCTCCTCGACGACCTGGAGGTAGACCTCGTAGGGCTGGGCCGAACCCCCGTCCTCCTCCGAGAACGGCAGGCTCAGCAGGCCCGACCGGCCCAGGAGCGCGTAGGCGTCCCGCGGGAACTCCCCGCGCTCCTCGGCCTCGTGCACCTGCGGGGCCAGCTCGCGCACGGCCAGGTCACGGGTCAGGGCCAGCAGGTCCTCCGCGTCCTCGTTCGGAAGCAGTCGGTCGACGGTCGTGGACACGCCCTCAACGTACGACGCGGCTACCGGGCGGCGACGGCCCCCTCCGGCACCACGCCGTACCGCTCGACGTAGCCGGCGAAGCGCTCGCGCAGCTCGGCCTCGACCAGGCCGTAGGAGGCGAGGTCGTAGCGAGTGCGCCCCCAGGCTGCCGCGCGGATGGGCGGCGACGTGGTCGGCCATGGCCGCGAACGCCCCCGGGCCCGACTCGAGGCCCAGCTCGGCGTAGAGCCGCTCCATCGTGGCGACCGGCTGGGCGACCAGGTCGGCGTAGGCGACGTCGAGGATCCGGTCCCGGGTGGGCGGCCCGGAAGGCGTCGATGGCGGCCGACGACTCCTCGAGCGTGGCCGTCCAGTGCTCGGCGATGTAGGCCCGGTGGTCGGCGTCGGTGAACGTGCTCGACATGACGTGTGGATCAGGCTGCAGACCGAGCCGCGAGGAGCGACCGGGTCGCGGTGCAGCAGCGACGAGGCGGGCGTCGGGGTAGACCGCGGTCAGGGCGTCGAGGGCCAGCGCGTGGTGCGGGCTCTTGAGCGTCCACCGGCCCCGGACGCCACCGCTCTGCAGCACCTGCAGGGCACGGCGGTGGTAGTCGTAGGCCGGCGGCTGTCGCGGCCCGCCACCAGGCGCCGTACGACGGGACGTTGGCGATCGCCTCCCAGGAGATGCTCTGGAAGGCCTGGCCCATCACCGCGATGCACTCGGTCGGGTCGAGGTGGCGTCCTCGTGGTGGATGGCGCGGATCGCGGGGTTGAGCGCCTCGAGCATGTCGACGCCGGCCTGGGCCGAGTCGACCCGTGGCCCGGCGTACCGCTCGGCCGGCGTCGGCGGCGGGACGCTGTCGCCCGCCTCCCAGCGCGGCAGCGCCCGGTTGGCCGGGTCTTGGTCGAGGAGGTTGCTCAGGAAGGTCGTGCCCGCCCGGAACATGCCGATCACCACCACCGGCGCCTCGATGACCTCCTCGGCGACCTCGGGGTGGGCCTTCACGTGGTCGACGACCCGGAGCCGGTTGACCAGGGCGCCGACGATGGCACCGGCCGACACCGAGGGCGCCGAGCTCGTTGAGCTGGGCGTCTCGTCGATGAGGCCGCGACGTAGGCCTCCAGCCCCTCACGGGCCGTCGGGTCCCCGAGGTCGTCGAGCCCCGCCTGGTCGCAGGCCTGGGCGAGGAGCTCGTCGGCGTTCACAGGACCACGACGGTGCGACCGGTCGTGGCGCCGGGCCGCGTGGTCCTCCAGCGCCTCCGCGCACGTCGTCGAGCCCGATCCGTCGACCGACGACCGGCCGGATCCTGCCCTCGGCGACCAGGTCGAGCAGCGCGTCGTGGACCCGCCGACCGGTCTCGGGCGGGAAGCCGTTGATGCCGAAGCGGCGGAAGTCGCGCGGGGCGTCGAGGTAGGCGAGCAGCACGCCCATCGACGGACATGTTGGCCATCGAGAGCCTTGCGCAGCGGTCGGCCGGTCAGCCCGGACTCGGGGTCGTCGTTGAAGCCGACCGGCGAGGTAGCGGCCACCGAGCGCGCCGCAGGTCCACAGCAGTCTCGGTCTGCTCGCCGCCGATGGGGTCGAAGATCACGTCGGCCCCGCGGTCGCCGGTGTGCGTCCATGACCGCGTCGAAGAGGTCCTCGGACGGTGTGGTCCAGCGCGACCTCGGCTCCGAGCTCGCGGCAGAGGCGGGCCTTGTCCGCCCCGCCGGCCATGGCGATGCACCCGCGCGCCGGCGGCGACGGCGAGCTGGATCGCGGCGGTACCGACGGCGCTGGCCCCGCCGCGGACGAGCACGGTCTCGCCCGCCTGGAGGCACGGCGCGCTCGTGGAGGGCGAGGTAGCCGACGTGGAACGGGAGGGTGAAGGCGGCGGCCTCGACGTCGTCCAGCTCCGTCGGGCGCGTCGAAGAACGTCGCCGACGAGGGCCTGCTCGGCCAGCCCGCCGAGCGCCTGCGGGGTGATGCCGACGACCCGGCGGCCGACCCACTCCTCGGCGCCGTCGCCCGCGGCGTCGACGACCCCGGCGACATCCATGCCGAGGGTGAACGGCGGCTAGGCCATCACCGCGGCGACGCCGCCCCGGCAGCGGGCGATGTCGCCGAAGTTCAGCGAGGCCGCGGCGACCGCCACCCGGACCTCGCCCGGACCCGGCTCGGGGACGTCGACGTCCTGGACCTCGATCGCCTCGCGGGGCTCTCCGTGTCGGACCACCCGCGCCGCTCGCATGGGCGGACCGTATTAAGAGGTCTCTCTAATTGTCAACGGTGACGGCCGCCGGTGCGGTGACCATCGCCGTCGCCATGGCCACGAGATTCGCGACGAAGCGCGTCGAGTCGAGCTGCTGGCGACTGACCGAGGGATCCGCCGCCGCGCGGGCCCGCCGGGCGACCGACCCGAGGATGAAGGCGGTCGAGCAGGGCGAACCGCTCGTTGCGCAGCTCCTCGTCCATGGGGCGGCATGCGTTCGGCGAGCAGCGCGTAGACGGCGTACCCGCCGGTGTGCGCGAGGGCCGCCTGCACCGCCTCGCCCATGCTCGCGAGGTCGAGCTCGATCAGCTCGCCCACGATCACGAGGTAGCAGCGGCCGCGCCACCCCGTCTCCGCCAGCTCGACCGCCGGCCGGATGATCGCCTCGACCACCGAGGCGGCGTCGTCGGGCGGCCGGAGCCGGGCCCGCTCGAGCAGCTCTCCCTCGCGGTCGGAGAGGAAGCCGGAGTGCTGTTCGAGCACCGCCACGAACAGACCCTCGCGGTCGCCGAAGTGGTAGTGGACGGCGCCGCGGTTGCGCTGCCCCGCCTGCCGGGTGATCTCGACGAGGGAGGCGGCCAGCACGCCGTGCTCGGCGAAGGCGGTGGTGGCGGCGTCGACCAGCCGCTGCTTGGTCGTGTCCGCCACGGCGCGACCCTATCGCCGGGCTCCGGGACACCTGCGCTACGGCGCGACCAGGGGGATGGGCCCGCCCACCTGGTAGACGCCGTTGGTCCGCAGGGTCACCACCTGCAGGGCGACGGGGCGCTCCTCGGCGTAGGTGACCAGGGTGACGGTGGCGTCGCGGCGGATCTTGCTGCCGATCGCGATCGCGTACGCCGCCCCGCCGGTGGTCCCCGTGGTGAACGACCAGCCGGTCTCCCCGTTGTCACCGACGACCGCCGTCGGGCCGCCGGTGGTGTGGACGTGGCCCCCCAGGACCAGGTCCGCGCAGCCGCGCTCCAGCGCCTCGTCGGCGAGGTTGGCGTCGTGGACGAGGATCGTGTCGATCCGCTCCTCCGCCGCGCAGGCCGCGTCGGCGAGCCGACCCGCCACCTCGGCGAAGCTCAGGCCGGTCTCGTCGCGCCAGCTCCCGAGGCCGCTGGAGCGGGGGTCACCCACACCCAGGAGCGTCGTCCCCCCGGGACCGTCGACGACCTCACCGTCGAGCACCTCCCAGCCCTGCTCGTCGAGGTAGGTGCCCACGAAGTCACCGTTGTCGTGGTTGCCGGTGACCGCCCACCTGTCAACGTCCTCGAAGGCCGCGGTGACCGAGTCGAGCGAGAACGCCTCCCACGTGGCCCCGGTCGAGGTGTCGTCACCCGCGTCGAAGGCAGCCGTGGCGCCGCCGGCGTCGCCGACCGCTCGAGCCACCGCGTCCATCCCGACGTTGTCGTGCCGGTCGGAGACGAGGACGACGACGGTCTCGTCCTCCGCCGGCTCGCGGAGGTCGAGCGTCGCGGCCAGCGCGGCCGCATCGGCGTAGAACTGCTTGCTCTTGGCGTAGGTGTCGAGGGTGCTGCCGATCAGGCGCCTGGTCTGCCGCGTGGTGACGGTGTCACGGACCTGCAGCACCGCGGCCTCGTCGGGGATGTCGATGCCGGGGCCCAGCAGGTCGCGGATCGGCAGCCACTGCTGGGTCTCCTCGCTCGGCTCCTCCGGCGGCCCCCAGGGCCGCCAGACCCCGACGACGACGAGCACGGCGATCAACCCGGCGACCAATCCGGCGAGCCGGCCCGGGCGGGCGCGGGCCCTAGCCACCAGCTCTCGACGCCGAGCGGCGCCCACAAGCAGCCACACGAGGACCGGCAGGGCTCCGACCGCGGCACCCTGCAGCGCAGCGTCCAGCGCCATGTCCTGGAGCGCATCGCGGATCGTGGCCCGCTGGCCCTCCGGCTGGCTGGCGATGTAGGCGTAGCGCTCGACCAGCGCCTCGACCGACGCGGCATCGGTCTTGCCGAGGACAATCTCCGCGCCGACGCGTGAGTCGGAGGCGATGCGGATGTCGGGCAGCACCGGACCGGTGCGCAGCGCCACCCAGCCGTCGAGCGTGGGACGGATCGTCGCGTCGTGGCTGGCCACCGAGATGGCGCGGCTGCTCTCGAGGAACAGGAGCAGCCCGACGAGGGCCGCGCCAGCGGCCCAGGTGACGGCGTACGCCGTGATGCGCGCAGCGCGGGTCAGGCCCGCTCCCGGGCGATGGCGTAGAGCACGACCGAGGCGGCGACCCCGGCGTTGAGCGACTCGAGCCGGTTGGCCATGGGGATCGAGACCAGGTGGTCGCAGGTCTCGGCCACCAGCCGGGAGAGCCCAGAACCCTCCGACCCGACAACGACGACCAGCGGTCCGGTCACGAGGTCGGTGTCGGCCACCATCGCCGGCAGGGACAGGTCTCCGTCGGCGGCGAGGCCCACGACCATGCAGCCCGCGTCCTGGTAGTCCTTCAGCGTGCGGGTCAGGTTGGTCGCCTGGGCGACCGGGATCCGGGCCGCGGCCCCAGCGCTGCTCTTCCACGCCGAGGCCGTCATGTGCGCCGCGCGCCGCTCGGGGACCACGACGCCGTGGGCCCCGAAGCCGGAGGCACTGCGCACGACCGCGCCGAGGTTGCGCGGGTCGGTCACCGAGTCGAGGGCGACGACCAGCGGCTTCTCACCGATCTCCTCCGCCGCGGTGAGCAGGTCGTCGGGGTGGGCGTACTCGAAGGCGGGCAGGCGGGCCGCCAGACCCTGGTGCACGGCATTGTCGGTGCGCCGGTCCAGCTCGGCGCGGGTAACCTCGAGCAGGCTGACGCCTCGCTCCGCCGCGAGCTTGAAGGTCTCGCGCAACCGACTGTCGCGGTCGGTGCCCTCAGCGACGTAGATCCCCGTGATCGGGATCCCCTCGCGCATCGCCTCGACGACGGCGTTGCGGCCGGCGATCCACTCGCCCTCGGACGTCGCCCGCTTACGCGGCCGGCTCGACGTCGACTTCTGCGCGCGCTGCTCGGCCTTGTGCGCCTTGTGGTAGGGCCGGTCCTTGGCCTTGGGCGTCGGCCCCTTGCCCTCGAGGCCACGCTTCACGCGTCCTCCGGATCCGGCGGTCGGCTTCTTGGCGCTCTTGCGGATCGCGCCCTTGCGTTGACTGTTACCCGGCACGTCAGTGCTCCTTACGGTGGTTGAGGAGCGAGCGAAGCGAGCGTCTCGAAACCCCCGGCACGTCAGTGCTCCTTGTCTTCGCTCATCGAGCTGCGAGCGCCAGCGAGCGTGTCGAGATGCCACGTCGGTCCGTCGGGGGTGTCCTCGACCTCGATGCCGGCGGCCTTGATCTGGTCGCGGATGGCGTCGGCGCGCGCGAAGTCCTTGGCGGCGCGGGCCTCGGCGCGGTCGGCGAGCAGCCCGGCGACCAGGGCGTCGACCGCCGCGGTCAGCGCCTCGTCGTTGCTGCTGACCGGGCCCCAGGCGGGGTCGGCCGGGTCGAGGCCGAGCACGCCGAGCATGGCGCGGACCTGCGCGGCCGCCCGGCTCGGGTCCCCGGTCCGGTTGCCCTCGCGCACGGTGTCGAAGATGACGGCGACCGCTGCCGGCGTACCGAGGTCGTCGTCCATCGCCTCGACGAAGGCGCCGGGGAGGTCGGGTTTCGAGACAGGCGCTGGCGCGCCTCCCTCAACCACCGGGAGCGCCGACGCTGGCGCGCCTTCCTCAACCACCGGGAGCGCAGACGCTGGCGCGCCTTCCTCAACCCCCGGGAGCGCAGACGCTGGCGCGCCTTCCTCGACCACCGGGAGCGCTCGGTCGAGGAAGGCCTCGATGCGGCGGAAGCCGGCGGCGGCCTCCTCGAGCGCCTCGTAGGAGAACTCGACGTGCGAGCGGTAGTGGGCCGAGACGACGTAGAAGCGCAGCTCGATCCCGCGCACTCGCTGCAGCACGGCCGGGATCTGGAGGGAGTTGCCGAGCGACTTGCTCATCTTCTCGCCGGCGGTGGTGATCCAGGCGTTGTGCATCCAGTACGACGCGAACCGGTGGCCGGCCGCGCGCGGACTGCGCCTGCTCGTTCTCGTGGTGGGGGAAGCGGAGGTCGACGCCGCCGCCGTGGATGTCGAAGGCCGTGCCGAGGTACTTGCCGGCCATCGCCGAGCACTCGATGTGCCAGCCGGGGCGACCGGGACCGTAGGGCGAGGGCCAGGCGGCCGTCTCCGGCTCGGTCTCCTTCTTCCAGCCCTTCCACAGCGCGAAGTCGCGCGGGTCGCGCTTCCCGCGGGGGTCGGCGTCCCCGGCGGGCTCCATGTCCTCGACCTTCTGCCGGGTCAGCTCGCCGTACGACGGCCAGGACCGCACGTCGAAGTAGACGTCGCCGGAGCCGTCCTCGGCGGCGTAGGCGTGACCCTTCTCGACCAGCTGACGGATCAGCTCGAGGATCTCCGGGACGTGCCCGGTCGCGCCTGGCTCATAGGTCGGCGGCAGCACGTTGATCGCGGCCAGGGCGGCGGTCAGCTCGCGCTGCATCTCGTAGGCGAGGTTGAACCACGGCCGACCCTGCTCAGCGGCCTTGGCGAGGATCTTGTCGTCGATGTCGGTGACGTTGCGGATGAGCGTGACGTCGTAGCCCGAGGCCGTCAGCCACCGCCGCAGCACGTCGAAGTTGACCGCGCTGCGCACGTGCCCCACGTGGGGTTCGGACTGGACGGTGAGCCCGCAGACGTAGATACCCGCGCGACCGGCCTCGAGCGGCTCGAACTCGCGGATCTCGCGAGTTGCGGTGTCGTACAGGCGGAAGCTCACCTGCGGAAGCCTACTGTTGTGCGGTGCGACGCCTGGTGCCGATGTTGTTGATGCTGCTGGTGTTCCCTCTGCTGGCGACGGTGCCGCCAACCGCAGCGGCAGCCCCCCGCACGATCGCCTACGACGAGTGGCGCGGTACCGCCCTTGCTGACGGCCGGCTCCAGGACGTGCGCGTGGTTCGGGACCGCGTGGTGCTCGAGGCCGGCGCCGACGTCGGCCGGTGGTACTCCGACTGGGTCGTTCCCGGCTTCGACCTCACCGAGCTGATCGCTTCGTGGTCGGCGACCACCCCGGACGGCAGCTGGGTGGAGGTCGCTGTGCGAGGGCAGGCCCCGTCATCCGGGGGGCGTTCGAGCTGGGACGTCCTGGCCCGCTGGACCACTGCCGTCGACCCCGACCACCGGACCAGCCTGGGCAGCCAGGACGACGACCTCGCGCGGGTGCAGGTCGACACCTGGGTCGCGCCCGCGGGTCTGGCTGCGTGGCAGCTGCGGGTCACCCTGCACCGTGGCGGGAAGGCCTCGCCCAAGCTCGACGCCGTCGGTGCGATGGCCTCGCGCCTGCCGCAGGTCAGCTCGGTGCCGACCTCGAAGCCGGGGCCGGCGCGCGGCATCGTGCTCGACGTACCCCGCTACTCCCAGATGACCCACGAGGGCCACTCCCCGCAGTGGGGCGGTGGCGGCGAGGCCTGGTGCTCTCCGACGGCGACGTCGATGGTGCTCGGCTACTACGACGCGCCTCCCTTCGTCGCGCGCCTACGCGTGGGTGCCTGAGGACCACACCGATCCGTGGGTCGACCACGCCGCGCGGCAGACCTTCGACCACCGCTACGACGGAACCGGCAACTGGCCCTTCAACACCGCCTACGCGGCCTCAATGCTCGGCCGCGCCGGCTCGGCCCACGTCACCCGGCTGCGGTCCCTGCGCGAGGCCGAGGCGTACGTCGTCGACGGCGTCCCGCTGGTCGCCTCCATCGCCTTCGGCGCCGGCGATCTCACCGGCGCTCCGATCACCTCGAGCAACGGTCACCTGCTGGTCATCGCCGGCTTCACCGACTCCGGCGACGTCGTCGTCAACGACCCCGCCGCCCCCACCCGCCGCGGCGTGCGACGTACCTATGACCGCGGCGAGTTCGAGGACGCCTGGATCCCCGCGTCCGGCGGCGTCGTCTACGTCCTGCGGCGTTGAGCGGGGGAGGTTTCCCCGGATATCCGGGGAAACCTGACGTTCCCCGGTGAAGTTTCGCCCAGGAACCACAGGGATCGGCCAGGAACCCTTTGTCCACAGACTGTCGATTGCCAGGGGTGGGCGGGTCCGGTCGCGGGCATCTCCACTGCATGACGACGCGACCTCCGGACGACCCCCGCAACGGACCTGTGATTCTGCGCCGACAGCTTTTGGCTGACGGACTGACCGATCGCGCGATCGCTCGTCTGGTCGCCAACGGCACCTTGCATCGCATCAGACATGGCGCCTACACGAGCGGGGCGACGTGGCGCCAGCTCGACCCCCTCGGGCGTCACGGGCTCGCGACGCGCGCTGTGCTGGCGCAGTCCCGGTCCGACGCCGTGGCCTCTCACATCTCTGCGTTGTCGGAGTACGACGCACCGACGTGGGGCGTCGACCTGTCGACGGTCCACACCACCCGCCGCGACCAACGCGGCAGTCGTAGGGAAGCCGGCGTCTGCCAGCACGTCGGGAGGTTGCGCAAGGAGGACATCGTCGAACGCAACGGCATGCCGGTCACGGCCGGCACACGCACCGCGCTCGACGTCACCACGGTGCTCGACGTCGAGCCGGCCCTCGTCGTGGTCAACCACCTGATCCACGTGGGGGAGACCGACAAGGCTCGCCTCGAAGCCGACTCCGAGCTGATGAGGCTCTGGCCCAGGACGCTCTGCACCGACCTCGTCCTCCGGCTGGCCACGGGTCGCTGCGAGTCCATCGCAGAGACGAGAACGCTCTACCTGTGCTTCCGACAGGGTCTGCCGATGCCCGAGATCAACTACGAGATCAAGGACTCCGTCGGCCGCGTGCTCTACCGGGTCGACTTCGCCTGGCCGGAGTACGGCGTGTTCCTGGAGTTCGACGGCAGGGTGAAGTACGAACAGCTGCTACGTCCGGGCGAGTCCGCGAGCCACGTCGTGCTCCGTGAGAAGGAGCGGGAGAAGCACATCTGCCGGCTGACCGGATGGACCTGCCTGCGCATCGTCTGGGCCGACCTCGATCGGCCCGCGGCCACCGGACACCTCATCCGGGAGGCCTTGTACCGCTCGCCGAGAGCGGCTTGAGCCCGAGGTTCCACAGGGAAACCTGACGTTCCTGCCCGAAGTTTCCCCCAGGAACGTCGGGTTTCCCCGGATATCCGGGGATCCTCCCCTACACCCCCCACCCGCCGTCCACGTCGAGCTTCTGGCCGGAGACGAAGCCGGCCCGGTCGGAGGCGAGGAAGCAGACGGCCTCGGCGATGTCGGTGGCGGTGCCGAAGCGGCGCAGGGGGATGTTGCGCCGGGTGATGGCCAGGGCCTCCTCGGACAGCTCGCCGGAGGAGATGAGGCGCGCGGCCATGCCGTCGGTGAGCATGCCGGGGCCGACGGCGTTGACGCGTACGCCGAAGCGACCCTCCTCGGCCGCGAGCCCGCGCACCAGCGCCTCGACCGCGGCCTTCGGTGCGGACGAGAGCCCGTCGCGGACGGGGTAGCGCGCGGTGGCGGCGGTGGTGACGGCGACGATCGAGCCCCGCGACGCGCGCAGGTGCACGAGCGCGGGCTGGGCGACCCCGAAGAACCCAGCGGCGTCGGCGGCCAGCTGGGCGGCCATCGCGGCCGGCGCGACGGAGGAGAGGTGGGTCATCGGCACGTGCGGCCCGGCCGCGTAGACGAGCGTGTGGAGGCCGGCGTACTCCTCGGCCACCGCGGCGACCACCAGCGCTGCGGCGTCGGCGTCGCCGAGGTCGAGCTCGTACGACGAGGAGCGCACGCCCCGCGCCTGCACGGCCGAGACCGCCTCCGCACCCGCCTCGGGACGTGAGCGGTACGTGACAGCCACGTCGGACCCGCGGCCGGCCAACATCCGCGCGATCGCCAGCCCCAGGCCGCCGCTACCACCCACCACCAGCGCGGCGCCGGCCCGGCCGGCGAATTCCTGGCCGATGAAGTCCTGGCCGCTGAAGTCCTGCTCGCTCACGGACCGATCATGCTGCACCGAAGCGGACCCGGTGCAGCCCGGTCGCACCGTCGGGCAGGACGTCGCGGACGACCGAGGTCTGCACCTCGCCGGACTTGTCGACGGCCCGGACGCGCAGCTCGTGCTCGCCCTCGCCGACCTCGACGGTCGCGCTCCACTGGACCCAGGTGTCGTTGGTCGGCGGGGCGGCGATCTCGGCCGGGGCCCAGCCCCCGCCGTCCAGGGCCACCTCCACCCGTGAGATGCCGGTGTGCTGCGCCCAGGCCACTCCTCCCACCCGCAGGGAGCCGGTCGCCACCGACTCGCCCTCGCGCGGAACGTCGATCCGCGAGGCCATCTTCACCGGGCCCTGCTCGCCCCAGCCCTTGGAGGTCCAGAACGCCTCGACGTCCCCGAACCGCGTCACCTCCCAGTCGACGACCCACTTGCACGCCGAGACGTAGCCGTAGAGCCCCGGCACGAGCGTCCGGACCGGGAAGCCGTGCTCGATCGGCAACGGCTTGCCGTTCATAGCGACCACCAGCATCGCGTCGCGTACGTCGGTCAGCGCACTCAGCGGCGTGGCACAGGTCCACCCGTCGTGCGAGGTCTGCAGGACGGCGTCAGCGCCCGGCAACGGACCCGCCTCCGCGAGGAGGTCCGCGGCCCGGGTCCCGCTCCACCACGCGTTGCCGATCAGGTCGCCGCCGACGGGGTTGGACACGCAGTTGAGGGTCACCCAGGCCTCGGTCAGCTCTCGCGAGACGAGGTCCTCGAAGCTCAGCACGATCTCGTTCTCGACCATGCCGTGGATGCGCAGCGACCAGTCCTTGGGCTCGATCGCGGGCACGGTGAACTCGGTGTGGATGAGGTAGAAGTCCTCGGCGCTGGTCATCCAGGGGGTGATCCCCGTGGCGTCGGGCAGCACCGATCCGGCGGGCACCCGGGGCGCGGTCGCGTCGAGCCGGAGCAGCCGACGTACGGCCTCCACCTCGCGGCGGCCCGCCCCGATCACGCGACCGAGCCCGGCGAGGACGACCGTGACGCCGGCCAGGGTCCCGGCGGTCAGCGTGAAAGTCCGCCGGGAGGAGCGCCGCAGGTTGTCGGTCGTCGCCTCGCCTCCGTCAGCCGCGTCCTCCGGGAGCGCCGCCACCCGCCGCAGGGGCTCGGTCAGCACCGACAGCGCGACCATCCAGGTCACGAAGCCGACCACCACGGGCAGGACGTCGACGACCCCGGAACCGCGCAGGCGCAGGACGGCGAAGGCCCCACAGGCGGCCAGCCCCACGAACACCACGGCCGGGGCCCACCACGCCCCGCGGGCCAGCCGTCCGGCGACCCCGAAGAGCACCCCGAGCAACACAAGGATGCCCAGCAGCAGGAGGGGTTTGTCCCACGAGCCCACGGCCGAGATGGCGCCCTCCACGACGCGGCCGGGGGTCGCGTCGATGACGAGGTCGGCCACGGCGACGACGGGCGAGGACCGGACCCGCAGGACCGACGCGGCGAGGTAGCTCGTCGCCAGGCCGCCGAAGCCGGCCACGACACCGGCCAGCATCCACGCACCGCGCCTGGTCCCCATCCAGGCATTGTGGCTCAGGCATGATCACCGGGTGCCCGACTCCCCCTTACGAGGTGCTGACATCCCGAGGATCGGCATCGGGACAGACGTGCATCGCCTGGTCCCGGGCGTGCCGCTGCACCTGGCCGGGCTCGTCTGGCCCGAGGAGCCGTCGGGCCTCGAGGGTCACTCCGACGGCGACGTCGCCGCCCACGCTGCGTGCGACGCGCTGCTCTCGGCCGCGGGACTGGGCGACCTCGGCTCCCACTTCGGCACCAGCGACCCGGCCTGGGCGGGGGCCTCCGGCGCGGCCCTCCTCTCCGAGACCGCTCGCCGGGTCACCGAGGCGGGGTTCGTGGTCGGCAACGTGGCGATCCAGGTCGTCGGCAACCGCCCCCGCCTGGGGCCGCGTCGCGCCGAGGCCGAGGCCGTGCTGAGCGAGGCCGTCGGCGCACCGGTGGCCGTGTCGGCCACGACCACCGACGGTCTCGGCCTCACCGGTCGGGGCGAGGGCATCGCGGCCGTCGCGACGGCCCTCGTCGTACGCCGGTGACGCCGGCGGCCGGGGATCAGGCCGCCTCGACCCTGCGGTGACCGACGAGCACCACGCCCTCGACCACCCGCACCTCGTAGACCGGCACGCTCACGTGGACGTCGTCGAGGCAGCGGCCGGTGCGCAGGTCGAAGGCGTGCCGGTGCGCCGGCGAGGCCACGAACGGCACTCCGTCACGGCGCCCCACGATGCCCCTGGCGAGGACCGAGCTCCGGGCGGGCTCGGCGAAGGGGTCGTGGTTGCCCAGGGCATGGACCGTGTGCTCGTCGGTCCTGAAGATCGCGACCGCCTGGCCGTGCACCAGCGCCGTCACGCCGCGGTCGACCTCCAGCTCGGCCACCCGGCAGACCGGCTCCCACTGCTCGCCGCGCATGCGCCGAACCTAGGCAGGCGATGTTGTGACGACGTAACCGCGTGTTACGGCCGTGCAACGATCGCGCCATGCCTGCCGCCGTCGTCGTCCTGGCCGCCGGCGCGGGCTCGCGCGTGGGCGCGGAGCGCAACAAGGTCCTCCTCCCCCTGGGCGACCGGTCGGTGCTGGCCTGGTCGGTGGGCGAGGTGTTGTCCCTCGACGACGTACGCCGGGTGGTCGTGGTGGTGCGGCCCGGTGAGCGCGACGCGGTGGCCCAGGACCTCGCGCCTCACCTGGGCGAGGCAGAGGTGCTGCTCGTCGAGGGGGGTGCCGACCGGCACGCCTCGGAGTGGCAGGCGCTGCGGACGCTGCGGGAGCTCCCGGAGGAGGAGCTCGACGTCGTGGCCGTCCACGACGGGGCCCGTCCGCTCGCCGGCCGCGAGCTGTTCGCCGAGGTCATCCGGGTGGCGCGCGCGGAGGGCGGGGCCGTCCCCGTCACCCCGGTGCGGGGGTTGGTGGACCTCGACGGCTCGCGGGCCCACGACCTCGTGGCCGTCCAGACGCCGCAGGCGTTCCGGGCCGCCGACCTGTTCGCGGCCTACGAGCAGGCCGAGCGCGAGGGCTTCTCGGGGACCGACACCGCTGCGTGCGTAGAGCGCTACACCTCGGTGGTCGCCACCCACGTGCCCAGCACCCCGGCCAACCTCAAGGTCACCTTCGCCGACGACGTGTCCACCGCGCAGCGGCTCAGGTCGGGGCCGTCAGCGCCGCCAGCACCCTGAGGTCCTCCTCGTCACCGACGCGGCGAGCGGCCACCGGTGCCCACACGGGCTGGACGGCGTGGTCTCGGGCGAGCTGCTCCAGGACCCCGTCGAGCGCGCCCCCGGGAGCCTGTCTCAGCACGGCCACCACCGAGGCGGGGAGGACCAGAGGTGAGGCCACGCTCAGGAGCCGGTCGCGGTCGGCACCACGGATCGTGTCGGTGACCGGGTGCACGCCCACCACGACCGTGTCGTCGGCCACCGCCTCTGCAACGCAGGCCGCGATGAAGCCGGGCGGGGTGAGCGGGCACAGCACGTCGTGGAGCACGAAGGGCACCTCGACCTCGACCACGTCCTCCCACGTCGTACCGAGGTCGACGGGGTGGACCTCCGCGGCACCGAGCGCCCAGGCCGCACACGCCACGAGGGACTCACCGTGGACCAACGCGAACGCCAAGGACCCGGCGTGCTCCTCCAGCACCGTCCCCCAGGCCGGCTCGGAGGTCTCCTCCAGAGACGACGAAGCCCCCGGGAGGTCCCGGGGGCTTCGAGGTCGAGCGATCAGGAGGCGAGCACCTCGTCGAGGATGGCCTCCGCCTTGTCCTCGTTGGTGTGCTCGGCCAGGGCCAGCTCGGAGACGAGGATCTGGCGCGCCTTGGCCAGCATCCGCTTCTCGCCGGCGGACAGGCCGCGGTCGCGCTCGCGGCGCCACAGGTCGCGGACCACCTCGGAGACCTTCATGACGTCGCCGCTGTGCAGCTTCTCGAGGTTCGCCTTGTAGCGGCGCGACCAGTTGGTCGGCTCCTCGACGTGCTCGGCACGCAGGACGTCGAAGACCCGGTCGAGGCCGTCCTTGTCGACGACGTCGCGCACGCCGACGAGGTCGAGGTTGCACGCGGGCACGCGCACGACCAGGTCCTGCTGAGCGACGATCCGCAGGACGAGGTACTCCCGGTCCTCCCCCTTGATCTTCCGCATCTCGATGTCCTCGATGACTGCGGCCCCATGATTCGGATAGACGACCGTTTCGCCCACGGTGAAAGTCATATGTGCAAGTTCCCTTTCCTAGGGAAGCCAGTTTAGCACGGGCCCAGCGGGCCCGAACCATCGTTTCCGCAGGTCAGAGCCACAATGGCGCGCCCCCGCGCTCTTGACAGAACCCCGGGACCTGTGGTGGCGCACCCCCAGTCCCGGCGATTTCCACCGGCACACGGGCAGGTGCGGCGATACTGCGGCCGTGGCGATCACACTGCGCAGACGGGGCCGGGGCGAGGCGTCTCTTGAGCCCTCCACCGCAGCCTCCCCTGAGGTCGTCGATCCCCAGGAGGACGCCGCCGACGCCCCTGACCAGTCGTCGGAGCGAGCCGAGCGCCGCCCCTGGACCGACTTCGGCCCCCTGCCACTCATCCGGGCCGCCCACCCGAGCCAGGGCCTGGTCGTGGCCCTCGGCCTGGCCTCGGCGGCGGCGCTGTCGGGCCGACCCACCCGGGAGGTCGGCACGGTCCTGGCCACCGTGCTGGTCGGACAGGCGGTGCTCGGCTGGCACAACGACCTGGTCGACCGCCGCCGCGACGTGCACCACCGGGCGGCTAAGCCGATGGCGAGCGGGACGCTCGACCCCGGCACCACCTGGTTCGCCCTGGCCGTCGCGGTCCTGCTCGTCATCCCGCTGGCCGTCTCGACCGGCGTCCTGGCCGGCAGCTGCTACCTCGTGTCGGTCGCGATCGGGCTGGTGGGCAACGTGGTCCTGCGCCGCGGGCTCTTCTCCTGGCTGTCGTGGGCGGCCTCCTACGCCCTCTACCCGGCCTACCTCTCCTTCGGCGGGTGGGGCGGTGCCGCGCAGGGCGACCCCCCGACCATCGCCATGACCGCGGCCGCCGCCGCCCTGGGTGTCGGCGTGCACTTCCTCGGATCGCTGTGGGGCCTGGAGGCCGACCACGAGGACGGGTGGACCTACCTGCCGCTGCGCCTGGGGCTCCGGCTGGGCGCGACCAGGCTGCTGGCCGTCTCCGCGACGTACGTCGGGCTCGCGCTGGCCGCCGCGGCGTTCGTCGGCTCCACCGTCGGGCTCTCGCAGTAGCGGTCGCGGCAGCGCGGCCGGAGACCACTAGGGTTTGCCCCATGCGTCGCCTGACTCGGCTCGTCGTAGGAGCCGCGCTGCTCGTCCCCGCCCTCTCCTCCTGCGGCTTCGACTACGCCTCCGAGCGAGTCAACACGGTCAGCGCCGGAGTGACCGAGCGCTCCGGGGAGGTCGACGTCGTGGGCGCCATGGTCGTCGCGGCCCAGCCCGGATCGGGGACCTTCATCGCCCTCCTGGCCAACAACTCCGAGACCGAGCCGGTCACGTTCAGCTCGCTGGAGCCGGGCACCGGTGCCACCTTCACCGCCGGCGAGGCCGGGGTGGAGGTGCCGCCCAGCGGCGCCGTCAGCCTGGCCAACGAGGGCGGCGTCCGCGTCAGCGGTGACTTCGCCGCCGGCGACTTCGTGTCCGTCTCAGTGGGGTTCTCCAACGGCGAACGCATCCGGATGGACGTCCCGGTCGTGCTCGCCTGCGGTGACTACGAGGGGCTCGACAACGGCGCCGAGCCCGCGGAGGAGCCCACGGCGGGCCAGGACCTCGCCGAGGAGCTCGAGGCCTACGACTGCGAGCCGACGGCTGACGAGTCCGAGATCGAGGAGTAGTTCGCATGAGCTACCCGCTGGTGCTCCTGCGCCACGGCCAGAGCGAGTGGAACGCCAAGAACCTCTTCACCGGCTGGGTCGACGTGGCGTTGACCGAGAAGGGGCGCGACGAGGCCGTGCGCGGAGGACGGCTGATGGTCGAGGCCGGACTGCTGCCCGACGTCGTCCACACCTCGCTGCAGCGCCGCGCGATCAACACCGCCGCGCTCGCCCTCGACGCCGCCGACCGGCACTGGATCCCCGTACGCCGGTCCTGGCGGCTCAACGAACGGCACTACGGCGCTCTGCAGGGCAAGGACAAGAAGCAGGTCAAGGAGGAGTTCGGCGAGGAGCAGTTCATGCTCTGGCGCCGGTCCTTCGACGTCCCGCCCCCTCCCCTCGACGACGACGACGAGTGGTCGCAGGCCGGCGACCCCCGCTACGCCGACCTCGGGGAGGCGCTCCCCCGCTCGGAGTGCCTCGCCGACGTGATCGAGCGCTTCCTGCCCTACTGGGAGTCAGCGATCGTGCCCGACCTCCGGGCCGGCCTGACCGTCCTGGTCGCCGCGCACGGCAACAGCCTGCGAGCCCTGGTCAAGCACCTCGACGGGATGGGGGACGACGAGATCGCGGGTCTCAACATCCCGACCGGGATGCCCCTGCTCTACGAGCTCGGGGACGACCTGGTCCCGGAGGTCGCCGGCGGCCGCTACCTCGACCCCGAGGCCGCGGAGGCGGCGGCGGCTGCCGTGGCCAACCAGGGTCGGTAACGCCCGAGGAACGAGGGCGGTGCCGACATCGGTGGTCGAGCGAGCGGCGCGACCGAGCCCGCGAGGTCGCGACCCGCGTGCCGAGACCGCGTAAGTCGAACGCCGACCGTTACAGCGCTGCCACCGACCTCGGGTTCTCCCCGGTGACCACGAACACGACGCGGTTCGCGACCGAGACCGCGTGGTCGGCGATCCGCTCGTAGTAGCGACCCAGCAGCGCGATGTCGACCGCGGCCTCGACGCCGTGCTGCCAGTCGTCGGAGAGCAGCTCGGTGAACGACGTACGACGCAGCTGGTCCATGATCTCGTCGTCGCGCCCCAGCTCGATGGCGGCGGCGACATCGCGACCGGTGATGATCTGCGAGACCCGGCGCACCATGTCCTCGGCCACCGCGGCCATGCGGGCCATGGTCGGCTGCACCTCCTCGGGCACCGCGACCGACGGCACCCGCAGGCGGGCGATCTTGGCGACGTGGACAGACAGGTCGCCCATCCGCTCCAGCTCGCTGACCATGCGCAGCGCCGCCACGACGGTCCGCAGGTCACCGGCGACCGGGGCCTGGAGGGACAGCAGGGAGAAGGCGTCCTCCTCGACCTGCTCGCGGGCCCGGTCGATCTCGGCGTCCTCGGTGATGACCCGCTCGGCGATGGCGGCGTCCCCGGTCATCAGGGCCTGGGTGGCCAGTCCGACCGCCGCCTCGACCCGGCGACAGATGCCGGCGAGATCGTCGAACATGCCGTCGAGCTGGTCATGGAAGGCCTCACGCATGCCCGGAGCCTAGGCCGGGGAGGTGGCGCCCAGCGGATACGGCGTGAACGCGGCGTGAACATCTGCCGCCCGGGCCTGCGAGGCCCGGGTCCGGGGCGGCGCCCGCCGTAGGATCCAGCACGTGGACCCGACCGCGCAGGTGTTCCTCGCGGCCCTGCTCGGGGCCGTGGTCGCCGGTGGCGCCGTCCTCGCCTGGGCCGTCAGCGAGCGCCAGCAGCAGCAGCGCCTCGAGGTCGAGGAACCCGCGGTCCCGGCGGGGGTCGGAGCCGTGCTCGCGGTGCTGCGCAGCAGCGCGGTGGTGCTCGACGACGCCGACGTCGTGCTGAAGGCCTCGGCGCCGGCGTACGCCATGGGTCTGGTCCGGGGCACCAACCTGATCTCGACCGAGCTCTCCGGTCTCGTCGCGCAGGTCCGCCGCGACGGGCAGATCCGCGAGACCGAGCTGGTCATGTCGCGCTCGAGCGGACCGGACCGGCACGTGACCGCCCGGGTCGCCCCTCTCGGCTCGCGCCAGATCCTGGTGCTGGTGGAGGACCGGACGACCGAGCGTCGCGTCGAGGCCGTACGCCGCGACTTCGTGGCCAACGTGAGCCACGAGCTCAAGACCCCCGTCGGGGCCATCCGGCTGCTGGCCGAGGCGACCGCCGACGCGGCCGCGGACCCGGTCGCCGTCAAGCGCTTCGCCGGGCGGATGCTTCTCGAGAGCGACCGGCTCTCCCGCCTGGTCCAACAGGTGATCGAGCTGTCGCGGTTGCAGAGCAACGAGCCGGTCGAGGCCCCCGGGGTGGTCGCCCTCGACGGCGTCATCGACGTCGCGGTCGACACCAGCGCCATCGACGCCGACTCGAACCGGATCCACATCGCCACCGGCGGCACCCGGGGCCTGGAGGTCTTCGGCAGCAGCGAGCAGGTGACCGCGGCCGTCGCCAACCTGGTCGCCAACGCGGTGTCCTACTCCGAGCCCGAGTCCACCGTGCTGGTCAGCACCCGGGCCGTCGACGGCAAGGTGGAGATCTCGGTGGTCGACCAGGGCATCGGCATCCCCGCCCAGGAGATCGACCGGATCTTCGAGCGCTTCTACCGTGTCGACCCCGCCCGGCACCGCTCCACCGGCGGCACCGGCCTGGGGCTTTCGATCGTCAAGCACGTCGCGGCCACCCACGGCGGCGAGGTGCGGGTCTGGTCGGTCGAGGGTCAGGGCTCGACCTTCACCCTCACCCTCCCCCAGCACCTCGAGCGGCACGACCACGACGACCACGACGACCACCGCCACGACCACCACGAACCCGGGCGCGCACCCGAGCCCGACCCGCAGCAGCAGGAGGCCCGCCCATGACCCGCATCCTCGTCGTCGAGGACGAAGAGAGCTACAGCGAGGCCCTGGCCTACATGCTGCGCAAGGAGGGCTTCGAGGTCGCGATTGCCGCCGACGGCAACGCCGCGCTGGTGGAGTTCGACCGCAACGGCGCCGACATCGTGCTGCTCGACCTGATGCTGCCGGGCCTGCCCGGCACCGAGGTGTGCCGCCAGATCCGGCAGACCTCCTCGGTCCCGGTCATCATGGTCAGCGCCAAGGACGACGAGGTCGACAAGGTGGTCGGTCTCGAGCTCGGCGCGGACGACTACGTCACCAAGCCCTATTCCCCCCGCGAGCTCGTCGCCCGCATCCGCGCGGTCCTGCGGCGAGGCCAGGACTCCGACCCGGTGCCCGACACGCTCGAGGCCGGACCGGTGCGGATGGACGTCGAGCGCCACGTCGTCACCGTCGGCGGCCAGGAGCAGCGCCTCCCGCTGAAGGAGTTCGAGCTCCTCGAGATGTTCCTGCGCAACCCCGGCCGGGTGCTCACCCGCGGACAGCTCATCGACCGGGTCTGGGGCTCCGACTACGTCGGCGACACCAAGACCCTCGACGTCCACGTCAAGCGGCTGCGCTCCAAGCTCGAGCCCGACCCCGGCGAGCCGAAGTACCTCGTCACCGTCCGGGGGCTGGGCTACAAGCTCGATCTCTGAGCCGCCGGGCCGCCCGAGTTTCGTCGGTCGACCGACGAAACCCGGCCTTGGACGACGCAGTTTTGTCGTCCCAGCGCGAGGTTTGTCGGCTGGCCGACGAAACTCGCGCTCCCAGCCGACGACCTGGCCGGATCTCGCGGCGCCGCGTCCGAAACCCGCGTGTCGGCGGACCACCCGCCTGCCTAGGCTGCAGCGGTGACGAGTACGACGCAGCCCGCGCCCGCTCCGGACGCGGCCGCACCCGACGCCCCGCCGGCCTGGCTGCCGCTCGCAGCGGTCGGCGTCACGCTCGTCCTGTGGGCCTCGGCGTTCGTCGCGATCCGCTACCTGGCCGGCGACTTCTCCGCGGGCGCCCTCTCGCTCGGCCGGCTGCTGGTGGGGTCGGTGTGCCTCGGCGCCGTCGTGCTGGCCTCCTCCGGCCGGGGCGGCCTACCCCGACCCAACCGCCGCGAGTGGCTCTCGATCCTGGCCATCGGGGTGCTGTGGTTCGGGATCTACAACGTGGCGCTCAACGCCGGTGAGCAGCACGTCGACGCCGGCACCGCGGTCATGCTCATCCAGGTCTCTCCGGTCCTGATCGCCGTCCTGGCCGCGACCTTCCTCCAGGAGCGCTTCACCCTCCACCTCGTCATCGGCCTCGCGCTGGCGTTCTCCGGCGTCGCCCTCATCGCGACCGCGTCGGAGGAGAGCGGTGACCGCAGTGTGCTGGGGGTCGCCCTGTGCCTGGTCGCGGCCGTCACCTACTCCATCAGCCTGGTGCTCCAGAAGCCGCTCGTGGCGCGCATCTCCGCGCTGCACGTGACCTGGCTGGCGTGCACGGTCGGCGCGGTCGTGTGCCTCCCGTTCGCCGGGCAGCTGATCGCCGACTCCCGCGCGGCCTCGGCGACCGAGCTGTGGTGGGTGGTCTACCTCGGGATCTTCCCGACCGCGATCGCGTTCACGACGTACGCCTACGCACTCCAGCACATGACCGCTGCCAACCTCGGCGTCACGACCTACCTGGTGCCCCCCATCACGATCGTCATGGGCCTGGTTTTTCTCGCCGAGACCCCACCGACGGTGGCGTACGCCGGCGGCGCGCTCGCCCTGCTCGGCGTCGCGGTCGCGCGACGGCGTCGTCACTCCTGATGCAGAAGCTCGACGAGCGCGGCCCGCAGGTTGCCGGTGGCCCGCGCGCGCAGCTGGCTGACCCGTGACTCGGTGACGTCGAGGACCTGCCCGATCTCGCCGAGCGTGAGTCCCTCGAAGAAGTACAGCGCGATGACGACCTGCTCCCGCTCGCTCATCCCCCGCACGGCCTGCAGGAGGAGCGTCCGGGTCTCGACGTCCTCGAAGGTCTCGTCGAGGTCGGGGACGCCGTCGTAGAGGTCGGCGAGCTCCTCGTCGTCGGCGTGGGTGACGCCGGTGGCCCGCTGGCGGGCCTCCCGCACCTCGCTGACCGAGAGACCCGAACGGTCCGCGAGCTCGTGGTCGTCGGGGCTCCGGCCGTGCTCCTGCTGGAAGTCGGCGCGCGTCGTGTCGAGCAGCTTGATCCTGGTCCGCACCGACCGCGGCACCCAGTCGGCCGCGCGGATGCTGTCGATGATGGCGCCGCGGATGCGCGGAACGGCGTAGGTCTGGAACTGCAGACCGCGGTCGAGGTCGAAGCGGTCGATGGCGTCCATCAGCCCGATGACGCCCTCGGAGACCAGGTCGGAGGAGTCGATGTTCTGCGGCAGGCCCGAGCGGACGCGGCCGGAGACGTACTTGACCAGCGGGGAGTACTGCAGCACCAGCTGGTTACGCAGGTCCTGGTCGCCGGTGGCCTTGAACTCACGCCACAGGTCCTCGACGGCCGCGTCCACCCCGGTCACGAGCCGTCCTGGTCGGAGAGCAGCGACAGCGCGAGCGAGGGGTCCGCGCGGTAGCGGACGATCAGCTCCGCGGTGGCCTCGTCGATCCGCTCGTGCAGCGCCACGCGGTAGCCGGTCAGCTGCTCCTCGGCCACCGCCAGGTGCTCGAGCACCCGCTGGGACTCGACCTCCTCCGTCGGCACCGACCAGACCTCGGCCAGGTCCGGCAGCTCGGGCATCGGGTCGGCGGCTCGGACCCGGTGGAGGGCCTCACGGGCCCGGCCGGATCCGGTGTCGCCCAGGACCTTGGCCAGGCGGGCGACGTCGAGACCGCTCTCGGTGCCGGCTCCGGACCTGATGAGGTCGACGCGCGCGTGGATGAGGCGGCGCCAGTAGGAGATCTTCTCCTCCTCCTCGCGCAGCGAACCGCGGTAGCGCCGCAGCGCGGGCAGGTCGAGGTCGCGCAGGTGCGGTGAGGCCGTCGCCGAGGTGATGGTGCGGCGGCCCCCGCTGGGCGGGAGCGGCGGGTCAGGCACTCGCGTCCTCCTGGCCGGGTGGGCGTACGTCGCCGGGTCGGCCCCCAGCATGACCGACGTGCGAGGCCGCGGTCGGGAGCACACCCTCAAGTCGCGGGAGTCGCGGACCGATATCCCCGTGACCGCGCAACCGTGCCGCCCGGTCCTCTGGAGGGGTTGTCCGCATGCGCCGTCGCGTCCACCGGGCCGGCTCGCCGTCGCTGCGGCCGACGGGCCCTCGATGATCTCCGCCCTCCTCGCCGTCCGGCCGCGGGGCCGTCTCGACCGGATCTCCGGCGCGCTGCGCCTGGCCCTGCGGGCCGTGCGGACCCGCGGTCGCGACGAGCTGACCGGCCTGGGGACCCGGGCGCACCTGGTGGAGCAGGGCCCGGCGATGGTCGCGCTCGCCCGCCGGCGGGGCCGGCCGCTGGCCCTGCTCATGTTCGACCTCGACGGCTTCAAGCAGGTCAACGACACCTGGGGGCACCTCGCCGGCGACCGGGTCCTGGTCGAGGTCGCCCGCCGCGCCCGCACGGCGGTAGTCGAGGGTGACCTGCTCGTCCGGCTGGGCGGCGACGAGTTCGCCCTCCTCACCGGGCCGCTGGGGTCGGAGCGAGAGGCCGAGGTCAGGGCGGAGCGCCTCCTGGCGGCGGTGTCCGGTCCGGTCGCCGTCGAGGGCGTGGAGGTGGCCGTCACCGCGTCGTTGGGCCTGGCCCTGCTCGGCAAGGCCGTCGCGGACCTCGAGGCCCTGCGGGCCACTGCCGACCGGGCGATGTACGCCGCCAAGGCCGCGGGTCCTGGTTCGTGGCGGGCCGGCCGCAGCGCCGAGGTGCCGGTCGACACCGAGCGCCCTGGACTTCGCGAGGAACTGCCGCGTGCGATCGCCGAGGGCGAGCTGGTCCTGCACTACCAACCCCAGGTCGACGTGCGGACCGGCGTCGTCACGGGCTTCGAGGCGCTTGTGCGCTGGCAGCACCCCGAGCTCGGCCTGCTGCCGCCCGACGCCTTCCTCGCGCTCGCTCGCAGCGCGGACCTGCTCGAGGCGCTCACCGCGCGGGTGCTGGAGATCGGCCTCACCGACCTGCCGCAGCTGCGCGACCTCGCCCCGGACGCCACCCTCGCGCTGAACGTCTCGGTCCGCCAGCTCCTCGGCACCGGCTCGTTCGCCGGCCTCCCGCGACGACTGGAGGACGCCGGTCTCCACGCCCAGGACCTCGTCCTGGAGATCACCGAGCCGGCGCCGCGTCCCACGACGGAGGTGCTGGAGCTCCTCGCCGACCTCGACCGTCGCGGGCTCGGCGTCAGCATCCACGGCTTCGGGTCCGCCCACTCCTCACTCACGACCCTGTGGCGCACCCCCGCGGTCCGGGAGGTCAAGGTCGACCCGGCCCTCGTCAACGGGGCGGTCGGGGACCCCGAGGCGGCGCGGCTGGTCGGAGCCGTCGTCAGCGCCGCGCACGGCCTCGACATACGCGTCGTCGCCGCGGGGGTGGAGTCGGGTGCGGCGGTGGTCCGGATGCGCGACCTGGGCTGCGACACCGTGCAAGGGCACTGGGTGTCGCCGGCCCGCCCCCTGGTCGAGGTCGCCGCCTGGACGCGCAGCTGGCCCGAGGTCAGGGGCGCCCGACTGGCGCTGTGAGGGGAGGCGAGACGACCGGCCCGGACGACACGGCGCGGACCCGCTCCGAGTTCCTGCTCCCCACCCGTCACTTCTGCCACACTCGCCGTGGGCGCCCGCCCCGACTCCCCCTGCGCCACGAACTCGGAGGACCCCCGTGCACCCTCCCCCGGTGCTCCTGGTCGGTCAGGACGCCGATCGCGTCCGCGGCACCAGCGAGGCGTTCGCCGCCGGGGGTCTGCTGAACCCGGTCGTCGAGTGCGCGGACGGCGACGAGGCGACGGCGTACCTCCTCGGGCAGGGCCCGTACGCCGACCGGCAGACCCACCCGCTCCCCGCCGTCGTGGTGAGCGACCTGCGGCTCGAGCGAGGCTCCGGGCTCGAGGTGCTGCGGACCGTGCGCAGACACCTGAACACCCGGCGGACGCCGGTGATCGTCGTCGCGGCCGAGGCCACCGACGAGGAGATCGCCGAGGTCCATCGGCTCGGCGCCGCGGCCCACCTGTCGCAGGCCGTCGCTGTGCACTCGCTCCTCGACATCATCCGCGACCTCGGGATGCCGTGGTCGATCTCGCGCGTGGAGGCCTCCGGATGAGCGGCCTCCACGAGCACGTCGCCACCTTCCCGGCCACCTCCTCGCTCGTGTCGAGCGTGGGCGCCCTGCGGGCGGAGGCGGCCGGCCTCGGGCAGCGCCTCGTCCTCTGCGCTGCCTCGATCACCAACGGGACCGAGATCGCCGACGCCTACGGCGCCAGCGGCCTCGAGGCCGTCACCGCCGAGGTGGCCCGTCGCGCGGTCGGCTCGGGGCGCGAGGGCACCCGGCTGCTGCGCGCCTCGCCGCTGGGGGGCTTCCTCGTCGCCGTCCTGGCCGACCCCGACGCCGTGCAGCCGCGGGTCGAGGCCCTGGCCCGCGCGCTGCGGACCCTGGTCTCCCTCGACGGCGACCAGATCTGGCCGGTGGTGAGCGTGGGTGTCCGCGCCTGCACCGCTGAGGACGAGGTGTGGGCCGCGATCCGCGACGCCCGGGCCACCTTGTTCGCGGCCGGGCGCGACCAGCCGGGCAGCACCCGCTGGCACCGGGCCGACGTCACCTCCGCGCGCGGCGACCTCGAGCTGGTCCGCGACCTCGCCCGGACCCTCGAGTCGAGCCCCGAGCAGCTGACCCTGGCCTACCAGTCCGTGCACGACCTGCGCACCCGATCGATCGTCAGCGCCGAGGCCCTGCTGCGCTGGCACCATCCCGAGCGGGGGGCGGTGCCGCCCGCGGTGGCCGTGGAGGCCGCCGAGCGGACCGGGCTCGTCGTGCCGCTGGGCCGGCGGGTCCTCGACATGGCCCTGCACCAGACGTCGCTGTGGCGGAGCCGCCTGCGGCCGACGTTCCGGATCCACGTCAACGTCTCCCCGCACGAGCTGCGTGAGGCGTCGTACGTCGACGCGGTGCGCGACGCGCTCGCGACCCACGGGGTGCCCGCCTCGATGCTGCTGCTCGAGCTGACCGAGACCGCGCTGCTCAACGGGGGGCCGCAGGTCATGGGTGCCGTCGACGAGCTCCGCGGCCTCGGCGTCGCTTTGGGCATCGACGACTTCGGCACCGGTTACTCCTCGATCGCGCACCTCCATGACCTGCCCGTCGACACGGTCAAGGTGGATCGCTCGCTGATCGCCGGCATCGCCACCTCCCCCGCGGACTTCGCGCTCACCCGCGCGGTCTTCGGCCTGCTGGCCACCACCGACGCGACGGTCGTGGCGGAGGGGGTGGAGGACGCGGTGCAGGCCTCCCACCTGCAGGCCGTCGGGTGCCGCTTCGCCCAGGGCTTCCACCTCGGCCGGCCGGTCCCGGCCGCGGACTTCCTACCCGCGCTCACCCACGACCCCCAGCCGGCGACGGCCTGACATGACGGAGACGGACTGATGGAGACGCTCGCGCAGGTCGTGGTCGGGCTGGTGGCCCTGCTCCACGTGTGGTTCCTCGTGCTCGAGATGTTCCTGTGGACCACACCGGGCGGCCGGGCGGTCTTCGGGACCACGGCGGAGTTCGCCCAGGAGACCCGCAGCCTGGCCGCCAACCAGGGGCTCTACAACGGGTTCTTGGTCGCGGGCCTGGTGTGGGGTCTGGTCTCCGACCAGCGCGACGTGCAGCTGTTCTTCCTGGGCTGCGTCGTGGTCGCCGGGCTCTTCGGAGCCGCGACCGTGAGCCGTAGGATCCTGGTCGTGCAGGCGCTACCGGCCGCCGCCGGGATCGCGCTGGTCCTCGCTGCCTGACTCCGCGTCCTCATCGGCAGCCGCGTCCTCGGCCTCCAGCCACCCGCGGAACGCCTCGAGGTTGTGCGTCGGCTCGCCCCGCAGCCGGCGCCAGTCCCACTCCTTGCGGATAGCGGAGGCGAAGCCGAGCTCCAGGATCGTGTTGAAGGACTCGTCGGCATAGGTCAGGACGGCGCCCAGCAGCCGGTCCAGCTCCTCCGGGTCGACCGCCGTGAGCGGGAGCCGGGCGTCGAGGTAGATGTCGCCGGCCGGGTCGACGGCGAAGGAGACGGCGTACATCCGCAGGTTGCGCTCGAGCAGCCACCGGTAGACGCGCTCGTGGTTCTCGTCGGGCTGGCGGCAGACGAACGCGTGGACTCCGAGGGCGTGGGTGCCGACGTCGAGGCGCACAGGGATCTGCAGCTTGCGCTCACCCGGCAGCACCAGGGAGAAGGCGCCCCCGGGCAGCTCCTCGTGCTCGATGTCGGCGGCGGTCAGGTGGGTCCGGATGACCTCGGCGACATCCACTGTTCCGGTGGCATCGACGGCACGGCTCACGCCGCCGACTCTCGCATGCCCTGCCGGGCCCGCTCGTAGACCTCCAGGGTGCGCTCGGCCGTGGCCTCCCAGGAGAACTGCCGTGCCTGCGCCAAGGCGCCGGCACCGAGCCGGGACCGCAGGTCCTCGTCGAGCACGATGCTTTCGAGGGCCCGGGCCCAGTCCTGGGGATCGTGGCCGTCGACCAGCAGTCCGCTGTGCCGGTCGCGCACGACGGTGGTCAGCCCACCCACCCCCGCGGCCACGACGGGGGTGCCGCAGGCCTGGGCCTCGACGGCGACCAGGCCGAAGGACTCGTTGTACGACGGAACGGCCACCAGGCTGGCGGCCGCGTACCACCGCGCCAGCTCGACCTGCGAGACCGGCGGGACGAAGCGCACCAGGTCGCCGATGCCGAGGTCGGCGGCGAGGGCGGCCAGCGACTCGGGTCGGTCCAGCCCGCTCCCCGAGGGCCCGCCCACCACCGGGACGACCAGGTCGCCGCGCAGGTGGGGACGCTGCTCCAGCAGGACGGCGACGGAACGAAGGAGCACGTCGGGGGCCTTGAGCGGCTGGATCCGGCCGGCGAAGAGCAGCACGTGGGCATCGGCCGGCAGGCCCAGCCCCGCGCGGGCCTCGGCGCGGTCGACGGGCCGGAACACCCCGAGGTCGACGCCCGGGTGGACGACCTCGACCCGGGCGGGGTCGGCGTCGTACAGGTCGACCAGCTGCCTGGCCTCCAGGTCGGTGTTGGCGACCAGCATGTCGGCGGCCGCGACCACCTGCTCCTCGCCGTAGGTCCGCACGGCCGGCTCGGGGGTGTCGCCGTCGGCCAGCGCGGCATTCTTGACCTTGGCCATGGTGTGCATGGTGTGGACCAGGGGCACCCCCCAGCGGTCGCGGGCCAGGGCTCCGACCTGCCCGGACAGCCAGTAGTGGGAGTGCACCACGTCGTAGTGACCGAGCGGCTGGGTGGCCTCGGCCCGCAGGACCTCGCGGGCGAAGACGCACAGCTGGCCGGGTAGCTCGTCCTTGGTGAGCCCCTCGAAGGGGCCGGCGTGGACGTGGCGGACCGTCACCCTCCCGCCGCTGCCCTCGACCTCGACGACCGGGTCCAGGGCCGAGCTGGTGGCGCGGGTGAAGATGTCGACCTCGACGCCGTAGCCCGCCAGCCGGCGCGCGAGCTCGACGACGTAGACGTTCATGCCGCCCGCGTCACCGGTGCCGGGCTGGTCCAGGGGCGAGGTGTGCAGGCTGATCATCGCCAGCCGGTTGACGGTGCGCCCGTCGATCAGGTCCACACCACTCCGGAACCCACGCAGGGCGCCGGTGATTCCCGAGGCTGCCTCGCCGTCCGGTCAGTGCCGGCCGCGCGGGCGCCGCGAACGTGACCTCGCGGCGGAGATCAGGGTGAGTACGCCGAGCAGGACGGCCGTGATGCCGACCGCCAGGTCGACGGTCGCGTCCTCGACTCCGTCGCGGACGACGGTGAGGACCGACCAGACGAGCAGCGGCAGGGCCAGCGCCACGAGGAGCCGCAACCAGCCGGCGCTGCTGCTCACCAGACCGGCACCAGTCGCCACGAGGGCAACGGCGAACAGCCCCAGCCCCGCCCACCCGATGGCCTCCTCGTCGACCACGGCGTTGGCGAGCCACGCGCCGCCACCGAGCACGGCGGCGGTCCCGGCCAGCACCCGCAGTCCCATCCCAGTAGCGTCGCATCCATGGCCGCCCCTCGCACCGCCCTGGTCACCGGCGCCTCCAGCGGCATCGGCGCCGCGACCGCGCGCCGCCTCGCCGCCGAGGGCTTCCACGTCGTCTGCGTCGCCCGGCGTACCGACCGGGTGCAGGCGGTGGCCGACGAGATCGGGGGTACGCCGCTCGCGTGCGACGTCACCGACCTCGACGCCGTCCGGTCGATGGCGGCTGGGATCGAGGTGCTGCACGTCCTGGTCAACAACGCCGGCGGTTCCTACGGCTTCGACCCGATCGAGTCGGCGGACCCAGCGGAGTGGCGGCGGATGTTCGAGGTCAACGTCCTGGGCACGATGCAGGTCACCCAGGCCCTGCTCCCCGCCCTGCGCGCGAGCGGCGACGGGGTCGTCGTCAACGTCGGCTCGACCGCGGGCCGCGTGGCCTACGAGAAGGGCGGCGGCTACACCGCGGCCAAGCACGGCACCCAGGTCCTGACCGAGACGCTGCGCCTCGAGCTGTGCGGCGAGCCGATCCGGGTCTGCGAGGTGGCCCCCGGCATGGTGCACACCGAGGAGTTCGCGCTGCACCGCTTCCGTGGCGACGCCGACGAGGCGGCCTCGGTCTACGCCGGCGTCCCCGGCCCCCTCGTCGCCGACGACGTCGCCGACGCCATCACCTGGGTCGCCACCCGCCCCTCCCACGTCAACATCGACGAGCTCGTCATCCGCCCCCGCGCCCAGGCCGCCCAGCACAAGATCCACCGCCTCGACCCCTGAGCTTCTGCGGGCGACGCGGGGTGGCGGTGCGTCGTACAGGGTTCCGCCGGGGTGGCGGTGCGCTGTACAGGAAAGGTGAGCTGCAGTTCCTGTACAGCTCACCGCCGACCGGGCCCCGCCCCGCCCCGACCGCTTCCTGGCAGACTCCGGCACGTGCAGACCATCGGGTTGATCGGCGGGATGAGCTGGGAGTCCAGCGCGGCGTACTACGAGGCCCTCAACCTCGGCGTCGAGCAGCGGCTGGGCGGCCTGAGCTCGGCTCGTACGACGATGGTGTCGGTCGACTTCGCCGAGGTGACGGCCCTCCAGGAGCAGGAGCGCTGGGACGACGTGGCGGCCGTGCTCACGGAGGCGGCGCGGTCGGTCGAGCGCGCCGGCGCCGACTTCCTGATGCTGTGCACCACCACCTTCCACCGGGTGGCCGAGCAGGTCGAGGCCGCGGTCGACATCCCGCTGCTGCACCTCGCCGACGTCGTCGCCGAGGCCTGCAGGACCCAGCAGCTCGGCACCGTCGCCTTCGTGGGCACCACCTTTGCGATGTCGCGCTCCTTCTTCACCGACCGCCTCGCCTCCCACGATCTCGAGGTGCACGTGCCGCACGAGCGGCACCACGCCGAGATCAACCGGGTCATCTACGACGAGCTCGTCCACGGCAAGGTGCTCGACAGCTCACGCCGCACCGTGGTCGGCCTCATCAACGAGCTGTGGGACGCCGGCGCCGGCGGGCTGATCCTCGGCTGCACCGAGCTCGAGCTGCTCGTGCACCAGGCCGACTCCGAGCTGCCCGTCTTCCCCTGCACGACCCTGCACGTCGAGGCCGCGCTCGACCGCGCGCTGGCCTGAAGGCGGAACGCATGCCCAGCATCGCCAGCGCGGACCACGTCGACCGCCACGCGCTCCTCGACTTCGTGCGCCCCCGGCACCGCTTCACGCTGCTGACCCGGCGCCGCGACGGCCGCCCGCAGCTGTCCCCGGTAACCGGCGGGGTGGACGAGGCGGGCCGGCTCGTCGTGTCGACGTACCCCGACCGGGCCAAGGCCGTCAATCTGCGTCGGGACCCTCCTGCCACCGTCCTGGTCCACTCCGATGACTGGAACGACCCCTACGTCCAGGTCGACGGCCGCGCGGAGGTGCTCGACATGCCGAGCCCTGAGGCCGAGGACGGACTGGTGGAGTACTTCCGCTGCATCTCCGGTGAGCACGACGACTGGGAGGAGTACCGCGCTGCCATGCGTCGCCAGGGCAAGTCCCTGATCCGCATCACCGTCGAGTCCTGGGGACCGATCGCGAAGGGCGGATTCCCGCCCGACCGCGCTCCTCGGTGATTGAGCCGAGCCCGGTGGTCGAGCCGAGCCCGGTGGTCGAGCTTGTCGAGACCCGGCGCGGTCGACTGGGATCTCGACAAGCTCGATCACCGTAGAACCAGCTCGATCACCGTAGAACCCCCGCTCGTCAGCGAGGGAGCTCCGCCCGATCACCGGCGAGCCGCTCGCTCACCCAGACCAGGCACACTGGGCCGATGACCACGACACCCACCGCGACCGGAGTCGACGGCGCACGCCTGAGCCGGTTGCGGGTGTGGAACCTCGGGCTCACCGTTCTCCACGCCGCGCAGGCGGTGGCGATCCTGCTGCTGGCCGGCGACTTCGCCATCTCGGTGACCAGCACCTTCCCCGAAGGACCCCCGGGCACCCCCGCCCCCTCACCGGAGGGCCTCTTCGACGTCCGGATCGGGCTTGCGGTGGCGGTGTTCCTCGGCCTGGCGGCGCTCGACCACCTGCTGACCGGGACGGTCATGCGTACGACGTACGAGCGCGATCTCCGCGCCGGCATTAACCGCTTCCGCTGGGTCGAGTACTCGGTCAGCGCGACGCTGATGATCCTGCTGATCGCGTTCTACAACGGGATCACCGACAGCGCGGCCCTGATCGGGATCATCGGCGCGAACGTCTCGATGATCCTCTTCGGCTGGCTCCAGGAGGTGATGAACCCGCCGGGGCGCGAACGCACCACGATGCTGCCGTTCTGGTTCGGCTGCGTGGCCGGCGCCGCACCGTGGGTCGCCATCCTGGTCAACACCCTGGGCGCCGACACCGTCCCGACGTTCGTCTACGGGATCATCGGCTCGCTGTTCGTGTTCTTCATGAGCTTCGCGGTCAACCAGTGGCTGCAGTACAAGCAGATCGGGCCGTGGCGCAGCTACGGCTTCGGCGAGACGGCCTACCTCGCGCTCAGCCTCGGCGCCAAGTCGGCGCTGGCCTGGCAGATCTTCGGCGGTTCGTTGGCTGGGTGAGGTGAACCGTAGAGTTCGCCCACGTGCCTGAGCTCAAGACCGCCGCCCTGCGCAACGTCGCCATCGTCGCGCACGTCGACCACGGGAAGACCACCCTCGTCGACGCGATGCTCCACCAGGCGGGCGCGTTCACCGCGCACCAGGCCGAGGGTGTCGCCGACCGGGTGATGGACTCCGGCGACCTCGAGCGCGAGAAGGGCATCACGATCCTCGCGAAGAACACCGCCATCCGGTACGGCGAGCTCACCATCAACATCATCGACACCCCCGGCCACGCCGACTTCGGCGGCGAGGTCGAGCGCGGCCTGTCGATGGTCGACGGCATCGTGTTGCTCGTCGACGCCTCCGAGGGACCGCTCCCGCAGACCCGCTTCGTGCTCCGCAAGGCGCTCAACGCCGACATGCCCGTCGTCCTCGTCGTCAACAAGGTCGACCGCGGCGACGCCCGCATCGAAGAGGTCGTCGAGGAGACCTACGAGCTGTTCATGGACCTGCTCGACGAGAGCCACGGCCAGGACGCGCTCGACTTCCCCGTCGTCTACGCCTCGGGCAAGGCCGGCATCGCCTCGCTCGAGCAGCCGGCCAACGGCACCATGCCCGACGGCACCGACCTCGAGCCGCTCTTCCGCACGATCCTGGAGACGATCCCGGCTCCGACGTACGTCGAGGGAGCGCCTCTCCAGGCCCACGTGACCAACCTCGACGCCTCGCCGTTCCTGGGCCGGTTGGCGCTGGTCCGGATCCACCAGGGCGAGCTGCGCAAGGGCCAGCAAGTGGCCTGGATGCGCCGCGACGGATCGGTCAAGAACGTCAAGATCACCGAGCTGCTCATCACCGAGGGCCTGGACCGCAAGCCCGGCGAGAGCGCCGGGCCCGGCGACATCGTGGCGGTGGCCGGCATCCCCGAGATCACCATCGGCGAGACCCTGGCCGACGCCGAGAACCCCGTCGCGCTGCCGCTCATCCACGTCGACGAGCCGGCGATCTCGATGACCATCGGCACCAACACCTCACCGCTGGTGGGCCGCACCAAGGGCGGCAAGGTGACCGCGCGCCTGGTCAAGGACCGCCTCGACTCCGAGCTGGTCGGCAACGTGTCGCTGCGGATCCTCCCGACCGAGCGTCCCGACGCCTGGGAGGTGCAGGGCCGAGGTGAGCTGGCGCTGGCCATCCTGGTCGAGCAGATGCGCCGCGAGGGCTACGAGCTGACCGTCGGCAAGCCCCAGGTCGTCACCAAGGAGATCGACGGCAAGGTGCACGAGCCGGTCGAGCGGCTGACCATCGACGCACCCGAGGAGTACCTCGGCACGATCACCGAGCTGCTGGCCACCCGCAAGGGCCGGATGGAGCAGCTCACCAACCACGGCACCGGCTGGGTGCGCATGGAGTTCCTGGTGCCGGCGCGCGGCCTGATCGGCTTCCGCACCGAGTTCCTCACCGACACCCGCGGCACCGGCATCGCCCACCACGTCTTCGAGCGCTACGAGCCGTGGGCCGGCGAGATCCGCTCGCGCAACAGCGGCTCCCTGGTGGCCGACCGGGCGGGCGCGGCGACGGCGTACGCGATGACCTCGCTGCAGGAGCGCGGCGTGATGTTCCTCGACCCTGCGACCGAGGTCTACGAGGGGATGATCGTCGGGGAGAACTCCCGCGCCGACGACATGGACGTCAACATCACCAAGGAGAAGCAGCAGACCAACATCCGCTCGGCCACCTCCGACAACTTCGAGAAACTCATCCCCGCCAAGCGGCTCTCCCTGGAGCAGTGCCTGGAGTTCTGTCGCGAGGACGAGTGCGTCGAGGTCACCCCCGACAGCGTCCGCATCCGCAAGGTGGTGCTCGACGCCAACGAGCGTGCCAAGACCGCCAGCCGCGCCCGCAAGGCCAACAAGTAGCACCGGTCGCGTTTCGCCGGGCCGGCCGCCCGGCATGATGACGCCCATGACTCTGCGCCGCACCATCGCTGCCCTGGCCGTCGCATCGGCGGCCCTGCTCACCGCGTGCAGCTCCACACCCGTGGTCGACGAGGGAGAGCTCGAGGACAAGATCTCCGAGCAGCTGGCCGAAGAGGTCGGCACCGCTCCCGACGACATCGACTGCCCCGAGGACCTCACCGGCGAGGTCGGCGAGACCATGACGTGCACGCTGACGGCCGGTGAGGACGTCCTGGACCTAACCGTCGAGGTCACCGAGGTCGACGGCACCGAGGTCAACTACGAGGTCGAGGTCGGCGAGATGACCGACGACAGCGGCTCGTGAGCGACGCGGCCGAGTTCGCGCACCGGGTGCGCGCCGCGGCCGCGGGCACGCCGTACGTCGTCACCAACACCGATCGCGGCTTCGACGTCACCCTCGACGTGGTCGACGCGCAGTGGTTCGGCCTGTTCAACAAGGCCGGGATCAAGCGCGTCATCGTCCACCACGTGGGCGTTCCCGAGCCGGGGGTCTACACCGTCAACGACGACGCGCCCTCGCTCGAGTGGGTCGCCGGCACCCCGCGTCTCGCTGCGACGGCCGAGCGGATCCACGGCCGGGTCCGTCACTTCGGCGGGCAGAAGGTGTGGGCCTTCGACGCCCAGGGCCGCTTCGGGGTCCAGGCCGACTACCGCTTCGACTCAGAGGAGGGTCGTCGGCTCATCGCCGGTGTCGCGCTGCAGCTCGGACTCAGCCTGCGTCGTGGCGCCGCCGAGCGGGTCGCCCTCGGCTTCGCCGTGGTGGGCGGGGTGGGCGCGGTCGTGACCGCCGTGGTCCTCGGGGTCCTGGCCCTGACCGGCCGCCTCTCTTAGTCGATCCGGCTAGCTGTACCTAGCCGGTCGGGGCCACCTCGACCGAGGCGAGGTAGGCCTGGAACTCGTCACCGAGCACCTCGAGCTGCTCGGCGGTGCACGTCAGCGTGTGGATGATGACGGCCCGGTGGTCGGGCACGTCGAGGTCCATCAGGGCCAGGAGCACCTGGACCTGGCGCAGGTCGAGCGTGCGGCCGTCGACCTCGATGGTCGCCGCCAGCGTCTGCAGCACCGCCGGAGCAGCGGGGCCGCCCACCTCGCGTCGGGCCTCGAGGCGTACGTCGGTCGCCCCCTGGCGGCGGGCGAGCAGGAGCGACTCGTCGGCGATGTCGGGGAGCGTGGCCGGGTCGTCGCGCCAGTCACCGCTGACGGTGAGCAGCGGCGTGTAGTCCTCGAACCCCTTGCGGACGGCCACGAAGGCCGCATTGCGGATGCCGAGCTCCTCGGCCGTGGCGGGGCTCCACTCCTGGCTGGGCAGCGCGACGCGGACGGGGACGGGCAGGTCGTCGGTCATGGCAGGAGGTCTCCGATCCCTTCGACGATGTCCTGACCGGTGTCGAGGACCTCCCCCGGGTCGATGGTGATGGACCCGCCGAGCTTGCCACCCAGCCCGAGGGCGGCCCCACCGGAGCCACCGATGGTGAACTTCCCGTCCTCGAAGCCGAGGTCGACGTCCCCGCCGATGCCGACGCCAGCCCAGCCCTCAGCCGTGGCCTCGGCGCCCACACCCCCGACGTCGCCGGACGCCGTGCCCTCGATCTTGGCGCCGGCGAAGAGCTCGCCGCTGGCGTGGGCTCCGGTCAGCCCGAGGTCGAGCTGGCCACCGGCGTGGCCCCCCACAAAGGTCTCGCCCTCCAGGCGCCCCTCGGCGTACCCCCACTCGCCCTCGAGCGACCCCTGGGCCCCGGCCAGGACGACCTTGCCATCGGCGCCGATCACGACGCCGTCGCGGCCGACGCTGGCCTCGGCGTGCGCATCGGCACCTAGGACGGTGACCGACCCGTCGGCCGTGACCCGGACGTCGCCGTAGTAGTCCTCCCAGGTGCCCTCGGCCCCCCAAGCCCGGGCGCTGCCCTCGACCTCGCCGAGGCTGATCTTGAAGGGGCTGTCGGCCGCACCGTTGTCGTAGCGGCCGTCGGCCCCCTCGGTCGGGTTGCGGCCGAAGGTCTGCTCGAAGCCCTCCCAGGAGATGCTCGGGCCCTCGACGCTGCCCTCGACCGAGGGTCCCGTCGAGCCCTCGGTCCGGGCTCCCTCGAGCCCGCCTAGAGCGACCACGGCCGCGGCTCCGGCCTCGTCGAGCGCCTGTCGGGCCTCGCTCAGGATCCGCTCGGCCTCGTCGCGCAGGGCCTGGCCCGGGTCGACGAACGGGCCGGGGTGCGGCGGACCCGCGGAGGGTGGCGTGAAGCCACCGAAGGACGGCACCAGGAGGGGGGTCGAGCGCGCAGCGTTGTAGGCGTCGACCTTCTGGTTGTAGTCGGCGACGGCCGCTTGGGTCGCGACCTCCCCCTGCTGCCACTTCGCGATGGCGTCCGCGGCGCGGCCTTGGGCGGTGGTCAGCGCGTCGGCGTACGTCGCCAGCGCTGAGCCCGCCTGCTCCAGCAGGCCGGCGTAGACCCGCCACTTGTCGAGCTCGGCGGACCGGGAGGTGTCGTAGGCGGCGACGACCGGTGCCGCCGCTCCACCCCGGCACCGCGATGGCCTCGACCTCGCCGGCGAGCCCGGAGACGCGGGTGGCCTCCTCGGACAGCGCCGTGGCGTTGCCGCGCACCTGCGACGGCTCGCCCTGGATCAGCTCCTTGGAGTCGGTGGTGGACCCGAGCGCGGCACCGGCGGGCAGGGTCACGGCGCTCCTCCGGGGGCGAAGGGCGGTCCGAGGAAGGGGCTGGACGGGCCGAACGGGCTTGTGAACGCATCCCGAGCCTCGTGGTCGGAGGTCTCGTAGCCGGTGGCGGCGGTGTCGAGGTCGGTGCCGAGGTCATTGGCCCCGTCGTGGAGGGCTCGGGTCGCGTTGGCGCACTGCTCGGCGACCGCCTCGAGCCAGGCGGCGAGCTCGACGTGACCGAGGGAGTCCGGGGTGATGTGGGTGATGGTCACCCCGCTCGTGCCGAGGCTGGCCGCCACGCCGCGGTAGTCCCCTGCTGCCGAGCGGAGGTCGTCGACCAGGACGTCGTACGTCACGAGAGCGAGACTGCCCGGGCCGTCCACGGCCGAAACCCTAGGCTCAGCCCGTGCTCCTCGACGTCCAGCTCGACGCCCGGCCCGACCGGGCGGCGGCCCGCGCGCGCGACCTCGCCTCGACCGGGGTCGCCGGGCTGTTCACCTTCGAAGGGCCGCACGACGTCTTCCTGCCGCTAGCAGTCGCCGCCGCGACCGGCCTGGACCTGATGACCAACGTGGCGATCGCGATGCCGCGCAGCCCGATGCACCTGGCGCACGCGGCCTACGACCTGCAGCTGATGTCGGGCGGCCGCTTCCGGCTCGGGCTGGGCTCGCAGATCCGGCCGCACATCGAGAAGAGGTACGGCGCCACGTGGTCGCCGCCGGCCGCGCGGATGCGCGAGATCGTGCTGGCCGTCAAGGCGATCCTCGCCTCCTGGCAGGACGGGACGCGGCTGGACTTCCGCGGCGAGTTCACCCAGCACACGCTGATGCCGCCGACGTTCGTGCCCGGACCGATGGCGTACGGCATGCCGCCGGTGCTGCTCGGCGCGCTCGGGCCGGTGATGACCCGGACCGCCGCCGAGGTCGCCGACGGGCTGCTGGTGATGCCCTTCCACAGCCACCGGCACTTCCGCGAGCGCACCCTGCCCGCGGTGCGAGGAGGGGCTCGACCGGCGCCGGGCGACGCGCGAGTTCGCGATCTACCCGCAGGCGATCCTCGCGATGGGCCGGACCGAGGAGCAGCTCGCCGCGGCGACGCTGGGCGTGCGCGGGCTGCTGGCGTTCTACGGCTCCACGCCGGCCTACGTGCCGGTGCTCGAGGTCGAGGGCTGGGGCGAGCTGCAGCCCGAGCTCAACGCGCTGTCCAAGACCGGCGACGTCGGTGGCGATGATCGACCTGGTCGACGACGACCATGGTCGCCACCCTCGCCGTCCGCGGCACCCCCGAGGAGTGCGCCGCCGAGCTCGCGTCGCCGCTTCGGCGACGTCGCCGACCGGGTCTGCTGCTACTTCCCGGGCTACGACCGCCGCCGACTGGCCGACGCTCGCGCGACTCGGCGAGCCGGCCCTCGCCGAGGACTCGCGCCAGCTCACCGGACGCCGCTCGGCCGAGTCGCAGCGCGGCGAGCGCGCCGCCGATCGCCCCGAAGAGGTGTCCCTGCCAGGAGACGCCCGGCTGACCCGGCAGCGACGCCGAGCAGCACGTCCGCCGTAGATCAGCAGAACAGCGTCGATGCCGAGGATCATCTCGCCGGCGCGACGGCGAGACGAAGCCCGCGCAGCCACGAGGTAGACCAGCCAGCCGAAGACCAGCACCGAGGCGCCGAGGTGGAGTGGTCCCGGCCGGTGCGACGCAGCCAGACGCCGAGACCGGCGACCGACCCAGATCGATCAGCGGTGACGCCGAGAGCCGCCGGGCGATGCCGGAGACCAGCACGAGGAAGCCGAGCAGCGCGACCAGCAGGGTGTTGGCGGCCAGGTGGTCCGCAGCCCGCGTGCAGCACCGGGGCGAACGAGGACGCCGAGCAGGCCGCCCTGCGCCCTGCGCGGCTCGTACGCCGTAGCGCGTCGAGTCGGTGGGCGACGCAGGCGTGTAGGATCTCGAGGACCCAGAGCAGGGCCACGAAGCCGGCGCGCACCAGCGCCGGCCAGCGGTGCGCCCAGGTCGAGGCGCCGGTCCGACCAGGTCGGGCCGCCGACCGTGGTCACAGCAGCGCCGGCGACCTGGTGCACCTGCGTCGACGTCGGAGCCGGTCGGGATCAGGTGCACCTCGTCGGCTGCCGAGCGTCGGCGAAGCGGCGCAGGACGGCACGCAGCTCGGCCTCGGTGCCGGCGAACCCGGTCGGTCGGGGCCATCGCGTCGACGTAGTGCTCGGGGGCAGCCAGTTCATGTAGTGCCGCAGGTGCCGGTGCACCTGCGCCCGCGCGGACCTCGTCGCCGTCGTCGAGGGCGAACCAGAACGACGTCGTCAGCCGCGGCGCCGGCTGGCCGGCCTCGCGCCCAGGCCTCCCGGGCGAGGTCGAACAGCGCGGCCGTGGCGGCCAGCGTCGAGGTCGAGGGTCACCCCGGCCAGGCCGTCGGCCCAGGCAGCGGCGCTGCGGATCGTCCTCGGCCCCATCGTGCCGACCAGCAGCTCGGGTCCGCCCGGCTGGACCGGCGGCGGACCGACCGGCCGCACGGCGTCGGTGACCTGCTCGCCCGCCCAGACCCGCTTCATCACCGCGACCCGGTCGGCCATGTCGGCCATGGTCTGCGTGGCGAGGTCGGCGCCGACCGCGCGGTAGTCCTCCTCGCGCCCGCCGACGCCGAAGCCGACCGTGAGCCGGCCGCCGGCGAGCCGGTCGCCGGTGGCCAGCGACTTGGCCAGGAGCACCGGGTCGTGCAGCTGCGGGACGATCACCGTCGTCACCAGCCGCACCCGCGTCGGTCCACGCCGCGACCGCACCGAGCAGCGTGAGCGTATCGGGGTTGTCGAAGGCCATCCGCTCGCCCGAAGCACAGCGAGGCGAACGGCCCCTCGTCGACGCTCCGCGCCCAGCGTCTCGCAGCGTCTCCGCGCCGCGCTCCCAGAGGTCCGGCTCCATCACCGGCAACGTCATCCCGACCTGCATGGCGACACTGTGGCAGAACCGGTCCATCGGACCGCTACATTCAGCAACCATCATGTCGACCCGTTCCGGAGACCGTCGCCTCGGCAGCTCGGCGGCGGCCGTCCTCATCGTGCTCCTCGCCATCGCCGTCGGGGCGGCCACCGTGTTGGCCTACAGCTCGTGGCGGGACCAGTACGTGCTCGACCCCAGCGCATCGACGGTCCTCGACGCTGGTCCGGTCGCGGAGAGCCCGGCTCCTCCCTCCCGCTCGCCGTCCCCTTCGAAGCCAGCCACCGCGGCGCCGCCACCAGGACCACGACCGGTCTCGCTGTGGATCGGTGACGGCTTCACCGGCGGGAGCGGGCTCGAGGACCCCCGGTCGGGATACGCCTGCGCCGTCGCGCAGGAGCTCGACTGGCAGTGCCGGCTGGATGGCACCTCCGGCACCGGCTTCGTCGCTGCCGGAGCGACCTCCGAGCCCCTGATCGACCGGCTAGACGACCTCAGCCTCGACGCGCGTGCCGACTTCGTGATCATCGACGCCGGGCGCAACGACCTGGAAGTGGCCGCAACCACCACGATCGTCGACGCGATCGAGACCTACGTCGCCAGTGTCACCGAGCGCTTCCCTGACGCGACCGTGGTGCTGGTGGTGCCATGGACCCGTTCCCAGGCCGAACCCTTGCCCGCGGAGCTGACCGCTCTGTTCGCCGACCTCGAGGCAGCCGGTGACGTCGTCGTCGTCGACCCCTACGCCGAGGGGTGGGCAGGAGCCGGTTCCACCGACCTGCCGGAGCTCTCGGAGTCCGGTGGTCGGCTGTCGCCGGCCGGGCACGACTACGTCGCCGAGCAGCTCAGCGCCTCCCTGGTCGAGGCACTGGCCCTTGGGTGAGAGCCGTGGCGTGGTCGAGATGATCCTCGGTCCGCAGCGAGGCACCCTCGACAGCGACGGGCTCCTGGCGGCGTATCCGTGGCCCAAGGGGCGCTGGGTGCGGGCGATGATGGTCACCACGCTCGACGGCGCCGCCGCTGGCCCGGACGGTCTCAGCGGATCGATCTCCTCTCCTGCCGACCGCGAGGTCTTCGACTCCGTACGCCGTCACGCCCACGCGGTCCTCGTCGGCTCGGGCACGGTGCGCGCCGAGGGCTACGCTGCCATGCACGGGCCGACCCCCGTGGTCGTGTCCGGCTCCCTCGACCTCCCCTGGGAGACGGGCCTGCTCACGTCGTCCGAGCACACGCCCGTCATCGTGACCAGCGAGGCCGCGGACCCCGACCGGCTTGCCGCCACCCGCGAACGCGTCGACGTGGTGGTGACGCCGGGCGAGGCGGTCGACCTGTCCTTCGCCCTGGACGCGCTGGCCGAGCGTGGACTCAGCCACGTCGTGTGCGAGGGCGGACCTCGTCTGCTCGCTGACCTGGCCCGGGCTGGCCTGGTCGACGAGGCCGACATCACCGTCTCTCGGACGTTCGCCGGCACCGAACGGACACCCCGCACCCCGATGCTCGATGACGTGCAGCGCTTCGACCTGGCCCACGTGCTGAGCGCTGACGGCTTCCTCATGCTGCGCTACGTGCGGCTCGCCGCGTGATCACGCTGGCGTCCCTGGTCCAGCTGGCCGAGGAGCACGCCGACGACCTCGGCCATCCCGTCGTCCCGCTGCGACTGGGGGCCATCGAGCACGACACCGACACCGACCCGGTCCTCATGGGGGTGGTGAACCTGTCGCGCGACTCCTCCTACCGCGAGAGCGTCGCGATCTCTACCGAGTCCGCGATCCGCAGAGGCCGCATCCTGGCCACCCAGGGCGCCCACGTCGTCGACGTCGGCGCCGAGTCGACCCGCGCAACCGCCGGACGGGTTGGCGATGCCGCCCAGATCGAGGCCCTCGTCCCAGTCATCGAAAATCTGTCCCCGCACGTCGTCGTGTCCGTGGAGGCCTACTCGCCTGCGGTCGCCGAGGCGGGCCTGGTCGCGGGTGCGCGCGTGCTCAACCTCACCGGGTCGGTCGACGACGAGACCGTCTTCGCACTTGCCGCTCGATACGACGCCGCCGTGGTCCTCTGCCACGTCCTGGGTCCCCACGCCCGCGACCTCCACCGATCGACCGACGACCGTGACCCGGTGCCCGCGATGCTCGAGACGTTCGGACGCCGCGTCGAGATCGCCCGAGCGGCCGGCGTACGAGATGTGGTCATCGACCCCGGCTTGGGCTTCGGTTTCGACCTCGACGACCAACAGGCCAGGGCGGAGCACCAGGCGGCCGTACTGATGTCGAGCTTCCGCCTGCGTCGCCTCGGCGTCCCGGTCTGCCAGGCCCTGCCCCACGCCTTCGACCTCTTCGAGGACCAGTTCCGCAGCGCGGAGGGCTTCTTCGCCGTGCTGGCCTCCCTCGGTGGCGCCGGCGTCCTCCGCACCCACGAGGTGGCGCACGTGCGTGCCGTGCTCGGGGCCATGGCGGTCCTGCCGGTCCGCCTTCAGCTCAGCGGAGGAAGCTGACTGCCGCGGCCACCAGAGCCCGCGCGTAGGTCCTTCGCCCCTTGGCGCTCGTCAGGCGGCGGGCGTCGGCTCGCTGCTTCATGTTCCCGAGCTCGACCATCACCGTCGGGACGTCAGACAGGTTGAGCGTGGCGAGATCGGACCGCACGTCGATGCCCGTCCCCCCGGCGACATAGTTCGCGACCGGCACGCCGGCCGCGCGCAGCTCCGCGCGGGCGGCCCGCGCCAGGCGCCGCGAGGAGTCGTGGATGTCGTGGGTCCACGGCCGACGGTCGCTGGGCCTGATCACGTGGAAGCCTCGGGCGCCGGAGGAGTACGAGCCGTCGGCGTGGACGCTGAGCTTGAGGTCGGCAGCCGCCTTGTTGCCGGCACGCCCCCTCTTGTCGACACAGGGGCCCCACCGGTCGTTCCGGTTGCTGTCGCGGGTCAGGATGACGCGAGCATCACGCCGCTCGAGGCGCTCGCGCACCAGCAGCACGACCCACCAGACCACGGTGGCTTCTGGAACTCCGGATCGGGTCGCGGTGCCGGTGGTGTTGCACGGCTTCTTGAAGCCCCCCGCCGGCACCGGTCGGTTGATCTTCCGCGGATAGTTCCGGTTCCCCAGCTGGTGCCCCGCATCCAGCACCACGAACCGCCCCGCCAGGCTCGCCGGTCGAGCCCCGATCGTTGGTCGAGCTTGTCGAGACCCCGCTGGTCGAGCCCCATCCGCTGGTCGAGCCTGTCGAGACCCGTCCACCGTTGGTCGAGCCCCATCCGCTGGTCGAGCCTGTCGAGACCCTTCCTGAGTCGGTCGAGCGGCATCCGGTGGTCGAGCTTGTCGAGACCCGTCGGCCGCTGGTCGAGCCTGTCGAGACCCATCCTCAGTCGGTCGAGCGGCATCCGCTGGTCGAGCCTGTCGAGACCCGTCCGGCACGGCGTACCCACTCGCACCGAGCGCAACCACGAGGACGAACGCGAGGACCCTCATTCGTACCCCAAGATCTCCTGGCGCCGCTCTCCCCAGGCCAACGCAGAGGCGATCGCGTCGTCGAGGGTGAGCTCAGTCTTCCAGCCCAGCAGCTCCCGGGAGCGGTCGACGTTGGCGTAGGCGCCCACGGCATCACCCGGCCGCGGCGGTGCCTCGCGCAGCGGCACCTCGCTCCCGAAGACCCGCTGGAACGACTCGACCAGCTCTCGGACCGAGACGCCCGTCCCCATGCCGATGTTGAGGACGGTGCTGGGCGCCTCCACCGCGGCCAGCACCTCGTCGAACCGCTCGACCGCACGCACGTGCGCCTGGGCGAGATCCCAGACGTGGATGTAGTCGCGGATGCCGGTGCCGTCGGGGGTGGGCAGGTCGGTGCCAGTGATCGTGAAGGCGTCCTTCTGACCCCGTGCGGCCATCACCAGCTGCCCGAGCACGTGGGAAGGCTCCTTGACGTAGATCCCGGTCTCGAGGTCGGGATCCGAACCGATCGGGTTGAAGTAGCGCAGGATGATGGCGCGCAGGTCGGTCGCCGCGGCGAGGTCCTCGAGGACCTGCTCCATCACCCGCTTGGTGCGGGCGTACGGCGAGGGCGGGTCGAGCGGGTCGGCCTCGGTGACCTCGAAGCCGTCCTTGGTGGCGTAGAGGCTCGCCGAGCTCGAGAACAGGATCCGCGGCAGGCCCTGGAAAGCGAGCTCGTCGAAGAGCTCGAGCGACTTGGCGACGTTGTCGCGGTAGTACTCGTAGGGCTTCTCGACCGACTCCGGAACGATGATCCGCGCCGCCATGTGGATCGTGGCCGCGATGTCGGGATGCTCCTGCGCGATCTGACGCACCAGCCTCCGGTCGGCGATGTCGCCCTCGTAGAAGATCCGGTCCCTCACGAAGACCCGCGGCCCGCTCAGGAGCGAGTCAAGAATGATCGGCACGTGACCGGCCCGCTCGAGCGCCTTCGCTGTGATCGAGCCGATGTAGCCAGCACCGCCGGTGACCAGAACCTTCATGGGCCCGAGCCTAAGGGTCGACGGCCGAACGGAGCTCCGGAGGCGCCGGCCCAAGCACAAAGGTGAGTCAGTCGGCTATCAGGTCCAAAAGGTAGTTGCCGTAGCCGCTGACGAGCATCTCGTCGGCCAGCGCCACCAGCTGTTCGTCGTTGATGTAGCCCATCCGCCACGCCACCTCCTCCGGTGCCCCCACCTTGGTCCCCTGCCGCTTCTCCAGGGCACGGACGAAGTTGGCGGCGTCGTTCAGGTCGTCCATGGTCCCGGTGTCCAGCCACGCTGAGCCTCGAGGCAGCACCTCCACCTTCAACCGCCCCTGCTCGAGGTAGCGGCGGTTGAGATCGGTGATCTCGAGCTCACCGCGGGGTGACGGCGTCAGCTCGCGCGCGAATTCAAGGACGTCGCTGTCGTAGAAGTAAAGGCCCGGAACTGCATAGTGGCTACGCGGGGCGGACGGCTTCTCCTCCAGTGACAGCGCCTGGCCCGACCCGTCGAACTCCACCACCCCGTATGCCGAAGGGTTGGCCACCCGGTACCCGAACACCGCGGCTCCATCTAAGTCCTCGAAGCGACGGAGCCGGGTGCCAAGCCCAGCCCCATAGAAGATGTTGTCACCCAGGATGAGCGCCACGTGGTCACCTGCTGCGTGCTCTGCCCCGATGAGGAACGCCTGGGCGAGACCCCCCGGCTCCGGCTGCACCGCGTAGGAGAGCCGGATCCCGAGTCGAGAACCATCACCCAGCAAGTGCCGAAAGGCGCCCGCCTCGTGCGGGGTCGTGATGACGAGGATGTCGCGGATGCCCGCCAGCATCAGGGTCGACAACGGGTAGTAGATCATCGGTTTGTCGTAGACCGGCATCAGCTGCTTGCCGACCGCCCGAGTAATGGGAAAGAGGCGGCTGCCTGTGCCTCCGGCCAGGATGATGCCGCGCATGGCTCGATCCTAGGATGCTGTCCGTGGACCACATCCTCGTGACCGGCGGCGCGGGGTTCGTCGGAGCAAATTTCGTCCATCACCTCGTTCGGAACACCTCTGCCTCTGTGACGGTCCTCGACAGGATGACCTACGCGGCGTCACGCGAGTCCTTGAGCGAGCTGCCGACCGATCGCGTGCGCTTGGTGGTGGGTGATGTCGCCGACGGGCACCTGGTGGATCGACTGATGGCCTCCCACGACGCGTGCGTTCACTTCGCGGCCGAATCCCACAACGACAACTCTCTGACCGAGCCTGGTCCCTTCATCTCCACCAACATCGTGGGAACCTTCACCCTCCTCGAGGGCGCCCGACGACACGGCACTCGCTTCCATCACGTGTCGACCGACGAGGTCTACGGCGACCTCCCGCTCGACCGTTCCCACCGCTTTACGGAGGCGAGCCCCTACAATCCGAGCAGCCCCTACTCAGCGGCCAAGGCCGGCGCTGACCACCTGGTGCGTGCCTGGGTGCGGAGCTTCGGCGTGCGAGCGACCATCAGCAACTGCTCGAACAACTATGGTCCGTGGCAACACGTGGAGAAGTTCATCCCCCGCCAGATAACCAACGTGATCGAGGGCCGCCGCCCCCGCGTCTACGGAAACGGACGCAACGTCCGCGACTGGATCCACGTGTCCGACCATTCGTCGGCGGTGCTCATCATCCTGACGCGCGGATGCATCGGCGAGACCTACCTCGTCGGCGCCGACGGGGAGCGTGACAACCTCACGATCGTGGGTCGGATCCTCGAGCATTTCGGCCGTCCAGCCGACGACTACGACCTGGTCGCGGACCGCGCGGGGCACGACCTGCGCTACGCGATCGACGCCACCAAGCTCCGCGAGGAGCTGGGATGGCGACCGGTCTACAGCGACTTCGACCACGGCCTGGTGGAGACCATCAACTGGTACATAGACAACGAGCAGTGGTGGCGACCACACAAGGACGCGGTGGAGGCGGCCTACGCCGTTCGGGGCCAGTGATCGCCCACGGGGTCGAGACAACTGCCATCCCTGGCCTGCTCGTCATCAGGCTCAAGGTCCACGCGGATGATCGTGGATGGTTCAAGGAGAACTGGCAACGCGCGCGCATGGTGGCATCCGGACTGCCGGACTTTGGACCGGTTCAGCACAACGTGGCCTTCAACGAACGCCGCGGCAGCACGCGCGGGATCCACGCCGAGCCATGGGACAAGCTCGTCTCCCTGGCCTCGGGGCGCGCACACGGAGTGTGGGTGGACCTTCGGGCTGGAGCGACGTTCGGCACGGCGGTCGAGCTCGAACTGGACCCCACGGTCAGCGTGTTCGTGCCTCAAGGGGTCGGGAACGCCTACCAGACACTCGAGGACGCCACGGCTTACACCTACCTGGTCAACGATCACTGGCGCGCTGATGCCGCATACGTCGCCGTTGCCCTGGATGACCCGTCGCTCGCCATCGAGTGGCCGATCGACCTGACCTCCGCCGAGGTATCGCCCAAGGATCGCTTGAACCCGACATTGGCGCAGGTGTCGCCCTTCTCTGGTCGTCGTCCGTTGATCCTGGGCGCCGGCGGACAAGTGGGAAGCGCGCTGACGAAGGAGTTCCCGCAGGCGTTGGGCGTCGACCGCACGCGGCTGGACCTGGCCGATCGGAAGGCACTCGAGGCATGGCCATGGCGAGACCACGACGTGATCCTCAATGCCGCTGGCTACACCGACGTCGACGCAGCAGAGACGCCAAGCGGACGCGCGCGTGCCTGGGCGGTGAACGCCGCCGGACCCGCCCATCTCGCACGTCTGGCGAGCAGGCACGGCTGCACGCTCGTACATATCTCCAGCGACTACGTCTTTGACGGCACCGTCACCAGGCACAACGAGGACGAGCCGTTCACGCCGCTGGGTGTCTACGGCCAGACCAAGGCTGCCGGTGACCTCGCGGTCGCTGCTGCGCCTGCCCACTACATCCTCAGGACGTCGTGGGTGGTCGGGGAGGGGCACAACTTCGTGCGGACCATGCAGAGGCTTGCGGAACGTGAAGACCTTCCGAGGGTCGTCGAGGACCAGATCGGTCGGCTCACCTTCGCAGACGAACTGGCCCGGGCGGTGAGCCACCTACTCGACGTTAGGGCGCCGGCCGGCACCTACAACGTCAGCAACTCCGGCCCCCCGATGTCGTGGGCTGACATTGCTGCCGAGGTGTTCCGCCTGCACGGCCGCAACGACGAGCCTGCACGCGTTGACACCGGAGGCTACCTGGACGGTCGTTCAGCTGCCCCTCGACCACCCCACAGCACACTCGTCCTCCGCAAGCTCAGGGCGACGGGATTCGAGCCGGCGGACGCACTGCCGGCTCTGCGTCGCTACGTAGCCGGGGTGTAGGGGCGCTGCGCAGCGGGCACTGGGCGCATGCAGAGCTGAGCCAGCGACCTGCGGATCAGGTCCTTGTCCCCGGTCACGGGTAGCGCTGCGATCTCCTCATCGGTGACGGTGGGCACGGGCACATGGGAGACCATGGGGTGGACCCGCCGTGAATGCGATGGCTCACCGTCGCCGAACAGCTCCTCGTGGAGCTTCTCGCCGGGTCGCAAGCCGGTGAAGGCGATGGCGCACGGTGTCCCCGACTGCTCGATGAGCTGGTTCGCGACGTCGACGATGCGGATGGGCTCGCCCATGTCGAGCACGAGCGCCTCTCCCGGTGCGCCGATGGCGGCTGCCTGGATGACCAGCTGACAGGCCTCCTCGATGGTCATGAAGTAGCGCGTCACATCCGGGTCGGTCACCGTGATCGGACCGCCGGCAGCGATCTGCTTGGCGAAGGAGGCCAACACAGACCCTCGACTGCCCAGGACGTTTCCGAACCGGACCGACAAGAACACCCCAGCGGCAGTCTCGGCACGAGACGCCGTGAGCTGCTCCGCAACGCGCTTGCTGTAGCCCAGCACGCTGGAAGGGTTGGCGGCCTTGTCAGTCGAGATGTTGACGAACCTGTCCACACCGATGAAGTCGGCGGCGTCGAGGACGATGCGGGTGCCGATCACGTTCGTCTTGACCGCCTCATTCGGATACTGCTCGAGCATCGGAAGATGCTTGAGGGCAGCGGCATGGAAGACGACCTCGGGTCGGCGGCTGGCGAAGATTGCGCGGACAGCCTCCTCATCCCGAATGTCACACAGCACGACATCATCGGTGTCGAGAAGCGCGTGTCCTCGGAGGGACAGCTGCACCGAGTGCAGCGCTGACTCGTCCCGGTCGAGCAGGATCAGCTCCGAAGGTCCGAAGCGATCGATCTGACGACAGAGCTCGGATCCGATGGATCCTCCTGCCCCAGTCACCAAAATCCTTCGACCCTTGAGGTAGGATGCGATCGCCTCGATGTCTGTGTCGAGCTGGTGCCGGCCGAGCACATCGGTGAGGTTGATGTCCCTGAGATCTCGGATCCCGACATTGTCGCTGAGCAGTTGCGTGCTCGCCGGCAGCACTTTGACCGAGAGTCCGGCCTCGACCGCAGTGGTACGAAGCCGGGCGATCACGTCCGCAGACGCGCTGGGCAGTGCCAGGACGACCGTCTGCACGTTTATCGACCGCGCCAGGTGAGACAGCTGCGCAGTCGTTCCCAGCACCGGCACTCGCCGGATCCGCATGTGGCGCTTGAGCGGATCGTCATCGATGAAGCCGACCGGTCGGTACTGCTGGAGCGGATCACGCAGCATCGAGCCGAGGAGCTCGCGACCGGCTTCGCCGGCCCCCACGATCAGGACGTGAATCGACCCTTCATGGCGCAGCCGCTCGTCATCGAGCTCCTGCATCCGTCGCCACATGGCCCTACCCCAGGCAACGATCACTAGCGTGAGCACGGTTGCACCGGCAGGAACACTCCGAGGCACCCACACGTAGATCAGGTTCGCCACAAAGATCAGACCACCTGCGACCGCAACGATGCTTCCGAGAAGAAGCATCTCCTCGAGGCTTCCAACCCTTGCCCGCCCTTGGTGCAAGCGCACTGCGGATGCCAGCAGGGCGTACACGACTCCGGTCAAGACTCCTACGGCCGTCACGTGCAGCCAGGGGACGTCGTCAGCCGCAACGTCGAAGCGAAGCCAGGCGAAGATCGCGAAGGACACCCACCAGGCGAGGACGTCGATAGTCAGCGAGAGGAGGCGGCGATGCCTGCGCAGTCGGTGGACCAAGTCGCTCATAATCATGGCTCCGATGGGTTGGTCGGTCGACCTGAGTGATGATGGACCGCTGCGAGTGCCCAAACTGGGCATCCCGAGGGGCGGCGGTCAGAATACTAACGACGATCGTTGCCGCCGAATGGACAGTGGTTAGGCAGCCCACCCCGTCAGTCGCCTGAGCGGAAGGCCTAGGAGGTCCTCGCACCCACCGGCGGGGCGTAGCCGCAGCTCGTCATCGTCTCCGCAGACCGGCCAGCGCAGGGCGTACATCGGCGAGGTACACGAACGCCGCGATGGTGAAGGCGATGTTGAGGAAGCCGATGGGCAGCAACTGGAGCACCATGGCCAGCCCGAGGATGAGCGACCAGGCTGGCTTCGTCATCTTGCCGGCAGCCACGTAGGCCGGGGCCGGGAAGGTCAGACAGCTCACGAACGCGAAGATCTTCACGGCAAGGAGGGCGAAGGCGACCACGAGTCCGACCCAGCCCTCGACCACGAGGAGGTCCACCTGGGCGTCAGCCTGGCGTAGCCCGGCGCTGACCTCGCGCGCCGGGTCCCTTGTTCTGCTTCTCGGTCTGTTGCGGCGCGTAGCCGTAGCCGTAGCCGTAGCCGTAACCGGACCGTCGCCCCTTGGCGGGGGTCATGTTCATAACGACGCCGATGGGCTCGGCGTCGACCTGACGCAGCCGGTCGACGGCCTGCTCGAGCTGGTCCTTGGTGGTCTTCCCGTGGCGGACCACCAGCAGGGAGCCGTCGGATTGAGCGGTGAGCAGGGCAGCGTCGGTGACCGGAAGGAGAGGCGGAGCGTCGATGATGACGTACTCATACCGATCCCGGACTTCTTTGAGCAGCTCGTCCATGGCGTTGGACTGGAGGAGCTCCGCCGGGTTTGGAGGAACGGCGCCGCTGCCGAGGAGATGCAACCCGGAGTCGCCTTCGACCTGGATGACGTCGTCGAGATCCACCTTGCCGACCAGCACGGTCGTCAGGCCCACCGCATTGTCGAGCCCGAGAAGCTCTAGAGCCTTGGGCCGACGCAAGTCACATTCCATGAGTAGCGTCTGAGTGCCGGTCTGGGCCAGCGTCAGAGCCAGGTTGACCGCTGTTGTGGTCTTGCCCTCGCCAGGCAGGGCTGAGGTCACCACGAAGACCTTGTTGGCCACGTCCACGTCGACGAACTGCAGGTTCGTGCGCAGGACCCGGAAGGCCTCGACCCGGGGGGCGTGCGAGTCCAGCGAGGTGACCAGGGGCTGAGAACGTGCCCCCTGGTCATAGGCGATGTTGCCCATCAGCGGGGCCTCGGTTGCCTCACCGACATCACCCGGGCTCGTGATCGAGGTGTCCAAGAGTTCCCGCACGACCGCCAGCCCGACCCCCAGCAGCAAGCCGAGGACCAGCCCGAGCCCGAGATTGCGGACCGGCTGAGGCGAGACCGGCATCGTTGCTCGGGACGCGGGGTCGACGATGGTTGCCTTGATGGGCGCGACCGTCTGACCGGGAGGAGTCTCCAGCTCGCGAACGAGGTCGACCATCGCCTCGGCGTAGGTCTGGGCCAGCAGCTGGGCCTCAGCAGGATCGGCATCCTGCGCGGTCAGCTCCAGGATCACCGTCTCGGGGACGACCTCGGCGGTGACCCGCCCGGAGAGAGCCTCCGGCTCGACGTCTCCTCCCAGGTCGTTGGCGACTGTGGCGGCGAGCTGGCGGCTGGAGAGCAGGTCGGCGTAGGACGTGACCCGCTCAGCCGAGAACAGCCCGCCTTGGTAGGCCTCCGAAGTGTTCCCCTGGGCGGTGGAGACAAAGAGACGGGCCGAGGAGGCGTACTGCGGTGTGGCCGTGAACGTCAAAAGGGCGGCGGCGCCGACCGTGAGGAGCACCGTGAGCACGATGACCATCCAGCGGCGCCGCACGATGCGCAGGTAGTCGCGCAGTTCCATCTGTCTCCGTCCCTCGAGCTGGGCTCATCATAGAAGCCGGCCCCGATCGCTCCCCCCACGGGCAGCGAGAGGCCCCCGGAGCCGTTGCTCCGAGGGCCTCTCGCTTCACTACCTGGCAGCTTGCGTCGAGCTCCGGACTACGTCAGTCGCCGACCTCGGCAGCGGCGGCCTTGGTTGCGCCCGCGGCCTTCGTGGCCGTGTTCTTCGCCGAGGTCTTCGTGGCCTTGGCCGAGGTCGTCGTGCGCTTGGCCGACGCCTTGGTCGTCTTCTTCGCGGTAGTGGTCGTCGCCTTGGCCCGGGCGGTGGTGCTCCTGGCCGAGGCCCGTGCTGCCTTGGTCGTCTCCTGACGACGAATCCGGGCGACAAGGGTCTCCCCACGCGTGGCGAGGTCCTCGTAGGTGTCGCTCACCGAGGCGAAGTTGTCGTCGACCAGCTTCTGCACCTTGGCCGGCAGGGCCTGGGCGTCCTTGCGGAGCGTGCTCGCCTGGGCGCGGGCCTGGGTCCGCAGCGCCCGCGGCTCGAGGTCGATCTCGGCGACGTTGTGTTGCAGCGCGACGAAGCGCTTGGAGACGTCGGCCACGTAGTCGCGGACGACCTCGACAGCCAGGTCGGTGACGCCGACACCGGCGTAAACGGGGCGTGCCGCGACCTGGGGCAGCTCGATCTTGGACAGCTCGATGCGCTTGAGCTCGATCTTCGGGAAGGTGGCCTTGGCCATGGGGGTCACTCCTTGGGTTGGGATGTGGCGCGTGGCTCGTCGTCGGTGGGCGCCGCGGACACGGGGTCGTTGAGCGCGAGGAACGACGAGTAGACATCGAGAAGCGACTGCTTCTGCCGCTCAGTGAGCCCGACGTCGGACAGGACGGCCAGCTCAACCGATCCCACGGCGTCGACCTCGGTGCTGACGATCCCGGCTCGGATGTAGAGCTGCTCCGCGGAGATCCTCAGCGCCTTCGCGATCTGCTGCAGCACTTCAGCTGAGGGCTTGCGCAGACCACGCTCGATCTGGCTCAGGTAGGGGTTGGAGACGCCGGCCTGCTCGGCGAGCTGCCGCAAGGAGAGCCGCGCCGCGACGCGCTGCTCCTTGAGGTAGTCACCAAGGGACTCGACGGTCTTGCCGACCTTTCCCTTCGCCACGCCCGACATTGTGCTAGCAAGAGCAAGCAAATCGCAAACTCAGCAAGCAACTCGTCAGAAGCAGGGACGAATTCGACCGACTGGCACGCCTCCGCCCATCAGCTCCACCACCCCGGTCCGGGCCACAGCGGCGCCGTCGACGCCCGGCTCCACGTCAATGCCGGCCCGGCGGAGGGCCTCGGCCATCACGGCCGGGCGCGCACGCGGCGCGCCGTCATCAGTCTTCAGCGCGAAGGCTCGTCCGTCGACCAGGGCGACGGCATAACAAGACTCCGCGCCAGCCTTCCCGATGGCCCCGGGCACGGCCTCGAGGAGAACCTTTTCGTCTCGGCGGGTCCCGGAGACGAAGGCCGGATGTCGCCGGATCGCGTCAGCCACCCGCCGCTCGGGCCCCGCATCCGCGACCGCCAGCAGTCGGAAGGCCCTAGCCAGACCCGTCAGCGACGTCGACAGCAGCGGTGCTCCGCAGCCGTCCACGGCGACGGCGGCGATCTCCTCCCCGGTGCACTCGGCGAAGGTCACTGCGATTGCCTGCTGCAACGGATGGTCGGGGTGGCGGTAGGTGCCCACGTCCCAGCCATTGACGACGCACGTCGCGAGCATCGCGGCGTGTTTGCCCGAGCAGTTCATCGTGACCGCGTCCCGGCCCCGGCCCCGGCGGATAGCCTCCTCGCGGGCCGCGTCGTCCAGCGGGTGGTCGGGTGGCGTCTGAAGCGCAGTCTCGTTCAGACCCGCGCCGGAGAGGATTCGCCGGACCCCGTCGAGGTGAAAGTCCTCTCCTGAGTGTGACGCGCAGGCCAGGGCAAGGAGGTCGTCGGGAAGGTCGAGGCCCAGACGCACCATGGCGAGTGCCTGCAGCGGCTTGTTGCACGACCGGGGCAGGATCGGCGAGGCCACGTCACCCACGGACCACGCGATCTCCCCCGAGGCGTGCAGTGCCACGACCGAGCCATAGTGATGGCCCTCCACGAACCCTGACCGGACGATCTCGGCGACGACAGGTGCAGAGGTGGCCACGCTCTGGAGGCTAGTGCGAGGAAGGCTGGCAGGATGACGCCCGTGCTGCAGCTGTGCCCGAGCCCGCGCGAGCTCGACGACCTCGAGCTGCTCGTCTCCGGGGCCCTGGCACCGATCATGGCCTTCAACGAGGCAAGCAGCCCGGTCACCCTCGACCTGCCGGACGACGCGGGGGACGAGGTCGAGCTGGTCGACCCCGAGGGCCTGCCGCTGGCCCGGGTCGAGGTGGCGACCGGGAAGGTTCGGTCCCTGACCCATCCCCAGTTCGGACCGTTCCGCCGGCTCTACCTCGGTCCCGAGCAGGTCCGGGAGCATTACGCCGGCCGGACGTTCGTCCCGGTGACCGATGCCCTCACCGTCGATCAGCTCGACCGGGTGGCCTCCGCCGGACCCGTGGTCCTGCTGGCGCTGGTGGGTCACGGCACCCCGGAGCTCTCGCCGGTGGGGCTAATCCGAGCCTGCCTGGCCCTGGCGTCCCCCCTCGACGCGGCCGTGGTCGCCGTTCCCCTCGCCTCACACGACGACCCCGAGGTCGATCACGCCCTAGGGGCCGCGGTCGTGGCCGCCTACGCCGGTGACGACCCCGTCCTAGGGCTCGCGGACGACGACTCCGACTACGTCGCCGAGCTGTCGGAGATCCTCGAGCAGGAGCGGCCCGGCCCCGACCGCCAGGGTCTGGTGCTGTTCTTCACCGGACTCTCAGGGAGTGGCAAGTCCACGCTGGCCCGGGCCGTGATGGACCGACTGCTGGAGCAGGGCGGACGCAGCGTCACCAGCCTCGACGGCGACGTCGTCCGCCGGCACTTGTCCGCCGGCCTCACCTTCTCCAAGGAGGACCGTGAGACCAACATTCGACGGATCGGGTGGGTGGCGGCCGAGATCACACGCCACGGCGGCGTCGCAGTCTGCAGCCCGATCGCTCCCTTCGACCAGACCCGCCAGCAGGTCCGCGAGATGGTGGAGTCCGCCCGCGGCGCCTTCTTCCTCGTCCACGTCGCCACTCCGCTGGAGGAGTGCGAGCGACGCGACCGCAAGGGCCTATACGTCAAGGCCCGCCGCGGCGAGATCCCAGAGTTCACAGGAATTTCATCGCCGTACGAGGAGCCCCAGGACGCCGACGTCCGCGTCGACACCACGGGCAGGACCATCGAGGAAGCCCTCAACGACGTCATCGCCGCCCTCGCCGACGCCGGCTACCTCGACTTGAGGGGTTTCGAGACGCCGGTGGTGGAAAAGGTTGCGCCAGAACTTTCGGTGGTTGAGGAGGTTGCGCTAGCAACCGTCTCGAAACCCGGCGAGCCGGACGCGGGTCACGAGACAGGCGCTAGCGCGCCTTCCTCAACTAACGTGCGGCCGGTGATTGAGGAGGTTGCGCCAGCGCCCGGACAGTCGGTGGTTGAGGAGGTTGCGCTAGCAACCGTCACGAAACCAGGTGACCCGACCGACCACCGTCCCCTCCACGTCCTCTTCGTCTGCACCGCCAACATCTGCCGCTCCCCCTATATGGAGCTGACAGCCCGCGGCTGGCGGGCGCCGCCGCGGACGATCGAGTTCACCAGCGCCGGCACCCACGGCTTCCGTCGAGCACCCGATGGACGCGGTGATGGGCGGCGCCCTCGCGACCCGCGGCCACTCGTCCGACGCCTTCGCGAGCCGTCCCCTGACCCCCGATCTGGTGCGTGAGGCCGACCTCGTCCTGACCGCGGAGTCAGCGCATCGACGGCGCATCCTCGAGGACCTGCCCGGGCCAGTTCCGCACGGTCTTCACCCTGGGTCAGTTCGCCGAGGCGGTCCGCAGCCTGCCCGAGGACCATCCCGCCGGGACGCGACCTCGTCCGGCTCGTCAGCGAGCGCCGAGGCGCCGACGAGATCCGGCTCGACGTCCTCGACCCCTACGCCCGCGGCGCCGAGGCGGCCGAGACGTGCGCACGTCAGATCGACGACCTGCTGCGCGTCGTCGTCCCTGCCCTGACCGGACCAGGGAGGATCTGAGCGTGGACGACCTCATCACGACCGCCTTCTTCTCGATCCTGGCCGCCGGCTTCCTGGTCGGCATCGTGGTCGGCCTCACCGGGATGGGCGGCGGTGCGCTGATGACGCCGGCGTTGATCTTCCTCGGGGTGGGCGACGCCGCCACCGTCGTCACCGCCGACCTCGACGGCGGCGGCGGTCTACAAGTCCGGCGGCGCCGTGGTGCACGCTCGAGAGGGTTCGCCCCACCTGCCGCTCGCGAAGTGGCTGATCATCGGCTCGGTGCCCACGGCCCTGCTCGGGTCCGGTGCTGGTCAAGGTCTTCACCGACCCCGACGACATCGACTCGGTCCTCAAGACCGCCATCGGCTTCGCCCTGCTCTTCGCCGCTGCGACGTACGCCGTACGGCTCTACGTCAACCTCCGCCGCGTCCGGGCCGGCGGCGCCAGCGGGGACCCGAACCCCACGGTCCGCGTGCTCCCGACCCTGCTGATCGGCGCTCTGGGCGGTCTGCTGGTCGGCATCACCAGCGTCGGCTCCGGCTCCGATCATCATGATCGGTCTGCTCATGCTCTACCCCGGCCTCACGGCAGTGAAGCTGGTCGGCACCGACCTGGTCCAGGCGGTCCCCCTGGTGCTGGCCGCGGCGATCTCCAACATCGCGATCCACGGTTGGACTTCTCGATCCTCATCCCGTTGCTCATCGGGTCGGTCCCGGGCACCATCATCGGCAGCCAGCTGGCCCCGCGGGTCCCCCAGTCGGTCATCCGCCGCGGGATCGTGGTGGTGCTGACCATGTCCGGGCGTCGCCCTGCTCGACAAGTCGGGCTGGGCGCCGCTGGGCGCCGAGGAGACCCACCCGATGCTGATCGCCGGCATCGGGCTGGCGATGCTCGTCCTGGTGCCGCTGATCTGGGGGGTGCTCCGCAAGGAGCAGGGCCTGCCCATGTTCGGGGCCCCGACGGTCGCCGAGCTCGACGACCCGCACTCCTCCCATCGTCGCCGGGAGCGCTAGTCGGTGCACCTCCTGACCAACTCGGTGCGCGACTACGCCTGGGGATCGACGCACCCACCTCTCCGAGTTCCTGATGCGGAACCCGAGCGGGCGACCTGAGGCCGAACTGTGGATCGGCGCGCACGACCTGCACCCATCCTCGATCGCGGACGGGACGCCCTTGAACGAGGCGATCATCGACGCCCCTCTCGAGATGCTCGGCGGGCGGGTCTGCGACATCTTCGGAGATCGACTGCCCTTCCTGATGAAGGTGCTCGCCGTCGACCAGCCGCTGTCGCTCCAGGTCCACCCGAGCAGCGAGCGCGCCCGCATCGGGCACTCCCGCGAGAACCACGAGGACGTCCCGGTCGACGCTCCGGATCGCAACTACAAGGACCCGTGGCACAAGCCCGAGCTGCATCTACGCCCTGACCCGCTTCGAGGGCATGGCTGGGCTTCCGCGAGATCGACCGGACCGTGGAGATCCTCGGTCTGCTGCGGCTCCCGTGGGCCGACGAAGTCGCCGAACGGCTCGAGTCCGGCCCCGCCTTCCAGACGTTGCGCAGCGTGGTCATCGACATTTTCGCCCTCTCCGGCCGCCCGCTCGAGCGGCTGCTGCACGACGTCGCCCTGGCCGCGAAGCACGCCGAGTCGCGCTGCCGGCGGGAGGAGAACCGACCACCGGTCGCGCCGCGACCCACGTCGGGTCAACCGCGAGGCCGTGCGGGTCTTCGAGCAGGCCGAGCCGACTGGCGCCGCACCTACCCGCGCGACCCCGGCATCCTGGTGACGCTGCTGCTCAACCACGTGGTCCTCGCGCCGGGCGAGGCGATGTTCGTCAACGCCGGCGTCATCCACGCCTACGCCTCCGGGTTCGGCGTCGAGATCATGGCCTCCTCCGACAACGTGCTGCGCGCGGGCCTGACCCCCAAGCACGTCGACGTCGACGAGCTGCTGCACATCACCAACTTCACACCCATCCCCCCACCGCGCTGGGACCCGACCGAGCGGACCGCAGCCTTCGTCTGCATCGAGCCGCCGGTCGCCGAGTTCGCGCTGACCGTCGGCACAGGCGCCGCTGCGACGCATCCCCGGCACCGGACCGCGGCTGCTGCTCGTGGTCGAAGGCACGGTCGAGGTCTCCTCCAGCACCGGGTCGATCCACGCTGCGTCAGCGGTGAGTCGCTCTTCGTCGCCCACGACGACGGTGCGGTCAGCGGTCACGGGCGATGGCACGGTGGCCGTCGGCAGCGTCCCCGCCTGACGCGCTGGCGGGGCCGAGGCAATGGCGATCCAGCGAGATCCGCGACCCCGACGCGAGGCGTCAGCGACCCCGGTCGGCTCAGGGGCGTCCGAGCGCCCGGTAGGTCCACCCCGCCGCCCGCCACTGGGCCGGGTCGAGACAGTTGCGGCCGTCGATGATGCGCGGCTCGGCGACAGCGCCGCGCAGCGCGACCGGGTCGAGGGTCGACGTACTCCGGCCACTCGGTCAGCAGCAGCACCACCTCGGCCCCGTCGACCGCCTCCTGCGGCGTCTCGGCGAAGGCGAGGTCCGGCCACCTGCGCGCGGCGTTGGCGACGGCCTTCGGGTCGGTGACGACCACGTCGGCTCCCTGCAGCTGCATCTGCGCGGCCACGCTGAGGGCCGGTGAGTCACGGACGTCGTCGCTGTCGGGCTTGAAGGCGGCCCCGAGGACGGCGACCCTGCGCCCCACGATGGAGCCGCCGCACACCTCGCGGGCCAGGTCGACCATCCGCACCCGACGGCGCATGTTGATCGCGTCGACCTCGCGGAGGAAGCTCAGGGCCTGGTCCACCCCGAGCTCGCCCGCCCGCGCCATGAAGGCCCGGATGTCCTTGGGCAGGCAGCCACCGCCGAAGCCGACGCCGGCGTTGAGGAAGCGACGGCCGATCCGCGCGTCGTGCCCGATCGCGTCGGCGAGCTGGACGACGTCGGCGCCGGTGGCCTCGCACAGCTCGGCCATCGCGTTGATGAAGGAGATCTTGGTGGCCAGGAACGAGTTGGCCGCGACCTTGACCAGCTGGGCGGTGGCGAGATCGGTCTCGATCCGCGGCGTGCCGGCGGCCAGCGCCTCGGCGTAGACCTCGTCGAGCAGGGCCACGGCGGCTCGCCCCGCGTCGGTCTCCTCGCGGCCGTAGACGAACCGGTCGGGTCGCAGGGTGTCCTGGATCGCGAACCCTTCCCGCAGGAACTCGGGGTTCCACAGCCAGGTCGCCCCGGGCTGGGCTTGCTCGATCGCCGTCGCCAAGCGCTCCGCGGTCCCGACCGGGACCGTCGACTTGCCGACGACCACGTCGCCGGGCGCCAGCAGCGGCAGCAGGGCGTCGACAGCGCTCCGCACGTAGGTGAGGTCAGCGGCGTTCTCACCGTGCTTCTGCGGCGTGCCCGACGCAGACGAAGTGCAACCGCGCCCCCCGCGCCCGCGACGCGTCGGTCGTGAACTCGAGTCGTCCCGGTGGCCAGGGTCTCGGCGAGGAGGTCGTCGAGGCCCGGCTCGTGGAAGGGGGCCCGGCCGGCCGCGAGGGCGCTGACCTGCTCAGGGAGGATGTCGACGCCGACGACCTCGTGCCCCAGCCGCGCCATGCAGGCCGCGTGGACGGCCCCGAGGTAGCCACACCCGATCACGGACAGCCGCACGGGGGCAGCGTAGCGATAGCGCCTTCCGTGCCGTACGCCGCGCGGAGCGCCCGTGACGACGTCCGAGTGCGCTCTGCGAGCATCGAGCACATGCCGCAGAGCCCAGCGTTCCCCCCGAAGCGCTGCTGATCACGGTGGCGCCCACGGGTGCGGAGACCAGCAAGCACGACTGCCCCCAGCTGCCCACGACCCTCGAGGAGCTGGTGGAGACCGCACAGACGTGCGCGGCCGCCGGGGCAGCCATGATCCACGTGCACGTCCGCGACGCGGAGCACCGGCCGACGCTCGACCCGAGCCTGCTGGCTGAGACCGTCGCCGCCCTGCGGGAGAGCACGGACTTGGTCGTGCAGCTCTCGACCGGCGGGTCGGTGCACGACCCCCTCGAGGCCCGCTTGAAGGTGCTCGACGCCCAGCCGGACTCCTGCAGCCTGACGATGGGCACCGTCAACTTCGGTGACGACGTCTTCAGCAACCCGTGGCCGTTCATCTGCGATCTCTACCAGCAGAGCCAGGAGCGCCGGGTCGTGCCGGAGTTCGAGCTGTTCGACCTCGGCCACGTCGACGCGTTGGGTCGCCTGCTGAGCTACCTACGGCCTCCCCCATCGGCGGTCAGCGTGCACTGCGACTTCGTCCTGGGCGTCCCCGGTGGGCATGCCCGGCACGGCCGACGCCCTCGTGGCCGGCGTCAGCCGCTCTGCCGGCCCAGGTCACCTCGTGGTCGGCCACCGGCATCGGACGCAGCACCCTTCCGGTCGCGTATGACGGCCCTCTCCAAGGGTGGACATCTCCGCGTCGGCATGGAGGACGTGCTGACGCTTCGACGCGGGAGTTGCGGTTCAGCACAACACGGAACTCGTGCAGACGCGCCGTCGACCTGGCCGTCTGGCTCAGCGCCGACCTATGACCCCTGACGAGACTCGGACCCTGCTCGGCATCGTGAGCTCCTGAGACCCGGCATGTCTCGTGGCGCAAACTTCTCCAGCCCATTCGTCCCTCCAAAAGGGTGGGATAACCCTCAACCGTTAGGTCGAGGACCAACGTTGTGGTTAGGCTGTCGCACGTACTGACCATCTACCGGCATGGATTTATGCCATCGGGAGACCTGCAGACCATGAAAAAGATTATTTCCGGCCTCTTCGCGGCCGTCATGATGGCGGCCGGCCTGGTCGCTTCCACCGGTAGCTCGGCCACCGCCGGCCCGTGCGACGAGCCCAACTACCCGGGGTGCGCCGACACCAACGTCAACATCCAGAGCGTCGGCTCGCTGGGCCAGCGTCCGTCGTCCCGCGCGTTCGCCGTCGTCGAGGAGGGCAACGCGTTCAACGTCACCCTCAACGTCAACACGAACGGAAACGCCCGTCCTGACGGCCGCATCAAGCTCATCCTCAAGAAGCGCACCAACGGTGGAGAGCGCACCTACACCTCCGAGACCTTCGCGTACTCCGGCGGCAAGCAGACCTTCCGCTTCACCAAGGTCGGAATCCACGACGACGGCTCCTACGCGCTGATCGCCAAGTTCATCGCCGACGACACCGACCCCTTCGAGAACGATCGGGACTCGGTGGTCATCCGCATCGCCTGACATCTTCACCCTACTGCGGCCCGGACTTAGGTCCGGGCCTCAGTGCATTTCACGCCAGGTACGCTCCCTGCGTGCCGCCGAGCCCCTGGAAGATCGTCCGCTGGTCGCTGTCGAGCCTTGCCGTCGTCCTTCTCGTCGCAGCGGTGTGGATGGGCTACCAGGCGTGGAAGGTCAACAGCGGGCTGCGCACGGCGGCCGATGCCGCGGTCGACCTGCGAGCCGCGGCCACCGCAGGAGACGACGAGGCCGTCGCGTCGGCTCTAGCGCGGTTTGAGGAAGGGAGCAGCTCGGCCGCCGACACCACAGGAGGTGTCACCTGGGGGCTCATGGCTCGGCTCCCCGTGGTGGGTGACGACGCCGATGGCGTACGGAAGGTCAGCACAGTCCTGGCCGACCTGGCCGAGGACGGAATTCCTCCGCTGAGCTCCACCGCCCAGGACCTGGAGTCGCTCGCACCTCGGTCCGGAAGGGTCGACGTCGACCGCGTGGTCGCATTGGGACCCGTCGTGAGTGATGGCCTGAGGGCCTTCGCAGACGCGGAGCGCGAGCTGGATGCCCACGACCCACGCGACTTCGTCGGGCCGCTGGCCGAGAAGTATGTCGAGCTGTCCGACCAGGTGTCGGAGGTCGTGATCGCCCTCGACGCGGCGGACACCGCACTCGAGGTGCTCCCCGCGATGCTCGGCAGCGAAGGCCCGCGCAGTCACGTGTTGGTCTTCCAGAGCAACGCCGAGATCCGCGGCGGCGGCGGTCTCGTCGGTGCCACCGCCCTCGTCACCGCCACCGACGGACGGATCGACCTCGCCCGCCAGGCGTCGGGAGGTTCCTTCGAGATTTTGGATGCTCCCGCTGTCCCCTTCGTCGGGGCCGAGGAGGCCATCTACGGCGAGGTGCTCGGCAGGTTCTTCGTCAACGCGACCATGACCCCGGACTTCTCGCGGACCGCCGCCATTGTCAAGGCCCGCTGGGAACAGCGGTTCCCGGAGACCGTCGACGACGTGCTCTCGATCGATCCGGTCGCACTGTCCTACCTGCTCGAGGCAACAGGTCCTGTGGTCGTCGACGGGGTGAGCCTCGACTCGACCAACGCTGCGGACGAGCTGCTGCACGGCGTCTACCTCCGGTTCGAGGACCCGGCGCGCCAGGACGTGTTCTTCCAGCGCGCGACCAAGGCCATCTTCGAACGCGTCACCGACGGGGTCACCCAGCCTGAGACCTTCCTGCGCGGTCTTTCCCGGGGCGTGCAGGAGGGGCGCATCCGGGTCCACTCGTTCGATGCGGCGGAGCAGGAGGTCTTGGCACCGACTGCCATCAGCGGGGTGACCAACTACGACCCGGGCCTCGAGGACCCCCAGGTCGCCTTCGTCCTCAACGACCTGGCAGCGGACAAGATGTCCTACTTCCTCCGCTACGACGTGTCCGTCGACGCGACCGCCTGCAGGGACGGCGTCCAGAGACTCACCGGAGACGCCCAGCTGCTCTCCGACGCCCCGGAGGACGTCGGCGGACTGCCTGACTACGTCACCGGGGGCGGTCAGTCCGGAACCGAGCCCGGCTCACAGCTGGTGCTCGCCCGGATCTACGGACCGATCGGGGGCACGATCACCGACATCGAGTTCAGCTCACGCAAGCTCGACGAGGTCGAGATCGACGACGATCGCGGTCGGCCCGTGGTGACCCTCGTGGCCGCGCTGGAGCCCGGGCAGAAGGTGGACATCGCGTGGAGGATGACCACCGGCCCCGACCAGCCCGGCGACGTCGACGTCATGGTCACGCCCTCCACGGAGCCGCTACGGACGTCGTCGACCGCCGTATCCGCCTGCTGAGTAGTCAGCCCTGCCCCGGCCATTGTCGGCGCTACCGGACTCCACGGCTACGATGTGGACTGCCGTCGCCCTCAAGGCCCCGCCGACCGAATGAGCACCGATCGATGACCCAGACGCACGCCGACTACCGCCTGAGCCAGCTCGACCAGCTGGAGGCCGAGTCGATCCACATCTTCCGAGAAGTGGCGGCCGAGTTCGAGAAGCCAGTGCTCATGTTCTCGGGCGGCAAGGACTCCATCGTCATGCTGCGCCTGGCCGAGAAGGCGTTCTACCCGGCGAAAATCCCCTTCCCCGTGCTCCAGGTCGACACCGGCTATGACTTTCCTGAAGTGCTGGCCTGCCGCGACTCATGGGTGAACCGACTCGGCGTCCGACTGGTAGTCGCCGGCGTGGAGGAGGCGATCGCCAACGGCGTCGTCGTCGACGATGGCAAGACCTCCCGCAACCGCCTGCAGATCGGCACCCTGCTGCACGCCATCGCGGAGAACGGGTTCACCGCCGCCTTCGGGGGCGGCCGCCGCGACGAGGAGAAGGCGCGAGCCAAAGAGCGGGTCTACTCCCACCGCGACGAGTTCGGGCAGTGGGACCCCAAGATGCAGCGCCCGGAGCTGTGGAGCCTCTACAACGGCCGGATCCACGCCGGCGAGCACATGCGGATCTTCCCGCTCTCCAATTGGACCGAGCTCGACATCTGGCACTACATCGGCCGTGAGGCCATCGAGATCCCTAACATCTACTTCTCCCACCAGCGCCGCGTCTTCGAGCGCGACGGCATGCTTTTGAGCGAGAGCGACTTTAACCCGGTCCGCCCCGGCGAGACCGTTGAGGAGCGCACAGTTCGCTTCCGCACCGTCGGCGACCTCACCCTCACCGGATGCATCGAGTCCCCCGCCGACACCATCGAGGCGATCATCGACGAGATCGCCGTAGCCCGCGTCACCGAGCGCGGCGCCACCCGCGGCGACGACCGTTTCTCCGAGGCCGCCATGGAGGACCGCAAGAAGGAGGGCTACTTCTGATGACGCTGGTCGAGCGCCGTTCGTTGGTCGAGCTTGTCGAGACCCCGCACCCCCCGCTGGTCGAGCTCGTTGAGACCCCGCACCCCCCGCTGGTCGAGCTTGTCGAGACCCCGCATCGTCCGCTGGTCGAGCTTGTCGAGACCCCGCGACTCAAGGACTGACATGGACCTCCTCCGCTTCGCCACCGCCGGCTCCGTCGACGACGGCAAGTCGACACTCATCGGCCGCCTGCTGCTCGACTCCAAGTCGATCTTCGAGGACCAGCTCGAGGCCGTCGAGTCGACCTCGAAGTCCAAGGGCTACGACTACACCGACCTCGCCCTGCTGACCGACGGCTTGCGCTCCGAGCGCGAGCAGGGCATCACCATCGACGTGGCCTACCGCTACTTCGCGACGCCCGCCCGCAAGTTCATCATCGCCGACACCCCCGGCCACGTGCAGTACACCCGCAACATGGTCACCGGCGCCTCCACCGCCGACCTCGGCCTGGTCCTCGTCGACGCCCGCCAGGGCCTGACCGAGCAGTCGCGCCGGCACGCCGTCATCCTGTCCCTGCTTCGGGTCCCCCACCTGGTGTTGTGCGTCAACAAGATGGACCTCGTCGACTTCGACGAAGCGATTTACGAGAGAATCCACGCCGAGTTCACCCAGTTCGCGACCAAGCTCAACATCCCCGACCTCGAGGTCATCCCGATCTCGGCGCTTCAGGGCGACAACGTCGTGACCCGCTCGGAGAAGATGGACTGGTACTCCGGCCCCACGCTGATGCACCACCTCGAGCACGTGCACGTCGCCTCCGACCGCGACCTCGTCGACGTCCGCTTCCCTGTGCAATACGTCATCCGGCCGAAGTCCGACGCCCACCACGACTACCGCGGATACGGCGGCATGGTCGCCGGCGGCGTCCTGAAGCCCGGCGACGAGGTCGTCGTCCTCCCCTCGGGCATGACGTCCAAGATCTCCAAGATCGAGCTCTTCGACCGCGAGGTCACCGAAGCCTTCCCGCCGATGTCCGTCACCGTCAGCCTCGAGGACGACGTCGACGTCTCCCGCGGCGACCTCATCGCACGGGTCAACAATGCCCCCACCCCCAGCCAAGACATCGACGCGATGGTCTGCTGGATGACCAACGAGCCCCTGCGTCCGCGCCAGAAGCTCGCCATCAAGCACACCACCCGCACCGCACGTGCTCTGGTCAAAGATATTCAGTATCGCCTTGACGTCAATAGCCTGCATCGCGACCAGCAAACAACCGAACTGGGGCTCAATGAGATAGGCCGGGTTCACTTGCGTACCACTATTCCTTTGTTGTGCGATCCATACAGCAAGAACCGCACCACCGGCTCGTTCATCTTGATTGACGAGGCGACCGGGGTCACCGTGGGCGCCAGTATGATCAACGGGTAGATTTACCTCGATGCCATCTCGTTCCGTGAAAGTCCTTCACATCGTAGGAGGACTAAGTCGCGCTGGAGTAGAGACGTGGCTAGTGCAGGGCCTTCCGGCGCTCCGCGATCAAGGGTACGAGACTCACTTCCTAGTGCATGGTCCGGGGCCGTGGACCCTGCAGGATAGTGCAGTTGCGCAGGGCGCGAACTTGCGTGTCATTACATTCTCACGGAACCCGCTCTTGTATGCCCTGCGGGTTCTGCGCGAGCTCCGTCGGCATGGCCCCTACGATATTGTGCATTGCCATATGCATTGGTTCAGCGTCGTGCACATTACAGTCGCCGCGGTCTGTCGGATTCCGGTGCGGATCGTACACAGCCATCTCAATACTGCAAGACTCGACGAACAATCGCCTTGGCCGCGTAAGGTTCTCATTCGTATCGCTCGCTTTGCCATGGTCAAGCTCGCCACACATAAATGGGCCGTGAGCATGCCAGCAGGGCGCGCGCTGTTCGGATCGAACCTTGAGTTTAACTGGACCATAATGCCAGTCGGCACAGACCTTTCTCAATATGTCAACGCGCAGGCGTTGCCCAGAGAGGAACTCTACGCCAGCACTGAGGACACTTTGGTGGTACATGTAGGCCGTTTAAGTGACCAGAAAAACCAGCGGCTAATTCTTCAAATCGCCCAAGTTGCCCGATCCCAAGTGCCTCACTTGCGATTCATCTTAGTCGGCGACGGCCCAGATAGAGCCGTAATAGAAGAAGGAATTGCTCGTATGGGTCATCCTCCTACGGTGCATGTCCTTGGAGAACGCGATGACGTACCGAATATTATGGCGTCCGCCGACATATTTCTATTCCCCTCGAAAGAAGAGGGTTTAGGGCTAGCACTTGTCGAAGCACAGTGCGCCGGCCTCGCATGCCTGATTTCAGACGAGGTCCCAGATGAAGCCATCTTAGACCTCGAAACTGTGACACGCTGCTCTCTTCTCGCTCCCCCTGAGGAGTGGCTTCACGAGTTGCTCGCTCTGACGGTCACTGCGGCTCCGAGCCTCGCGCGCCGACAAGTGGCTCTAGGAAATCACTGTACAACGGCCAGTCGGCTCGCTTCGAACTGGTTGCAGCTTACCGGGCCGCTCTTCGCAGGCAGACGGCGGCTACATAGTGCTCGCAACGGTCGCTTTGACTGCCGGTTGGATTTGTGTGCTCATCATCAGGCTCAGATCCGTTAGACGTCGAGGCTCTCTGACGATGTTTGACTGGAGTCTTTTTGGACTCGGCACCTACTACGTGCTCCCCTTGAACCTAGGGCTTCTCAACCTCTTTGGTTTCGCGTATACGCCGCGCTCAACGACAACCATATGGCTTGGCGTCTTTGCACTCGTTGTGACCTTCTCGGTGCTCGCGATCGCCTTTCCATGGAATTGGGTCGCGGCGAACTCTCAACGCCCCTCCGCCGATCTTTCCATACGGAAAGTGCCCGTCGTCGTGACTTGGGTCATTGTTGCTGCCGCCGCTACTTGGTCTGCCAGTTCCGTACTCACCACCGGTAGCACCGAAGGACCAGTCACCGCAGATGCCGTTCGCTCAGGGCTCTCATCTCTGGGCCCCTTTGTTATATTCCTGCAAGTCCCCTTGGGGCTCTTTGTACACTATTGGTGCCGAAGGTGGCAAAGACTTAGGCCTTCTCGAGTTCTCGCTCTCTCGGCTGTCGCAGCTGCCGCTGCGCTGACCGCTGTCGCCCGTGGACAACGGACCGATCTGTTGCTCCTATTTCTACTCCCCCTCATCGCCTTTTCGCGACGCAGAGAAAGGCTTTGGCCATTATTCGCTGGTGCTGTTGGGGCTGTCGGATTCGCCGGCTGGTACGGCATGCAATATAAGCGTCAATACGCTCAGGAGTCGGGGGCTATCGGATCATTGCAGCAACTCTTGTCTGGGGACTTGGATCGCAATTGGACTCTTTGGGCGGCGATCGAGGAGTCGCCACTCATTGGAACCGTGATCCTACCTAAGGCGGGCGACGGTTTTATCTATACCGCTGGAGCCTTGCTGCCGCGGTCTTTTGTGCCTTTCAAGGGTTACTCCTCCGAAACGTGGTTCACATTCTTTTTTGCGCCACGACTCGGCATAGATCCAGGCGCCCCCGGTCCGGCCGAGATCAATTGGGGCTTCGTTTTTGGAGCGACGGTTGACGGCATAGTTAACTTCGGCCTTGTTGGGGTCCTTATAGCTGCTATCGCTCATGCCCTCGTGCTACGTCGCTTGCAGTCGCTCTGCGGTCGATCGCCCGCGGTATATTCTGTGTGCGCTGTCATGAGTTTCCAGCTCGTCGGCCACAGTTTCGCAAATTTAATTCTCGTCATATTTCCCGTGCTTGTGGTGCTTTTGGTGCTTGGGCGGCCTGTTACTGTTCTTGGGAGTACTGGGCAACCAAGTGCGCACTTCGAGGTCTCAACTCACCGACGACCCGACCACAGCCGCTAGCGCAGGACTGCCAAAGGGAGACCGGCTCATGAAAAAGGTTACGCTTGGCACGGCGGGTCTGTCCATCTGGACTGAACGCTTGCGCGTCCTGATCCGCGAAGTCACTCGCCACGTTTTAGTTCGCGTCGGCTTAGATGCGCTGATGATGCGAAGGCGCACCGCTCGGGGGATGGAGACGCGCCACTTGCTGCTGCCGAATAGGGCCGAGACCTTTGCTGCGATTTACGACCTAAGCGTATGGCAGCCCTCTGCATCGGGGTCTTTGTCAGGGGTCGGCAGCGACCATGCCAGTACCGCGCTTCTAGGCGCGTCGCTTGCGAGAACAGTTCGCGAGCTAGGAGCCAATTCACTCGTAGACGTTGGCTGTGGTGACTTTTCCTGGATGTCGGAGGTCGACTTAGGAGGTGTGCAGTACGTTGGCCTCGACGTTGTCTCGTCACTCGTTGAGCAAAATCAGCGTCGTTATGCCCGCGAAGATCGCACCTTCATTGTCCTAGACGCAGTGTCCGAGCCTCTACCACCTGGAGACGTCGTTCTTTGTCGTGAAGTTCTTTTTCATCTTTCGCTGAAGGAAGGGGCAGCGGTGTTGAAGAACATCATCGACTGCGGCGCTAAGTATCTTATCGCCACCACAGACTCCGGCACCAAATTTAACTCCGACATCCGAACCGGCGACTATAGAATGCTGAATCTCTCCTGCCGACCCTTTTCGCTTCCAAGGCACGCGCCCAGCTACTTGGGGTCGATTTCAGATGGGGCAGTGTCGAGTACCCGTTATCTTGGAATCTGGTCCGTAGGCCACTTGCGCCAGCCTAGCCAGGGTGTACGGCCCGATACAACGACGTAACACCTTTCGCTAGAGTTGCTGCACTGTCCAATGCGTCAGCAACCACTGCAGGATAGTTGCAGGTTCGGGCCAGATGGCGCTTTGAAGACAGAAGCGCCTCATGCTCCGCTGCGGCGATTGGCGCTTGTCTAGTCCACTGATCTGGGTGGACTCTGTACTTCAAGAGGGGCTCACGCAGGCTGCAAACATCGGTGAATGTGGCCATCCGGAGCCACAAGTCGTAATCCTCAACTCTAACTAGCTCCGGATTGTAGCCGCCAGAAGCATGTAAAACGCTCCTACGCATCATTACGGAAGGGTGTATCAATTGATTCCTGAGTAAAAGGCTCCTCCTAACTGCCCAAGGCGAAGCCGACGGCCTACGTATTCCTATCCCATCCCCCTGGTGATCAATCAAGATAGCTCCCGTGCCCAAAACTCCCACACGCGAATTTGCCCGAAGAAACCCCAACTGAGCTCCGAGTCGGTTCGGCATCGCCAAGTCGTCGGCATCCATGCGGGCGACAAATTCAGAGTCTGACAAGCCGATTCCTCGATTGAGAGTCTGCGCGACACCGATGCTCCCGTCGGTGCCGCTCAACCTCACGCGCCTATCTTCGAGCAGATAGGGGAGCACTTGATCTTCCGGGACCCCGTCTAGCAGCAGCAAGATTTCCAGGTCGACGTCCCGCTGCAGCAATATGGAACTTAGCGCCTGCTCCAAGTAGCGGTCAGCACGGGCCGCCGGGAGCAAAACGGCGACTTCAGGCACTGACGTCAAGACCCTTCATCGAGCGACGCGCCTCGTTCTTGAGGCGATGCATCGTGATGGCAGCTAGAAGGCAAGCCTCGGTTGCTGCAGCCGCAAGCATCGTGAAACACGCTCCTTCTAGACCATAGCGTGGCACAAGCGCTGCGCTGCACGCGAGGGACACCAGTACTACCAATACTAGTGCGCCTACTTGTGGAACAAAGATGTGAGCGGCCGTAAGCGCGAAGCCGAATACCCCTGAAACGTAACTGACTAGCCCGGCGAGACTTACCAGCATCAATGACCCAGTGTCTATCCGGAATTCATCAGAGTACAAAATCTTCATGGCTCCCTGCCCCACAGTGACCGAAGCGAGAACTATCGTCCCACCAACCACGACGCTGACCATGACCGCGCGAGCGATATACTTGCGCACCTCGTCGACTGACTTGGTCATCCACGCCTTAGCCATTCTAGGTGTCATCGCGTGCCCGACTGCCGTGGGTATCATCGAGGCCCCTACGGTCAGATACACAGCCGCTGAATATACCGCCACGCCAGCAACACCTGACGATTCTTGAAGAAAGTATCGTGGAATGTTTGCATTCAGCGAGACTAGGGCCATCACAGCACCTAATGGCGCCACTTTGAACAAAAGTTGGGACGTTGGGACGGCTTGATCTGCGGTAGGTTTCATCCTGCCATGCGTGTGGGCAACGTTCTTTCGCGCTAGCTTCCACACCACCACGCCAGTGATCGCGGACGACAAACACCCGCCGAAAAGCGCCGTCGACAAACTGTTGAATAAATTCAAACCTACTATTAGACCACTTAAGCTTGCAGCCGCGTTCAGGAGCATAGAGAGTCCGATAGGAGCCATGCTCTCCGTTCGCTGAAGAAGCCCGTAGGCTAGATCAACGGCGGCGTCTGCACATCGAGTGGCAATTATCGCAACGATGACCCATCCATTATCTGGAGCCATCAGCGACAGTCCAAGGCACGCGACGGCAAAGAATCCAGTGGTCAGAAGGCGCAGATTGACGTATTGTCGTAAGGAGTGTTTGTGCCCGACGTCTGCGGCAAGGACATTCCTTAACTGCACGTTGGCCAGCATGTAGATCGGGGCGCAGAGGGCGAGCGCGTATGAGTACGCACCGGTCGGCACTACTCCGCCCCACTTTGCTATGACAGATAAAGTTCCCCACTGAGACAGTGCCAGTGCAGCACTACCAGCGATGAGCCAGGACGCGTTAGTTTGCACGCCTTTAGTCGTTGCGTGAGTCACGACTGCTCTTTCCGATGTTGAGCATCCTTAGGTATTCCTTCTCGAGGCGATGCGGCGTAAACGCCTCAAGCATCCATGCCCGCGCTTCCCAGCCCATTCGACTTCTCAGATCTTGATCTTCGAGCAGAGTGACGATCGCTTCGGCGAATAGACGCGCGTCTCGCCTCACAACGAAGCCCGTCTCTCCGCTTTTGACCGAGTCCCTAGCCCCAGTAACGTCAGACACGACGGATGGGACCGCACAGGCGGCCGCCTCCAGTACTACCGTTGGGAGCCCTTCACGCTTAGTAGGAAGCACAAGGACATTCATTGCGGAGTATAGCGGCGCCATATCCTGAACTTGCCCAATCCAACTCACGTGCGGATCCAGGCGTAGTCGGCCTAGCACTTCCCCTACCTGAAACCCCCTGTCTACTCCACCGATGATCAGTAGCCGCGCCTCAGGAACCTCGAGACGCACCTTAAGCCAGATTTCGAAAAGTAAATCCAGCCCCTTATCGGTGTCAAGCCTTCCCACGAATCCTACGACGGGCGACCCGACTGGTACCGAAGCGAGCACCGGTGGTCTGAGACCAGGGGGATTCGGGCGAAACCTCGTTGCGTCTACGCCTGCCACGCTGCCAGCGCCTAGTACAATCCCCCGTTTCGTAAGCCGTTGTTTTTGCAACTCTTCATTCAATGAGGCGCTAACTGCGATCACCGTGGAGGCGCATAGGCAAGATAAGGCTTCCGCAAGCCATAGCACTACTTTACTCAAGCCGCTGGCGGTTTCGAGCCGCAGACCATGCACAGTATAGAGTCGGGTCGGAACGCGCGCTAAAACAGCCGCAAGCCCGCCCACAAGCCCCGCTTTCGGTGTTCCGACATGTATAGCTTGGGGTTTGTATTGGCGGATGCCAGCCCACATTCTGGCTATTGACACAATATCGCGGATTGGAGATATGGATCTCGTCATCCGTACTGGATGAATTTCCACTCGCAACTCTTCCGCCAGCAGCACCAGGTCCAAGGATGGAGAACAAACCAGTACCACTCGCCAGCCACTACTGCGCGCATGGTTGACGTGTCCCCGCAAGAATGCTCGGAGGGACTGCGCCTCAGTCGTCACAATCAGCAAACAAGGTTCAGGGCCCGACTTACTGAATGCGCTACTTCTCACGCTCGCTTGCCTCTCTGAACTCAGACATGGTTGGCGTTGATGCGTCTGTTATGCCCGCGCGGAGGATTACAACGCCAATAGTCCGGCATAAAATGGTTAAGTCGAGCTTCAGTGACATCGTCTCGATGTACTGCACGTCCAAGTGAAACTTTTGGTTCCAGGATAACGCATTCCTTCCGCGGACTTGCGCCAGGCCGGTGATCCCGGGCCGCACTTGGTGCCTTCGTCGTTGCTCCGGCGAGTAGCGATCGAGATACTGAACCAGCAACGGTCGCGGCCCCACGAGGCTCATATCGCCCCTAAGCACGTTCCAGAGAGTCGGCAATTCGTCAAGACTAGTAGCACGCAAAAACGATCCGAGGCGAGTCATCCGATCCTCGTCACTGATCAATCCGGCAGCCTTGTCGGCGCTGCGCATCGTCCGAAACTTATACAGGGGAAATATCCGCTCGCCCTGCCCAGGTCGCGGCTGGACGAAGAGAATGGGAGACCCGAGCCGACAGCGAACCAGTACGGCCGTCACGATTTGGATGGGGGACGTGGCGACTAGGGCAATGCTGGACACCACAATGTCCATCCCCCGCTTAACAAGCCGATAAGTCACCCAGCGCACCACTCTTCGATAACCCGCAGGACCCGCGCCATGTCCTCATTACTCATGCCGGAACCGGAGGGAAGTGTTAGACCCTGCCGGAAGAGACGATCCGCGGCGCCGGTCAGGCTGGCCCCTTGCTGCCGCCACACTGGCTGCTGGTGCATCGGCTTCCAGACCGGCCGGGTCTCGACGTCGGCCGTCTCCATCGCAGTACCTAGGCTGGCTACGTCGCACAGGCTCACCTTGTCATCGATGATGACTGCCGAGAGCCAGCAGTTGTCCTCGGCGTCATCGAGCCCTCCGAGGATCTCGACCCCGGTGACCCCGGCGAAGGCGGCCCGGTAGCGCTCCCGCCACTCGCGGCGACGCTGAAGCATGTCGTCGAGGCGCGCGAGCTGACCCCGTCCGAGGGCGGCCGAGATGTTCGACAGGCGGTAGTTGTAGCCGATCTCGGTGTGCTCGTAGTGCGGCACCGGCTCGCGTGCCTGCGTGCTCAGCTTGCGCACGTGGGCGGCCAGGCGAGCGTCGTTCGTGAGCAGCATGCCGCCCCCGGAGCTGGTCATCACCTTGTTCCCGTTGAACGACAGGACCGAGGCGTCGCCGAATGAGCCGGCGGGTCGTCCTCCCGACGTCGCCCCGAAGGACTCGGCCGCGTCGCACAGCAGGCGGGCTCCGTGGATGCGGGCGACCTCGCTGACGCCGTCGTAGTCCACGCACTTGCCGAGCAGGTCGACAGGGATGATTACCGGGACCCGACGACCCTGTGCGCGAAGCTCCGCGACTGCGCTGTCGAGCAGGGGGACGTCAATGTTCCCCGATCGCTCGTCACAGTCTACGAAGTGCGGCTCGGCCCCTACGTACCGGACGGCGTTGGCCGTCGCGGCGAAGGTCATGGTGGAGACGGGGACGACATCGCCGGGTCCGACGCCCCAGGACACCATCGCGAGGTGGAGCGCCGCGGTGCCGGAGCTGAGCCCGACGGCGTGGGACACATCCGTGCGAGCTGCCACCTCGTTCTCGAAGGCTTCTAGGTCGGGACCCGCTGGCGCCACCCACCCCGAGCGCATCGCCCGCAGGACATACTCCTGCTCGAGCTCGCCGACGTCCGGTGCCGACAGGAGGATGCGGCGGGCGGAGCCGACGTCCGCGGCGGTCACCGGGCTACTCCTCTGGACGGGTCCTCGGCGGCTACCAGGGCTATCGCGACCGCCATGGCGAATCCCGCGCTGTGGGAAATAGAGACGTCGAACTCCACATCCGCGAAGCCATCGGCCAGCACGCGCGCGTGTGGCCGACCTGACGGGTCGCACAGCACCTCGACGTCGCGAGGACTCAGCAACCGACGGGAGGAGAGGGCTTTGACCGCTGCCTCCTTGGCGCACCACCGTCCGGCGCGGGCCTCGCCGGGTTCAGCCTGCGCTCCTGTCTGAGTTAGCTCGGCCTCGGTAAAGAGGCGCGGGTCCGCGGTGGCGAAGCGGGCAACGGGCTCGAGGTCCACTCCGACGCGGAGGTGTCGCTCAGTCATCGGCCGCGTCCTCGGGAGGCCTGAACATGACTCGACCCTTGGCCGGCGAGCCGGTGAGCAGCGAGCCGGCCGGATGGGCGCCCAACAGCACGGACCCCGCAGCGATTTTGCTAAAGGGGCCCACGGTGCTGCCCGGTGCTACCGTGACGTGGGTCCCGAAGAAGCAACCCTCGCCCACGCTCACGTCGCCCGTGATGGCCGTGTAGGGCGAGACCACCGTGTGAGCTCCGACGGCCGAGTCGTGGCCGATCGAGCCGTAGACGTTGACTAACGTATTGGGGCCAACCCAGGAATGGGCGCCCGCCATGCTAAACGGCGCGAAGACCGCACCGTTCCCCACCTCGGCCGACCGCGCGACGTAGGCCGTCGGGTGCACGACCGTCACCAGCCGACGACCTGCACCGCTGAGCAGGCGCGCGACCGTGCGGCGCAGCAGGACATCTCCCAGGGCGATGACGACGGCGTCGACGGACGACTCCGCGGCCTCGGCGACGGCCCCCAGCACCGGAGGGCCGTCGTGACCGCTGATCGCGTCGGGACGATCGTCGAAAAAGCCTTCGACCACGTAGCCGAACCCGTCCTGGCGTGCATCGTCGGCGTATTCCAGCAACTCGCGACCCAGCCCGCCGGCACCTATGATGGCGAGGGAACGTGTCATGGGGACGAAACTCCTCTCTGTCCGGTGGCGACCGTGACCTGGCGGGTGAACTCCACGAAGAGGTCCATGCCGTCCCAGGCGTGGTCGAAGGAAAGCGCACCCCCGATCGGTACGATGCGGTCGATGCCGCGGCCTCGGAGATCACGAACGAACTGCTCGGCATCCGCCTGGTCCACCCCGAAGACAGCCATGGTCTGATGCCGACGCGTGATGATCGGCGCCAGGTCGGACAGCGAGCCGATCTCGACCTGGAAGAAGAACCCGCCGCCGACGAAGTCCTCCGGAGCCACTACGGAGCGATCCATCTCGAGCACAGTTACCTCGGGCGAGGACTGCTTCAGGCGTTTGGCATCCATGTCGATGGCGCTCCGGTAAGCCTGCCCCAGCTTGGCGATGGAGACCGACGCGTCCGCGAGGTAGCCCTTGGCTCGGGCTGCCGTCCCAACACGCGCGTAGAAGTCCGCCTGGACGTCCTCATCGATATCGGCTCCGATCCACGCCACCAACCGCGCCGAGCTGCACCCCATCTGGTCGAAGAAGTAGTTGTCATTGACGAACCTGGTCGCCAACGAGTCGCGATTCACCTCCGCGAGCTCGGCGTACCTCCTGGAGTCGAGGACCGCCAGCGACGTCCGGTCCGCGAAGTTGACCTCCGTGGCGTGGGGCGCAAGGGGCCAGCGCCGGAACGTCGCGATGGTCGAGTCCCCGCCCCACACGACTCGCGTGGAACAGACTGCTGACAGTCGAGCAGAGATCTTGTCGTCGTGGCCGTACTCCACCATGACATTGCCCTGGGCGATCTCGGGATGATCCGCGAGCGTTTCGTTCAAGACGTCGATTATCAGGTCGCCCTGACCCTGCGTGCGAGCGGAGAGCCTCACGATGTTGGCGTTCCCAAGGAGCATAGAGATGGCCCATGAGTAGGCGAACATCGTGTCCACGTTGCTCGGCGGGACGTGGAAGACGATCCCCCTGGGCTGCCGGATGCTCCCCGTCGGCAGGGCAGCGGCGAACCTCTTGGCCATCCGCTCCAGCTCCGCCCTACGCAACCAGAAGGCGAGCGCACGAATCTCGGGGTGGGCGGCGGAGCGCCGACCCAACGACTTGGCGAAGGCAGCCATGCACCGGATACGTTCCTCCGCGAATGGGGGTGACAGGGGTGCCGCCTCCAAGTCAGCGATTACTTGGTCGAGCTCACCCGCGCCGGCGCGGGGGACACGGAGGCGGAAGGCGTTCACGCCGTCGCCCGGTCATAGGCGTGCGTGTCGGAGCAGCCCCGAAGCTCCGCGGCGGGGATGCGCCCCAGGATCTCAAAACGCTTGCCGGCCCACCCGTCGCGACCGTCGTCGACGCCGTGGACGACGCCCCAGTCCTCGGTCAGCAGGGAATGGCCAGGATAGGAACGCGGGAGTGCACTCACGACCTGGACCACGCCGGGTGTGCCGTTCGGCACCGCCTGCCATGTCCGCGGGTCGCGAATGATCACGTCAGCGAAGTTGGGGGGCCTGAGGAAACCGTCGTTGCCCTCGAGGAACACCGAGCCGACCTGCTCCACCATCCCGTAGAAGTTGTGAATCCGGCGCAGACCGGTCGTCGCAGTGACGGCGCTCTTGAACTCGGCGTTGCCGACGGCCTGTTCGGTCAACTTCTTCCACCCACCCGAGTGGATGAGAACCCCGTCCCCGAGGTCGAGCTCTGTGTCCGACTCCTGCAGGGGCCGGACGAGGTACTGCCAAACCATGTAGGTGAAGCCGAACACCAGGAACGGCTGACCGGCATGCGCCTTGACGAAGGCCTTGAGGCTGTCCAGGTCGATCCGCATCTCGTCGTCCAGTGCGTAGTAGTGCCGGCGCCCGAATGGCATCATGCCAAGGAGGCCTGCCCCCCGCGCATTGAACTTGGTCCGGTCCTTGATCACACCCGGCGTGTCCACGATGAGCATCGGCAGACGCGTCTGGCCCAGGACACGGGACATCACCTTCGCCAGGGCCGAGGACTGCAGCGCGGCAGTGTCCTTGTCGAGGTAGACGCGTGACGTCCGCTGACCTGTGGTCCCGCTGGACGTCATGATCTTGAACACCTCGTCCTCCGGGACGCTGCGCAGGTCATGGGTCTTGAACAGCGAGACCGGCAGGTAGGGCAGGTCCTCCAGCGACGAGGCGCTGATGACGTCCAGCATGTCGTGGACGCGCCGGTACGGCGCGGACCGCTTTGCGTGGAGCCGACCCAGACTCTCGAGCTCCGCCAGCAGGAGGGCGGCCTTGCGGTCGTGGCCCATGGCGAATTGGGGCGTCTCGAAAAGCTCGGCCAGCGCCGGTGACAGGTCGAGGCTCATCAGTGCGCTTCCACGGTGAATGCCTGGTAATCGACCTTGCCGTTCGTTTTGACGGGGAGCGACTCGACGGTGTCGATGCGCACCATCGCGGGCGGCACGCGAAGCTGCCGGGAGACCTGCTTGCGGAGCAGTCCCGCCTCGTCGTCCTCGGCCCCGGTCACCACGGCGACGATCAGGTCGTCGTGCGGGGACCACACCGCCACGCTCGAGCCCGCGGGCGCTAGCCGACCTACCAGGGCCTCGGTTTCGTCGAGTGACACCCGGGCACCTGCGAGCTTGCACAGCCGCGCCGTCCGACCGACGAGATAGAGGTAGCCGTCCGGGTCGAGGTAGCCCAGGTCACCCGTGTCGAGACGGCCACCACAGGTATCCCCCAGGGCGAGGTCCTGGCGTGTCTGGGCGTATCCCCACATGACGTTCGGGCCCTCGAACCGCACATGTCCCACCTCACCCGGGGCGACCTCCGCCCCCTGTGAGTTCACGATCGACAGCCTCGCTCCGGCCAGCGCCGGCCCCACAGACCCGAGTTTCTCCAGCGTGCGGTCACCCGGGAGGGTCGTCATCCGCGGAGATGCCTCTGTCTGTCCGTACATAACGAAGAGCGAGCCACCGCGTCTCGCCATCTCCTGCGAGAACCAGGTCACGGACTCGGGATCGAGCCGGCCACCCGCCTGTAGCAGGGAACGCAGCCTTGGCAGCGGCTTCTGGTCGAACCCGAGGCGGCGGAGCATCGCGTAGGTGGTCGGCACGCCTCCTAGGACCGTGACGTGGTGCTGGGTGAGCTCTGCCCAAAAGCGCTCCTCGACCACACTGGCATCGCTCACCACCACCACTCCGCCCGAGATGGCGTGCGACGTGACCACGGACAGTCCGAAGGAGTAGTGAATCGGCATCGATGTGACGCCGCGGTCCGACGCTCCGAGGCCCAGTGCCTCGGCGATCTGCCGGGCGTTAGCCCGGATGCTGTCGCTGGACAGCCGCACCAGCTTGGGGCTGCCCGTGGTGCCCGAAGTGGTCAACAGGACGGACAGGCCAGGGTGGGTCGCCGGGAGGTTGAGCTCCGAGGACGCCGTCGTAATGTTCTCCTGCCAACCTGCTGCGCCGCCGAGGACGACATCCGGCTCGTAGATCCGCACCAGGTCGTCGAAGGACTCGCGGCTCGTGTCGGGGTCCAGCAGCACCACGGGCACGCCGCCCTCCAGCAGGGCCAGCAGGTGCGTCACTCCTTGGAGATTGCGTTCGGCGAAGAGGAAAGCGAGTCCACGCTCGTATGGCTTAAGCCGACGCGCGGCGTCTCGGATGTCGCCGACGGAGACAGTGCTTTTGTCGGCGGCGTCCATGAGGAACAGGTCGTCGTCGCTTCGTTGATCAAGCAGCATGTCAGTCGAACGCGACGTCGTACTTCCCGAGGATCTTCTTGGTCACCACGAAGCTCGACATGCCCACCACGTCGTCGATCTCCATCATGATCTCGAAGCTGTCCTCGATCTCCGCGACCACCTGCATGTGGGCCACGCTGTCCCACTGCGGGATCCCGCGGTACTCCAAGGTGTCCCAGTCCACCTCGTCCACGGAGATCCCCAGACCTTCGGCGAACGCGGCCTTCAAGGTCGCCTCGTTGCTCATCTCATTCCTCTCATCGTGGCCATCCGTCGCGGGACGCTCCAGGCATCATCCATCGAGCCAGCTCACGATTGACCGGTAGGCCCCCTCGTCAGTCAATCCGCACTGCTCCAACACCCACTCGTAGGAGCCCACCTTCGGAAAGGTGTCGACAACCCCGAGCCGAAGCAGGGGTGGCGCGGTGGGGTGGCGCGAGATTGTCTCGGCGACCGCCGCCCCTAGACCGCCTACGACTGAGTGCTCCTCGATCGTCACCAGGCGCGCAGTGGTGGACGACAGGTTATCGAGTGTGTCGACGTCGAGTGGCTTGATGGTGTGGACGTTGACCACCCCGACGTCGAGTTCTCGATCAGTGCGAAGGCGGCTCGCCACCGCCACTGCCACGCTGACCATGCTTCCGGTGGCCACCAGCGTGAGATCGGCCCCAATCGCGAGCTCGCGAGCCGCGCCAATGCGGAACGGGGCGTCCGACTGGTCGACCAGGCGCATGGAGGGCGCGCCGCTCAAGCGCAGGTAGGCCGGCCGGGGCGCGGCCGCCAGCGCCTCAACGGTCTCCCAGACCTCGTCACAGTCGGCAGGACTGAGGATAGTCAAGTTGGGGATGGCCCGGAGCACGGACACGTCCTCCAGGGAGTAGTGAGTCGTCCCGAACTGACCCATCGCGAAGCCGGCGCCGATGCCGACGACTGTCACCGGGTGCTGCAGGTAGCCCAGATGGTGGCGCACAAACTCGCAGCTCCGCATAGCCGCGAAGTTCGCGAACGTCACGGCATACGGCTTCCACCCGTCTGCCGCGAAGCCGGCCGACATGCCCACGAGGTTCTGCTCCGCGATACCAACGTTGATTATGCGATCCGGCATGCTTAGGCGCATACGCTCTAAACCTGCCGTGATCGCCAAGTCGGCAGTCAGCCCGATGACCGCCTCGTCCTTCTCGGCTGCGGCGAGCAGCGCCATCCCGAACGTTCCGCGCGGTCCGAGTCGAGCCAGACCCTTCGGGTTGGGTCTACGCGTAGCCATAGTCCGCCGCCCCAAGCTCCGCTCTGGCCTGGGCGAGCTGGTCTGGAGTGAGGCGGCCATGGTGCCAATGGGCGGCACCCTCCATGAAGGAGATGCCCTTTCCCTTGACCGTGCGCGCAAGCACGCAACGCGGCCGACCGGTGATCCGTTCTGCCAGCACCCCACGAAGAGCTTCGAGATCGTGGCCGTCCACCTCGTGCACGTCCCAGCCGAAGCCCCTCCAGACCGAGGCATGGTCGCAGGACATGATTTCCGCTGTCGACCCGTCGCTCTGCAGGTCATTGACGTCCACGACCGCGGTAAGCGCTCCGGCTCCGTGGTGCGCGGCCGCCATTGCCGCCTCCCACACGGAACCCTCGTTGGTCTCGCCGTCGCCCATCACTACAAACACCCGACGGTCAGACCCGAGGCGCCTGCCCGACATCTCTAGGCCCAGACCGTATGACAGGCCCATGCCCAAGCTCCCGCTGGAGTACTCGATGCCCAAGTCGAGGTCACGGATCGGCTGGCCGGGCAGCCTCGTGCCGTCCGTTTCGGCGGTGTCCAGGATGTCGCGATCGATGAAGCCGTACTCGTGGAGGACGGCGTACAGCGCCAAGCTACCGTGGCCCTTGCTGAGGATGACGCGGTCCCGATCAGGGTCGGCCACGGAGGCCGGCGACACCCGGGCAACGTCGTAGAGAACGGCCATCACCTCGATGAGGGACAGGGCTGGCCCGTAGTGGGCGCCGGTGCCGCCAGCGGCATGGCCGAGGCGCAGCGTGTGTCGGCGGGCGTTGTCAACGACCCGATGGAGGTCGATCCTGGGTCCAGCGTCAAGGGAGGTCATGGGCGCAACCCCCCGTCCACCCTTAAGGTCTGACCGGTTATGTACGACGCCAAAGGCGACAGCAGGAAGTTCACGGCTTCAGCGATCTCGCGGGTCTGGGCCCGGCGCCCCATGTCCGTGGAGCGCTCGACCTCGGCAATCACCTCAGGAGTCATGCTATCGAGCATGTCCGTGTCGGTGATACCGGGAGCAACTGCGTTCACCCGGATCCCCTGTGGGGCCAGTTCCCTGGCGGCGCTCCGCGTCAAGGTGATGACCGAGGCCTTAGACGCACCATAGATGGATCGCCCCGGATTGCCGTCCACCGCCGCGGTCGAAGAGAATGTTCACTATGCTTCCTACCTTGTTCCGAGCCATCAGTCGGGCGCAACCTTGCATCACGCCCACGAGCCCAAAGAAATTGATGTCAAAGACGTCGCGCAGCTGGGACGTCGAGGTCATTTGGAACAGGGCATTGAGCGTAACGCCTGCGTTGTTGACGAGTCCGGTGATTGGGAGGTCGGCGCGCCTCAACGTAGCGATGAGCTGCTTGACCGAATCGGGCTCTCCGATGTCCAGGTGCTCGTGAGCGAGCGAAACCGCGTGCTGCTCAGCTAGAGATCCGAGGCGCTCCCCAAGACCGTCGTCAGAACTGCGGCTCGTGACGGTCAGTGATGCGCCGTTGGCGGCCAAAGTTTGCACGGTCGCCCAGCCGATCCCACGATTCCCCCCGGTCACCACAACATGTTGGCCGGCGAGCAGTCGTGTCACCATTACATGCCCCCATCCACTCGAAGGACCTGTCCTGTGACGTACGACGCGGCACCGGAACCCAACCATAAGACGGTACTCGCCACTTCGGCGGGATCTGCGAGTCGCGCCAACGCAACGCGATCCAGCAATGACTGCTTCGCCTCCGGCACGAGCCCGCGTGTCATGGCGGTGTCGACCACTCCTGGAGCAACAGCATTGACCCGGATGCCGGAACCGGCCAATTCCATCGATAAAGTTCGGGTGGCCACGTTCAGCGCCGCCTTGGAAGACGCGTAGGCCAACTGACCGACGTTGCCGTCGATCCCTGTCACACTCGAAACGTTTACGATCGCCCCCGATCCTCGACGCAACATGAGCCGAGACACAAACTGCGAAACTTGAATCGCCCCGAGGACGTTAACCTGCATGTGCCGGATCAACGAGTCCTGGGTAACCATGTGAACCCGAGCGTCCTCCGCGATCCCCGCCACGTTGACCAAGACCGCGATATCCTTGCTAATCGATCGCAACTCTGAGAGCCCCGCGGAGATGGACTTAGGGTCCCTGAAGTCCATGGCCAAGGGCACATGACTGGTTTTCGAGTCGTCGAGGTCTGCGACCGCACCGGTGGCAGTTCTCAAATCGCGATCGACGGCGACGACGCGGCATCCCGCGCCCGCGAAAGTCGCAGCCACCGCATGACCGATGCCGCCCGAGGCGCCTGTGACCACGACGACCTGCCCGGCGAGATCACCTACGTGCTCGCACCACGACTTGAGTGTCATTTGTCCCTTCCACAAGGCCGGCAGCGTCAGGTGCACTGCCATGGAGCACATCTCATAGTCTCGCTATGTGGCCGATCGTATCGGCAGCCCAGTTTTGCTGGCCCTAAGAAGATGATCGAGGTCATCGCGGAGTGCAAGTCCACGCGGATTTACGTGTTCGCGACGAACTAACCACCGTTCAGGGCCTGTCGCCGTGGACGCCGCCGACGAAAGTGCTAGTGCGTGAGGCGTCCATGAGGCGTCGTTTGCTCGCGAAAAGTCTAGCATTCCCCCAAGTTGGCGATCGGGCGAGGGGCTGCTCGATGGACAGTCGCTCACATCGGGATAATCACCTCGGCGATGGAGCCGAGCTCGGCAACGACACGAATTTCTATGGGGTCGGCATTCGGCGCGAGGGCGCGCAGAGTCCACTCACCCTCGGCGGCGAAAAAGCGGAAGTGGCCAGAGGCAGAGGTAGGTACTTCTGCGGCAAATTCGCCAGTCGGATCGAGCAACCGGACGTACGCGTTACCCACCGGCGCGCCGTCGCGCAGAACCTGACCCTGGACGACGGCCTCCTTCGCGATGTTGACGCCCTCGAGCGACAAGCCGCCCTCGGTCGCGCCGCACATCAGGCTTCCCCGGGCTCGTCACCGAGCGCGACCGGGACGCCCACCAGGGAGCCGTACTCAGTCCAGGAGCCGTCGTAGTTCTTGACGTTCTGCTGGCCGAGAAGCTCCTTGAGCACGAACCAGGTGTGCGAGGAACGCTCGCCGATGCGGCAGTAGGCGATGGTGTCCTTGGTCCAGTCGACCCCGGCCTCGGTGTAGATCCGCTCGAGCTCCTCGTCGGACCTGAACGTCCCGTCGTCGTTGGCGGCCTTGCTCCACGGCACACTCGCGGCGGTCGGGATGTGGCCGGCCCGCTGAGCCTGCTCCTGCGGCAGGTGCGCGGGGGCCAGGAGGCGACCGGCGTACTCGTCGGGGCTGCGGACGTCGACCAGGTTGTTCGTCCCGATGGCCGCGACCACCTCGTCGCGGAACGCTCTGATCGAGTGGTCCTGCTCCTGGGCGGTGTAGGAGGTCCGCTCACGACTCGGCACCACGTTTGTGAGCTCGCGAGAGTCCAGCTCCCACTTCTTGCGGCCTCCGTCGAGGAGCTTGACGTCCTGGTGGCCGTAGAGCTTGAAGTACCAGTAGGCGTAGGCGGCGAACCAGTTGTTGTTGCCGCCGTAGAGGACCACCTTGTCGTCATTGGCGACGCCACGGTCTGACAGCAGTGCCTCGAACTGCTCCTTGTTGACGAAGTCGCGGCGCACCTGGTCCTGCAAATCGGTGCTCCAGTCGAGCTTGACGGCACCGCGGATGTGGCCTTTGTCGTAGGCCGTGGTGTCCTCGTCGACCTCGATCAGGACGACGCCGGGGGTGTCGAGGTTGTCCTCCACCCACTGGGCGGAGACGAGCGTGGTGTCACGGGACATGAGTGGACCTTTCGGTGGCTGCGGCAGTCAGAAGGGGCTTCAGGGAACCTGTGAGGATGAACGTCTGGGGCCAGCTGTTTGATTCCGGCGAGGGCGAGGTCGCCGTCAATAACCGCGACCCAGGTCCGAGCGCGTGCGGCAGTGGTCGACCGCGCGTCGCCTCGTCAGCCAGGTGGTGCACATCGCACCCACGGTAGGTACTGTCGCGAACGGGTGGTCGTGGGTCTCGCGATCCGGAACCATCGCGTGTCTGTCACGGCGCTAGCCTCCGGGTGTGAAGCGCCGCGCATTCATCACCGGGATCACCGGTCAGGACGGGTCCTATCTGGCCGAGCTGTTGCTCGACAAGGGCTACGACGTGCACGGGCTGGTTCGCCGGTCCTCAACCCTGAACCGGGGGCGCATCGACCACCTGCACGCGCATCCCGACCTCACCCTCCACTACGGCGACCTCACCGATGGCGTCAGCCTGTCCAACCTGGTGCGCGAGATCGAGCCGCACGAGTGCTACAACCTCGGAGCCCAGAGCCACGTCAAGGTCTCCTTCGAGATGCCGGAGTACACCGCGTCCACAGACGCCGTGGGGACCCTGAGGCTGCTGGAGGCCATCAGGGCCTCGCGGATCGACTGCCGCTACTACCAAGCATCCAGCTCCGAGATGTTCGGGGCCACACCACCGCCGCAGCACGAGGGCACTCCCTACTACCCGCGGTCGCCGTACGGGGCGGCCAAGCTCTACTCGCACTGGGTGACGGTCAACTACCGCGAGGCCTACGACCTCTTCGCGGTCTCGGGGATCCTGTTCAACCACGAGTCGCCCCGGCGCGGAGAGAGCTTCGTCACCCGCAAGATCACCCTAGGCGTCGCCTCCATCAAGCTCGGGCTCGCAGACGCGCTCTACCTCGGCAACCTCGACGCGGTCCGCGACTGGGGCTACGCCCCGGAGTACGTCGAAGGGATGTGGCGGATGCTCCAGCACGACGAACCCTCCGACTACGTCCTGGCCACGGGCACCGGCCGCACCGTCCGCGAGTTCTGCGATGCCGCCTTCACCCACGCCGGCCTGGACTGGCAGGAGTTCGTCACCTACGACAAGGAGTACGAGCGGCCCACCGAGGTCGACGCGCTCATCGGAGACGCCACGAAGGCGCACGAGGTGCTCGGCTGGACGGCGCGGACCCACGCTGACGAGCTGGCTCGGCTGATGGTGGACGCGGACATCGAGCAGCTGGGACGGCTCGTCGGGCCGTGAGCGGCAGTGCTTCCGGGGTCGCGCTCATCACAGGTGTGGCCGGCCAGGACGGGGTCTACCTCGCCCGGCACCTGCTGGCCACCGGAACCCGGGTGATCGGCGCGGTTCGGCCGGCGTCCGACGAGGCGCGGTGGATGGCGCCGTACCTCCAGGGTGTCGACGTCGTCGAGGTGGATGTGCGTGACGCCGCAGGAATCATCGATCTCGTCCAGCGCGACGAAGTGGAGGAGATCTTCAACCTGGCTGCGCAGAGCTCCGTCGGCACAAGCTGGACGGACCCGGGGATGACTCACGCGATCAACGCCATCGCCGTGGAGGACCTGATCGCAGCCCTCGTGCGGCTGGAGTCACGGACCGGACGTCGGGTGCGTCTCTTCCAGCCCGGCTCGGCGGAGGAGCGGTCCGGCGCCACCGCGAGCCCGTACGCGACGAGCAAGGCCGCGGCTCGCGCTGCCGTGGAACGTGCGAGGAACACAGCCGGCCTCGAGGCGTCGGTCTGCACCCTGTTCAACCACGAGAGTCCTCTGAGGGGGCCCCAGTTCGTCACGCGCAAGATCACTCGGGCGGTCGCCGAGATCGAGCGTGGTGAGCGGGAGACCCTCACCCTGGGCAACCTCGACGTTGCCCGGGACTGGGGATTCGCTGGTGACTACGTGACGGCCATGTCGGCGGCGCTGCGGGCCGATCCGCCCGTCGACGTGGAGATTGCCACCGGGCGATCGTGGCCCCTGGCTCAGGTGCTGGCTGCTGCCTTCGCCGCGATCGGCGTCGCCGATCACGGGCCACACGTGCGTCAGGACCCGCAGCTCATGCGGCCCGCGGACGTGCCCGACCAGGTCGGCGACCCGAGCGCTGCTCACGAGCTGTTGGGGTGGACGGCGACCATGTCGTTCAAGGACCTCATCGCCCACATGGTCGACGTCGACCGTCGCCGGCTGGCCTCGAGCGTCGAGCACGACCCCGCCTACCTGCTGCCGTAACTGACCTCATCCCCCGGCGAAGGGCGGGAGGAACTCGACCGTCTCCCCCGCCTCGATGACGACCTCGGCGGGGTCGCGACGGCCGACCGGCTGGTCACCGATGAGCACCGAGCAGGCAGCGAGGACCGTCGCCAGGTTGGTGCCGGGGTGGAGGTCCGCCGCCCGGCGGCGTAGGTCGATCAGGGTGAGCGACGTCTCGGTCGGCAGGTCGTCGGAGTCGGTGCCCGCGGCTGCGCGGGCCGAGGCCCAGTAGCGGACAGTCACCGTGCCGGAGGTCATGCGACGGTATTCTCCCTGGTGAGTCATCGGACCCAGTGTCGTGTTCGGTCTCGACAAGCTCGACCACCGGTGGGGCGCTCGACCACCGGTTGGGCGCTCGACCAGCGGGACCCGGTCTCGACAAGCTCGACCACCGGTGGGGCGCTCGACCACCGGTAGGGCGCTCGACCAGCGGGTCGGGTCTCGACAAGATCGACCAACGACACCCCGCTTGACCAGCAAGGGAGGTTGCATGAGCAACCTGATCCTGCTCACCAGTGCGCTGCAGCCATCGGCCGAGGTGCTGCCGGGGCTGGCGCTGCTCGGACACCAGGTGCGGATCCTGCCCGCCGAGGGGTCGGCGCTGTTGGACGCGACCGGGGCCGACCTGCTGCTCGTCGACGGGCGCCAGGAGCTCGCCGGCGCCCGGGACCTGTGCCGGTTGATCCGGACGACCGGCACCGACGTACCGCTGCTCCTCGTCGTGACCGAAGGTGGTCTGACCGTGGTCGCGCACGACTGGGGCATGGACGACGTCGTGCTGCACACCTGCGGTCCGGCCGAGCTCGAGGCGCGGATCAAGCTGGCGATCGGTCGGCTGGCCGCGCGGCGGGCGGCGACCGACCCTGACGCGCACGTAATCCACTCCGGCGAGGTCGTGGTCGACGAGGCGACGTACACCGCCAAGATCGGCGGGCGGACGCTGGACCTGACGTTCAAGGAGTTCGAGCTGCTGAAGTTCCTGGCCCAGCACCCCGGCCGGGTCTTCAGCCGTAAGCAGCTGCTGCAGGAGGTCTGGGGCTACGACTACTTCGGCGGCACGCGCACTGTTGACGTCCACGTGCGGCGGCTGCGCGCCAAGCTCGGCCCCGAGAACGAGACGCTGATCGGCACCGTGCGCAACGTCGGCTACCGCTTCGTTATCCCCGCCCGCGAGTCCGCGGCGACCGCCGACGCGCGGCTGACGGAGTCCGAGCGCCAGGACGCGTGATCAGGGAGACGCTTGACCTCATCGAGGCGGTACGGCGAGCCTGCCTCGCCGGCGACGGCGTCGACCCCTTGGACGAGGCGGTGCGGTTGCGGCTTAAGCACCGCGACCTCGACGGGGCCCAGGCGTGGACGCACAGGGCGACAGGCTTCGCGCTGCGGCACGGGACCGAGCTCGACCTGGCGGTGGCCCCGGACGCCCGGGGATCCGGGGTCGGGGGTGGGCTGGCGGCCCAGGCGGTCGAAGAACCGGGCCCGCTCTCCGCGTGGTCGCACGGGGACCATCCGGCGGCCGCTCGGCTGGCGGATCGGCACGGCTTCGAGCGGACTCGCGAGCTGTGGGTGATGCGGCTGGCGGCGTCGGTGGCGCTGGACCCGCTCGTCGTACCCAAGGGCATCGAGGTCCGCGGCTACCGGCCGGCCGATAAGGCCGACCTGCTGCGGGTCAACGGTGAGGCGTTCCAGCTGCACCCCGAGCAGGGTGGGCTTGACGAGCGTGGCCTGGCCGAGCGGATGGCTGAGCCGTGGTGGGACCCCGGCGGGCTGCTGGTGGCGGTCGAGAACGGCCGCATGATTGGGTTCCACTGGACCAAGCAGCACTCCGACTTGCTCGGCGAGGTTTACGTCGTTGCGATCGCCCCTGAGAAGCAGGGCCGGCGCTTGGGTAGGCTGCTGACCCTGATCGGGCTGCACCGCCTGCGTTCACAGGGGGTTAAGGAGATCGTGCTGTATGTCGAGTCCGACAACGAAGTTGCGATCGCCCTCTACCACAAACTCGGCTTTACGCACGCAGCCCAGGACTCGCATCTGCAGTACAGCCGCAGCTGAGGAGTTGTTACCGCCCCAAAGGGAGCGGCAGCTACCTTAGTAAACTGGCGGACGGCGATCTCGTCCTGACGGTCGACTAGACGGCTTAACGCGAGTGTGCGCGGTGTGGGCTCCGGCGGAAAAGAATGCCCATATCCCAACCGCGGACGCGGTGCAACAGGCCTGCAGTCCCGCACGACCGGACCCAAGTTGTTGCTTCGCAAGAACAGCTTCACTTCGAGAGTTGGCACCCTGCGCTCCGCCGCCTAGGTGCCCCTTTGTCACACGGCTCTATGTCAGCAACTTGAAAAGTTGCCGATATTCACTCATTACAAAGGTCTTAAGCTCTTCTACGGGGCGCTAGCAATTTTTAGAGAGGCCATCACGGATGCGAAATCATCAGCAAGCGTAACTGAGAAAGTAGCGCTGAGGTGGTCATCATCAAAGTAGTAAAATTGGGTAGAAGTGCTTGCGTTGCAGCGCGTTGGTCCACACATGCGACTTGAAAAGTCCATAATTTCCCCGGTACCCGCCATGGTGATCGCTAGAAGTTCTTCTAGGAAAGTCCGGGAGTCAGATAAATATATGTCCGACTTGGATCTAGATACAGAATCGCAATTGACTATTCCTATCCTGGCCTCACAGAGAACCGGATTGCGAACTAGTTCCGGAACTTGATTGACTAAAATAAACTTCGCCCCTAGGCGGCTGAGCTCGGATACGAGTTTCGGTGTCCCAGATTGCAACCGTGGGTTGAACGCCTGAATCAAGGGCGCTGCCGTGCCGGACCCTCGATCCGCGATACTTATCGGCGTTGCCCCGAGATATGGAGCCCACCGAGCGGCAAGAACCACAATCACATCTTCTCCTTGCCGTAGCAACCTGCGAACAAAACTGTCGGCCGCTGAATTCCGCTGGTCGCATAAGTCGAAGAGGTGTTCGGGATAGGAAGTGTTGCTTGCCGTTTCGAAGGCCCCGACGTACGGGGGACACCCCCCGGCAGTCCATGAGGTCACACTTGCTTCATGTTGTGAAGCGGCCGCTTCGATAGCAGGCAGATAATGCCACGCGTGCGAATCCCCCCAAACGACTACATGTTCAGCTGCGTCACTCCTTCGAATCACGCATGGTGCCAGTGGATCGCCAATTGGGAGTAGTTTCGACGCTCCACAGCTCGCGGGCAAGGTAGGCGCATCAGTCATGCGCGCCTGGATCGTTCGCCAAAATTGTGTTTGCCGCTCTTGGACCGCCTGCCATCCTACGGCGCTAGCCGCGCCTGCCGCCATAACCAGAGCGGCGAAACTTGCGACGATCGTTTTCCCCGGATTCCTCTCGGGCGGGGTCCCAGGGCACGCCGGTGGGGTCCAAAACAGACGCTCAATCCAAAAGTGGCTCACTAAAGCAGTCGCGAAAGCTAGCAGGACTATCGCTATTCGCCACTTCAGCGAAGGAATTCCGAGGTTCCAAGATGCGGCCAAAACTAGCAGCGGCCAATGCCACAAGTACCAACCATAGGACACCATACCTACCGTCACGAGCGGCCTCGCCGAGAGAATCGCAGCGAAAATTCCTTGGGCGCGGGAGGCAACAGAAATCATTCCAGCCGTCCCCAAAACCAGTGCAGCAGTCCACCCCGCATCGAACCCGTCCCCCGAGCGTTGCACCACAATCGGCAAAGCTAACAAAGGTAGACTGATCATCGCGATCAGCAGTTGAGACCATTGCTTCAGTCGCCAGAGGCTTAATGCGAGAATCCCCCCTATCCCGAATTCAAAGGCTCTGCTTATTGGAGTGTAAAAGGCGGCTGACGTGTGATTCGCCGCCCACCACACTGCCACCGCAAACGATATGGCAGTACCTCCGACAGCTGCGCCCAGGAGCAACCGCGCTATGCTGCATCGACTTTTCCCTGCGGTCCAGATGACGAGCAGAATAACTATTTGCAGGGCAACATAAAATTGCTCTTCCACCGCGAGTGACCAAGTGTGCAACAACGGATGGCCGGTAATTGGCGCCGCAAAGTAGTCGGCTTGCGCGTACCTCCAGAAGAAGATGTTTGCCGCTGAGGCTGTGGCCGCAATGGCGGATTTGGCAAAGGCTTGCTGATCACCTAGTGGGTTGAGGGCAATAAGACTCAGAAGTGAAACCCCCAAGAGCATCGCGATGAAAGCGGGCACCAATCGTCTGGCCCTGCGCGCGTAAAAGGACCGCCAGGAGATGCGTCCGGTGACCTCCAGCTCGCGGGCGAGTAACCCAGTTATTAAATACCCAGAGATGACGAAAAAAATGTCAACACCGAGGAAGCCGCCGCCGAACCCAGGGAAGCCTGCGTGGTAACCCACGACGAGAAGCACGGCGATTCCGCGAAGGCCGTCGATCTCCGGACGGTAGCGCGCGCGGGAAGGGGCGTACTGCTCCGTCATGTCGCTTCGAGCACCGCATCAGCGAGTTGGCGAACGCCGCCGTCGGTCGGACGGACGCGGTCGACGGTGTCGATCTTCGCTTCGGCCCTCAGGAAAGCGACCCCCCGGATGGAACAGAGATCCGCCTGCTCGGAGACCGAGGCGGTCGAACGCTCCCTCCGCGTCGGGTGCGGCCGCTTTGATCAGTGGACCCACGACCCACGGCTCGATCCCGCCGGCTTGCGCTGACTCGAGCATGCTGCGCAGTGCGGCCGTGGACTCTGCTGTCGGCACACCCTGGGGCGCGTCGTTGGTGCCGCCCATGACGACAACAGCTGCTGGGCGTCGCGAGAGGACGTCGCGCTCGAAGCGAGCAGCCATGCCGGACAGCGTCTCCCCGGCGATGGCGACGTTGGCCTGGAACCCCCATGGGCTGCGGTCGTCAGTGACGACGTACTGCACCCAGGACCCCTCACCGGGCAATTCCTCCGAGGAGGGCGAGTCCGCTTGCGTGATGCTGTCGCCCAAAAAGACCGTCGGGACGCGCTGATCGCTGATCCGGGGTCGGGTCACCAGCTGACCCAAGACCAGAGCGCCAATAGCTACCCACACCACGGCGGTGAGCACCCGGAGCCCCGACACGGAGGAACGGTAACCGGCAGCCAGTCAGCCTCGCGCTCGAGGTCGGAAGTGGAGGCCGATCTCTGGATCGACGACGACCTCCTGGGCGGCGGCGAGGTTATCCGCCAGCAGTTGGGCGTCGACCGGCACGTTGCGCTTGAGCAGAGCGAGGGCAATCGGGCCGAGCTCGTGGTGGCGGGCGGACGATCCGACGGTGCCGACCGCCTTGCCGTCGAGGGTGACGTCGGAGTTGTGGGCCGGAAGGCGGTTCTCGCTGCCGTCGAGGTGGAGCAGGGTCAGGCGGCGCGGAGGACGGCCGAGGTTGTGAACTCTGGCGACCGTCTCCTGGCCGCGGTAGCAGCCCTTGTCGAGGTGGACCGCGCCGCCGATCCAGCCCACCTCGTTGGGGATGGTGCGGTGGTCGGTGTCGACGCCGAAGCGGGGTTCGCCGCGGGCGATGCGCAGCGCCTCGAAGGCCCACAGGCCACAGGCGGGTTCGGCGGCGGCAGCGAAGGTGTCGAGGTCGGTGCGCGGGATGAGGAGGTAGCCCACGGGGTTTCGAGACGGTTGCTGCGCAACCTCCTCAACCAACGAAAACGACGGTTGCTGCGCAACCTCCTCAACCAACGTGCGTGGCTCGACCACCGAAAGGCGGGGGTTTCGAGACGGTTGCTGCGCAACCTCCTCAATCAACGAGGGGCTGGGGCGCCAGACGGTGGCCACGTCCTCGGCGAGAGTGACCTCGACTCGCATCATGAAACGCATCCGGTCGAGGAAGTCGACGAGGGCGGGGCCGGCGCCGGGTTCGGTGTGGGCGGTGAAGGACTCGCCGTCGTCGACGCCGGTGAGCTCGTGCTCGACGTGGCCCTGCGGGCTCAGGACCAGCGCCTGGGTCCAGACGCCGGGTTGGAGGCCTTCGAAGGCTTGGGTGGTGAGCGAGTGGAGCCAGGTGAGGCGGTCGGGGCCGGTGACGCGGACGACGTCGCGGTGGGACAGGTCGACGTACCCCTCACCGGAGGCCAGCGTGCGCTGCTCGGTGTTGAAGGAGCCGTAGTGGGCGGCGACGGCGGCGTCGATGCCGTTGCCGGCCACCGCGTTGGGGAGGGCCAGGAGGGGGCTTGGTTTCGAGGACACCTCAACCACCAACGCTCTCGTGCTGGGTTTCGAGGCTCGTCGCTTGCGCTCCTTGCACCTCAACCACCGTCCCTCTGGGTTTCGAGGCTCGTCGCTGGCGCTCCTCGCGCCTTAACCATCGGCGTTCTCCGCACAAGCCGGGTCGCAGGTGCCGAAGACGGTGAGGTGGCCGACGTCGACGGCGAAGCCGTGGTCGGCGACGAGGCGGTCGCGCAGCGGGGTGAGCACGTCAGGGTCAACCGAGGTAACCCGGCCGCAATTCCGGCAGACCAGGTGGAAGTGCTCGTGGTCGCCGGTGGAGTGGTAGGTCGGGGCCCGGTCGGAGAGGTGGGCGTGGCGCACCAGGCCGAGCTCCTCGAGCATCTCGAGGTTGCGGTAGACGGTGGAGACGTTGACCGCCTCCGACGAGCGGCGTACGTGGGCCAGGATCTCGTCGGGGGTGGCGTGCCCGAGCTCCTCGACGGCGCGCAGGACGAGCTCACGCTGGGGGGTGAGACGGTGCCCGGTGTCGCGCAGCCGCTTCCTCAGGTCAGACACGCTGCAGCCTCGCCCACAGATGGGGCTGCAGGGCCTGGCCCATGGCGGCCATGTCGTAGGCGTAGAGCAGGTCGCCTTCGACGCTGCCGTAGAGGCGGGTGCCGCCGACGTACTCCTTCGCCGACTCCGACCGGACGACGGCGTCCGTGGTGAGCTGGAGCTTGGCGCCGTCGGCGGTGCCGTAGTAGATCTCGGCGAACCCGGTGGGGTGGGTGAGCAGGAGCTCGACCCGTCCCTCGGGTCGGCACCGCAGGAAGCCGGTCTCCAGTGCTCCCTCGCGCACCTTCTCCCCCGCCTCGTCGACGATCCAGGCGCGGGCGAAGTAGTGGAGGAACGGGCGGCCGTCGTGGGCGAAGATCAGCTCTTGGCCGTAGTCGAAGGCGCCGATCGTCGGGTAGTCGCCCTTGCCGTTGCCGGCCCAGGTGCCGAGCAGCCAGGCGACCGGCACGCAGTCGGGGTGCAGGTTCTCGGGGATCTCGAACGGCACCGCTTCACTCTAGGGCGTCGGTTCTCCACACATCCTCTCGCGGCGCCCCATAGCGGCCGTCGGAGTCGTAGGGTCATGCGATGTCGATGAACCAGTGCGAGGTGCAGCGCAAGGTCCGCCAGCTCGATGCGGATGGGGCCTCGAGCTACGAGATTCTCGAGACGGTCCAGCGCAAGCAAACCGAGCACGACGCTCGGTTCTCGGTCCTCGACGGGCGGCTCGATGACCTGCGCGGTCAGGTATCGGAGGTCCTCGAAGTGCTGCGCAGCCACTGAGCAGCCCCTCGCCCTAGGGTGACCCCATGCGTTCCCTGTCGGTGAAGGTAACCTGCGGTGCCGAGGCCCCCGAGCGTTGCAACCAGGGTTTCACCGTGGCCGCTGCGGCGCTGGCCGCGGGGTCGGAGGTGTCGCTGTGGTTGACGGGCGAGGCCGCGTGGTTCGGGGTGCCGGGCCGAGCCGAGGAGTTCGCGCTCCCCCACGCGACGCCGCTGGCCGACCTGCTGGCCGGCGTGCTGGCCGGGGGCCGGGTGACGGTGTGCTCGCAGTGCGCCGTACGCCGAGGGCTCACCGAGGCCGACCTGCTGCCGGGGGTGCGGATCGCGGGCGCTGCGGTCTTCGCCGAGGAGATCCTCGCTGAGGGTGTGCAGGCGGTGGTCTACTGATGCGCAGCCGACGCAAGCCCGACCCCGAGAGGGCCGCGGCCCAGCGCGAGGCCGCCGAGCTCGCTGCTGCCGAGCAGGCCGAGCTGCGGCTGGGCGCCGAGGCGGCCGCGACCGAGGCTGCGTCCCAACGCGGGTTCCTCGACCACCGGGCCGCCGAGCAGGCCGCGCTCGCGGAGGAGGCCCACCAGCGCCGGTTGGCCGCGGAGCGGGAGGCCATGCGGCAGGCCGAGCAGCGGGCGGCCGCCGAGCGGTCCGCCGCCGAGAGCGCGCTGCGACGCGAGCAGGCCGAGACGACCGCGGCCCGTGAGCTCGCGGCCGCAGAGGTCGCCAGCGCGGCACGCCGAGCGGCCGAGGAGACCGCCGCCCGCGAGATCAAGGCCCGCGAGCGCGCCGAGGCAAAGGCCAAGACCCGGGCCGAGGAGGCCGCCGAGGCGGTGGCCGCGCGCCGGGAAGCCGAGGCCGCTCGCCAGGAGGAGACCGAGGCCGCCGAGCGCGCCCAGGCCCAGCGCCGCGAGGCCGAGCAGCACGCCGAGCAGGCCCTGCGCGACCGGGAGGCCGCTGAGCAGCGGGCGACCGAGCTGGCCGAGTCCGCCGCCGCCGCGGCGGCCGAGCACGAGCGGCTGACCACGGCGTCGTCGGCCGCGCAGGAGGCGGCGGAGCGTACGGCGGCCCAGCAGGCCGAGGCCAGGACCGAGGCCGACCGGTCCGCGGCCGAGCAGGCGGCCCTCGCCGCTGCCGCCCACGAGGCCCGGACCGCGGCGGAGGCTGTCGCCCAGCGGGAGGCGCAGGCCGCGGCCGAGGCCGCCAGGGCTCGCACGGCTGCCGAGGAGGCGGCGCGGGTCGCGGCCGCGGAGGCGGAGCGAGCGTCCGCCGCCGAGGCTGCCGCGCACGAGCTGGCCACCGAGCAGGCCGAGGCGGCGCGGGTCGCTGCGGAGGAGCGGGCCGCGGCGGACGCCGTCGCCGCCGAGCACGCCCGGCTGGCCACCGAGGCCCACAGCGAACGCACGCGGGCGGAGGAGCTGGCCACGGCCCGCGCCACCGAGGCCGAAGCCGCCGAACGCGCGCGCACCGAGGCCGAGCAGCGCGCCGAGCAGGCGTTGAGCGAGCTCGCGACCGCCCGTGAGGAGCTGGCCGCCGCCCAGCAGGAGGCGGCCCAGCAGGCGGCCGCCCGCGCCGAGGCGGAGCAGCGGCTCACCGAGGCGACGACGAAGCGGGCCGAGGCCGAGGCTGCGGTCGAGAAGACGGTCGCCTCGCGGCTGGAGAGCGAGCAGCGGGCCGAGCAGCTGGCCCGTCGGCTGGAGAGCGCGCACACCCTGCTCGCCAACGTGCCCGAGCCGCAGCGGGCTCCCGCCGCCCCACCGAGTCCCACGACGCCGGTGGATGCGACGGCACCTGCGGCGCCGGCGGCGCCGGCGGCGTCGGTCGGGGAGGAACCGGCGCCGTCCGGACCGAACGCACGCACACTGGTCTTCCTCGGCTGTGCGGTCGGCTTCCTGGTCGCGCTGGTGGCGACGATCGTGCTCGCCGTACGCAGCGGCATCGGCGAGCCGGCCACCCTGGTCGCCCTGGCAATGACCCTGGTGCTGGCCGTCGTGGCCGTCAGGGCGCGGCCGGTCTACGCTCGGGTGACGGTGACCGACGGGGTCGTCGAGATCGAGACCCAGGGCAGCCGCCACCGCTTCAACCTGAATGATCCGGGCACGCAGGTCGAGATGATCGGACAACCGGGTGACCGGGACTGGAAGATCATCTTCCCGCGGCGCGGCCTCTCGCCGTTCGCCGTCGACGTGACGATGGTCGACCCGGCCTGGTTCACCGCCGCAGTACGCGAGAAGAGACCCGACCTGTGAGCTCCACCCCGCTCCCCCCCGACGACGCCCGGCGCTGGCGGCGGCGCGAACGCACCGACCAACCTGCGCTCGCCATGGTCACTGTCGAGGCAGCCGCCGCTCTGCGCCAGGCCGCCGAGCTCGCGGCCGCCGAGCAGGCCGCCGAGCGGCTCGTGCTGGAGGAGCGGCTCGCCGAAGTGACCCAACGGTCCGCCGAGGCGCTGAGCCGGCTCGAGAGCGCGGCCACCGGTGCCCGCGAGGCCCACCTCTCCCGGGCCTCGGCGGAGCGGCAGGCGGCCGAGGCGACGACCCGGCTCGCCAAGGCTCAGGAGGAAGCCGCGGTCGCGCTGCGGCAGGCCGAGGAGCAGGCCGCCGCCGCTGCAACCGCCCTGGAGCGGGCCACCGAGGCCGACCACGAGGCGACCACCCACGCCCGCGCCCGCGCGGCCGCCGAGGAGTCCGCGACCACGCTGGCCGAGGAGGCGCGCACCGCCGCCGCCGCCCGCACCGAGGCCGAGGAGGCCGCGCGCGTGCAGGCCGGGGAGGCCGAGACGGCGTACGCCGGCCGGGCTGCCGCCGAGCGGTCGGCCCAGCAGGCCCACCTCGACCGTGAGGTCGCCGAGGTCAAGGCGAGCGACCTCGCCGCTCAGGCGGCCGAGGCCGAGGCCGCGCGGCAAGCTGCGGAGGAGACCGCCACCCGCGAGATCGAGGCCCGCCAGGCGGCCGAGGCGGGCGCCACCGAGCACGCCGAGAGCCGCGCGGCTGCGGACGAGTCCGCAGCTCGCCAGGCCGAGCTCGCCGAGCAGGCGTTGGCCGCACGCACCGAGGCCCACACCGCCGCCGCTGCCGCCATCTCGGCGCGAGCGGAAGCCGAGGAGGCTGCGCGGGCCGCTGCCGAGGAGGCGAAGGTCGCCTCCGCCAGCGCTTCGGAAGCGGCCCAGCGGGCGGACGCGTTCGCGAAGGAGGCCCGCGCCGCCCACGAGGCGAGAGCCGCAGCCGATGCCCACGCCGCGGAGCAGGCAGAGGCCCGCGCCGCTGCGGATGCCGCTGCCCAGGAGCAGGCCGCCGCCCGGGCGAGCGCCGAGGAGGCGGCCGCTGCTGCTGTCGCCGGGCGCACCGAGGCCGAACGGTCGGCCCAGGAGGCCGCGGTCGCCCGCAGCGCTGCCGAGGAAGCTGCGCGGATGGCCACCGAGCAGGCCGAGCGGTCCGCTGCTGCGGCCGCCGAGGCGCACCAGCGCGCCGACGTGCTGGCCGAGGAGGCACGGGCCGCCCACGAGGCGCGCACGGCAGCGGAGCAGCAGGCCGCCGAGCAGGCCCTGCTCGCCGCCGAGGCGCACGAGGCGCGAGCGGAGGCCGAGCGGCTGGCGCAGGATGCGATCGCCGTACGCGCCACGGTCGAGCGCGACGCCCGCGCCCACGCCGAGCTGGCCCGCGAGGCGACGGCGGAGCGCCGCGCGGCCGAGGACCGCGCCCAGGCCGCGCTCGACGACCTGCGGGCGACGCGCGAGGAGCTCGCGCAGGCCCAGCGGATCGCCACCGAGGCCGTGATGGCTCGCGCCGAGGCCGAGGCGGCTGCTGAGAACCGGGCGATGGAGCGGTCCAAGGTCGAGGCGGCCGTACGCCGGCAGACCGAGCTCGTCGAGGAGACCCTGCGCGAGCGGCTCGAGGCCGAGCAGCGGGCGACTGAGCTCACCCTTCAGCTGGCGGGTGTGGCGCCTGCCGCTGACGCGGTCACCGAGACCCGCAGCCACCGCTTCCCGTGGCTGGCGCGCAGGCCCACGGCGTCGGTGAGCATCACCGACGGCGTGGTCGACATCGAGCACCGCGGCACCCACCACCGCTTCGACCTCACCGTGGAGACCACGCAGGTCACGATGGTGGGCGAGCCCGGGGACCGGGACTGGAAGGTGCTGTTCCTACGCCGCGCGCTGCCGCCCTTCGCCGTGGACGCCACGATGGTCGACGCCGAGTGGTTCGCCGCCGAGCTGCGGAGCCACCGGCCGGAGCTGTAGGGGTCTCGACAGGCTCGACCGCCGGGGTCTCGACAAGCTCGACCAACGGGTCATCGGGTCTCGACAGGCTCGACCACCGAGGACGGCTCGACCAACGGGACCGCTCGACTAACGGGGTCTCGACAAGCTCGACCAACGGAGGGTGGCTCGACCAGCGCTAGCGGCCGGGGTGGAGGGCGGCGGCGAGGCGGTCGGCGATGCGGGCGTTGGCGGCGCAGGAGGTGCGGCCGATGCCGACGATGTTGAAGAAGCCGTGCATCTCGCCCGGGAAGCGCTCGAGCTCGACCTCGACCCCGGCGTCGGCGAGCTTGCGGGCGTAGGCCTCGCCCTCGTCGCGCAGCGGGTCGTAGCCGGCGGTGACGACGTAGGCGGGGGCCAGGCCGGGCGGCAGCTCGGCGTGCAACGGCGAGCGGTCGGGGTCGCGCAGGTCCACGTCCGGGGGGAACTGGCTCGCCTCCGCGAGGTCGACGAAGGTCCGGGTGAGGTAGAAGCCCTCGGCGAAGAGGTCGGCGCTCGCGGTCTGTCGGGCCGAGTCCGTGGCGGGGTAGATGAGCAGCTGGAAGGCGCAGGGCAGGCCTTCTCGAGCCGCGGCGATCGCGGTGACGGCGGCCAGGTTGCCCCCGGCGGAGTCCCCGCCGACCGCGATGGTCTCCGGGTCGGCACCGAGGTCGTGGGCGGCGGCGACCACCCAGCGGTACGCCGCCAGCGCGTCCTCGTGGGCCGCCGGGAACGGGTGCTCGGGCGCGAGCCGGTAGTCGACGGCCAGCACCCGCACGCCCGACCTCTCGGCGAGCGCCCGGCAGGCGGCGTCGTGGCTCTCGAGGTCGCCGTACATGAAGCCGCCGCCGTGGAAGAAGACCAGCAGCGGACGGACCCGTGCCGACCGCGGTGGTCGGGACGTAGAGGCGCGCCGGGCGGTCGGCGACGATGAGGTCGCGGATGGCACCGATGCGCTGACGGCCACCGGCCAGCTGCGCGTGGTGGCTCATCACCCGCCGTCCCTGGGGGATGGGCAGGTCCTCGGCCGACGGCTGGCGCGCCAGACGCTTGAGCCGCAGGACGAGCTGGGTCTCGGTGGCGAGTCGCTGGCCGTCGATGACGACGGGGCGTCCGGCTAGGACCCGCTGCACCGGTCCCGGGAGGGCCGTGGCGCCCGCGAGGAGCGCTGCCTCGCCCCTGCGACGGGCCTGCTTCAGCGCCCTGGTGATCGGCATGGGGGCAAACTACCGGGGTCTCGACAGGCTCGACCGACGGCGACCAGGGTCTCGACAAGCTCGACCGACGGTAACCGGGTCTCGACAGGCTCGACCAACGGAGATCGCTCGACCGGGTCTCGACAGGCTCGACCGACGACGACCAGGGCTCGACAGGCTCGACCGACGGTGACCGGGTCTCGACAAGCTCGACCACCGGTGACCGCTCGACCGACGAGACCTGTGGCGGCTGGTCAGGCGAGGTCGAGGTCGGCGACGAAGACCGAGCCACCGCCGGGGAGGTGGACCGCCCGCACGAGGAGTCGCACGAGCCGCTCGCTGCCGTCCTGGCAGAGCGCAGGCACGGTGACCTCCTGGTCCAGCAGCGGGGCCCGCCCGTTGACCAGGTGGAGGGTGAAGCCGGCGACGTGGGACTGCCGGAAGCGGGGCGGGATGATCTCGACCAGCCGGCGGCCGACCAGCTCCTCCGGGTCGTAGCCCACCGCGTCGGCCGCCCGGCGGCTGACCGCGAGGATGTGGTTGGTGTCGTCGACGGCGACCACGCCGTGCTCGGCCTCGCGTACGCCGGAGGCGTCCCACGCCGACTCCGGGCGTTTGCCCGCCACGCCTGGGTGCGGAGCGGCGAGGCCACCGAACGGGACCGGCGGCTCGCCGGCGGCCTGACGGCGTACTTCCGAGCAGACCCAGCGCCGGAGCTCGCGGACCTCCGGCTGGGTCGGCGGGGTCAGCAGTAGGCCGGCCTCGGCGTGCCGGATGGCCTGGTCAACGTCGACGCTCGAGGTTGTCGAAGTAGGTCACCGCCTCGGCCGGGACCGGCACCACCACCCGCGCGGCCGTGACCAGGGGCTCGACCGCGGTGGCGATCAGCTCGTCGGCGTCGAGGCCGATCTCCGGCTCGGGCACATGGGTGGCCAGCAGGGAGCGGGCCTGGCTGTTGAGCGCGTGGGACCACAGGGCATCGGTCTCGGCGTCGGTGCCGAGCGAGACGAGGAGGCTGTCTCGCAACAGCGCCGCGACGTGCTGCTGCCAGGCGGTGTGCAGGAGCAGGGGCATCTCGAGGAGCACGACCTCGACCACCTCGGGCAGCCCGTCGAGGCTCGGCGTGATGACCGGGGCGGCTGCGGTCTCGGTCGGGCCCTCGAAGGACCCCGCACCATCGGTCGGCTCGTCCGTGGCCAGGTCGAACCACACCACCTTGCCGGCGCCACGAGGCGTGGACCCCCAGGCCTGCGCCAGCTGACCGAGCAGGGCCAGGCCGCGTCCGGTCCCGGCGGTGGCCGCGTGGTGACGCGCCGCGGGTGGCGTGGGGCTGGCGTCGGCGACCTCGACGTGCAGCCCCCGGTCGTCGACCAGGGCGCAGACCTCGATGCCGGCCCCCACGTGGACCAAGGCGTTGGTGACCAGCTCGCTGACCAGGAGCGTCCCGCTGTCGACGAGGTCGTCGCGCCCGTGGCGCTCGAGCTCACCCCGGACCAGGCGTCGGGCCTGGCCGACGCTGGCCGGATGCGCTGGGAGGTCCGCGCGGACCCCCGCTTCGGTCACCTCGCCTTTCTACAGCACACCGCGCGCCCGTGGGGGGCGGCGCGACCCACGTCACGTCACGCGCTGTTCACCCACCGGTGCCACACTCGCGCCCATGTCGTTGGAGATCGTGCCGAGTCCCGGGTCCGGCCCCGACGGCGTACCGGAGGACAGCTTCGATGTGGAGCCGCCCTACGTCCCCGACCACGCGGCCCTCGAGGGCGTCGAGAAGTACGACGACAGGTTCCTCGACCGCGAGCTGTCGTGGCTGCACTTCAACCAGCGGGTGCTCGAGCTGGCCGAGGACCCCGACCTGCCGCTGCTCGAGCGCGCGCGCTTCCTGGCGATCTTCGCCAGCAACCTCGACGAGTTCTTCATGGTCCGCGTGGCCGGACTCAAGCGCCGGATCGCGGCGGGGGTGGCGGTGCGCGCCGCGTCCGGGCTGATGCCTCGCGAGGTGCTGGAGGGGATCTGGTCGACCGGACGCGCCTTGATGGAGCGGCACGCCCGGCTCTTCCGCGACGAGATCGTCCCCGCCCTGACCGCGGCCGACATCGAGCTCGTCCGCTGGGACGACCTCGACAAGGACGAGCAGAAGGCCTGCAAGAAGCTCTTCCGCGACCGCATCGAGCCCGTGCTCACGCCGTTGGCCGTCGACCCGGCCCACCCCTTCCCCTACATCTCGGGCCTGTCCCTCAACCTCGCGGTGGTCGTGCGCAACCCCAAGACCGGCAAGGAGCACTTCGCCCGGGTCAAGGTGCCGCCGATCTTCCACCGCTTCGTCCCGCTGGGCTCCGGGCACGCACGCGCCCGCTTCGTGCCCCTCGAGGACGTCATCGGCGCCCACCTCAAACGGCTCTTCCCGGGCATGGACGTGCTCGAGGTGCACACCTTCCGCGTCACCCGCAACGAGGACCTCGAGGTCGAGGAGGACGACGCCGAGAACCTCCTCGCAGCGCTGGAGAAGGAGCTCCTGCGCCGCCGCTTCGGCACCCCGGTGCGCCTCGAAGTCGAGGAGTCCATCGCCCCTACGGTGCTCGAGCTGCTCATCTCGGAGCTGGGGGTCAACGAGGAGGAGGTCTTCCGGCTCCCGGGGCCGCTCGACCTGCGCGGTCTGCACGGCATCGCCAACCTCGCGCGCGAGGAGCTGAAGTACGACGCGTTCGTCCCCACCACGCACGTCCGGCTCGCCGAGGTGGAGACCGCGACGCCCGTCGACGTCTTCAAGGCCACCCAGCGCCACGACGTACTGCTGCACCACCCCTACGACTCCTTCGCCACCTCGGTGCAGCGCTTCATCGAGCAGGCGGCCGCCGACCCGCACGTGCTGGCGATCAAGCAGACGCTCTACCGCACCTCGGGCGACTCCCCGGTGATCGACGCCCTGGTCGACGCCGCCGAGGCCGGCAAGCAGGTGCTGGTGATCGTCGAGATCAAGGCGCGCTTCGACGAGGAGGCCAACATCCGGTGGGCGCGCAAGCTCGAGCAGGCCGGCTGTCACGTCGTCTACGGCCTGGTGGGGCTCAAGACGCACTGCAAGCTAGCGCTGGTGGTGCGCGACGAGCCCGAGGGGATCCGGCGCTACACCCACATCGGCACCGGCAACTACAACTCCAAGACCGCGCGGACCTATGAGGACCTCGGGCTGATCACCGCGAACCCCACGATCGGTGAGGACGTCGCGCACCTGTTCAACAACCTCAGCGGCTGGTCGCGCAACGCGACGTACGCCGAGCTGCTCGTGGCCCCCGACTCCGTGCGCTCCGGGCTGGTCGAGCAGATCCACCGCGAGATCGCCCACCACCGGGCGGGGCGGTCCTCCGGGATCCGCATCAAGGCCAACTCGCTGGTCGACGAGGCGGTCATCGACGCGCTCTACCTCGCCTCGCAGGAGGGCGTGGTGGTGGAGCTGCTCGTGCGCGGAATCTGCTCGTTGCGCCCCGGGGTCCCCGGCCTGTCGGAGAACATCCGGGTCCGCTCGGTCCTGGGCCGCTTCCTCGAGCACAGCCGGGTGTTCTGGTTCGACAACGACGGCACCCCCCAGGCCTGGATCGGCTCGGCCGACATGATGCACCGCAACCTCGACCGCCGGGTGGAGGTGCTGGTGCGGCTGCCGAGCCCGGAGAGCATCACCGCCATCGGCGAGCTGCTGGACCTGGCCTTCGGCGAGGACACCGACGCCTGGGAGTTGGAGAGCTCCGGGGAGTGGGTACGCCGCCGCGGCGCCGTCCACCTGCAGGAGGCGTTGATCGACGGTCAGCGGCGGCGGCGTACGTCCTTCTCGACCTGACTTGCGGCGCAATCGGCCTCACCCCCTAGCATGAGGCCGGTTCGCTTCCGCTGCCTCAGGAGAACACCGTGGGCTTTCGCCTCCGCCCGGTCGATGGGTCGTTCTACGACCTGTTCGCCCAGCAGGCCGTGCACCTCGTCACCGGCGCGGGTCTGCTCGCCGAGATGCTCGCGGAGGGCTCCGACAAGGAGGACGTCGCGCGCCGGATGCGGGAGGCCGAGCACGCCGCCGACGAGACGACCCACACGATCTTCAAGCGGGTGAACACCACCTTCGTCACGCCGTTCGACCGCGAGGACATCTACTCGCTCGGCTCGGGGCTCGACGACGTGATGGACATGCTCGACGAGGTCGTCGACCTGATCCTGCTCTACGAGGTGCACACGCTGCCGGCCGAGCTGTCCCAGCAGGCCGAGGTGATCCAGCGCTGCGCCGAGCTGACCGCGTCCGCGATGCCCGGCCTGACCTCCCCGGCCTCGTTGGAGGACTACTGGATCGAGATCAACCGGCTGGAGAACGCCGGCGACAAGAACCACCGGCGGACCTTGGCGCACCTGTTCTCCGGGGAGTTCAAGACGATCGAGGTCCTCAAGCTCAAGGACATCGTGGAGTCGCTCGAGGGGGCGATCGACGCCTTCGAGAAGGTCGCCAACATCGTGGAGCAGATCGCCGTCAAGGAGAGCTGACCCCTCATGGAGCTCGCGATCATCATCGCGGTGGTCGCGGTGGCCCTCATCTTCGACTACACCAACGGCTTCCACGACGCCGCCAACGCCATCGCCACGTCGGTCTCGACGCGGGCGCTGACCCCGCGAGCGGCGCTGGGCATGGCGGCGATCATGAACTTCGTCGGGGCCTTCCTCGGGCAGAAGGTCGCCACGACCGTCTCCGACACGATCGACCCCGGGACGGGCTCACACGGCCTGGTGATCGTGATGTCCGGCCTGGTCGGCGCGATCGCCTGGAACCTCATCACCTGGTGGCGCGGCCTGCCGTCCTCCTCCTCCCACGCGCTCATCGGCGGGCTGGTGGGCGCTGCCGTCGCTGCGGGAGCGACCGCCAACTGGGACGTCGTACTGGAGAAGGTCGTCATCCCGATGATCGCCTCGCCGCTGGTGGCCTTCACCCTCGGCGGCGCGATGATGCTGGCGATCATGTGGATCTTCCGCAACACCAACCCCCACAAGGCCAACCGCGGCTTCCGCTTCGCCCAGACCATGTCGGCGGCCGCGATGGCGCTCGGTCACGGGTTGCAGGACGCGCAGAAGACGATGGGCGTGATCTTCCTGGCGCTGCTCGCCGGGGGCTACGTCGACGACGGCGACCCGCTCCCGCTGTGGGTGATCTTCGCGGCGGCGGCCGCCATCTCGGCCGGCACGTGGGCCGGTGGCTGGCGGATCATGCGCACCCTGGGCCGCCGGATCATCCACCTCGACCCGCCGCGCGGGTTCGCCGCGGAGTCGGTCGCCGCGTCGGTGCTCTACACCACGGCGTACGCTTTCTCGGCCCCGATCTCCACTACCCACACCATCACCTCGGCGGTCATGGGCGTCGGCGCCACCAAGCGCCTCTCCGCCGTCCGCTGGGGTGTCGCCCGCTCGATCCTCACCGCCTGGGTCCTCACCTTCCCCATGGCCGCCCTCGCCGCCGCGCTCACCTACGGCTTCCTGCGTCTCTTCTTGCCGTGAGGGGGTCCGGGCCGGATAGTCCCTGGCCATATGGCTGTGGGTAAACGTTTGCGGGCAGCCATTTGGCCAGGGACTACCTTCAACAGGGCGGTCAGGCCGAGCGGTAGGCGAGAAAGCGACGACGCTGGTCGTCGGTGAGGGCGCGTCGTTGCGCCACCGTGCGGGTGGGCACCCACCACGGCGGGGCCTCCGGGGTCCAGCGCCTCGGCCGGGACGCGTGAGCCTCGGCACGCGCATAGGCCTGATAGAGCCGCCCCAGGAAGGGGTACGGGTCGTCACGGTCGGCCGCGGTCATGATGACCACCTCGAGGCCGATGTCACGCGACAGCGCTTCGCGGCGTATGTCGCGAGCTCGCTGCGCGCGATCGAGATGTACGTCGCCCTCGTACTCCCCCGCCACTCCGGCCAGCGGATCGATGAGATCCGGGGTCAGCAGATGGCGGCCGCGCAGGTCGAAGAGAGGCAGGTTCGCCTCGGGCCTGGGCCGCTCGCCGTCGAGCTGCCACACCAGGGCCATGTCGAGCTCGGTCGGTGACCAACAGCTCTCGCTGGCCAGGAGGATGCCCGCACGGCATCGAGGGACCCCCGTCCAACCGTTGAGGCCCGGGGTCGCGAAGGCATCGGCCTCGTCGATCGACACGACGTCGTCGTAGGCCGCCATCGACAGGATCCGGGCTGCTCGCCGGGCGTCCGCGGCGTACCTCATCTCGAAGCAGACCGACCGCGCCGCCATAGTGACGGCCAAGCCGTCGACCACCACGACCTGTCGCGGGTCGAGTCGTTCTTGGCTGACCGCGATGCCCGCCTGCGCCTTGACGTCACTCGAGCCGGTCACCAGGGTCACGGGTCGACGCGATCCGTCCGGTCGACGGCCGTCAAACCAACGACGGGCCCCCAGCCAGCGCAGCGCGGCCCACCCGGTGACGGCATACCCATCTGGCAGGACCGCCGCCGCCTCCACGATCCGCTGCTCGGGGACCACGCTGCTGACCTCGGCGGGCAGGTACCAGCCGTGGCTGGTGCGACGCCAGCTGCTCGACCTCGCCTGGGCGCGGGTCGGGCCGGCCTGTCCCCGCGGGTCCACCCGGACCGGGCGTACGAGACCCGGACGCTCGGGGTGGAAGGGCGGCAGCTCGACCATCCCACGACCGTGCCCGATCCTCGGAGTTCGTGCTCGCGTCCTCCACAGGTGCGGCGGCCGAGGTAGTCCCTGGCCAAATGGTTGTGGACAAACGTTTGCGGGCAGCCATTCGGCCAGGGACTACCGCAAGCAGGGACTTCAGCCGAAGCGGCCGGAGATGTAGTCCTCGGTGCGCTTGTCGGAGGGGTTGGCGAAGATGTTGGTGGTGCGGTCGAACTCGACGAGGAGGCCGGTGCGGTTGCCGGTGGTCTCGTCGGGGCGGGCGGTGAAGAAGGCGGTGCGGTCCGAGACCCGGGCGGCCTGCTGCATGTTGTGGGTGACGATGATGATCGTGTAGTCGTCGCGCAGCTCGAGCATCAGGTCCTCGATGCGCGAGGTGGCGATCGGGTCCAGCGCCGAGCACGGCTCGTCCATGAGGATCACGTCGGGGCGGGTGGCGATGGTGCGCGCGATGCACAGGCGCTGCTGCTGGCCGCCGGAGAGGCCGTACGCCGACTGCTTGAGCTTGTCCTTGACCTCGTCCCACAGCGCCGCACCGCGCAGCGCCTCCTCGACCAGGGCGTCCATGTCGTCGACCTGCATGCCGGTGACCCGCGGGCCGTAGGCGATGTTGTCGTAGATCGACTTCGGGAAGGGGTTCGGCTTCTGGAAGACCATGCCGATGTGGGTGCGTACGGCGATCGGGTCGACGCCGCCGGCGTAGATGTTCTGGCCGTGGTAGTTGACCTCGCCCTCGACGCGGGCGCCGGCGACCAGGTCGTTCATCCGGTTCAGGCAGCGCAGCACCGTCGACTTGCCGCAGCCCGAGGGTCCGATGAGCGCGGTGATCTCGTGCTTGCCGAAGGACAGGTTGACGTCATGGACGGCGTGGAAGTCGCCGTAGAAGACGTTGAGCTTGAAGGCCTCCATCACCGGGTCCGGCGGGAGGTCCGGGAGGTCGCGTTGCGCGTCGGAGTGCGCGGCCGACAACGACCCGATCTCGGCCTCGGTGTCGGGACGCGTGGTCGCCGTCGCGGGGTGCGTGGACATCAGGAGGCTCCTACCAGGTTCGCTGGAACTTGTTGCGGATGAAGATGGCCAGGCCGTTGAGCCCGAGGATCAGGACGAGCAGGACGATGATCGCCGCCGAGGCCGCCTGGCGGTAGGCCTCCTGCGAGTTCGACGCGAGCGTGAAGATCTCGATCGGCAGCGCCGTGATCCGCGAGGTGAGCGAGGTCGGGTCGAAGCGCACGGTCGCCAGCCCGATCACGAGCAGCGGCGCGGCCTCGCCGATCGCGCGCGACAGCCCGAGGATGGTGCCGGTCGCGATGCCCGGGATCGCCGAGGGCAGGGTCTGGCGCCAGGTGGTCTGCCACACCGTCGCGCCGAGCGCCAACGACCCCTGGCGGATCTCCTGGGGTACGGCGCGGACGGCCTCGCGGGTGGTGATGATGATGACCGGCAGGATCAGCAGCGCCAGCGCGACGGCCCCGCCGATCACGACGCCGGTGTCGTTGAAGCCGATCAGCGCGAGCGAGGCGACGGCCAGCAGGCCGTAGACGATCGAGGGGACCGCGGCGAGGTTCTGGATGTTGACCTCGATCAGCCGGTTGTACCAGGTGGTCTTGTCGGCGAACTCCTCGAGGTAGAGCGCCGCGGCGATGCCCAGCGGGATCGCCAGGGCCGCGGTCGTGACCATCAGCCACACCGTGCCGAGGATGCCGGCGCGGAAGCCGGTCGTCTCCGGCCGGATGACCGACTCGTAGGAGGTGAACAGGTCGGCGTCGAAGCGCGGCGCGCCGTCGAGCGCCGTGCTGACGATGAGGACGACCAGCACCATCACGCCGAAGAACAACGAGAACCACAGCAGGCCGAGGAAGACCAACGACCCCAGCGTCTTGTCCCGGCTCCGCCCGGTGGAGACGGTGCTGGTGACCTCGCGCGCCGTACGCGTCGCGATGCTCATGTTCCGGGGTCCCTGTTCGAAGCGGAGCGAAGCGAGCATCCGAATGGGGTGGTCATCAGTACTCCTGCCGGAAGCGTCGGACCAGGGCGATGCTGACCACGTTGACCAGCAGCGTGATGACGAAGAGCAGCAGGCCGATGGCGAACAACGTGTTGTACTCCGTGGACCCGACCGGGCTCTCGCCGCCCGCGATCTGCGCCATCCGGCCGGTCATCGTCTGCATGCCCTCGCGCACGTCGAGGGAGAGGTTCTTCTGCGACCCGGCGGCGATCGCCACGATCATGGTCTCGCCGATCGCGCGGGACAGCCCGAGGACGACGGCGGCCGCGATGCCGGAGAGCGCGGCGGGGAAGACCACCCGCAGCGTGGTCTGCATCCGGTTGGCGCCCATGGCGAACGATCCCTGGCGCAGGGCCTGGGGCACCGCACTCATCGCGTCCTCGGCCAGCGAGGCGATGGTCGGCACGATCATCACGCCGAGGACCACCCCGGCCGCGAGGGCGTTGGTGAAGTTGACCTCGAGCGCGAGGATGTCCTGCAGCAGGGTGGGCGTCACGAAGGCGACGGCGAAGAAGCCGTAGACCACCGACGGCACGCCTGCGAGCAGCTCGACCGTGGGCTTGAGGTACTTCCGGGCGCGTCGACTGGCGTACTCCGAGAGGTACATGGCCGCGCCGAGCCCGAGGGGTACGGCGACCAGCAGGGCGATCGCCGTGACGACCAGCGTCCCGGAGACCAGCGGGACCACGGCGTACGGCCCCTCGGTCGAGAAGAACTCCCCGACGGGGATCTCCTCGAAGAAGTCGAGCACCGGGAGGACCAGGGCCACCACGATCCCGGCGGAGATGGCGATCGAGAGCACGGCCGAGGCCATGAGGACGGCGCGGATGACCCGCTCACCGGGGCGCGAGCGCCCCGTGAGGTCGATGCGTGCGGGCAGGCCCGCCCCGGGGGGCGGGCCTGCCTGGGTGGTGGCACTCATGGTCAGCCGGTGATGCCTTCCAGGTTGCTCTGCGTCTCGGAGTACAGCTCGTCGCTCAGCGGGATGAACTGGGCGGCCTCGGCGATCGTCTCGAGGTTGTCGATGTAGAAGTCGACGAACTCGGTGACGGCGGCGTTGTCGGCGTACTCGGCATTGTTGACGTAGATGAACAGCGGCCGGGCCAGCGGGGTGTACTCCCCGGACTGCGCGGTCTCGGCCGAGGGCTCGACGCAGCCCTCACCGTTGTCGATCGCGACGGCCTTGAGGCTGTCCTGGTTCTGCTCGTAGTAGGTGTAGCCGAAGTAGCCGCTCGCACCCTCGGTGCCGGCCACGCCCTGGACGAGGACGTTGTCGTCCTCGGAGGCCTCGTAGTCGTCACGGGTGGCGGGCTCGTCTGCGTCGGGGTCGACGACCTCGGAGGCGAGGTAGTCATACGTGCCGGAGTCGGTGCCCGGCCCGAACAGCGAGACCTCCTCGTCGGGGAAGCTCGGGTCGAGCTGCGACCAGGTGGTGATGGTCGAGCCCGGGGCCCACAGCTCGACGAGCTGATCGACGGTGAGGCAGTCGACCGCGAGGTCGGGGTGCACCACGATGGTCAGGGCGTCGGTGGCGACCTGGAGCTCGGTGAACTCGATGCCGTTCTCCTCGCAGACCGGGACCTCGTCCTCCTCGTCGATCGGGCGGGAGGCGTCGGAGATGTCGGTCTCGCCGACACAGAAACGCTCGAACCCGCCGCCGGTGCCGGCCTGGCCGACCGCCGCCTCGATGCCGGGGTTGTCCTCGCTGAGGAGCTCGGCCGCAGCCGTGGTCATGGGGTAGACGGTGGAGGACCCGTCGACGGTGACCTCACCGCTCGCGCGCTCTCCTCCGTCGGCGGAGGCGGTCTCGCCCTCGCCGCTGCACGCACTGAGCAGCAGCGCGAACGCTGCGACGCCGGGCACCAGGGCCCTGCGGATGGCCCTGCTTGTGGAAGTGGTGATCACTTCGTGTCTCCTGAAAGGTCGTCCGTCTCTGACGACTGGACGGTAGGGAGGCGAGGTGACCTGACCCGTGGTGGGCGGTGAACGCGACGTGAACGCCGTCAGGCAGGTAGGTGGCGCTCGGTGGCCTGGGTCACGCCCTTGCGCAGGTGGACGACGAAGAGCTCTGACGGCTCCAGCTCCACCGGCTCCAGTCCGAGCGCCTCGAAGACCACCGGGAGCACCGGGCGGTGGGTGCAGATGAGCCCCGGCTCGCTGGAGGCGGCGAGGTCGCTGACCAGCCGGTGGACAGCCTCGGGGGTGGCGTCCTCCTCGCTGAGCAGGTCGGCCCACTCGAGCTCGACGCCGGCGGTCACGGCGTACGGCGCCACCGTCTCCACGCAGCGCACGCTCGAGGAGGTGACGACCCGGCGGGCGTCGTAGGCCGCGAGGACCGGCGCGAGGCGCAGGGCGTCGCGGCGACCCGAGGCGAGCAGCGGGCGTTGCCGGTCATCGGCGCGCCACCGGCGGCGCTGACGGGCCTCGGCGTGCCGCACCACCAGCAGGGGGCGGGTCTGCTTGCGCAGCGCGAGCGCCTCCTCCAGCGTGGTCCGGTCGTAGGCATAGGTGAGGACCCGCGGCGCGTCGTCCACACCCACCCACGCCACCTGGTCGATCTCGTCGTTGGCCGCGTAGGCCGAGACGTCGTCGTCGCCGACCGGCCGGCCGGTCCAGTAGTGGACGGTCTTCATCCGGGAACCCACCGGGTAGCGCTGGCTGGCCAACGGCGGTCCCAGGCGCACGTGCAGCCCGGTCTCCTCCTCGACCTCCCGGACCGCCGCTGTCGTGGCGTGCTCGCCGCGGTCGAGCTTGCCCTTGGGGTAGGACCAGTCGTCGTACTTCGGTCGGTGCACGAGGAGCACCTCGCGCCCGGTCCGGAACACCACGACCCCTGCCGACCGGACGTCCTGCTCCCCCGCCACGCGGTTAGTGTCACATCGTGTCGCGTCGGGGGTGGTCCGTGGTCGCTGCGGCGGTCGCGCTGGCGCTCGTCGCGGGGCTGGTCCTCGGGTGGCGCTGGGTGCAGGACAGGGACCGGACCGAGCTCGAGCGGGCGATGGGCCTGGCCCCGGCGGACGCCCAGCGCTTCTCCTGGACCGACTGGGCCGCGGTGCGCGCCGAGCTCGACGCCGACGTGTCGGCAGGATCCTCCGCGGAGGAGGTCACCGCGTTCCTCGACGCCGGCTTCGACGCCGACCTCACCTCGACCTCGGCCCTGGTCGAGTCTGCTGCCGTCCTCCAGGAGAGCTTCGGTCTCTCACCTGCCACCGTGGAGTGGGAGCTGTTCAGCCAGTCCGAGGACGGCGACGTGGTGATCCTCGGACTGGACGGGGAGGCGGCCGTCGCGGAACTGGCGGACCGGCTGCGGGTCCTGGACTACGAGGAGCCCGAGGAGCCCGACGGGGTCTGGGACGGCAGCGAGGCGGTGGTGCGGCTCGGCGGCGTCACGCCGCTGCTGAGCCAGATCCGGCTCGACGCGGACGAGGGACTCGTGCGCGCCGGTTCCGACCCGGCGTACGTCGAGGGCGCGGAGGCGGCCGGTGAGGTCCCTGCCGGGCTCGGTCCGGTAGTCGAGCGGGTCGGAGGGTCACTCTCCGCGGCGGTCTACGACGGTCCGGTTGCGTGCGAGCGCCTCGCCATGAGCCAGGCCGACACCGTCGACCAGCAGGCGGCGGAGTCGCTGGTCGCCGCCGCTGGCGACGTGAGCCCTATGACCGGCTTCGCCATGGCCGAGCGACCGGGGGGCGCGGTGGTGGTGGCGATGTCGTTCGACGAGGAGGACCAGGCTTGGCGCAACGCCGACAGCCGCGCGACCCTCGCGACCGGCCCGGCCCCGGGTCAGGGCGGGGACTTCGCCGAGCGCTTCGAGCTCACCGAGGCCCGGGCGGAGGGGCAGGTCGTGCTGCTCGACCTCGAGCCGGCCCCGGGCGCCTTCGTGCTGTCCGACCTCAGCAACGGGCCGGTGCTGTTCGCGACCTGCTGAGTCGCGAGGTCTCGACAAGCTCGACCACCGAACGGTCACCGGTGGTTGAGGAGGCGCGCCAGCGCCGTCTCGAAACCCAGGTCTCGACAAGCTCGACCACCGAACGGTCACCGGTGGTTGAGGAGGCGCGCCAGCGCCGTCTCGAAACCCAGGTCTCGACAAGCTCGACCACCGATGGCGGTCAGGAGCCCTGGCGGGGTTGAGGGATGACCCCGAGGATGTGGTCGATCTCGGACTCGCTCAGGTGAGCGTCGGACTCACTGGCCGCGATGATCAGGTTGGTCGTGAGCTCGACCTCTCCGAGCAGGTCTGTGTCCTCGAGAGTCACGTCGAACTGATCGTGCACGGCCGAGTTTCCCTTTCGGAGGTGGTGGTTCATCTCTTCCACCGTTCCCGGACCAGCGTCGGGGCAAACTACCCACGACGTATCTGGCCCGATGTCGTCATCCGCGCATGGCCCGGACGGAAGCCGAGACGCAGAGATCGGGGCCCCATCCGTGTCGGACGAGGCCCCGATCAGGGTCCTGCTGTGGATCTCTGGGGGCAGTACGCCCGGATCAGAGAGCCCGGACGTTCTCCGCCTGCGGGCCCTTGGGACCCTGCGTGACGTCGAACTCGACCTTCTGGTTCTCGTCCAGGGACTTGTAGCCCTGGGTCTGGATGGCCGAGTAGTGCACGAAGACGTCGTCGCCGCCGTCCTCCTGCGCGATGAAGCCGAAACCCTTCTCGGCGTTGAACCACTTCACGGTGCCTTGAGCCATTGCTCGTTACTCCTGTTATCGGAACGAGAAGCCATCACTTCGACGGCCTCACACCAGATGCGGTGACACGTCGCTCCGACTTACGTGTGGAATCACGAAGCAGAAACGCCGTTGGATCACAAACTCCGCGGGCGTCAGACCAGCTGGAACTTTGCACCTGTTGCGAGACCGACCATACCGTGCAGAGCCCCAATGCCAACCCTTGGGAGATCCGGGAGGTCTCAGCTCTCGATGACGACGTTGGTCGACTTCACGACGGCGGTCGCCGAGAGCCCCGGCTCGAGCCCCATCTCGTCGGCGGCCTCGCGGCTCATCAGCGAGACCACCCGGAAGTCGCCGCAGGCCATCTCGACCTTGGCCATCACGCCGTCACGGACGACCGAGGTGACGACCCCGGCGAAGCGGTTGCGGGCGCTGGAGGACCGGGTCGGGCCGGTCAGGGAGGCCATCAGAGGTGCCAGCCGCTCGACGGGGAGCACCCGCTGGTTGCCGCGCCGCTCGAAGTCGACTCGGCCGGCGGCCTCCCAGCGACGCAGGGTGTCGACGCTGACGCCGACCGCCTGGGCCACCTCGCCGATGCGCAGGAACTCCGCCATCTGGCCAGGATAGACCTAGGCGATCCACCTAGGCGTAACCTAGGCATATGCGCATTCTGGCCGCGACGGCCCTCTGCCTCGTCCTGACGTCCTGCTCGGGCGACGGCACCGAGGAGGGGTCCGAGGACAGCACGATCCGCGTCTTCGCCGCGTCGTCGTTGACCGCCAGCTTCGAGGACATCGCCGAAGCGTTCGAGGCCGAGAACGAGGGCGTCGAGGTGGAGCTGAGCTTCGGGGGCTCCTCGGACCTGGTCGCCCAGATCCAGGAGGGGGCTCCCGCCGACGTCTTCGCCTCGGCCGACGAGGCCAACATGGACAAGCTGCTCGCCGAGGACCTGGTCGGGCAGGACCCGCAGGACTTCGCCAGCAACACCCTGCAGATCGTCGTCCCCGCCGGCAATCCCGCCGGCGTCGAGTCGCTGGCGGACCTGGCCGACGACGACCTGTTCGTCGTCGTCTGCGCTCCGGAGGTGCCTTGCGGTGCGGCGTCGCAGCGCGCCGCGGACGCCGCCGGCGTCACCCTGGCGCCGGACAGCGAGGAGCAGGCGGTGACCGACGTGCTGGCCAAGGTCACCTCGGGCGAGGCCGACGCCGGTCTGGTCTACGTCACCGACGTGCTGGCGGCGGGCGAGGCGGTGGAGGGCATCACCTTCCCCGAGGCGGCCTCAGCTGTGAACGTCTACCCGATCACGACGGTCGCGACCAGCGAGGAGAGCGACCTCGCCGAGGCGTTCGTCGCGCTGGTGCTGGGGGCGACCGGCCAGGAGATCCTCGGCGAGGCGGGTTTCGGCGCGCCGTGACCGGCGTACCCCGGTGGATCCTCGTCCCGGCGGCCCTCGGCGTCGGCTTCGTGCTGCTGCCGCTGGTCGCGATCGTGGCGCGGGTCGACTGGGCGAGCTTCGGGTCCTTGGTGACCTCCGAGGCCTCACGCGACGCCCTGCTGCTGAGCCTGCGGACGTCGTCGGCCAGTACGGCGATCTGCGTGCTCGTCGGGGTCCCCATGGCCCTGGTGCTGGCGCGTACGTCGTTCCCCGGTCAGGGAGTACTCCGCTCGCTGGTGCTCCTGCCGCTGGTGCTGCCGCCCGTCGTGGGTGGCCTCGCCCTGCTCTACACCTTTGGCCGCCGCGGGCTGCTCGGCGAGACGCTCGAGGTGCTGGGCCTCCAGGTGGCGTTCTCGACGGTTGCCGTCGTCCTGGCCCAGACCTTCGTCGCGCTGCCGTTCCTGGTCGTGAGCCTGGAGGGCGCTCTGCGGACCGCGGGCGAGCGCTACGAGGTGGTGGCGGCCTCGTTGGGCGCGCGGCCCACGACGGTCTTCACCCGGGTCACGCTGCCGCTGGTGCTCCCCGGCCTGCTGTCCGGGGCGGTGCTCGCCTTCGCGCGCGCGCTGGGGGAGTTCGGCGCCACGATCACCTTCGCCGGGAGCCTGCAGGGCGTCACCCGGACCCTGCCGATCGAGATCTACCTCAAGCGCGAGAGCGACGTGGACGCCGCCGTGGCCCTCGCCCTCGTGCTGGTCGTGGTCGCCGTCCTGGTGATCGGGCTGGCGCGCCCGGGTCGGGCGAGCACGTGAGCCTGGAGCTCTCGGCGTACGTCGAGGAGCGCGACGTCGAGGTGACCCTCACCGTCGCCACCGGCGAGACGGTCGCGCTGCTGGGCGCCAACGGTGCCGGCAAGTCCACGGTCCTCGCCGTCGCGGCGGGGCTGCTGCGTCCGGACCGCGGTCGCGTGGTGCTGTCGGGGCGGACCCTCGTCGACGAGCGCCGTTTCGTGCCCCCACACCGACGTCGCGTCGCGTTGCTCGCCCAGCAGCCGCTGCTCTTCCCTCACCTGAGCGTGCTCGACAACGTGGCCTTCGGACCGCGGAGCGCGGGCGCGTCCCGGCGTACGTCGCGTGCTGCTGCGGCCGAGTGGCTGGCCCGGGTCGACGCGAGCGACCTGGGTGGGCGACGTCCGACCGGGCTGTCCGGCGGCCAGGCGCAGCGCGTCGCCGTCGCCCGCGCCCTCGCCGCCGAACCGGAGCTGCTGCTGCTCGACGAACCCCTGGCCGCGCTCGACGTCGACGTCGCCCCGGCGGTGCGGCAGACGCTCCGATCGGTGCTCACCGACCGCACCGCGGTCGTGGTCACCCACGACCCCCTCGACGCGCTCCTGCTGGCAGACCGGGTGGTGGTGCTGGACGCGGGCCGGGTCGTGGAGGAAGGACCGTCGACCGACGTACTGTCACGACCGCGCAGCGAGTTCGCCGCCCGGATGGCGGGACTCAACATGCTGGTCGGCACGTGGACCGGCGACCGGGTCCAGCTCGACTCGGGCGAGGCGGTCCAGGGGCGCGTCGTCGGACCGGCGCCCGAGGTGGGGGCGCGGGCGGTGGCGGCGTTCCGCCCGACGGCGGTCGCGGTCTACCGCCACGAGGTCACCGGCAGCCCGCGCAACCGTTTCCGCGAGATCGTGCTCGGCGTCGAGCCGCTCGCCGACCTGGTGCGCGTGCGGACTCCCACCCTGCGCGCCGACGTCACCGCCGCCTCCGTCGCCGAGCTCGACCTGGTCCCCGGGGTGGAGGTCAGCCTGAGCGTCAAGGCGACCGAGGTCGCGGTCTACCGAGCCTGAGGCTCGTCTAGGGTCACGAGTCCGGGCGCCAGCCCGGAGGGCCCCTAGCTCAATTGGCAGAGCAGAGGACTTTTAATCCTTTGGTTGTGGGTTCGAGTCCCACGGGGCCTACACCGTTGACCTGCGGAAACGCGGGTCAGGCAGTGACCCATTCCGGGGAATGGGTCCGCTTGTCCCCCAGTTGGTCCCCCAATTGCCTGAAGCCATCACCCACCGCCCATGGCTTCCGCGAACGTGCTGGCCGCCCGTGCGCCTTGGCCGGGCATGACGTGGGCGTAGTAGTCGAGCGTGATCTGCGCCGACGAGTGCCCTAGTCGCTCCTGGACGACGTTCACCGGAATGCCGTTGGCCAGGAGGATCGTGGCGTGGGTGTGCCGGAGCCCATGAAAGGTGAGCCGAGGGAGGCCCGACGCCTTCACCAGCCGGTCATGGATCGCGGAGGCCGTGTCAGGGGGGAACAGAGCCCCGTCCTCCCTGGTGAACACCAGCCCGTCTTCCGGCCAAGCAACATCGAGCGCTAGCCGGTCCTCGGCCTGCTTGGCCTTCCACGACCGAAGGACCGCCACCGTCTCGGCGTCCAGGTCGACCCGCCGCACCTTCCCCGACTTGGGTTCTCCGTGGATCACCCTCATGCCGCCACCGTTGGGCTTGTACACCGCCGTGATGGTCTTCCGCACGGACAGGTGCCCCACGTCCAGGTCCACGTCTTGCCAATGGAGGCCGACGACCTCTCCGCGCCTCATGCCCGTGTACGCGGCCAGACGGGCCAACGGGTGGAACCGGGGTTCCTGGGCCTGGACGTGCCCGAGGAATGTCCCCAGTTGGTCAGCGGTCCAGTAGCGCACGTGGGCTCGCTTCGGAGTTGTCTGTTTCGGGTGTGCGATCCGGGGCAAGTCACCTGCCGGGTTGGTGTTTCGCAGCCTGAGTTCGACCGCATCCTGCATAGACCGAGAGACAGTGGCGTGGATCCTGGCTACGGTGTTGGTAGCCAGCGGCCTACCCTTCGCCCCTTCAACACGGAGCCGCCCATAGAACGCTGCCAAGTCGGCCCCGGTGATCCGGTCCAGACGGATGCCTCCCAGTTGAGGCACCAGGTAGACCTGGACGTGTCGGGAGTAGCCCCCCAGCGTAGTTTCCCTCAGTTCGGTATTCAGGAGGCTGGGGAGCCACTTCTCGGTCAGGAACTCCCCATACGTCATGGGCTCCGCCGACGGCTGCCAGGTGCCGTGATCCTGCGAGTGCAGGGCGTCCCGAAGGGCCTTCTTCGCTGCTGTTTTGGTTTTGCTCGCTGGGAGCCAACGTTCTCGCCGTTTGCCCGCTTCGTCGTAGTACCTGACCACTGGGTAGTGCTTCCCGTGGCGTTCCTTTACAACCCCATTGGGGCCTCTGCCGTGTGTCATGTGCCTTCCTTCTTGGGGCGTCCAACCCCATCTAGCAATCCGGGCGCGTTTTCCTTCGCCCAGGCCCGAGCCCGGTCGATGTTCTTTCGATGGGTCTCGTCACTCAGGTGGGGCTCCAAATCGCGGAGGGCTTGAATCAAGGGGCGCCGCTGCTCCCACGCCTCCCGCATCGCCGTACACCGGGCCATCCAGTCCGCTTCAGGCCGACCGGGCGACGACTTCGGCCGGGCCTCATGACCGGCCACTTGACGGTCTGCCCGACGCCCAACGTCACCAGGTTCTTTGCTGAGGCGCTTGACCTTCTGCGCTCGTTCCTTCCGCTTATCGCGGAGGATTCGCTCCACCTCCCGCATCACCGTCGAAGTGACTGGTGCTTTGCCTTCAGAGTCCATAGACAGGCCGACACATTCGACGCGACCGCCAATGAATGCCCATGTGATGCCACCTACCCATTCAGCCCCAGTGCTGTCGACCCAAGTGAAGGTGCTGGCTCCCGCCGCTTGTTCAAGTTGCCGGCCTTTAGTCCGCATCTAGACAGTATGCGGCGAAAAATGTGGTGGGGCAAGTGAAGGAGGGGCGCAAATATTCAGATTTGTCGCCCATGGCGACTCGCGGACTCGGGTGGGACCGTCCTTGACGTGATCGACACTGCAGATGGCCTGATGGCTCTGAGCCGTCTACGAAACATGGCTAAGGCACGCACGTTGGCCGCGGTGCGGACCGGAGCCGGGCTTTCGATCGCGGAGATGGCCCGAACTGCCGGGGTGAGTGAACGCAGCATCCGCCGGTGGGAGAGGGCTCAGTCCGTTCCGCACGGCTCTGCCGCCCTCCGCTACGCGCGGCTACTGGATCAACTCATGGGAGGGCGGTCGTGAATGCGCCCGACCGTGGTGGACCTCCGAGCCGTCACCACCGTGACGATCGCACAGGCGGGTGCCTTTCTTGGGCTGAGCACCGCAACCGCCTACCGAGCCGCTGCTGAAGGCACCCTGCCCGTGATCACGGTGGGCAAGACCCGCCGTGTCCCAACTCCACTGCTACTCGCCCTGGTGGGCCTCTCGTATGAAGCGCCCAGGAACCACAACCACGACAACAACCAGGCGGACTCACTCATCCAGAACGACAAGAACGGTCGTGGTCCACATGAACAAGCACCCGAAGGCCCCGAGGGTCAGTGTCTCGACGTACGTGGCATTACGACCTGAGGCGGATGGATGCCTCACCGTCGAAGCCGTGCGCCGCGCCCGGTGGAACGTCCACCGAAATGGCCGCGTCGTCGTGTCGATCTACGGCCTCCGGGAGTTCCAAGGCGAGGCCGCCGCGCTCATCGGACGCATCGTCACCGACGCACAGGCCGCCGACGTGTACATCCAAGTCTCGGGGTCCGGGACCGTTGCCAACCGGCTACGGGAGTACGTCCAGGAGTCCGCTGCCGAGTACGCCCACGCGGTGATTTCGTGACCATGCACTCTGTTCGGGACAGCGGTATGGACGCCGCTCTCGAACGGTTCAGAGGACTGAACCGCGACGACCTCGACGCTCTGCCCGAACCCCGTCCCCTCCTGGAGGGCGTGCTGCCCGCCGAAGGCATCGCCATGCTCGCTGGGGCCAGGGGTCTGGGCAAGTCGCTGCTCACCCTGTCGTGGGCCGCGTCCGTAGCCACTGGCCAGGCCACCACCGGGGCCGTGCCCGTCCACGTCCACGGGCCCGTCGTCTACATCGCACTGGAGGGGTTCCACGGCGTCCCGCGACGAGTCCGGGCCTGGGAACGCCACCACGGCACGCGGGCCGAGGGGATCACCTGGGTGCGCGATGCCCCCAACCTCCGCGACTGGGTAGATGCCGGTCTCCTGGGCCGAGTCGCCCATCACCACGGTGCGGTGCTCACCATCGTGGACTCCGTACGCGCCGCCGGGGCAGGCAAAGAGGACACCCAGGACATGGGCGCATTCGTGAAGGGATTGGAGCGCGTTCAGCAGATCGCCGGGGGCCTTGTCCTCGCCCTTCACAACACCGGCTGGGACCCCGAGCGGGAACGCGGCTCCACCCTCCTACCCGACGCCTGCGACACCAACCTCCTCCTGAAGGGCAGCCCCACTGGGGTGCGGACTCTTCACCACCGGAAGCACCGCGACGGCGAACCCTTGGAGCACCCGTTGACCTACGCCTTCCACAGCGTCGATGGCACCGGCTCCGGCGTGCTCGTTCCCACCGAGATGATCGCCACCGCCGCCACATTGCCCGACCTTCTTCTGAATGCCATCCGGGCCTTCCCGGGCAAGGGGACCGGCTTCTATGCCGATGACCTAGGCCGCCACCGCCCCAACGTCTCCAGCGCTCTCAAAGGCCTCGCCGCTGAAGGGCGCGTCCGCAACGACGGCAGCAGGGAACGACCCGCGTGGGTTATCCCCGGCGAGGACCCCATCGCATGACCCACCGACCGTCCCAGCCAGTCGCGGGTGTCTGTTGTCTGCCCCCTAGAAAGTGGGGGCAGACAGACACCCGCTTTGAACGGGCCATGTCTACCCAGACACCCACCCAGACACCCCCAGACAGACACCCCGCCGAGACAAGGCACGCAGGTGCGCCGTTCGAGTTGCTTTCCCTCCAGCGCAGGCGGGTGGGAATGATGCGCGTACGTCTGGCGTGCCGAACCTGCCGAGCAGAGGACAACTCCTCCTCTGGGCCGCCTATCTGCGCAGGTCAGACGGGGTACGTCCCCCAGCGGTCCCCCAGCCTGGAGGTCACTAGGTGACCGCTGAGCGCAACAGCCAGGCCCCCAACAACCAACCTGCGTCCGGGGTCCCTGCCCGTGGGTACACCTGGGAACCGTTCGAGCCTGGCCACACCCTGACCCTGAAGCACGGGGCCTACTCAGAGCGCCTGGTCGAGGCCAGAGCCCGTGAAATAGCCCAAGGCATGTCCGAGGCAGGAGAACTGCCCGACTATCTGGCGCAGCCCCGCTACCGGGGCGCCGTGTTAGACCTGGCGCGGTCTCTGGCCCAGCGGGAGCGCCTAGTGGCGTGGCTAGAAGCCCAGGCCAGTGAGGGAACGCCACCGGAGTTGGCGGAGAGCGGTCAGGTGCAGGGCGCTGCGGTGTTCCTGGAGCGGGTCGAGCGGGCGATAGAGCGGCACCGGGACCGACTTGGGCTTTCTCCGTTGGCGGCTGCCCGTCTGGGGAAGGACGTGGCCGCTCAGCGGGTGTCCTTGGCTCAGGTGTGGGCGGAGATGGACCAGGGCGGTGGGGCATGAGCGTGAGGTCTGTTCCGCTGTCTGGTTCCGCGTTGGGGCGGGCGCGTGACGACCTGGAGACGTTCGCTGCCCTGGTGGGGCATCCGCTCACGCCGTGGCAGGTGACCGCTCTGCGGCTCAGGTGTCTGTTCTCGGTGATCGTGGGCCCACGGCAAGTGGGGAAATCGCGGACGCTGGCGGTCCTGGCGGTGTGGTGGGCGTTCCGTCGTCCCGGCCAGACGGTGCTGCTTGTCTCTGCAGGAGAGCGTTCCTCTAGGCGGCTTTTGGGTCAGGTCCGCCGCGTCTTGGATCACCCGCTGTTGACCGGTGAAGTAGTGGAGGAGTCCGGGGAACGGGTGCTGCTAGGCAACGGCTCTCAGATCGTGTCGGTCCCGGCCTCGGAGCGGGCGATCCGTGGTTTCAGCGTGGACCTGCTGCTGGTCGACGAGGCAGCGTTCGTATCGGACGACGTGCTGGAGGGTGCCGCGCTTCCGACGATCACCGCCAGGGAGGCGGACGGGGCCCGGGTGGTGATGGCGTGCACTGCCTGGGAGGCCTCTGGCTTGTTCTACCGGTTCGCCATGCAGGGCGAGGACGGGCACGGGGAGGTGGAGACGTTCCGGTGGCGGCTGACCGATGCGTCTACGGAAAACGGCGGGTGGATCACGCCGGGCTACGTCGACTTGATGCGGTCCTCGATGGACCCTCTCCGCTGGCGCACGGAGTATGAGTGCGAGTTCGTCCAGGGCGGGGCGGGGTTCTTCTCTCGGGCTGACCTGATGGCCGCGGTAGCCCCGTATGCGATGACTGCCCCTGAGGACGCGTCGGGCGGGACGGTGGTGTTGGGGGCGGACTGGGGTAACCGGGTCGATTCCCACGCCGTCGCCCTGTTGGGGGTGGTAGACGACTACGGCCTGAACGGCCACCCGGTGTTCTTCCTTCCGTGGCTTGAGTCCTCCCGGGCCCGCTACCGGGTGCAGGCGGACCGGGTGGCGAGGATCGCCAAGGCGGCACCGCGTCGCGGGTGGCGCGGCGGGTTCACCGCCGGGAACACCGGGGTGCCGTTCCTGACACCGGGGCAGGGCAGGGGCTACCAAGTGGCCCAGGTGTTGTCTGAGGCCAACGGTGTGGGCGGCCCGGCCACAGAGGCTCTGGAAGACGCCCTGGGCTCCCACCGCGTGACCCGCGTGAACACCACCCAGGCGTCCAAGGAGTTGGCGTTCGGTCGGCTGCTGGACCTGCTGTCCAGCGACGCGCTGGTGTTGCCTGATGAGCCCCCGTTGCTGCGCGAACTGGCGGGCCTGGAGGCCCACGCCACCCCCAACGGCGGCGTCCGGATCGCCGCCGCAGGGGTTGGCCACGACGACCTCGCTCTGGCTCTGTCGTTCGCTGCTTTGGCGCTGACCCCGGACATGGAAACCGGCCAGGTTTCCGATGCTGCGCGGATGCCCCCGCCGGAGGACTGGGTACGCGCCCCTAACGGCCTGACCATCCCTGCCCACCCGGTGCCTGTGTGGGGTGGCTTTCACTCCGCTCGCGGCTTCCTCCGGGTCGAGTGAGGGGCGATGAGTAGCACCACCTTGTTGGCCGACTGGCTGGAAGGCGAACTGGCCGCCACCCGGAAAGTCCTGGAACGAGCCGTGGCCCGCGCCGACGCCCTTGCGGGACTCCTGCACTTCGTACGTGACGCAGAAGCCGTCCTGGGCGAACCGATCGCCCCAGAAGACGTCGAGCCTGCCGCCTTGAAGATCGGCGGCGAACACCGCCGCGCCGAAGTGACCGTCCTGACCGACCAGATGGGCGACCCGATCCACCTGGCCTGACCGAGCACCCGACAACCAAACCGACACAGTGAACCGAAAAGGAGCACATGATGGCCCGCCATCACGACCGTCTACCCGCTACCAACTACCCCGAACTGAGCGACTGGCCGGAGTACACACACCTGACCGCACAACACGCGGACCTACAGGCCCGCTACCGCAGCAGCGCCCAGGAGACCGACCGACTGGACCGCACTAGAGACACCGCGCTTGAGGCTGACCGCGAGGCGTACGCCCAGGCACTGTTGGACGGGAAGGACGACCCGGGCCAGGCGCAAACCCACGCCCACGACCAGGCAGCCGCCGACAAGCGCCGCGAGTGCGACGCCCTGCGATTGGCTGTTCAGCGCACCGAGGTCACCATCCAGGAACTCATCGAAGCCGAAGCCCCCAAACGCCTGGCCGCCCTCGAATCCCAGGCCGACGCGGAGCAAAGGAAGACCCAAGCCGCGCTCGCAAAATTCATAACTTTCCTGGTGGGGATGCAGGAGACCAGAGCGCAGGCAGCCTGGCTGAGACGGGTGCTCAGCGACGGTCACGCCACGTCCTACAGGGGTGGGAACGGCATCCCCACTGGACACGCCGAAGGCCTGAAAGCCCCAAATGGCTACGACCACACGTTGCAAAATGCGCTCGACGCGCTCGACCGCACTGTGCAGCCTGCCGCCCCCACGGAAGCGCGTGCGCCGGGCGAGCACGTCCCTTTGCGGGACCAGACGTGGGCCGAGGTCGGTCCGGCGTTCAACGACTGGATTGACGCGTGAGCAGCCACGACGATCTGAACGCCCAGATGCGTGAAGCCCTGGCCCGCAGAGCCGGATCCCCTGCGGACGCTGACGCCAAGGACGCCAGTGACGCCACGGACCAGAACGCGGAGGCCCCACTGGGGCGGGGAGGTGGGCAGGACGCTGGGGAGGGGAACGCGCCAGAAAACCGACCCGTCACCGATGGGGCGTTCGGCCACTCGATGAACCGGCTCCTGAGAGACGCGATCCGCAGGAAAGGCCAGGCCTGACAGTGGGCGACTGGCGGGAGCGGGCGGCGTGCCGGGAGTCTCCGAACTCGGACGCGTGGTTCACCGAACCCGCCGAGTCGAATGAGGCGAGCGTCCCCTACGCGCTGGGGTTCTGCCGTGCCTGTTCTATGCGTGTGGACTGCTTGGAGGCGGCACTCGCCCTTGACGTCCGCTGGGGCATCTGGGGCGGCACCACCTTCCCAAGCGCAGGACAACGGCCAGTTCCTAGGACCGTCGGAGGCAAGGGCTAGCGTCCTAAATGCGTGCGCACGTTGTGCGACGGCAGGAAGGCCCCGGGGTTGTCGTTCTCGCCGGGGCCTTCTGCGGCTGCAATTCCGTACGTGCGAGGAATCCCGAAGGCGTTTTGGTGCAGCGCCCGGGCCGTATGCGCGGCCAGTCGTTCCGCTGACCCCGCTCCCACGCCTAGCATCCGATCGTGACTACTGTCGACGTGGCGAAAGAAGACCTACGGCATCTTCGCGACGTTTGGAATGACGACATCACGAAGGACCGCCTGCGACGAGATAGCGCCGTTCTGCGTCGCCTGCTACACGATCGGCTCCTTGCAAAGGCATGGAGGCAGAGTGGCCGCAAAGGCGAGCCGAAGGTGCTTGCGCCGGACCTGAAGGACTATCTCGGAGACTTCGATCGGAAGCGCATCGTGCTTGCACAGGCAGGCGGTGCTACATATCGAGGGATCACCCTCGCTCTAAACATGGTCGTCGAGGGTTCGGAGGCTCCCGGCGCACACTACCCCGACGGTAAGTCGCCTTACCGTGCCTTCTCGCTGTCTCGCTTCGCCGACGCGCCGGCGATCGTGGCAAGGGGTGTGACGATTGGGCGAGTCGACTTGATCAAGTACGTCGCCAACAAGATGGGCGGCGTGCACTATGACGAGTCCCGGAAGACCACGGACCATGCGTATAAGGCGCTTGACTCACTACCTGAACAGATCGTTTGGGACGACGGCCGCAACTTCGACCTCCGGTACTACGAGATGCTTGCTATCGGTCAACTCATGGTTGCCGCGCCCGACATCGAGACTTGGCTGGCGGAGTAGTCGATCAGCCCGCGCCTGAGTAGAGGCCCGCCTGCGAGGAAGGGCCTGGCCTGATAGGTGGGTTGCAGCCGCGCGAGCGGGATGTCACCGATTGGTCAGCGCGTGGCGCTACGCATTTGTCTGGTCCTTGAATGAGGGGCAGCCTATAATGACTGCCACTCTAATAACTTCATCGACGACACCGCTGCTGGGTTCCTTAATAATGTACGCCCCAGTCGTTTCGCTGATATTTCCGTAAGACTGACCGCCCTCGAACGAACCGCAGATCGCCTCAAGCAGTTCCTTGAAGTCGTCTTCGCTGGAAAAGCGGCGCATGTACGGGACATTGGCTTTAACGCCGGACATGAAATTCGAGACTTGAGCACTCGTCATGCCCTCATCGTCGTCACTTCCCGAATCGCTAGTGCTGCATCCCGCTATCAGTGCAACGACAACAACCATCAGAACCGCTAGCGCTGCCTTCATGGATACTCCTCAACAGAGGCCGGGGACGAGGGACATATTAGCGCTGAGCACCGTGGGCATGGGGCTAGCAGACTGTCTGCCGATGGGGCGTCTCGGACTACTCGATTTCAGGCCCTGTCGCTGTGCTGTCATGGTCCAGCCAGGGGCTCAAGTAGTCATCCCACACCGCGTAGAGGGGATGGTCGGGTCCGATGGCCACCAGCCCGTCCCCGGTCAGGCCCCCCGGGCCTTCAGCGGGCACCTGGACCAGTAGCCGCCCGTCGGGCAGGCGCTCCTCTCCCGCCATCGCTACCTCCTTCGCTGGCGTAGGGGTCAGGGCGGCTCACAGTTCGTCGTCGTCGTCCGGAGGGGGCTCTCCAACGGGCGTCATGGCGTTCGTCATCTCCAGCGCGTCCCGCCAGCCCATCAAGTCCACCTGCCCAGTGGCCTTGTCCACCCGCAGATGCATACCCGGGAGCAGCATCTTCGACCCGTCCCCCGCGAGCCCTTCCCGGGTGTCCACGAACGTGTGGAAAGCCGACCCGTTCTCCCAACCCCATGGGGCCACAGCCAAGTCATACGGGCTGGACTCTTTGTCGGCGTACTCCTGGGACAGGCGCCGAGCGTCATCGAACGTGAGCATGCAATTTCCTTTCGGATCGTGCGAGCGAAGCGTCCCCCAGTTCGCCCCCCAGACGACTGAGAATCACTGAGAATCGCGGGACGCGAAAGGCCCCGGCGGGCGCAGATTCCCGCTCAACCAGGCCTCGATGAGAGCAGTTGAGACCCGTTGCGAACGCTGATCCAGGACTTTTAATCCTTTGGTTGTGGGTTCGAGTCCCACGGGGCCTACCGTGTGATTGTAGTAAGTCGCCTGATGGGTGACGTTGGGCCTTCGGCTGATGTGTGACACGCCTTCGGGTGATGGGTGACTGAACCGCCCCGGCGAGTCCGGAGACTCCAGTCCTTGGAAAGGATGGAGTCATGTCAGGGAGAACGTCTACGAGGTACCCGGTCGAGCTGCGTGAGCGGGCGGTTCGGATGGTTGGTGAGATCCGGCCCGACCATGAGTCCGACTGGGCTGCGATGAGGCAGGTGGCGACGCTGCTGGGGGTCGGGACTCCGGAAACGATCCGAAAGTGGTGCCGGCAGGCTGAGGTCGACGACGGCCAGCGGGCCGGGGTCACCACGCAGGAGTCGGCGGAGCTGAAGCGGTTGAAGCGGGAGAACGCTGAGCTGAGGCGTGCCAACGCGATCCTCAAGAGCGCATCGGTTTTCTTCGCGGCCGAACTCGACCGGCCACAGCGTTGATCGTGACCTACATCGACTCTGTCGCGGGGCACCGCGACGATGATGGTCTGCGATGGGGTGTCGAGTCGATCTGCGACCAGCTCACCGAGCTGGGTGCCAAGATCGCCCCTGCGACCTACTACGAACACCGCGCCCGCAATCCCACAGCACGCGAGGTCAGCGATGCGGAGCTGAAGCCGAAGATCGCGGCTGTCCATGCCGCCAACTACGGCGTCTACGGTGCTCGGAAGGTGTGGTTGACGCTGAACCGGGAACGCCCGATAGATGCGCCGCCTATCGCGCGCTGCACCGTGGAGCGACTGATGGGTGAGCTCGGCCTGGCGGGCGCGGTGCGAGGCAAGGTCAAGCGCACGACGATCAGCGACCCGAAGGCAGCCAAGCCGGCCGACCTGGTTGACCGGAACTTCCGGCCGCTGGCACCCGACCGGCTATGGGTTGCCGATTTCACCTATGTCTCGACTTGGTCAGGCTGGTGCTACACGGCCTTCGTCATCGACGCCTACGCCCGACGGATCCTGGGCTGGTCGGTCGCGACCACGATGACCAGCAGATTTGTGGTCGCCGCGGTCGAGCAGGCCATCTGGACCCGCGGCCGTGAAGGTCGTGATCTGGCTGGCTTGGTTGCACACCACGATCACGGCAGCCAGTACCTGTCCGTGGCCTACTCCGAGCATTTGGCTACGGCGGGGATCAAGCCCTCGACCGGTGCCATCGGGTCCTCGCAAGACAACGCGCTCGCGGAGTCAGTGATCGGGCTCTACAAGACCGAGCTGATCAAGCCGCGTCGGCCGTGGAAGGGCCTCGATGACCTCGAGATCGCCACCGCCGAGTGGGTCGACTGGTTCAACCGCCGCCGACCCCTCGAATACTGCGACGACCTCGCACCGGTTGAAGCAGAGCAGGCTCACTACGCTCACCACCAGACCCCGGCTGCAGTCGGAGTCTCAAACTAGAAAGTCTCCGGACTCGCCGGGGCGGTTCAGACAGCTACTTCGGCTGATTGGTGACACTCCCGTATGAGGGAGTTGAGTGTGGCTGAGCAGCGGTATCAGGCCGTGCTGGCGGTAATCAGCGACGGCGAGACGGTGACGGACGTGGCGGCCCGGTTCGGGGTCTCGCGCAAGACCGTGCATTCCTGGCTGGCCAAGTACGAGGCTGGCGGGCTGGAGAATCTGGCCGATGGGTCGCATCGACCTCGGTCGTGTCCGCATCAGATGGACCCTGGAGTCGAGGTCGAGCTGGCGGTGTTGCGGCGGCGGCATCCGACGTGGGGGCCGCGGCGGTTGGTCTATGAGCTGGCCAAGCAGGACATCGGGGTCAGCGAGTCGGGGGTCTACCGGGCGCTGGTGCGGATGAACCTGATCGACCCGGCAGCTCGTCGCCCGCGGGATCGGAAGTGGAAGCGGTGGGAACGCGGCCGTCCGATGGAGTTGTGGCAGATGGACGTGGTCGGCGGGTTCGTGCTTGCTGACGGGCGCCGGGTCAAGGCGCTGACCGGGGTCGATGACCACTCGAGGTTCTGCGTCAGTGCGTTCTTGATGGTGCGGGAATCTTCGCAGCGGGTTTGTGAGGGCTTGGCGTTGGCGTTGCGGTCCTACGGCGTGCCGGGGCAGATCCTGACCGACAACGGGAAGGTGTTCACGGGCCGGTTCAACCGGCCACCGGTCGAGGTGCTCTTCGACCGGGTGTGTCGGGAGAACGGCATCGAGCACCTGCTGACCAAGCCCCGTTCACCCACCACCACCGGGAAGGTGGAGCGGTTCCACAGGGCGATCCGCACCGAGTTCCGCACCGACCGGGTCTTCGCGTCCTTGAAGGCTGCCCAGGCCGAGCTGGACGAGTGGGTCCGCGAGTACAACCACCAGCGGCCGCACCAGTCCAAAGACATGGCCACCCCGGCCGAGCTGTTCCTGCAGGCCGAGTCAGCCGCGGTGACCTCGCTGCGGACCACCACGGTGACCAGCCGGCCCACCACTGCTCGGGGCGACGGGATCTGGGTCGCCCGCAGGGCCAGCGCCGTGGGCGTCGTGTGCGTGAACTGGCAACAGGTCTGCCTGGGCGCCGCCGCCGCCGGCCGCAACATCGACGTGTGGGTCACCGACCAGGTCCTGCAGTTCTACGACGGCGACACCCTGCTGCGCACCGAGAAGCGCACCAGCACCGGGGAGGTGAGAGTCAAACGAGCACAGGTCCCAGGAGGACAACGACGACCTAGAGTCAACAACGAGTGACACCGATCAACCGAAGTAGATCTGTCACCCATCAGCCGAAGGTCTTCAGCCCTACCGTGTGATGTCTCAGGACATCGGAATGGCCCGAACCCACGGTTGTCGGTTCGGGTCTACTTCTTTTTAGGTGTCGGTCCGGGCGGTCGGCCGGTGCCCTGGTAGTCCTTGGCCGGGTCGACGACGAGCTCGCGGAGGAGTTCGCCGGTGGCGGCGTGGACAATGCGGACCTCGAGGTCCTGGACGAGCAGGATGACGGGGGTTCGGGCGTGGGTTCGTCCGACTCCGATGTGGTGGAGTCGTCCGTTGATCCGCAGGGTGACACAGCCGGAGGCGTCGAGTTTGTCGGTGCGGACCCGGTCGTGGGTCTCCGCGGCACGCTCAGCTGAGGGGATCGCTTTTGGCCGGGCGTTGTAGACCGTCGCAGGGGTCGCCCGGTGCGGCAGGGAGCGGTGGGGCCGTTGGTTGTTGTAGATCTCGAGGAAGATCCCGATCAGGCTCTGCAGTTGTGCGAGTGTCGATGGTTGGGGGTCCTGGGCTCGCAGCCACTTCTTGAGGGTCTGTTGGAACCGTTCGATGCTCCTATGTTCGTCAAGCGGCGATTTCGAGGGCTGGTCGGGTCGCTTCGGGCCGCGGAAGGTTGGCGTAGACCTCTCGGGCGATGTAGCGCTTGAGGCACCGGATGATTTCGCGCTTGCTGAGCCCCTCTGCTGTACGTCGTTCGACGTAGTCACGGGTCGGCTGGTGGTGGCGCATTCGGACGATCGTGATGATGTAAAGCGCGCTGTTGGCCGCCCTGTCTCCACCGCGGCTAAGCCGGTGACGTCCACTAGTCCGCCCGCTGCTCGCTGGTTGAGGGGCGACTCCGCAGAGCTTCGCGAAGGCAGCTTCATTGCGGATCCGGTCACTGTTGTCTCCGGCGGTGACTAGGAACTGGCCGGCGATCTCGACGCCGACACCATGAAGCTCGAGCAGCTCCGGGGCAGCCGAACGCACCAGCGCGTTGATCTGCCGGTTCAACGTCTTGACCTCCTCATCCAGGCTCTTCCAGCGGCGTGCCAGATCTCGCAGTGAGGTCTTCACTCCGGCGAGGAGCAGGCGGTCCTGGTTCCCGCGCAGCGTGATGAGGTCGGCAGTCTCTGGGCGCAGGCTGAGGCATCGGTTGACCAAGGTCCGTTTGGTCAACACGACCAGTTCGTCTCGCAGCGGCGAAGGAGCCCCGATCATCACGCCCCAAAGTGTGTTGAACGCCTGCGTGCGCGCCTTGACCGCACTGGTCCGCGTGACCCGCAAGGTCCGGATCACCTCGACGACGCCAGACTTTGTCTTCGGGACCGCAGTCGCAGTCTGTCCCAGCACCGCTCTGGCGATCTGCTCGGCATCGAGGCGATCAGACTTGCCATCCATTCGTCGGGCGATCCGGTTGGGTCGGTTCACTTCGATGACTCGTTGTCCCGCCCTGGTGAGCGCTCGGGTCAGGGTGGCCCCGAACGAACCGGTGCTCTCAACGCCGATCGCCACGAGGTTCCCGTGGCTGAGTAGCCAGGCCAGCAGGGACGCGTATCCGGCGTCGTTCGCGGGAAACTCTTGATGGCCAAGCAGACGACCTTGGTCATCGATCGCTGCTGCGTAGTGGGTGTGCTTGTGGGTGTCGACGCCGCCGATGACGGTGACAGTCGCAGGGGTCGTTGTCATGCTTGGACTCGCTCTCCGTTAGGTCTGTTCTGACGGATGAGGCGAACCGGCCGGACGGGCGACAGGTCTGTGACGGGGCTTCTAGACCAAGCTCCTATCAGGTCAGATCCGTCTGGCCGGTGCGCTTCGCGGTGCTGCACCGGTTCCGGTCGACAAATCGAACGCAGGACACCGTGGTCATACCTTGGCCGGGGTCAGGCCGGGCCGGTGCAGCACCAGGGGTAAGTCTTCACAGACCTTCCCGCAGGTGGTGGGGTGATTCGGCCGGGAGTTCTTCTGCACGATGTCGAGGCTGCGCAGCAGGGACTCGAACCCGTTGCTGCTGTGTCGCCCGGTGCCGAGCCCGTTGGAGAACCGGGTCGTGTAGACCATGCCGTTGTCGGTCAGCGTGGACGCGGGATACCCATCTTCACCGGCGGTGTGGGTGAAGGTAGCGACCACGATCGGGCCGGTGATCCGGGCGTGGGCCGAGACGTGCAACGCGTAACGGGAATGGTCATCGAGCCAGGTGATGATCTCGGTGTCGGCGCCGGGGCGACCGTCGGGTCGGGTGAGTCGGTAGTGGGTAAAGTCCGACTTCCAGGTCTCGTTGGGCTGCTGGGCCTCGAACCTGATGTAAGACGACCGGGGCCGTTTCGAGGGATCGGGGGTCACGGTTCCGGCCGCGACCAGAATCCGGTTGATCGTGGCCCGGGCGACCGTGGTCTGGTGGCGGTGGGTCAGGTGCCAGCCGATGGTCTCCGCGCCGGCGTCCAGGCCCTGGTCGCACAGGTCCTTACGCAACCGGAGGATCAGCTCGACCGTCGCCGGTGGCGTCGCGCCCGGGCTGGTGTGCGGCCGCCGCGAGCGGGGCTCAAAGACTGCCTCGCCCTCGGTCCGATAGCGGGCCATGAGCTTGCTGATCCAGCCCTGCGAGACGCCGTAGGTGCGGGCGACCTCTGACTGCGAGGTACCGGCCAGAACAGCGGTGATGACCAGACGACGTTTCGCCATGGCCGACCCTGGCCCTTCGGCCTATGCCGATGACATGAGACTCGCTATGCCGATGTCGCGAGACACCCCATTCCGATGTCCTGAGCCACGACACCACGGGGCCTACTGTGCGATGTCTCGAGGCATCCCGGACAGCTGAACCCTCATGCTGTGGGTTCGGCTGTTGTGTTTTGGGGGTGGGGCCAGGCCTGGTGGTCGGCCAATGCCTTGGTAGTCGCGGGCGGGGGTCGATGACCAGGTCGCGGAGGAGTCCGCCGGTGGCGGCGTCAATGATGCGCACGGCGAGGTCTTCGACCAGGAGCAGGACGGTGGGTTCAGGCGTGGTTCGGCCTACCCCGGGTGTGGTGAAGTCGTCCGTTGATGCGCAGGGTGACGCAGCCGGAGGCGTCGAATTTGTCGGCGCGGACGCCGACGATCAGCTTGGAGCACATGTGGTCCGCGATCAACCAGCCCACGTCCTGGCGGGTGAATACGTCAAGGACCGCGGCGCGGTAGACCTTAACGGCTCGGGTCGGGCGCTCGGTGGTGTCGGTGGTGTCGGTGCACGACATCAGGTGCGGGGCCAGCCACTGTGAGTCACCCATCACCCGAAGGTCTTCAGGCCCACCGTGTGAATCTCTCAAGACATCCCGGACAGCTCAACCCTAAATTGTGGGCTCGGCTCTTGTGCCTTTGGCGTGGATCGGGTGGACGGGCGGTCAAGCACCGCGCCGGCAGCAATCACCACGAAGTCTTGGTGCCATCCTGTTGTTGGACCGGAGGACTAAGGGGTGCGAGACGCATCTACAAAAGGCCTCAATAGGTTTTGCCACTCAGACGTCATCCTTTGGCTAGCCGCTACGGAAATGTGGCCAGCATCCCGATACAGCACTTCACCGTTGTATTCCGAGTTGCACCAGTTCTGACTGCATAAGTGTGCGACTGGATCGAATACCTCAAGGTCCATTTCGAACACCACCGTTTGGAGGGCACTTCGAAGCGTCGAAACGCGGTTTGTCGCACTCGCATTACTGATCTGAAACGAACAGCCGCCAACCAACATCGTCCGTACGTTGCAACGACGAGGACCCCAAGCTCTTGGCAACTCAGGCATTGGCAATCCGATGACGACCGCGTGTCCAGCCGCAACGTAGGCGGCTGCAGTTCTCCTGACAGCTTGCGTAAGCACCTCAACTTTGGCGAGATCCTGTTCAACGTCGGGCCCAGTTGAATCAGCAATCAATTCAACTTCGTCATCGAAGAGATAGTCGCTACTAAATGCCATGACGACCGTGCCCGTGGGGCCAGCGCTGATGATATCGAAAGCCAGTCGGGTGGCGTCGACGCACGAGTCACTGCGCTCCTTCAAGTTCACACCGTGATCGATGCCTGAACCCGACCACACACGCAGGTCAATCAACGGGCATCCCCCCCGGGTGACGTTCAGCACGGAGCGCCCATTGGCGCTCGCCGCGGCCACCACCCCTTCGGCGTACTGCTCGGCGACGGAATCACCCGCCAAGTACACGGGCGGTCCGGTTGCGCCCGCGTTCCACGAGCAGAGAGGCGCCGTAGGGAGGCCGCAGTTCTGCGCTTGCGGTAGATGCGGCCTGTCGGCGGCTTGAAACTTTTCGACGTCGGGGGACCAGTAGCCGGCGTTGACAGCGACCGCGAGGGCTGTGGTGATCGCCAGGGGTGGGACGAGCACAGCGGCAACGAAGCGGGGCATCGCTTTGAGCTGCGGCATCCCACTCGTAAATGGCACCTCCAGCCAGCGATATGACAGGCGAGCCGGAGCGTATGAGAGGAGCGCGGCTACAACGATGACCCATCGTCGGTCAGTGAGGGAGTCGGTCAGGCTGATGATCGGCCAGTGCCATAAGTACCAAGAGTAGGAGATGTCGCCTATGTGTACTAAGAAATGGTTGGAAAGCGTGGCGGGCACAAATGAAGTCGGCTCTGCAAGCAGGATCGACACAATTGCGGCCACCGGCCATAGCGTGATGACGTCAGGATAGGGCGCTGCTTCATTCAGGAGGAAAACGAGGACGAAAAGACTGAGCGTGGCTACAACGGCAAGAACAGCCCGGAGCCGAGATGGCAATAGGGAGCGCAGACGATCAGAATGGAGCGAGGCCAGCCCTCCGATGCCAAACTCCCAAAAGCGACTGGCGGGCCCGTGATAACCACCAAGTGTGACTGGCAACCCTAGAACGCTCTGCCCATCGCTACTCGCTGTCGCGAAGCAGAAGGAGATTGCACACGTCACGAGAATCACGACTGTTGGGTTGACTCTCGAGCGCGGTCGCCGACGAAAAGCGAACCACCCGATAAGCAGCAAGGCTGGAAAGACGAGGTAAACCTGCTCCTCGAGCGACAGCGACCATGTGTGCAGCAGCGGGTTCAACTTCGCGTCGGCGGCAAAATAGTCGCCGCTCACCGTGGGCACTGCGTGGTTCGCGTATAGGAGAAGAGCGCCGAACGCCGACGTGTACACGGTGTGTTGCGGCTGGGTAGGCGAGAGCAACAGGCCGGAGGCCACGACCGTCACGGCTACGACGACGACCAACGCCGGTATCAGGCGTCTGAACCGCCGAGCGTAGAACGCCGCTAGGTTGATTCTTCCGCTCCGAGCGAGTTCACGGCCCAACATGCCGGCGATGACATAGCCCGACACGACGAAGAAGATGTCGAAGGCGATGTAGCCCCCTGACAGCTCGAACCCAGCGTGATAGGCGAGGCCGATCAAGACTGCCACGCCTCGAAGTCCCTGGATGTCAGTTCGAATGTGACTGCGACGCTGCACCTCGGTCATGGACAGCCTTCGTTCACCCGCCGGATCCTAGGCCGGAGATCGGGCTAGGCAGCCGTCGACCTCCCCAGTTCCGACCTGAACCACTCAGCGGCCCTTCCACACCGGCGGGCGCTTCTCGGCGAACGCGGTGGCGCCCTCGATGGCGTCCTCGGAGACGAACACCGGCCCGGCCAGCTCCGACTGCCGCTCCCAGCCCTCGGCGAAGGTCCAGTCGCCCGAGGACCGCGCCAGCTGCTTGGTGACGGCCACGGCGAGCGGGCCGTTGGCGGCGATGGTCGCGGCGAGCTCGAGAGCTCCCTCCAGCGCACCGCCCGGCTCGGTGACCCGGTTGACCAGCCCCAGCTCGGCCGCCCGCTCGGCCGTGACCGGGTCACCGGTCAGCAACATCTCGAGGGCGATCGCCTGCGGGATCCGGCGAGTCAGGAGGAGGGCCGCCCCGGCGCCGGCGACCAGGGCGCGCTTGACCTCGGGTACGCCGAGGCGTGCGTCGGAGGCGGCCACCACGAGGTCGCAGGCCAGGGTCAGCTCGAAGCCGCCGGCGACGGCCCACCCCTCGACGGCCGCGATGAGCGGCTTGCGCGGCGGGCGTTCGGTGATCCCGCCCAACCCGCGACCCTCGACGAGCGGCACGTCACCGGTGAGGAAGGCCTTGAGGTCCATACCGGCGGAGAACGTCCCGCCGGCGCCGGTCAGGACCCCGACCCGCAGGGCGTCGTTGCCGTCGAGCTCGTCGACGGCGGCCGCGATCCCTCGGGCGACCGCGCCGTTGAGGGCGTTCTTGGCCGCGGGCCGGTTGATGGTGATGACGAGGACCTCGTCGCGGACCTCGGTGAGGACTGCGTCGTCGCTGGTCGTGGCGTCGGTCATGGCTGCTCCGTCCGGAACTGGCTGTGGATGGTCTCGGGCAGGTCGAAGAGGGGCGCGCGGGTCAGCTCCGCCCGGGCGAGGGTGGTGAGGTGGGCCTCGTCGGGACCGTCGAAGATCCGCATCGCCCGGTGCCAGCCGTAGAGCGCCGACAGGGGGGTCGCGTCGCTGACGCCGGCGGCGCCGTGCAGCTGGATCGCGCGGTCGATGACCGAGAGCACAGCGCGCGGGACGGCCACCTTGGCCGCGGCGATGAGGTGCCGGGCCTCCTTGTTGCCGCGGGCGTCAACGACGTACGCCGCGTGGTGGCACAGCGACCGCGCCTGGTCCAGCTCGATGCGGGACTCGGCGATGCGCTCCCGGACCGCGCTCTGGTCGCTCAGGGGACCACCGAAGGCAACCCGGGCCTGGGCGCGCGAGACCATCATCGCCAGCGCCCGCTCGCCGGCACCGAGAGCGCGCATCACGTGGTGGATGCGACCCGGACCGAGCCGCGCCTGGGCGGCGGCGAACCCGCCGCCCTCCTCACCGAGCAGGTTGGTGAGGGGGACGCGGACGTCGCGAAGCTCGACCACGCAGTGCCCGTGCTGGTCCTGCCGCCCGAAGACCGGCAGCGAGCGCTGTATCTCCACCCCCGGGGTGTCCACGGGCACGATGAGCATCGACTGCTGCCGGTGCGCCGCAGCGGTGGGGTCCGTCTTGCCCATGACGATCAGCACCCGGCAGCGGGGGTCGGCGGCGCCGGAGATCCACCACTTGCGCCCGTTGACGACGTATTCGTCGCCGTCCCGCTCGATCCGGGTCTCGATGTTGGTGGCGTCGCTGCTGGCCACCGCCGGTTCGGTCATCGCGAAGGCCGACCGGATCTCTCCTGCGAGCAGCGGCTGCAACCACGTGCGCTGCTGCTCCTCGGTGCCGATGAGGTGGAGCAGCTCCATGTTGCCGGTGTCGGGAGCGGCGCAGTTGATGGCCTCGGGAGCGAGCTCGAGGCTCCACCCGGAGAGCTCGGCGATCGGTGCGTACTCCAGCTGGGTGAGCCCTGACTCCGCAGGCAGGAAGAGGTTCCAGAGACCCCGGGACCGGGCCTTGGTCTTGAGCTCCTCGATGACCGGCGGGACGGTGTGGTCGAGCGGTCCGGCGGCCGCGCGGAACTCGTCGTACGCCGCCTCGGCGGGCAGCACCTCGTCGCGGACGAACGCCACCATCTCGTCGTAGAGCTCCTGCGCCAGACGCGACGGTGGGGGAAGGCGGGATACGGCTCGCGGCGGTCGGGCACCCGCGCATCATCGCCGATCGGGATGAGCGCCGGAACCGGCGGCCGCTGCCGTAGGTTCTGGGGTCATGACCACCGGTGGGTCGGGGCGAGAGAGCCGCGACGAGTCGCCGGTCGACCTCTTCGACACCTGGGTCGCCCACCACGAGCAGCGGGCCGGGGAGCGGCCACCGTCGCCCGACCCTGCGCACGCCGGACCGCCGGTGCCGATCGCCGAGGAGGCGGCCGCGGCCGACGACGACGACGGGGTCACGCTCTCCGTCGACGGCGAGACTGCAGCGGACCTCGGCCCGGACCGGGCGGACGCACACGAGGCGGGCCGGGCGGTGCTCGATGCCCTCGACGCGCCGGCCGCCGCAACGGCCCCTCCCGCCGACCCGGACGACGGGGCCTCGGACCCCTCGGCGGCGCCCGCCGGCCGACGCTCGCGGCTCACCGGTGGTTCCAGGCGTCGGCGGCCACCCGCAGCGGAGGAAGGGAGTCGCGAGGCACCACCCGAGCGGCTCGCCGTGACCCTGACCAGTCGAGCGAGCGCCGACGACGTGAGCCCGGACCGGGGCCCCGACGTCGACCTCACACCGCGGCGAGGGACGAGGACGTTCGCCACGGTCCTGCTGGTCCTCGTGGGGCTGGTGACGGCGTACGCCGCCTATCGGGCCTACGAGGAGCGGACCAGTGAGGCCATCGGGCTCGCCGCGATCCTCGCGATCGCGACCCTCGTGGTGGCGGCGGCGCGAGCGAGCACGTCGGTCGCACACCTGTCGGTGCGAGGTGGGCAGCTCGAGGTGCGCAGCCCCAACGGACGCTTCGTCTTCGACCTGGCCAGCACCTACACACCCGTCGAGGTGATCGGCCGGCCGAACAGCCGGACGTGGAAGGTACTGTTCCTGCGCCGCGGGATGGCTCCGTTCGTCGTCGACTCCTCGATGGTCGACCCCCAGGAGTTCATGGCCGTCCTGGAGCAGTACCGCCCTGACTGGCGTCGAGACTGATCCAGTAGCGCCGCTTGCCGCTGCGGCTGTCCTCGTAGACCCCGCCGCGGTGCTCGATCGTCAACCGAGACCCGTCGTTGTCCTCGTCGCAGGTCAGCAGCACCCGCTCCAGCCCGAGTCGGGCGGCGTGCGGGAGCGCGAGGGCCAGGGCGCGGCCGGCGTGTCCCTCCCGGCGACGCGAGGGCCGCACGGAGAAGCCGATGTGCCCACCCCCCTCGAGCAGCCAGTCGTTCAGCGAGTGCCGTACGGCGAGGTAGCCCACGAACTGCCCGCGATCGGCGATCCAGAAGTAGGTGCACGGCACCCGTCCCTCCGGGGGCACGAACCCCTCCTCGCCCTGCGCGACGAGGTGGTCGACGTACGTCGCCAACGACGACGGGTCCACCTCGATGGGGTCGAAGTCCCACAAGCCTGATCCGTGCATAGCGGCGTCGCCGAACTCCGCCACGGCTTCGGCCCAGGACGGGTGCAGGCGGACGTCGGGGCGCACGAGCTCGGTCACCGGCCCATTCCACCAGCCGCGGAACTGGAACGTGTTCTAGAGTGCGCTCGTGCCCGGCTACGTCAAGGACGAGATCGGCCCCGACGAGCTGGAGCGGCAGCGCGGTCTCTACGGCCCGTTCACCCAGGCCGTCCGCGAGCTGGTCGACGCGACGATCCGCACCACGGTCGATGACGAGGAGATCCGCGCGGCGCAGGCCGAGATCGAGACCATCACCGCGCGGCTGCGCGCGAGCCAGCTCGACGGTGCGTACGGCGTACGGTTCGGCGCCGAGGGCCGGGGCCGGCCGTGGGGCAACACCGTCGTCGGACTGCGCAACGCCTGCGCCCCGCCTCTGGTCATCGAGCACCACGAGAGCGGCGACGGCCGCATCTGGTCCGACTTCCACCTCGGCGCGGCCTACGAGGGTCCGCCCTCGCTGGTCCACGGCGGGGTCAGCGCCATGATCCTCGACCAGATGCTCGGTGAGTCCGCGGGCGCCGGTGGGCGGCCGGGCATGACGGGCACCCTCACGCTGGTCTATCGCCGGGGGACCCCGCTCGGCGACCTACGGGCGGAGGCGTGGATCGACCGCAGCGAGGGGATCAAGACCTGGGCGAAGGGCCACATCGTCGGGCCCGAGGGCGTCACGGTGGAGGCCGAGGGCGTCTTCATCCTCCCCAAGTGGGCCCGGGAGGCGATCGCCCAGCAGGACCCGGCCGCGCCCACACCGCGCTACTTCGAGTGATCTCGACACGGGTCAGCGCTCCGCGCTGCCGCGGGTCGATCAACGCGAATCAGGCTTGCTCGACGAGCAGGCGCGAGTTTCGTCGGTCAGCCGACAATACTCGAGCCTGGACGACGCAGCCTTGTCGTCCGACGCCGAGCTTTGTCGGTCGGCCGACAAAACTCGAGGCACCTCGAGCCAGCGGCCTCAGCCGGCGCGGACCCCACGGACGCCCTCGTCGGTGAGCCGGGCCTCCTCGAGGGCCTGGTGCTCCAGCTCCTCGCGACGGCGGCGCTCACGCTCGGCGTCATACTCCCCCGGCTCGGAAACGAGGTCGGCGGCGCCGTGGCTGAGGCGGGACAGCGCGACCCGGCCGAAGATCTGTTGCTCGGTGGAGGTCCGCTCGGAGCGACCTCGGCCCAGGAACGAGACGAACCAGTGCATCAGCGCCGTCACGCGGTTCTTGAACCCCGTGATGTAGACGAGGTGGACCGCGAGCCACATCAGCCAGGCCAGCACCCCGGTGATCCGCAACCGGCCGACCATCGCGACGGCCCGGAAGCGGCTGATCGTGGCCATCGAACCCTTGTCGAAGTAGTGGAAGGGCGGCCGGGACGGCCTGCCCCGCAGGCGGTTGTCGATCTCCTTGGCCGCGTACTTCGCGCCCTGGATGGCGACCTGCGCGACGCCGGGCAGGTTGTCGAGCGAGATCATGTCCCCGACGACGAAGACCTCCGGATGGCCCGGCAGTGTCAGGTCAGGGTTGACCCCGATCCGACCGGCTCGGTCCAGAGGCGCACCGGTCTGGTCGGCGAGAGTCTTGGCCAGCGGGCTGGCCTGCACCCCGGCCGCCCAGACCTTCGTGACCGCGTTGATCCGCTCGGCGCGACCGTCCTTGTGCTGGACCACGATGCCGCGCTCGTCCACGTCGGTGACCATCGCTCCGAGGACGACCTCGACGCCGAGCTCCTTGAGCTCCCGAGCGGTCCAGCCGCCCAGCTTGGCTCCGAACGGCGGCAGCACCTGGCCGGCCGCGTCGACCAGCACGACCCGGGCCGTGCGGGTGTTGATGGCGCGGAAGTCACGGCGCAGCGTGCGGTGCGCGAGCTCGGCGATCTGGCCGGCCATCTCCACCCCGGTCGGGCCTGCGCCCACCACGACAAAGGTCAGCAGGTGGTCGACGTCGTCGCCGCGCCGGGCCCCGAGTTCGGCCATCTCGAAGGCCCCGAAGATCCGGCCCCTCAGCTCCAGCGCGTCGTCGATGCTCTTCATGCCGGGGGCGAACTCGGCGAAGCGGTCGTTGCCGAAGTAGGACTGGGTGGAGCCAGCAGCGACCAGCAGCGAGTCGTACGCCGTCACCGACGAGCGGCCCAGCACCTGCGAGGTCACGGTGCGGGCGCCCAGGTCGATGTCGGTGACCTCGCCGAGCAGGACCTGGGCGTTCTTCTGCCCACGGAGGATCTCGCGCGTCGGCGGCGCGATCTCGCCCTCGGAGAGGATGCCGGTGGCGACCTGGTAGAGCAGCGGCTGGAAGAGGTGATGGGTCGTCTTGCCGATGAGCGTGACGTCGACGGCGGAGCGTCTGAGCGCCTTGGTCCCGAACAGGCCGCCGAAGCCGGAGCCGATCACCACCACGCGGTGCCGCTGCGCGACGTCGGTGGGTGTCGTCATGCCTGCGCTCCTCGGTCGGTCGTCCTGAGGACTTCAGTGTCTCGCGCCCTCGCTCGACGGCCGAATCCCGCACCCGCCAGACCGGGCTCGGGCACCCCACTCCCCCGGGACGGCTGGTCCAGTCCGGCGCCGACGGTAGGAGAAGTTTCACCGACCTGCGGTTTGCCGGGATCCGGTACCGGGTAGGGCTGCCCAGAATAGGCAGTCATCTGCGAAGTCTCGGTGGGAGAAGCCAGTGCCGCTGACCCGGCCCGCCCTTGCCTTGGGCCCCGGACCCCGCGGCGTGCAGGCAGCACGCCAATGGGTGGTGCGGACCTGCCGTGACATCGGTCGCGACGACCTCGTCGAGTGCGCCGAGCTCGGGGTCTCCGAGCTCGTGACGAACGCCCTGCTCCACGGCGCTCCGCCGATCCGGATCCGGGTCAGAGGCACCGTGGAGCACCCGCGGATCGAGGTGCGCGACGGGTCGCCGGACCAGTTGGTGCTGCCGACCGCGGTCGACGGTGCCGACGGCCTGCGAGGCGACCACGACCTGCTGCTGACGTTCGGGCGCGGTCTCACGATCGTCGCGCGGGCCTCCGACGCATGGGGAGCGGAGAAGGAGGAGGACGGCAAGACGGTCTGGTTCACCCCCGCCGCCACCTTCGCCGAGGGCGAGGGCGTCGCCGGGGTCATGACCGGCTGGGACGAGGGCGGTCGGACAACGAGCGCGGGCGACCTGATCGAGCTCGGGATCTCCGACGTCCCCCTGCGTGAGTACGTCGCCTTCCAGCACCACTACCGCGAGCTGCGCCGCGAGGTCCGGCTGCTCGCGCTGGCCCACGAGCGGGACTACCCCCTGGCCAAGGAGCTCTCCGACCTGTTCGGCTCCCTCGAGCAGCCGCTGCGACAGGGCCTGGGCATCGGCATGGGCGCGGACCGGATCGAGACGGCGCTCAGCGAGGGCCGCGAGCGGATCGACGTACGTCTGGTGATGGAGCGGGCGGCCGCTCGCGACATCGACCGCTTCATCGAGCTGCTCGAACGCGCCGACACCTTCTGCCGCGAGCAGCGCCTGCTGTCCTTGGCGCGGGGGGCCGAGCAGCAGCAGTTCCAGAGGTGGTTCCTCGGCGAGCTGGTGCGGCAGAGCCGCGACCCCACAGCTGCGCCCGCCGATGAGAGCGCGGACCAGGACCGGCGCAGCACCGGCGTCTCCTGACCCGGACCGACGCCACCCAGGGCAACGACGGCGGTCAGGCGTAGCCGAGCTCGTGGAGACGGGCGTCGTCGATGCCGAAGTGGTGGGCGATCTCGTGCACCACCGTGATGCGCACCTCCTCGACGAGCTCCTCCTCGCTCTCGACGAGGTCGAGGAGCGGACCGCGGAACACGAAGATCCGGTCCGGGAGCTGGGGCAGCAACGAGCTGTCGCGCTCGGTCAGCGCTACCCCGTCGTAGAGGCCGAGCAGGTCGTCGGGCTCGTCCTCGGGGGGCTCGTCCTCGACGAGGACGACGACGTTGCGCACCAGAGCGGCCAGCTCGTCGGGGATGCCGTCGAGGGCGCGGTCGACGAGCTCGTCGAAACGGTCGACGTCCATCTCGATCGGCACCGGCCCATTGTGGGTGATCTCGGTGCGAACTGGTGCGAACGGGTGCGGCAGAGGGCGACTGCGCACGTGGCGACCCCGACGGGACTCGAACCCGCGGCCTCCGCCGTGACAGGGCGGCGCGCTAACCAACTGCGCTACGGGGCCATGCTCGCTGCAGGTGGTTGCTGCGAAGCGGTGGGAACTCTAACCCATCGCCGCGGGCCCTCCCAATCCATAGGCTCCCGCCATGTCCTCCTCCGACGAGCTGCCGCTCCTCGACTCCCACGCGCTGCGGATCGGCGCGCCCCCGCACGTCGTGTGGCAGCAGCTGACGGCGTACGTCGACCGGGTGCTGGTCGATGCCGAGCGCGGTCCGCTCGCCCGAATCTGGGGCACCGAACCGCCGAGCGGCTTCGCGGTGACCGACGTCGTCGAGGGGCATCGACTCACCACCAGCGGCCGCCACCGGTTCTCCACCTACCGCCTCGTCTTCGAGGTGGAGCCGGTCGAGCCGGTCGAGGGCGCCGCAGAGCTGCGCGCCCTCAGCTACGCGGAGTTCCCCGGCTCCACCGGGCGGATCTACCGTGCCCTGGTGATCGGCAGTGGGGCCCACGTGCTCGCGACCCGCAGGATGCTCCGTGCGGTCAGGGAGCGGGCGGAGCGAGCGGAGCGGGCCCAGGTTCACCTAGGCCCCGAGGGGTGAGCCGCGAACGGCCAGCTGTGCGTATGGTCGAGGGACACCCCTTCTCCTGTTCGACGAGATCCGCAGCTTGGCCGGGAACGTACGCCGGACCCTGACGAGCCGCTGCTGGACACCAGAGGGCGCCACCCACCACAGAATTGCGGCAGCCATGACGGCGACCCGGACAGCCGGCCTCACCGCTCGACAGCGAGAAATCCTCTCCCTGATCGGCGAGGGCCACTCCAACCTCGAGATCCAACAGCTTCTCTTCTTGAGCCCCAACACGATCAAGACCCACATCCGGCGCACCTACGCCCAGATCGGGGTCCGCAACCGCGCGCAGGCCGTCGCGTGGGCCTTCACCCATGGTCTGTGCGGGCGTGGCCTGACGGCCGAGCTCGTGCCACCGGCACGGGTCACGGCCCCGGTCACCTTGCAGCTGGTCCGGGTCTGAGGGGCGACGAGATGAGAGTGCTGAGCACCCCCGAGTCCCCGATCGTGCGTCTGGTCGTCAAGGGCGACCTCGACGCCTACAGCGCGCTGCGGCTGCGGCGCCGGCTCTACGACATCGCCTTCGGCGACTGCCAGCAGCTGGAGGTCGACCTCTCCGAGATCCGCTTCGTCGACGCCACCAGCATCGGCATCCTCGCCCGCGCCTGGCGGACCGCAGGACAGGCAGTCGACCTGCGCCTGGCCGCGGGTCCCGCCTTCGACCTGATGGCGATGAGGGCGAAGGTGTCGTGGGTCTTCGCCACGGGGCCGCAGGACGGCTTCGTCCACGACGCGTCCTGACGGCCCGGACGAGCCCTGCCGCACCCCCAACGGGATTCGAACCCGTGCTACCGCCGTGAAAGGGCGACGTCCTAGGCCGCTAGACGATGGGGGCCTGCGCTGCCCGCGCAGGCAGCGTGCTCAGCATAGAGGCGCGGTCGCTTTCCTCGGTCGGGACCTGCTCGGGTAGGCTGACCAGCGCTCGGGCAGGTAGCTCAGTTGGTACGAGCGTCCGCCTGAAAAGTGGAAGGTCGGCGGTTCGACCCCGCCCCTGCCCACGAGCACGCGGGCCCACGGGTCCGCGCGAACGCCCTCATCGGCCGCCACCGGTGGGGGCGTTCGGTATGCCGGGACCGATCGCTGCGAGCACCGCCCCTCCAAGCACCCGTTGCACCTGGTCGACACCCCACGACCGGCCCTCGGCAAGCCGCTCCGCGGCCTCCGAGGAGGACATCGCGAGCAGGCGCTCCTCGAGACGCGTCGAGACGTCCGGGGTCCGCGGTGAGCCGATCCGCTCGTGCAGGTGGTCGCTCGCGCCCACGAGACGCCAGGCGTCCTCGAGTTCCCCGGCCGCGGCCAGCAGCAGCGCGGCGTCCTCGTAGAGCACCGCCAGGGCCCACTCGTCGCCGAACCCGCGGTAGGCGGCCAGGGCCTCGAGGTAGGTGGCGTGGGCCTCCGCGTGCTCCCCGAGGTCGCGGTGGGCGTTGCCGAGGTTGTGGTGGCCCAGGGCCACCATCCAGGTGTCACCGACCTCGCGGTGGAGCGCCATCGACTCGGCGAAGCGCTCCTTGGCCTCGCCCGGGTCGCCACGCAAGGTGGCGAGCATGCCCAGGTTGTTCTGCGAGATGCCGATCGCCCACCGGTCCCCGAGCTCGCGACGCACGGCCAGGGCCCGCTCGCCGAGCGACCCCGCCTCCGCGTAGTCACCTTCGTACTCCGCCACGATGGCCAAATTGCTCAGCAGGGCACCCACGCCTGCCTGGTCGGCCAGCTGCTCACGGACCTCGAGGCTCTGCAGGTAGTGCCGGCGGGCCTTCTGGAGCTCCCCTTGCTGGGCCTCCAAGGTGCCCACAAAGTGCCACACCTGCGCCTGCCCCGGCAGGTCCTCGAGCTCGAGGAAGGCCACCGCGGCCTCGTCGAGCAGTCGCTGGGCGTCGGGGTAGAGCCCGCGCTTGCGGGCGACCTCGGCCGACCACACGACCGCCCACGCGACCGCCTCGCGGTCCTGCGCGCGCTCGGCGGCGGCTCGGGCCCGGGCATAGGCGTCCTCCGCCTGCTCCCACTCGCTCTGCAGCTCAAGCACCTTGCCGATGCGGATGTGGACGTCGGCCAGCGCGTCCTCGGTCGCCACCGTGAGGAGGCGGCCGAGGTGGAGCAGCGCGGTGTCGTTGGCGTACGCCCCCTGGGCAGCCTCAGCCGCAGCCAGCAGCCACCGGCGCTTGCGCTCGATCTCGAGGCCGTGCCAGGCGTGGTGGGCCAGGTCGTCGAGGTGCCGATCGGTCTCACCGAAGAGGCCGGACTCGAGGACGACGGCAACCGCATCGTGGATCTCCGCGCGCACCGAAAGGGGCAGGCTCTCGTAGGCGACGTCACGCAGCACACCGTGGGTGAACATCCAGGTGTCGGCCGTCAGGTCCTCCGGGGTGGCGACCCCGCGCCGTTGCAATGTCTGCAGAGCAGCACGGACGTCACCCTCCGCGCCCAGGTCCGGCCACGCCTCGCGCATCATCAGGCCGGCGAAGCGGCGGCCCACCACGCTGGCGACCTTGGCCGTACGCCGAGGGGTCTCCTCGAGCAGGTCGAGACGGCCGAGGACGAGGCCGTGCAGGGTGTCGGGCAGGTCAGCGGCGTCGACCGGCTGCGCCGCGCCGTCCCCGTCGACCGCGCGCTCGTGGAGATAACGGCAGAGCTCGCGGACCCACAGGGGGTTACCCTCGGCGCGCTCGACCACCAGGTCGACGAGTCCGGGCGGGGCCGACCCGCCGAAGAGGTCCGAGAGTGCGCGGTCCGCCATCGACCGGGCAGCGGCAGGGTCCAAGGTGTCGAGGACCAGCTCCTCGGCGACGCTGAGCCCACCCAGCCCCAGGACCGGCTCCTCGCCGGGTCGATAGGCCAGGACGATCGCCAGCTGCAGGCCGGGGAGCCGTCGGAGCACGGCGACGAGGAGGTCACGGGCGAGCGGGTCGAGCGCGTGGGCGTCGTCGATGGCCAGGACCAGCGGCTGCTCGGCGACGCTTCGTTCGAGCAGGGCGAGGGCGAGCTGCTCGAGGCTCTTCTTACGCAGCTCCCCGTCCAGGGCGGCGGTCAGCTCGTTCTCGGGGAGGGGGATGCCGACCAGGGCGCCCACCAGGGGCAGCCGGGACCGCAGCTGCTCAGGGAGGTGGGTGCCCAGGTGCGCCTGCGCCTCGGCCGGGGTGGCCCAGGGATCGAGCTCGAGCAAGGAGCACCACAACGGCCACCACGCGCTGTAGGCCGGCACGATGCCGCGCGTGGGTGCCGTCGACGACAGGGTGCGCAGGCCCGTCTCCCGGAGTCGAGTCAGGGTCTCGGACAGGAGCCGCGACTTGCCGGCCCCGACCTCGGCGGTGAGTCCCACCACCCGCGGGTGGTCGCCGTGACGGGTCACCGCCCGTCCGATGGTGCCCACCAGCTGCTCGAGCTCGCGCGACCGACCCACCACCGGGGGCATCCCGCCCTCGGTCATGCCGGCGACCGGACTCCCCTGGCCGAGCACGACCACAGCTCCGGTCTTCGCCGAGCGGCCCTTGAGGGCGACCTTCATCTGTGCCCCGTAGTCGAAGTGGTCTCCCGCCGCGGCGGCGACGGCCTCCGAGACCAGCACCGTGCCCGGCTCGGCCTTCGACATCAGTCGCGCAGCGAGGTTGACCCCGTCGCCCAAGCAGCAGAACGTGCGTCGGCTGGGATGACCGTAGGTGCCGCTGCGCAGCCGCCCGGAGGCGATCCCGACCGAGACGTCCCGCACCCCGCCGTCCTCGAGGCCCGCCACCTCCAACGCGGCGGCACAGGCGCGGGCCGCGTCGTCCTCGTGGGCGATGGGGGCGCCGAAGACCGCGTAGAGGTAGGCACCCTTGTCACCGACGGTCAGCTGCAGCAGGTTGCCGCCGTAGCCGTCGATGACGCGCTGGACCGCGACGACGAAGGCGTCGAGACGTGCGGGGGCGGTGGGGTCAGCGTCGAAGTCGACGCCGCCGAAGCGGACGAACACCGGCACCGCCGGCCGGAGCTCGGCCAGGAACTCCCCGCGGCCCGCCCGCATCCGTTGGTAGACCGAGGGCAGCAGCCACTGCGCGGACGACGTCCTCCGGCAACCCAGGCAGCTCCGCGACCTCCCCAGAGGTCCTCGACGGCAGGCCCGCCCCGGTCGGTGAGGTCACGACGTACGCGGGTCCGTCCCGCTGTCGCGCACCTCGACCGACGTCGTCGGCGACAGATGCGCGGGACAGGCCCGGTGACCACGACGTCGCCGGGCCGGGCCACCGACTCCGCCGCGGCGACCTCGTCCATCAACGCACCCGCGAGCACGTCGATGCGCTGGATCGCCGGGTCGCCGACCAGGAACCGCTGGGCGGTGCCGGCGGCGACCGCGACCTTGACGCCGAGCCGCCAGCTCGGCGCCGGCGGGGGTCCGCACCACGCCGACACGCGCCATCACGTCCTGGAGGGCGAAGGCGCAACCCGTCGCGCGCGCGCCGGTATCGCCACGCAACCAGCACGTGACGGCGTCGCCACTGAAGTAGAGCACCGCTCCGTCCCAGCGGTGCAGCTCGCCGATCAGCTCGCCGAAGACCCGCTCGAGCGTCGCGGCGAGCAGCTCGGCGCCGCGCTGCTCACCCAGCTCCGCGACGAGGGCCTGGGTCATGGCGGTGAAGCCGGAGACGTCGGCGAACAGGGTGGAGCCGGCCACCGTCCCGTCGACGGTCTCGCCCCCCGCGAGGGCGCGACGCCGATCCTCGGCGAGGTAGGCCGTGGGGTCGTCCGCGAGCACGGCGCCCGGAGCGCCGTGTCCGCGGGCGGCGGGGGTCACCGCACCGACACCTGCACGCTCCGGCTCCCGATCACCCGTCCGGCGGTGTCACGCACGTCGACCTGCAACCGGTGGAGCGTGCCCGCACGCCACGAGGCGAGGGCTCCGACCACCGGCACCGTGAACCGTCCGCTGAGCGCGTCGTAGACCATGCAGACCGGCGCGCTCTGGGTGGCCCCGGTGAAGTCGGTCAGCGTCACCCGGCACCCGACGGCGAGGTTGAGCGCCGCCAGGTGCGGCACGGGTCCGGCGCGGTCGGAGACCTTGACCGTCAGCGGGGCGGCCGTCGACGCGCTCAGCTCGACCGTCTGGCCGTCCTCGGCCGCGAACGGCGCACCGAAGCTGCTCAGGGCGTAACGGTTGGTCAGGCGGAACGGCTCCGCGGTGATGGCCGGGGAGGCTTCGACCACGGACGCCACCACGTCATAGGCCCCGACGTCAGGACCGGCCGTGACCGGCACCGACGCCAGTCCATCGGCACCGGTCACCGCCTCGGTGGCACGCGGATCGGTGCCGGGGCCGGTCGCCGGCGAGGTCAGGACGACCGCGACGTCCGGCACGGAGTTGCCCCACGCGTCGGTGACGCGAACGACGAGAGGGTCGCGGAACGCGGTGCCGAACACGGCTCCCTGTCCCGAGCCCGACACCGGTGCGACCGACGCCGGCGCTCCGGGGCGGACGACGAGGGTCAGCGGACGGGAGATCTCGCCCTTGCGGTTGGTCGCGTTCACCACCAGCTCGTAGCTCCCCGCCACGAGGGTGGTGCCCGAGATGATGCCGTCGGCGTAGGTGAGGCCGTCCGGCAGACCGGTCAACGTGACCTCGGGCTCGGGGTCGCCGGAGACCTCGACCGCGGCTTCGTAGGCCGCGCCCGCCTGGGCGTCCGGCAGCGTCGTCGTCGTGAGCTCGGGGGCGAGGCCCTCGACCAGCTCGAGGAGCAGGGGGGCGGAGGTCGCCGCGGCGTTCTCCGGGTCCACGCTCCCGGTGGTGCTCCCTCCGGCGACGGGGACGCCCTCCTGGCCGAAGTACGCCGTGATCTCGTAGGTGCCTTCGGGGACGTCGAGCGTGCCGAGTCCGGCGGTCCCGTCCGGTGCGGTGCGGGGGGCCACGGCCGAGACGACCTGCCCGGAGGAGTCGCGCACGACCAGGAGGACCGAGCGGTCCGCGACCGGCGCGCCGGAGGCACTGAGCGTGGCGACCACGCCCGGGTCGTCCCCGGTCCACACGGGTCCACCGGGGCCGGTGAGCAGCAGCGCCGTGGGCCGCTTCGTGACGACCACCGAGCGCTGGGCCACCGAGGGACGCAGGGTGGGGTCCCCGTCGAAGGAGGCTGACAGCACCTGGTCCCCAGGACGTTCGACGACGGGGAAGGCGGAGCGTGCCACGCCGTCGGATCCGGTCTGGGCGGTCCTGGTCGCACTGCCGAAGGAGAAGCGGACAAACCGGCCGGCCACGGGCCCATCGGTGGAGGTCAGGGTCGCCGAGACCGGTAGCGAGGCCCCGAGGACCGCACCGGAGGGCGCGTCCAGGACGAGGGTGTTGCCGAGGTCGCCGGCCTCAGGGACGGCGGCGGGGTCGACCCCGGGGGTGAACTCCTTGCCCTGGTTGTCCTCCAGGGTGACCAGTCCGACCCCGTTGGCGGCCTGGACGACGAAGCGCACGTCCTCGGCCGTTTGACCGGCGGGGAGCACCAGCGTGCCGGTCCACCGTCGTGAGTCGGCCGGGTCCTGGGTCAGGTCGAGCGAGCGCCAGGCGCCGTACCAGGGACCGCGCTCGGCGGTCCTCGTCAGCCAGACCTCCTGGATGCCCGCTGACGGGTCACCGACCACCATCGCCTCGACCTTCACGACGTCGCCAGTGACGGTCGAGGTGACCGAGGAGACAGCCGGCGAGGCCGCCAGCGCGGGCCGGTTGCCGGCGTAGGTCTGGGTGTTGCCGCTGTAGAGCAGGCGCAGGTCCAGGGAGGAGTAGCGCCGCAGGGTGCTGGTGAGCGCGTTCTCGGAGCGGTGCTGCGCCGCGGCGACCAGCAGGCGGGTCCCGCCGTCACCACCGAGCGCACCGAAGGTGTTGGGCACCGCGAGGCGACGCGGGAAGAACACCGGGGAGCTGAAGGCCGTGTGCACCTCGCTGGTGTCGGTCGTCGGTGCACCGGTGAGGGGTACGACGCCGGGCGTGTCGACGTAGCTGCCGCCGCGGAAGCCGATGCCCCGCAGGGCCGCACCGGGCACACCGACCTCGAGGCTCTGCAGCGGCAGGGCCGGCTGACCGGGGGAGGTCGTGGTGCCGTCGGTGCCGCGGAGGTAGGTGAAGCGGCCGAGCCCGGTTCCGTCGAGGTCCGCGAACGGCTGCTCGATCACCGAGGTCGCGCCGGACGCGGTCAGGTCCAGGGCCGTGAGCCCCAGCCGGGAGCCAGGACCCGTGGTGACCGGGCTCGGGGAGGCGGTCGCCGGTGCGGCGTCGACGATGCGGCCGGTCGGCAGGTCCATCCCCACCATCGGCAGGCCGTAGAGCGAGGCCTCGAGCAACGCCTTCTGGTGGATCCCGGAGAGGACCGGCGTGGTCGCGAGGTAGTCCTGCTTGGCCCGCAGCAGCGCCTCCCCGACCGGGACGGTGCCGTTGCCGACCCGGAGCTGTCGGGTGACCTCGGCGTAGAGCCGCTCGCTGTACTCGAGCAGGTCGGTGTCGCCGTACTGGTAGCCGGTGCCGGCGATCAGCACGGCCCCCTCCTGGGCCATCAACTGCGGCCCAGTCGAGTCCTTCGGTGAGGAAGGGGACCTTGTGGCCGTCGACGATGTTGTAGCCGCTGTGGCACCCCACGCTCAGCACCAGCGAGTCGGCGAGGTCGGCGTCGGAGTCGCGCACCTCGGTGGTGACGAGCGAGGTGCGGTTGTCAGCCGCCAGCGCGCTGTTGGCGCTGAAGTGACCCGCCAGGAAGACGATGTCGTGGCGTTCGCTCGAGCAGGCTCGTGCGTAGGTCGTCGGCCGTCCACGAGTGGCGGCGGTCGGGGGCACCGCCGACGGTCGTGGTGCCCGGGGCGACGTCGCGGTCGGTGACCAGGGTGTCGGTGGTCCCCGTCCCCAGGCCGGCCTCGAGCTGGCTGGTGACCTCGTCGGCAGCGTCGGTGAGGAAGTCGTAGCCGGTCACCAGCGCCGAGGTCGGCGTGGGCAGGGTGCCCGCGTCCAGGGCGGCGTAGCGGTCGAGGGCGGCGGAGATCTCCGCCGGCGTCTCGACCAGCCGGCCGACGGCCAGGTCCGGCACCGGCACGCTGGCGCCCTTGAGCGTCACGTCGCGCACCGAGCCGTAGGCGTCCTGGCTCAGCACCTGGTTGCGCCGCAGGGCGGACTGCGGAGGACGTCGCGTCGCCGACCGGCGGCACGTAGCCCTGTTCGGGTCCGAGGCCGGCCCCGTCGGCGGAGCGGAAGAACGGAACGACCGAGTCGTCACCGGCGATGACGACGTACTGCAGCCGGCCGCTCGCGTCGCGGTGGCTGTTGACGATCTCGCGCAGCTCCTGGGCGACCAGGTTCTTGGCGTAGGGGCACTCCGTCGAGCCGGTCGGCCTGCTCGTTGAGGCTACGCAGGCGAGGGATCGTGGCGGCGTCGATCACCACGCCACCGATCTCCGGACGGCCCGCGAACGCCGAGAGGGCCGCCAGGGGCGCCCCCGACATGCGGGCGCTGTCGGTGAGGATGACGGTGCGGGCGCCGCCAGGCACCCCCCTGAAGGTCTCGACGGAGGAGAAGTCCTGCAGCGGTGCTGAGCAGGCACCCCCCGTCGACGCGGTCCGGAGCGTGAAGGCATCCGGTGACGAGGCGCCGTTGCGGCCCTGGACGCGCACATAGAAGAACCCGGTGGCGCTCCACGTGTTGACGCGCACGTGCTCGTCAGCGAGTCCGTCCCGAGCCGAGACGGCGATCAGGGTGCGCAGCTGGGCGCTGCTGAAGGCGTCGCGCAGCTCGGCCTCGGAGAAGGCGCTGGGGCTGAAGGCACTGGGGCTGAAGGCCGACGGCAGCGAGACCGCAGGCGAGAACGCGCTCGGGCTGAACGCACTCGGGCTGAACGCACTCGGGCTGAACGCACTCGGCGAGAACGCACTCGGGCTGAACGCACTCGGGCTGAACGCACTGGGGCTGAACGCACTCGGCGAGAACGCGCTCGGGCTGAACGCACTCGGCGAGAACGCGCTCGGGCTGAACGCACTCGGCGAGAACGCACTCGGCGAGTAGGCGTCAGCCGCGAACTCGGCGGTGAGCTGGTTCAGGTCATCAGGGGTGAGGGCCTCGTCGAAGGCGGCCCCGATGTCGCCGAAGACGGTGAGGTCGTAGTCAGCGGTGAGGCCGGTGAGGCCGACCTCGACGTTGCCGTCGGGTTGGACGGGGAAGCGGTACCAGAGCGCCTGGTCGAGGCTGTGCAGCGTGCCGGTCCGCTGGTCGGTGCCCCCCATCAGCTCGGCCTTGGGCCAGACCACGTTCGTCTGCCCCGGATAGACCCGCACGACGAAGGGGCGCGAGGTGGTCTGCTGCGAGGAGCTCGTCGCCGAGCAGACCACCTGGGTGTCGCCGATGGCGAAGCGGCTGCCGGAGGCCGGGGTGCAGCTGACCGGCAGGGTGCCGTCGGCCTCGTCGGTGGCAGAGACGGAGGCGGCGAAACCGACGACCGCTCCCGAGCCGTCGGTGGCCGTCGCCGTCACCGGCTGGGCCGGTACGGTCACGGTGGGTGCAGCCGGGAGCAGCAGGGTGCCCCTGACGGCGCCCGCGGAGTCCCGGTTGGAGCCGGTGACCCGGAAGCCGTAGCTGTCCCCGGCTCTTACCTCGAGCTGCGTGGTGCCCGCGAGCTTGAAGGACGTCGGGCCCGTGGCGGTCTGGGTCTCGCTGCCCTCGAGCTTGCGTTCGAACTCGAACGCGCGATCACCGTTGCGGTCGATGACCACGGAGAGGTAGCGCGTCCGCTTCTGGGTCCCGTGGTCACCGCTCCAAGCCCAGGGCAGGGTCACCTGCTCGGTCCGGACCGCGGTGGTGAGGAAGGTCCACTTGCCCTCGCTCTTGGTCTCGTAGCGGAAGGCCGGGGAGGACGCGCCGCCGCTGGAGACGAGCGTCGAGCCCGGCCCAGTGACCTGCCAGCCTGAGGCGACCGCTTCTGCCCTGCTCGGCAGGGTGACGCCGGCCGCGACGAGGCTCGCGACGCCGAGGAGAAGAGCGAGAACAGACCTGGTACCCGAGGTCTTCCGGGCAGCGTGGGGGTGAGTCATGGCTACCTAAACCGAGATGTGTAGTTGGCCCTCCGCGTGCTCCCACCCCCATTGGAACGCGGAGGCCCATGTCGCCACAATTGCGCCCGCCACATGACTAGACCAACCCCCACCCGTTCGGGCGGGGGTCCCATCACCGGCCTATTCCGGGGCGCCGGTGTGGCGCTCGAGGTTCTCCTGCAACCGACGGGCGAGCACCGGGTCGGAGCGCAACCACTCGAGGCGGCGCGGGTGGACCACCAGCAGCCGCATCGGGGTCTTCGCGGTGACGGTCGCGGTGCGTGGTTCGCGCTTCAAGATGCCGAGCTCGCCGATCATCTCCCCCACGGTGGTCTCCCGGACCACCTCCTCACCGATCCGCACCTCGGCGGTGCCCTCGGCGATGATGAAAGCCTCGTAGGAGCCGGCGCCCTGCACGGTGAGATCACTCCCGGCGGCCATGTCCACCTCGTCGACCTCGGAGTCGATGCGGGCCAGAGCCTTGTCGGGCAGTCCCTCGAACATCGGGACGGCCCGCAGGAAGTCCAGTCGTTTCTCCGGCACGCCGTGCTTGAGCTTCTTAAACATACTCACCTTTCTCGCCGCTCCCAGCAGGAGGATCGCATCGCCGTCGGTGCAGGGCAAGGCGGCCTCCGTCGGATTTGCTGCCCGTCCCCACCTGGCCCGACCACGTCCCCTGGGCCCGGGTCGAGATGGGGTGGCCCCATCCGGGGTACATGGAGGCGATGACGACACCGATCCGGCTGGCCCTGGTCGACGACTACCCCATCGTGCTCAGTGGCCTCGAGCAGATGCTCGCGCCGTACGCGGACAGGGTGGTCGTCGTCGAGCTCGACAACCGGCTGACCGTCGAGAGCGAGGTGGACATCATCCTGCTCGACATGTTCGGGGCCGTCGCGGGCGAGGGCATCGGCGTCAGCGACCTGGTCGGTGGACCCGGCCGGGTGGTGGTCTACCTGTGGGCCCTGAACGAGGAGTCGGCGCAGCACGCGCTCGACCAAGGCGCGTCAGGGTGCCTCTCGAAGGCACTGTCAGGAGCGGAGCTGGTCGACGCCCTCGAGGCGGTGCACCGGGGAGAGACCGTCGTCAGCCCGTTTGGCGACCCACCTGACGACGCCGCTGCCAGCGCTCCCGCGGACTGGCCGGGGCACGGTGTGGGGCTGTCGGACCGTGAGGCCGAGGTCCTCGCGCTGGTCGCCAAGGGGCTCGGCAACGAGGAGATCGCCCGCACCCTCTTCCTGTCCATCAACTCGATCAAGACCTACATCCGCACCGCTTACCGCAAGATCGGTGCCGACAGCCGTTCCCAGGCCGTCATCTGGGCGCTGGAGAACGGGCTGGAGGCCCAGGAGCGTCGCGTTCTCAGGCCGTGACGCGCCCTCGGGTGCACCGCTGAACACCTGACCAGCCGGACTGCGCCCGGTCAGTTTTCGCCCCAACGGGTGAGATCCGGGCGCCGGAGTGCTCCGAACCATCCACGACATGATCGAGGACCCCCGGACCCCTGCCCCCGCCGTCGCGCGGCTCTCGGCCCGCGAGCTCGAGGTGCTGCTCCTCGTCGGCGCGTGCCTGACCAACGAGGAGATCACCCGCGAGCTCGGACTGTCCATCAACACGGTCAAGTCCTACATCCGCACCGCCTACGCCAAGGTCGGGGTCACCACGCGCGCCAGGGCGACCGCGTGGGTCTACGGCCACCGATCTGCCCTCGAGTCGGCGTTGCAGCAGGCGTCCGCGCGCCGCAGAGCCACGGCCTGACTCAGGCCAGACCGACGACGCCGACCATGACGGGCAGCAGGAGCATGATGAGGATCGCCCCGAGGACGTCGAAGGAGATCCCGGTCCGGATCATCCGCGTGATCGCCACGGCTCCCGAGCCGTAGACCACGGCGTTCTGCGGTGTGGAGACCGGCAGCATGAACCCGAAGGACGCAGCGAAGGTGGCGCCGAGTGCGGGGATGAACGGGTTGACCCCTGCCGCCATCGCGATCGGGATGACGATCGGGACGACGACCGCTGCCGAAGCCGTGTTGCTCGTCGTCTCCGAGACGATGATCGCGAGCACCACCGCGAACACGGTGATCCAGAAGACGCTGCTCAGGCCGAGGCGGTCCGACGCGCCGTTGCCGATGGTTTCGGCCAACCCGCTGCTCTCGAGCAGCGAGCCGAAGATGATCCCGGTGCCGAACAGGACAATGGTGCCCCAGTCGATCTTGGCCGCATCGCTCCACCGCAGGGTGAACTCGCGGTCCTTCCAGTCCGTGGGCAGGAGGAACAGCAGCGAGGCGCCGAGCACGGCCACGATTCCCTCGTCGAGCCGGTCGCTGACCGTCGTGTAGGTGCTGGACTCGGTGCCGACGACGAGGGCGACGATGCCGGGCACGATCCAGAGCGTCACCGTGACACCGAAGGCGACCAGGGTGTTGCGCTCGGCCCTGGACATCGCGCCGAGCTTGGCGCGCTCCGCGTCGACGTACTCCTCGACGCCCTCGAGCCGGCGGATCTCGGGCCGGTTGACCAGCAGGATGACGACCGCGAGCGCCGCGAACATCAGGCCGCAGATCGGCGCGGCCATGATCATCCAGTCCAGGAACGAGATCCGCTCACCGGTGGCCTCCTCGATGAGCCCCCGGCCGATGAGGTTGGGCGGCGAGCCGACGGGGGTCAGCAGCCCACCGACGCTGGCACCGTAGGCGAGCATCAGCATGAGGGCGGCTCCCACCCGGAGCCGCAGCGGGTCGAAGTCCTCCGCGACGACACCGTTGTCCTGCATCAGCTTCGCGATGACGCTCAGGATGCCGATGGCCGTCGGGAGCAGCATCGCGACCGTCGCGGTGTTGGAGACGAACGCCGACAGGATCGCGGTGATGGCGCCGAAGGCGATGATCACGCGGAACGTCGACCTCCCGACGCCCGGGAGGTTGAGCATGAACATGGCGAACCGCTTGGCGACCCCGTGCTTGAGCATCGCCTGGGCCAGGATGAAGGCGCCGATGAAGGTGAAGACGGTCGAGGAGCCGAAGGGTGCCAACGCGTCGTCGGCCGTGGCGACCCCGAGCAGCACGATCGCCGCCACGCCGATGAAGCCGCCGATCGGGATCGGCACCGGCTCGGTGATCCACAGGACGATGACGCCGAGTAGGACCGCGGCCAGTGTCTGCTGGTCGCCGTCGAGGTCGAGGGGTAGCAGGAGGAAGAGCACTGTCACCAGCGGAGCGAGGACCAGTCCGGTGGTGCGACGCCCGCGCTCGAAGCGCTCCTCGCGTTCGGAGAGCTGTTGCTCCCCCAGGCTCCGGTAGGTCCGGGTGTCGAGGAAGGCCGCGTCGACGTCGGTGCGCCCGGCCTGGTCCTTCGTCGCCATGTCTCCCCCTCGTGGGAACGCGTGATGTGGCAGCGGTCACACCCGGTGACCCCGACGGGTGAGGCAGAAACCCCTCGGACTCAGGCCGAGTGCTCGCGGGGTACGTCGAGCAGCGGGACGCCACCCAGCCCGCGTCGGTAGCGCACCTGTCCGACGTACATGTCGAGGGTGCGGTAGAGGATGGTGCGCGCGGTCCACGAGACCGGTTCGGCACCGTCGCGCCAGGTGTCCCCGAAGGAGACCCACGCGGGGACCCAGTCCGCGGCGTCGTCCCAACGCCCCCGCTGCCCCTCGAGCATCCGGCGTCGCATCTGGAAGGCCTGACGCGGGCCGTCGAGGCAGATGGGCGCGGTCTCGACCGGCCACAGGCGGAGGTCGAGCGCCATCAGGTGCACCTCGAGCTCGGCCAGCGCGGACGGGGCGACCAGGACGGTCGCCACGTTCTCGTGTGGCCGGCGCATGCCGGAACGCTCCGACAGGGGGTGGCGCGCCGTCAAGAGTGGGGTACCCGGCCCCATGGCGACCCACGACGACCTCCTCCTCGCCGCGACGGGGCCCGATGCGGAGGGACCCCTCCCGGGACCCGCGGCCGCCCCCGACCGGCGCAGGCTCTGAGGAGCGGCTGTGCGGTGGTCTCGAGCGGCAGGTGCGGCCGGCGCCGGGCTGGCCGGTGTGGCCCTTCACGACGTGGTGCAGCGCAAGCACGCCATCTTGCGCAACTTCCCCGTCGTCGGGCACCTGCGCTTCCTGCTCGAGCGGTTCGGGCCCGAGCTCCGGCAGTACATCGTGGCGTCCAACGACGAGGAGCGGCCCTTCAGTCGTGACCAGCGCCGGTGGGTCTATGCCTCGTCCAAGCTCGAGAACTCCTACTTCGGCTTCGGCACCGACAACGACGTGGAGAACGCCGCCGGCCACCTCGTCATCAAGCACCGCACGTTCCTGGGCGAGGGTGCCTCGACGCACCCGCACACCGACGAGCAGGTCCCGCTGCCGGCGGCCAAGGTCCTCGGTCGGGCGCGCGGTCGCCGGCTCGCGGCGCGACCGGCCTCGGTCGTCAACATCTCCGGCATGAGCTTCGGCTCGTTGTCCCGCAACGCCGTCGAGGCCCTCAACCGCGGCGCCGCCCTCGCGGGGTGCCTGCAGAACACCGGCGAGGGCGGGCTGTCGCCGTACCACCGCAACGGCGGGGAGCTGGTCTTCCAGATCGGTACGTCGTACTTCGGCTGCCGCGACGAGGACGGCGCCTTCGACCTGCGCCGCCTCAAGGAGCTGGTGGCCTCGGCGCCGGTCCGGGCCCTGGAGATCAAGCTGTCGCAGGGCGCCAAGCCCGGACTCGGCGGGATGCTCCCGGCCGTCAAGGTCACCGACGAGATCGCGACGATCCGCGGGATCCGGCCGGGGGTCGACTGCGCCTCCCCCAGCCGGCACCAGGTCTTCGGGGACGTGGACTCCATGCTGGACTTCGTCGAGCTGCTGGCCGAGGAGACCGGGCTTCCGGTCGGCATCAAGTCGGCAGTGGGCAACCTGGAGTTCTGGGACCGGCTGGTGGACCTCATGGGCGACCGACAGCGCGGAGTCGACTTCGTCAACATCGACGGCGGCGAGGGAGGCACCGGGGCGGCGCCGCTGATCTTCGCGGACTCGGTCGCCTTCCCGTTCCGCATCGGCTTCGCCGAGGTCTACCGACGCTTCGCGGCGGCCGGACTGACCGACGACGTCGTCTTCGTGGGGGCCGGCAAGCTCGGTCTCCCCGACAACGCGATGGTCGCCTTCGCCCTCGGCGCGGACCTGGTCTCGGTCGGCCGCGAGGCCATGCTCGCCATCGGGTGCATCCAGGCCCAGAAGTGCCACACCGACGAGTGCCCGACCGGGGTAGCCACCCAGAACGCGTGGCTGACCAGGGGCCTCGACCCCGCCTCCAAGTCGGTCCGGGCGGCCAACTACGTCGTCTCGCTGCGCCGGGACCTGCTCAAGGTGAGCGAGGCGGTGGGGGTCGCCCACCCCTCGCTCGTGACCCCCGACGACATCTCGCTCGCCGACCGGCTGACCGACTCGCGGTCGCTGCGCGAGGCTTACGGCTACGAGCCGGGCTGGGGCGAGCTCGGACCGGGCCTGCGCCGCGAGGTGACCGAGCTGATGGCCGGGGGGCGGGGTCCCACGGAGGGGCCACCGACCGACTGAGCCATCCCCCGCTGACGGCCGAGGAACGGTAGGTGGGAGCCGCGCTCGGTGGCTGCGGCGCACGGTGGATGACCGGACATGACGCGCGTCCTCGCACCTGCGAGGTTGGTGGCATGTCACGCACCGTGCTCGTCACCGGCTGCTCGACCGGCATCGGCCGGGCGACGGCCCTCCGTCTCGCGAAGAGCGGCCACCGCGTCTTCGCCACGGCCCGGCAGGAGGCGGCGATCGCCGACCTCACCGATGCGGGCTGCGACATCCTGCCGCTCGACGTCACCCTGGAGGGCTCGATGCTCGCCGCGGTCGAGCGGGTCACCGCGGAGGCGGGGGGTGTCGACGTCCTGGTCAACAACGCCGGCTACAGCCAGTCCGGGGCGGTCGAGACGCTCTCGGGTGAGGACCTGAGGCGCCAGTTCGAGACCAACGTCTTCGGACTGGTGCGGATGTGCCAGCTCACGCTGCCCTCGATGCGGGAGCGGGGTGGGGGACGGATCATCAACATCAGCTCGATGGGCGCCAACTTCGTCTTCCCCGGAGGGGGCGCCTACCACGCGACGAAGTACGCCGTGGAGGCCCTCAGCGACGCGTTGCGCTTCGAGGTCGCCGGGTTCGGGGTCGGCGTGACGATCATCCAGCCCGGCCTGATCCGCACCGAGTTCGCCGCGACCGCGGGTGCCGGCCTGGCCCCGGCACCGGAGCCCTACCGGGAGTTCAACGAACAGGTCGGTGAGGCGACCCGACGCGTCTATGAGAAGGGTCCGCTGGCTCGCTTCGGTGGCGACCCCGACGACGTCGCGAAGGCGGTCGAGAAGGCCATGACCGCCCGCCGGGCGCCGGTGCGGGTGCGGGTGACGCCCTCGGCCGGGATCCTCATCGGCCAGCGCCGGCTGCTGAGCGACCGCATGTGGGACCGGTTCCTGACGACCCAGTTCCGTCGACCCGGCGATCGGTCCTGATCGGAGGTTTCAGAATCCGGCGTCGGGGGACTTTCACTCCGGGGATCAACTACCAGGAGGACACCCATGGACGACCAGACTTCAGGCCTCACCGACGCCGAGCTCGACGCCGAGGGAGCGACCGCTCTCCCTGACAAGGAGGTCGTCTCCATCCTCGACCTCAACGCCGACCTCGACCTCGCCATCGCGGCCGCCGCGCCGATCGACCTCGCCGTGGCCGCCAACGCCAACGTCGCGGCTCCGATCGACGCCGCCGCCAGCGCCAACGTGCTGTCCTTCGGGTCCGAGGCGCAGGCGCTCTCCGACCAGGGCGTGATGATCAACCAGGGCATCGACGCCGACGCGACCGCCAACGCCACCCAGGACAGCGCCATCGACCAGGGCGCGGGAACCCAGGACGCGGCCGCCGCTGCCGCCCCGGCTCAGGCCGGCACCGAGCCTCTGGACCCGACCGCCGCGAGTGGCGCCAGCGGAGTGACGGGCGCCGCCCTTCCGGGCGAGGTGCCCGCCGGGGCCCTGCCCGACGGGACGCTGCCCGACGGGACGCTTCCCGACACCGGTGGTCTGCCCACCGACCAGCTGCCGAACCTCAGCGACGGCAACCTGCTCAACGTCAACGTCGACCTCAACGCCGACGCCGACATCACCGCGCCCATCAACGGTGCGGTGGCCGCGAACGCCAACGTCGCTGCCCCGATCGACGCGGCCGTCGCCGCCAACATCGGGTCGGTCGACAGCCAGGCGGCGGCGGTCGCCCAGCAGGACGCCATCATCAACCAGAACATCACGGGTTCGGCGGACGCCAACGCCGACCAGTCGTCCGACATCTCCCAGACCCCCTAGCCCGCGGTGACCGAGGTAGTCGGGCCCGAGCACGGCGGGCTCACCACGAGCCCTGCCCTGCAGCTGGCCGAAGGCGTCGAGCTGATCGGCGAGATGCCCGGGTCCGGCTACCGCACCCCTCCGGCCCTGGCCCGGCGCGGCGACGGCCAGGTCGTCCAGCTCACGACCCTGCTGTACGCCGTCCTTTCGGCCGTCGACGGCCAGAGCGGCACCGACGTCGTGGCCGAGCGCGTCAGCACCGCTACCGGCCGGCAGGTCACTGCCGACAACGTCGAGCAGCTCGCGGAGAAGCTCCGTCCCATGGGCCTGCTCGCCTCGGAGGACGGGTCGAGCCCCGAGCTCGAGCGGTCCAACCCGTTGCTCGCCCTCCGGTTCAAGGTCGCGGTCAGCGACCCTGAACGGACCCGACGGCTCACCGATCCGTTCGCCCGGCTCTTCAGCCCCTTCGTCGCGATCCCCCTGCTCGCGCTCTTCGCGTGGACCTGCTGGTGGGTGCTGTTCAGCAAGGGCCTCGCCTCGGCCACCCACGAGGCCTTCGCCCGGCCCGGACTGCTCCTCGCCGTCCTGGCCGTGACCGTCCTCTCGGCCGGGTTCCACGAGTTCGGTCACGCCGCCGCCACTCGGCGTGGCGGAGCCACACCGGGGGTGATGGGGGCTGGGCTCTACCTGGTCTGGCCCGCGTTCTACACCGACGTCACCGACTCCTACCGCCTCGGCAAGGGTGGGCGTCTGCGCACCGACCTCGGCGGCCTCTACTTCAACGCGATCGTCGCGGTGGCGACCGTCGGAATCTGGCTGCTCACCGACTACGACGCGATCCTCCTCCTGGTCGCCACCCAGATCCTGCAGATGGTCCGCCAGCTGCTGCCGATCGTCCGCTTCGACGGCTACCACGTGCTCGCCGACCTGACCGGCGTGCCCGATCTCTTCGGCCGGATCGGTCCGACCCTGAAGTCGGTCTTCCTGCCGTGGCGGCCGGCCGATCCTGCTGCCCAGGCCCTCAAGCCCTGGGCCCGTGCCGTCGTCACCTTGTGGGTGCTCGCGGTCGTGCCGCTTCTGGCCGCCGTGCTCGGTCTGATGGTGCTGACCCTGCCGCGGATCGTCGGGACGGCTCTGGCCTCCGCCGACCGCCAGCGCGAGGCCATGCTGACGGCCGCCTCCGACGGCGCCGTGGTCGACATGGTCGCCCGCGCCTGCGCCATGGTCATCGTCGTCCTGCCGGTGCTCGCCATCAGCTACATGCTGTTCCGCATCGCGCGCCAGGTCGGCGGCGCGGTGTGGCGTCGTACCGAGCAGCGCCCCTTCCGCCGCATCCTGTCGGTGATCACCGCGACCGCGTTGGTCGCCGGGCTCGTCTGGGCCTGGTGGCCGACCGAGGACCGCTACCGGCCGATCCAGGCCTGGGAGGGCGGGACACTCACGCAAGCGGTGGCGCTGGCCCGCCCCGCGACGGGCTTCGTCGAGGGCAGCCGCGGCACCGGGACGATCGTGCTGCCGGAGGGGGCGACCCCACCGACCGAGGACAACCCGCAGCTCGCGGCGGTCCTGGTGCCCTCAGGAGGCGCTGCCGCCGGGAGCGGCTCCGTCGCCACGACCGACGCTGACACCGACCTGGCCGAGGGTGAGGTGGCCGAGGCGACCTCGGACACCTGGGTCTTCCCCTTCGACGAGCCCCTGGCCCCCGAGGAGGGCGACACCCAGGCCCTGGCCGTCAACACGACCGACGACACCGTCACCTACGACGTCGCCTTCGCCCTCATCTGGGCCGACGGCGACCAGCCGGTCGAGTCGACCAACGAGGCCTACGCCCTCGCCTCTTGCGAGAACTGCGCCGCGATAGCGATCGCGTTCCAGGTCGTGATGGTGATCGGGGAGAACAACGCGGTCGCCCCGCAGAACATCTCGGTCGCGGTCAACTACGAGTGCTCGAGCTGCCTGACCTACTCGCTCGCCGTCCAGCTCTTCGTCACACTCGACGGCCCGCTGTCGGAGGGCGCCATGGCCCGGATGGAGAAGCTCTGGGCCGAGATCGTCGAATACGGACGCGGCATCGGTCAGGTGCCGCTGGATCAGATCCAGGGCCAGCTCACGCAGTACGAACAGCAGATCCTGGCCATCATCGAGGAGGACCAGGGGCCGCTCGATCCCTCTGGGTCGACATCCCCGACCGACCCCGCCAGCCCCTCTCCCACCGAACCGGCGGACCCGAGCGAGTCCACCGACCCCGGCGAGACGGCGATCCCGGCGCCGAGCGAGTCGGCCGACCCCAGCGCCGAGCCCTCCGAGTCCACCTCGGAGTCCCCGAGCGAGTCGCCGAGCCCCAGCGAGAGTCCGTCGGAGACCCCCACCAGCTCGCCGACACCCACACCGACACCCACACCGACACCGTCCCCGACGACGTCGCCCACGCCGTCAGCCGCTCCGGCCTCGGCTCCGGCCTCGACGCCCACCAGCTCACCGTGACCTGTCCCGACTCCTGACCGCTCCTGGCGCGGGCGGGCGGGGCGCTCTAGGTTCCGGCCATGGGATTCCTGCAGCCCAGCCTGCCCGAGCTCGACCTCGAGGAGTGGCGGCGCGGGACCCGCAACGAGCGGATGCAGCCGCTTGCCCGGCACTTCGCGGAGATCGGCTTCGGCACCCCGGACGTGGTGGTCCTGGCCTACGTCCTCAAGATCGGGCTCTACCTCGCTGGCGGGATGGCGTTCGCGCTGACCTCCGAGGGCATCGACGGGTTCTTCGCCGTCGGCTCGTGGTGGAACGAGCCGATCGTGTTCCAGAAGGTCGTCCTCTGGACCCTGCTCTTCGAGGTCCTGGGGCTCGGGTGCGGATTCGGTCCGCTCAACCTGCGCTTCCTGCCGCCGCTGGGCTCCTTCCTCTACTGGCTGCGACCGGGCACGATCCGGATGCCTCCGTGGCCCGGGCGGGTCCCCCTGACGGCGGGAGACCGCCGGTCCCCTGTCGACGTGCTGCTCTACGCGGGCCTGCTCGCCGCCACGACGTGGACGCTGTTGGGCGACGGGACCGACGAGGGTCTGCTGCCGGCCTCCGACGTGGCCGTGGTGCTGTGCGTGCTGGCCGTCCTCGGGCTGCGGGACAAGACGATCTTCCTGGCCGCCCGCAGCGAGATCTACGCCACGCTCGCGCTCACCTTCCTGCTCACGACGGTCACCGATCAGATCGTGGCTGCCCAGCTGGTCTTCGTCGCCATCTGGTGGGGAGCGGCGACCTCGAAGCTCAACCGGCACTTCCCCTTCGTGGTGGCCGCGATGATGACGAACTCGCCGATGACCCGGGGGCGCCGGATGAAGCGGCGCTTCCATCGCGGCTTCCCCGACGACCTGCTGCCCTCGGGACTGTCCACGACGCTGGCCCACGTCGGCACGGCCGTGGAGTTCGCCGTACCCCTCGTCCTGCTGCTCTCCGACGGTGGCCCGGTCACGACGGTCGCGGCCGTCGTGATGATCGCCTTCCACCTCCAGATCCTCACGTCGTTCCCGATGGGGGTGCCGCTGGAGTGGAACGTCTTCATGATCTTCGGCATCGGGACCCTGTTCGTCGACAAATCCACCCTCGGCCCGGGAGACCTGGCTGATCCGCTGCCGGTGGTGGCCCTGATGACGGCGGTGGTCGGCACCGTCGTAGTGGGCAACCTGTTCCCCCAGAAGGTCTCCTTCCTTCCGGCGATGCGCTACTACGCCGGCAACTGGGACACCTCGATCTGGTGCTTCACCCCTGCGGCGCTGGAGAAGTACGACGCCGGCATCACCAAGGCGACCGTGCTGCCGCACCTGCAGCTGACGCGGATCTACGGCGAGGAGATGGCCGAGATCCCCCTGTTCACCGGCTACGCGTTCCGCGCGTTCCACACCCACGGGAGGGCCCTGTTCGCCCTCATCCCCCGCGCGTGCGGGGAGGACCACGACACCTCCCACGTCGTGATGGACGGGGAGCTGGTGGCGGGCACGACGTTGGGGTGGAACTTCGGCGACGGACACCTGCACGGCCCGCAGCTGATCGCGGCGATCCAGGCGCGCTGCCACTTCGAGCCGGGGGAGGTGCGGGTGGTGATGCTGCACGCGCAGCCGATCCACCGGCAGACCCAGCAGTACCTGCTCTGGGACGCCGCGACCGGTGAGGTGGAGCGCGGCGAGGTCCGGGTCTCCGACCTGGTGAGCCGGCAGCCGTGCGACACCGGACCTGCCGATCACGGTGCACCCGTGACGTCGGCTGTCGTCGTCGGCGCCGGGCCCAACGGGCTGGCCGCGGCCGTCGCGCTCGCGCAGCGCGGCGTCGCGGTGACCGTGCTCGAGGCGAGCCCGACGATCGGAGGCGGCACCCGCACCGAGGAGCTGACGGTGCCCGGCGTGCTGCACGACGTCTGCTCGGCGTCGCACCCCTTCGGGGTCGCCTCGCCGTTCCTCGCCTCCCTGCCGCTGACCGAGCACGGGTTGCACTGGCGCTGGGCCGAGCTGGACCTCGCGCACCCGCTCGACGAGGGTACGGCGGGGGTCATGCAGCGTTCGATCGCCGAGACCGCGCGCGGGCTCGGGGAGGACGGTCCTCGGTGGCGGGGCGTGTTCGGACCGCTGACCCGCGACTTCGACGCGCTGGCCGATGACGTGCTCGGCCCGATCCTGCACTGGCCGGGACACCCGGTCCGCTTCGCCCGCTTCGGCGTGCGCGCCGGGCTGCCGGCCACCGTGCTGGCGCGGCGCTTCCGGACCGAGGCCGCTCGATCGCTGTTCATGGGCTGTGCGGCCCACATGTACCGACCGCTGCACGGGCCGGCGACGGCGTCGGTCGGGACGATGCTCATCGCTGCGGGGCACGCGCGCGGGTGGCCGGTCGCCGAGGGGGGCTCGGCCGCGATCACGCGAGCCCTGGCCTCGCTGCTGACCTCGCTCGGCGGCACGGTCGAGACCGGGATCCGGGTGCGCTCGCTCGCCGACCTGCCGGCTGCGGACGTGCGGCTGTTCGACACCAGCCCGGCCGACTTCGCCGACATCGCCGGGACCGAGCTCCCGGTCCGGCCGCGGCGGGCCCTGCGCCGGTGGCGCTACGGCCCGGCGGCGTACAAGCTCGACCTGGCGGTGCGTGACGGGGTGCCCTGGACGGCGCCCGAGGCGCGCGTCGCCGGCGTGGTGCACGTGGGCGGGACGGCGGCCGAGATCGTCGAGGCCGAGGCGATGGTCGCCGCGGGCAGATGCCGGACCGACCGTTCGTGTTGGTGGGGCAGCAGTACCTCGCCGACCCCTCGCGCTCGGCCGGCGACGTGCACCCGGTGTGGGCCTACGCGCACGTGCCGCACGCCTATGCCGGCGACGTCACCGAGCAGGTGCTCGACCAGCTCGAGCGGTTCGCTCCCGGGCTCCGGTCGCGGATCGTCGGGCAGGCGGTGATGACTCCCGCGGACTTCGCGGCGTACAACCCCAACTACGTCGGCGGCGACATCGCCTGCGGCGCCAACACGGTCCGCCAGCTCGTCGGTCGCCCGCGCCTGACCCTCGACCCCTACGCCACCGGCCACCCCGGCTCGTTCCTGTGCTCCTCGGCCACACCCCCCGGCGCCGGAGTCCACGGCATGTGCGGCTACCGAGCCGCCCAGCGTGCCCTCGCCACCCTGGACATGTGACCTAGGACGGATAGTCCCTGGCCAAATGGTTGTGGGTAAACGTTTGCGGCCGACCATTCGGCCAGGGACTATCCCCCGACGCACCTCACCAGAGGCTGAGGACGAGGGCGATGAGGGCGCGGAGGTCGGGGAGGGTGGCCGGTTCGGAGCGGCCGGTGAGGGCCGAGACCCGCTCGGCGGTCCCGTCGCCGGCAGGACCGGTGCCCGAGCAGAGGCCGGTGAAGAGGTCGCCGTCGTCCTCGGTGGCGTAGAAGACGTAGCGCTCGTCCTCCTCCAGGGAGGGGAGCCCACACGCGCTCTCCTGGGCTCCGGTGTCCACGCTCTCGATGCGGTCGACCTCGCCCTTCATGACGGTGTCCACGTCGACGACGTAGCGGACCGACCCGGTGGCGTCGGCACTCGCGGCCACCCGCTCGATGACCGTCCCGGTGAAGACCACGTCGGACCAGCCGACGAAGTCCTCGGTGTCGCCGCCCACGCAGGAGCAGGCATAGGTGGGGGCCGGGCCGACCAGGACCAGGCCGGCGGCGAGAAGCAGGAGGACCAGGAGACGTCGCATGTGACTAGGACGTCAGCGGACCCGCCTCGGCTCCCTGCGATCCGAGGTAGGCCAGCACGGCGGCGACCCGGCGGTGGGTGTCCGGCTGCTCGGTGTGGCCGAGCTTGGCGAAGATCGAGCTGATGTGTTTCTCGACCGCGGAGTCGGAGAGCACCAGGACTCGGGCGATGCCTGCGTTGGACAGCCCGCGCGCCATCTCGCGGAGTACGTCGAGCTCGCGCGGCGTCAGCTGGTCGACCCCGCTCGGCGCCTGCTGCCGCCGCCGCGAGACCAGCGCGTCGACGATGCGGCTGTCCAGGGCCGTCCGGCCGGCGCACACCTCGTGCAGCGCACGAAGCAGCTCGCCGACGTCGCCCACCCGCTCCTTGAGGAGGTAGGCCAGTCCGTCCGTGCCGTGGGCGAGGAGGGCCGTGGCGTAGGAGGAGTCGGCGTGCTGCGAGAGCACGACGACCCCGACCGACGGGTGGCGGCGACGGATCTCGTGGGCCGCCTCGATGCCCTCGGTGCCGTGCCCCGGGGGCATCCGTATGTCGGTCAGGACGGCGTCCGGAGCGAGCCGGGCCACCGCCTCCAGGAGGGCGGTCGCGTCACCCACAGCGGCACAGACCTCGACCTCCCCGCTGTCCTCGAGCAGCGCCCGCAGACCTTCGCGCAGCAGGAAGTGGTCGTCGGCGAGGACGACCCGCAGCCCGGTCACGAGCCGGTGGGTACGACGGCGAGGAGCGTCGTCCCTTCGCCCGCACGCGACCGCACCTCTAGGTCGCCGCCGAGCGCGGCCAGGCGGTCCTCGAGCCCAGCGAGCCCACCGGACCCGTTGCGGCCGGCCGCGTCGAACCCGCACCCGTCGTCGGAGACCTCGATCCGCAGCTGGCCGCCGTCGAGCCGGAGGCTGACCACCGCCCGCACGGCCGCACCGTGCTTGAGGGTGTTGGCCAGCGCCTCGCAGACGGTGAAGTAGGCCGCCCCCTCCGCTGACTGCGAGAGCCGACCCTCGCGCACCCCGGGACCCGCGTGCACGTCGACCCGCAGCGGCAGCCGGCCGGCCCGGTTCTCGATGGCCTCGACCAGGCCCCGGTCGGCGAGCACGGTGGGGTGGATGCCCGACGCCAGCTCGCGCAGGTTCTCCAGCGCCAGCTGGGCGTCCCCGTGCAACGTGTCCAGCGTGCCGGCGACGAGCTCGGGGTCCCCCCTGGTGAGCTGGTTGCGCGCCAGGCCGATCCGGGTGAGGAGGGCGGCGAGGTCCTGCTGAGCCCCGTCGTGCAGATCGCGCTCCAGCCGGCGGCGAGCGGTCTCCTCGGCCGTGACCAGTCGCTCGGCGAGCCGGGCGTTGGTCAGGGCCATGGCCGCCTGGCTCGCCAGGGTCTCGAGCAGCGACCGGGCCGTGGCGTCGAAGCGGCCCCGCGCCAACAGGCCGCTGGCGATCGACCCGAGGTCGTCGCGGCCGTGCGCCACCCGCGCCTCGCAGACGGCCACCTCGTCGGCAGCGACCGCTCGGCCGACGTGCACCGGCTGCTCGCCCGTGAGCGAGACCGTCATCCACTCCGCACCCAGCCCCTCGCGTGCGGTCTCCGCGATCGCGACCGTCAGCTCGTCGCGGTCGAGGGTGTGCTCCAAGGTCGCGCCGAGCCGCACGAGCAGCTCGTCGCGCGAGACCTGCTCGCCGAATACGAGCCGTCCGGCACCACGCAGGAGCCGCCGCCGGACCGGATCGAGCGCGAGCGCGGCGATGACCGCCACCACCACGGCGACCTGGAGGTTGTCACGACCGACCGCGGCTCCCATCACGCCGGCCGTGGCGACGTAGGCCAGCACGATCACCAGTGAGAGGGTCGCGAACCCCAGGGTCCGGCGCACGGTGCCCAGCACGTCGAAGAGCCGCGGGCGTGCGATCCCGATCCCGAGTGAGATCGGGAGGAGGATCATGCAGAGGGCGTCGACCACGTTGACGAGCACGGGGGGCAGCACGCCGCTGAGGACCAGGTAGTCCGCGACGGCGACCAGGATCAGCACGAGCCCCGCCTGGAGGGGCCACGCCATCCGGGCCCGCTGCGTGCGGTCCAATAGGCGGTACCTCAACACCGCCACCACCACGGCGATGGCCGGCAGGATGCCGAGGGCGGACTCGAGCACGAGTCCCGCCACGTCGCCCACCGCCCCGAGACCCTCGACGTGGACAGGCGAGGCCAGGTCGACCGATGCCATGTCCCCGCTCTCGTTGGCCCACTCCAGGATCCAGGCGGGGACGATCCGCGGTGAGGCCACCAGCAGCACGAGAGGTACGGCGACCGAGAGCACGACCATCGTCCGGATCAGGACCTTCTCCGCCCGGAGCCGAGCGACGCCGTCGGGATAGCTCACGAGGGCGGCGCACAAGGACGTGGTCATCAGCAGGCCGAGCACCTGGAGCACGGTGTTGACGGGGACCAGGGCGCCGGTCAGCCCCGCGTCGTACACCACCAGTGTGAAGGCCATGGAGCCGCCGACCCAGACCAGGGCCAGGACGCCGAACTGCAGCAGACGGCGTGCCGCGGGGTTGTCCGGTTCGACGCGCACCGCCCAGAGGCCCGCCGCCGTCGCGGCCAGGAACGGCAGCGTCCACAGAGCCGCGAAGGGCATCCGCTCCAGCAGGAGGAGCGCAGTCACGACGGCGATGACGGCCGCGAGACCGCCCACGATCGCGAGCACCTGCGTCTCACGCCGTCGGACCACCCGCTCATGCTCGCACCAGAGCCGTCCGGACGCAGTGGGGTTGTCCCCACCTCAGCTCGGGGGACTGCCCCGTTCTCCCGACGGACCCGTCGACGCAACCTGGTGGGCATGACGATCATCAATGGCTCACCCATCGACAAGCTCCTCACGGCCGCCCTGGTCCTGGCACCCGCTCTGCTCCTTCTCAGCAGCATCATCGGCACGGTCGGCGGCGGGATCGGTGAGAGCGCACCCAGCGCACTCACCATGCACCTTGCCTTCGTGTTCTTCGCCCTCGTGGCCCTCAAGCTGACCTCGCTGCTCGCCGACCGGCCGGCGCTCGCTGCCCTGCTGCTATTGGTGGCGGTTCTGGGCGTCGCCGGCGGTATCGGCTACGGCGTCAACGCCTGGGGCATCGATGCCGGCGGGGTCGACCTCAACGAGGCGAGCACCCTCGGGGGTGTCGCGATCAAGGCGTTCGGCATCTGCTTCCCGATCAGCATGATCGGTTTCGGCGTCGCGCTGGCGACCACCCACCAGGTGCCGACCCCGGTCGCTCTGGGCGTGGCACTGGGCGGTCTGCTCTTCCCGATGGGCCGGATCAGCGGCACCACAGGCCTGGTCTTCGCCTGCGACGTCGTGCTCCTGCTCGCCCTCACCGCGGTTCTGATGACCTCGGCCGACCGGGCCTCACTCGTGCACGGCGAGCAGCGGCCGGACCGCCTGGCGAGCACTGTGGATGCGTGACTTCACCGTCCCGACGGGGATGCCGAGCAGCGCTGCGATCTCGTTGTAGTCGAGCTGCTGGACGTCGCGCAGCACCAACGGCTCGACCAGCTCCGGGCGCTGGGCACCCACCACCTCGAGCGCCTCGAGCAGGTCGAGCCGGCTGCCGGCGATCACGCTCGTGGTGCGGGGGTCCGGAGCTGGCGGCAGCTCGTCGGTGGGCCGCTCGGCGGAGCGCCGCTTGAGCGTGCGGTAGGTCGACCGCGCGCTGTTGGCGGCGACCGCGTGCAGCCAGGTTGTGAAGCGGGCCCGCCCGTCGAACTGGTGGATCCGGGTGGCCACCAGCAGCAGGGCGTCCTGGGTCGCCTCCTCCGCGTCCTGGGGATGGAGCAGCATCCGCCCGCAGGTGCGGTGCACGCGGGGCTGAGACCTCGGCCAGCACCTGCTCGAGGGCGCCCCGGTCCCCGGCAGCGGCGCGCAGGGCGAGGGCGTCGAGGTCGTCGGGCTCCATGGTGGTGGGACGATAACCGGCGTGGCCCTGCCCGAACGTCTCGGCCGCCTGCGACGGGCCGAGCGGCTCGGGGTGGGCGGCTTCGCCACGGTGTGGCGCTACCACGACCCCGAGCTCGACTCCGACGTCGCAGTCAAGGCCCTGGCCGAGAACTGGGCCCAGCGGCTCGACATCCGCGAGCGCTTCCTCGAGGAGGCGCGGATCCTGCGACGGGCTGACTCCGACCATGTCGTGCGGGTCTACGACGTCGGCGTGGTCGGCGGCGACGACGGCACGCCGTACTTCGTGATGACCTACGCCGACCTGGGCTCCCTGGCGCCCCTCGTCGAGCAGGCCGAGCCGGTGCCGCCCGCACGGGTCGTCGACCTGGTCGCCCAAGCCGGCGCGGGCATCACCGTGCTCCACGAACTCGGCGTCGTGCACCGCGACATCAAGCCACAGAACCTCCTGCTGCGCAGCGGCGGCACGGCAGGTGACCGGCTGCTCGTCGCCGACCTCGGCGTCGCGAAGGCGACTGCTGCACGCGAGCGGTCTGACGCAGGTGGTCGGGACCCCTGCCTACATGGCCCCCGAGCAGGCGACGGGCGGCGGCATCGACCAGCGTGCCGACGTGCACGCCCTGGCGGCCGTCGCCTACCACCTGTTGACAGGTCGGCCGGTGCGCCAGGGCGGCATTCCCGAGCTCGCCATGGCCGGACTCCCCCCGGCTCCGTCGAGCCTCGTCGACGTCTCGGCCGCCGCCGACGACGTCCTGCTCCGGGCCCTGCAGCCCGACCCCACCGACCGGTTCGCCGACGTCGGCGGGTTCGTCCGGGCGCTCGACGGCGGCGCTGCCGCCGCGCCGAGCGGGGCGAGCAGGAGGCGTTGACGCTCTGGCAGCGTGAGGAACCCTCTCCGGACGGATCGGACCGAGCACCTCACCCTGGGGGCTGCTCGCCGCCTGCCTGGTCGTCTTCGCGCTCGCCTTCGCCACGGCGTACGCCGTCACGGCTGTCGTACGCTGAGCCCGACGGCCCGCGCCACCCCTGCGGGCCCGAGAGCGCGCCGCCCACCCCGCGGCCACACCAGAAGGACGCATCCATGTCTGACGTCTTCGAGATCGGTTCCGAGCACGAGCAGGTCGTCTTCTGCAACGACCCGGCCAGCGGCCTCCGCGCGATCATCGCCATCCACTCCACGGCCCTGGGCCCCGCGCTCGGCGGCACCCGCTTCTACCCCTACGCCTCGACGGCCGACGCCGTCACCGACGTCCTGGCCCTGTCGCGCGGGATGTCCTACAAGGCGGCGCTGGCCGGACTCGACCTCGGCGGCGGCAAGGCCGTCATCATCGGTGACCCGCGTCGCTGAAGTCCGAGGCGCTGCTGCGCGCCTACGGACGCTTCGTGCAGTCCCTCGGCGGCCGCTACTACACCGCCTGCGACGTCGGCACGTACTCGGTCGACATGGACCAGATCGCCCGCGAGTGCTCCTTCGTCACCGGGCGCACCACCGCCCACGGCGGCGCCGGCGACAGCTCGGTGCTGACGGCGTACGGCGTCTTCCAGGGCATGCGAGCCGCCGCCGCGGTCACCTGGGGCGACACCCACGCTGACCGGCCGCACCGTCGGGGTCGCCGGCGTCGGCAAGGTCGGACGTCACCTGGTCAGGCTGCTCGTCGACGACGGGGCCACGCGTGCGTGGTCGCCGACGTCTCGGCCGAGGCGGTCGGCGCGGTCGCCGCCGAGCACCCCGAGGTCGGCGTGGTCGAGCTCGACCGAGGCGCTGGTCGGCTCACCTCTCGACGTCTACGCCCCCTGCGCGCTGGGTGGCGCGCTCACCGACGAGGTGGTCGAGACCCTGTCCGCGACGCGTGATCTGCGGTGCCGCCAACAACCAGCTCGCCCACCTCGGGGTCGAGAAGGCGCTGGAGGAGCGCGGGATCGCTCTACGCCCCCGACTACTGCGTCAACTCCGGCGGGCCTGATCCAGGTCGCCGACGAGCTCGACCCGTCCGGCTTCTCCTTCGAGCGCGCCCAGGAGCGCGCGCGCGGCATCTACGAGACCACCGCAGCTGTGTTCGCGCTCGCCGCGGCCGACGGCGTACCCCCCGCGGTCGCCGCCGACCGGTTCGCCGAGCGTCGGATGCGCGACGTGGGTCGGGTGCGCGGGATCTTCGTCAACTAGTCGCGCGCGGGATCAGCGTAGTCCGACCACTTCTCGAGCTCTTCGGGGTCGATCTGGTCGGTGTCGTTCTTGTTCTCGCCGTGCAGCTCGCTGGCCAGCGCCCCGAAGTCCGTCTCGTGCGTTCGGTACTTCAGGTCGCGGGCGACCTTCGTCTGCTTGGCCTTAGCTCGGCCGCGCCCCATAGGGTCAGCCCCCTCGCGCTCGGCCGGGTCCCAGCTGCAGGGGGCTCCCGGACTTCTCGACAGATTCTCGTGAGGGCAACGCTACCTGCTGGATGGCTGTTCCCGAACACCAGTCCAGGTTTCGGTGCCGCGTGCGCCCCTCGACGGAGCTCACCAGCCGGGGTGCTGCCCCTCCAGCCGGACCTGCCCGCCGACCTCCGCGGGCACGCACCTCACCGGCGACCCAGGAGCGGATGCCGGCCTCGGCGAGCACGGCGATCGCCGGTCCACGCCGTCGGGCGGAAGCAGCGCCACCATGCCGACGCCGCAGTTGAGCGTCGCCTCGAGGTCGGGCTGCGAGACCCCTCCGACGGCGCGGACCAGGTCGAAGATCGGAGCCGGTGCCCAGGTGGCGCGCTCGAGCACGACGTCGAGCTCGACCGGGAGCACCCGCTCGAGGTTGGCGGCCAGACCGCCGCCGGTGACGTGGGCCATGGCGTGCACCGAGCGTCGCGTCGGCCAGGGCCAGACACGCCTTGGCGTAGATCCGCGTCGGGGTGAGCAGCTCCTCGCCCAGCGTGCGGCCGAGCTCGGGCACCTCGCGGTCCAGCGCCCAGCCGGCCTTGGTGAGGAACACGTGACGCACCAGCGAGTAGCCGTTGGAGTGCAGCCCGCTGGAGGCCATGGCCAGCACCGCGTCGCCCGGTCGCACCCGACCCGGGCCCCAGCAGGCGGTCGGCCTCGACCACACCGGTGGTGGCGCCGGCGACGTCGTACTCGTCGGGCCCGAGCAGACCCGGGTGCTCGGCCGTCTCGCCGCCGATCAGCGCACAGCCGGCCTCCAGGCACGCCTCGGCGATGCCCTTGACGATCGCGGCGATCCGCTCGGGCACGACGCGACCGGTGGCGATGTAGTCGGTCATGAAGAGCGGCTCGGCGCCGCAGACGACCAGGTCGTCGACGACCATGCCGACCAGGTCGAAGCCGATCGTGTCGTGCACGTCCATCATCTGGGCGACTGGCGACCTTGGTGCCGACCCCGTCGGTCGAGGTGGCCAGCAGGGGCCGGGTGTACGACGTCAGCGCGGAGGCGTCGAAGAGGCCGGCGAAGCCTCCGATGCCCCCGATCATCTCGGGCCGTCGGGCCTTCTCGACCCAGGTGCGCATCAGGTCGACGGCCGTCTCGGCGGCCTCGATGCTCGACGCCGGCCTCGGCGTAGGAGGTCGAGGAGGAGGTGGAGGTCGTCGGTGCGGCGGGGGCGTCGGGCACGGTCGTCCTAGGGGTTGTTGAGCACCGGCAGCGCCCGGCCGAGGGTCGGCGAGGCCAGGGTGGCCTCGAGCAGGTGCTTGCCCGAGCAGGGACTCGTCGGGGAGCGGGATGGGGTACTCGCCGGTGAAGCAGGCCTGGCAGAGGGTCGAGACGTCCTGGCCGGTCGCCTCGATCATCCGCTCGCTGGAGAGGTAGCCCAGCGAGTCGGCCCCGATGCTCGTGCGGATCTCCTCGACCTCGAGGCCGTTGGCGATCAGCTCGGCGCGGGTGGCGAAGTCGATGCCGTAGAAGCACGGCCACTTGACCGGCGGGGAGCTGATCCGCACGTGCACCTCGAGGGCGCCGGCCTCGCGCAGCATCCGCACCTGCGCCCGCTGGGTGTTGCCGCGCACGATCGAGTCGTCGACGACGACGATCCTCCTGCCGCGGATCATGTGGTCCAGGGCGTTGAGCTTGAGTCGGATGCCGAGCTGGCGCAGGGTCTGGCTGGGCTGGATGAAGGTGCGGCCGACGTAGGCGTTCTTGACGAAGCCCTGACCGAAGGGGATGCCGCTCTCCTCGGCGTAGCCGGCCGCGGCGGGGTTGGCCGACTCGGGCACGGGCATGACCAGGTCGGCCTCGACGGGGAACTGTCGGGCCAGCTCACGGCCCATCTCGACCCGGGCCTCGTGGACCGAGCGGCCCGCGATCGTGGCGTCCGGACGGGCGAGGTAGACGTACTCGAAGACGCAGCCCTTGCGTGCCGGCTCGGCGAAGGTGTGGGAGCGCAGCCCGTTCTCGTCGATGACGACCATCTCGCCCGGCTCGATCTCGCGCACGACGCTCGCGCCGATCGTGGCGAGCGCTGCGTCCTCGGAGGCGACCACCCAGCCGCGGTCCAGGCGGCCCAGCACGAGCGGCCGGATGCCCTGCGGGTCGCGAGCGGCGTACAGCGTGTCCTCGTTCATCCAGACGAACGAGAAGGCGCCCCGCAGCAGCGGCAGGACCTCCAGCGCGCGCTGCTCCAGCGAGGTGTCGGGGTGGTGGGCGAGCAGGGCGGTCACCAGGCCGGTGTCGTTGGTGGAGCTCTCGAGGTCGCGGGACTGGAGCGGCAGCTCGTCTTCCGGCCCCGGGAGCTCCTCGACGAAGCGGGCCAGGTCGTGGGTGTTGATCAGGTTGCCGTTGTGACCCAGCGCGATCGACCCGTCGGCGGTCGGGCGGAAGGTCGGCTGCGCGTTCTGCCAGGTGCTGGCTCCGGTGGTGGAGTAGCGCGAGTGGCCGATGGCCAGGTGGCCCTTGAGGGAGTCGAGGGTGGTCTCGTCGAAGACCTGGGAGACCAGCCCCATGTCCTTGTAGACGAGGATCTGCCGGCCGTCGCTCACCGCGATGCCGGCGGACTCCTGGCCGCGGTGCTGCAGGGCGTAGAGGCCGAAGTAGGTGAGCTTGGCGACGTCCTCACCGGGAGCCCAGACCCCGAAGACACCGCATGCGTCCTGGGGTCCCAGGTCGTGCGGGTCGAGCGCAGTGGTGAGCCGGCCGTCGCCTCCCGGGCGACTGAGAAAGGGCACGCCACGAGTCTAGGAGATGGCGGGGCTCGCCACCGCTTCGACGGCGAACGGGTGTTCCGCTACCGCGCCAGGTTGCGGAGCAGGAGCGCCTCGGCCACGACCACCCGCTCGAACTCGGCCAGGTGCAGCCCCTCGTTGGCGCCGTGGGCTCGGGTGTCGGGGTCCTCCACCCCGGTGACCAGCACGCTGGCCTCCGGGAAGGCCTCGAGGAACTCGGCGATGAACGGGATCGACCCGCCCACCCCCATGTCGACAGGCGCGGTGCCGTCCCAGGCCTCCTCGAAGGCGGCGCGCGCGGCGTCGTACGCCGGTCCGGTGGCGTCGATCTGGGTGGCCTCGCCCTTGTCGTTGACGGTCAGGGTCACCTGGGCGCCCCACGGGACGTGCGACTCGAGGTGCTCGCGGAGCCGGGCGGCCGCGTTGTCGGTGGTGTCGCCGGGGGCGATCCGCAGCGAGACGTAGGCACGGGCGCGTGGCACGAGGGTGTTGCTGGCGCCCTGGGCGGGCGGTGCGTCGATGCCGATGACGCTGAGCGCGGGCTTGGTCCACAGTCGCTCGACCATCGAGCCGTCGCCGATCCACTCGACGCCCTCGGCGATGCCGGACTCGGCGCGGGCACGCTCCTCGGGGTAGACGACGTCGGCGGCCGAGCCCTGGTGGAGGCCGGCGATCGCGACGTTGCCGCGGTCGTCGTGCAACGTCGCGAGCAGGCGGCTCAGGGTCATGAGCGCGTCGGGGACCACGCCGCCCCACATGCCGGAGTGGACGCCGTGGGTCGAGGGTGCGGACCTCGACGTACATCCTCACCAGGCCGCGCAGGCTGGTGGTCAGCGCCGGCTCGCCGATGTCCCAGTTGCCGGAGTCGGCGATGACGATCACGTCGGCGCGCAGGCGTCTCCTGGTGCTCGCGGAGCAGCGCGGGCAGCGAGTCCGAGCCGATCTCCTCCTCGCCCTCGATGAAGAAGCGGACGGTGACCGGCAGGTCGTCACCGTGGACGCGGAGGGCGCCGAGGTGGGCGGCGATGCCGGCCTTGTCGTCGGCGCGCCGCGGCCGTAGAGGCGCCCACCGCGCTCGGTCGGCTCGAAGGGGGGCGAGTCCCAGTCGGCGTGGTCGTTCTCGGGCTGGACGTCGTGGTGGGCGTAGAGCAGGACGGTCGGCGCGCCCTCGGGCCCGTGCTTCTCGCCGATGCACGGCTGGCGCCGCCGCCCTCGGCGGAGACGATGTCGACCGAGGTGCACCCCTCGGCACGGAGCAGGTCGGCAACCGCCTCGGCGCTGCGCTGCACCTCGGCCGCCCGCGCCGGGTCGGCGCTGACCGACTCGATCCGGACGAGGTCCTCGAGGTCGTTGCGCAGCTGGGGCATGAGGTCGCGCACGCTGCGCGCCGGATGTCGTCGCTCATGCTCGCCAACCTAGCCGCGGGCCGAGCCCGGGTGGACACTGGCGCGATGAGCGAGCAGACCCCCGAGCACAGCGAGCACGAGCACAGCCACGCCGACGGGACGAGCCACACCCACCCGCACGGGCCCGACCACCACGAGAGCGGTGAGGAGGCTGCCGCCGAGCACCACCACCACGAGCACACCCACGACGACGGCACCACCCACGCCCACGAGCACGGCGTGGACCACGACCACTCCTGAGCCGCCCGTCGGGATAGTCCCTGGCCGAATGGTTGTGGATGACGGTGTTTCCACAGCCATTCGGCCAGGGACTATCGCAAGGGGAGGTACGCCGAGAGGTCGGCGCGCTCACCGCTGGCGCGCAGGCGCCCCTGCTCCTCGGCCTCGGCCCAGGTGAGGTCGCCGGTGGCCAGGGCCACCCAGGTCTCGGCGTCGGTCTCGACGACCGCCGGCGGCGTGCCGCGGGTGTGCCGGACGCCCGGGACGACCTGGACGGCGGCGTACGGCGGGACGCGGACCTCGACCGATCGGCCGGGTGCCTGCTGCTCGAGGAGCGCCAGGTAGTGCTTGGTGAGCAACCTCAGGTCGCCGACGTCGTGCGCGGCGACGACGTCCTCCGCGGAGGCGACGCGGACCCGGGCCGGCATCAGCAGGTCCCTGACTTCTCACCGCCCTAGAGTGCCAGCCGTGAGCCAGCCGCCGTCGATCTACGCCTGGGTGGGTGGGCACGACGCCTTCCGCCGGTGGCTGGACCGCTTCTACGACCTCGTCGAGGCCGACGACCTGTTGGGGCCGGTCTTCGACGGCCGGGTGAGCGAGGAGCACCGCGCGCTGGTCACCGACTGGTGGGCGGAGGTGATGGGCGGACCCAGCACCTACACCGAGCAGCACGGCGGCTACGCCCTGATGCTCGCGCACCACCGCGGGCTGGCCATCACCCCGGACCAGCGCAGGCGCTTCGTGACCCTCCTCAGCGAAGCGGCCGACCTCGCCCAGCTGCCTGAGGACCCGGAGTGCCGCGCCGCACTGGTCGGGTACGCCGAGTGGGGCACCCGTCGGCCATGGCCAACTCGGGCGCCGGACGCCCAGCCGGTCGGGCAGGCCCCGGTGCCGCGGTGGGGGTGGGGCGTCGCGCCGCCGTACGACCCGACCGGCGGCTAGCTGCACCGGAGAGGACGTCGCGACACCTAGAGCCCGTCGAGGATGGCCAGCTGGGTGGCCCAGGCCTCGGAGTCGGGCGCGATGACGACGAAGTGGTCGCCCTCGACGACCACGAGCTCGGCGGTGCCGCCTGCGGCGATGGCGGCGTCGACGTACGCCTCGGACTGCGCGGCGGGACGATGGTGTCGGCGCTGCCGTGCACGCACCAGACCGGTACGTCGAGCGGCACTTGGCGGATCGGGTCGACGGCCGCGTCCTCGGGGCCGGGCGGGTGGCCGAGGAACGCCTCGACGGCACCGCCACCGAGGCCGGCGTCGTGGGCCGCGCCGAGGTCGAGCACCCCGGCCTGGGAGATCACGTGGGTGAGGCCGAGGTCCTGGCCGGCGGCCCAGGTCGCCAGGTGCCCCCCTGCCGAGTGCCCGACAGCGGCCACGACGTCAGCCTCGATCGGCAGCGCTCGGATCGCGGCGGCGACATCGTCGAGGGTGTCCTGGGCACCCGTGCCGCGGCGGTACTCGATCGCCCATACCGCCCAGCCGGCCTCGACCAGCGACGGCACCAGCGGCCGGGCGTACTCGATGCCGTACTCCGGTCGCCAGAACCCGCCGTGGACCAGAACGACCACCCCGCGTGGCTCGACCCTCCGGCACGGTGAGCTCGGCGAACTGCGCGGGGTCGGAGCCATAGGCGACGGTCTGTTCCTCGGATCCGCTGGTGGTCGCCTCCGGTGCTCCCTGGCTCACCGGATCGTCCCCGCAGGCGACGAGGACCGCCGATCCCGGTCGCGAGGAGGAACGCACGGCGGTCCACGTCACGACACAGCCGCGGGCAGCGTCGCCATCCAGGCCGAGCGGATCTCGGGCAGCGCGAGCTCGAAGGCGTCCTCGACCCCGACCGCGTCACCGCCGGTGGTGCCCAGCCGGGCGAGGGGTACGCCGTGACGCGCCGCGAGGTCGGCGAGCGCCTCCTCATCTCCGGGGGCGACGGTGACGAGCACCCGGCCGGCGGACTCGGAGAAGAGCGCGACGAACGGGTCGCCCGCGAGGGTGACGCGCACACCGACCGACCGCTGCAGGCACGACTCGACCAGGGCCTGGGCGAGGCCGCCGTCGGACAGGTCGTGGGCGGAGGTCAGCAGCCCGATGCCCGCCCGCAGCAGGGCCGCCAGGCGTTGCTCGGCGTCGAGGTCGACCCGCGGCGGGACGCCGCCGAGGTGCCCGTGCTCGACCGACGCCCACTCCGAGCCCGACAGCTCCTCGCGGGTCTCGCCGAGGAGGAACACGCTGCTCGCCCGCGGCCGGGAACGCCGAGGGCGTCCGCCGGGTGACGTCGTCGACCACGCCGAGCACCGCGACCACCGGGGTGGGGAGGATCGCGGTCTCCCCGGTCTGGTTGTAGAGGCTGACGTTGCCGCCGGTGACCGGGATGCCGAGCTCGCGACAGGCGTCGGCCAGACCGCGGCAGGTCTCCGCGAACTGCCACATCACGTCGGGGTCCTCCGGGGAGCCGAAGTTCGAGGCAGTCCGAGACCGCGAGCGGGAGGGCGCCGCCCGTCGCGACGTTGCGGTGGGCCTCGACGAGCGCGAGCTGCGCGCCGGCGTACGGGTCGAGCTTGGCGAAGCGGCCGTTGCAGTCGGTGGCGATGGCGACACCGAGGTTCGTCGCCTCGTCGACGCGGATCATGCCGCTGTCGCTGGGCTGCGCGAGGACGGTGTTGCCGCGGACGTAGCGGTCGTACTGGTCGGTGATCCACGACTTGTCGCACAGGTTCGGCGAGGCCGACCATCCGGATCAGCGTCGCAGCCAGCTCCTCCCCGGTCGATGGTCGCGGCAGCGCCTCGGCCACGTCGGCCTGGAGCGCGTCCTGCCAGTCGGGGCGGGCGAAGGGGCGGTGGTAGGTCGGCCGTCGTGGGCCACCGACCGCGGAGGGACGTCGACCACCCGCTCGCCGTGCCAGTCGATGCACAGCCGGCCGGTGTCGGTGACCTCGCCGATGACGGTGGCGTCGACGTCCCACTTTTCGCAGATGGCCAGGAACGCCGCGACGTCGCCCGGCTCGACGACGGCCATCATCCGCTCCTGGGACTCGCTCATCAGGATCTCCTCGGGCGCCAGGGAGGAGTCGCGGAGCGGGACCCGGTCGAGCTCGACGTGCATCCCGCCGTCGCCCGCGCTCGCCAGCTCGGAGGTCGCGCACGACAGTCCCGCGCCGCCGAGGTCCTGGATGCCGGCGACGAGGCCCGCGGCGAAGATCTCGAGGGTGCACTCGATGAGGAGCTTCTCCATGAACGGGTCGCCGACCTGGACGCTGGGTCGCTTGGCCGGGCCGGTGTCCTCGAAGGTCTCGCTCGCCAGGATCGAGACCCCGCCGATCCCGTCGCCGCCGGTCTTCGCGCCGTAGAGGATCACCTGGTTGCCGACGCCGCTGGCCTTGGCCAGGTGCAGGTCCTCGTGGCGCAGCACCCCGACGCAGAGCGCGTTGACGAGCGGGTTGCCGGCGTAGGAGCTCGTCGAAGACGGCCTCGCCGCCGATGTTGGGCAGCCCGAGGCAGTTGCCGTAGCCGCCGACGCCGGCGACGATCGCCGGGCAGCACCCGGCGGGTGTCGGGTGCGTCGAGGGGACCGAAGCGCAGCGGGTCCATCACCGCGACCGGACGCGCCCCCATCGCGAGGATGTCGCGGACGATGCCGCCGATACCGGTCGCGGCGCCCTGGTAGGGCTCGACGTAGGACGGGTGGTTGTGCGACTCGACCTTGAAGGTGACGGCGTACCCCTGGCCGATGTCGAGCACGCCGGCGTTCTCGCCGATCCCGGCCAGCATCTTGCCGACCGGTGTCTCCTGCGGGATGTCGGAGAACTGCTTGAGGTGCACCTTGGAGGACTTGTAGGAGCAGTGCTCGCTCCACATGACCGAGTACATCGCCAGCTCCGAGCTGGTCGGGCGGCGGCCGAGGATCTCGCGGATCCGCTGGTACTCGTCGGGCTTGAGCCCGAGATCGGCCCAGGGCTGCTCGCGGTGCGGGTCCTCGGCGGCGACGGAGACGGTGTCGAGCACGACGCCAATCTATCGGCGCCGCGGCGGGCCCCCGGCCTCGGCTCAGGCGGCAGGTGGTCCGGCTCGTGCAGGACCGGATCGACCGCCACCCACTCCTCGCCGTTCCAGCGCCAGTGGCCGTCCGGGGTCAGGCACGGCGGTCCGCCCGATGCCGGGTCGAGTGGAAGAGCGGAGCCAGGCCGAGCGTGGGCTGCTCGCTCCACTGCTCGGCGTCCCGATGTGCTGCTCACGACGCTCTCCCCTCGCCGCGTCATCGCCGGACAGCTCGAGGCTGCCGACCGCGATCGCGCAGCCCGGCACATCAGCCGTCCCGTCGGACCCGGGACCACCCGGAGTGACTAGGACGAGCCCAGCGGCCTGCGCAGGCTCGCGGCCGGACCCGGAACTACACGTGTGTAGTTGCACGCAACCCTGTGACGGGTGTGACTGATGGGTTTACGGTGAGCCGTCCGCCGACCGAAGCCCCGCCTTCCCCAGGAGTTTCGCCCCCATGTTCCGCACCCTCTGACTGGTGCTGCTCGTGCTGGCCCTCGCCCTCACCGCAGGGGCGCTGTCGACGTACGACGACAGCACCGGGCCCGGCAGCGAGGGATGGTCGCCACCGTGTCCCGTCGCCTCGCCCGCGCGTCGGACAACCCGGTCACACCCGGCGACTTCACCGGCTACGGCTTCGACCAGTGCCTCACCCCCGAGCAGTGGAAGATGGACCGCTGGCTCGAGCACTCACCGTTCCTGGCCGTCGGCATCTACATCTCCGGCGACTCCCGCGCCTGCCGCGAGCAGCCGAACCTGGACGCCCGGTGGGTGCGGGTGCAGCTGCGCAAGGGGTGGCGACTGCTGCCGATCACGCTCGGACCGCAGGCGTCGTGCCAACCGCGCTTCCCTCGCTACGACGACGACGTCACGATCTCGGCGAAGCCGGGCACGCACGGGAAGTACAGCCAGGCCCGGCAGCACGGCCTCGCCGAGGCCACCTCGGCGGTCGAACGCCGCGACGGCGCTCGGGATCGTGCCCGGCAGCACGCTCTGGTACGACCTCGAGGGCTACGACAACTCCAACGAGCACTGCCGCGAGTCGGCGCTGACGTTCTTGTCGGCCTGGACCGAACGGCTGCACGCAGCTCGACTACGTCTCGGGCGTCTACTCCAGTGCTGGCTCCGGGCATCGCCTCGCTCGACAACGCGCGCGTCAACCGGCCCGGGCGCTTCACCCTGCCCGGACGCGATCTGGATCGCGCGCTGGGACGGCCGCGCCAACACCTCCACGTCCTACATCCGCGACGACGGCTGGCGACCGGGCGGCCGTGTCAAGCAGTACCAGGGCGGACACGACGAGACGCAGGGCGGCGTCCGGATCAACATCGACCGCAACTGGCTCGACCTCGGCCGCGGCTCGGTCGCTGCCCGCCGAGTCGCACTGCGAGGGCACCAAGCTCGCGTTCTCGAGTACGAGCACGCTGCACCCGGTCACCGACGACCCCGACGACGCGGAGTCGCCCGAGCTCAAGGTCAAGGCGCTGCAGTGCCTGCTCACCGAACAGGGGACGTACGCCGGGCAGATCACGGGCGTCTTCAACGCAGCGGACGCTCACGGCGGCGCAGGCCTGGCAGTACGCCCGCGGGTTCGAGGTTCAGGACATCTGGTCCAAGCGGCACTGGATGTCGTTCTCGTGGCCGGCCACGCGGCGTGCTCAAGATCGGCTCGGCCGGGACCGGCGGTACGTCGCCTCCAGCGCGCGCTCAACGCCGCCGACAAGACCGCCCAGCTGCGGGCCTCTGGGGTTTACCGCGTCGCCACCGAGGACGTCGTCCGCGCCTGGCAGGAGCGGGCCGGCCTCGACGTCACCGGTGTCGTCGCGCCCGACTCGTGGGCCGCGCTGGCCCGGGGCGAGGGCGTCCGCTAGCACCCCATGTAACACGGTGTTACGTGTACTACATCAGTGTTACAACGCTGATGAAGTGCACCGGACACCGTGTTACAAGCAGGTGGCTCACGGCGGCCCGATGGCCAGCGCCAGTGTGGTGAGGACACCGACCGTCACCAAGGCAGCCGCCACGCACGCAGCCGGGTGTCGGCGGAGCACGCCGATCCGCCAGCTGTCATCGGCTGCGCCCAGCCACCCGCGACGCTCGGCCACCCGGTCGAGCAGCACGGTCGCGAACGGTGGCACCGACGCCGCCAGGCCGAGGAGCGAACGGCCTACGCTCCAGCCTCGGTCGACGGCGACGACGAGCACCACCACGACGTACGCCACGAAGACGACGCCGTGGAGCATCCCGAAGACCTGCACGCCGACCTCGGTGACGTCAGCGACGTACTTGAGGAACATCCCGGTCAGCAGCCCGGCCCAGGTGACGGCCTCCGCGATCGCGACGACCCGAAAGGCGCGAAGCGGAGTGATCACGCGAAGACGTGCGCAGCGAGCGACGTGAAGAACCCCAGACCCTCGGTGCCGGCACCGGTGAGCTCCTCGACGGCGTGCTCGGGGTGCGGCATCAGGCCGACCACGTTGCCCGCCGCGTTGGAGATGCCGGCGATGTCGCGCAGCGAGCCGTTGGGGTTGCCGTCGAGGTAGCGCGCGACGACCTGCCCCTCGCCCTCGAGCCGGTCGAGCGTCTCGACATCGGCGACGAAGCCGCCCTCGCCGTTCTTGAGGACGATCGTCACCTCCTGGTCCTGGGTGTACGCCGAGGTCCACGGGGTGCGAGACGTTCTCGATGCGCAGCCGCTGGTCACGGCAGACGAAGGTCCGGTGGTCGTTGCGGATGAGCGCGCCGGGCAGCAGGTGCGACTCACACAGGATCTGGAAGCCGTTGCAGATGCCCAGCACCGGCATCCCCTTGCCGGCCGCCTCGACCACCTCGGTCATCACCGGCGCGAAGCGCGAGATGGCGCCGCAGCGCAGGTAGTCGCCGTACGAGAACCCGCCCGGCAGGACCACGGCGTCGACGCCCTGCAGGGAGTGGTCGCCGTGCCAGAGCGGCACCGCCTCGTTGCCACCGAGCCGTACGGCGCGCTGGGCGTCGACGTCGTCGAGCGAGCCAGGGAAGGTCACGACCCCGATCTTCACGGACGGCCTCGATCGGCTCGCACGACACCGTGAAGCTCTCGATCACCGGGTTCGACAGCAGCGTCGCGGCCATCTCGTGCGACCCGCACGAGCACCTCGTCGGTCACTGCGCCGTCGATCTCGAGCTCGAACCGCTTGCCCTGCCGGACCTCGGTCACCCCGGTGAACCCCAGCCGGGGCAGGGCTCCGAGCACCGCCTTGCCCTGCGGGTCGAGGATCTCGGGCTTGGGCATCACATCGACGACGACTCGAGGCACGAGCTCATCGTAGTGACGTCGGGGCAGACTGGTGGCATGAGCATGACCACTCCCCCCGGCCGGGGCCTCGCAGGCGGGGATCTGAAGCTCGAGTTCCCCCAGAGCCTGGCCGTCTACGACGACTACGCCGCCGCCCAGAAGACCGTGGACTTCCTCTCCGACCAGAAGTTCCCGGTCGAGCAGCTGATGATCGTCGGCACCGACCTCAAGCGGATCGAGCGGATCACCGGTCGGCTCACCACGGGCCGGGTCGCGATGGGAGGGGTCCTCTCCGGCCTGTGGTTCGGCGTCTTCATCGGCCTGGTCTTCGTGCTCTTCACCGACGAGAGCGCTCTGGTCACCATCGGCTCGACCGCCCTGTTCGGCGCGCTGTTCGGAGTCATCTGGGCGCTGGTCGGCTACGCCGCCACCCGCGGGCGGCGCGACTTCTCCTCGGTGACCTCGGTGGTCGCCACCCGCTACGAGGTGCTGGTCGAGCACAAGGTCGCGGCCCAGGCCCGCGAGCTCCTTGCCGAGCTGCCCGGAGCCACTCCGAACCGTGGCCGGTTCCGGAACCGTAGCGACGTTCGGGGAGCGCAGGCTCAGCGCCGCGCGACCGAGCTCAGCAGCCCTACCCGCGGCCGAGCGGAGCGCGGGCGGTCACGAACCCCACCACAGGCAGGACGTCGGCCAGCACCGGCACCGGGCCCTGCAGTGACTGCTCGAACGCCTCCACGCCGAGCCCGAGGGTCATCCCACCGAGGAACACCCAGATCGCCGAGCGCGGGAAGACCCTGGCTCTGGTCATCCCCACCGAGAAGGCCAGCACCCCGGCCAGCATGGCGAGGACGGACCAGGCGCCGAGCACGAGGAAGACACTCTCAGCGACGGCCTGGGCGACCCCGACAGTGCCGCGTCGAGCGGGTCGCCGCTGACGACGAGGACCACGGTCACCGCCAGCCCCGCGAAGAGCAGCCGTAGCCCCCAGGCTCCGAGCCGGCCGTCAGCACCGTGCTGGAGCCGGCGCAGCCCAGGCAGGGCCAGCAGCACGAACAGCCCCGCCAGACCCATGAGGGCGAACAGGTCGCCGCTCACGAACTCGACCAGGAGGGGTACGACGACGAAGAGGGCGCCAGCGACGAGGGTCAGGGCGGCGGTCAGCCGCGACCTTGCAGGCGGCACGGACGAGGCGGGGATCGCGAGGGATGTCTGGGTCATGCAGCGGACGCTAGGAGCCGACGTCGGCCCCGAGGCACCGCCCGGAGTCGGATGGCTCCCCTCCTCCAGACGGGTCCGTGTCCCGCCCAGCCGCACTAGCGTGGATGCGTGTCCACCACCCGAGTCCGACGGCTGGCCGTCTGGGACGTTGCGATCGCCCTGGCGCTGATCGGCGGCACCGTGGCGGAGATCATCGTTCACGACCTAGCATCGCCAGTCGCCCGCATCGTCTTGGCGCTGGTCACGATCGGGGGACTCGTCGTCCGTCGGAGCAGGCCCCTGGTGCCCGCGATCGGCATTGCGACGGGCATGAGCGTCCAGAGCAGTGGCCGTCGAGTCCCCCGACGAGATGGGGGTGCTGCTCGCGGTGCTGGTGGTCCGGCTTCGCCGTCGGCGCCTACGACGTGGGCAGGTCACGCCTGCTCGGAGTTGCGCTCGTCACGACCGGCGTCGGTGTCGCAGTCGCCACGGACCCGTCCGACACCTTGGCCAACCTGCTACCGACGCTGGTGCTCTTCGTGGGGCTGCCCGTGGTCCTGGGCTTCGCGTTCAGCCGCACGCACCGCGACATCGCGGTACTCCAGCTCGAGACGGCAGTCCTCGCCGACGAAGCGGCCAGCGCTGCTGCTGCGGAGCGACGGCGGATCGCGCGCGAGCTGCACGACGTGGTGGCGCACGCCGTGACCCTGATCGCGGTCCAGGCCGAGGCCGGCAGCGCGGTGCTCGACACCGACAAGGAGGCGGCCCGGCGCGCACTCGACGCGATCGGGACCGCCAGCCGCGACGCGCTCGTGGAGCTGCACCGGATGCTCGACCTCCTGGGGGACGGCGACGCAGCCGTGACGGACGGTGGGTTGGCGCGCCTTCCGGCGCCTGGTCGCCGGTGCCGGTGCGGCCGGCCTCAGCGTCGAGCTCGCGGAGTCCGGCACCTCGCGCCCGTTGGCGCCGGACATCGACCACTGCGCGTACCGGATCCTGCAGGAGGCACTGACCAACGCACTGCGGCATGCGTCCGCCGACCGGGTGGCGGTGTCCGTCGAGTACGTCGACGACCCACCTCGAGCTCACCGTGAACAGCTTCGGTCGGCGAGCGACGCCGACGTACGGCGGAACGGGACGTGGGCTGACCGGTCTGCGCGAACGCGTCGACAGCCTGGGCGGCACCTGGTCGGCGCAGGGCACCGACACCGGGTTCCGCCTCCTGGCCACGCTGCCCCTGGGGCCGACGCTGATCCGGGTCGTCGTGGCCGACGACGAGGAGCTGGTCCGAGAGGGGCTGGCCGCCATCGTGGCGAGCCAAGCCGACCTCGAGGTCGTTGCGACGGTCGTCGACGGAGACGAGGCCGTCGCGGCCGTGCTCCGCCATCGCCCTGACGTCGTGCTGATGGACGTGCGGATGCCCGTGGTCGACGGGCTCGAGGCCACTCGCAGGATCGTGGCAGCCGACGTCTCGACCAAGGTGCTGATGCTCACCACCGTCGAGGTCGACGACGTCGTGTACGCCGCGCTGCGGGCTGGAGCCAGCGGCTTTCTGCTCAAGAGCGTGCCGCGCGACCAGCTGTGGTCCGGCATCCGCTCGGTCGTCGCGGGCGATGCGCTGCTGGCTCCGAGCGTCACCCGACGGTTGATCGAGGCGCACCTGAGTCAGCAGGGATCGGCGCGGCCGGAGCTGCTGCACGTGACCGACCGGCAAGCCGACGTGCTCCGCCTCCTCGCGCGCGGGCTGACCAATGCCGAGATCGCGGGCGAGCTCTTCCTCGCCGAGTCGACGGTGAAGGGCTACGTCAGCGAGATGCTGGCGCGGCACCAGGTGCGGGACCGTGCCCAGCTCGTGGTGCTGGCCTACGAGTCGGGTCTGGTGCGGGTCGGCGCTACTGCCGACCCTCGCGACTCCGCTGGATGACCACCAGTCCGAGGGCCACGCCGAGGCCCGCGACGATCGGGCCGAGGATCGCCCAGGTGCGCTCGCCGGTCATCACGCTGCCCTCGACGTACCCGAGCCCCTGACCGGTCCACACCCCGCCGACCAGCAGCAGCACGCCGGCGATGGCGAGCCCGAGGGTGCGGCCCATGCTCACGTGAGCTCCCGCTTGAGGATCTTGCCGGTGGCGGTCATGGGGAGCTCGTCGACGAACACGACCTCGCGGGGGTACTTGTAGCTCGCCATCTCGCCCTTGGCCCATGCCACCAGCTCGTCCTCGGTGAGGCTCGCGCCCTTCTCCTTGATCACCACGGCCTTGATCTCCTCGCCGTGGCTGTCGTGCGGCACACCGATCACGGCCGCGAGCGAGACGTCGGGGTGGGTCATCAGAACCTCCTCGACCTCCCGTGGGTACACGTTGTAGCCGCCGCGGATGATCATGTCCTTGGACCGGTCGACGATGTAGTACCAGCCGTCCTCGTCGCGCCGCCCGAGGTCGCCGGAGCGGAACCAGCCGTCCCGGATCGCCTCCTCGGTCGCGTCGGGCCGACCGTAGTAGCCCTTCATGATGTTGTGTCCCTTGATCGCGATCTCGCCCACGGCCTCGGGGTCGTCGTCGATCTCGTCCCAGCTCTCCGGGTCCAGCAGCTTCATCTCGACCCCAGGGATCGGCTTGCCGATCGAACCGACCCGCACCTCTTCGCCGTACGGCGAGAAGCTCGCGACCGGCGAGGTCTCCGAGAGGCCGTAGCCCTCGAGGATGGTGACGCCGAGCTTCTTCTGCACGTCCTTGTGGACCTCGACCGGAAGCGCCGACCCGCCCGCCACGGCGACGCGGAGGTTGCCGGCCAGCCGCTCGACATCGACGCTGTCGTCCAACGCGCCCAGCAGGCCCCAGTACATCGTGGGCACGCCGGCGAAGAAGGTGACCTTCTCCTTGCCCATCGCCGCCAGCGCCGGGCCGGCCTCGAAGCGCGGGCAGCATGACGATGGTGCCGCCGTAGGCGATCGCGGCGTTCTGCACCACCACCTGACCGAACGTGTGGAAGAGCGGCAGCACGCACAGGTAGCGTGTCCGGGTCGTCGCGGTCGGCCCCGAAGAGCGCCTCGCTCGACAAGACGTTGTCGCGGATGTTGCGGTGCCGCAGCTCAGCGCCCTTGGGCTGACCGGTCGTGCCCGAGGTGTAGAGGATGACGCAGCTGTCGTCGTCGTCGACGTCGACGGTGTCGAACTCCGTCGGCTGATCCTGGACAGCTCGGCCGAGGGTCTCGGCGCCGTCGATCGGGGAGTCCGCTGCCGGGTCGGCGGTGATCACGAAGAAGTGTTCGCAGCCCTCGGTCTTCTCGAAGCCGGCGTACCCCTCCTTGCCGATGGGCAGCTCCTCGGTGCCCTGGAAGCAGAAGTAGGCCTTCACGTCCGCGTCGTCGAGGTGGTAGGCCACCTCGCGTGCTTTGAGCAGCACGTTGAGCGGGACGACGGTCCCTCCGGCTTTGAGGATGCCGTAGTAGATGATCGTGAAGTAGGGCAGGTTCGGGCAGCTCAGGGCGACCTTGTCCCCCGGCGCGGATGCCGCGCTCGACCAGCAGGTTCGCGACCTGGTTGGCGGCGCCGTTGACCTGGGCATAGCTGAGCCGCGTGTCGTTGAAGACGATCGCCTCGCGGTCGGCGTACGACGAGGCGCTGTGCTCCGAGCAGGGCGGCGAGGTTGCTCATGTTCGTCAACTTAGCCGGGCTTCGGTGGTCGAGCGGAGCGTCGGTGGTCGAGCGGAGCCTTCGGTGGGCGAGCTTGTCGAGACCCCTTTCACTGGTCGAGCGGCGCCTCGTCGTTGGTCGAGCTGTCGAGACCCCCCGGTGGTCGAGCGGCCCCCTTCGGTGGTCGAGCTTGTCGAGACCCCTTTCGCTGGTCGAGCGGCCCCTTCGGTGGTCGAGCTTGTCGAGACCCAGGAGGGCAGGAGCTCGGGTCTAGGTCCTGCGGTGGAATCGGATCTTCCCGTTCGGCAGTCGGGTGGTGTCGTAGGCGGGGTCGTGGATGTGGCGGTGGTGTCGAGGACATAGGAGCCGCCCGGTGGCGACGTCGGTGGTGCCGCCTTCGGACCAGGGTCGGTCGTGGTGGGTCGTGGCAGCGACTAGGCGCGGTGTCGCAGCCTTCGACGGTGCAGCCGCCGGTCTCGCAGGGCGATGGCGGTGCGTTGGGCGGCGGTGTGGAACCTGGTCCTACGCCCGAGGTCGAGCACGACGGAGCCGGCGCCGAGGACGGCGGGGACGATCCCCGCACCGCAGGCGAGCCGCCGGGCTTGGCCGGGGCTGATGTGGGCGCCGGTGTCGAGCTGCCCGGCCGCCAAGCCACCGGTGAGGGTCTGGAGGGGGATGGTGACCACGACGGTGGCGTTGACCCCGCCCGCGGTGGGGAGCCGGTCGGCGGGATAGGTCTCGACCCACTCCGCGAACGCGTGGCCCATCCGTTCTGGAGACGGCCGGCGTTCAGGGCAGGTGTCCGTGGACCGCGGTCTGGTGCTTCGGGGCGGCGATCGCGAGGAGCTGCTTGCGCAGCATCTGGGCCTGTGCGGTGGGGAGGGTGAACCGGCCATAGGTCTTCCCGTGCCCGTCGTCGGACATGGTGAACCGGCAGGCTTGGTCGGCGGCGCGTTCTTCGGCCTCGAGCTGCCGGGCCTGCTCGGCCTCCCCAGCAGCGGGGTCGATGACCTCCAGGACCCGACGCCCCAGGACCCGCAGACCACGTGGGTCGTGGTCGGCCGCGTGGGCCACCAGCGTCTTCTCCGCCAGCGACGATGGTCTCCGGCTCCAGGTCGGTGGGCAGCCGATCGAGGGCGTGGACGATGACCCGCGCTGCTCCACCGACACCTGCCCGGTCAACGCCTCCCGCACCAGCGGCCGGGCGCTCTCAACGCGGCCGCCAGCGTCGTGTCGGCGTGCGCGACCCGCGGGGTCTGCCGGGTGGCGTGCGCCAGCCACGCCGCGGTCCCGGTCGCCCCGACCTCGGCGGCGACATCGACGTCCTCGGCGTGCGCCAGGATCCGGAGCTGCAGGGCCGAGACCCTGGCCGCAAGCCGGTGCACGTCGACCAGGGTCGCTCGCGTGGCCGCGGCGTCCAGGGCCAGCAGCGACAGGCCCTCGACCTCGTCGAGCTCGGTGTGCAGGCGCGTCACCAGGGTCGCGGCAGGGTGCCGGGGACTGCTGGTGTCGCCGTGCTTGGCCATGCCTCAACCCAAGCACCCACCACCGACAGTCCAGCACGATCGAAAGCCCGGAATCCCCTTGTTTTGCTGGGGATAACTGCCCGATCAGGTCACGATCCGGTCACGCTTCTCCGGCGATCGCGGTGACCATCGTGGCCAACGCCCTGCCTTCACCCAACGGGCGGCGTTGGCGCGCCGTGGAGTCAGGAACGGCGACCCAGGATCCCGGCAGCGCGGCGGAGGTCGGCTGCGACAGCAGGACGGGAGACGGCGGAGGCCAGCGCGCCGACCGGGCCGAGCGCGTGGATCCGGAAGTCGCAGTCGACCAGACAGGTCATCCGTCGCCGTCCGGTGCGAAGCTCAGCGTCAGGTCGGCGCGGCACCCCACGCCACGTCCCGGACTCCTGCCACACCCGCGGCCGCTCCAGGACGGTGGTGCGCATCGCAGGGCGCACTCCCGGCTTGGTCACGTCGACCCACGTCTGACCGACCCGCGGCTCGCCGTCGACCTCTTCCACCCGGCGCAGGCTGGACTGCCAGGCGGGACGGTTGCGCGGGTCGACGAGGTAGTCGAAGGCGACCTCAGCGGGAACCGCAAACGCGACCGGCTATGAGGATCACCAACGCTGCCCGGTGAGCAACTCGAAGGCCTCGATGTACCTGCTCCGTGTGCGCTCGACGACCTCGGCCGGCACCGGCGGAGGCGACTCACCGCAGGACCGGTCCCAGCCGGACTCCGGCGAGAGCGCCCAGTTCCGCACGATCTGCTTGTCGTACGACGGTTGGGTATCGGCCCGGCTGCCACTCTGCTGCGGGCCAGAAGCGCGACGAGTCCGGCGTGAGCACCTCGTCGGCGAGCACCATCGCTCCGGCTCCTGCGTGGGCCGAGCCCGTCGAGACCCCGAACTCCAGCTTGGTGTCGGCCAGGATGATCCCTCGCTCGCGGGCCAGGGCTCTCCGCCCGGCGGTAGACGGCCAGGGTCAGCTCGCGCAGCTGCGCCGCGGTCTCGGCGCCCACGGTGGCGGCCACGGCGTCGTACGACACGTTCTCGTCGTGGTCGCCGAGCTCGGCCTTGGTCGCCGGCGTGAAGACCGGCACCGGCAGCCGGCTGCCGTCCTCGAGCCCGGCCGGCAGCTCGATGCCGCAGACCGCGCCTGTCGCGCGGTAGTCGAGCAGGCCGGTGCCGGTGAGGTAGCCGCGCACCACGCACTCGACGGGCACCATCTCCAGCCGCTGGCACACGACGGCGCGACCGCGCACGGACTCAGGTACGTCGGTCGACAGCACGTGGTTGTCGACCACACCGGCCAGCTGCTCGAACCACCACAACGACATCCGGGTGAGGATCTCGCCCTTGTCGGGGATCGTCGTGTCGAGCACGAAGTCGAAGACCGAGATCCGGTCGCTGGCGACCATCAGCAGATTCCCCTGATGAGGGCCGGACTCGAGGAGGTACAGGTCGCGGACCTTGCCGGAGCTGAGGTGGGTGGCCCCCTCGATCTCCGGCGCGGCGGGGATGTTGAGGTCGACCACGCTCACAGTCTAGGAGTGACTGGCCCCGGGGCCGCGTTCACCGCCTGCCCACCTTCCCCCCGCGCACAGGTGAGGAGGAGATCGCCCTGCCCGGTGGTGCAGGCCCCCAACACCGGATGCAAGCATCGGGGACATGCCTGAGTCTGCCGAAGAGGTCTACGCGCGGGTCGTCGAGCAGGTCGGCGCCGAGGGCCGGCTGCCCCGTCCTGGCAGCTGCGAGTGGGACACCTTCCCGTGGGAAGTCTGCGAACGGTTCGGTGGTGCCCCGGCCGCTGCCGGCGCCGACCGAGGAGCCCCCGCGGTGGGGCGAGGCCCCGGACAAGCCGTGCGGAGTGTGCGTCAAGGGCTTCGATCCGGACCGGGTCGTCTGGGAGGACGAGAGCTGGGTGCTCACCCACGAGGGTCAGCCCACGGGGCTGCCCCTGGTGCTGGTGCTGCACACCCGCGAGCACCAGGACTACGGCGAGCTCGACGATGACCTGGCCTCCCAGATGGGGCGGATCAGCAATCGGCTGGTCCGGATCATCGAGAACCTGCCGCACATCGGTCGTGCTGCATGTCGACCGGTGGGGTGACGGCGGCGCCCACTTCCACCTGTGGTTCTTCGCCCGGACCGAGCGGTTGGCGAACGTCCTCGGTTCGTACGCCGTCGAGTGGGACGAGATCCTGCCGCCCGGCCCCGAGGACGTCTGGCGCGAGGACCTCCGCACCGTCGCGACCAAGCTCGCCAACTGGGGCGGCGACGCACGCGCCTGACGCCGATGTCGACGGGCCGGACTCGCGTCGCTGGCGGATCCTCGGCGTCTCGCTCGTCATCGGGTTCATGTCGCTGCTCGACGTCACGATTGTCAACGGGGCGGTCGCTCGATGCGGACCTGGATCGAGACGAACAACGCGCACCGTGCAGTGGGTGGTGTCGGGCCTACGCGTTGGCCTTTGGGCTGACCCTGGTCGCCGGCGGACGCCTGGGCGATGCCTACGGTGACGCGCTGGCTCATGCTCGATCGGGCTGGTCGGATTCGTCGCCTCCAGCGCCGCGGCTCGGGCTCGCGCCTCGAGCCGGTCTCGTGTCGCGGCCCGGCTCGTGCAGGGCGCGACGGCGGGGTTGCTCACGCCGCAGAACACCGGCCTCATCCAGGAGCTCTTCACCGGCGCGGAACGGGGCCGGTGCCTTCGGGTGGTTCGGGCTGACGGCTCGGTCGCCTCCGCCAGCGGTCCGCTGCTGGGCGGCGCGATCATCGCCGCTGCCGGGACCAGGACGGCTGGCGGTGGCTGTTCCTCATCAACGTCCCGATCGGGGTGGTGGCGTTGGTCGCGATCCTGCGGTGGGTGCCGGGGTCTCGACAGGCTCGACCAGCGGACGGCGCTCGGCCCACGGAAGGCGCTCTGTCCAGCGGAGGGGGAGGGGCCGCGGATCGACGTACCCGGGGCGCTGCTCCTGGGCGCCGCGGTGCTCTGCGGGCTCCTGCCGGTGGTGAGCCTCGAGAGCGGAGCCGCGACGGCCCCTGCTCCTCCTCGTCCTCGCCCGACCGTTCCTGCTCGCCTTCGTCCGCTGGGAACGACGCACGATCGCGCGCGGAAACCCGCCCCTGCTCGACATTCGGCCTGCTGCGGCGGGTGCCGGGGTACGCCGGTGGGCTCACCGTCGGCACCCTCTACTTCACCGGCTTCACGGGGATCTTCCTGGTGCTGTCGGTCCACCTGCAGGAAGACCTGGCGCAGACCGCGCTGATGACCGGCCTGCTGCTGACGCCGTTCGCCGTCGGGTCCGGCATCACCTCGCCGATCGCGGGCCGGCTGGTGTCGCGCACCGGCCGGCTGACCACGGTGGTGGGGATCGTTGTGATGATGCTGGGCATCGTGCTGGTGGCCGTCCTGACCCCCGGCCGGGACCCCGAGGACCTGTGGTGGGCGCTCGCTCCGGCGCTGCTGCTGGCCGGGCTCGGCGGTGGCGCGGTCATCTCACCGAACTTCACGCTCACCCTCGCCGAGGTCCCGCCGGCCATGGGCGGTGCGGCGGGAGGTGCGCTGCAGACCGGCCAGCGCATCGGTTCGGCGCTCGGCGCCGCCCTGCTGATGACCGTCTACCAGCTCGCCGACCTGCGCTGGGCGCTCGTCGCCGCGTTGGTGCTGCTGTCGCTCGCGCTGGTCGCGTCGGTCGGCAGCCAGCGGGCGTTCGCTCACGTCGAGTGCGGCCGCGGCGTCAGAGGATCGCGCCGGGCGAGTACGACGCCGCGTCGGGGTCGGAGCGGAGCAGCTCCTCGACCCGCGCGACGACGGCGGCCACCTGGGAGCGCGCGGCACCGGTGAAGGCGATCGGCTCGGCCACGAGGGCAGCCGATCTGCTCGCGACGTGAGGCCGAGCCGGGGTCGGCGGCAAGCCGGTCGAAGACGTCGTTGTCGGCGCGGCCTCGGCGCATGTCGAGGGCCACCCCGACCGCCGCCTCCTTGATCGCCTCGTGCGCGGCCTCGCGACCGACTCCCTGGCGGACCGCGGCCATCAGCACCTTGGTGGTGGCCAGGAACGGCAGGTAGCGGTCGAGCTCACGCTGGATGACCGCCGGGAAGGCGCCGAACTCGTCGAGGACGGTCAGGAACGTCTGGAACAGCCCGTCGGTGGCGAAGAACGCGTCGGGCAGGGCGATCCGGCGTACGACGGAGCAGGAGACGTCGCCCTCGTTCCACTGGTCACCGGCGAGCTCGCCGACCATGGAGAGGTAGCCGCGCAGGACGACGGCGAGGCCGTTGACGCGCTCGCAGGACCGGGTGTTCATCTTGTGCGGCATCGCCGAGGAGCCGACCTGGCCCTCGGCGAAACCCTCGGTCACGAGCTCGATGCCGGCCATCAGCCGGATCGTCGTGGCCAGGTTGGAGGGACCGGCGACGGCCTGGACGAGGGCCGAGAGCACGTCGAAGTCCAGTGAGCGCGGGTAGACCTGACCGACGCTGGTCAGGCCGCGTCGAAGCCGAGGTGGCCAGCCACGCGCTGCTCGAGGTCGGCGAGCCGGGTCTCGTCGCCGCCGAGCAGGTCCAGCATGTCCTGACCGGTGCCGACCGGTCCCTTGACGCCGCGCAGCGGATAGCGGGCCAGCAGGTCGTCCGTGCGCTCGAGCGCGACCAGCATCTCGTCGGCGATGGTCGCGAAGCGCTTGCCGAGCGTGGTCGCCTGCGCGGCGACGTTGTGGGAGCGACCGGCCATCACCGTCGCCTCGTGCTCGGTGGCAAGGCGCGCCAGCCGGGCCAGGGTCGCCACCATCCGCTGCCGCACCAGCTCGAGCGACTGCCGGACCTGCAGCTGCTCGACGTTCTCGGTGAGGTCGCGCGAGGTCATGCCCTTGTGGATGTGCTCGTGGCCCGCCAGCGCGGCGAACTCCTCGATCCGTGCCTTCACGTCGTGGCGGGTGACCCGCTCGCGGGCGGCGATCGACTCGAGGTCGACCTTCTCCACGACGTCCTCGTAGGCCTCGACCACTCCGTCGGGGACGTCGATCCCGAGGTCACGCTGGGCCCGGAGCACCGCGATCCAGAGCCGCCGCTCGAGCACGATCTTGTGCTCGGGTGACCAGATCGCGGCGAGGTCGGCGCCGGCGTACCGGGTGGCCAGGACGTTCGGGACGGTCACGGGCCGATTCTCCCACGCGGTCGCGGAGCTCGACTCGGCGCGTAACCGGCGTGGAGCGCGATGTCGGTGCGGAGCTGCGCGCCGTCGAAGGCGATGCAGGCGACGCCGTCGTACGCCGCCGCACGAGCCGCGGCGACGTCGGCGCCGGTCCCCACGACCGCGAGCACCCGCCCGCCGGCCGTGACCAGGTCACCGTCCGGCGCAGCGGTGCCGGCGTGGATGACGTGGACGTCGCACAAGGGCCTCGGCGTCGGCGATACCGGCGATCAGGTCGCCCGACGACGACGCGGGGGTAGCCGCGGCTGGCCATCACGACGCCGACCGCCGCACCGCTGCGGAACTGCGGTGGCTCGACCTCGGCCAGCCTCCCGTTCGCCGACCCCATGAGCAGCGGCGCCAGCGGTGAGTCGAGCAGCGCCAGCAGGGGCTGGGTCTCCGGGTCGCCCCAGCGGGCGTTGAACTCGACCACCCGGACGCCACGGGACGTGAGCGCGAGACCGGCGTACAACAGTCCGGTGAACGGAGTGCCGCGACGGGCCATCTCCTCGACCGTCGGCCTGCAGCACGTCGCGCAGCACGTCCTCGACGAGGGTCGGCGGGGCCCAGGCCAGGGGGGTGTAGGCACCCATCCCGCCGGTGTTGGGGCCGACGTCGCCATCACCGATCCGCTTGAAGTCCTGGGCCGGCTGGAGCGGGTACACGGTGGCACCGTCGCTCTCGCTCCACCCGCACAGGGCGAAGAGGGAGACCTCGGGACCGTCGAGGAACTCCTCGATGATGACCCGGTCGCACGCTGCTGCGTGCGCGAGCGCCTCGGCGCGGTCCTCGGTGACCACGACGCCCTTGCCCGCCGCGAGGCCGTCGTCCTTGACGACGTAGGGCGAGCCGAGGTCGTCGAGCGCGGCGGCCGCCTCCTCCTCGGTCGTGCACACGAAAGCGCGCGCGGTCGGGACGCCGGCGGCGGCCATGACGTCCTTGGCGAACGCCTTCGACCCCTCGAGCTGTGCAGCGGCACCCGAGGGCCCGAACACCGCGATGCCGCGCTCGCGCACCACGTCGGCCACGCCTGCGACGAGCGGCGCCTCGGGACCCACCACGACCAGGTCGACGGAGAGCCGCTCGGCGAGGTCGGCGACGGACCCACCGTCCATAGGATCGACCTCGTGCAGCTGCGCCACGGCGGAGATCCCGGGGTTGCCTGGGGCCGCGTGCACCTCGGTGACGGTCGGGTCGAGCGACAGGGCGCGGGCCAGCGCGTGCTCGCGCCCACCGGCGCCGATGACCAGGGTGCGCATCAGACGAGCTCGTGCACCACGACGGTGGCCTCGCGGTCGGGGCCGACACCGACGGCGGAGATCCGCGCGCCGGACATCTGCTCGACCGCCGAGACGTAGTCGCGCGCGTTCTTCGGGAGGTCGGCCAGGGTCCGGGCGTCGGAGATGTCCTCCCACCAGCCCGGGAGGTACTCATAGATCGGCACCGCGTGGTGGAAGTCGCTCTGGTTGACCGGCATCTCGTCGTGCCGCGTGCCGTTGACGTCGTAGGCGACGCAGACCGGCACCTGCTCGAGACCGGTGAGGACGTCGAGCTTGGTGAGAACGAAGTCGGTGACGCCGTTGACGCGGGCGGCGTAGCGGGCGATGACCGCGTCGTACCAACCGCAGCGGCGCGGCCGGCCGGTGGTCGTGCCGTACTCGGCACCGACCTTGCGCAGGTGCTCGCCGTGGTCGTCGTCGAGCTCGGTGGGGAAGGGGCCCTCGCCGACGCGGGTCGTGTAGGCCTTGACGATGCCGATCACCTGACCGAGCCGGGTGGGCGGGATCCCGGAGCCGGTGCAGGCCCCGCCGGCGGTCGCGCTGCTCGAGGTGACGAACGGATAGGTGCCGTGGTCGACGTCGAGCAGGGTGGCCTGTCCGGCCTCGAGCAGCACGATCTCGTCGCGGTCCAGCGCCTGGTTGAGCAGGAGCCCGGTGTCGCAGACCATCGGGAAGAGCCGTTCGGCATAGGCCAGCAGCTCCTCGACCGTCTGCTCGACCGTGGGGCTGCGGCGGTTGTAGACCTTGGCGAGGATCTGGCCCTTGAGCTCGAGGACGCCCTCCACCTTCTGCCGGAGGATCTTCTCGTCGAAGAGGTCCTGGATGCGGATGCCGATCCGGTTCATCTTGTCGGCGTACGTCGGACCGATGCCGCGGCCGGTCGTCCCGAGACGGCGGCTGCCGAGGAAGCGCTCGGTGACCTTGTCGATCGTGCGGTTGTAGTCCGCGATGACGTGTGCGTTGGCGCTCACGACCAGGCGGCTGGTGTCGACACCACGCGCCTCGAGCCCGTCGATCTCCTCGAAGAGGACGGCGAGGTCGACCACCACACCGTTGCCGATGACCGGGGTGCAGCCCGGGGTGAGGATGCCGCTGGGCAGCAGGTGGAGGGCGTACTTCTCGTCACCGACCACGACCGTGTGGCCGGCGTTGTTGCCGCCGTTGAACTTCACGACGTAGTCGACCCGGCTACCGAGGATGTCGGTCGCCTTGCCCTTCCCCTCGTCGCCCCACTGGGCGCCGATGATGGCGATCGCGGGCATGCGGCTCCTTCTGGATCGAGCGGCGACCGAGCGGCGGTCGAGCGGCGGTCGGGCGGTTGTCGTCGGTTATGGTCCCACCGATGGACCCGCTGCTCCTCATCACCAACGCCGATGCGGGCACCTCCGACGAGGACAGTCTCGACCTCGCCCTGAAGGTGCTGCGCAGCCGCACCGACGTCGAGGTCGCCTGCACGAGCTACCCCGGTGAGCTGGACGGTGTGCTGCACCGTGCGGGATCGCGGCGCATCGTCGTCGCGGGCGGCGACGGCAGCATGCACGCCGTGGTCGCGGCGCTCTACCGCCGCCACGACCTCGGCAAGAACGTCCTGGGTCTGCTTCCGCTCGGCACCGGCAACGACTTCGCCCGCGGCACCGACATCCCGCTCGACATCGAGGAGGCCGCGACGGTCCTGCTGGAGGGCGAGGTGCGCGCGATGGACCTGATCGTCGACGAGCTCGGCGGCATCGTGGTCAACGGTGTCCACGTCGGCGCCGGCGCGGCTGCGAGCCACCGGGCCCACAGCTGGAAGAAGCGGCTCGGTGCGGTGGGCGTCGGGAAGGCCAACCTCGGCAAGCTCGGCTACCCGATCGGCGCGGCCATCACCGCGTGGAACCCGCCCGTGCTCCGACTGCGGGTCGAGGTGGACGGCGAGGTCGTCAACGATCTCGACGCGCCTGTCCTGCAGGTGGCCCTGGGCAACGGTCCCTCGGTCGGCGGCGGCACCGAGCTGACACCCGAGGCCGACGCCGAGGACGGGGCCATCGACGTGATGGTCGCCAGTGCCATCGGGCCGGTCGCCCGCGTCCTCTACGCCGCGCACCTCGGCTTCGCGACCCACCACGAGCGCGACGACGTGACCTACCTGCGTGGGCGCACCGTCTCGGTGAGCGGTGAGTCCTTCTGGTGCAGCGCCGACGGTGAGCTCTCCGGCCCGGAGCGGCACCGCACCTGGCACATCGAGCCGGCGGCGTACGAGATGGTGCTCCCGAAGGCGTAGTCCGCTCGATCACCGACGGGCCGAGCCTCATAGGGTCGGGGCATGGCCCGGCAGTCAGGAGACCCGCACGACTGGGTGACCCGCGCCGCTGACGAAGCGATTCGGCACGCCGGTGAGGGCAACCTCGTCACGGTGTCCTCGGGGATCAGCCCCTCGGGCCCGGTGCACCTCGGCAACCTCCGTGAGGTGCTGACCGTGCACTTCGTCGCCGACGAGATCGCTCGCCGCGGGGTGCCGGTGCGCCACCTGCATGTCTGGGACGACTACGACCGCTTCCGCAAGGTGCCGGCCGGCATCGACGCCTCCTACGCCGAGCACATCGGCCGACCGCTGAGCGCCGTGCCCGACCCGACCGGGGAGTTCCCGAGCTGGGCCGAGCGGTTCAAGGCCCCTCTGCTGACCGCGCTCGACGAGATGGGCGTGGAGCTGGAGCAGGTCAGCCAGTCCGAGCGCTACACGACCGGCCACTACCGGTCCGAGGTCCTGCGCGCGGTCGAGCGGCGCGACGAGATCGAGGCCGTGATGGCGAAGTACCGCACCAAGGCCGCGCCCGTCGGCGAGGAGACCGCGGCGGAGGCGAACGCGTTGCGCTTCCCCTTCAAGGCCTACTGCCGCCAGTGCGGACGCGACACCACGACCGCGACGGCCTACGACGACCGGTCCACCGTGCTGGCCTACACCTGCTCCTCGTGCGACTTCGTCGGTGAGACGAACCTGTCGACCGACCACGAGGGCAAGCTGGTCTGGAAGGTCGACTGGCCGATGCGGTGGGCCCTGGAGAAGGTCGACTTCGAGCCGGCGGGCGACGACCACGCGACGCCGGGCTCGTCCTTCACCGTCGGCAAGGAGCTCGTCGAGGCGATCTTCGGGTGGCCGATGCCGACTCACTTCGGCTACTCCTTCGTCGGCATCGCGGGCATGGCCAAGATGTCGTCCTCACGCGGCGCGGTGCCGACCGCGGCCGACGCGTTGCGGATCCTCGAGGCGCCGGTGCTGCGCTGGCTCTACGTACGCCGGGCGCCCCGGCAGGTCTTCACGATCGACTTCGGTCCTGAGGTGGTGCGGCTCTACGACGAGTGGGACGCGCTCGGTCGCAAGGCCGCCGACCCCGAGCGGCGCGACGGTGCAGTGCTCGCCTGGGAGCGTGCGTCGTCGACCGTGGCCGCGGGGGTGCTGCCGACCCCGGCGGTGGTCGCGCCCTTCCGCACGCTGTCATCCGTCGCCGACGTGACGGCGGGCTCGCCCGAGCTGATCTCGGCCGCGCTCGGCGCCTCGGTGGCCGACCTCGAGCCACGGTTGTCGAGGGCGCGGACGTGGACCGAGGAGTTCGTGCCGGAGGCCGACCGGACCGTCGTGCGCAGCGGACCGGACGCGGCGCGGCTGGCCGCGCTGTCGGAGGACGAGCAGCTCTGGCTGGCCCAGCTGCTCGACCGGCTGCCCGACCGCTTCGAGGCCGAGGCCCTGACCTCGCTCATCTACGGCGTCCCGAAGCTCGCCCGCGGCATGGGGCTGGACGATCCGCCGACCGACGAGGTCAAGGCCGACCAGAAGGCGTTCTTCCGCCTCCTCTACAACCTGTTCGTCGACGCCGACCGCGGACCACGCCTGCCCACGCTCTTCCTCGCCCTCGGCCCCGACCGGGTCCGCACGCTGCTCGGGGGCTGACCGCGCACCCGGTGGTAGAGCTTGTCGAGACCGGTCAGCTGAGCAACGCGTCGTACGCCGCCGGCGAGCTGTCGCGCAGGAAGGTCGAGCAGCGCTCCCACTCCTCGGTCTCGCCGATCGTGCGGGCGGCGAGCGCGAGCAGGGCCAGGCAGGTGAGGAAGCCGCGGTTGGGCTCGTGCTCCCAGGGGACCGGGCCGTGGCCCTTCCAGCCGTTGCGGCGCAGCATGTCCAGCGAGCGGTGGTAGCCGACGCGGGAGTAGGCGTAGACCGTCACAGCGTCGGCACCGGCGTCGGAGGCCTCCTGGGCCAGCGCGGCCCAGGCGACCGGCGAGGCCGGGAAGCGGCGTACGACGTCGCGCGCGCGCTGCCGCCCTCGGCCAGCGCGGTCGGAGGCCGGGTCAGTCGGGAGGTGGGTCGGCGGCGGTCCCGCCATCAGGTCCTGACCGAGGGCTCACGACGACGGCCTTACCGGCGGAGCGGAGGTTCTCGCACGCCTCGACGACGCGAGCGGCCATGCCGGCCTCGGCCGCCTTGCCCCACGCCCGCGGGTCGTAGGTCTTCTTGTTGCCGACCTCGCCGTCGACCTTCAGCACGCCGTCGTAGTTGTTGAACATGTGCGCGGCGACCGGCCGGGTGAAGGCGTACTGGGTGTCGGTGTCGACGTTCATCTTGACCACGCCGTAGTCGACCGCTGCCGCTGATCTCCTCGGCGCGTCGAGCCGGACCCGCCGTGGAAGACGAGGTCGAAGGGCTTCGCGCCCTCCTCGAGACCCAGCTTCTGCGACCACGGCCGCCTGGGCGTCCCGCAGGATCTCCGGGCGCAGCTTGACGTTGCCCGGCTTGTAGACGCCGTGGACGTTGCCGAAGGTCAGCGCGGCCATGTAGCGGCCGTGCTCGCCGGTGCCGAGCGCCTCGACGGTGGCCAGCGCGTCCTCGGGGGTCGTGTAGAGCTGCTCGTTGATCTCGTTGGCGACACCGTCCTCCTCGCCGCCGACCACGCCGATCTCGACCTCGAGGATGATGTGCGCCGCCGCGGACGGCGGCCAGCAGCTCCTGCGGCGATCTGCAGGTTCTCCTCCAGCGGCACCGCCGACCCGTCCCACATGTGCGACTGGAACAACGGCGCCTCGCCGCGCGCGACCCGCTCCCGGAGATCTCGAGCAGCGGGCGCACGAACCCGTCGAGCTTGTCCTTGCGGGCAGTGGTCGGTGTGCAGCGCGATGTTGACCGGGTAGTGCTTCGCGACCTCGAGCGGCGTACGCCGCGAAGGCGACCGAGCCGGTCACCATGTTCTTCACCGACGGCCCGGAGAGGTACTCCGCACCACCGGTCGAGACCTGGATGATCCCGTCAGAACCGGCGTCGGCGAAGCCCTGGAGGGCGGCGTTCAGGGTCTGCGAGGACGACACGTTGATCGCCGGGAAGGCGAAGGCGCCGGCCTTCGCGGCGTCGAGCATCTCGGCGTACTTCTCGGGTGTGGCGATCGGCATGGGTCGACCTTAGTGGCCCTCCGTAGCCTCGATCACATGCGCCGTCGCACCTCGCTGAGGACCTCCGGTCGCACCAGCGTGCTGCCCGTGCCGGCCGACCGGGCCTGGGCGGTGGTGGCGTCCGGGCGCTCCGGACCGCAGTGGTACGTCGACGCGGGACCCTTCGTCTTCCGCGACGTGGTCGACCGGTTCCTGGGGGGCGGCGCCCGGCGTGGCTCACCTCCGGGACGCGACCTGCTCGTGCCGGGTGACCGGGTGGGCTTCTGGGACGTGACGAGGGTCGATCCGGATGAACTTCGGCTCGCCCTGCTCGCGCGCGTACGCGCTCCCGGTGCGGTGACCTGCGAGGTGCAGGTCCAGCCGGAGGCGGACGACGCCTGCAGGCTCACCAGCATCGTCCGCTTCGTGCCCTCCGGCCTGCTGGGGCGGGCCTACCTCGTGACCGATCTCGCGGCCAGGGAGGCGGTCGTGGAGCTCGCCCACCGCAAGATCATGCGCGACGTGACCGGATCTTGACCTGCCGGGGCGTGACCTGCCGGAGGTTCCTGCGTTGACCCGGGCATGTCACGCCGCACTCTTCCCGTCCTGGCCACGGCTGCGCTCGCCGCCGCTCTGGCCGTCACCGGCCTCAGCCAGCCCTCGTCGGTGGGCTCGGCCCAGAACTCGCCGGTCCTCGACTTCGCGCCCCGACTGGTGACGGTCGACACCCCGACCCGCGCCGACAAGGCGCGCCTGCAGACCCTCGGGCTGGACCTGACCGAGCACGCGGGCCACGACTACATCGAGGTCGTGCTGCACACCCCCGCCGACCTGGCCGCCCTGGTCGAGAACGACTTCACCTACGACGTCCGGATCCCCGACCTGGTCGCCCGAGGCGTCGAGATCGCCGAGATCAACGAGGCCTACGCCGCCTCGGTCGCGAAGTCGCCGCTGCCCTCGGGCCGCACCGCCTACCGCACGCTCGCCGACTACAACGCCGACATGGGCGAGCTCGAGAAGAAGAACAAGAACCTGGTCAAGATGTTCAGTCTCGAGCGCCCGAGCCTCGACGGCCGGCAGATCTTCGGCGTCGAGATCGGCAAGGACGTCCGCCAGGCCAACGACGGCAAGCCGACCTTCCTCCTGATGGGTGTCCACCACGCCCGTGAGTGGCCCTCGGGCGAGAACGCCATGGAGTTCGCCATCGACCTCGTGAAGAACTACGGGAAGAACAAGCGGATCACCTCGCTGGTCAACCGCGCCCGTGTCATCGTCATCCCCGTCGTCAACGTGGACGGCTTCACCATGTCGCGCACCGATGGCGAGTACATCGACCTCCGCGCTCTCAACGGCCAGGACCCGACCGGCACGATCACCGGTCAGGAGGGCACCCTCCTCACCCCTGGACGGGCATACCAGCGCAAGAACTGTCGCATCGTGGACGGGCAGGACACCCCTGACGGCTCGTGTGCCGCTCTCCTCGCGACCCCCGGGGGCTTCGGCCACGGGACGGACCTGAACCGCAACTACGGCGGCTTCTGGGGCGGACCGGGCGCCTCGGACATGCAGGCCGACCCGACCTACCGAGGGGCTTCGGCCTTCTCCGAGCCGGAGACCCAGAACATCCGCGACCTGGTGCGCAGCCGCCAGATCACGATGCTGATCTCCAACCACACGTACTCGAACCTCATCCTGCGGCCCAACGGGGTCAACCCCATCACCTTGGGATCCTCAGGGCAGCCGATTGGCGATCCTCCTGACGAGAAGGCGCTCAAGCGGCTCGGCGCCAAGATGGCAGCCCAGAACGGCTACGCCAACATCCACGGTTGGCAGCTCTACGACACCACGGGCACGACCGAGGACTACACCTACGAGCCACGGCTGGGTTCGGATTCACCTTCGAGATCGGCCCCAACGAGTTCCACCCGCCGTTCCCGGAGATGATCGACGAGTACGTCGGCTCCGGGAAGTACAAGGGCAAGGGCAACCGGGCGGCGTACCTCATCGCCCTCGAGCACGCCCTCGACACCGACTTCCACGGGGTGCTCAAGGGCAAGGCCCCGAAGGGCGCCGTGCTGCGGCTGGCCAAGAAGTTCCAGTCACCCACCTGGGACGGGTCGTTCGCCGACTTCGTCGACACGACCCTGACGGTGGGCGGCAACGGCCGCTTCTCGTGGATCGTCAACCCCTCGACACGACCTGTCGTGGCCTCGCACGCCTACGAGGCGCCCTCGAAGAAACCCTTCAAGGCCAAACTGTTCGAGAGCACCCTGCCCCCGCCCACGGGCGCCAACGACCACGAGTTCGTGCTGACGAAGGCCGCGGACATCTTCGACATCCGCCTCGACTGGTCCACCCCCGACGACATGGACCTCGAGGTCTACCGCCAGGTCGGGGACAAGATGGTCGAGGTCGGCTCCTCGGGCAACCTGCCCGGCGAGAAGGAGCAGGTGACCCTCATCGACGCCGTGCGCGGGACCTACGTCATGCGCGTGGTCAACTACGCGTCGGCCTCCCCGACCTACACGGTCGACGTGAAGGCCTTCGACTCCGAGATCCGCTACACCAAGGGCAAGAAGGAGTCGCTACACCTTCACCTGCGAGAAGAACGGCAAGGTCCTGCAGCGCGGTGAGATCTTCATCGACCGCGGCCAGGTCCGCACCCTCGACCTCGGGGAGTGCCGCCGGAAGTTCTGACCCTCGCTGGTCGAGCTCGTCGAGACCGCTGACCCGTCACTTGTAAGTGACGGGTCAGCGTCATTTCCCCGCTGACCCGTCACTTCTATGCGACGGGTCAGCGTGCTGGCGGACCCAGGTGTGCATGGCGATCGCAGCTGCGGCGGAGGCGTTGATCGACCGGGTGGAGCCGTACTGCGCGATCGAGAAGGTGCCGTCGCACGCGTCGCGAGCGCCCTCGGACAGACCGGGGCCCTCCTGGCCGAAGAGGAAGCACACCTGCCGCGGCACGTCCAGCGACTCGATCGGCTCGGCGCCCGGCAGGTTGTCGATGCCGAGCAGGGGTACGCCGGCCAGGTGCGCACGCAGGTCGGCCACCGTCGGGTGGTGCCGCACGTGCTGGTAGCGGTCGGTGACCATCGCACCACGCCGGTTCCAGCGACGGTTGCCGACGATGTGCACCTCGGCGGCCAGGAACGCGTTGGCGGTGCGGACGATGGTCCCGATGTTGAAGTCGTGCTGCCAGTTCTCGATGGCGACGTGGAAGCCGTGCCGGCGGGTGTCGAGGTCGGCGACGATCGCCTCGAGGGTCCAGTAGCGGTAGCGGTCGACCACGTTGCGGCGGTCGCCCTCGGCCAGCAGCTGCTCGTCGTACTGCTCACCGGCGGGCCGCGGCCCCTCCCACGGACCCACGCCGACCTCGGCGGCGCCGTACGGCATGGGGTCGTACGGCGCACGCTCCTCGCCGCTGTCATCCGACACGGGGCAGCACCCTAGGAGATCAGGGGAGGACCAGGGTCGGAACGTCCTCGCAGCACAGGTCCGGCAGGTACGGTTCCGGTGTGAGTCTGGTCGCGGCCGTCGAGCCGCTGCTGCTGGGGATCGACTTCCTGGACCCCGACTGGCTGCTCCAGGAGTTCGGGGGCGCCTTCTTGTGGGTGAGCCTGGCCATCGTGCTTCGTCGAGTGCGGCCTGTTCTTCCCCTTCCTCCCGGGCGACACCCTGCTCTTCGCGCTCGGGCTGTTCATCGCGGGCGGGGACTACCAGGTCCTCGGGCTCGAGAGCAAGGCGCTCGGCCTGGCGGTGGCGATGTCACTGCTGTGCGTGGCGGCGTTCCTCGGCAACGTGATCGGCTACGAGATCGGCCGCAAGCTCGGCCCGCCGCTCTACGAGCGGGACGGCCGGCTCATGAAGCGCAAGTACCTCGACCAGACCAGCGCGTTCTTCGACCAGCACGGCAACAAGGCCTTGGTGATCGGCCGGTTCGTGCCGTTCGTCCGCACCTACATCACCGTCGTCGCGGGCGTGACGATGATGCAGCGGCGCCGCTTCTTCCTCTGGAGCGCGGTCGGAGCGGTGGGCTGGGTCCTCTCGATCACCCTGCTCGGGTTCTTCCTCGGTCAGACCTTCCCGGCCCTGGGCCGCAACATCGACTACGCGGTGGTCGTCATCCTCGCGTTCTCGGTCGTCCCGGTGGCCTACGAGTGGTGGCGCCACCGACGTACGTCGAGCCGGGCCGCTGCCGACCACGACCGAGACGGCGTCCCCGACATCGACATCGCCGGACTCGACACCCGCACCGACAGCTGAGGTTCAACGAGCCGCGAGGCCTCGACACGGGCTCGCTGACGCTCGCTCGGCTCGACCACCACTACGCGTGTCGAGACACGGCGTCGAGCTCGACCTTGGTCAGCACCGAGCGGACCTCGAGCCCCACGTCGGCCAGCGGGTTGTCCGTGCCCGGGGACCTGTCGATCGCACAGACGACGACCTCCACGACCGCGCCCGCCTCGCGCAGGGCCGCCGTTGCGTCGCGGACCGCTCCCCCGGTCGTGATCACGTCCTCGATGAGCGTGACGCGGCGACCGGCGACGTCCGTGGCCCTCGGCGAGCTTGCAGGTGCCATAGGTCTTGGCCTGCTTGCGGACGAACAGCGCCGGCGTACCGGTCAGGCTGCTGACCATCGTGGCGATGGGCACCCCGCCGAGCTCGAGCCCGCCGAGCAGCTCGGTGTCGTCCGGCAGCAGGTCGACCATCTGCCGGGCCACCCGCAGCAGGAGCTCGGGGTCGGCCTCGAAGAGGTACTTGTCGAAGTACTCGCTCGCCACCTGTCCCGACCGGAGCGTGAACTCCCCGGTCAGTCGGCAACGGGCGTCGATGTCGGCGGCCAGGGTGGCGTCGGTGGTCACGGTCCGTAGTGTGGCCGACATGCTCGCCCGCCGGCTCGAGGGCATCCCGCCCACGATCTTCTCGGAGATGTCGGCCCTGGCTCTGCGCACCGGATCGCTCAACCTCGGGCAGGGGGCCCCCGACGTCGACGGACCGCCCGAGGTGATCGCCGCAGCCGTGCGCGCCCTGCGGTCAGGGCACAACCAGTACGCCCCCGGCCTCGGTGCCCCCGCCCTCCGGCAGGCGATCGCGCGACACCAGCAACGGCACTACGGCCTCGAGCTCGACCCCGACAGCGAGGTCGTCGTGACCACCGGCTGCACCGAGGGCATCGCCGCCGCCCTGCTCGGGCTCGTCGACCCGGGCGACGAGATCATCGTGCTCGAGCCCTACTACGACAGCTACGTCGCGATGATCCAGATGGCCGGAGGCGTAAGACGCCCGGTCACCCTCCGCGCGCCCGACTTCCGGCTCGACCCGGCCCAGCTCAGGACCGCCGTGACCCCGCGCACCCGTTTCATGCTGGTCAACTCCCCCCACAACCCGACCGGGACGGTCCTGGCCGACGACGAGCTCACCGCGATCGCCGACGTCGCGCGCGAGCACGATCTCATCGTGATCACCGACGAGGTCTACGAGCACCTGGTCTTCGACGGACGCGCCCACGTGCCGCTGGCCACGCTGCCGGGCATGTTCGAACGGACGCTGACCCTCTCCAGCGCCGGCAAGTCCTACTCCTTCACGGGGTGGAAGGTCGGGCTGGGCCACCGGGCCGGAGCCGTTGGTCCGCGCCGTCCTGGCCGCCAAGCAGTGGCTCACCTTCACCTCCGGCGCCCCGCTCCAGCCCGCCGTGGCCCACGCCCTCGACGAGTCGGCCGACTTCCCGCGCACCCTCGCCGCCGACCTGCAGCAGCGTCGTTGCCTGCTCTGCGCCGGCCTCAGCGACATCGGTCTCGACGTCCATGTCCCCGAAGGGCACCTACTTCGCCGGCTCCGACGTCTCGGCGCTCGGGTGGCCCGACGGCATGACGTTCTGCCGCGCCCTGCCCGAGCGGGCCGGGGTCGTCGCGATCCCGAACCAGGTCTTCTACGACGACCCGGACGCTCCCGGCGCCGGTCGACACCTGGTCCGGTGGGCGTTCTGCAAGGAACGGTCCTTCATCGAGCAGGCCCTCGAGCGGCTCGCCGCCGCCGACCTCGCCGCCTCCTGACCGATCAGGCGGACCCGCCCCGGAACCAGCTCCGCGCCTCCGGACGGGACAGGAACACGACCGTCGCCACCGTGGCGGCGAGCGGGACCACCAGCACGAAGGCACCCAGGGTGCCGACGGCGCACAGCGTGGCGGCGACGGAGGCCGAGACCATCAGGCCCAGCCACGCCCACCGCGCACCCAGGAACGTGAAGCCGGCCAGCACCAGCGCGAGCAGGCTCCAGACGACGAAGACCGCGCACACGACGAGGACCGTGGCCTCGATCCGCGCGTCGGTGAAGCCCTGGTCGGCCAGCTCGGGGTTCTGCTTCCTCACCTCGTCCAGAACGGCGTCGGGAGCGACGAGGAAGGCGAGGCCGGTGAGCCCCATCCCGCCCAGGGTCAACCCGGCGAAGGTCCAGGTGAGCGCGCAGGCCCAGGTGACGACCGAAGGTCGTGCGGCCCGCGGGCCGGGATCGAGGACGGGACGTGATCCGTACGGCGCGGTCGAGGCAGCCGGTGCGGCCACCACAGCCGGTGCAGCCGGTGCGGCCGGCTGAGGTTCGGACGCAGCGCCGACCGCCACCTGCTGCCTCGGCGTCCTCGCGGGCTCGGGCGTCCCGTCCAGCCAGGACCGGGAGGGCTGGAGCCACAGCATCACGGCCGAGGCGGCCACGACGGCCGACATCACCCCGCCGGTGGTCAGACCGGTGAGGAAGAGGGGGAGGGCGAGCAGCGTCAGCGGCAACCGAGCGCTGCGCTGACGCCGCAGCACCTGGTAGCCGAGGATGGCGCAGGCGGCCGCGCATGCGGCCGCCACCATGCCGAGCAGGCGCAGCGCCGAGATCGCCTGGTCGATGTCGAGGCCGAGCCCGTCCCCCGGCGGTTCGCGGAGGAAGTCCTGCACGGCCTCCTGGGTCTCGATCGAGGCCAGGTTGTTGTTGGTGTCGAAGACGCTGAGGACCACGAAGACCGAGCCCGCCATGATCATCCAGGCGGCGATGGTGGTCTGGGTCGGTCTCTCCTGTCCCGACGATCGCGTCTCGCTCACCGGGCGGACGCTACCCGCAGCCTCTCCGGCCCGACGTCGACCGTCACCTCGCCGCCGTCGACGACGTCGCCGGCGATGAGCAGCCGGGCGAGCGGGTCGCCGATCGCGCTCTGGATGAGGCGGCGCAGCGGGCGGGCGCCGTAGGCCGGGTCGTAGCCGGTGTCGGCGAGCCAGGCCCGCGCCTCGTCGGTGACGGTGACGGTGATCCGGCGGACGGCCAGCCGGTCGGTGAGCAGCGCCAGCTGCAGGTCGACGATGTGGGCCAGGTCGTCCTTGGTCAGCGCGTCGAACAGCACGATCTCGTCGAGCCGGTTGAGGAACTCGGGCTTGAAGCTCGACCGCACGACGGCCAGCACCGACTCCTTGCGCTTCTCCGGGTCCAGTGTGGGGTCGACGAGATGGGCCGAGCCGAGGTTGCTGGTGAGGACCAGGATCGTGTTGCGGAAGTCGACCGTGCGGCCTTGGCCGTCGGTGAGCCGACCGTCGTCGAGCACCTGCAGCAGGATGTCGAAGACCTCGGGGTGCGCCTTCTCGACCTCGTCGAGCAGCACCACCGAGTAGGGCCGGCGCCGGACCGCCTCGGTGAGCTGACCGCCCTCGTCGTAGCCCACGTAGCCAGGGGGCGCCCCGACGAGCCGCGAGACCGCGTGCTTCTCGGAGTACTCGCTCATGTCGATGCGGACGATCGCCCGCTCGTCGTCGAAGAGGAAGTCGGCGAGCGACTTCGCGAGCTCGGTCTTGCCGGTGCCGGTCGGTCCCAGGAAGAGGAAGGAGCCGGTCGGACGGTTCGGGTCGGCGATGCCGGCCCGCGAGCGGCGTACGGCGTCGCTCACCGCGCCGACGGCCTCACGCTGGCCGATCAGCCGCTCGCCGATGACCTCCTCCATCCGGAGCAGCTTGGCGGTCTCGCCCTCGAGCATCCGACCGGTCGGGATCCCCGTCCAGGCCTCGACGACGTCGGCGATCTGCTCGGCGCCGACCTCCTCCCCGACCAGCTTCTCGGTCTGCTCGGTCCCGCCCGACGAGGAGGCCTCCACCTGCTCGATCTGCTTCTCCAGCTCGGGGATCCGGCCGTACTGGATCTCGCTGGCCTTCTCGAGGTTGCCCTCGCGCAACAGCTTGTCGGCCTCGATGCGCAGCTGGTCCAGCTGGCGGCGCAGCTCGCCCTCACCCTCGAGCGAGGTCTTCTCCTGCTCCCACCTGGCCTCGAGCCCGCGCAGCTCCTCCTCGTGGTCGGCGAGGTCCGCCCGCAGCCTTTCCAGACGCTCACGGGAGGCGTCGTCGGTCTCCTTCTCGAGCGCGAACTCCTCCATCTTGAGCCGGTCGACGTGCCGCCGGAGCTGGTCGATCTCCTCCGGTGAGGACTCGATCTCCATCCGCAGCCTCGAGGCGGCCTCGTCGATGAGGTCGATCGCCTTGTCGGGCAGCTGTCGTCCCGGAATGTAGCGGTCGGAGAGCGTCGCGGCGGCGACCAGGGCGGCGTCGGTGATCCGGACGCCGTGGTGGGCCTCGTACTTCTCCTGGATCCCGCGCAGGATCTGGATGGTGTCCTCGACGCTGGGCTCGCCGACGAAGACCTGCTGGAAGCGACGCTCGAGCGCCGGGTCCTTCTCGATGCGCTCGCGGTACTCGTCCAGGGTGGTCGCGCCGATCATGTGCAGCTCACCGCGGGCGAGCATCGGCTTGAGCATGTTGCCGGCGTCCATGGCCGAGTCACCGCCGGCACCCGCACCGACGACCGTGTGCAGCTCGTCGATGAAGGTGATCACCTGTCCGCCGGCGTCCTTGATCTCCTCGAGGACCGCCTTGAGCCGCTCCTCGAACTCACCGCGGTACTTGGCCCCCGCCACCATCGCCGCGAGGTCCAGGCTCAGCACCCGCCGGCCCTTGAGCGAGTCGGGCACGTCACCGGCGACGACCCGCTGCGCGAGCCCCTCCACGACCGCCGTCTTGCCCACGCCGGGCTCGCCGATGAGGACGGGGTTGTTCTTCGTACGCCGGCTCAGCACCTGCACCACCCGGCGGATCTCGGCGTCCCGGCCGATCACGGGGTCCAGACGCCCGTCCTCCGCAGCCCGGGTGAGGTCCACCGAGTACTTCTCGAGAGCCTCGTAGGACGACTCGGCCTCCTGGCTCGTGACCCGACGGTTGCCGCGCACCGCGGTCAGTCCCTCGCGCAGCCCGGCTTCGGTCAGCCCCGCGTCGTGGAGCACCTTCTGCGCACCCGACTCGGTGCCGGCCATCGAGATGAGCAGGTGCTCGGTGGCGACGTAGTCGTCCTTCATCCCGGCGGCCAGGTCGAGGGCGCCGGCCAGCACTCGCGTGAGCGCGGCCGAGGCGGCCGGCTGCTGCACCGTCGAGCCGCTCGCGCGGGGCAGGGATTCGACCACCGCGACGGCCGCCGCGGTCAGGGCAGCCGGGTCGACCCCGGCCTTGGTGACCAGGCTCCTGGTCGTGCCGTCCTCCTGACGCAACAGGGCCACCAGCAGGTGGGCGGGCTCGGTGGTGCTGTGGCCCGCGGTCGTCGCCGCCAGCTGGGCAGCCTCGATCGCCTCACGGCTCCGGGTGGTGAACTTCTCAGCGCCGAAGTGGCTCATGACGGTCCTCCTCGTGCAGGCCGCTGCTGGCGGCCCCGGCCTCTCTCGAGCCTCCCAGACCCGGGGGCTCGCCAGGAACAACGACGGCGAAGTTGAGTCTGTTCCACTCAAGTTCGACTTTCGCCGATCGCGCCCACGGGGGCGGACAGCGACCTAGATTTCCGGTGTGACCGGTGTCGGAGTGCTCGCCCACGGGCTGCACTACGCGATGCTGCTGGTCGGGTTCTGCGGCGTGGCCTTCCTCCTGGCCCCGGTGCGCTCCCGCCGGCCCGACGGGCACGACGACCGGGTCAGGGCGCTGCGCGCCGAGGCCGTCGCCGGGACGCTCGGAACGCCCTCCGGGCTGACCGCGACGGTCATGCCCGCTCCGGAGCGGGTGGTCAGGACCTCGGCGGTCGCGCTGCCCGTCGCCCTCGTGGGCAGTGCCTGCGCTGCCGGGGTCCACGCCGCCGTCGTGCCCGCGCACCTCGACGCGCTGCCGGCGTACGCCGTCTTCTTCCTCGCGGTCTCGCTGGCTCAGCTCGCCTGGACCGGACGAGCGCTCCTGCGGCCGAGCCGGGAGCTGCTCCTGGCCGGGGTGGTGGGCAACGGAGCACTCCTCATGCTGTGGCTCGGCTCCCGCGTGACCGCGTCGGAACCGGTCGGCACCTGGGACCTGGCCGCGGCGGTGTGGGAGACCGGGGTCGTCGTGGGCTGCGTGGCCCTGCTTTGCGCCGAATCGCTGCCGACCCGGGCCGCCCCGTGGTTCGATTGGCACGCGACGGCAGGCACCTGGTTCGCCGTGTCGTTCTTCTCCCTCGGGGTGCTGTCGTCGAGTGGGGTCGGCTGATGCCGACCATGAGCAAGGAGTGATGGGGATGCTTCCCTGGGAACTCGGCATGGCCAGCAACGCCGTGATCGCCGTGGCGTACGTGTGCATCTCCATGGCGATCGTGGTGCCACTGGCTCGCAGCAACCAGCTGCGCTCGAACCCGTTGGGCGGGGCGACCGCAGGCATCTTCTTCACCTGCGCGGTCCACCACGGCACCCACGCCGTCCACATGCTGATGCCCTCGCTGGGCGTCGACGACGCCCGCGGCATCGCGATGCGTGCGGCGTGGAGCTGGCCCCTCTCGGTCTGGGACCTGGTCAGCGCCTTCGTCGCGCTCTACTACTGGTCGCTGCGCCGCAACTACGGAAAGCTCATGCAGGGCGCCAAGCTCTTCGAGGACATGCGCCAGCGCGAGCAGCAGGCGCTCGAGCTCAACGACAGCGTCCTGCAGGGCATCGTGGTCGCGAAGATGGCCCTCGAGATGGAGGAGCCCGCCAAGGCCGAGGCCGCGCTGTCGACCTCCATCAACGCAGCCAGCCGCATCATCACCGACCTCCTGGGCAACAAGGACTTCGACATCGCGCTGCTCCGTAGCTCGCCCGCGGTGGTCGAGATGGGTCGTTCCGTCGGGCTCTCGACCGGTCCTGCCACAAGCGTGGTCGGGGCATCCGAGCCCGGGTCCACGACCTCCGTCCCGGACAGGAGCAGCGAATGATGTCGGTCCCCACCCCGAAGGCGCAGCGGGTCGTGATCATCGACGACACCGAGGACCTGCGCGACCTCCTCCGACTGGCGCTGACCCGCGGAGGCTTCGACGTCGTGGCCGAGGCGGGTGACGGGCAGCAGGGCATCGAGCAGGTGCGTGAGCAGCGCCCTGACATCGTCCTGCTCGACCTCGCGATGCCGGTCATGGACGGGATCGAGGCCCTGCCCAGCCTGCGGCGCCTGGTCCCGGACGCGAAGATCGTGGTGCTGTCGGGCTTCGGTGCCCAGCAGATGTCAGCGCGCGCAGTGGCTGCCGGAGCCGACGGCTACGTGCAGAAGGGCGCCCCCCTCAACACGATCCTCGACTACGTCCGGGAGATTTCCGCCCATGGCGCGAGCAAGCCGGCGCGCAAGCTCACGGTAGTGCCGGCCTCGACCGGGATGAACGTCGACACGCTCGGGGGCGTCCCCGCCACCCCGATGGCGACACCGACGCACACGGAGGCCGGGTCCGCACCCGCCGCCGGTGGCGCCTCGTTGGCGGCGACCGCTCCTGTCAGCCGCGACGAAACCAGCAGACCGGACGCGAACGTCTCGGCCTGGGAGGCGATGAGCCAGGCGCCGTACGGCGTCGTGGAGCTCGCCGACGAGCCGCTCTTCCGGGTGGTCTACGCCAACCCGATGGCCCAGCGCCTGCTGGGCACGGTCAGCTCGGGCACGCCCCTCGGCATGGTCTCGGGCGAGCTCTCGCAGCTGGTCTCCTTCCACCGGCTCGACTCCGACGCCGCCTTCGAGGTCGAGCTCGCCGGGGGTCGGGTCCGCGCGACGCTGCGTCGTACGGGTTGGTCGGTGCTGGTGTTCCTGGACTCCACCCAGGAGGACGTCGGCATGCTGCGCCGCGCGATCTCCACCACGGCCCACGAGATCCGCGGTCCCGTCGCGGTCCTCTGCGGGATCGCGGAGACGATGGGCTGGGCCGACGACATCGAGCCCGAGCAGCGCGACCGCCTGATGGAGTCGGTGGCGCGGCAGGCCAAGATGCTCGACAACATCACCGCCGACCTGCTGACGGCCGCGCAGATCCAGCGCGGCACCCTGCGCCTGGACATGCAGGTCGTGGACCCCGCGCAGGCCGTCGCTGCGGTGGTGGCCGACCGCTACGAGGTCGAGGTCGACGTGCAGACGCCGAGCGCGGTGCGGGCCGACCCGCTGCGCTTCGAGCAGATGCTCACCAACCTGCTGAGCAACGCCCACAAGTACGGCATCGCGCCGTACACCCTGACGATCCGCCGCGACGGCGAGCACGTGTGCCTCGACGTGGTCGACCAGGGCGACGGGGTGCCGCCGGAGTTCGTCGGCAACCTGTTCCGCGAGTTCGCGCGGGCCAACGACGCGGTCGCGAGCGGCACCGGGCTCGGCCTCTACGTCGTCCGCACCCTCGCCCAGGCCCAGAACGGCGACGTCACCTACGCCCCGGGCCCCGACAAGGGCTCGGTCTTCACCATCAAGCTCCTCGCCTGTTGATCGGTGACCCGTCGCTTACAAGCGACGGGTCAGCGCGAGAACCGGTGACCCGTCGCATACAAGCGACGGGTCAGCGCGAGAACCGGTGACCCGTCGCATATAGGTGACGGGTCAGTGGGTCAGCGGAGGATGGGCTGGAGGGCCTTGACGACGCCGCGCGAGGAAGTGACCCGCCAGTCGCGCTCCTTGAGCGCCTGGAACCAGATGACGGCCCGGATGCGGGGCATCGAGGTGTCGGCCATCATCGCCCGCACCCAGTCGGCCTTGCGGTGCGACTGGTCGACGGGTGCGCCGTCGTTGACCTTGGGCTCCTTGGAGGAGACCTCGCAGAGCCACACCGGGGCGGTGGGGTGGAGGGCGGTCAGACGCTTGTACTGCTCGGCGAAGATGCTGCGGAACGAGAGCCACCGTCCCCAGGAGGAGTCCTGGCCCCAGTTGAACCCGTCGAGGCCGAGCACGTCGACGTACGCGGCGCCCGGCCAGATCTTGTTGACGTGGGTGGTCTCGGCGTAGGTGTCGGTCGTCGGGTTGAACACCCACTTGAGGTTGGTCGCTCCCCGGTCGCGGAGGTAGGTCACGACGTGCTGCCACGCGGAGCGGAACTCAGCGAAGGTGCCGGCGTACCGGCGAGAGCCGTCAGCGGTCGGCTGGAACTCCTGCCAGTCGCCGTTCATCTCCGGCCACGGGCGGACGTAGACGTCGTAGGGGTAGGAGCTGGCGGCAGCGGCGATCTGGTCGAGGTAAGCGTCGTGCTTCCCCGAGCTCCACTCGGCGAAGCGGGTCGGGCCCATGTCCCAGGACAGCAGCACCTTGCGCGTGCCCTCACCGGAGAAGGAGCGCTCGATGTCGGTGGGGAAGACGTCGCCGAAGCCGTAGTAGTAGGAGGCGATGTCGAGGCCTGCCCCCAGGGTCTGCTCGAACTTCGCAAGCTGGGAGGGGTCGGCCTGCATCCCCTCGACGAAGGCGCCGAAGGCGGCGCGGTCGGCCAAGGTGCTCGCGCTCCGGGCAGCCACGGGGCTCACCTCCGCCGTCGTCGTGGTCGGTTGGGTCCCGCCGGGTACAGCCACGGCGAGGAGCACGACCACAGGGAGAACCACCCGGAGCACCACCTGGGTACCGCGGGTGCACACACGCCCACAGCGCGGTAACAGTCCTCCACCGTTGATCAACACGCATCCACGGTGCGACGAGCGGGCCCCCTAGGGGAGGGATTTCCACCTGAACCCCCCGAACGGGGGGTGAAATGACCCTCTCGGGCTATGTCAGAAAAATTCGTTGTGACTAGAAGGAGTAAACCGTTCGGGGCTGGGGTATCCCCCGTTGTGACTAGTTAGATCCTAGGGGCGGTCCAGATGTCCCAGGCGCCGGTGGGAAGTTCAGGCGCCTGAGCGACAACAACCGTGACCGGGGCCTGACGCCGCATGTCAGCACGTCTTCATGGGGGAAGAGATGGCCGTAGGAACGCTTGAACGACGCCTGGACGTCGTCGAGCCGCAACCCGAGCGCGAGGCGCTCGGGGTCCCGCGGCACGGTCGTCTGGTCGCTCTGCTCCCCGCCCACAACGAGGAGGGTTCGCTGTCGCAGGCGGTGGAGTCGCTCTACCTGCAGACGTGCCCGCCTGACGAAGTCGTCGTCGTGGCCGACAACTGCACCGACCGGACCGAGGAGATCGCAGCGAGCCTAGGCGCCACCGTCTTCCGCACCACCGCCAACCAGCACAAGAAGGCGGGGGCCCTCAACCAGGCCATCGACGCCCTGCTGCCCGAGATGGCGGACCACGACCTCGTCCTGGTCATGGACGCCGACTCGTTGCTGGACGCCGAGTTCCTGGCGGCGGCCCGTCTGCACCTCGACGGCGAGGACGACCGCGCCGACCGCCGTACCCGGCCGCTCGGTGGGGTCGGTGGCACCTTCCGCGGCGGTCCGGGCGGTGGGCTGGTGGGCACCTTCCAGCGCAACGAGTACGCCCGGTACGCACGCGACGTACGACGACTCAAGGGCCGGGCCCTCGTCCTGACCGGAACGGCGTCGGTCTTCCCGATGCACGTGCTGCGCGAGGTGCAGGAGGCCCGGCGATCGGGACGTCTGCCGGACCGTTCGCAGCACGGCGGGGTCTACGACGTCCACGTGCTCACCGAGGACAACGAGCTCTCGCTCGCGCTCATGCACCTCGGCTACGGCATCCTGGCCCCGGCCGGCTGCACCCTCGAGACCGAGGTGATGACCACGTGGTCCGACCTCGCCGCCCAGCGGCGCAGGTGGAAGCGCGGCGCCATCGAGAACGTCGCCGACTACGGCCTGACCCGGGTCACCGCGCCCTACTGGGGGCGGCAGGTGATGTCGGCGCTCGGGGTCCTCGTCACCGTGCTCTACCTCGGCAGTCTTGTCTGGGGCCTGGCGATCGGTCTGGAGCTCCACCCCTTCTGGATTGCAGCGTCCTTGCTTCTTCTCCCTCGAGCGGGTCGTCACCGTGAACCGTCGCGGATGGCGCCAGATGTTGCTCGCGGCTCCGTTGGTCATCGAGATGGCCTACGACGTCTTCCTTCAGCTGGTCCAGGCGCAGGCCTTCACCCAGGCCCTGCTGCGTCATGAGAGGAGGTGGTGACATGTACAACTCGCCCGCAGCTGCGACCGGCAGCGGAGGTCTGGCGATGACCGGTCTGACCGGTCACCCCATTTGGCTCGTCCTCTCCGCATTCGCACTCGTCGCGTTGGGTCTGGCGATCCTTCGCACGATCCCTAGGTCCGAGCGATGAGACGCCTCGTCGCCCTCGCGCTGATGCTCGGCGGCATCGCCCTGCTCGGCTGGGTGGCGCTGCAGCCCCAGGTCCAGGCCGGGCAGGCGGCCCGCGCGCAAAGCCAGCTCCTCGAGCAGGTGCCGTCCGGGCCCGTGGTCTCGGACCCCGGCGGCGTCCCGGTGGCGCGACCCGTCGGGACCGGACGTCCCCTCGCGGTCATGGAGGTGCCCCGGTTCGGTGCCGATTGGAGCTGGGCGGTCGTCGAAGGGACCCGACCCGATCTCATCGACGCCGGCCCCGGCCACTACCGCGGCAGCGCCTGGCCGGGTGCCGAGGGCAACGCCGCCTTCGCGGCGCACCGAGCCGGTCACGGCAACCCCTTCATCGACTTCGACCGGCTCAGCCCGGGCGACGAGGTCGTCCTCACCCAGGGCCGGGTGCGGTGGACCTACGAGCTCACGACGAGCCCTCGTATCATCCCGACGTCGGCCGCGTGGGTCCTCGACCCGCTGCCGGGACGCCAGCTCACCCTGACCACCTGCTGGCCGCGCTACGGATCGGAGAAGCGGATGTTCGTACGCGGAGACCTCGTGGAGGTCGAGCGGAGGAGCCGCCGACGACGGAGCGTGGCGCTCGGTCGGCGCCGACACGACTGGGATCTCGTGAGGTGACGTGAGACGACTCGTCCGGGTCCTCGGCATCGCACTCGCCCTGGCCCTCCTGGTGCTCACCGTCGTCGTCGCCTGTGACGAGGACGACACCGGAGAGCGAGCACTGACGCCACCGGTTGGGGCGCGGCCCCCCTCGAGGTCGACGGTCTGCGCGTGCTGGCCCGAGCCGACGACGACGGCCTGCGACTGCGCACGGGCGAGGGGGACGTGTCGTTCCTGCCGGGCATCAATCTCGGCGGCAGCCTTCCCGGACAGCTCGCCGGTGACTTCTCCTCGCTCGACGGCGCCGAGTTCGGCGGCTGGCTGGCTCAGATGGCGAGCCTGGGCATCCGGGTGGTGCGGATCTACGACCTGATGCCACCGGCGTTCTACGACGCCGTGCGTTACTACAACGAGGAGAACCCGACCGCCCCGATCTACCTCGTGCAGGGGGTGCGCCTCCCGGACACGACCTACGCCGAGGGCGAGAAGACCCTCTTCGACGACCGCGTCGACTCGTCGTTCCGCGCCCAGGGCCTCGACGTCGTGGCCGCTGTGCACGGGGATCTCGCCTACGCGCAGACCGACGACCAGCTGCCGCCGGTGTGGGAGTCGGACGTCTCGCCCTGGGTGGTCGCCTGGATCCTCGGACAGGAGCTCGACCCGCGGGTCGTCGCAGGACCGACGCGACCGCGGCCCCGACCGCCGAGCCCGGGGAGTTCATCCGCGCCACCGCGGACGCCACGCCCACCGAGCAGTGGTGGGCACGCCAGCTCGACAGCGTCGCGACGGCCCTCCACGACCGCGGCGTCAGCGCTCCCCTCTCCTTCGTGAACTGGCCGACCACCGACCCGCTCGCCCACCCGGACGAGCCCCTGGCGTCCGAGGACGCGGTCGGCATCGACGCCGAGCACGTGCAGCGCCACCGACGAGTGGCCCGGCGGCACCTTCGCGTCGTACCACGCCTACCCCTACTACCCGGACTTCCTGCGCTACGAGCAGGGCCTGCGAACCCGATCCGTACGCCGGCTACCTCGCCGCGCTCGCCGACCACCACACCTCGATGCCCCTGGTCGTCGCCGAGACCGGGGTGCCGTCCTCCATCGGGTCGGCGCACCGTGGCCCCCTAGGACGTGACCAGGGAGGGCTCGACGAGAGCGACGGCGACCACGATGGGCGCCGAGCTCCTGCGCCTGGCCGCGGACCAAGGCACCTCGGGTGCCTTCCTGTCCTCCTGGACCGACGACTGGAGCCGACCGACCTGGAACACGGCTCCGCTGCAGTCCTCGCCCGGACGGCACCGCTGGCACGACCCTCTGAGCGCGCAGGAGTGGTTCGGCGTGCTGCGGCACGAGAGCGCGTTCGTGCCCGACTCGCTCGCCTCGGTCAGCAGTCCGCGTGGCGAGCTCGCGCGCGTGACGGTCCAGGGTGACGCGGCGTTCCTCCGGCTGCTGGTCAAGGGGCGAGGGGGCCTCCCCTCCCCGCTCCAGCTCGACGTCGACACCGTGGGAGGTCCAGGGCCGGAACGTCGAGTGGTCGTCGACATGGCCTCCGGGACCGCCCGGGTGCTCGTCCCCGCCGCGCTCGACCAGTTGCAGACCGTCGCCGGGCTCACGCGTCCCCGTCGCCGATGACGGGAGCCGGTGGCACCTGTTGCGTCAGCTCGTCAACGGTCCGCGCGAAGTGCGCGGTCGGCTCCTCCCCGCCGAGACCTTCGACGTCGGGGAGCTTGTCCGGGGCGACTGGACCCCGGTTCGGAGGCCTTCGACAGCAGGGCGACGTGGCGCCCGGTCGGCCGAGGACTCCTCGATCAGGTTGCGCCTGCCGTGGTCGATGCTCGGTCTCGCCGACCCGTCGGTCCCGTTGGCCTTCGACAGGTCGGGCGACGCCGTCGCGATCGACGGACTCGGTCTCGGCATCCAGGCCCCGGGAAGCTCGGTCGACCTGGCCTACCGCTGGCCCAGCTGGAACTCACTGCCCGTCACGACCCGCCTCGTCGCGGGACACGAGACTCTCGCCCAGGCCTACCGGGACCTCGCCCCCTGAGGCTCCGGTGACCCGTCGCATACATGTGACGGGTCAGCGCGAGCACCGGTGACCCGTCGCATAGAAGTGACGGGTCAGCGTGGGGGGCTCAGCGGTCGCGGCGCCAGACCACGAGGGAGCGCTCGGCGGGCTCGGGTCGGAGCACGGGCAGCTTGTTGGGCAGCTTGTCGGGCAGCTCCGCGTGGCGTACGACGCTGGAGCGCCGCAGCAGCTCGCGCAGGGCGTCGAGCTCGGCGAGCAGCTCCTCGTTGCGCGCGGCAAGGGCGGCCGCACGGTGCTCGAGCTCGAGGATCCGTCGTACGCCCTCGATGCCGATGCCGGCGGAGGTGAGGTCGGAGATCTCGCGGAGCAGCTCGATGTCGCGCAGCGAGTAGCGCCGCCCGCCTCCCCCGGTGCGTCCGGGCGTGATGAGCCCGAGCCGCTCGTAGGTGCGCAGGGTCTGCGGGTGCAGCCCGGTCAGCTCGGCCGCGACGCTGATGACGTAGACGGGGGCCTCGGGACCCGGAGGCGGGAAGGCGTCGAGCTCACGGAGCGCCCTCGAAGAGGTTGGCGCGCAGCGGCTTGTCGGCCGTCGCGTCGCGGTAGGCCTCGACCGCGGCCCGAGCGGTCTCGTCGAGGACGGCGGGCACCTGAACCTCCACGGTCGCGAGCAGGTCACCACGGGTGCCGTCGGGCTTGGCCACTCCTCGGCCGCGGACCCGGAAGGTCCGACCGTTGGGCGTGCCGGCAGGGATCTTCGAGCGTCACCGGCGCCCCGCCGAGGGTCGGCAGCCGTGATCTCGGCACCCAGCGCGGCCTTCGTCGAAGGAGACCGGGACGTCGATGGTGAGGTTGTCGCCCTTGCGGCCGAAGACGCGGTGGGGAGCCACCTTCACGACGACGAAGAGGTCGCCGGGCGGACCGCCGCTCTCTCCGGCTGCACCCTTGCCGCGGACCCGGATCCGCTGGCCGTCCTTGACGCCGGCCGGGATGCGGGCCTGGATGGTCCGCGCCGACAGGCCGCGACCGCTGCCCCGGCAGGTCGGGCACGCCTCGTCGTAGACGAGCTGACGTCCACCACAGGCGGGGCAGGTCTCGTTCATCGAGAACGCCCCTCCCATGGAGGCGACGACGTAACCGGCCCCTTCGCAGTGGCTGCAGATGCGCGGCTTGGTGCCGGGCTTGCCGCCGGTGCCGTTGCAGTCGGGACACGGGGCGTCGGAGGTCAGTCGCAACGAGACGGTGACCCCGTCGACGGCGTCGGTGAAGCTGATCGTCGCGGTGGTCTCGACGTCGGCACCCTTGGCCGGGCGCGGCGCGCGCTGCTGCCCACGGCGCCCCCCACCGCCGAAGAGGTCCCCGAACATGTCGCCGAAGCCGCCACCACCTGCACGGTCGCGCAGGAGGTCATCGAGGTTGAACCCCGCGCCTCCACCTCCTGCGCCGCCAGGGAACCCTCCGCGGAAGCCGCCGGAGCCGTAGAGCTCGCGCAGCTCGTCGTACTTCTTGCGCTTGTCCGGATCACCGACGACGTCGTAGGCCTCGGCGACCGTCTTGAAGGTGTCGTGCTTGGTCGAGTCATCGGGGTTGGAGTCGGGGTGGTTGGCGCGGGCGAGCTTGCGGTAGGCCTTCTTGATCTCGTCGGCGGACGCGTCCTTGCCGACGCCGAGGGTCTTGTAGAAGTCCTTCTGCGCCCAGTCCGCCTTGAACCCCTGCTCACTCATCCGTGGCGGTCTCCTCCTGCACGTGCTCCTGGCCGGGCTCCGCAGGAGGTACGTCGCCTGCCGGGTCGACCACCAGCACCTGGGCGGCCCGCACCACCCGGTCCCCGATCCGGTAGCCGGACTTCGCCACCACCTTGCAGGTGGTGACGGTGACCTCGGGGTCCTCCCCGATGTGGGAGAGCGCCTCGTGCACCGTGGGGTCGAACGCGTCGCCCACCGCCCCGAACTTGGTCAGGCCAAGCCCCGCGACGATCCGCTCGAGCTGCTCGGCGACCGACTTGAAACCACCCTCGAGCGGCTCTCCCCGAGTTCAGCCGAGTCGCGGGCGCGGTCGATGGTGTCGAGGACCTCGGTGATCGGCGCGAGCGCGGCGTAAGTGGCGTTCTGCTTGGTCAGCTCGCGGTCGCGCTCGACCCGACGCTTGTAGTTGAGGTACTCGGCCTGGAGCCGCTGGAGGTCCTCGAGCGGGACGGTCGGAGTCTCGGCTCCGGACCCGACCGGCTCCTCCACCGGCTCACCCTCCTCGGGCGCCTCCCCGGCGGCGTCGCCGAAGGAGCCGGGGTCTCGAGACGGTTGCTGCGCAACCTCCTCGACCAGCGGCTGTGCACCCTCCTCGACCAGCGGGTCCGACTGCGCACCCTCCTCGACCACCGAGGGCTCCTGCTCCTCGCTCACTTGTTCTCGGTGTCGCCGGAGCCGTCGGACCCCTCGGACCCGTCGGCGCCGTCGGCGGACGTCTCGTCGACGATCTCAGCGTCGACGACGTCGTCGTCGGCCTCGCCCGTCGCGCCACTGGCCCCGCCGGCGGCCGCGGACTCGGCCTCCGCGGCGGCGTACATCGCCGCGCCCATCTTCTGGCTGGACTCGCCCAGCTTGGTGACGCCGGCCTGGAGCTCCTCGGGGGAGGCCTCCTCGTTGGCGAGGGTCTCCTTGAGCGCGTCGACGTCGGCGCGGACCTCGGTCTTGACGTCGTCGGGCAGCTTGTCGGTGTTGTCGTCGAGGAACTTCTCGGTCGTGTAGACCAGCTGCTCGGCCTGGTTGCGGGTCTCCACGGTCTCGCGACGCTTGGCGTCCTCCTCGGCGTACTGCTCGGCCTCGCGGACCATCCGGTCGATCTCGTCCTTGGAGAGCGCAGAACCGCCGGAGATGGTCATCGACTGCTCGCGGCCGGAGGCCTGGTCCTTGGCCGAGACGTGCACGATGCCGTTGGCGTCGATGTCGAAGGTGACCTCGATCTTGGGTACGCCGCGCGGCGCCGGCGGGAGACCGGTCAGCTCGAAGTTGCCGAGAGGCTGGTTCTGCGCCCACATCTGACGCTCGCCCTGGGCGACCTTGATCTCCACCGACGGCTGGTTGTCGTCGGCGGTGGTGAAGATCTCCGAGCGCTTGGTCGGAATCGTGGTGTTGCGCTCGATGAGGTTGGTCATCACGCCGCCCTTGGTCTCGATGCCCAGCGAGAGCGGGGTGACGTCGAGCAGCAGGACGTCCTTGACCTCGCCCTTGAGCACGCCGGCCTGGAGCGCGGCGCCGATGGCGACGACCTCGTCGGGGTTGACGCCCTTGTTGGGCTCCTTGCCGCCGAGCAGCTCCTTGACCAGGTCGGTCACGGCGGGCATCCGGGTGGATCCGCCGACCAGCACCACGTGGTCGATCTTGTCGACGGCGACGCCGCCGTCCTTGAGCACCTGCTGGAACGGCGTCTTGGTCCGGTCGAGCAGGTCGGAGGTCAGCTTCTGGAACTCCGAGCGGGTCAGCCGCTCCTCGAAATGCAGCGGGCCGGACTCGCCGTGGGTGATGTAGGGCAGGTGGATCGTGGTCTCCGAGGACGACGACAGCTCGATCTTCGCCTTCTCGGCGGCCTCCTGGAGGCGCTGCTTGGCGATCTTGTCGGCGGCGAGGTCGACGCCGAAGTTGGCCTTGAACGTCTTGACCATCCACTCGACGACCCGGTTGTCCCAGTCGTCGCCGCCGAGGTGGTTGTCGCCCGAGGTCGCCTTGACCTCCACGACGCCCTCGCCGATCTCGAGCAGGGACACATCGAAGGTGCCGCCACCGAGGTCGAAGACGAGGATCGTCTGGTCGTCGCCCTTGTCGAGCCCGTAGGCCAGGGCGGCCGCGGTGGGCTCGTTGACGATCCGGCTGACGTTGAGGCCCGCGATCTCGCCGGCCTCCTTGGTGGCCTGGCGCTGGGAGTCGGAGAAGTACGCCGGGACGGTGATGACCGCGTCGGTCACCGGCTCGCCGAGGTAGGCCTCGGCGTCGCGCTTGAGCTTCTGCAGCACGAACGCGCTGATCTGCTGCGGGGTGAAGGCCTTGTCGTCGATCTTCACCTCCCAGTCGGTGCCCATGTGGCGCTTGACCGAGCGGATGGTCCGGTCGACGTTGGTGACGGCCTGACGCTTGGCCACCTCGCCGACGAGCACCTCGCCGGACTTGGAGAAGGCGACCACGGACGGGGTCGTCCGAGCGCCTTCGGCGTTGGCGATGACGGTGGGCTCGCCACCCTCGAGGACCGAGACGACGGAGTTGGTCGTCCCGAGGTCGATGCCGACGGCTCGTGCCATGTGTGTGCTACCTCCGTGTGGATGTGCTGACGGACAAAGTTTAGTGGGATTGGCTCAACTTCTATCAGACGGTCCAACGCAGGTTCGCCCTCGGGTGTTCCCGGAGACCGGATCGGATCGGCCGTAGGTTGCGACAGTGCCCCGTCTCATCCACCTCAACGGCCCGCCCGGCATCGGGAAGTCGACCCTGGCCCGGCGCTACGTCGAGGAGCACCCCGCCGTGCTCAATTGCGACATCGACGTGCTGCGGACCCTCATCGGGGGCTGGTCGGTCGACTTCGTCGGCGCCGGCCACCTGATCAGACCGGCCGCGCTGGCGATGATCGAGGCCTACCTCGCGGCCGGGAACGACGTCGTGCTACCCCAGATGATTGTCGATCCCCGCGAGCTCGCACGGTTCGAGGCATGCGCCTCCTCGTCCGGGGCGACCTTCGTCGAGCGCTTCTTGATGGACTCGGCGACGGCCGCCGTCGCACGCTTCCACCGCCGCGGTCCGGACGGTGGGTCGAACCCATGGCGCGACCAGGTGCGCGCGATCGTCGCCGCCGCCGGCGGGGACGAGCTGCTGCTCGGCTACCACCGCGGGCTGACCCGGCTGAGCGCCCAGCGTCCGGACGCCGTGGTGATCGAGAGCCGCGAGGGCGCGATCGAGGCGACCTACCGGGAGCTGGTGGGCTCGCTGGACCGAGGTCCGGGCCCGGTCGCTGGGTAGGTTCGAGGCGATGGAGCCCACCGCCACCGAGATCACCCGGCACCACGACGAGCCGCCCGGGTCCGACCCGTACGTCGAGGGCTACGTGCCGATCCGGACGCCGATCGCCGTCGTCGAGCACGACCCGTCCTGGGCGGCCGACTTCGCCCGGGTCGCGGAGCTCGTCCACGGTGCTCTCACCGACCGGGCGCTCGCCGTGCACCACGTGGGCTCGACCTCGGTGCCCGACCTGCCCGCGAAGCCGGTCATCGACGCCGACCTGGTGGTCACCGACCCGGCCGAGGAGGCGGCGTACGTCCCCGATCTGGTGGCGGCCGGCTTCGTGCACGTCCTGCGCGAGCCGTGGTGGCACGAGCACCGGCTGCTCAAGCTCGTTCCGCCGGCCGGGCCGCTGACCCACCTGCACGTCTTCGGTCCCGGCTGCCCGGAGGTCGTGCGGCACACGATGTTCAGAGACTGGCTCCTCGCCCACGCGGATGAGCGCGAGGCCTACGCCGCCGCCAAGCGGGCGGCCGCGAGCGCGACCAACGAGGTCGGGGGCACCGGCATGGACTACAACCGGCTCAAGGAGCAGACGGTGCGGGCGATTTACGACCGGTGCTTCCGCGCGCATGGGCTGCTGCCGTGAGGGCCGCGCTCGGCCTCGCCGCCCTGCTGTTGGCCGGGTGCTCGTCGGACTCCACGCCGATCGACACCTCGCCGCAACCCTCCACCAGCGGCGGTTTCGAGACGGGCGTCAGCGCGCCCTCCTCAACCATCGAGGCGGAGCCCGAGCCCGGGCCACCGCCGCGAGTCGCGCCCGACGACGTTCGCGTCGCGACCGCGATGGCGGCAGTCGAGCACCTGGCCGGCGTCATCGGACCGCGGCCCGGGTCGTCGCCGGCCTACCGGCAAGCGGCGGATTGGGTCGAGCGGCAGCTCACGTCGTACGGCTGGGCGGTCGAGCAGCAGCGCTTCCCGGCGCCGCCGGGGTTCTCCGTCGCCGGACCGACCGCTGGGCTACCGGTTGCGGGAGGTCCTTCGGCTAACGTCGTCGCGACCCGGGGCGACGTCCGGCCCGGACGCCCGTGGCTGGTCGTGGGCGCCCACCTCGACACGGTCCCGACGTCCCCGGGCGCCGAGGACAACGCATCCGGGGTCGGGGTGCTGCTGGCCGTGGCGGAGGCCCTCGGGTCTCGGCACGCTCGACCAGCGAGGCGCACGAGGTTGCCCGTCGTGCTCGTCGCCTTCGGCGCGGAGGAGCCGCGCGGGCCGAGCGACGACGACCACCACTACGGTTCGCGCTACTACGTCGCCTCGCTCACCCCGGCCGAACGAAGGGGCCTGCGCGGCATGGTCTCGCTGGACCGCGTGGGCGTGGGCGACGTGCTCCCTGTCGGCACCCCGGCCGAGCCCAACGCCCTCACCGACGACCTCCAGTCCGCCGCACGTCGGGCGGGGGTCGAGACCGTGCTCGACCCGTTCCAACGGTCGAGCGACCACTGGTCGTTCGTGCGGGCCGGGCTCCCCGGAGCTCGGCTCGGCAGCACGCCGTACGCCGAGTACCACTCGCCCGCCGACCTACCGCCGGTCGTCGAGCGCGCTCAGCTCGAGCGGGCCGCGCGCACCGTCATCGCCTGGCTGCGCTGAAGGGGCCGGTGCTCGTGGACCACACGTCGCCGAGGATGTCGGCGGCCTCGTCCCCGCGCACCACGCCCGGGGCGAAGGAGACCGGGTCCATCAGGTAGGGCACGAGGCGGACCGCCTTGAGCTCCCCGCCCCACCACGTCGACTCCAGGACCACGCCCTGCCGGGTCTGCTCGGGGAAACCGTTGGCGGGACCCATGTCGAAGACGAAGTTGCCGAGCGAGTGCGCGACCGGTACGTCGTCGACGGCGTCGACGCCCTGGACCCAGTGCGGATGCCCGCCGACGACCAGGTCCGCGCCCGCCTCCACCAGCCGGCGAGCGACGACGCGCTGCACGGGCTCGGGCTGGTGGGTGTACTGGTCGCCCCAGTGCGGCAGCACGACCACGGCGTCGGCGACTCGGTCGGCGGCGCGGATGCTGCGCTCGACGATCCGCAGGTCCGCCTCCACCAGCGCCGGTCCGGTGCGTGGTGGCATGCGCACCGAGAGCGCCCCGACGTCGGTGGCCGTCGCCCGTGGGGTCTCGCCGATGGCGTTGAAGCCGAGGAACGCGAGCCGGACGCCGTCCGCCTGCAGGACCAGCGGCACCATGGCCTCGTCGAGGGTCCCCGCGCCGAAGCCGAGCACCGGGCCGTCGGCCGTCACCCGCACCGTGTCCTCGAGCGCTCCTACGCCGTAGTCGCCGGTGTGGTTGTTGGCCAGGCTGACGGCGTCGAAGCCGGCGCGCGCGAGTGGCCGGAGGAGGGCGGGCGTCGCGCCGAAGGAGTCGCTGACCGACTGGCCGAGAGCGCCGGGCTCCCCGTCGAGAGAGAGCGTGCTCTCGAGGTTGCCGACGGTCAGGTCGGCGGCGCGCAGCAGCCCCGACATCGGCGCCAGGGCCGCGGCCGGGGCGCTCACCCCACGCACGAGCATCACGTCGCCGACCACCGCGACCGTGACCGCCTGGTCCGCGTCCCGCACCGGGTCGACCCCGTCGACGGTCGCGACCCGGACGGTCGGCCCGACCTCGCCGAGGGCCACGACGGCGACGGCCCCTGGGCCGCGCTCGACCTGCCGCACCGTGTCGACGAGCCGCAGGCCGGCGGGCGCTCGCCCGGCCTCGATCCGTCGCGCTTGCCGGGCGGTCAACCGCAGCGGCGGCCGGGTCGCGTGGGTGATCACCGCCGTGGGCCTCGGCGTCGGCTCCACTCCGCTGCTCGAGGACGTCTCGACAGGCTCGACCACCGATGTCTCGGAGCCACCGGGCGGTGAGGGATTCGACGTACACGCCGCGAGCAGCAGGATCAGGACCGCAGCAACGCCAGCTGGTCCTCGCCCCATCCGTCGATCGTGTCACCCAGGACCTCGCCCCGCCCGACGTCCCAGGCGCGGCACTCGCGCTCGACGACCACGAACCCCTCGCGCACGGCGTCCGGGTCGCCATCGAGCATGCGCTCGAGCAGCGCTGGGAACGTCTCGGCCGACCACTCGGGCGCGCCGAGCGGGTGCTCGCGCAGCTCCCAGGCGAGGTATTTGTTGTAGGGCCGCACCCGGCCGTGCAGGGCGAAGACGGTGTCGAGCAGCCACGGCACGGACTCCGCGGCGTCGAGCCGTCGCTCGAGGGGCCGGGCCTCACGGTGCGCCTTCATCGCGCGGAAGGCGAAGTTGACGTAGCCGTCCAGCCGGTCGACCAGGACGTCGGTCTGCTCCTGGCCGCTGAGGGTGGCGTTGGCCAGGAGTGCCGCCTCGACGCGACCGCCGGTCTCGTCGCGCAGCACCAGCGGCCAGGCGCAGGCCCAGCGCTGGTACCAGTCGTCGGTGCCGAGCCGTCCGGGCTGCTCGAGCTCGGCCAGGGGCACAGGGATCTCGTCGGCCGCGGCCGTCTTCACGTTCGACCGGGGCAGCTCGTCGTCGTAGACGACCCACACGTCGACGTCCGAGTGCTCGGTGGCCATGCCGTGGGCGACCGACCCGGACACCACGATGCCGACGACGGCCGGATCCTCGCGGTCGAGGATCTCGTCGAGCGCCGCCTGGGAGGCGGGCGCGATCACGAGCGCCACATCGCGATGGCGGCGTCGACGAGGGAGACCCGGTGGAGGGTCTCGACGTCGGCGAGCGGGATCCAGCGCGCTTCGTCGGTCGAGCCGTCGAGCTCAAAGGTGAGGTCGCCGCCGACGACCCGCGCCTCGTAGACGACCCGCACCGACTTCATCGGCCGTCCGCCCGGCGCGATCCGGCGTTCGGGCGGCACCAGGTTGACGTCGATGCCGAGCATCCGCACGAGCTCGACGTCGTACCCCGTCTCCTCGCGCACCTCCCGCACGGCGCCCTCGGCGGGCGTCTCCGCCCAGTCGACCCCGCCGCCCGGCATCGTCCACTGCGGCGTCGGGCCCTCGTTCCACAGCGAGAGCAGGATCTGCTCGTCGCGGACGACCACGGCGTACGCCGCCAGCCGGGTGTCGTAGTCGGTGAACTCCACCGGAGCATCCTCCCTCGACGTCCTTGACCTGGGGTGGTTGTGTCGAGGACATGACGGTTCCCGACATCACGCTCAACGACCAGACGACCATCCCGCAGCTCGGTTTCGGGGTGTTCCAGGTCCCGCCCGAGGAGACCGCCGACGTCGTGACCACGGCGCTGGAGGTGGGCTACCGGCACTTCGACACCGCGCAGATGTACGGCAACGAGGAGGGCGTCGGCCAGGCCGTAGCCAGCTCGTCGGTCCCGCGCGAGGAGCTCTACATCACGACCAAGCTCAACAACACCAACCACCGCCCCGACGACGTGCGCCGCAGCTTCGAGGAGTCGCTGGCCAAGCTCGGCCTCGACCACGTCGACCTGTTCCTCGATGCACTGGCCGCTGCCGACGAGGTACGACGGCGACTGCGTCTCGACCTGGAAGGCGATGACCGAGCTCACCACCGACGGCCGCGCCCGCTCCGATCGGCGTCTCGAACTTCCAGCCCGCCCACCTCGACCGGATCGTCGAGGAGACCGGGGTGATCCCGGTCGTCAACCAGATCGAGGTGCACCCCTACTTCGGCAACGAGGCCGCCCGCTGCCGGGTCGCGCAAGCACGGCGTCGAGGTGGAGGCGTGGTCGCCGATCGCCCAGGGCGCGGTGCTCGACGACCCGACGATCACGAGCGATCGCCGAGGCGCACGGCCGCACCCCCTCGCAGGTCACCCTGCGCTGGCACGTCGAGCGCGGCGACATCGTCTTCCCGAAGACCGTCAACCAGGAGCGGATGCGCGAGAACTTCGCGATCTTCGACTTCACCCTCGACCCCCGAGGAGGTCGGCGCGATCAGCGCCCTCGACCGGGGCGAGGACGGCCGTCGCGGCCCCGACCCCGACACCTTCGACTGGATCCCTGACTGAGCGAACCCGCCTGCGGTCGACCCACGACCCCGGTCAGCCGACGGTGACGCGGACCTCGTTGGACTCCTCGCCCGAGGAGATGTCGACGACGCGGAAGCGGTTGACCCCGAGCTGGCCGGTCTGGACGTAGGTCGCAAAGGTCTCGTTGCTCACCGACGCCGTCACCGGGAAGTCCTGCCAGCTGCCGCCGTCGAAGCGCTGCACCTGCAGGATCGACCCCTCGCCTGCCGGGGTAGACCCCGGTGAGGTCGATCTGCTCCATCGGTCCCACCTCGGTCTGCGAGGCGGAGAGCGAGACGCCGGTCGCCGGGGCGCGGGTCGTGGTCGGCGCGAGCGGCTGGTTGCCGCTGCTCACCGACGGCAGCGGCTCAAAGGTCGCGGTCTCGGTGGTCTTGGTCGGACGCGGCAGGAACATCGTCTCGCCGCCGTCGGACTCGGAGGTCGTGCTCGGCCGCGTCGCCGACCCCGAGCACCTTCGTCGCCGCCAGCGCGCACCACCCAGGATCAGCCCCGACCGCGAGGCCGACCCCCACCAGGGCAGCCAGCCCGAACGACCACGGGGTGGCGCTCGCTGGGCTCGAGGGGGTCGGACACGCCTCCATTGTGCCGCGTCGATCAGGGGTTGGGTCAGACGGTGGGTCAGCGAGGCTCGAGGACGACCACCGGGATCACCCGGTCGGTGCACTGCTGGTAGACGTCGAAGTCGGCGTAGAGCGTCGACCAGCCGCGGCCACAGCGCGGCGCGCTCGTCCGGCGTCGCGGTGTGCGCCCGCACCCGGCGTACGCCTTCCTGCCGCACCTGCACCTGCGTCTCCGGGCTGACGCCTCGAGGTTGGCGTACCACTGCGGGTTCTTCGGCAGACCGCCCTGCGACGCGACGATCACCAGGTCCGGCCCGTCCTCGAGGTAGAGCAACGGGGTCGTGTACGCCGTGCCGCTCTTGCGCCCGACGTGGTCGAGCAGCAGCGTCGGCACCGGCTTGCGGAAGCCCGCGCCGATCCGCCACTTCGACCCGATCCGACCGTTGGTCAGCTTGAAGACCTTGGTCTGGGCGCGGGCCATCACCTTGATGACCTTCGCCGTGGTCGGCTGGGCCAGCGCCTTGCGCCGCTTCTCCAGCTCCTCGGGGCTCAGCTGCGGCATGGCTCAGATGCCCTCGCTTCCAGACGACCTCTTCGTGCAGGCTGCGGCTGCGCCAGCCCTCGGGCGTGCGCACCAGGGTGTGGTGGTAGATCCCACCGACCTCGACGATCTTCTCCCCGCCCGTGCCCGTCGTCCATCGGCATCGGGTTGTGGAAGTACGCCGAGCAGGTCGCCTCGTCGCCGGCGACCGCGATGTCGAGCTGGCCCAGCGTGTGCATCCGCTTCGGGAAGAACGCCGGCAGCATCTCGGCCAGCCACGGCTTGACCTCGGCGAAGCCGGCCTCGATCCCCCCGGACTCCACGTAGTTGATCTGCGGCGTCGGGAGTGAAGACGGTGTCGAGCTTGTCCCAGTCGCCGGTGTCGATGGCGCGGGTGTAGCGGGTCAGCACGTCGGTGATCTCGGCACGGTCGGAGAGCTGCTGCAGGTCCACGTGCGCAGCCTGGCAGAAAACTGGAACACGTTCTATATTTCGAGACGCGAAGAACCGGCACCACGCTCGATTCGCTCACTCCTCCATGACCGGCGACCGCCGCGAGGGGGCAACCGGAAGGCCCAGATGAGGTTCACCTACGCCGAGGCGATGACCCAGGCGACGTTCTACGCACCGCTGGCGCAGGCGGCCGAGGCCGCCGGCTACACCTCGATGACGGTGGCCGACAGCCTGATCTACCCGAAGGAGTCGGACTCGAAGTACCCCTACACCGACACCGGGGACCGCGCCTTCCTCGACGGCAAGGAGTTCATCGAGACGATGGTGCTCTGCGCGCACCTGTTCGCGGTGACGAAGACGCTGCGGCTCACGCCGTTCGTGCTCAAGCTGCCCGTACGTCCGCCGGTGCTGGTGGCCAAGCAGGCGAGCAGCCTGGCCTTCCTCTCCAACGGCCGCCTCGGCCTGGGCGTCGGCATCTCGCCGTGGCCCGAGGACTTCGCCAACCTGCAGGTCGACTGGGCCAGGCGCGGCAAGCGGATGGACGAGTGCATGGACATCCTGCGCGGCCTGACGACCGGCGAGTTCTTCTCCTACGACGGCGACTTCTACCAGATCGACGAGCTCAAGCAGTGCCCCGCGGCGCCGTCGAAGATCCCGCTCCTGGTGGGCGGACACGCCGACGCCGCGCTGCGCCGCGCCGTGCTCAAGGGCGACGGCTGGATGCACGCTGGCGGCGACGGCGAGGAGCTCGACCGCCTGCTCACCCGGCTCGCCGAGATCCGCACGGAGGAGGGCGACACCCGCGACGACTTCGAGATCCACGTCATCTCCTACGACGCCTACGACCTCGACGGCATCAAGCGCCTCGAGGACAAGGGCGTCACCGACTGCATCGTCGGCTTCCGCATCCCCTACATCATGGGTCCCGACCCCGAGCCGCTGCAGACGAAGGTCGACGCGCTGAACAAGTACGCCGACCAGCATCATCAGCAAGGTGGCCTGAGAATGGTCTCGAGGCTCGCTCCGCTCGCACCTCAACCACCGGAGGCAGCCACGTGAGTGCATCACTCGGGCTGACCCAGCCGCTGCAGGACGCGATCGCTGAGGCCGAGGAGCTGATCGCCAACGCGCCCTTCATCCGGACCGAGGCCGACCGGCTGGAGGGCTACGACTACCTCTCGGGCCGGATCCGGATGGCCATGCAGATGGCCTTCGACTACGACCTCGACCGGCCGCTGTTCGTCAACCCGACCCACCAGTTCTCCCGGCAGGGCCTCGACAACCCCGACGCGGTCTACTTCAACGCCTTCCTTCGCGAGGGCGTGGAGTACGTCGTCCGCGGCCGCCGCGGCACCTCGGCCGACCTCAGCTTCCAGGTGATGGGCGGGACCTACACCGCCGACTCCGCTGCGACCTCGCTGATGGCCTTCGACGACCGCGAGCTCGACGTACGCCCCGACGGCACCTTTGAGTTCCGCTACACCGCCGAGCCGGGCGCCAAGACGATGATCGTCCGGGAGGTCTTCAACGACTGGGACACCGAGGAGCGCGGGACGCTCACCATCGAGCGTCCCGACACGCTGGGCCGGCCCGCCAAGGAGCTGACCGAGGCGACGCTGCGCAAGAAGTACGACGTCGCCGCGCGCAGCCTGGTCGGCTCGATCCAGACGTGGTTCGCCTTCCCCCACTTCTTCCAGTACAAGGAGCCGGTCAACACCCTGACCCCGCCGCAATCGACGCCCGGCGGCCTCGCCAGCCAGCGCAGCAGCATCGGCCACTACGAGCTCGAGGAGGACCAGGCGATCATCCTCACCGTCCCCGAGTGCGTCGACTGCTCCTACCAGGGCATCCAGATCGGCTCGGACTGGTACGCCTCCACCGACTACGAGACCCATCAGACCTCGCTGACCAAGGCCCAGGCCGTCACCGACCCCGACGGCAAGATCCGCGTCGTCATCAGCGAGCAGAACCCCGGCATCGCCAACTGGCTCGAGACCACCGGCCACCGCACCGGCTCGATGATGCTGCGCTGGCAGCGGCTCGAGCGCGACCTCACCCAGGAGGCCGACGGCCCCACGCTCGAGGTCGTGCCCTTCGCCGAGGTCGAGCAGCACCTCCCGCACTTCGCACCGATCACCCCCGAGGAGTACGCCGCGCGCATCGCCGCTCGCCAGCGCGCCGTCGCGCGCCGCATGATCAGCTGACCGACCGCCGCCGGTCGAGCGATCCACCACCGGTCGAGCGATCCACCGCCGGTCGAGCGATCCACCGATGGTCGAGCGATCCACCGATGGTCGAGCGATCCACCGATGGTCGAGCTTGTCGAGACCCCACGAGATGCGCAGGGCAGCGACCTCAGTGGTCGCGGGTAGCGTGCTTGTTCAGTGGGTCTCGACAAGCTCGACCACCGGGGGTTGCCGGGTCTCGACAAGCTCGACCACCGGGGGTTGCCGGGTCTCGCCGAGCTCGACCACCGGGATTGCCGGGTCTCGACAAGCTCGACCACCGGGATTGCCGGGTCTCGACCAGCTCGACCACCGGGGTTGCACCCCCACTCGACCAAAACTGAAACACGTTCTAGTCTGCCGCCATGACTTCGGAGCTCGGCTACGCAGCGGCCCACGACACCTCGATCGAGGAGCGCTACCAGGCCGTCCCCCTCCTGCAGGGCAAGGTCGTGGTGATCTCGGGCATCGGTCCGGGCCTGGGCCGCTCGCTGGCGCACGAGGCCGCCAAGATGGGCGCGGACCTCGTGATCGCCAGCCGCACCGAGGAGCGGCTCCTGGAGCTGCGGGCCGAGCTGGCGCCGTACGACGTGAAGGTCGTCCCGGTCGTCACCGACGTGCGCAACGAGGAGTCCCGGACCAACCTGCGCGACCAGACGCTGGCGGCGTTCGGCCGCGTCGACTGCGTCATCAACAACGCCTTCGCGATCCCGCCGATGGACCCGATCACCCAGATCGACCCGGTCAAGCTGGCCAAGGTCAACGAGACCAACGTCTTCGCCCCGCTGCGGATCGCGGCGCTGTTCGCCGACGCCCTCGCGGAGACCAAGGGCTCGATCATCATGCTCAACTCGTGCGTGGCCTTCAGCTCCCAGCCGGAGTACGCCGGCTACAAGCTCTCCAAGGGGGCCCTGGAGCACCTCGCCTCCTCGTTGGCCACCGAGCTCGGCCCGCGCGGCATCCGCGTCAACAGCGTGGCGCCGTCCTACATCTACGAGGACGTCAACCGCGGCTACTTCGACTTCCTCGGCGCCGTGGAGAACAAGACCCACGACGAGGTGTACGCCGAGAAGGCCGCGCCGACCGACCTCAAGCGACTCGCGTCCTCCGAAGAGGTCGCTCGCGCGACCCTCTTCCTCGCCAGCGACCTCGCCTCGGCCGTGACCGGGCAGATGCTCACGGTCGACTGCGGCGAGTTCCACGACTGACGACGACCGGCCGGAGAGCGTTGACATGGATCGCCCCGCGAGACGACGATCGGGACTCCTCCGCCGGCTCGGCGGCCGCCCCGAAAGGCAGTGCCATGCAGCCCAGTGCCATGCACCTCAGTGCCCGCCGTGCCGCCGTCGCCCTGGCGATGTCCGGTCTGCTCCTCTCCGCCGTCCCGCCGGCCCCGGCTGCCGCCGAGACCCTCGTGACGAAGACCGTCAGGATCGGCTCGAAGCCGGTGCGCTTCGTGCTCGCCGTCAGCGGCGAGACCGCGTCGGTGAAGATGCAGTTCAAACGCAAGGGCTCCTGGCGGACCGTGGCCTCCGACAAGACCGACTGCCCCTACGACGACGCCAGCCGCAACCCCAAGCTCGAGGTGCAGAAGGCCGACGACCAGGTCCTCGTGGGCTGGTCGCAGCAGGGTGGCGGGGGCAGCGCCGAGTATGGCGGCTACCGGATCAAGAACCCCAGCGTCGACATGTACGGGTCCGACAGCTGCTGACCCCGAGCCCCTCGTGGGCGGCCGCGTCATGAGCGACAACATCATGACCCGGGAGCGTCCCGACGTCGGCTCCTACGACGACATCCTCGCGGCCGCGGTGCGCACGACCGGGCTCACCGACGTCGGAGGCACGGCGCACGAGGACGGGCTGCGGGTCCTCGTCGACGACCTCGCCTCCCCGGAGGCGGGGCTGACGCCGCGCGGCAACTACTTCCAGCGCAGCGAGGTCAAGAGCGCGCTGGTGGGCGTGCTGCTCACGACGGCCGCCTTCGCCCGGCACCCCGAGCACGCCGACGTACGGATCGAGAGGCCCATCTTCCTCATGGGCCTGCCGCGGACCGGGACCACGATCCTGCACCGGCTGCTGCACGCCGACCCGATGGCACAGGGCCTGGAGATGTGGCTGACCCAGGTGCCGCAGCCGCGGCCACCGCGCGAGACGTGGGACGACGACCCGATCTTCGCGGCCATGCAGGCCGGCTTCGCCGCGCACCACGTCGAGAGCCCGGAGTTCATGGGGATCCACTACATGGACGCCACGACGGTCGAGGAGTGCTGGCGGCTGCTGCGCCAGACCGGCAAGTCCAACTCGTATGAGTCCCTGGCCAACATCCCGCGCTACACCGAGTGGCTTCGGCAGCAGGACTGGACCGACGCCTACGCGCGGCACAAGCAGAACCTCCAGCTGGTCGGGCTCAACGACCCGGAGAAGCGGTGGGTGCTCAAGAACCCCTCGCACATGACCGCCCTCGACGCGCTGATGACCGTCTACCCCGACGCCCTGGTCGTCTACACCCACCGCGAGCCGGCGGTGTGCATCGCCTCCTCGTGCTCGCTGTCGGCGGAGACGACGGTGGGCCACTCCACGACGTACGACGCCGCCACCATCGGCCGCACCCAGCTCGACCTCTGGTCGCGGGCCTACCACGCCTTCCACGACGCGCGGCCGGCCTACGACCAGGCCCAGTTCATCGACATCGCCTTCGCCGACCTGGTCCGCGACCAGGTCGGGACCGCGCGCCGGGTCTACGAGGCGTTCGGGCTCGACTGGACCGACGAGGTGGAGCGGGCGGTCGTCGAGACCGACCGCGAGGCCAAGCAGGGCGGCAAGGCGCCGTCGCACACCTACGACCTCGCCGACTACGGGCTGAGCGAGGACGACGTGAGAGAGGCGTTCGACCGATGACTGTTGACTCGGTGAAGAAGCGGGATCGTCGTCTGGGGCACCGGCGTCGTCGGCAAGATGGTGATCGCCGAGATGGTCGACCACCCGGTCTTCGAGCTCGTCGGGGTCGGGGTGAGCAACCCCGACAAGGTCGGCAAGGACGCCGCGCGAGATCTGCGGCCTCGCCGCGCCGACCGGCGTGCTCGCCACCGACTCGGTCGAGGACCTGTCGCGCTGACGCCCGACGCGCTCGTGCACTACGGCCCGACCGCGCAGCACGCCGACGAGAACATCCGGGTGATGTCGGCGTTCCTGCGCGCCGGCATCGACGTCTGCTCGACCGCGATGACGCCGTGGGTGTGGCCGACGATGACGCAGAACCCGCCGCAACTGGATCGACCCGATCACCGAGGCGTGCGAGGCCGGCGGCGCGTCCTGCTTCACCACCGGCATCGACCCGGGCTTCGCCAACGACCTGTTCCCGCTGACGCTGATGGGGCTGTGCGGCCGGGTCGACTCGGTGCGCGCCTCGGAGCTGCTCGACTACACCGACTACGAGGGCGACTACGAGGACGAGATGGGGATCGGCCGGCCCCCGACGTTCACCCCGCTGCTCGAGATCCCCGACCTGCTGATCATGGCGTGGGGCGCGACGGTGCCGATGATCGCGCACGCCGTCGGCATCGAGCTCGACGACATCACCACCACCTGGGAGAAGTGGGTGACGCCCGACGACCGCAAGACCGCCAAGGGCGTGATCGAGGCCGGCAACGTCGCCGCGATCCGCTTCACCATCAACGGCGTCTACCAGGGCCGCGAGGTCGATCACCGCTCGAGCACGTGAACCGGATCGGCCTCGACGCCGCTCCCGACTGGCCCTCGGGCTCCGGCGACGACGTCTACCGCGTCGACATCGACGGCTCGCCGTCGATCAGCCAGGAGACGGCCTTCCGCTTCACCGACGGCTCCGGCCGCTCGCCCGCCGTCGCCGGCTGCCTGGCCACCGGCCTGCGCGCGCTCAACGCGGTCCCCGCCGTCAACGACCTGCCGCCGGGCTGGGTCACCGCCCTCGACCTGCCGCTCGTCCCGGGCGTCGGCACCATCCGCTGAGCCGCATGTAACACGCCGTCTGCCGCTCCTCCACGCCACTGCGGCGGCGTGGCAGAGCAGGGAACGGCGTGTTACATCAAGCGCGCGGTCAGCGCAGGACGTCCCGGGCGTCGTACGACGTGAGCACGCCGGCGCGCCGGGCGGTGCGGACGGCGGCGGCGACCTCGCGCTCGTAGGCGCCTCGGGTCGGGTAGAGCTTCTTCAGCAGGGCCTTGCCGAAGGGCTCGGTGCGGCCGTTGAGGGCGGTGCAGTCGCCGGTGCGGTTGTAGGTCGCGGTCGGTACGGCGATGGCCGGGTAGCGGATCCCGCCGATCGCGTTGCCCCGGCCGTCACGGACGATCGTGCCGCCCTCGACCTCGACCCGTGGGTGGCGTCGCGGCGCCTCGCCGGACCGGATCCAGCGCAGCAGCGCCGCCAGCGCCGCGTCGTGCGGCTGGTGGGCCGGGAAGCGGTTGACCAGGCAGCTGGAGGTGCCGAACGGCGCGTGGTCGTTGGCGAGCGGACCGACCAGGTCGACGCCGAGGTCTCGGGTCTCCTGCGCGCCGATGTAGTCGAAGTCGGCCTTGCTCCCGTGCGCGGCGCCGGCGACCTCCCACTGGCGGTAGCGCCGGCTGTCGGGGCTGGCGGAGCTGCCGTCGATCTCGCTCTCCGAGAGCAGCCGGATCACCGGCCGGTCGACCTCCGGGTCCTGGCCGTTCGCGACGGCGACGAGGAAGCCGTCGTAGACCTGCTCGTAGCGCGGCTGCACGTGCCGCAGGTAGTTGTTGAGCGCGGTCCCCGACTGGCTGGCGCCCAGCGCGACGAGGGTCCGGAGCCCGTCGGCCCTCAGCGCCTGCGCGACCTGGCTGTAGATGTCGTAGGCGTAGGCGTCACCGGGCAGGTTCACCGCGGCGTAGCGGAGCGGGTCGTAGGCCTTGAGCGCCGGCATCGACGCCGGCTGCACGCTCACCTCGACGTAGGTCCACCCGTCGGTGAGGACCTCACGCCCGACGTTGAACCACTCACCGATGTCGTGACCGAAGGTGACGTTGTGCCAGGTCACGACACCCGCACCGTTGGAGCGACGCGGGTCCTGGGGCCGCACGACGACCATTCGCGCGGTGTAGGGCAGGGGCGGCAGGTCCTCGGCCCACCCCTCCGGCACCGCACCGTCGGCCAGCACCACGGGACCGCCGGCGGGCTGGGCCGTGCCGCTGACCAGGAACTCCTCCTCGACGTAGCCCTTCGGCACCTCCAGCAGCCCGACGAAGGGACGGTCGGTGAGCCCGTCGGGGATCGGCGTGACGGTCGGGGTCGCGACCGGCAGCCGCGCCGCGGCGACCGACGACGCCGGACTGGTCGGCGCCGTGGTGAGGAGCAGCGCGGTGGTCAGCACGGCGAGGAGGGTGAGCAGGAGGGGGCGTCGCACACCCCCACAACGCCGTGGCTGCCACGGCGTCACGCTCCTGTCCAGAGGCTGACGCGCCCCCGGTTTCGGCGTACGTCGGCACGGCGAGGCTCCCGGGCATGACCGACCGTTCCCTCGTCTCGATCCCCACCTCGTGGACCCGACGCCGCGACCCGGCCCACGGAGTGCTGGTCACGGCGCGCTCGCCGCACCTGCCCTCGAGCGGCTACCGGCCCGAGCTGACGCTGCACACGGCCCTGCTCTGCCCACCTCCCGAGTCGCTGGCGTCGTGGCGGGAGCAGGCGGTCTCCGAGCTGGCACGGGTGCTGCCGGACTTCGAGCTCGAGGACGCCGACACCTTCTGGCTCGGGGACCACGAGGTCGCCTACCACCGCTTCGCCCACCGGGTGGGGCTGGTCGACGTGCTCTGCGACCAGTGGTCCTGGCTGCTCGAGGGCGCCGGCCTCACGCTGACCTGCTCGGTCGCGCGCGAGGACTACCTCGACCACTGCGACCTCTTCGAGGCCGTCGCCGAGACCGTCGAGCCGGGGCGTGCGGCGTGAGCGGCGGTGCATGGCACAGGATCTGCGGCGGCACCCGGTGAGCTCTACAGGAACCGTCGCTCCGAAACCCTGTACAGCCCACCGCCGCCCGGCAGGCCCCCAGCACGAGGTCAGCTCTCCCCGGCCTCGCTCCGCGCCGCGCGCTCAGCGACGGCGTGCTCGTCGGTGCGCGCGTCGTAGGACCAGAAGTCGCGCAGCCACAGGGCGGTCAGGGTGACGCCGGCGACGCAGGCCAGACCACCACTGGTGATCGCCCCGCGCACCGACCACAGGTCGGCGGTGATCCCGGCCCGCACCTGGCCGCCCATCGGCCCGACGGAGTAGGACAGCATCTCGATCCCGGCGAGCCGACCGCGCATGGCCTCGGGGATCGTCTGGTTCCAGACCGTGCCCCGGAAGACCCCCGAGATCATGTCGGCCGAGCCGGCGAGCGCGAGGAACACTGCGACCAGCCAGAAGCTCGGCATCAGGCCCGCGAGCGCCACGAACAGGCCGTACGCCGCCGCCGCCAGCACGATCGCCCGGCCGTGGTGGTGCACCCTGGCCGTCCAGCCCGAGAGCGCCGTCGCCACCAGGGCGCCGACGGTCTCGGCGGAGTAGAGCAACCCGAGGAGCTCGGGCCGCTCGAAGACCTCCTCGACGAGCGCGGGGAAGAGCACGACCGGCATCGCGAGCAGCATGCAGACGATGTCGACGAGGTAGGTGCCGAGCAGGTCGCGGCGCCGGGTGGCGTAGCGGATGCCCTCGCCGATCGCCTTCACGCTCGGTGGGGTGGTCTCGGCGCGGTGCGGGTAGGAGCCCATGACGACGTACATCCCGGTGGCGATGAGCAGCGCCGCGATGTCGACGACGAAGCACCAGCCGATGCCGACGTAGGCCACCAACAGACCACCGACCGCGGGTCCGACGAGGACACCGCCCTGCATGCCCAGGCTCGTCAGCGCCTGGGCGGCCGGGATCTGGGCGTGGGTGACCGTGCGCGGCATCAGGGCCTCGCGCGAGGGTCGTTGCATCGCCGAGGAGCTGACCAGGAACGCCGACACGACGAAGATCAGCGCGACGCTCGGCTCGTCACGGAAGGCGTTGACCGCCAGCACCCCGGTGAAGACGGCTTGAGCGATCCCACACCCGATGAGGAGCCGGCGTCGGTCGACGTGGTCGGCCAGCGCACCGCCGTACAACCCGAACACGATGAGCGGGACCAGCTCGACGAGGGCGATCGCGCCGACCGCGAAGTTCGAGCCCGTGAGCGTGTAGACTTGGTAGGGGATCGCGACGTAGCTGACCATCGCGCCGAAGTAGAAGACCGTGCCGGCGCCGAGCAGCAGCCGGAAGTCGCGGGACGCACGCCACGGGGTGGTGTCGATCCGCAGCGCGCGGAGGCGGTCGGCCCAGGTCACAGCGGCCGATCGTCGCACCTCGCGCTCCGCGGTGCGAGGGGTTTCAGCGTCGCGAAGTGACCTGGATCCGCGCACCGCCTCGTGGGACCGAGGTGATGTTGCGGACCTTCGGTACGTCGGCGCCGACGGCGCTCACGTCGTAGGACCGCAGGACCTCCCGCAGCACCGCCACCCCCTCCATCAGGGAGAAGCCGGCGCCGATGCACCGCCGGACCCCACCCCCGAAGGGGATCCAGGTGTGCGGAGCGGGGTTCTGGCCGAGGAAGCGCTCGGGCCGGAAGACCTCGGGGTCCGGGAAGCTCTCGGAGCGCTGGTGGGAGACGATGATCGACGGCGCCACCGACGCACCCGCGGGGATGCCGACGCCGCCGATCCTCACCGGCTCCATCACGGTGCGGATCACCAGCGGGATCACCGGGTGCAGCCGCAGCGACTCCTTCATCACCGCGTCGAGCCACTCGGCGCCCGAGGCGTCATCGGCGTCGGCCGCCTCCTGCGAGCGGCGCAGCAGCGCGGGTGAGCGGCCGAGCTCGTGGAGCGCCCACGCGAGAGCGGACGCCGTGGTCTCGTGACCCGCGAGCAGCAGCGTGACCAGCTGGTCGCGAAGCTCGGTGTCGCTCAGCTCGTCGCCCGCCCCGCCACCGCCCTCGGGCTCGACCCGCAGCAGCCGGGACAGCACATCGGTACGCCGGTCGAGGTCGGGCGCGGAGCGGCGCTCGCGGATCTCGGCGTACATCAGGTCGTCGAGCGCGTACTGGTTGTCAACCGTCCGCTTCCACGGCCCGACCTTCTGCAGCCAGGGGTAGCCCCACCCGAACAGGACGATCGGGGAGACGTCGACGGTCGCCGTGACGCGGGGTCGCAGGGCCGCGAGGCGGGCCTCGTCGGTGACACCGAAGACGACCCGAAGGATGACCTCGAGCGTCAACGCGTTCATCCGGTCCAGCGCCCGCAGCTCGGCACCCGGCACCCAGGTCGACACCTCGGCGCGAGCCAGCTCACCGACCAGCGCCTCGTAGGTCCGCAGGGCCTGGCCGTTGAACGCCGGCATCAGGAGCTTGCGGGCACGCTTGTGCTCGGCAGAGTCCTGGAGGAGCAGCGAGTGCTCACCCATGATCGGGCCGAGGATCGAGTTCCCCTTCCCGGCGTGGAACACCTCGGGGTCGCCCGCGAAGATCTCCTTGACGTGCTCGGGCCGGGTGAAGAACACCAGCGGCCGCCCGCCGGGGATGAGCCGGACGGTGTAGACGTCGCCGTAGGTCCGGTGCAGGTAGGGGTGGAACCGGTGCCGGAAACGCAGCAGGGCCGCCGACTGGGCCAGCACCGGCCACCGGGGCCCGGGCGGCAACCCCGTCAGGTCCACGGGCGGCAGGCTGTCGCCGCCGAGGAAGCTCATGTGCTCGAACCGCTGGGCGGTGGGGTCGGACGTCGTCGAGCTCACGGTCCGCACGCTACGGCTGGTGCGGCGCCGCCGCATCCGACCCAGGTCGGATCTCGACGACCTCGTGCACGGGCGGGGCACTCTCACGCACGGCCCGGCAGGTCAGCTGGGCAGCTGCGCCTGGCGAGGTCCGCACGGTGACCTCGTACTTCGCGCCCGCCACCGCGAACCCGGCGCGCACCACGTCGCCCACCGAGGTCGCCCCGAGGAAGGTGAGCGCCGCGTCGCGCGTCTCCTGCAGCCGACGACGCAGCGCGATCTCGGCGGCCTGCACCGGCATGGCGTGGGACGAGCGGCCCCGGAAGTGGTCGAGGTCGAGGTGTCCGGTGAGCGCCGAACCGGCGACGGCGATCGCCGAGGCCGGGTCGAGCCGTCCGTAGTAGAGGCCGTGGGGGAGCACCAACAGGTTGCCCGCGAAGCGGTCTCCGCCGATGTGGCTGACCTCCCAGGTCTCCTCGGGGTGCGCCTCGGCGAGCGCCGCGGCCACCGGACGACCCTGCTCGGCGCAGCACGCGTCGTGCCGGCCGTGCGTGCAGACGCAGAGCAAGGGGTCCTCGCGCGGCGTCAGACCCAGCGAACGCCCGGCGCGCAGGGCCGCGAGGTCGAGGTCGAGGACGTCGTGCAGGTCGGTGAGCACGCTCTGCTCGAACCACGAGGCCCCCGAGTCGGCGTACGCCGCGAAGATCGTGGTCCCCGGGGCCGCCACCCGCGCCCGGCCCGGCCGGCGGACCAGGAGCACCCGGACTCCGGCGGCCGCGGCCGCCGTCCGCAGGTCCGGCGCGATGCCGTCGGGGAGCCGGGCGTCGCGCAGGGCCTCGACACCCCACGACCCGGGGTGCTCGACGAGCAGGAAGGCCCGCACGGTCGAGGCGGTGCCGGCCAGGGACTCGTCACGGAGCCCGCTCGCACCCGAGCAACGGAAGCTCACGCCGGCCGGATCTCGAGCAGCCCCTCACGGGCCAGCCGGCGACACAGCACCAGCCGGCTCTGCGGGTCGAGGTGCTCGGCGAGGTCGGCGGGGCGCAGCTCAGCGCGCGAGCGCACCTCCTCCAGGGCCGGCCGGAGCCAGCCCGGCACGTCGAGGGAGCGGTCCCCCAGCAGGACCTCGAGACGGCCGCCGTGGGGGTGGAGCACGCACGGGTGGCCAGGACGGCGGACCAGCGTCGTGTCGTCGTCGAGCCGCTCGAGCCGGGCGCGGTCGACGAGTCCGCCCGTGGAGCCGCGGCGGACGGGTGGTCAGGAAGCGGCGTACCTCCTCGGTCACGGCGTCGGCGGGGTCGAGCGCGCGGATCCGCGCCGGCCAGCTCCTCGAGGTGGGCGGCCAGCTGACGCGCGACGTCGTCCCGATGGTCGGCCTGGTCCCACCGTCCGGCGGGCAGGTGCTCGTCCGGGACCTCCGCGAGCGCGCCCCGCACGGCGCGACCGACCAGGCCGCGCCAGGTCAGCTGGTTGATGCCGATCGTGACGTGCAGCGAGACCGACGTCCTGGGCGCGGGCCGCGTGCGGGGTGCCGGTCGGCAGGTACATCGAGAGTCCCGGCTCGAGCAGCACGTCCTCGACACCGTCGGGCGCGTGCACCTCCCACTGCTTGGTGCCTGCGGTCTGGAAGACGAACACGTCGTGGGTGTCGGAGTGGACCGCGAAGCCCTGGGCGGCGGGCGGGGTGAGGTAGGCGTTGGCCTGGCACGGGTGGCCCGAGCTCGAGCTCGAACTCGGCGACCAGCCTGGTGATCGGCGGCCAGTAGCGGTGCAGCCCTTGGAAGACGATGGTCGCGCCGTCGTCGAACAACGCGAGCGCCTTGCGCGGGTCGACCAGGCCGCTGAGCTGCTTGCCGGCCAGCGTCGCCGAACGGGTGTAGGACGACTCCGCCAGCACCACGCCGTCCTGGGCCAGCCGTACCGATGGCGTACGGATCGCGGTCGCGGTCAGCAGGTGATCGGCGTCGGCCAGGGACAGCAGCCCGACGAGCGGCTCGGGCTCGGTGCGGTGGAGGTGGACCTGCGATGCCCAGATCTTCTCGATGAAGGTCTGGGCATCGCCGGTCAGGAGGTCCAGGCTCAGGACGCGTCGCCGTCCGTGGTGTCGGAGGCGTCGCCGTCAGTGCCGTCGGCGTCCGTGCCGTCAGCGTCGCCCCCGTCGGTGCCGTCCGCGTCCGCGTCGGTCGAGTCCGCGTCGGCCGGGGGCTCCGGGTCGGCCGGCGGTGTGGTGGTCATGTCGTCGTCGCTCAGGGGCTCTTCGGGGTGCTGGTCATCAGTGCTCCTCGATTCGGTTGACGGTTGGTGGATCGACCGCCTGGGTAACCCGCGCCTGACCTTGGTGCCATGCCCTCCCGAGCGCGACCCCAGGTCTTGATGACCGCCCTCCTCGTGGGCGCGCTCGCATCACCGGCGGCCCCGGCCGCGGCGAAGGCCGACGGACACGCTCTTCCCAGGCCAGGGCAATGCCGGCTACGACACCCGGCACTACGACGTCAGGTTGCGCTACCAGCCGCTGACCAATGAGCTCGATGCGGTCACGACGATCCGGGCCAGGGCCCAGGGGCAGACTCGCCTCCTTCCACCTCGACCTCCAAGGGCTGGACGTCGGCTCGGTCGAGGTCGAGGGCCGGCCGGCCGCGTGGAAGCGGAAGGGCCACGAGCTGATCGTCACCCCGGCGAGACCCGTCGAGGGGATCTTCACCACCCGCGTCGCCTACGCCGGCGTCCCCGACGAGTACACCGACGCCGACGGCTCCACCGAGGGCTGGGTCCGCACGATCGACGGCGCAGTGGCCCTGGGGGAGCCGGTCGGCGCGATGACCTGGCTGCCGTCGGACAACACGCCAGGCGACAAGGCGACCTACACCTTCCGGATCACCGTGCCCAACACGGTCAAGGCCGCGGCCAACGGCAGCCTGGTCGAGCGCGACCGCGGCGAGGCACGCACCACCTGGGTGTGGCGCAGCGGGACCCGATGGCGACCTTCCTCGCCAGCATCGCGATCGGGCGGTTCAACTCCTACCGCTCGACGATCACCTCCGTCAGCGGACGCGAGATCCCGGTCTGGTCGTACGCCGACCCGCGCCGCGACGACGACCGCGGCGATGCGCGAGGCACTGCCCGAGGTGCTCCGCTTCCAGGAGGAGCTGTTCGGGCCCTACCCCTTCGAGCTCGACCGGCTTCGTGGTCGACGACGCGACCGTCGGCTACGCGCTCGAGACCCAGAACCGCCCCTTCTACCCGCGCGCCGCCAGCGACGACCTGCTGGTGCACGAGATGGCGCACCAGTGGTTCGGCAACTCGGTGACGATCGAGGACTGGCACGACCTGTGGCTCGCGGAGGGCTTCGCGACATACGCCGAGTGGCTGTGGGACAGCGCGCACGGTGGTCGGACCCCGGCCGAGCACTTCGCCGATCTCTACGCCGAGCCGGCCTCGAGCGACCTGTGGAGCCCGGCGCCCACCGAGTTCACCGACCCCGCCGAGCTGTTCGGCCGGCCGGTCTACGACCGCGGGGCCATGACGCTGCAGGTCCTGCGGGAGCGGATCGGCTCCGAGGACTTCTCCGAGCTCCTGCGGACGTGGGCGGCTCGTCACCGGCACGGCAGCGTGCGCACGCCGGACCTGGTCGCGCTGGCGGAGGAGGTCTCCGGCGAGGAGCTCTCCGGCCTGTTCCGCACCTGGCTCGAGCAGGACGGCAAGCCCTCCGGCTACTGAGCTTCCTCTCCCGCGCCGACACCCGACCGGGCAGACACTCCCTCACCGTGGCGGGTGTCGCGACGGCCGCCCAGGTGAGCGATCCCCGGCCGACGGGGGATCCCCACACCCCCTCAGAGGCGGGCAGCGGGCGGGAGCTCCGAGTCGGGGCGGGCGCCGGCAGCGAGCGGGTCCTCGGGGAGGGCCGCCACCTGCGCCCGGCACCATTCGCTGATCGGCCGGCGGCCGGCCAGCACGTCGGCGCGGAAGTCCGCCCAGTCGACCCAGGCCCAGTCGTCGACCTCGGCCGGGTCGGGGCTGGGGTCCTGGGCCGTGGTGGCCACGAAGACCGGGCACAGCTCGTTCTCGACCACCCCGTCCGCGGCGACCGCGCGATAGGCGAACGCGGGGAGGACGAGCCGTGGAGGTTCGATGGCGATCCCGAGCTCGTCCGCGAGGCGACGGCGTACGGCGTCGGCCAGCGGCTCCTCCGGACCCGGGTGGCCGCAGCAGCTGTTGGTCCACACGCCAGCGAAGGTGCGCTTGGTCGCGGCCCGTCGCGTGAGGAGGAACCGGCCGTCACGGTCGAAGACGTAGCAGGAGAAGGCCAGGTGCAACGGGGTGTCGGTGTGGTGGACGACGGCCTTGTCGGCCGTGCCGACAGCGGACCCGTCCGGCCCCAGCAGGACCACGAGCTCGGTCATGCCGGCCGCGCCAGCTGGTTGACCGCGGCCGAGAAGACGAGGGGGAGTCGCGCCGCGGCCGGCACCAGTCGTGACCGCACCGGGCCCACCTGCGAGGCGACCAGGAGACCCCGGGTGAGCAGGTCGTGGCGCAGACCGAGCCGCCACCAGTCGCGCTCGTAGCGCGCGGGCCGCCCCAGGCGCACGGCGTCGACCGCCGCGCTCGCCTGGGCGAGTCCGAGGGCGATCCCCTCGCCGGTCAGGGCGTCGACGTAGCCCGCGGCGTCGCCCACCAGCAGCACCCGCCCGGCCACCCGACGACGGCTGCGCTGGCGCAGCGGCCCGGCACCCCGCACCTCGGAGAGGTCCTGGCCGGACAACCGCTCCCGCAGGGCAGGGAACTCGGTCAGGAGGGCGGCGAAGGGCCGGGGGCTGGCACTGAGCACGGCGACGCCGACCTGACCAGCACCGACGGGCGTGACGTAGGCCTCGCTCGTCGGCGACCAGTGGACCTCGACGAACGGCGTCCACGGCGCGAGGTCCACGTGGCTGCGCAGCCCGAAGCGACGCACCCGGGGGCGGTCGGTCGCCAACCCGACCATCCGACGCACAGGTGAGTGCAGACCGTCGGCCGCGATGACGTAGCGGGCCGGGTCGCCGTCGACCAGCACCCGGTCGGGGCGCTGCTCCAGCGTGCGCACCACGGTCGGCTCGACCGGCACTCCGGCCTCGGCAACGGCCTCGAGGAGCGCTCGGTGCAGCGTCGTCCGCCGGACCCCGCGCCCGGGGCCGTGCCGGAAGCGGGCCTCGGCCTCGCGGCGCCCGTCGAGGTAGCGGATGCCGGCGATCGGGCGACCCTCCGGGTCGATACCGAGCCCGGCCAGCGCCGCCACGGCGCCCGGCATCAGGCCTTCGCCGCAGGCCTTGTCGACGACCCCGGCTCGCGGCTCGCGGACCTCGACGTCGAGCCCGGCGCGGGCGGCGTACAGCGCGGTGGCCAGGCCGATCGGGCCGCCGCCCACGACGAGGAGGTCACGCACCGGCCAACCCCCGCAGCGCGGTGTTCTCCACCCGGATCCGGACCGTCAGGAGGACCGCGTTGGCGAGCGTGAAGACCAGCGCGGTGATCCAGGCCTCGTGCACCAGCGGCAGCGCCACGCCCTCCACGACGACGGCCACGTAGTTGGGGTGCGAGAGCCAACGGTAGGGACCCGAGCGCACCGGGGCCAGGCCCGGGACGACGATGACCCGGGTGTTCCACTGCCGGCCCAGGGTCGCGATGCACCACCAGCGCAGCGCCTGGGAGGCCAGCACCAGCGCGAGCATCGACCAGGCGAGCACCGGCGCGACGTCGGGGCGGCGCAGGTAGGCCTCGACCAGCATCCCCGCCAGCAGTCCGGTGTGCAGCAGGACCATGACGGGGTAGTGGCCGCGGCCGGTCTCGAAGCCGCCACGCTCACGACTCCAGGCGGCGTTGCGCACCGAGACGACGAGCTCCGCGACCCGCTCGAGCCCGACGACCCCCACCAGGACCGTGAACGCGATCAAGCCGGTCACACCGACCCCTCCTCCGGCGCCCGCAGCAACACCAGCTCGGAGCAGAAACCGGGACCCATCGCCAGCAGGACCCCGTGGGACCCGGGGGCCGGCGGCCGCTCGCGCAGGGTGTCCTCGAGGACATGCAGGACCGAGGCCGACGACAGGTTGCCCACCCTGGCCAGGGACTGCCAGGTCAGCTCGAGGGCGTCGGGGGCGACGTCGAGGGAGCGCTGCAGCGCCTCGATGACCTTGGGCCCACCCGGGTGGCAGACCCACCACCCGATGTCGTCGCGGCTCAACCCGTGATCAGCGAGGAAGCCATCGACGTCCTCGCGCAGGTAGCGGTCGACCAGGCTCGGCACGCCCGCGTCCAGGACGATGCGCAGCCCCGTGCTGGTGACGTCGAAGCCCATGGTGCGCTCGGAGTCCGGGTAGAGCCGGCTCCGGCTGTCGAGCACCGCGGCCGCGCCCGGCCCCGCGTCTCCGCCGCGGGCCACCACGGCCGATGCCCCGTCGCCGAAGAGGCCGCTCGCGACCAGGTTGGGCATGGACATGTCGTCACGCTGGACCGTGAGCGAGCACAGCTCGACGGCGACGAGGGCGGCGACCTGACCCGGGTGTCCGACGAGGTAGTCGCGCAGCCGGGCGATGCCGGCGGCGCCGGCCACACAGCCCAGGCCGACCAGCGGCATGCGCTTCACGTCGGGTCGCAGGCCGACGACGGCCGCGATGCGGGCCTCGAGCGACGGAACGGCGAGTCCGGTGACGGTCGCCGAGACGACCAGGTCGACGTCGGTCGGGGTGAGGTCGGCCGTCTTGAGCGCGTCCTGCAGGGCGCGCGCCCCGAGCTGGACCGCGTGCTCGATGAAGAGGTCGTTGGCCTCGGTGAAGCCGTCGAGGTCGCCGTACGCCGCCAGCGGCAGCACGAGGTGACGCTGCCGCACCCCGGCGTTGCGGTGCAGGCGGCGCAGCACGAGCTCGTCGAGGCGGGCGCCGCGCGCGATCACCGACGCGAAGGCGTCGGTGATCTCCTCCTGCGGGTAGCAGTGGTCGGGCAGGGCGCCGCGGACGGCCAGGATCTGCATGCTCGGTGCTCCTCTTGTGATGGCGGCGGTCGCGGCGGTCGCGGCGAGGTCAGGCGGGCTCGGAGGCGGGTGCGGGGAGGAGGCCGGCGACCAGGCCGCCGACCAGGCCGCCGACGAGTCGGGGGGTCACGAGCCCGTTGCCGAGCCCGATCTCGAGCAAGGTGTCGAACACGCGCGGGTCGCGTCGCGCGGCGTGGATCCCGGCGTCGACGACACCGGGACGCCGTGAGAGCCGGCTGACCAGGGCGGTGTGGCGCAGGTGCCACCCGAGCAGCTGCCGGACGGCCCGGCGATGGTCGGCGCCGGACTCCTCCGGGCGGTCGCGGAGCACCGCAGCGGCCGCAGCCCGCCCGGCGGCACGACCGGTCGCCACGGCGTAGTAGATGCCCTCGCCGGTCATCGGGTTCACCAGTCCGGCCGCGTCACCGACGAGCAGGACCGAGCCGTCGGGCTGGTGCCACCGCCAGCCCGACAGCGGCAGGTGGTGCCCACGCCACCGATCGCCCGCAGCCACCGTGCCGGGCAGCAGCTCGTCGAGCTGCTCGAGCAGCTGGGCGCGGGTCGGCGGCGTCCCGTGGCCCAGGAGCTCGCCGTACCCCACGTTGGCCAGGCCGTCGCCGCGGTCGAAGGACCAGGCGTACGCCGGCTGCCGGCGCGCGCCGTAGCGGATGACCTGGACGCCGCGCCGGCTCGGGTCGGTGGGTGCGTAGCCGCGCAGAGCCAGGGCCATCGGTCCGGGGGCCGGTCGGCCGGCGACCCCCCGGACGAGGGAGTGCGCACCGTCGGCGCCGATGAGGACGCGGCAGGTGAAGCGGTCGTCGACGACCCAGCGGTCCTCCTCCCGGCGGACCTCGCTCACCCGGTGGCGCACCAGGTCGGCGCCGGCTTGGCACGCGCATGCCACCAGTCGCGCGTCGAAGACCTCACGCGGGACCACCCAGACCGGCCGGTCCAGCCGGCCCTCGACCTGGCGCCGGTGGCCGCTGAGCTCGAGCCGTCGCAGTGGCTGCCAACCGTCCACCACGCTCTCGGCGCCGAGCTCGGCGAGGACGTCGACGACCTGCGGAGCGATGCCGTCACCGCAGCACTTGTCCCGGGGGAAGTCGGCCCGGTCGAGCATCAGCACGCGCAGGCCGGGAGCCGTCGCCCGGGCGGCCAGAGCTGCCGTTGCTCCGGCCGGGCCTGCGCCCACGACGAGCACGTCGACGTCGGTCGTCATCCGGCTGCCACCAGCACCAGCACGTCGACCAGGGCGATGCCGACCGCCGCTCGGAACGGCGCCTGCCCGCGCCCGATCAGGGCCACGAGCGCCAGTCCGGCGACCACCACCAGGGCCGGCACCAGCAGCTCGAGCGGTGGGTCGGTGCCCAGAGCGACGCTGACCGTCGCGCCCACCAGGACCGTCACCGCTGCGACCGGCGTCCACCGTGGGCCGAGCCGGTGGGGCAGTCCGCGCACCCCGGTCGCCGCGTCGTCCTCGAGGTCGGGCAACACGTTGACCAGGTGAGCGCCCACACCGAGCAGTGCCCCGGCGAGGGGTAGCCCAAGCGGGGGCAGGGTGTCCGGGTCGCCGGTCAGGTGGACGAAGACGGGCAGCGCGCCGAACGCGACGGCGTACGGCAGCCACGACCAGGCCGTCGCCTTGACCCCCAGGTTGTAGGCCCAGCCGGAGGCGACCGTCGCCAGGTGGGCGAGACCGGCGACCGGTCCGCACAGCAGCGACAAGGCGACAGTGGCGACTACGGCCAGCGCACACGCCGCGCGGACCGTCCGCTCGTCCACCTGGCCGGTGGCCAGTGGCTTGTCGGTGCGTCCGACCTGGCGGTCTCGGGCCGCGTCGAGGAGGTCGTTGGACCACCCGATCGAGAGCTGGCCGGTCGCCACGGCGGCCACGACGAGGGCCACCTCCGCCGGAGCGAGGTCGCCGGCCACGGCCAGGAGGCCGGCCAGGATCGTGACGGCGGCGGCCGGCCCGGGGTGGGCTGCCCCGAACAGGGCCCGGAGGTTCACAGCGGTCGCCCCTCGATCCAGACGTCGCGGACCAGGGGTACGCCGGGGCGGTAGGCGAGGTGGACGTGGCTCGGGGCCTCGAGCACCACCAGGTCCGCCCGCAGGCCCGGCGCCAACGCCCCCACGTCGTCGAGGGCGAGGGCAGCGGCTCCACCGGCCGTGGCGGCGACCAGGGCCTCGGCCGGCGTCATCCCCATCTCCCGGACCGCCAGGGCGACGCACAAGGGCATCGAGCTGGTGAAGCTGGAGCCGGGGTTGCAGTCGGTGGCCAGCGCGACCCGGACGCCGGCGTCGATCAGCCGCCGGGCGTCGGGGTAGGGCTGGCGCGTGGAGAACTCCACTCCGGGCAGGAGGGTGGCGATCGTGCCGCTGTCGGCGAGCGCGTCGACGTCGACGTCGGCGAGGTGGGTGCAGTGGTCGACCGCGACCAGACCGAGCTCGCAGGCGAGGCGGACGCCCGGACCGGGGCCGAGCTGGTTGGCGTGCAGCCGGGGTCTCAGCCCGTGCGCCGCGCCGGCGGTGAGCACCGTGCGGGCCTGGTCGACGTCGAAGGCGCCGGTCTCGCAGAAGACATCGATCCAGCGGGCGTAGGGCGCCGCTGCCTCGAGCATCGGACCGGTGACCAGGGCGACGTAGGCGTCGGCGTCGTTGCTGTGCTCGGTGGGGACGACGTGCGCGCCGAGGAAGGTCGTCTGGTCGGTGAACTGGCGGGCGACGGCGAGGCTGCGGGCCTCGTCGCGGGTGGTGAGGCCGTAGCCGCTCTTGATCTCCAGCGTCGTCGTGCCCTGGCGGCGCATCTCGGCGACGAGGGTGGCGACGTGCGCGGTCAGCTGCTCGTCGGTGGCGGCGCGGGTCGCTGCGACGGTGGTGCGGATGCCGCCGGCGGCGTACGGCTCACCCGCCATGCGGGCCGCGAACTCCAGCGCCCGGTCCCCGGCGAAGACCAGGTGGCTGTGGCTGTCGACGAAGCCGGGGACCACCGCCCGGCCACCGACGTCGACCTGCTGGTCGGCGGCGGGCGCATCGTGGGCGGCGCCGATCCAGGCGATGCGGCCGCCCTCGACCACGAGCGCCGCGTCGGTGAGCACGCCGAGCTGGGGATCGGCCGTGAACAGCTCGCCGATGCCGGTGATCAGGGTCGTGGCCACAATGCTCCGATCGCCTGCTCCAGCTCGCGCCCGATCTCCTCGTCGTCGGCGCGGGTGTAGACCACCTCGCCGTCGACCATGGTCTGCACGACGTCGGCCGCCGTCGCCGCGAAGACGGCCGTGTGCTCGTCGGCACCGGTTCCTGCGGTGCGCGGGCTGCGGGTGTCGAGGGTGACCAGGTCAGCAGGCTCGCCGACCGCGATGGTCGCACCCTGGGCGCCGACGTCGAGCAGCTCAGCGGCGGTCCAGTGACCCCGTCGGCCGGTCGCCAGCCGCTCGTGCATCTCGAGTGCCCGCAGCTCCTCGAAGGGGTCGACGACGGCGTGGCTGTCGCTGCCGATCGTGATCGGGCAGCCGGCCTCGTGCAGCCGCCGGGCCGGGCCGATGCCGTCGGCCAGGTCGCGCTCGGTGGTCGGCGTGAGGCAGACGCGGGTGCGGGTGCTGCCCAAGAGGTCGATGTCCTCGTCGGTGAGGTGGGTCGCGTGGACGGCGGTCGTGCCCGGCCCCAGCAGGCCCTCGTCGTGCAGCAGCCGCGTCGGGGTCACGCCGTGGGCGGCCAGGCACTCATCGTTCTCCCGGGGCTGCTCGGAGAGGTGGACGTGCAGAGGCGCCCGGCCGCGGAAGGTGGACAGCTGGTCGCGAGGGACGGCCCGGACCGAGTGGATCGCTGCCGGCCCCGGGCCGGCGCGTTCGGCCCATCGCTGGGCCGTCCCGTCGCTGTAGCGCACCTGGACCCCTTCGGGCGGTGCGCCGAAGCCGCTGCTGAGGTAGCAGGTGTCGAGGAGCGTGAGCCTGATCCCGGCGACCTGCGCCGCCTCCTGCAGGGCCTGCCGCATGGCGTCGGGCGGGGCGTAGGCGGTCCCGTCCGGCCGGTGGTGGAGGTAGTGGAACTCCACGACGCTGGTGTAGCCCGCGGCGAGCATCTCGCGGAAGAGCGCCGTCGCCAGGCCTCCGTAGGTGTCCGGCTCGAGCCGCCCCGCGACGGCGTACATCTGCTCCCGCCAGGTCCAGAAGGTCCCCGACCCCCGCTGCGTCCTCCCTCTCAACGCCCGGTGGAACGCGTGGCTGTGGTCGTTGGTGAAGCCCGGGACCGACAGCCCGGAGATCCGGGGGGTTTCCCCGGATATCCGGGGAAACCTGACGTTCCCGGCCGAAGTTTCCCCCGGGAACGTCAGGTTTCGCCCAGGAACCTCGACCGCGGTGAAGCGGCCGTCGGTGATCTCCACGCGTACGTCGTCGTGGACGGCTCCGCCGACCCAGGCCCGTTCGAGGACGTACGACGAGGTCTTGGCGCTCACGGGGACACCAGCCGCTCCAGCACGTCGGCCAGGGCCTCGACCCCGACCAGGCAGTCGGCGGTCGAAGCCGACTCGGCCGGGGAGTGGGAGACCCCCGTCGGGTTGCGCACGAAGAGCATCGCCGTGGGGATCCCGGCGGCGGACAGGATCCCGGCGTCGTGGCCGGCCTGGGTGGGCAGCACCGGGAGCCCCGGCACGAGCGACTCGTCGAAGCCCACCGCCGCCGAGACCGACTCGGCCACGACCTCCACGGCCGTCCCGTCCCGCGAGGCCCGCTCGCGCGCCTGCCGGGTCAAAACCTCCACCAGCTCGGCGAGCCCCGAGTCGGAGGCGGCCCGTGCGTCGAGCCAGCCCGTCACCCGGGACGGCACGGCGTTGGTGCCGTTGGGGTGCACCTCGATCCGCCCGAAGGTCGCCCGCGCAGAGGCCAGCCGCGCCTGCTTGTTGGCCGCGAGCGCGGTCATCGCGTAGGTCAGCATCGGGTCGGCTCGGTCCTCCATGCGGGTCGTGCCGGCGTGGTTGGCCTCACCGGAGAAGTCGAAGCGCCAGCGCCCGTGCGGCCAGATGCCGCTCGCGGCACCGACGGCCGCGTCGAGGTCGACCAGGCCCCAACCCTGCTCCACGTGCAGTTCCACGAAGCAGCCGACAGACGACAGCCATGAGGAGGTGGCCCCGCCAGCCACCACGTCACCGAGTCGTACGCCGTCGCGGTCCGACAGCCCCTCGACCGCTGACCACTCCGTCGCACCGACGGCCAGCCGCGAGCCGAGGCAGGCCAGGCCGAAGCGCGACCCCTCCTCCTCGACGAACACCGCGATCCCGACCGGTCGCGCGGGCGTCACACCCCGCTCCCGCAAGAGGTCCATCGCCGCGAACGCACCGACGACGCCCAGCGGACCGTCGTACGCCCCGCCGTCGAGCACCGAGTCGAGGTGCGACCCGGTCAGCACCCCGGGGAGGGAGGACCCCGCCGGGTCCCACCAGGCCACCCGGTTGCCGAAGGCGTCGACCTCGACCGTCAGACCCCGTGCTCCGCACTGCTCGTCGAACCACGCCTCCAGCTCGCGGGTCGCGCTCGTCCACGGCTGGCGGAAGTAGCCGCCGGAGGCAGACGAGCGCCCCACAGGGGCGAGGTCGGCCCACATGGCCTCGAAGTCCTCAGGCACGGTCGAGCCCATACTCACCGGCATGGAGTTCCAGGACGTCGTGAGGAAGCGCCGGATGGTGCGCAGCTACACCGAGGAGGCGGTCGACCCGGCCGTCGTCGACCGGGTGCTCGCCAACGCGACCCGGGCGCCGAGCGCAGGCTTCAGCCAGGGCTGGGGATTCCTCGTGCTCGACCGACCGGAGGACGTACGCCGCTATTGGGAGGCGACCGCCGACACGGCCGACCCGGACACCTGGCTGACCGGGATGATGCGGGCGCCCGTGGTGGTGCTGCCGTGCTCGAGCAAGGCTGCCTACCTCGATCGCTACGCCCAGCCCGACAAGGGATGGACCGACCGCGACGAGTCCCGCTGGCCCATGCCCTTCTGGCACCTGGACGCCGCCATGGCGAGCCTGCTCATCCTGCAGACCGTGGTCGACGCGGGGCTCGGCGCCTGCTTCTTCGGCGTACCACCCGATCGCGACCGCGACGTGCGCGAGGCCTTCGGGATCCCCGACACCTTCGACCCCGTCGGGGCCATCACCATCGGCCACGAGAGCCCACGTCCCGGCGCCACCGGGTCGCCCGCCCGCCGCCGTCGCCGAGCTGTCGACGAGGTCGTGCACCGGGGTCGCTGGGCCCCCTCCATGGGAGGGATCACCGACGGACATTCGGACAGCGTGCCACTATCGGAAAGGTGAGCGAGGCCCAGCGCGGCGACGACCACCGCCCCACCCCGACCCCGTCCCCCTCGGGCAAGGCCGCGGCCGCCCGACGGATCGCCCAGCAGCAGACCTGGGTCGACCTGCAGATCAAGAAGGCGCAGGAGCGCGGCGACTTCGACGACCTCCCCGGGGCCGGCAAGCCGATCCCCGACCTCGGCACCGAGCACGACCCCGACTGGTGGCTGAAGAAGCTCGTCGAGCGCGAGAAGATCAGCGTCCTGCCCATGAGCATCCTGCTGCGACGCGAGGACGCCGAGCTCGGCGCGCGCCTCGACGCCATCGCCTACGAGGCGGAGGTACGTCGGGTGCTCACCGACTTCAACGAGCGGGTCGTGGCCGCGCGCTACCGCCTCCCCGAGGGCCCGCCGCTGATCACCATGCCTCGCGACGTCGAGGCCGAAGTCGCGGCCTGGCGGGAGCGTCGCGCCACCCGTGTGCGTCCGGGCCCATCGAAGGCCGAGCCGGGCCCACGCCCACGCCGCTGGTGGCGCCGCCGAGCCTGAGGGCCACCACCCACACGGGTCATGCCGTCGCCCTCGGACCCGTGCGACGCTCGCGGGGTGACCATGGGGGTCCCGGACCGCGAGCGGACCTGGGAGCGACTGCGACCCCACTTCTCCGAGCACCACGTGTCGCTCGCCCGCGCCGGTGCCCCGCCGCTGCACCGACGCGTCGACGCCGCCCTGCTCTTCATCGACGTCACCGGGTTCACCCGCCTCACCGAACGGCTCGCGCGCCACGGCCCCGAGGGTGCCGAGGAGCTCACCGAGATCATCGACGGCGTCCTCGACTCCCAGATCGAGGTGGTCGCCGGGCTCGACGGCGACGTCGTGGCCTTCGGCGGTGATGCGCTCCTTGCCCTGTTCGAGGGTCCACGACGCGAGCACCGCGCCGTCGGCGCGGCCGTCGCAGCGCAGGCGGCACTGGAGCCCTTCCGTCGCGTGACCTCCACCGCCGGAGGCTCCTCCATCCGAGCCTCGATGGGGATCGAGACCGGGCCGGTCGACCTCGTGCTGGCCGGGTTCCCGACCGAGCTCGCGGTGGTGGGCGGAACCGTCTCGACGACGCTGGCGATGGAGGCACGCGCCCCTGCCGGCGGGATCAGGGTCGGCCCGGCGGCCACGCGGGCGCTGTGGTCGGACCGTCGCCGCGGTGCCGCCGGCGTCCTCCTGGGACCCGACCTGCTCGCGGCCGCGCGGTGGCCGGTCCCCCAGGCACCCCCCGGGCCCCTGCTGGGGGACCCTCCCCGCCCGCCCCCAGCGGTCTTCGAGCACTTCGCCGATGCGGAACCGGAGCACCGTCGGGTGGGTGTCGGCTTCCTCGCGGTCGGTGGGCTCGATGCGATCGCCGCCGACGACCCGTTCCGGCTGGCGGCCGACCTGGATGACGTCATCCGGGCCACCCAGGCGGCCTGTGAGCGACACGGCGTCGCCCTGTGGGGGACCGACGTGGCGGTCGACGGCATCAAGCTGATCCTCGTCTCCGGGGCGCCGGTGGCCTCCGGCGACCACGTGGACCGCATGCTGGCTGCGGTCCATGACGCCGTCGAGAGCACGTCGCTGCCTGTCCGCGCGGGGGTCCAGGCCGGCCGGGTCTTCATGTCCGAGGTGGGCGGTCGCTCCCGACGCACCTGGACCGTGCTGGGCGACCCTGTCAACGTGGCCGCCCGGTTGGCGGCGCTCGCGTCCGAGGGAGGAGTGCTGACCACCACCACCGCCCTCGCCGGGACGCGGGCCCCCTGGGCGACGACGCCCCCCACGCCGACCACCGTCAAGGGTCGGCGCGAGCCGGTCGACCTGGTCGAGGTGACCCACCCGGGGACCAGGGACGACCTCACGCCTGAAGCCGCGACACATGGACCCACGTCAGGACCCGCACTGCTCGGAGCCCGTGCTGACGAGCTGGCCCGGCTGCTCGCCGCCCTCGAGGACGACCTCGGGGAGCCCGTCGAGGTGGTCGGGCCCGCCGGGATCGGGAAGACCCACCTCGTGGATGCGGCCCTCACGCACCTGACTACGCAGCAACCCCACCGACGGGTCGTCCGGGTGCACGCCACGACGTACGCCAGCAACTCCTCGTTCCTGGCGTTGCGTGACCCGTTGCGGCTGCTCGTCACCGGACGCGGATCCGACGAGCGCACCACCGCACGGGCGCTGGCCGAGCGCCTGCTGGCCGTGGACCGGGATCTCGAGCCGTGGCTCGCTCTCATCGGCGAGGTGTGGCGGGTGCCGTGGCCCGAGTCGCCTGAGGTGGAGGCCCTGGACCCGGCGTTCCGCAGCGCGGTGCGACTCCGGCATGCCATGGCGGCCCTGCACATCCTGCTGCCCGCCGACGCCCTGGTCGTCGTCGAGGACGGCCACTGGCTCGACGCCGGCTCCGCAGAGCTGGTCCGGTCGCTCGGCCAGGGGCCGTGGCAGGTCCTGCTCACCAGGCGTCCCTCGGATCACGAGGTCCTGGCGGACGGCCCGTCCTGCCTCGTCCTGGAGCCCCTGTCGGCCGACGAAGCCCTGGCGTTGGTCCGCGCAGCCGCACCCGGGCTCGTGTGGCGCGACGTCGACGAGGTCGTCGAGCACGCGGAGGGCAACCCGTTGTTCCTCCACGAGCTGGCCGTCAAGCGCGCGGGGAACGACGAGGCAGAGGAGCTGCCCGCCACCGTGCAGGAGCTGTTCGCCAGTCGGATCGACGCCCTCCCCGTCCACGAGCGGACCAGTCTGCGACAGGCGTCGGTCCTGGGTGCGCGAGCGCCCGAACCACTGGTCCGGGCCCTGGTGGGCGCGGGGGTCGGCGCCCTGGCCGGTCTCCTGGACTTCGTCGACCACCACGCCGTGTTCCGGCACGACCTCCTCCGGCAGGCCGCCTACGAGGGACTCCCCTACCGGGTCCGCCGGAGCCTGCACGCGCAGGTGGTCGACCTGATCCTCACCGACCAGGTGGCGGTCGAGCGCGAGGAGCGTGCCGACCTGCTCTCCTTCCACTCCCACCAGGCCGGGAGGTACGCCGACAGCTGGCGCTGGTCGCGCGAGGCGGCCACGGCGGCCCGCGCCCGAGGCAGCTCGACGGAGGCCATGCGGCTGCTCGCTCGCGCCGAGACGGCGCACCGGGCCGCCCCTGGTCTGACGGCCGACGGCCTACGCGAGGTCCTGGTGGACCTGGCCCAGGTGGCCGAGATGTGCGGCAGTGCCGAGGCGGCCCTCGCGGCCCTCCGGCGCGCCGCCCGGTTGCCGCAGAGCGACTGCGAGGCAGCGGAGATCTCGTTGAACAGAGGGCGGGTCCTCCAGCGCTCGGACTCGGTCCCCCGCGCTCGCCGCGCCTACCGGACCGGCCTGCGCCGGGTCCGCGACGTCGACACCCCCGATGCGGCCGCCATCCGGGCCCGGGCGCTCGCCTTGGACGGCACCGCGCTGCTCGACGAGGGAAAGGCCGACCGGGCGATCCCCGTGCTGGAACGCGCGGCCGCGCTCGCTGAGGAGATCCGCAACGCGGAGATCGAGGCCCTCGCGCGGACCTACCTGGTCTGGGCCCTCATGGACGTGGAGACCCCCGAGGTGGCCTGGCCGTACGCCGACCGGGCCCTGGCCGCGACCCAGCGCAGCGGCGACCGGCAGCTCCACGCCGTCGCCCTCGCCCTGGCGGGTGGACTGGCCCGCGCCGACGACTTCGATGCGGCGATCTCCTTCTACGCCCGGTCCCGGGAGGAGCGGCTCGCCATCGGGGACCATCGCGGCGCCGCCATCCCGACCCACAACCAAGGACTGGTCCATCTCGACCGTGGCGAGCTCGACCCGGCCGAACGGCTCATCCGGGAGACGCTCGAGGTCTGGCGCCCCGCCGGGTTCCTTCTCGGGGTCACGTTCGCGACGATGAACCTGGCCTCGGTGATGCTGGCTCGAAACCGTCCCGAGCCCTCACGAACCCTCCTCGACGAGGCCGAGGCCCTCATCGAGGACGCCGGTCTGGGCGGCGCGAGGGTCGAGCTCCAGCTGCGGCGGGTGCACTGGGAGCTGGTCTTCGGTTCAGCCAGCGAGGCCCTGGCCAAGATCGACTCCTTCCGCGCGACCTTCGGCAGCGGCATCGACCGCTATCTGGTCGCGGTCTTCCAGCTGCACGCCGCCACCGCGCACTGCAAGCTCGGGTCGCTGGCGGCGGCGCGGTCCGAGCTCGACGACTGCATCGCCCTGTGCAGGGAGATCCGTTCGCAGATGACCCTGGGAATGGCCCTGCGGCTCCGCGCGGCCGCGTTCGCCTCCGCCGAGGACGAGCGGGAGGCCACTGCGGTGCTGGAGGACCTCGGGGTCCTCACCACCGATCAGTGGCTGGATCCCCCCCGGTCGTCCTGGCTCTCCCGGCTGGCCCACCCCGGACCGGACCCTGTGACGTCGCGATAAGTTCGCGGCCATGTCCAGCCCCACGCGTCCCGCCAAGGACTTCTTCCGGCCGCTCGCGCTCGGTGCTCCCGCGCCACTACGGGAGATCCCGGCCCGGCCCAGCCGGGCGATCCACTTCTTCGACCCGAGCAACCCCAAGATGGCGGCCAAGGTGCCGGGTCTCGTCGGCAAGGTCGACGTCCTGCTGGGCAACCTCGAGGACGCCGTCAGGGCCGACAACAAGGTGGCCGCTCGCGAGGGCCTGGTGGCGATCGCGCAGGACACCGACTTCGGTCCCACTCAGCTGTGGACCCGGATCAACAGCCTCGACAGCCCCTGGGTGCTCGACGACCTGACCACGTTGGTGCCCGCGATCGGCGACAAGCTCGACGTCGTGATGGTGCCCAAGGTCCAGGGCGCCGAGGACATCCACTACGTCGACCGGCTGCTCGCCCAGCTGGAGGCCAAGGCCGGTCTCGAACGGCCGATCCTCGTGCACGCGATCCTCGAGACCGCGCGCGGCGTGGCCAACGTCGAGGAGATCTGCGGCGCGAGCCCCCGCATGCAGGGGCTCTCGCTCGGCCCCGCGGACCTCGCCGCTGACCGGCGGATGAAGACGACGCGGGTGGGCGGCGGGCACCCCGGCTACCTCGTGCGACAGGACCCACCGCGCGACGACGGTGTCGCCAACCTCGAGGCCACGCGGACGACGTATCAGCAGGACCTGTGGCACTACACGATCGCCCGCATGGTCGACGCCTGCGCGATGCACGGGATCTACCCCTACTACGGACCGTTCGGCGACATCGCCGACGTGGTGGCCTGCGAGGACCAGTTCCGCAATGCCTTCCTGCTCGGCTGCGTCGGGACGTGGACGCTGCACCCCAAGCAGATCGAGATCGCGGGTCGCGTCTTCAGCCCGTCGGTCGAGGACGTCGCCCACGCCCGCCGCGTCGTGGCCGCCCTGCAGAAGGAAGGTGGTGACGGCACCGGCGCGGTGATGCTCGACGGCAAGATGGAGGACGACGCCTCGCTCAAGCAGTGCCTGGTGATGGTCGAGCTCGCCGAGCAGCTTGCCGCCATCGATCCCGCGCTCAAGGAGCAGTACGACTCGATCGAGGTCGCCCCGTGAAGACGTTCCGGCCGCGCCGCTCGGTCCTCTACATGCCGAGCTCCAACCCCAAGGCACTCGAGAAGGCCAAGACCCTCGCCTGCGACGGCATCATCCTCGACCTCGAGGACGCCGTCGCTCCTGACGCCAAGTCCGAGGCGCGCGATGCCGCGTGCGCCGCCGTCGGCTCGGGGGAGTACGGCGCCCGCGAGCTCACGATCCGCGTCAACGGCGCCGACACCGAGTGGCACGCCGATGACCTGCGCGCCGCGTGCGCCGCCGGCCCGGACGCGATCGTCGTACCCAAGGTCGGCAGCGCCGACGCCGTCCTGGCTCTCGTCGACGCGATGGCCGCTCACGACGCTCCCGAGCACACCACGCTCTGGGCGATGGTCGAGACACCCCGCGCCATGCTCCATGCCGAGGAGATCGCTGCCGCCTCGGACCGCCTGACCGTCCTGGTCATGGGCACCAACGACCTCGCCAAGGAGCTCTACGCCGAGCACGTGCCCGGCCGGCAGCCGCTGCTGGCCGGTCTGGGGCTGGCCCTGCTCGCCGCCCGGGCGACCGGGAAGGTGATCCTCGACGGCGTCTTCAACGACGTGAAGGACCTCGACGGGTTCGCCGCCGAGTGCCGCCAGGGTCGCGAGCTGGGCTTCGACGGCAAGACCTTGATCCACCCCGCCCAGGTCGACGGCGCCAACGAGGCCTTCGCGCCCTCGGAGCAGGCGGTCGCCGACGCCCGCGGCATCCTCGAGGCCTGGGAGGCCGGCGGCACCGGGGTGGTGACCTACCGGGGCCGGATGATCGAGAACCTCCACGTGGAGTCCGCCCGCCGTACGCTGGAGATCCACGAGGCGATCTCCACCCTGCAGGCCTGAGCTCAGCTCACCGGCCCACCCCACGCTGACCCGTCACTTACATGCGACGGGTCACCGGCCCACCCCACGCTGACCCGTCACTTGTATGCGACGGGTCACCGGCCCACCCCACGCTGACCCGTCACTTCTATGCGACGGGTCAGCGCTCGGTCATGGGGATGCGTACGCCGCGCTCGGCGGCCACCTCGGCAGCCCGGTCGTAGCCCGCGTCGACGTGCCGGATGACGCCCATGCCGGGGTCGTTGGTCAGGACCCGCTCGATCTTGGCCGCGGCCAGCGGCGTGCCGTCCGCGACGCACACCTGCCCTGCGTGGATGGAACGGCCCATGCCGACCCCACCACCGTGGTGGATCGAGACCCAGGTGGCGCCGGAAGCGGTGTTGACCAGTGCGTTGAGCAGCGCCCAGTCGGCGATCGCGTCGGACCCGTCGAGCATCGCCTCGGTCTCGCGGTAGGGGGAGGCGACCGAGCCGCAGTCGAGGTGGTCGCGGCCGATGACGATCGGTGCCGACAGCTCGCCGGAGGCGACCATCTCGTTGAACCGCAGCCCGGCCCGGTGCCGCTCGCCGTAGCCCAGCCAGCAGATGCGCGCCGGCAGACCCTGGAAGTGGACGCGCTCCGCGGCCATCGTGATCCACCGGTGTAGCCGCTCGTAGTCCGGGGACTCCTCGGCGGGGAAGAGCTCGAGGATCGCTCGGTCCGTGGCGGCGATGTCGGCGGGGTCCCCCGACAGCGCCGCCCACCGGAACGGGCCCTTGCCCTCGCAGAACAACGGTCTGATGTAGGCCGGCACGAAGCCGGGGAACTCGAAGGCCCGGTCGTAGCCGCCCTTGCGGGCCTCGTCGCGGATCGAGTTGCCGTAGTCGAAGACCTCGGCCCCTGCGTCCTGGAACCCGACCATGGCCCGCACGTGGGCGGCCATCGACTCCTGCGCGCGCTGGGTGAAGCCGACCGGGTCCTGGGTCCGTTCGGTCTCCCAGTCCTCGAAGGCGGTCCCCGACGGCAGGTAGTAGAGCGGGTCGTGCGCCGAGGTCTGGTCGGTGACGATGTCGACCGGCACCCCGCGCTCCAGCAGCTCCGGCAGCACCAGCGCCGCGTTACCCAGGACCCCCACGGACAAGGGCTTCCGCGCCTCCTTGGCCTCGAGCACCAGCGCCAGCGCCTCGTCCAGCGAGGACGCCGCCACGTCGAGGTAGCGGTGCTCCACCCGCCGGGCGATCCGCGCCGGGTCGCACTCGATGCACAGGGCGACGCCGTCGTTCATCGTCACCGCCAGCGGCTGCGCGCCCGCCCATCCCGCCCAGGCCCGCGGTCACCGTGAGGCGTCCCGGCCAGGCTGCCGCTCGTGCTCCCGGCCAGCTTGGCCAGCCACCGCCGCGAAGGTCTCGAAGGTCCCCTGCAGGATGCCCTGGGTGCCGATGTAGATCCACGACCCGGCCGTCATCTGGCCGTACATCGTCAGCCCGAGACTCCTCGAGCCGACGGAACTCCTCCCAGTTCGCCCAGTCCCCGCACCAGGTTGGAGTTGGCGATCAGCACCCGCGGCGCCCACTCGTGGGTGCGCATGACACCCACCGGCCTGCCCGACTGCACGAGCATGGTCTCGTCGTCGCCGAGCGTCTCCAGGGTCCGCACCAACGCGTCGTACGACGGCCAGTCGCGCGCCGCCTTGCCCGTGCCGCCGTAGACGACGAGCTCGGCCGGGTTCTCGGCGTTCTCCGGGTCGAGGTTGTTCATCAGCATCCGCAGCGGCGCCTCGGTCTGCCACGACCTGGCGGTCAGCTCGGTGCCGCGGGCGGCCCGAATGGTCCGGGGGTCGAGCTTGTCCAGACTCACTGCAGCTCTCCGATCACGCGCTCGACGACCTGCACGACGGCGCCGGAGCCCACCAACCCGACGGTGGTCTCGATCTCCGGCGCCAGGTGGCGGTCGGGGCCAGGTCCCTCCACGCCCGCCGACCGCAGCAGCTCCACGACAGCACCGGTGGCCGGGGCCGGCGCCAGGGGTGCGCGCAGGTCGAGGGCACGCGCAGCGGTGAGAACCTCGATGGCCAGCACCCGGGTGAGCCCGTCGACGGAGCGGCGCAGCTTGCGGGCCGCGGACCAGCCCATCGACACGTGGTCCTCCTGCATTGCGCTCGAGGGGATCGAGTCCACCGAGGCGGGCACGGCAAGCCGTTTGAGCTCGGAGACCACCGCGGCCTGGGTGTACTGGGCGATCATCAGACCGCTGTCGACGCCCGGGTCGTGGGCGAGGAACGGCGGCAGCCCGTGGCTGCGGGTCTTGTCGAGGAACCGGTCGGTCCGTCGCTCGGCCATCGAGGCGACGTCGGCCGCCACGATCGCCAGGAAGTCCAGCACGTAGCCCACGGGCGCCCCGTGGAAGTTCCCGTTGCTCTCGACCCTGTCGCCGACCACCACGGGGTTGTCGACCGCCGCGGCCAGCTCCCGCTCCGCGACCGCCGAGGCGTGGTCGACGGTGTCGCGCGCAGCCCCGTGCACCTGGGGTGCGCACCGCAAGGAGTAGGCGTCCTGCACCCGGTTGCAGTCCGGACCGCGATGCGAGGCGACGACGCCGGAGCCGGCCAACAGGGCGACCAGGTTGGCCGCCGAGCGAGCCTGCCCGGGGTGGGGCCGGATCGCCTGCAGCTCGGGGGCGAAGACCCGGTCGGTGCCCAGCTGCGCCTCCACCGACATGGCGGCCGCCACGTCCGCCGTCCGCAACAACATCGTCAGGTCGTGCACGGCGAGCGCCAGCATCGCCAGCATCCCGTCGGTCCCGTTGATGAGGGCGAGCCCTTCCTTGGCCGCCAGCTCGACCGGAGTCAAGCCGGCCGCCTGGAGGACCTCGCCGGTCGGCAGCAACGCACCGCCGGCATCACGCACGACGCCCTCACCCATCAGGGCCAACGCGCAGTGCGAGAGCGGGGCGAGGTCGCCGGAGCACCCCAGCGACCCGTGCTCGTGGACGACGGGGGTGATCGTGTGGTTGAGGAGCTCGGCGAGCAGCCGGGCCGTCTCGAGACGGATCGCCGGTGTGGCCTGTCGCCAACGTGGACAGGCGCAGGAGCATCAGGCCACGCACGACCTCCCGCTCCACCTCCGGACCCGAGCCCGCGGCGTGCGAGCGCACCAGCGAGCGCTGCAGCTGGGCCCGCATCTCGGTGGGGATGTGCCGGGTGGCCAGGGCTCCGAAGCCGGTCGAGATGCCGTACGCCGGAGTGCTGGCAGCGGCCAGGGTCTCGACCACGCTCCGCGCCCGCTCGATGGCCGCGACCGCCTCGTCGGTCAGCCTCACCGGGGCGAGGTCCCGCGCCACGGCCACGACCTCGGCGATGGTCAGGGCACGGGGAGTGATGGGGACCACAGCGGACATCCCCCCATCCAAGACGAGTGGCGTCGACTGGTCGAGACCACCTGCCTGCCCTCGCGTGACCTGGGTCACCCCTTCGGTAAAGAAACGTCTCAGCGCGTTTCCCTGGCGGGCGGCGTGGGAACGGTTCGGGCCTCGGACGTGTCACCAGCAGGTGGGGGGAGTCCCGCGTGCCGATCAATGCCCCACAACCCTGAGGAGCAAGCCCGTAATGCGCCGTCTCTTCACCATGACCATCGTGCTCGCGGTGGCCTGCGCCGGACTCATCGCCCCGAGCGGTGCCGCAGCGCTGTCCGCCGACGCGTCGGCCAAGCCACAGCCGACCGGATTCGCCCTGCTCGCCGTCGGCTTCGGTAGTCGCGTCGAGGGCGGACAGCTGCCCGCCGGCTCGGATGCGACCGCCTACGAGGTGATCGGCTGCACCCAGATGTCGGGGAAGATGAGGAAGAACTACGAGGCCGAGGTCGAGGTCCCCGGTCTCGGTCTCCTCGAAGGCGTCACGACGAAGCTCTGGACGGAGAAGAAGGGCGGCACCGTCTCGTCGTACTCCTCGCACAGCATCGCCCGGGTCACGATCGGTGCAAGGCTCCTCGTTCGGTCAGATCGTCATCAAGGGCGTCGAGTCCCTCGCCCGCGCCTTCCACGACGCGAGGGCTACCAAGGCCGAGCACACGACAAGATCGCGACTCGTCGTCCTCCAGCAGGCCGGCGGTCCGTCACAGCAGATCGACATCCCCGCTCCCGGTGAGCCGATCATCATTCCCGGCGTGGCTCGGATCTCGTCGGTCGCGACAAGGTCAAGCCGCCTGGCCGACGGCATCAAGATCTTCGCGAACGTCCTCGACATCAAGGTGAACCCGCTCACGACACCATCGCCCGCGTGGCGCACACCTCGGCCCGGATCGAGGCGGCATCAAGTCCGGCATCTTCCGCGGCTTCTCGGCCTCCGTCCGGCCCGGGGCCTCGATGACAACGTCCGCAGCGGACGCACGCCGCTCTCGATCGTCCCCTGCCAGGGCACCAGGGCGGGTCAAGTCCCGCGCCGTCGCCCACGCCGACCTGGGCGGCCAAGTCGTGGCCCGGGGTCTCGACAGCAGCCAGTCCAGCACTCAGACCAACACCAAGGCCTCCGGATGGACCCGCGGCCAGGTCGCCCATGTCGAGCCTCGGCGACGGTCGAGCTCGAGATCAACGCCGTCAGGGCGCAGGCCAACGTGACCCGGATCGGCAAGAAGCTGGTGCGCGACTCGAAGGGCACCACGATCGGCTCCATCGTCTTCGATGGTGAAGAGATGGCCTTCCCGCCCACCGGCGTGCTGGAGATCCCCGGGGTCGCCCGCCTCGAGGAGAACCTCGTCACGAAGATGAAGAACGGCATCTCCGTGATCGCGCTGCGCATCACCTTGCTCGACGGGACGGCAGCCGTGATCGACCTCGGCATCGCCGAGCTGCAGATCCGCAAGGCGCTCGGACCCAACGTCAATCGAACCACCGCCACGACGGCGGGAGTGCCTAGCGGCGCCCCGCCGTCGTGGACGTTAGGACCAGGGCCCCGTCGTCGCCCGGGGATTTCCGGTCCCGATGACAGAGGGCCGCTCGTGTGTGAGGTTCTTCCTGTGGAACAGCACCGCAGAGAGTCACCGTGCCCGCGTGGTCTGTGTGGCCGTCGTCGCCGGCGCCCTGTGGTCGCGCGCTGGTCACGGTGCCGTCCTACGGGCGCGTGCGCTCGGAGTCCGTCCGACCTCCTACGAACGCGCCCGGCTCGCGCAGCTGCAGGCGACCGGGCGGCGGTGAAGCTGCCGGGGCAGCGGCGCACCGACACGACGACCCGTCGACCAAGAACGACCTGTCCCGGAGCGGCGAGATCAGCAGGACACCCAGGACCCGACGACTGCGCGACCAGCAGCGCCGGAACGCGGCCTACGTCGCGCGCGAGCGGGCCCTGCCCGACCCGCGCTACGCGGGTGCCGGCGCGGCCGCAGCGGCACGGTCCGCCGAAACGCGCTACGCCATGGCAGGTGGCTGCTACGCCCTGTCCGCTAGGCGTGGCAACCCCCGTCGGCGACATTGTTCTTCCAGGCCATCGATCTGGGACCGGTACCTGCTGTACACAGGGACCACGGCTCCTCGTGCGGACGCCGACGGGACTCCGGTCGCCCGACCCGGCCCCGACACCGAGTGGAGTCTCACGCCGTGCGCAGCGGCTTCACCTTCGTCCAGCCGGCGGCTCCCGTCTGGGCGTCGATGACGACCGGCTGAGCACCTCCGGAACCGGGCGACCCCCTTCCGGTTGCGAGCACGCGCGCGGCTGCACGCGCTACCCCGAGGCCCAGGTCGACGTGCGGGGCGAGCCCGCACGCCGGCGTCACGTCGTACCAGGAGGTGCGCGGGTACGTCGACGCCCACACCCACGGCATGGCCTATGAGTTCCTCGGCGGCGAGGCCCACTGCGGCAAGCCGTGGGACCGCTACGGCGTGGAGTTCGCCCTCGTCGACTGCGAGGACCACATGACGGGGACCAACCCGCTCGAGGCCTTCCTGTCCGGTGAGCCGTTCCACGACCCGGTGGGCTGGCCGACCTTCGTCGACTGGCCCGCGCCACACTCGCTGACCCACGAGGGCACGTACTACCGCTGGCTCGAGCGGTCCTGGCGCGGCGGGCAGCGGCTCTTCGTCAACCTGCTGGTCGAGAACAATGTGCTGTGCATCGTCTATCCGTTCAAGCGGAACTCCTGCGACGACATGGACTCGGTGCGGCTGCAGGCCAGGCGGATGTACGAGTTCCAGGACTACGTCGACGCGCAGTTCGGCGGGCCGGGCCAGGGTTTCTACCGCATCGTGAAGAGCCCGTTCGAGGCGCGCGAGGTGATCAACGCCGGGAAGATGGCGGTGGTCATGGGCATCGAGACCAGCGTCGCCGTTCGGCTGCACGATGAAGCTCGACGTCCCGCAGTGCACCGCCGAGGACATCACCCGCAGCTCGACGAGGTGCACCGGCTCGGCGTACGTCAGATGGAGCTGGTCAACAAGTTCGACAACGCCCTCTCGGGCGTGGCGGGTGACGCGGGTCCACCGGTGTCGTCGTCAACAACGCGAACTTCGCTCGAGACCGGCTCCTACTGGGACATGCGGCACTGCGAGCCGCGCGACGGGGAGAGCGCGGACAACCCGCAGTACGCCGCACCGGAGATCTCCCCCGACCAGCAGGACGCACTTTTCGGTGCCATCGGTCAGGTGTTCGGCTCGCTGGGACGGCCGTTCCGGTCTATCCACCGCCGGCGCACTGCAACAGCCGCGGCCTGACGACCCTGGGCGAGCACACGATCCGGGAGCTCGCGAAGCGCCACATCCTCTTCGACCCCGACCACATGAGCGTCAAGGCGCCGCAAGAGCGCCATGGACCAGATCGAGCGGCTCGACTACGCGGGCGTGCTCTCGAGCCACTCGTGGTCGACCCCCGACACCTATCCGCGCATCTACCGCGCCGGTGGCTTCATCGCCCCGTACGCCGGCGACTCGACCGGCTTCGTCGACAAATGGCGGCGCCACCTCGGGTGGGCCGACGAGCGCTACTACTTCGGCCTCGGCTTCGGCGCCGACATCAACGGCCTCGGCGCCCAGGGTGACCCCCGAGGTGCCGACGTGGCCAACCCGGTGCGCTACCCCTTCCGGGGCCTGGGCGGTGTCCGGGTCGACAAGCAGCGGGCGGGCGAGCGGGTCTACGACATCAACGTCGACGGGGTGGCGCAGTACGGCCTCTACCCCGACTGGGTCGAGGACCTGCGCCAGGTCGCCGGCTGCCGGTCCGAAGGGCGACGGCGCCGCCATCGTCGACGACATGGCTCGCGGCGCGGAGGCCTACCTGCAGACGTGGGAGCGGGCCTACGGCGTCGCCCCCGACTCCTGCCGCAACCCCGGACTACGCGAGAGCGTCCGCGAGGTCGGCCGACTGTTGCGCCCAGGTATGTCGACCCGCGCGGTGCTCGATGCCGTGGGTCAGCCCTACCAGCGGCTCGGGAGGGCCTACCGCTTCTGTGCCGAGTCGGCGACCGACCCGAAGGTGATGGTCACGGTGCGCTTCGACAGGTCGGGACGGTCCATCGCAACCCGCTTGAGGTGACAGTCGGCTCAGACCCACTACTCTCGAGGTGGCTGTCGACGAGATCGGCCGGTTCGTCCTGGTCGACTGGGATGCGACCGGCCTCCGAGGAATCAGGTCGACACACCAGCAGGAATGGGCGTCACGAAGCAGTCACTCGGTCGTCTCGGAGAGAGACACCGTCTCAACCCCCAGGAGTCGCAATGCGCAAGGTCCTTTCCGTCACCACGAGCCTGGCGGTCGCGATCGCTGGACTGGCCCTGCTCGACTCCAGTCCCAGCGGAGCCGACGTCACAGACGCCGCCCACCGGGCCAAGGAGCCGACCGCTTCGCCCTCTTCAGCAGCTCCTACGGCTCCCGCGTCTCCCGTGGCGATCTCCCCGTGGGGTCCGATGGAACGTCCTACCAGGTGATCGGATGCACCCACCTGGCGGGGACCGAGAAGGAGAACTTCGAAGCCGACGTCATCATCCCCGGGATCGGCGACGCCGAAGGCGTCTACACCCGCCTGTTCACCACGAAGCAGGGTGACGTCGTCTCGTCGATCTCCGTGCACAAGATCGCCCGGCTCACCCTGGGCGGCGACGACCCTGCCCAGCAGGTCGTGATCGAGGGGATCACCTCCGCAAGCCCGAGCCTTCCACGACGGCAAGGGGTTCAAGACCGAATCGACGGCCTCGATCGCGTCGATCACCCAGGGTGGAGAGGGCATCGACATCCCCGCGCCGGGCCAGACCCTCGACGTTCCCCGGCATCGCGTCGATCACGTTCGGCAAGTTCACGACGAGGAAGCTGTCCAGCGGGCTCCAGGAGTACGCCAACGCCTTGGTGGTCAAGGTGTCCCCACCAACACGATCTCCAACGTCGCCCACACGACAGCCCGGATCGAGTCCGGCATCAAGGTCGGCGTCTTCCGCGGGTTCGGGGCGGCCACCCGCGCTCGAGGGCTGGCCGACAACGTCCGTAGCGGTCGTACGCCGCTGTCGATCCTGCCGTGCCAGGGCACCAAGCGGGCAGACCAAGACCCGATCGATCGCCCTCGTCAACCTCGGTGACCAGATCGTCGTCAGCGGCGTGAGCAGCACGACGTTCGGCCAGCAGACGATGGGCAAGGCGATGGGCACGTCCGCGGTCAGGTCGCCGAGATCAACCTGGGTGAGGGTCAGCTCATCGTCCAGGCGATCATCGGCCAGGCCAACGTCACCCGCACCAAGGACGGCAAGCTCACCGTCGACGCCACGGGCACGACCATCGGGTCGATCACGTCCGACGGCGAGCCACAGGAGTTCCCGTCCACCGGGGTCCTCGAGATCCCGGGCGATTGCGCGTCTCGAGAGTCCGCTCGTCACCAAGCTCAAGGACGGCATCAGCGTGATCGCGCTGCGGATCACCCTGCTCGACGGCTCCGCAGCCGAGATCGACCTCGGGATCGCCGAGACGCGGATCAAGCCTTCCCGCGTGAAGAAGTAGCACCACCGAACAAGCATCGAGCGACGGCGGGGAACCCACCGGTCCCCGCCGTCTTGCCGCGTTCCCGACCTCGACGTCGGCGACGGTTACCCCCGGGTAGGCTCCGACAGGCGCCGGCTCGGCTCTGGGCTGCGCGTGGTTCGGCTGGTCGAGAGGTGGGAGTTGCTCGTGCACGAGATCGCGCTCTGGGTCACGGTCGTCGGTCTGGTCGGGACCGTCGTCGGTCTCGCGCTGGCAGGCAAGCGGGTCGTGTTCCTGCTACCGCCTGATCACCAGCGGCCAGCCGGCACCGGACCGGATCAAGGGCGTCACGCGGCAGCATCGGGCTGGCGCTGAAGCACGCAGCTGGTCGAGGTCTTCGGCCAGAAGAAGCTGCTCAAGTGGACGATCCCGGGCGCCGCACACTTCTTCGTGTTCTGGGCCTTCCTCATCCTCGGCACGGTCTACCTCGAGGCCTACGGGATCCTCATCTCGCGCAACGCCCAGTGGCACATCCCGATCGTCGGTGAGTGGGACGCGCCTCGGCTTCGCCCAGGACTTCATCGCGCTCATGGCCCTGGTCGGCATCGTGGTGTTCTGGCAGATCCGGCTCAAGGAGCGGCCCTCCAAGCTGGGCCGTCAGTCGCGGTTCTCCGGCTCGCACCTCGGAGGGGCCTATCTCGTGCTGTTCATGATCTTCAACGTCATCTGGACGATGTTCCTGTTCCGCGGAGCCGCGCCCGGCCGGCGGCAACCTGCCCTACGGCGACGGGGCGTTCGTGTCCTCCGCGCTCGGCAACGTCCTGCCGACGTCCGAGACGCTGGAGGGCGTCGGCCTGCTGCTCGCACATCGGCGTCATGCTCGTCTTCCTCGTCGAGGTGGTGAACTCCAAGCACCTCCACATCTTCGTGGCGCCGCTGAACGTCATGTTCGGCCGACGGCCGGTGGCACTGGGTGCGGTCAAGAGCCTGATCTCCGACGGCAAGCCGTGACCCTCGACGACATCGAGGACCTCGACGAGGACGCCAAGCTCGGCGTCGGCTCGATCGAGGACTTCACCTGGAAGGGCCTGCTCGACATGGCGACCTGCACCGAGTGCGGTCGGTGCCAGTCGCAGTGCCCGGCGTGGAACACCGAGAAGCCGCTCTCGCCGAAGATGCTGATCCTCAACCTGCGCGACCACGCGTTCGCGCGGGGCGAGTACACGCTGGCCGACGAGGACGGACGGGCGGCGATGCTCGAGGGCAACGACACGCTTGACGAAGGAGGTCGGGCGGCCGCTGATCGGCGACGAGGCGGCGTACGGCGTCATCGACCCCGACGTGCTGTGGTCGTGCGTGACCTGTGGCGCCTGCGTCAACCAGTGCCCGGTCGACATCGAGCACGTCGACCACATCGTCGACATGCGCCGCTACCAGGTGCTGGTCGAGTCCAACTTCCCGGCCGAGCTCAACCAGCTCTTCAAGGGCATGGAGAACAAGGGCAACCCGTGGAACATGTCCTCGACGGCGCGGATGGACTGGGCCAAGGACCTGCCGTTCGACGTCAAGGTCGTCGGCGAGGACGTCGAGAGCCTCGACGAGGTCGACTGGCTCTTCTGGGTCGGCTGCGCCGGCGCCTACGAGGACCGCGCCAAGAAGACCACCCGCGCCGTGGCCGAGCTGCTCGACATGGCCGGGTGTCTCGTTCGCCGTGCTCGGCAACGGCGAGACCTGCACCGGCGACTCCGCCCGCCGCGCCGGCAACGAGTTCGTCTTCCAGGGCCTGGCCATGCAGAACGTCGAGACGTTCAAGGAGCACCGGGTCAAGAAGGTCGTCTCGACCTGCGCCCACTGCTTCAACACCCTCAAGAACGAGTACGTCGAGTTCGGCATCGAGCTCGAGGTCGTCCACCACACCCAGCTGCTCAACCGACTGGTGCGCGAGGGCAAGCTGACCCCGATCGCCGACGGCGACGGCGCGCACAAGCGCTCGATCACCTACCACGACCCGTGCTACATCGGCCGCCACAACGGCGTCTACGCCCCGCCGCGCGAGCTGCTGGCCGGTGCTGCCCGGGGCGTCGTACGTCGAGATGGAGCGCAACTCCGAACGCTCCTTCTGCTGCGGCGCCGGCGGCGCGCGCATGTGGATGGAGGAGAACATCGGCACGCGGATCAACGAGAACCGCACCAACGAGGCCATCGGCACCGGCGCCGACCAGATCGCGGTCGGCTGCCCGTTCTGCCGGGTGATGCTCTCCGACGGTCTCACCGCCGCCCAGGACAAGGGCGGACGCCCGCGAGGAGGTCGAGGTCCTCGACGTCGCGCAGATGCTGCTCGCCTCGGTCAAGGGCGTCTCCGCGACGCGTCGACTGCCCGGTGGGGACCCCGGCGGTGCCAACGGAGAGGTCGCGCTCAAGGCCGAGCCCGAGCAGGGCGACGTCACCGACCCCCAGACACCGTGACCGAGACGGCCGACGCCGGGCCGGCCGCCAAGGCCTCGGGCGGGTCCTCGCTCTTCGACGACGCAGCCGGCTCCGAGCCCGACAACACGGCGGGCAGCTCGCTCTTCGAGAACGCTCCCTCGATGCCGGAGCCCGACGTCGCCAAGGAGGTCACCGACTCGGCGCCCTCCGACGCCGCACCCTCATCCGAGTCCGGCAGCGGCAGCTCCGGGGGGTCACTGTTCGACCTCGGCGGTGAGCAGGACGAGACCAGCCCCGACCCGGTCGAACCCGCCGCGCGGCGCGAGCCGGTCGAGGACAGCCCCGACGTCCCGGACAGCAACGTCACCGACGTCTCCGAGCCGACCGCCGGTTCGGCCAAGGGCGAGTCCGCCGACGACTCGTCGCCCGTTGCGGCCGATGGTGGGGGGTCGTTGTTCGACATCGCGGCCGAGGAGCCGGCGGCCGAGGCCGACCCAGAGCCCGAGCCCGAGCCCAAGGCGGCGGCGGCCGAGCCGGAACCGGAGCCAGAGCCGGCGGCGAAGGACGAGGCTGCGGATGAGAAGCCGCAGCCCGCCTCCGCCGAACCGGCCCAGGAGATCGGCAGCGGCTCGCTCTTCGACATCGCCGCGCCTGAGACGCCCCCGTCGTCGGAGCCGCAAGTCGCCGAGCCTGCAGCCAGGACCGAAGCGGAACCCGAGCCCGAGCCCGAGGCGGAAGCCGAGCCCGAGCCCGCAGCCGAGCCGGAGCTCACGGGCGGTGCGGCCGTGAGTGCGGCGGCCACGGCTGCGGCCAGCGACGCCCCCACCCACGAGCCCGACGACTCCGCCGACGAGCCCGTCGCCGAGGCCGAGGCGCTCGAGGATGCGACGCCCGAGTCGAAGGCCGACCCCGAGCCCGAGCCCGAGTCGAAGGCCGACCCCGAGCCCGAGCCCGAGAAGCAGCAGGACAAGCCGGCCGCGAAGGCCGAGCCGGCTAAGGAGATCGGCGAGGGCTCCCTCTTCGACCTCTGAGCCGAAGAAGTGTGGTGCCCTGCTTCAAGCTGGTTGACGCAGGGCACCACACTTCTGGCACGGCACCGGCGCTCCGGGCCATCCGCGTTGCTGAAGCACCTTCGCGATCTTGAAAGCGGTCGAGCACGGCCGGTCGAAGACCTGTCCGTACCCCAGTCGAAGCGTGCCGAGGTCATAGGTCGCCGCGTCGAGGTCCCGTTCGAGATCGTGGTCGCGTCCCAGGGCGGAGTCGTGACCCAAGCGGCCGTCGAGCTCGACCACGGTCCCTGACTCGTCGTACAACACGTCACGGAAGAGCGGCCGGACGGCGTCGCGGGCCTGCCGCACCCCGACCGGCAGCCCGTGCGGTCGCTCCACCAGGTCGAGGTAGCCGTACTCGAGGACCGAGCAGGTGCCCACCGCGACATCCCGCAGGATCCCCTCGAGCCACCCCCTGCGAGCGCTCCGCGGTCGAGCGTCGAGGGCAATGAGCAGCCGCCCGGCCGTCGTGCGCCGGCCCCCGCATGCGTCCGCCAGCGCCGCCACGGCGTCGAGGTCTGACCGGCGCGAGGTCGCGATGTCGAGCACGGTCTCCTCGTAGCGGGTCCTTGGCGGTCCGAGGCTCCACAGCACCCGAGCGTCGAGGTGTGCGGTGCGGTGCACGAGGACGCCCGACGGCGCCCCGATCTTCCGGCCGCGGCCGACCGCGACGTGGATCGGAACTTCTCGAGCACCACTCCGTCCTGGCCCCTCGAACGCCCGCAATGCTGATTCGCGCACCAGTGCGGCCGGCCAGCAGAACAACACCGCCGCCCAGGCCCTCTGCTGCCAGGGCAGCGGCCCGTTGTGGTCGACGTAGATCCCAGGATGCACCGCCACCAGCTGCCCGCGACGCAGCAGCCGCGCGATGTCGGTGGCGGTCAGCTTCGCCTCGACAAGCTGCCGCCGCGCGACCACGCCGTCCTGGTCACGCAACAGATGGGCGAGCTTGTCCACACACCCACCATCCCCGCGCGGCGCCGGCGCCGCATCCGCCCGCACCACGGCTGTGGAGAACCCCGCAGCACCCAAGCGTTACCCGGCCCCGCTCCGAACCACCGGTGCCATGCATCCCGAGGAGTACGCCGTCGCCCGGCGCGGCCGGCTGATCGAGCACGCGTTGGCGCTCGGCGTGCCGGAGGCGAGCGCGGCGACAGTGGTCGACGGGGTGCTGCGCGAGCAGCGGCGGGTCATCAGCAGGGCGGGCGACCCGGACCCCGCCGTGCACGCGGCTCTCGAGCAGGCGGTGAACCCGCCCCCGCCTCCCTCTCCCACGAAGCGACGGCTCCTGGTCGCTGCGGCGTTGCTGGCGGTGGGCGGACTCGCTGCCACGACCTACGCGGGCCTCGACGACGGGTCGCGCCCCGCCCCGTCCCTCTTCGGGTACGACGAAGCTGGCGCGAGGGCGGCGCTCGCGGCACAGGGCTTCCGCGTCGAGGAGCAGACGGCCCGCATGTGCGAGGTGGCGGGCCGGGTGGTCAGGTCCGAGCCGGCTCCGGGGCAGCCGGTCGAGGACGGGGCGACCATCACGATCTGGGTCGCCTCGCCGGTCGACAGCTTCTGCATGTCGGTCTACCCCGACCGCGCCGACGGCTGGATCCTCGTGGACCACGCGGCGGGTCGCGGCCCCGCACCTCGGGTGGCCCCGGACCTCGCCGCGTTCCGCGGGGAGGACGAGGTCACCTACGACGAGGTCCTCGAGGAGATCGCCAGGGCCACCCGTGACGGCGGCACTGAGCTGCAGGTGTCCGCCCGGGTCCCGCCCTCCCAGCTCTGCGGGACACCGCGGCCGGCGGCCCTGGACGGCCGGCAGGCGCTCAGCGTCAGCGTCGTCGACGATGCGGACGACGACTGCCACCTCACTGTCGACCTCTATCGCACCGACGGGGTCATCGACGCCGTCGTGCTGCGCTGAGCGTCCGGCCGCAGCCAGCTGTCAGGACGCGTCGGCGTCCTTCGCCTGCTCCGGCACCACCACCGGACGCAGCCTCGCCCAGGCGAGGAAGGCGAGGGAGACCACGAGGAGCGCCAGCCCGGCGTACAGGTTGGAGTTCACCTCGCTCTTCGCCGCGTCCGTGTCGCCGACCAGGCCCATGGCGGTGAGCATCACGCCGTAGATGCCCAGCAGGGCACCGATGATGTTGCGGACGTCGAGGATGCCGGCGGTGTGCCGACGCTCGGGAGCCTTGACGGTGGGCATGGGTCCTCCTGGTCGGGGGTCAGAAGATCGAGTTGAGGGCGATCACAAGCACCGCAGCGACGCCGGCGAGCGGAAGGGTGCGGCGGAACCACGGGTACGACGCCTCGTCGGCGTCGACCAGGTCCTCCTTGGGAGTCTCGGAGTACACGAGCCCCCGCAGCTGCTCGGGCGGCTTCGGCGTGGTCATCAGCGACACGATGATGCTCAGGACGATGTCGACGACGAAGGCGGTCGAGGCAGCAAGGAAGGCGGCGCCCTGGCCGGGCAGGTCCAGCGGCCCCCATTCGTTGGCGGCGAAAACCGTGATGGCCGACGCCGTTCCGGCGACGAGGCCTACCCAACCGGCGGTGGCCGTCATCCGCTTCCAGAACATGCCGAGGATGAACGTCGCGAACAGCGGGGCGTTGAAGAAGCCGAACAGGGTCTGCAGGTAGGTCATGATGTTGTCGAAACTGCCGGCCAGTGACGCGGTGAAGATGGCCACCACCGTTGCACCCACCGTCGCCAGACGACCCACCTTGAGGTAGTAGTCGTCGTCGCGCTCCTTGACGACGTACTCCTGCCAGAGGTCGTAGCTGAAGACGGTGTTGAACGCCGAGATGTTGGCTGCCATGCCGGCCATGAACGCCGCCAGCAGTCCGGCGATCGCCAACCCCAGCAGCCCGTTGGGCAGCAGGTCACGCATGAGATAGAGCAGGGCGTCGTTGTAGGTCACGCCGTCGCCCGAGGCGCCTCCTGGCACCGTCTTGCCGGCCTTGATGTCGGCGATCTCGGTGACGAGGACCGCCGCGATCATGCCGGGGATGATCGTGATGAACGGGATGAACATCTTGGGGAAGGCGCCGATGATCGGGGTCTTGCGCGCCGAGGAGATCGAGTCCGACGCCATCGCGCGCTGGACCTCGACGAAGTTGGTCGTCCAATAGCCGAACGACAGCACGAAGCCGAGGCCGAAGACGATCCCGACGACCGAGAGCCAGTCGGAGGAGAAGCCCGAGAGGGCGTTGCCCGGCCAGGAGTTGAGCTGCTCGGCCGCCGGAGGTGACCCACCGCTGCCGGCTGCTTCCGTCACACGATCGGTGAGTCCGTCCCACCCGCCGACGCGATCGAGACCGAGCAGGGTCAGCGGCGTCAGCGCCGCGACGATCACGAAGAACTGGAGCACCTCGTTGTAGATCGCGGCACTCAGACCGCCCAGCGTGATGTAGGACAGGACGATCGCCGCAGCGATCACCAGCGCCACCCACAGCGGCCAGCCGAGCAGGGCCCGGATGATGGTGCCGAGCAGGTAGAGGTTGATGCCCGCGATCAGCAGCTGGGCCACCGCGAAGGAGAGTGCGTTGACCAGGTGGGCCCCGGTCCCGAAGCGGCGCAGCATGAACTCGGGGACCGAGCGCACCTTGGAGCCGTAGTAGAACGGCATCATCACGATGCCGAGGAAGAGCATGGCCGGGATGGCGCCGACCCAGAAGTAGTGGACGGCCGGCAGCCCGAACTCGGCACCGGACGCCGACATCCCCATGATCTCGACGGCGCCGAGGTTGGCGGAGATGAAGGCCAGGCCCGTGACCCACGCCGGCAGCGAGCGACCGGAGAGGAAGAAGTCGACCGAGTCGGAGACCTGGCGACGCGCCAGTGCACCGATGGTCAGCACGAAGGCGAAGTAGACGAAGACAATCACGTAGTCGATCGGGTCGGCGGAGATGATCGTCTCCGCCATCGGGTGTGCCCCCGCGCCACCAGAGCTCATTCCCTCCCGATGACCAGATCGCGGTTCGATGAAACGCTGACGCCCAGATGACGTCGCTTCGTCTTGACATGACGTCATTGTGGTGTCATCGTGGTGCGCATGGACATCACCCCGTACGTCGACAGTCTGCGTCGCGACCTGCTCGCGGCCGCCGAGGGCGCCGGGGAGGACGTCCGCGGGGCCGCGGACCGCTTGGCCTTCGCCCTCGACCCCGCGGCGCGACTGGCCCTCATGGAGGCGATCTCCCAGGCGACCGCGGAGATCACGGCCGAGATGCCGAGCGGCGGCGTCGACTGCCGGCTCACCGGCCGCGAGCTCGACTTCGTCGTCCACACGACCGCTGCCGGGCCCCCGTCACCCCCGCTCCCGCCGGCGCCACCGCCGCCCCCGGGGGAGGCCGAGGACGACGGCACGGTCGCCCGGATCACCCTCCGTCTCCCCGAGTCGGTCAAGACCAGGGCCGAGGAGGCCGCCGGTCAGGCCGGACAGTCGCTCAACACGTGGCTGGTCAACGTGGTCCGGGCCGCGACCCACGACGGCGCCGTCCACGTCGACATCGACCTCAGCAGCATCCCGTTCTTCGGCGGGCAGTCCTCGTTCGCAGGAAAGCCCGGTCAACGCCGGATGTCCGGCTGGGTCTGACCGCGACACCCCGTACGTCCCCACGCGCCCGGCGCCCGCCGGTCGCCCTCATCACCCTGCGCACATCCACCCAGGAGAAGCCATGAGCGAGACCCGCACCGAGCACTTCGAGACCCATCAACCGATCAGCCTCTACGTCGAGATCGGCAAGGGGACCGTGCACGTCGAGGCGACCGACACCTCTGAGACCCGCGTCGAGGTCACCGGCCGCGACGCCGCAGAGGTCGAGGTGGCGCTCAAGAACGACCACCTCGTCGTGGTCGGACCCCGTCAGCGCACCGGCTTCCTCAGCGGTGACCACCGCCTCGACGTCACCGTCGTGCTACCGAGTGACAGTGAGCTCGCCACACGCACGGGTAGCGCCGACATCACCGCGACCGGACGGCTCGGCACCACCCAGGTCAAGAGCGGCTCTGGCGACGTCGCCCTGGAGACCCTCGGGGGTGCGGCGGCCGTGGAGACCGGCTCGGGCGACGTCCGCATCGAGAACGCCGAGGCGGAGCTCAAGGTCAAGAGCGGCTCCGGCGACGTGGTCGTGGGTCACGCCGGCTCGGCGGTCGCGGTCTCCACCGGCTCCGGCGACGTCGAGATCGGCGCCTCCCACGGGCCGGCGATCGTCAAGACCGGGTCCGGCGACCTCACGGTCACGGAGTCCGCGGCCGATGTGTCCCTGTCGACGGCGAGCGGTGACCTCGTGATCGGTACGGCGCGGCGCGGACGGCTCAGTGCGAAGGGAGCCTCCGGCGACGTACACGTCGGCATCCCGGCGGGGATCCCCGTCTGGACCGACGTGACCACGGTGACCGGGGCGATCCGCTCCAGCCTCGAGGGTGCCGGGCGGCCCGAGGACGGAGCCGACCACGTCGAGCTGCGGGCCAAGACGGTCAGCGGCGACATCGTCCTCACCCAGGTCTGAACCGAACCGAGAGGAATCCCATGACCACTGAGATCGAGCTCATCGCCCGCCACCACCGGACCGAGCGTCGGCGTGAGGTCGCGCGCATGCGGCGCGCCAGGGCGCATCGGGGCGAGCGCACCGAGCGCCTCGTCGAGGCGCCCCCGCGGCGTTGACGCAGACCTCAGATCGGCGTGCGGTGGAAGTTCTGGAACGAGCGCGACGGGGTGGGTCCACGCTGGCCCTGGTAGCGGGAGCCGTACTTCGCCGAGCCGTACGGGTGCTCGCTGGGCGAGGTGAGCCGGAAGAAGCAGAACTGCCCGATCTTCATCCCGGGGTAGAGCTTGATCGGCAGCGTCGCGACGTTGGCGAGTTCGAGGGTCACGTGCCCGGAGAAGCCGGGGTCGACGAAGCCCGCCGTGGCGTGGGTGAGGAGCCCGAGGCGCCCCAGGCTCGACTTGCCCTCCACCCGCGCGGCGACGTCGTCGGGCAGGCTCACCACCTCGTAGGTCGAGCCGAGCACGAACTCGCCGGGGTGCAGGATGAACGGCTCGTCGCCCTCCGGCTCGATCATCCGCGTCAGATCCGACTGGTCGGCCGCGGGGTCGATGTGCGGGTAGCGGTGGTTCTCGAAGACCCGGAAGTAGCGGTCGAGCCGCACGTCGATCGACGACGGCTGCACCATCGCGGGATCGAAGGGCTCCAGACCCACTCGACCCGCGTCGATCTCGGCGAGGATGTCGCGGTCTGACAGCAGCACGGCGACAACCTACCGGCATGATCGGGCAGGTGAGCTTCCACCGTTTCGTCGCTCTCGGAGACTCCTTCACCGAGGGTGTGGGCGACCCCGACCCGGCCCGGCCCAACGGTCTTCGAGGCTGGGCCGACAGGGTGGCCGAGGTGCTGGCGACGCGAGCAGCGCCGATTCGGCTACGCCAACCTCGCCATTCGCGGGCGCAAGCTCCCGGCCGTCCTGGCCGAGCAGGTGGAGCCGGCGCTGGCGCTCGAGCCCGACCTGGTGACGATCTACGCCGGCGCCAACGACATCATGCGGCCGCGGGTCGACCTCGACGCCCTCGTGGCGGCCTACGACGAGGCGCTCGGCCGGCTGGCGGCCACCGGCGCCCGGCTCCTTGTCTGGACAGCCTTCGACCCCGGGGGCTCCGCGACGTACCGCCTTCTGCGCGGTCGCTTCGCGATCTACAACGAGCTGGTGCGCGAGAGTGCTGAGCGGCACGGCGCGACCCTCGTCGACTACTGGCGGATGCGCGACTACCGCGACTGGGCCTACTGGGACCCCGACCGGATGCACATGGGACCGGGCGGTCACCAGCGGATGGCCATCGAGGTCCTCGACCTGCTCGGCGTCGAGCACGACCTGCGTCCCCTCGAGCGCGTGACCCTCCCCTCGGTCGGCCGGCGCGAGCAGCTGCGGCAGAACGTCGACTGGACCCGCACCCAGGCCGCCCCCTGGATCCACCGCCGCCTCACCGGCCGCTCCTCCGGCGACGGCCTGAGCCCGAAGTACCCCACGCTCGTGCCGCTCACCGACGTGTAGCATCTGGCAGCGCCGCGCGGATGTAGCTCAGTTGGTAGAGCGCGACCTTCCCAAGGTCGATGTCGCGAGTTCGAATCTCGTCATCCGCTCAAGGTCACAGCCGTCGCCGAGGAACGAGGCGACGGCGTGGTGGCCGCAGGTTGAACAAGCCCCGCGACTGAGGGACGAAGTCGCGGCGGGCGGTGAAACCACCGTGACGAACCTGACCACCGCAACCCCGCTGGTCGAGCCTGTCGAGACCCGAACCCCGCTGGTCGAGCCTGTCGAGACCCGAACCCCGCTGGTCGAGCCTGTCGAGACCCCGCTGGTCGAGCCTGTTGAATCGCCCTGGGTTTTGTGGAGGCTCGGGCTATTGGATTGCGACCAGGGTCTGGTCGGTCCTGGTTTGAGCGTAGAACGCTTCTTCGTGCTCTGCTGGGGGGACGTCGTTGAGGTAGCCGTGAAGGCGTTGATTGTTGTGCCAGTGCACCCATCCGAGGGTGGCGAGTTCGACGTCCTCCACGCTCTTCCAGGGCCGGCCTTCGTGTGTGGGACCGCGGATGAGCTCGGCCTTGTAGTAGCCGTTGACGGTCTCGGCCAGGGCGTTGTCGTAGGAGTCGGCAACGGTCCCGATCGAGGGAACGGCACCGATCTCGGCGAGCCGTTCGCCGTAGCGGATGGAGGTGAACTGTGATCCGGCGTCGCTGTGGCACCGCAGACCTCCCAGGTGCGTGCCGCGTGACCATCGGGCCATCTCGATGGCGTCGAGGACCATGGTGGTCCGCATGTGCGGGGCGACCCGCCAGCCCACGATCGCTCGACTGAACACGTCGGTGATGAAGCAGACGTAGGCCACGCCCGCCCAGGTCGGCACGTAGGTCAGGTCGGTGACCCACAGCTGGTTCGGGCCGGTCGCGGTGAAGTCACGCTCGACCAGGTCCGGGTGCCGGGCGGCCAGCGGGTCGGGTCTGGTGGTCCGGACCCGCTTGGTGCGCCGCACCCCTTCGATCCCGGCCGTCCGCATCAGCCGCGCGACCTGGTCACGGCCGATGTCGTGGCCTGCTCGCTGCGCGGCCTTCCACAGCTTGTGCGCGCCGTAGACCCGGTAGTTGTCCGTCCAGATCTGGTGCAGGATCGGCACCATCACCGCGTCGCGCTGGGACCTGGCCGAGGGCGGACGGGACTTGGCCGCGTAGTAGAGGCTGGGGGCCACCTGCAGCCCTGCTTGACGCAGGACCCGACAGATGGGCTCGACCCCGAGCTTGCGTCCCTCGAAGACCTCGTCGCGGTTGGCGTCGAGGAACGCCACGATCACTGCTGTTGGCGGTCGAGCTCCGCCCCGAAGAAAGTCGCTGCCCGCCGCAGGATCTCGTTGGCCCGACGCAGCTCCCGGTTCTCCTGCTCCAACGCCTTGACCCGAGCCGCCTCATCGGTCGAGACCCCCGGCCCGTGACCATCGTCGATATCGGCCTGACGCACCCACGCGCGCACCGACTCCAACCCATAACCCAGCTGACGCGCCACCCGGGCGATCGTCCCGATATCAGTGCCCAACTCCGCCCGCAGCGTACGAACCATCCGCACCGCCGCGTCCTTCTCCTCCTGGCTGTACCGCCGCGTACTCGGCTTCCCAGGCGTGATGTCCTTCGGCATAACTCCATCCTCGTTCCCAAACGATGGAGCCTCCAGCAAACCCAGGGCGATTCATGTCGAGACCCCCGGCGGTCGGTGGTCGAGCTTGTCGAGACCCCCGGCGGTCGGTGGTCGAGCTGGTCGAGACCCGGCAACCCCGCTGGTCGAGCCTGTCCAGACCCCGGCGGGTTTCGAGACGGGCGCCAGGGCGCCCTCCTCAACCACCGCCACAGCCACCAGGGCGCCCTCCTCAACCACCGCCACAGCCACCAGGGCGCCCTCCTCAACCACCGCCACAGCACCAGGGCGCCCTCCTCAACCAACGCCACCGGTGGTCGAGCTTGTCGAGACCCCGCAGCCCGCACGCCCGGCTCGGGCCGCCGACATAGGTTGGCGCCGTGACCTTCGAGGGCATCCCGGCCGCCGCCCTGGACTTCTACGACGACCTCGAGGTCGACAACACCCGGTCGTTCTGGGAGAAGCACAAGCACGTCTACGACGAGGCCGTGAAGGCGCCGATGACCGCGTTGGCCGCGGCCCTGGCGCCCGACTTCGGCCAGGCCAAGCTGTTCCGCCCCTACCGCGACGTGCGGTTCGCCAAGGACAAGACGCCCTACAAGGAGCACCAGGGCGCCTACGTCCAGGCCGCCCCCGGCACCGGGTGGTACGTCGAGGTCTCGGCGCGGGGCGTCCGCGTGGGAGGTGGGGTCTACCACCTCGAGGCCGCCGAGCTCGCCCGCGTGCGGGCTTCGATCGCCGACGACCGCACGGGGCCGACCCTGCGCCGTACGCTCACGAGGCTGGAGAGGGCCGGGTTCGAGATCACCGGCGAGCAGCTGAAGACCCGGCCGCGCGGCTACGACGTCGACCACCCGCGCATCGACCTGCTGCGCCACAAGCAGGTGATCGCCGGCAGGTCCTACGGTTTCGAGCCCTTCATCCACACCCCGGAGCTCCTCGACCGGGTGCGCGCGGACTGGAAGGCCCTGCGCCCGCTCGTGACGTGGGTCGAACGTGCGGTGTCCTGACCGGACCTGACGGGGACTCCTCGACCTGTCGGGTCGCGATGCCCGACACGTCGAGAAATCCCCGGTCGACCGGGGATCGCTCACCGTCAGGACGGCTTGGTGAAGCTCGCCATCGTGCGGTCCGGCTCCCAGTAGGCCTTCATCGAGGCGACGGTCCCGTCCTCGTGGACGACGTAGACCATGACGAGGTCGGTGGTGGTGTAGGAGCCGTCCGGGAACGAGGTTCTGATCGTGCCGACGTTGGCGCAGGTGCGGTGGTGCGCGAAGGAGTCGTGGATGGTGAACTCGAAAGTCTCGATCGGGGCGATCGCGAGGTGCCAGAAGGCCGAGATCCCGTCGTGGCCGTGGTGTCCCTTGCCCTCGGGGTCGAACATCGAGGGCCCCACCGGGTCCTCCAGCACCGCATCAGGGGCGTAGACCGTCAGCCACTCGGCCAGGTCCTTCTTGCACACCGCCGAGTAGGAACGTTGCGAGGCACTGCGCGCAGGATGCTCGTCGTTCGGCGCGTTCCACGTGATGTTCGGCGAGGTGATCATCCCGGCATGCTAGGCCAAGGTGGAACGTGTTCTAGCCGAGGAAAGCGTTGCCGACACGCCACGTCGTGTTCACCGGCGGGTACGACGACGATGCCACCGTCGAGGCATGAAGAAGCGCACCGCCTTCCTCCACGTAGGGCTGCATGACGGTTCGGCGGACTTCGTCGAGGACGCCCTCGTTGAGCACCGCCACGCCCTCGAGGCCCTCGGGGTGATCTGCCCCGCAGAGTCCACCGACGAGGCCTTCCGTGCCGCCCTCGACATCACCCGCGAGCACCGGGCCTGGGGCTACCGCCGTGGCGAGGTGGAGGGTGCATGGAGCGTGCTGTGCCGACGGGCGCTCCGAGCGCCGAAGGGCAGCACGGTCCTCATCAGCCAGCCCCTCCTCGCCGCGGCCGACCGGGACCAGATCGACCTGCTCCTGACCCAGCTGCCGACCTTCGACCTCCACGTGGTGCTGAGCGTGGGCGACGGTCAGGGTCTCCTCGCCGAGGCGACCCAGCGGTGGGCTCGCCCCCTCGCCGGCCACGACCGGATGCACGTGGTGTCCGCGACGGCCAAGAGCCGCGACGACATCTGGCGCGAGATGGGACGCATCGTGGGGTTCGGCACCGCGTCGCTTCCCCTGCCCGCGCCCGGGCCGCCGGTCGACCTCGACCGCGAGCTGCGGCGCCTCACGCGCCGCAACGACTACCTCGAGCAGCTCGCGGCAGCACGGGTCAGTGCGGCTGCCAGGCGTCCTCGTCGGCTGTTCGCGAGGTGACCGCCTTCGGCAGCTTGTGGTCGGCCAGGGCCTGGATCGACACCTGTTCGAAGACGTCGCGCAGCGAGCGCCGCGCAGCGATCCACACGTGCTGGAGCACCTCGGCCGCCTCGTTGTAGGAGACCGACTCAGGCCGGACGTCGTAGACCGAGACCAGCGGGCCGTCGACGGCTCGGATGACGTCGGCGACCGAGACCTGCGCGCCCGCCCGCTGCAGCCGCCACCCGCCGGACTGCCCCCGCTGGGAGACCACGATCTCGGCTCGACGCAGATCGGCGAGGATCGCCTGCAGGAAGCCGTGCGGGATCCCCTGCAGCCGGCTGAGCTCCTCCGCGCTGACGGCTCGGCCGTCCTCGCGCCTGGCCATCTCGATGAGTGCCCGCAAGGCGTAGTCGGACTTGGCGGACACACGCATGGCTGCAGTCTCCCAGACGCTGTGGCGCAGCCCACCACGCGTGAGCGAGGCTTCACCCGTCGGCGTCTTGCCCACCCAGATCCGCCCCCGTACCCTTGATGTTACCGACGGGTAATAGCCTGTCGTCGCACATTCTCCGACGCAGAACGGGTGGGATTCGTGAGCCACTACAAGAGCAACCTCCGAGACATCGAGTTCAACCTCTTCGAGGTGCTCGGTCGCGACAGCGTCCTCGGGACGGGACCCTTCGCAGAGGTCGACAGCGAGACCGCCCGCTCGATCCTCGCCGAGGTCGACCGCCTGTCGCGGGAGGACCTGGCCTCCTCCTACGAGGACAGCGATCGCAACCCACCGGTCTTCGACCCGGCCACCCACACCGCCCCGGTCCCGGAGTCGTTCAAGAAGAGCTACCAGGCCTGGATGGACGCGGAGTACTGGCGGCTGCAGATCCCCGAGTCCATCGGCGGCCAGCCGGCTCCGTCCTCGCTCAACTGGGGCATCGGCGAGCTCGTCCTCGGCGCCAACGCCCCGATCTGGATGTACGCCTCCGGGCCGGCCTTCGCCTCCGTGGTGGACCGCAACGGCAACGAGCGCGACAAGCGGATCGCGCAGATCATGGTCGAGCGCCAGTGGGGAGCCACGATGGTGCTCACCGAGCCGGACGCCGGCTCCGACGTGGGCGCCGGCCGCGCCAAGGCCACAGCCAACGACGACGGCTCGTGGAACATCGAGGGCGTCAAGCGGTTCATCACCTCGGCCGAGCACGACATGAGCGAGAACATCATGCACCTCGTGCTGGCCCGCCCGGTCGGCGTCGAGGGCGTCGGTGGCCCCGGCACCAAGGGCCTCTCCCTCTTCCTCGTCCCGCAGATCCACTTCGACCACGAGTCCGGCGAGCTCACAGGAGAGCGCAACGGCGTCTACGTCACCAACGTCGAGCACAAGATGGGCATCAAGGTGTCCAACACCTGCGAGGTCACCTTCGGGGACGCCTCGGTGGGCGGCGGCGAGCCCGCGAAGGGCTGGCTGCTCGGGGAGGTCCACAACGGGATCGCCCAGATGTTCCAGGTCATCGAGAACGCCCGGATGATGGTCGGCACCAAGGCCATCGCCACCTTGTCGACCGGCTACCTCAACGCTCTCGAGTACGCCAAGACCCGTGTCCAGGGGGCCGACCTGACCCAGGCCTCGGACAAGACGGCGCCGCGCGTGACCATCACCCACCACCCCGACGTACGCCGCTCACTCATGACCCAGAAGTCCTACGCCGAGGCGATGCGCGCCCTCGTCCTCTACACCGCGACGTGGCAGGACCAGATCCAGGTCGCCGAGCACGAGGGCACCCTGGACTCCGAGGAGACCCGCCTCGCCCACGCCGTCAACGACCTGCTGCTCCCGATCGTCAAGGGCTACGGCTCCGAGCGCTCGTGGGTCCTGCTCGGCACCGAGTCGCTGCAGACCTTCGGCGGCTCGGGCTTCCTGGCCGAGTACCCCGTCGAGCAGTACGTCCGCGACGCCAAGATCGACACGCTCTACGAGGGCACCACCGCGATCCAGGGCCAGGACTTCTTCTTCCGCAAGATCGTCAAGGACCAAGGTCGCGCCCTGGGCCACCTGGCCGCACAGATCGAGTCCTTCATCTCCTCCGAGGCCGGCAACGGCCGGCTCAAGGTCGAGCGCGAGCTGCTCGCCACGGCCCTCGAGGACGCCAACGCCATCGTGGCGCAGATGATCAACCACCTCATGTCCGCCGACGCTTCGGCCGAGGGCGGAGACCTGCGCAACATCTACAAGGTCGGGCTCAACACCAGTCGCCTGCTGATGGTGCTGGGCGACGTGGTCTGCGCCTGGTTGCTGCTCCGCCAGGCCGAGGTCGCCCTCGAGAAGCTCGGGGGCGAGGCCGCGAGCCAGGCCGACCGGTCCTTCTACGAGGGCAAGGTCGTCGCCGCCCAGTTCTTCGCTCAGCACAACCTGCCCAAGGTCACCGCCGAGCGCGCCATCGCCGAGGCGACCGACCTCTCGATCATGGACCTCGACGAGGCCGCGTTCTGATCCCTCGCGGTCCCGCGACGCTCACCTGAGCACCGCAGCGGCCCGGCGCACCGACTCGGTGAGCCGGGCCAGCAGCGGGGAGTCCAGGCGCCACCGCTGCCAGTACAGCGGTACGTCGACGTGGTCGCGAGCAGCCAGAGCGACCAGTCGCCCCTCGGCGACATCGGGCCGCACTTGGGGCTCGGGGAGCACCCCCCAGCCGAGCCCGAGCCGGATCGCCTCGTGGAAGTCCGCCGAAGTCGGCACTCGGTGCTCGACCGCCGCTACCGCCACGCCTCGACCGCGCAGCACGTCGTGCTGGAGCGCGTCCTTGTCGTTGAAGACGACCACCGGCATCCTCGCCCAGTCGTAGCCGCGGCCCCGGCGCCAGCGCTCGGCGAACGAGGGTGCGGCGGCTGGCACGTAGCGCAGCACGCCGATGCGCTCGACGGCACAGCCCTGTACGGCCTCGGGGTCCGAGGTGACCGCTCCGAGGGTCTCCCCGCGGCGCAGCAGGCCGCTGGAGAAGGCCTGGTCCTCCACGTGCAGACGGAGGGCGACCCCCTCCCACGCGGCGATGTCCGCGACCACGCCGCGGAACCAGGTGGCCAGCGAATCGGCGCTCACGGCGACCGGCAGGTCGACCCGCGAGCGGCGCTCCTGGTCGAGCACCTCGGCGGCCTCGGCGTACAGCAACGCGGTCTGGCGGGCCAGGCGCACCAACGCCTCGCCCGCCGCGGTGGGCCGGCAGGGCGCGGCCCGCTGCACGAGCACCTGGCCTACCGCTGACTCCAATGCCCGCACCCGCTGGCTGACGGCGCTGGGGGTGACGTGCAGCGATCGTGCTGCTGCTTCGAACGTGCCCGTGTCGACGACCGAAGCCAGTGCGGCCAGCTGAGCGGGCTGTGGCTGCATGAAGTAAGTCTAATGTACCAAGAGAAACATTTGCTGGGCTTCATCCTCCGCCGCGCCTAGCCTGCAGAGGTGCTCGACTCCTCCGCCACCGGCCTGGTCACCGGCCTCACGCTGATCATCGCGATCGGCGCCCAGAACGCCTATGTGCTGCGACAGGGGCTCGCCCGCGAGCACGTCGGTGTGGTGGTGGCGATCTGCGCGATCTCGGACGTGGCGCTGATCCTGGCGGGCGTCGGCGGCATCGGCGTGATCGTCGAGCGGGCGCCCTGGGCGGTCGAGGTCGTGCGCTGGTTCGGCGTCGCCTTCCTAGGCTGGTACGGCGTGAGCTCGCTGCTCAAGGCCCGTCGCGGGGACGCCCTCGCGGTCGAGGGAGCCCGACGGACGAGCCTGCGGGGAGCAGTGCTGAGCGCGACGGCGCTGACCTGGCTCAACCCGCACGTCTACCTCGACACCGTCCTGCTCCTGGGGTCGGTGGCCAACCAGGAGGAGGGGGTCGGGCGGTGGTGGTTCGCCGCAGGGGCCTGTGCGGCGAGCCTGCTGTGGTTCTCCGCGCTGGGCTATGGCGCCCGGCTGGCGCACGGAGTCCTGGCCCGACCACGGGCCTGGAGGTTTCTCGACGTACTGATCGGTCTGACCATGCTCGGCATCGCTCTGATGCTCGCGCTAGGTTCACCCGGGTGAGTGATCAGGAGCTGCTGGCCGACTACGTCGAGGTCTGGTGGAAGAGCATCGACGACTTCACCCGGCTGCTCGAGCAGATCCCCGCAGAGGAGTGGTCGACCCCGACCGATCTCCCGGGTTGGGACGTCAGAGCCGTCGCCTCGCACGTCGCCCACCTCGAGGGGGTCCTGGCCGGCGGGGCCGAGGAGACCGCCGAGGTCGGCGAGCCCGCCCACGTCGCGGGGATGATGGGCCTCTACACCGAGATCGGCGTGGTCAACCGGCGCGACCTGGAGCCCGACGCGATCATCAACCAGATCCGCGAGGCCGCCACCGCCCGACACACGAGCCTCCTCGCGGACCCCCCGGCCGACGCCGACGCCAACCCGGCCTCCATCTTCGGCGGGGTCCCGTGGACCTGGCGGACCCTGCTGCGCAACCGTCCGCTCGACATCTGGATGCACGAGCAGGACGTCCGCCGAGCGGTCGGACGCCCGGGTGGCCTCGACACCGCCGGGGCGCAGCACACCACCGACTACCTCATGGAGTCCTTCGGCTACGTGCTGGCCAAGAAGGCCGGAGCGCCCGCGGGCACCACCGCCGTCCTCGATGTCTCTGGTAGCACGCCCGCCGCGTTCACGGTGAACGACGCCGGCCGCGGCGAACGGCTGCCCGACGCGCCCTCGGACGCCACCGTGACCCTGCGGATGGACAGGGAGTCCTTCATCGTCCGGGCCGGCGGGCGTCGCCCGGTCGATCTCGAGGCTGTCACCATCGAGGGCGATGTCGAGCTCGGGCGACGGCTGGTCGACGCCCTGGCGACGACGCCGTGACCCAGGAGGCGCAGGCGGCGTGGTCGCTCGCCGACATCCCCGACCAGGCCGGCCGCACCGTCGTGGTGACCGGACCATCCGTTGGCGGCCTGGGCCACCACACCGCGCTCGAGCTCGCCCGCCGCGGTGCCCGCGTGGTGCTGGCGGGGCGTACGCCGGCCAAGCTCGAGGCGACCGAGAAGGCGATCCTCGCCGAGGTGCCGCACGCCCGGCTGACCCACCTGCAGGTCGACCTCTCCGACCTGGACTCGGTGCGCGGCGCAGCCGCCCGGGCCGCCGAGCTCGGCGCGATCGACGTGCTGGTCAACAATGCCGGCGTGATGGGCACGGCGTACCAGCGGACCGCTGAGGGCCTCGAGCTGCAGATGGCCACCAACCACTTCGGGCCGTTCCTGCTCACCGGGCTGCTGCTGCCCCAGCTGGTGGCCAGCGGAGGGGCGCGGGTCGTCGCGGTGTCGTCGAACTTCCACCGCGTCGCGCGCTCGGCCCCGCTCGGGGACCCGGCGGTGCAGCGCGGTCGCTATTCGAAGTGGCCGACGTACGCCGCCACCAAACTCGCCAACCTGCTCTTCACCTACGAGCTCGACCGCCGCTGCCGCGAGGCCGGCGTACCCGTGAAGGCCTTGGCCGCGCACCCCGGTTTCGCCGGGACCCACCTGGCGGCCAACGGACAGTACGGCCGCGCCGCGGGCGGCATCGCCTCGGTCCTCGACGGCGCCATCCGCGCGATCTCTCAGTCCGCGGCCGCCGGGGCGTGGCCGACGCTGATGGCGGCGACAGCCGACCTACCGGGCTCGACCTACTGCGGCCCCGGTGGTCTCGGGGAGATGTCGGGCACTCCCGCGGTCGTCACGAGCACCCGCCTCTCGCACGACGCCGAGGCCCAGCGCCGGCTGTGGGCGATCAGCGAGGAGACCACAGGGGTCTCCTACCCCTGAGGTCTCGACAGCTCGATTCCGGTGGTTGAGGAGGGCGCCCCGGCGCCGCTCCCGGTGGTCGAGGAGGGCGCGCCAGCGCCGCACCGGTGGTTGAGGAGGGCGCCCCGGCGCCGCTCCCGGTGGTTGAGGAGGGCGCCCAGGCGCCCGTCTCGAAACCGGGTCTCGACAAGCTCGACCAACGAAGGTCGCTCGACCAACGGGACACGCTTTCGGTGGTTGAGGAGGGCGCGCCAGCGCTGCTCCGGTGGTTGAGGAGGGCGCCCTGGCGCCCGTCTCGAAACCGGGTCTCGACAAGCTCGACCACCGAAGGTCGCTCGACCACCGAAGGTCGCTCGACCACCGGGCGCTCCCGGTGGTTGAGGAGGGCGCCCCGGCGCCGCTCCCGGTGGTTGAGGAGGGCGCCCTGGCGCCCGTCTCGAAACCGGGTCTCGACAAGCTCGACCAACGAAGGTCTCTCGACCACCGAAGGTCGCTCGACCACCGGGCGCTCCCGGTGGTTGAGGAGGGCGCCCTGGCGCCGCTCCCGTTGGTTGAGGAGGGCGCCCTGGCGCCCGTCTCGAAACCCAGGTTACGAGCGACGCCTCGTCAGGACCTGTCGCGCACTCGGACCATGCCGGCGAGGGTGGCGGCGTAGACGGAACCGTCAGGCGCGATGGTGACCGCTGAGTAGTGGTTGTTGAAGAGCGTGCCGATGCCGGTGCGGACGGCGAAGGCGGTGCGGCCGGTGCGGGCGTCGATGGCGGTGAGGTACCACGCGTTGACGCCGAGCCAGCTCGTCCGCTTGGTGTAGGCGTAGACCAGTCCGTTGCCCAGCGACACCTTCGCGACCGAGGTGGGACCGATCTGGTCGGACTCCCAGACCAACGAGCACTCGCCCGCCTCAGGGTCGACGTCGACCCTGGCGAAGCCGCCCTCGGTGCCTTGGCCGAGCAGGGTCGAGACCGGCGAGGAGTACCCGTAGTTGTTCTCGACCACGACGCCCTCACCCACCGAGACCAGGGAGTTGTCGGTGGCGCTGACTCCGTCGTCGAAGACCGCCTCCTGGCACACCAGCGAGCCGTCCTGGCTCCGGTAGAACTGCACGTGCATCCGTGGGTCGGCGTTGTCGGTGATCGCGACGAGGCCGCCCGGCATCAGCGTCGGCGTGGTCCCGCTGCCCTGGCTGATCTGGCCGGGCTTCATCTCGGTCCCGCTGTCGTAGACGGTCCGCCAGGTGATCCGTGGTCGCTCGGCCTCGTCGACCCCAAGCTTGTAGAGCGCCTCGACGGTGACGACGTAGACGCCGCCGTCCTCACCCACCGAGAAAGAGTTCGCGATCTCCTCGCCCAGCTCGAGCACCTGGACGTCGGCCTCGTCGCCCGGCCCGTCCGGGGGCGCCACGAACCCGACCCGACCGTCCTCGGACTCGAACCAGATCCGGCCCGACCAGTCCGGCATCAGTGCGATCAGGCAGTCGTCGTCAGGGACCAGCTCCTTGGTGTCGTACGTCGCCTCGACCGTCAGGTCCGGCTCGCCCTCACCGTCGGCGGTGTCGATGACGGCGATGGTGCGCTGCGTGGTCGCCACGACCGCACGGTCCTCGTCGTCGAGGTAGAAGTAGGAGCCACCGCAGAGGTTCTCCCACGGCTTCTTCCCGTTGCCGTTGTCGACGCGGCCCGCGAGCTGCATGGTCGCCATCGGCCGCATCGACTCGGGGTCCAGGACGTGCATGACCGGACCCGTGATGTTGCCGCACAGCGCGACCAGCCGCTCCTCGGTGTCAAAGGCCAAGGTGGCGCACTCCTCGATGCCGTACCAGGCCGAGTCGACCTCCGGTGAGTCCCCCAGCGGCCCCGACCACGGGTAGGAGTCCGACGCCCATCCGTCGTTGTGCATCGAGCTCGCACCGTTGACAGCGAGTCCGGGGTGCTGGGGCAGGTCGACCTCGATCGGCTGAGCCGTGAACGGTTTGCCGACGTACGCCGGCGTCACCAGGGCACCCGCCCCGGGCGGGATCGGCAGGTGGCCGTCGGGGATGAGCGCCACGAGCCCAGCGATCAGGGCGACGGCACCGACCCACACCAGGACGACGCGCCGGGTCGGCCTCAGGAACCGCCGCACCCGCGGCACCGCCAGCGCGCCCAGGCCGAGCAGGAACACGATCGGTCCCAGCGCCCAGACGAGCAGCACGAACCCGGTCAGAGCAGCCGTGCGCTGGAACTTCACGCAGCGCAGCGTACGGCGAGGAGGCCCCGCCTGATCGAGATCTCAGGCGGGGGTCTCGACAAGCTCGACCACCGGGGACCTCGCTCGACCACCGGGGACCTCGCTCGACCACCGGGGACCTCGCTCGACCACCGGAGACCTCGCGCGACCACCGGGGACCTCGCTCGACCACCGGTGACCTGGGTCGCCCACCGGGCCTCGACAAGCTCGACCATCGGGGACCTTGCTCGACCACCGGGGACTTCGCTCGACCAGCGGGTCAGGCGGCCTGGGCCCTCCGGGCGAGCTGCTCGAGGCGGGCCTGGGCGGCACGTCGGACCTTGGGGCCGCCGGTGGACATCGTGTAGAGCAGGCCCAGCTGCCGGGTGGCGTTGGCCGGCTTGGTGGTCGCCAGCCAGCCGTTGGGCAGGGAAAGCCGGACCACGCGGTGCCAGGCGCTGTAGACCTGCTGGGGCATCGGCGCGGTGTGGTAGTTGAGGTCGTACTTCTCGAACAGCTCGCGGACGCGGACGGCCACCTCGGCGTACCGGTTCGACGGCAGGTCGGGGAAGAGGTGGTGCTCGATCTGGTGGGACAGGTTGCCGCTCATGATGTGCAACGCCTTGGAGCCGGAGATGTTGGCGGAGCCGAGCATCTGGCGGACGTACCACTCACCGCGGGTCTCACCCTCGATCGAACGCTTCTCAAAGGTCTCGACGCCCTCGGGGAAGTGCCCGCACATGATCACCGAGTGGCTCCATACGTTGCGGACCACGTTGGCCGTCGCGTTGGCCAGCAGGGTGGGCAGGAAGGAGCCGGTCGGCAGCGAGAGGAGGGGGTGGACGACGTAGTCCTTGGTGACCTGCTTCTTGATCTTGCCGAGGACACCCTTGAGCGCCTTCTGGAACTCCGGGTCTTTGGTCTGCTTCTTCTTGATGGTGGCGCCGAGGTTGAGGTCGTAGGCCGCGATGCCGTACTGGAAGAGGCAGGCGTTGACGAAGTTCCACAGGGGCTGCCCCAGGTGGAAGGGGTGCCAGCGCTGCTCCTCGTCGACGCGCATGATGCCGTAGCCGAGGTCGTTGTCCTTGCCGATGACGTTCGTGTAGGTGTGGTGCAGCTCGTTGTGCGAGTGCTTCCACTGCGCAGCCGGCGTCGCGCTGTCCCACTCCCAGGTGGTGGAGTGGATCTTCGGGTCCCGCATCCAGTCCCACTGGCCGTGCAGGATGTTGTGGCCGATCTCCATGTTGTCGAGGATCTTGGCCACGCTCAGGCCCGCGGTGCCGAGGAGCCACGCCGGAGGGAAGACCGAGAACAGCAACACACCCCGGCTGCCGAGCTCGAGCTTGCGCTGGATGTCGATCATCCTGCGGATGTACGCCGCGTCGGCCTCGCCGCGGGTGTCGATGACCGACTGGCGGATCGCGTCGAGCTCGATGCCGATCTGCTCGATGTCCTCGGGGGTGAGGTGGGCGATCGGGCTGACGGGCTGCTTCTGGATCGTGGTCATCGGTTCCTCCGTTGGTCGAGCTTGTCGAGACCCCAGGGGTCAGTGGTCGATGTGGCAGGCGCCGGCGGCGGCGCTGATGCAGGTCTGGATCGGGATGCCGGCCGGGTCGGTCTCACCGGGAACGGCGGTGGTGATCTCACCGGTGCGCAGGTCGCGGACCGCGCCCTCGCGCAGCGGCAGGACGCAGCCGAAGCAGATGCCCATCCGGCACCCGCTCGGCATCAGGACGCCGGCGTCCTCGGCGGCGTCGAGGATCGGGGTGGCGCCGTCGGCCTCGAGCGTCGTACCGCTGGTGAAGGCGACCGTGCCGCCCTCGCCGGGCTCGACGACCGAGGCTCGGAAGCGTTCGGTGGTGAGGTCGGGCAGCTCGGCCTCGAGCAGCTCGAGCAGCCCGGCCGGGCCGCAGGCGTAGACGCGGCGCTCGGCGAGGTCGGGAACCAGCTCGCGGATGCGGTCAAGGGTCAGGAAGCCGTTGGTGTCGTCGTGGTTCTCGACGACGCGTACGCCGGTCAGGGCGCGCAGCTCGGCGCCGAAGATGACCTCGTCGCGCGACCGGGCGGTGTGGACGAGGGTGATGTCGGGTCGCGAGACCGTCGCCAGGTTGCGGATCATCCCCATCACCGGGGTGATGCCCGAGCCACCGGTGACGAACAGCAGCTTGGTGGGTAGCGCGTCGGGCAGCACGAAGTCGCCGGTCGCCTGGTCGAGGTGGACGAGCAGCCCCGCGCGGGCCCGACGGACCAGGAAGTTCGAGACCTCGCCCTCGGGCATCGCCTTGACGGTGATCGAGATGTCCCGAGTCCCCACCCGCGAGGTGAGGGAGTAGGCGCGCCACAGGCGGACACCGTCGACGTCGACACCGATCCGGACGTACTGCCCGGGGCGGTGGCCGGCCCAGTCACGACCGGGGCGGATGACGAGGGTGGCCGCGTCAGCGGTCTCCCTCCGGACCTCGACGACGCGACCACGGAGGTCGGCGCCCGCACGCAGCGGACTGAACAGGTCGAGGACATCGCTCGGCACGAGCGGGGTCACGGCGGCCTCGGCCACCCGGCCCAGGAGGGTCATCGTGCTCATGCCTCCACTGTGCTGGTCCGTGCGCGTAAAGTCCTGACCAGACGACGTGAAGATCTAGGTCACATTTGTTCATAGGAGACAATTTGACGCGACGACACACCCGCCGGATCTCGGCGCACGACCTGGGCCTGGACCCCGCGGCGGTCTCCGAGATGCGAGCCCGCCTGCCCGAGGTCGCCGAGCGGGTCGTCTCGGCGATCATCGATGAGGTGCCGAGCTACACCGACGCGTTCAGCGGCCCGATGGGGGAGACCATCCGCAACGCGGTGCAGCTCGCCCTGGGCGGCTTCTTGTCGCTGGCAGGCAGGCAACGTCCTCGAGGCACGGCCGAGGCGAGCACGATGGCCCCGGCGGTCGAGGGTGCCTACCAGCTGGGACGGGGGGAGGCCCGCAGCGGTCGGTCGACCGACGCGTTGCTGGCGGCCTACCGCATCGGAGCCCGGGTCTCGTGGCGGGAGATGTCGACGACCGCTGTCGCCAACGACATCGAAGGGGACGTCCTGGTCTCCTTCGCGGAGCTGGTCTTCGCCTACATCGACGAGCTCTCGGCCGCCAGCGTCGCCGGGCACACCGACGAGCTCGCGACCACGGGACGCGTCCGGGAGCGGCTGCTCGAACGGCTCGCCGGCCAGCTGCTGTCCGGGGCTCCGGCCGAGGTCGTGACCGAGACGGCCGAGCGGGCCGACTGGCCGATGCCGACGACGCTCACGGCCGTCGTGGTGCCGCAGTCGCAGGTGCGCCCGGTGCTCGCCGAGGTGTCCAGCAGCACCCTGCAGGCGGCCGACCCGCCGGACCTCGACGACGCCGTGCTGTTGCTCGTGCCCGACGTCCACGGCCGCCGGCGCGCCCGGCTGCTCAAGGCGCTCGCCGACCGGGGCGCGGTGGCGGGACCTCCGCGCCCGTGGCCGGAGGTGGCGGCGTCGTACGACCGGGCGCGCAGGGCGCGCGCCCTCGGGCTGGAGGGCGACACCGAGACCCACCTGACGACCCTGGTCCTCACCGCCGACCCGGCCGCGCTCGCCGACCTGCGCGAGCAGGTGCTGGCGCCGCTCGCCGGCTTGCGGCCCGCGACCGCCGACAAGCTCGCGGACACCCTGCGCCTCTGGCTCCTGCTGCAGGGCCGCCGCGAGGACGTCGCCGAGGCGCTGTTCGTGCATCCCCAGACCGTGCGCTACCGGATGGGGCAGCTCCGCGAGCTGTACGGCGAGCGGCTCGAGGACCCGGCGACCGTGCTGGCCCTCACCGTGGCGTTGGCCGAGGCCCGTGCGGCAACGAGTGTCCGAGGCCGATCCTCCTAGGCGCTCGAGTGCTCCGGATCGCCTGCCGGACCAGCGGCTGGCCCGGGATCCGGCGGCGAGGCGACCCTACGGAGGAGCACCAGCACGACCGCGCCCGCCACGACGTACGCGACGCCCTGCCACGCAAGGACAGGGACGATGCCGACACGGTCGCCGAGCATTCCAGCGGTGAGGGCACCGATCACGAGGGCGACGACCTCGGTCACGCTCAGCAGGCTGAAGGTCCGACCGCGGACGGCATCGGTCGAGCTCTGTTGGAACACCGTCAGGTATCCGGCGGCGAGCAGGGCACCAGGGATCCCGACGACCGCCATGCCCACCAGGGCCGGCCACAAGGCGTCGTAAGCCACGGGGTAGAGGAAGATCGCCAGGTCGACCAGACCGAAGATGATCGCAGCCCCGCCGAGCAGCCAGACCGGGCTCAGCCGGTGCACGATCGTGGTGGCCACCAGCGCTCCGAAGATCCCGCCCACCGCCTGCGCGGACACCACCGCGCCATAGGCCGGCGCGCCTCCTCCGAGGACATCGATCACGAACGGCGCGAACAGGACCCCCATGATCCCTTCGCCCACGCTGGTGATCAGGGCGAACAGCACCACGGCTCGCAGCCCCGGCGACCGCTGCACTGCGCGCACGCCCTCGACGAGGCTGCGCCCGAGGCCACGCAGCCTGCCGACCACCACCTCGCCGGCCTGGGTCGCCGTTCGCACGGCGCCTTCGGTGCGGATACGGCTCAGCAGGAACGCGGCGGCGACGAACGTCACCGCATCAACCGCTGCCACCGCGGGCACTCCCGCAGCAGCCGCCGCGACCCCACCGATCGCCGAGCCCCCCAGCCGTGCCAGCTGACCCGCTTGGCCGTTCAGGGCGACGGCCGTTGCCACCTCGTCGTCGCCCACCAGCCTCGGGATCATCGCCTGCTGCGCGGGTGCGAAGAAGACCTCGCCGACCGACTGGAGGGCCAGCACGGCGTAGATGAGCCACACCCAGGACACGTCGGTGACGAGGAGGAGCGGGAGCAGCCCGAGAGCCATGCCGATATTGGCCCAGACCATCGTGCGCAGCCGGTCCCAGCGGTCGACCAGAACCCCGGCGAGGGGGCCGATGACCACCTGTGGGACGAAGGCGGCCAGCAGGCTGGTGGCGGAGGCCAGGGTGGACCCGGTGAGGTCGTAGACCGAGTACGCGAGTCCGACACCGAGCACGTAGTCGCCACTGCTCGAGACCAGCTGACCGCTGAGCAGCAGCCGCAGGTCCCGGCGCTCCACGAGCACCCGCATGGGGGCCGCGTCAGCCATGCGGCGCCAAAGCGACATCATTATGACACCATACAGACATCACTTCGACGTCGCCAGCGCTCGACCGGAGCGGCCGTAGGGTCTGAGCATGGTCCGACCCCTGCGCGCGCCGGCCGTTCTGGTGGGCCTGCTGCTGCTCGGGTGCGGGGCCGACGAGCAGTCAGATCCGCAGCCGTTGGCGGCGCCGACGTACCGGACCTACGTGGCGATGGGCGACTCCTACGTCGCTGCACCACTGGTGCCCCGGACCGACATCGCGGACGGGTGCCTTCGCTCCGACGGCAACTACCCCGCGCTGCTCGCCGAGGACCTCCCCGGCGTACGGCTCGTCGATGTCAGCTGCTCGGGGGCCCGCACCGACTCGCTGACCGGACCGCAACAGGTCAGGACCGGCACCCGGCCGCCGCAGCTCGATGCCCTCACCGCGGACACCGACCTGGTCACCGTCGGTATCGGCGGCAACGACTTCGGGCTGTTCTCCACCCTGGTCGGGACCTGCATGCGCCTGGCCCCGAGGGACCCGCAGGGTGCGCCCTGCCAGGCCCAGTCGCTGCGCGGGGGGGCCGACCAGCTCCTCGAGCAGGTGGCGCAGGTCCGCGACCGGATCGAGGATGTTGTGACGCAGATCCGGGCCCGCTCGCCCCAGGCCCGGGTGCTGGCGGTCGGCTACCCAAAGCTGCTCCCCGAAGAGGGCACCTGTCCCGACCGGGTCGGGCTCGCCGTCGGTGACTACGCCTACGTCGACCGCGTCAACAAAGCGCTCACCGACGCGGTCCGCGACGGCGCGATCGAGGCCGGCGCCGAGTACGTCGACCTCTACACCGCCAGCGCCGGCCACGACATCTGCTCCGACGACCCGTGGATCAACGGTCGGACGACCTTCCCGGCTGCCGCCCTCGCCTACCACCCCTTCGCCGCCGAGCAGGCCGCCGTCGCCGAGATGATCCTCGCCCGGCTCTGAGTCGCCGCCGGCTGTTGCATCACGCCGTTCGTGCATGTCGCCACCCTCTGCAACGGCGTGGCAGTGCGGTGGACGGCGTGTTGCATGCGGCCTACACCGGCTCCGGGCACTCCTCGAGAGGTATGCCGCCGGCGTCGAGGTCGTCGGGGGGCGACATCGGCTCGGGCCGCAGGAGGGTGCCACCGATCACGGCCGCGGTCAGGGCGAACCCGGCGCCGACCGCGAAGGCCAGCTGGAGGCCGCCGTGCAGGGCCGCGACGGGCGACGAGCCGGTTGCGGCCAGAGCGGTCATGCGGGCGTCGGAGACACTGACCAGCACCGCGAGACCGAGGGCACCGCCCATCATGAACGCGGTGTTGACGACGCCCGAGGCGAGGCCGGACTCGTGCGGTTCGACGTCGCCCATGGCCGCGAGCAGCACGGGGTTGAAGGCGATGCCGGCGCCCACTCCGAGGAGGAGCATCGAGGGCAGCACGTGGACCAGGAAGCTCCCGTCGACCGGCGCCATCGCGAAGAGTCCGAGGCTGATCCCGGCCAGCAGCAGCCCGACGGTGAGCGGTGGCCGGATGCCGAAGGCCATGACGAGCCGGTCGGAGAGCCTGAGCGAGCAGTACATCATCACCACGCCGGTCGGAATGAAGGCCAGGCCGACCTCCAGGGCCTCGTAGGCCAGCACCTTCTGCAGGTAGAGAGCGGCGAAGAAGAACCACGCGAACATCGCGGCCGCCCACAGCACCCCGACCGCGGCGGAGACCGGCACGTTGCGCAGCGTGAACAGGCGCAGGGGGACCAGCGGGCTGGCCGCGCTCGACTCGCGGGCGACGAAGGCCACGAGGAGCCCCACCCCGGCCGCCAGCAGGCCCAGGGTGCGTACCGAGGTCCACCCGGCCTCGTTGCCGCCGACGACGCCGTAGACCGACAGCATCAGAGCAGTGGTGACCAACACCGCGCCCGGCACGTCGAGACGACCTCGGTCGGCGAGCAGTTCGTCGCTCGGAAGCACGCGCCTGGCTGCGACCCACACCGCGATGCCGACCGGCACGTTGACCAGGAAGATCCAGTGCCACGAGAAGAGGCCGGTGAGCACCCCGCCGAGGAGTACGCCGATCACGCCCCCACCCGACATGACGAAGCCGAACGTGCCCATCGCCTTGGCCCGCTCGGCGGGCTCGGTGAAGAGCCCCATGATCAGCGACAGCGCCACCGCACTGACCGCGGCACCGCCGAGGCCCTGGATCGCGCGGCCGACGACCAGCAGCTCGGCTGAGGGCGCCAGGCCGCACGCGACCGAGGCGACCGTGAAGCTGACGACACCGCCCGAGAAGACGCGCTTGTTGCCCAGCAGGTCCCCCAGGCGACCGCACAGGAGCAGGAACCCGCCGAAGGTCAGCAGGTAGGCGTTCACCACCCAGGCCAGGGCCGACTGCGAGAACCCCAGGTCGGACTGGATCGAGGGGAGGGCGACGTTGACGATGCTGGAGTCGAGAACGATCATCAGGTCGCCCAGGCAGAGCACGTAGAGCGCGAGCCAGCGCTGTCGCGCGAGGGCGGTGCGGGGGGCCAGGTCGGTCATCACGGTTCCTTGCGGTCTGGAGTCACGGTCGACGACTCCACGAACGAAGCGTCACGGATACGACAGACCCGCGGCGACCCGTTTTCTCATCGTCCGTGCGCCTGCCTGAGTTCGGTGGTCGAGCCGCGACGGCGCAGCGCTGGTCGCTGCGCTGTCGCGTGTCGAGACTCAGACGTGCCGGCGGGACTGGACGACGCGGAAGCGGGACGCCACGTAGGCCCCGTCGGTGTAGGACGCCGTCGCGGCCGGGTTGGCCCCGGTGCCGTGGAAGTCGGAGTAGGCCGCCGACTGGTTGACGAAGACCCCGCCGAGCAGGTTCTCCGAGAGCGCGACCCCGGCGTCGAGCGCCGCCTCACGCATGGTCCCGATCACGAGCGGCGAGGTGGAGTAGACCGAGGCCGTCATCGCACCGCGCCGCTGCACCGTGTCACGGAAGAGGTCGATGGACTCCTCGGTGCCGGAGGTCGCGATGAGGAAGGCGACCGGGCCGAAGCACTCGGTCTCGTAGACCGCCGGCGTCGGCGGACGACAGTGCGACCAGCGTCGGCGTACGCACCGTCGCCTCCGCGTACGCCGGGTGGGTCACCGGACGCGAGGCGACCAGGACCTCGCCGGTATCCGGGACGCCTCCAGCCGCTCGAGGACGCCGTCGTCGACGACGCCACCGAGCAGCTCGACCGCCCGGGCGTCGTCACCGAGCAGCCGGTCGAGCGCGGCCCCGATGCCGGCACCGACCTCGGCCGGCGTCTTGACGCCGTCGTCGGTGGTCACTCCCTCGGCCGGGAGGTAGAGGTTCTGCGGAGCGGTGCACATCTGCCCGGAGTAGAGGGAGAACGAGAAGGCGAGGTTGCTGGCACATCGCCGCGAAGTCGTCGGTCGAGTCGATCACGACGGTGTTGACCCCCGCCTTCTCGGCGAAGACCTGGGCCTGCCGGGCGTTCTCCTCCAGCCACTCCCCGAAGGTGTTGCCGCCGGTGAAGTCGATGAGCCGCACCTCCGGCCGCACGGCCAGCACGCCCGGCCAGGCGGTCCTCGGGCTCCTCTGCCGCGAGGGTCACGAGGTCGGTGGGCAGCCCGGCCTCGGCGAGCACCTCCTGGCACACCTGCACCGTGATCGCCAACGGCAGGACGGCACCAGGGTGGGGCTTCACGACGACGGGGTTCCCGGTGACGAGGGAGGCGAAGAGCCCGGGCCAGGAGTTCCAGCGTCGGGAAGGTGTGGCAGCCGATGACCAGCGCGACGCCGCGCGGGACGACGGTGAAGGTCTTCTCCATCCGCAGCGGCTCGCTCCCCGGCTTGGGTCCGGGCTTCTCCCACAGGGCCGTCGGGGGGGTGCGGGTCATCTCGACGTAGGCGTAGGCGATCGCCTCCAACGCCCGGTCGAGCGCGTGGGCGCCGCCGGCCTGGAAGGCCATCACGAACGCCTGACCGCTGGTGTGCTGCACGGCGTTGGCGAGCTCGAAGATCCGCGCGTGGAGACGGTCGAGGATCTCCAGGCAGACCCCGGTGCGCCGATCGGGTCCGGCATCACGCCACGGCCTGACGCCGGCTCCTGCGGCGGCCAGGAGGGCGTCGACGTCGGTGACGCGCGGATAGGTGACGCCGAGGTCGAAGCCGTACGGCGACCGCTCGGTCGCCACCGACCGCCTCGGCTACCGGGGGTCGTCAGCGGGAACGGCTGCTCCAGCCACGCCTCGAACGGCTGCTTGCCGTCGGCCGCGGCGGACTCGCCGTAGACGCGCGGCGAGGGGGACTCGTCGAAGGCGGAGTGGAACTCCCGGGTCGCGCAGGCCGTCACCGCCGCCTCGAGGCGCGCCCGGTGCTTGTCGAAGAGGACCTCGCTCATGCTCGGCACCCTGCCACACGTCGCTGCCCCGCCACCCCACCTAGGGTGAGACCGCATGGGCGGTCGGCTTCTCGGGGTGGCGTTGCTGCTCGCGCTCCTGGCCGGCGCTCGGGGGTCTACGCCGTCGGGGAGCTCCGCCAGATCGCCCTCGGCCTCGATCGAGCCCCGCTCCGATCCCCGTTCCCTCCCCCGGCTATCCCGGCGTGGAGGTGGAGGTCCGGCCCGACCTGGACCTCGCCGGCCTTCGAGCCCGGACGGCCCACCCACACCGAGCTGTCGGCGCCCCGCCGTTCCAGTACCGGCTCCCGTCCCCGACGGGTGGGCCCGCACGTCCTCCAGCGCCGGTGAGTTCAAGTGGTCGGTCCCCGAGCCCCGGACAACGTCTACTTCCTGCGGGTCAACCTGCTGAGCGCCTACACCACGGTGCCGGGCGCCCGCGACGCCCGGATCGAGCTGCTCGACGAGGCCACGAGCACCACGCAGTTCGACCTCGAGGAGCGCACCGACGACGGGTTCGTCGCGAGCTACGTCAGTGAGGGCTTCCGCCGGTTGACCCACGAGCGCTTCGTCTCCGTCGACGGCACCGAGCGCACGACCGCCACCATCGCGGTCGTCGGGCGGATGGCCGACCGGGCCGGCCTGAGGCCTGGTGGCCGACCTGGTGGCGGCCGAGTTCAGATCCCGTACGTCGTGACGCTGTCGAGCACCGCGTTGGCGCTGGCCCGGTCCTCGGTCCGCACCTGGACCCACAGCAGCCGGTTGGCCGCCACCCGCACCACGCGCTCCACCACGAGCCCGCCGGGGCAGCCCTCGTGGACCACCGTGATCGATGGGGTCCCCACTGCCGTCGGTGACCGGCTCGCCGCTGATCGCGCACTCCTCGTGGGCCGGCAACCCGGTCGGCATGTCGACACCGGGGAACAGGCCGACGAAGACACCCGCGGAGCGGGAGTCCGCCGCGTTCCAGCTGGTCTCGGCGCCGACCGAGAGCGCCGGGTAGGTCGTCCCCTCGGCGTTGGGCGGCGACCAGCCGTCTCCGGTGACCGCCCCACCCCAGGTCGCCGGCACCTGGACCGCGACGGTGCCGGTGTCGTCGCGGAAGTCGAGCCCTCCGGCCGCGCGGCTCTGGTGGACCGCGTAGCCGCCGACCGCACCAGCGCCGAGGGCGGCGAGCCCACGAGGATCGGCACGAGCACCCGCCGGGGGCGCTGGGCGCGGCGACTCGACAACGGCGAGGCCCCGGTCACGACCGGGGTGGCCGGACGCGGGCCGGGCTGGGTGAGCTCGGGGTCCGGCGTCAGCCACGGCTCGGTGATCGCACCGCCCGGTCCCCGGCAGACGCCTCGCCCAGCGCCTCGCTCCAGGGCGCGACGAACGTCGTCACGTCGGGCCAACGGTCGTCACGGTCCCGTGCGAGCGCCCGTCGGACGACCGCGTCGACGGCAGGCGAGTGCTCCAGGGGCGGGCAGCGGCGCCGGATGGGCCGCGGCGGTCAGGGTCGCGTGGCTGTACGGCGGCTTGCCCCGACGAGCAACAGGTAGGCCAGGACACCGAGGGAGTACTGGTCGGCCCGGGCGTCCGGGGCTCCGCGGCGGCCTGCTCGGGTGCGACGTACGACGGGGTGCCGGCGACCATGGTCAGCCGTGAGGAGACGTCGAGGGCCTTGCCGAGGCCCAGGTCACCGACCATCGCGCTGATGGTCCCGTCGAGGTGCGGAAGAGGACGTTGGCGGGCTTGACGTCGCGGTGCAGGATGCCGCGGTCGTGCAGCGCCTGCAGACCCGATGCGACCTGACGGATCACCTCGAAGGCCTGCTGGACGGTCAGTCCGTGCCGAGGCGATCTCGAGCCGGTCGGCGAGGGTGCCCTGGTCGGCGTACGACATCACCAGGTAGGGCCGGCCGTCGTCGAGCTCGCCGGCGTCGTAGACCGTGACGACGTGGGGTGACTCGACGCGGCGCAGGTAGCGGCCCTCCTCGAGGAAGCGCTGCCGCACGTGGTGGTCCTCGGTCCAGTTGTCGGCGAGCACCTTGACCGCGACCGGTGCGTCGAGCTGCTCGTCGTAGGCCAGCCAGACCGTCGCGAAGCCGCCGGACCCGATGCGGCGGCGGACGGCGTAGCGTCCGAAGCGGGTCGGCTCGGCCATGACCCGCGCCCACCATCGCTGACATCACCGGGCGCCGGTTGGGCAGGATGGGGAGCATGCCTCCGAGATCGGCCCGACCGCCCGACGAGATCGACGAGCTCGCCCAGCGCGCCCGCACGGCGACGAGCACGCCATGGAGCTGGTGCTGGCGGCCGTGCGGCCACGGGCGCTGGCGGTGTGCCGCGGCGTCCTGCCGCTACTCCGGTGACGCGGAGGATGCCTGCCAGGAGGCGCTGCTCAGCATCGCGACCAAGATCGGCTCGTGGGGCGGACGCGGCCGCTTCACGACCTGGACCCACGTCGTGGCGCTCAACAGCGCGACGCTCGACCTATCGCCGGCTCAAGACCCGGCGATCAGGCCGTCCCGGGACCGAGGACGACCACAGCCGGGCTCGACCGGCCCGACCCGCGGACGACGAGCGTCATCGCCGGCACCCGGCTCGACCTGCTCGAGGCGATGGAGACGATCGAGCGCGACCACCCGCAGCTCGTCGGCCCGCTGCTGCTGCGCGACGTCTACGGCATGGCCTACGACGAGATCGCCGAGCACCTCGACCTACCGCTCGGCACGGTCAAGGCGCAGATCCACCACGGCCGCAAGCTCGCCCGACCGCTGCTCGCCGGCGGCTGACCGCGTGCCGAGCCAGGGAAGCTGCGGCTTGGGTGGGCACGGTGAGGTCCTCGCGTCCCGGCGTCCGTCGTCGCCGGTGCTCGCCCTCGCCGTCGTCGCCGGGTGCACCTGGCCGTACGGCCGACCCACGCTCGGCGCCTCCGGACGCCACCCCCACGCCACCCGAGGCGGCACGCCGCAGCGGATCGACGTCGGCGGACGTCGAGGACCGGTATCGACGTCGCGCTCAGCGAGCCGAGCGAGGACTCGGTCTACCCCGACGTCGGCGACCCCGAGCGTCGACGCCCTGCACTACCACCTCGACCTCCACTGGGACCCGACGACCGACACGCTCGACGCGACTCGAGACGCTCGTCTTCCGGAGCACCGGCACCGCCGACGTCCTTCCAGCTCGACCTCGGCGAGCGCTCGAGATGGACTCGGCTCCGTGACCCTCGACGGGCGACGACGTCGACTACGAGCACCGCGGGCAAGGACCTCGTCGTCTCGCACCCGGTCGAGCGGGACGGCGCTACACGGTGGTGATCGCCTACTCCGGCACGCCGCGTCCCTCCGCGGTGCCGACCACGACGGTCGGACTTCAACACCACCGGCTGGACGATCGACGACGACCACGAGACCTGGACGATGCAGGAGCCCTGGGGCGCCTACACCTGGTACGCCGTCAACGACCACCCCTCCGACAAGGCGCTCTACGACTTCCGGATCACGACACCCTCCCCGTGGACCGGCGATCGCGAACGGCGAGCTGACCTCACGCACGGACGCCGCGGCGGCAGCACCGTCACCGAGTGGCACCTCGACGAGCCCGCGGCGTCCTACCTCGTGACGGTGGCCATCGGCGACTACGCGATGTCCCGCGAGCGCTCCGCGTCGGGCGTACCGATCACGTTGTGGGTGCCGCGTGACCGCCCGAGCTCGTCGACGGTCTGCGCGCCGCCGCCCCGGCCATCGACTGGCTCGAGGAGCGTCTCGGTCCCTACCCGTTCGAGCACCGCCGGCATCGTCCTCGTCGAGTCGCTCAGCGGCATGGAGACCCAGACGATGGTCACGCTCGGCATCACCGACTACACCTGTCGGAGGCGGTGATCGTGCACGAGCTCGCGCACCACTGGTACGGCGACCAGGTCACCCCCGACGACTGGCGCGACGTGTGGATGAACGAGGGCATGGTGATGTACCTGCAGATCATGTGGCAGGCCGAGCAGGACGGGATCCGCCCTCGACGACTACCTGCGGGCCGACGTACGCCGATCGCGAGGCCGAGGTGCGCGCCGAGGCAGGCCCCCCGGCGGCGTACCACCCGGAGGACTTCGGCTCCTCCAACATCTACTACGGCCCGGCCTTCATGTGGCACGAGCTGCGGCAGAGGATCGGCGACGAGGCGTTCTTCGACATGGTCCGCGCCTGGCCCCTCGAGCGCGACAACGGCAACGCCGGCCGCGACGACTACCTGCCCTGGATCGAGGAGCAGACCGGCCTCGAGCTGACCTCGTTCTTCGACGCCTGGCTGCTCGGCGAGACGACACCCCCCACGACCTGAGCCGTCGAGGTCTCGAGACGGCGCTGACGCGCCTCCTCGACCAACGACAGCGCGGTGCCCGGTGGCCGAGCGCTTCCTTCGGTGGTCGAGCGAGGTCTTCGGTGGTCGAGCGTGTCGAGACCCCGGGGTCTCGAGACGGCGCTGCCGCGCCTCCTCCGGTGGTCGAGCTTGTCGAGACCCCGGTCTCGAGACGGCGCTGCCGCGCCTCCTCAGGTGGTCGAGCTTGTCGAGACCCCGGTCTCGAGACGGCGCCGGCGCGCCTCCTCGACCATCGGGACAGCGCCGACGTGCCCGGTGGTCGAGCGCTTCCGTCGGTGGTCGAGCTTGTCGAGACCACGCTGTGAGCGAACAGGGTTGTCGGCTCCCCGAGGATCGGGCGAGGGTGCTGGCATGAGGATCCTGGTGCTGGGTGGTTCGGTGTTCTTGTCGAAGGCGGTGGCCGCCGAGGCCGTACGCCGCGGGCACCAGGTGACCTGTGCCTGCCGAGGTGAGTCAGGGCCGGTGCCGGACGGTGCTGACCTGGTCGTGTGGGACCGCGACGAGGCAGCGCCGGCCGAGCTGGCCCAGCGGGGCTTCGACGCCGTCGTCGACGTGGCCCGTCACCCCTCGCGCGTGCGAACGGCCGTGGCCGCAGTGCCCGACGCCCACTGGGTGTTCGTGTCGACCATCAACGTCTACAGCGACGAGTCGACTCCCGGAAGCACGCCCGCGACGTCGCCACTGCGCGACCCCATCCACGAGGACGTCGACCTCAGCGTCGACGGGGACGCCTACGGGCCGATGAAGGTCTCGTGCGAGCAGGCGGTGCTCGACGGCGCGGCGTCCGCGATGCTCGTCCGGCCGGGTCTGATCAGCGGTCCCGACGACCCCAGCGGCCGCTTCACCTACTGGCCGCACCGGATGGCGGAGGCCGACCCCGGGAGCGAGGTGCTCGCCCCGGGACGGCCCGATGACGCGGTCCAGATCATCGACGTCCGCGACCTGGCCGAGTGGGTCGTCGATGCCTGCGAGTCGCGTCTCACGGGTGCCTACGACGGCGTCGGACCCTCGATGACGATCAGCGAGCTGCTCACCCAGGTCGCCGCCGGTGTCGGCGCTGACGTCGAGCTCACCTGGGTCGATCAGGAGTTCCTCGGCCCAGGAGGAGGTCGATCCGTGGTCCGGCGAGGAGTCGGTCCCGCTGTGGCTGCCCAGGCCGGCCTACGACGGGATGCTGGCCCACGACGCGACGCCCTCGCTCGACAACGGGCTCTCGGTGCGCCCGGTCGCCGAGACCGCTCGGGACACCCTGGCCTGGCTCCAGCTCTCCCCCGACGCCCACGTCACCGGCATCGGTCTCGAACGCGAGGCCGAGCTGCTCACGGGACGTGGCAATAGCCTGCGCGCGTGACCGAGCAGCGGTTGAGCGCACACCAGCTGCTCGACCTCGTCCTCGACGCGGACTCGTGGACCTCGTGGGACCGGCCGCCGGGCGCGGGCGGCCTCAGCGACGACTACGCCGCCGAGCTCGCCGCCGCGGCAGAGCGATCCGGGGTCGACGAGTCGGTGCTCAGCGGCGAGGGTCTGATGCGCGGCCGCCGGGTGGCGGTCGTCGCGGGCGAGTTCGGCTTCCTGGCCGGCTCGATCGGACGCGCGTCGGCCGATCGGCTGGTCGTCCGCCATCGAGCGCGCGACCCGCGAGCACCTGCCACTGCTGGCGGCACCGGTCAGCGGCGGCACCCGGATGCAGGAGGGGACGCCGGCGTTCGTGCAGATGGTCCGGATCTCGCAGGCCGTCGCCGCGCACCGTGCCGCCGGACTGCCCTACCTCGTCTACCTGCGCCATCCCACCACGGGCGGCGTGATGGCGTCGTGGGGCTCGCTCGGACACGTGACCGTGGCTGAGCCCGGCGCGCTGGTCGGGCTTCCTCGGCCCGCGGGTCTACTCCGCGCTCTACGGCAAGGAGTTCCCCGCAGGCGTCCAGACCGCCGAGAATCTCTACGCCCGCGGCATCATCGACGCCGTCGTCGCTCCCGATGAGATCGCCGACATCCTCGACCGGGCGCTCACCATCCTGCTCGCGCCCCGGCACGGCATCGACGCCGGTCGCCGCGCCGGTCGACCGACGTGCCGGTCGACGTGGAGACCTGGGACGCCGTCACCCGGTCGCGCCGGCCGGACCGGCCGGGCGTACGCCGACTGCTCAAGTACGCCGCCACCGACGTCGTACCGCTCAACGGCACCGGCCAGGGCGAGCAGGACCCGGCTTGATCATCGCGCTGGTGCGCTTCGGCCAGGCGCCGTGCGTGTTCCTGGGCCAGGACCGGCGGGCCGACCACCCGATGGGGCCCTCCGCTCTGCGCGAGGCACGGCGCGGGATGCGGCTGGCCTCCGAGCTCGGGCTGCCCCTGGTCACCGCGATCGACACCCAGGGCGCCGCGCTCTCGCCGGAGGCCGAGAACGGCGGGCTCGCCGGCGAGATCGCGCGCTGCCTGGCCGATCTGGTCACGCTCGACTCCCCGACGCTGTGCCTGATGCTCGGCGAGGGCAACGGAGGCGGCGCGCTGGCGCTGCTGCCGGCCGACCGGGTGATCGCCGCACAGCACGCCTGGCTCTCGCCGCTGCCGCCCGAGGGGGCGTCGCGCGATCGTCTACCGCGACCTCGACCACGCGCCGGAGATGGCGCGGGCCGCAGCAGGTGCGGGCCTGGGACCTGCACCAGCTCGGGATCGTCGACCGGATCGTGGCTCGAGAGCGACCCGACGCCGCCGACGAGCCGGAGGCATTCTGCCAACGGGTCGGGCGGTGCTCGAGCACGAGCTCGCCTCGCTCCTCGAACGCGGGGCAGGCTCACCGGAGGACCGGGCCCGCCGCTACGTTGTCGGCCCATGAAGACGTACGTCGTCAGCGGGGCCGCCAGCGGCATCGGCGCCGCCACCACCGCGCTGCTCGAGCGAGCAGGGCCACCGGGTGATCACCGTCGACCTGCACGACGCCGACGTCGTCGCCGACCTGTCGACGCCCGAGGGACGCGCCGCAGCCGTCGCCGGGCGTGCAGGCGCTGACCGAGGTGGTGCACGGGCTGGTGCCGGCCGCCGGCGTACCCGGCATGACCGGGCGTCGCCAGCGAGCTGGTCGTCTCGGTCAACTACTTCGGCGCCGTCGCCCTGGTCCAGGGGCTGCTGCCCCAGCTGCGCGCCGCGGCGCAGGATGGCGAGGCGGCGGTGGTCGATGCTGGCGTCGAACTCGATCACCGGCATGCCCGGCTGGAACGCCGAGGTCGCCGAGCTGTGCCTCGCCGACGACGAGCCCGGCGCGCGCGCCGCGGCTGCGAGGTCGAGTCGGTCTATGTCTACCCGTCCACGAAGGCAGCGCTGGCCTGGTGGGCTCGCAGAGAGGGCATCACGGCGGAGTGGATCGGCGCCGGCATCCGGCTCAACTCGGTCGCTCCCGGTGCGACCGAGACCGCCATGACCGCGCAGATCCGGACCGACCCGGTCCTCGGGGAGCTGATGGACGCCTACCCCACCGCGATCGGACGCACCGGCCGTCCCGAGGAGATCGCCGAGGCCATCGCGTTCTTGCTCTCGCCCGCCGCGTCGCTGGTCGTCGGCACCACCCTGATCGTCGACGGCGGCACCGACGCGATCCTGCACCCGGTCTGGCCCGAGCGCTGGGTGCTAACCGTGAGGGTCAGCCGACGCACAGGCGAGACCGCAGTGCGGATGACCGCGTCATCTCCGGGGCGAGCTCCTCGCGGGGGACGTCGATGAAGGTGATCCTCGTCGAGGAGCCCGCCATCGACCACCTCCGCAGCCCGGCTGCGTCGATCCAGCCGCGGCGACACAGGCGGCCTCGTCGCCGGTGAGCGTCCCCTGAGCGACCGAGCGACCCTCGTCAGGCTGGCGGCGCCGCCCGGCGGGGCTCCGACCCGGGCGCCGGCGCGTCGTCGAGGACGAGCTCTGCGGGGGTCGGCTCGTCCACGTCGCCGCCGACCGTGCCCCTCGCACCAGCGAGACCCGCCAGCACGAGGAGGGCGGCGCAGAGGGGTTTCGGACGCGCGCCAGCGCGCGCTCCTCACCACCGGAGGCCACGCCCCAACGCGCGCTCTCGACGACCGGACGGCCGCCCGCCAGCGCGCGTCCTCAACCACCGGACGGCCGCCCGCCAGCGGCGTCCTCAACCACCGGACGGCACGCCCGAACGCGCGCTCCTCAACCACCGGACGGCCACGCCCCAACGCGCGCTCCTCAACCACCGGACGGCCACGCCCCAACGCGCGCTCCTCAACCACCGGACGGCCACGCCCCAACGCGCGCTCCTCAACCACCGGACGGCCACGCCCCAACGCGCGCTCCTCAACCACCGGAAGGCCACGCCCCAACGCGCGCTCCTCAACCACCGGACGGCCACGGTCCTCCACCGCCGGTCCGAGACGCAGGGCCGCCCGGAGGTCGTCACGCATCGCGCCCGCAGCTCGGGTAGCGGTCATCGGGCCGCTTCGCCAACGACCGTCGGAGCACGACGTTGAGCGCGGACTCGAAGGGGCTCCTCTCCGCCAGCTGCGGCACCGGCTGGTCGCGATGGTTGGTGACGATCGCCCATTCCGAGGTGCACGCCGTACGGCGCCTGCCGGTCAGCGTCGCCCACAGGAGGCAGCCCAGCGAGTAGACGTCGGACGCGACCCCGGGCGGCGTACCTGTGTGCAGCTCGGGCGCCATGTAGGTCGGCGTTCCGATGTCCCGGTGGCGAGAAGGGGTGTGCCGTGCCTCAGGGTCGACACGTCGGGCGATGCCGAAGTCGGCGAGGTACGCCGTCAGCGACTCGTCGCGACGGCGCAGCAGCACGTTGGACGGCTTGATGTCGCGGTGCACGAGACCCGTCGCGTGGGCATCGGCCAGCCCGGACGCGACCTGCGCGATCAGGTCGACCGCGACCCGCGCCGGCGGTGCACCGTGGGCATGCAGCAGCGCGCCGAGGTCACCGCCGGGGATGAGCTGGGTCGCGAGGTAAGTGCCGGCCGTCGGCCTCGCCGTAGGCATGGACCGGCACGACGTGCGGCGAGTCGAGCGAGGCCTGCGCCTTCGCCTCGCGGGCGAACCGCCCGGCGAAAGCCCGTGGAGTGCGTCCTCGAGAGCTGCGGCGCGATCACCTTGAGCGCGACCTGTCGGCAGCAGGACGGTGTCGGTCGCCTCGAACACCACACCCATGCCACCGACGCCGAGGCGGCGGCCGACCTCGTACGGGCCGATCCGCTCTCCGGGGACGGGGTGGCCACGAGACATGCTCACCTCCTGGTTCTTCCCCGACCGGTGCGGATCACGCCGTCATGATGGGACTGTGCAACACGCGGGACACGTCATCGTGGTGCCCGGGATCAATGACTCGGGGCCTGACTCACTGGCAGAGCCGGTGGCAGGAGCACAAGGGATGGATGCGGTTCGCCCCACCCTCGTGGGACGAACCCGAGCTCGAGGCATGGGTCGACGCGCTCGACAAGCGGCGGCACCGGGCTGCGTCCTCGTCGCCCACAGCATCGGCTGTCTCGACCTCGGCCACCTGGCTGCGCCCGCGGAGGCGCCGCGACGGCGGCGCTGCTGGTCGCACCGCCGGATCCTGACGCGGCCGACTTCCCGGCCGCGGCCCGCGGCTCGCCGCGACCCCGCTCGTCACGCTCCCGGTGCCCACCGACGGTGGTCGCCAGCACCGACGACCCCTACGACCGCGACGCTACGCCGAACGCGCGGCCGCCGACTGGGGGTCGACCTACGTCGAGGTCGGCGCCGCCGGCCACCTCAACGCCGACAGCGGGCTCGGGGACTGGTCCGAGGGTTTCGCGCTGCTCGAAGCACTCCTCGCCCCATGACCGCCGTCACCGACCGGAGCGAGACGTCCTCGCCCACCTCGACCGTGACGCGATGGCCCAGGAGCTGCTCGACCTCGTGGCGGTGCCGAGCCTCGGCGGCTCGGACGCCGAGAGCGAGATCCAGCACCTCCTCGCCGACCGGCTCCGCGCGCTGGAGATGGACGTGGACCTGTGGCGCGTTGACCTCGACGAGACCCTCGCCGACCCCGCCTTCCCCGGCCAGGAGGTCGAGCGCAGTGAGGCCTGGGGTCTGGTCGGGGTCTCGACAGGCTCGAACGACGGCACCCCCAGGGACGGCGTGGCGATCGCCCTGCAGGGTCACGTCGACGTCGTCCCGGCCGGTGACCTCACCCAGTGGCGCTCGGACCCGTTCACGCCGTACGTCGACGCGGGTCGCGTCCACGGCCGGGGCGCCTGCGACATGAAGGCGGGGATCGTCGCCAACCTCGCGGCCGTCCGTGCCCTCCGCGCCGCAGACGTGCGACTCGACCGATCCTTCGCCCTGCACTTCGCGATCGGTGAGGAGGACGGCGGCCTGGGCGCCTTCGCGACGCTCGCGCGCGGACACCGGGCCGAGTCGTGCGTGATCACCGAACCGACCGGGCGGGACCATCACCATCGCCGCTGCCGGTGCCCTCACGTTCACCGTGTCGGTGCCGGGCCTGGCCACCCACGCGAGCACCGCCTACGTCGGCGTCAGCGCCCTCGATGCCTACCTACCCCTCCATCAGGCCCTCGCGGATCTGGAGGAGCGGCGCAACCTCGAGGTCCACCCCCTCATGGCCGAGTACCCGATCGCCTATCCCCTGCGCGTCGGCAAGCTGCAGTGCGGCGACTGGGCCAGCTCGGTGCCGGACCTGCTGACCGCGGAGGGCCGGATGGGGGTGGCCCTCGGCGAGGACCCCCAGGACGCGCGCACCGCTCTGGAGACGGCGCTCGCGGAGGCGGCCGACCGCGATCCGTGGCTGCGCGACCACCCGCCGACCGTGACGTGGACCGGGGGCCAGTTCGCCAGCGGGATGTACGACGACGCCGGCAGCGGCCTCTTCGACCTCGTCGCGCACCGCGCACACCGACGCCCAGGGCGGCCCCCGGCCCCCGCAGCGGGCCGGCCCCTACGGCTCGGACCAACGGCTCTACCAGGGGCTCGGCGTCCCCACGCTGCACTACGGCCCCGGCGACTTCCGGCTCGCCCACAGCCCGCAGGAGTCCGTGGCCGTCGACGAGGTCGTCGACGTCGCCGAGACGCTGGTGCTTGCGCTGCTCAGGCGGTGTCAGGATTCCTGATGCACGTAGGCCAGGACGGCGCTGACCCGCCGGTCGACGCCGGTGTCGTCGGCGAGCCCGAGCTTGGCGAAGATCGCGCCCACGTGCTTGCTCACCGCTGACTCCGAGACGTGCAGCGTCGCTGCGATCGCCGCGTTGTTGTGGCCGCCCGCCATCTCGCGCAGCACGTCGAGCTCCCGCTCGGTCAGGGCCCTGAGTCGCGAGTCGCGCCGGCGCGTCTGGGCTGCCATCAGCACGTCGACCACCCGGGGATCGATCACCGACCCACCGGCGGCCGTCTCCCGCAGGGCCCGGACCAGCTCCTCGCGGTCGCCCACGCTCTCCTTGAGCAGGTAGGCCAGTCCTGCGGTGCCCTCCGCGAAGAGCGCCTCGGCGTACGCCGCGTCCGCGTGCTGGGAGAGCACGACCACCCCGGTCGACGGCTGGTCCGTGCGGATCCGGTGGGCGGCCTCGATGCCCTCGAACCCGTGGCCAGGAGGCATCCTGATGTCGGTCAGCACGGCGTCCGGACCCTGGGCGGCGACGATCGCGAGGAGCTCCGGACCGCTGGCCGCCTCGCCGCACACCTCGACCTCGTCACCATCGGCGAGCAGCCGGCACACCCCTGCCCGGACGAGGTAGCTGTCGTCGGCCACGACCACCCGGAGCGGCTTCACGACGTGCTCCGCTCGAAGCACGCCCGGACCGACGTACCCCGCAGGGTCGCGGAGCCGACGTCGAAGGCTCCGCCGAGCGACTCGACCCGGTCGCGCAGGCCACCGAGACCCCGGGACCGGTGCTCGCCGCTGATCCCGCAGCCGTCGTCCCGGACCTCCACGGCGAGCCTGTCGGGCCCCTCCTCGACCAGGATCCGCACGTGAGTCGGCCCCGGCGTGCTTGAGAGCGTTGGTGACCCCCTCACACACCACGAAGTAGGCGGCCGCCTCGACCTCCGGGGGCCAGCGGTCACGCCCGGCGTCCGTCGCGCCGGGACCGACCTGCATCGAGACGTGGTCGGGCAGCCGGTCGAGTCGGCTGGACAACGCTGCCGCGAGGCCTGCGTCCTCCAGGACCGGGGGCCGGATCCCGGAGACCAGCTCGCGCAGGTCGGTGATCGCGTCCTTGGCCTGCTGCCTCAGGTCGGCCAGCGTGGCGACCGCCGAGGCCGGCTCGCGGCCGACCTGACGGGTCGCCAGCTCGGTGAGCGACAAGATCGCGACCAGCTGCTGCTGCACCCCGTCGTGGAGGTCGCGCTCGATCCTGACGGCGTACGCCGTCCTCGGCCTCGGAGAGCCGGGTCCGCGAGGCGACGAGCTCTCGGTCCAGCGACTCGGCTCCGCTCGGAGATCCCCCACAGGAGGACCACCGGCAGCAGCGCCAGCGCGGGCAGGAACAGCCACGGTGCCAGGTCCCCCTGGTCGAGCCCGGCCGCTGCCGTCACGATCACGACGAGGAGGAGGCCGACCAGCGCCGGCGATCCCCACCAGGAGGGGTAGCAGCCGGCGGCGCGGCTCCGGCCCGGACCCGACGAACCTCGCTCACCAGCAGCGCTGCGCCGACGACCAGCCACGCCGGCTCGCTCGCGACGACGGGCTTCGCCCATCGGTGAGCGAGAGCCACAGCGGCCCGATCGACGCAAGCGCGAAGAAGGCGAGCACGACGTACCGATGCCAGCCGATCTCGAAACGCCCGGTCGGGAAGATCGTCAGCAGCGCCACCACCCCGACGAGTCCGCACAGGAACGTCAGGTCGGCGAGGGTCTGGCGGCCGGCCTCCTCGAACACCACGAGACCAGGGGCCACAGGCGCCGGTCACAGCGAGCACCTGTGCCGAGCAGGTTGCGCGGAGCGAGCGCGACCGCAGCCAGGCCGGACGCCAGCCACGCCAGCAGCGGCAGCACGAGCGAGCCCGGGCCAGTCCATGCGCTCAGTATCGGATCTGCGCCAGCCGGTTGTCCCGGGTGCCAGCACCACCCCGGGGGTGTCACGTCGCCCCCGCAGTCCGGCAGCCCGTCCACCAGCGGCGTCGACGGCGTCACGGCCCCAGAGTCGTCGTCATGACTCCTTCGACTCACCTTCTCGCTGGACCACCCCGCTGCTGCTCGGAGGCGGTGGCCTGACCTGGACCCTGGGCCAGGCCGTGCTGCCCGACATGGGCACGAAGACCACGGAGCGCTACGACGCCGTCGCCGCCGCGCCGGGCCTCGAGGGACTCTCGGCAGCCCTCTTCTTCGTCACCGCCATCCTGCTCGCACTCGGGACCCACGCGGTCGTCCGTCGGGTGCCCGCCGGTCGCGGCCACCGCCTCCTCAGCTGGGGGGCCGGGATGCTGGCCCTCGGCAGCATCTGGCTCGCAGCCGGCCGCGGCGCCTTCAACCTGGAGTTCGCCGGCCTGGTGGTGAGGCCGTCCCCCGGGAGGTGGCACTCTCGGTCCTCGACGGCTCCGACGGCCCTGGCTTCATCCCCCTGGTGCTGACGCTGCCCTGCCTCCTCCTGGGCCCGGTCCTGATGGGCGTCGGCGCACGCCGGGCCGGCCTGGCCGGCTGGCTGCCGCTGGTGCTGTGGGTGCTGGGCATCGGGACGTTCGTCGCCACCGAGTTCGTCCTCAAGGCCGCCGAGGTCGCCGGCATCGGCGTGGCCGCGGTCGCACTCACCCTGCTCGGCGCCGCCCTCGGGCGGGGAGACCGGGCAGTCCTGGTTCAGAACAGCAGCGCGGTGCCCGGGTCCTCGAGGATGCAGGCGACGTCGGAGAGGAAGCGCGAGCCCTTCTCGCCGTCGATGTGACGGTGGTCGAACGACAGGGCGAGCGTCGTGATCTGGCGCGGGACGATCTCGTCGACCCCGTCAGTGGTAAGGACCCACGGTTGCTTGCGGACCGCGCCGAAGCACAGGATCGCGGACTCGCCGGGGTTGATGATCGGGGTGCCCGCATCGACGCCGAAGACCCCGACGTTGGTGATCGTGAACGTCCCACCGGACATCTCCGCCGGCTGGGTCCGCCCCTCTCGCGCCGTCGCGGTCAGCTCGGCCAGGGCGGTGGCGAGCTCGGTCAGCGACAGCTGCTCGGCGTCCTTGATGTTGGGCACCACGAGCCCTCGCGGGGTCGCGGCCGCGATGCCGAGGTTGACGTAGCTCTTGTAGACGACCTCCTGCGCGGCGTCGTCCCAGTAGGAGTTGATCTCGGGGGTCCGGCGCATCGCGAGCATCACCGCGCGCGAGAGGACGAGCAGCGGCGAGACCTTGACGTCACGGAGCTCGCGGCGACCCTTCAACCGGGCGACGAGGTCCATGGTGGCGGTCACGTCGACGGTGATCCACTCGGTCACGTGCGGGGCGGTGAAGGCCGAAGCGGTCATCGCGCCGGCCATCATCTTGCGCACGCCCTTGATCGGCTCGCGGGTCTCGCGCTCGGTGGTTGAGGAGCCCCGAGCGCCAGCGAGGGGCCTCGAAACCCCCTGAGCGTCCCCGCCGGCCATGCTCTCGACGTCGGCTCACGCGTCACCGTCCCGTTCGTGCCCGACCCGCGCACCGAGGCGAGGTCGACACCGAGGTCCTTGGCCAGCTTGCGCACCGGCGGCTTGGCGAGCGCACGCACCGAGGACACCGTGGCGGCGGCGGCCGGCACGAACTCCGAGACCGGGGCCGGCTCGGACTCACGCGCGTCACGGGCCGGCACCGCCGGCTCGTCGGCCTCGACGACGTCCTGCGACTGGGCGCCGCCGGGCGCGAAGGCCCCCTGCACCTGCATCTGGGTGGCGGCGGCGGACTCCGAGGACGGCGAGGCCGGACCCGCGCCGTGGGCGCGCGCACGGGACCACGGTCGGCCTTGTTGCGCCCCACGAGCGACTCTCGCCCTCTCCGCCGCCGCTGGCGGCGGGGTTGGACAGGTCGATCTCCATCTCGGCCTGGGGCGCGGCGGCAGGGGCGGGCGCCTCGGCTGCCGCCTTGTCGCCGATCGCGATGATCGGCGTCCCGACCGGGACCGTCTCGCCCTCGGGCACGAGGAGTGCGGTCACCTCACCGGCGTACGGCGAGGGCAGCTCGACCAGCGACTTGGCGGTCTCGATCTCGACGACGATGTCGTTGATCGCGACCACGTCGCCGACCTTGACCTTCCAGGTGACGATCTCGGCCTCGGTGAGGCCTTCGCCGACGTCGGGCAGGAGGTACTCGGCCATCAGAAGTCCAGGCTCCGATCCACCGCGTCCAGCACGCGGTCGAGGTCGGGGAGGAAGTCCTCCTCGATGCGGGAGGCGGGGTAGGGAGTGTCGAACCCACCGACCCGCAGCACGGGTGCCTCGAGGGAGTAGAAGCACTCCTCGGTGATCCGGGCAGCCAGCTCGGAGCCCATGCCGAGGTTGACGTGCGCCTCGTGGACGACGATGGCGCGACCGGTCCGGCGTACGGACTCATAGACCGGAGGCATGTCGAGCGGGGAGAGCGTGCGGAGGTCGATGACCTCGAGGGAGCGACCCTCGCCCGCCGCCGCCTCAGCCGCCTTCAGTGCCGTCTTGACCGTCGGTCCGTAGGCCAGCAGCGTCGCGTCACCGCCGCGCCTGACCACCCGGGAGGTGAAGAGCGGCTCGGGCGTGGCCGCGTCGTCGAGCTCGGCCTTGTCGGCGTGGTACTGCCGCTTGGGCTCGAGGAAGATGACGGGGTCGTCGTGGGCGATCGCCTGCTGGATCATCCAGTAGCCGTCGACGGGGTTGGAGCAGGCGACGACCTTGAGCCCCGGCGTGTGCGCGAATTGCGCCTCCGGCGACTCGCTGTGGTGCTCGACCGCGCCGATGCCGCCGCCGAAGGGGATCCGGATGACCATCGGCATCGGGACCCGGCCCTTGGAGCGGTACTGGATCTTGGCGACCTGGCACACGATCTGGTCGTAGGCCGGGTAGACGAACCCGTCGAACTGGATCTCGACCACCGGCCGGTAGCCGCGCATCGCCATGCCGACCGCGGTGCCGACGATGCCGGACTCGGCCAGAGGCGAGTCGATGACCCGGTCCTCGCCGAAGTCCTTCTGCAGACCGTCGGTGATCCGGAAGACCCCGCCGAGCTTGCCGACGTCCTCGCCCATCACCAGGACCTTGGGGTCGTCCTCCATCGCCTTGCGCAGGCCCATGTTGAGGCCCTTGGCCAGCGTGATCTTGTGCGTGCTCACGACCTGGCTCCTTCGAAGGTCTCGAGGTAGGCCGCGAAGCCCGCGCGCTGCTCGGCGAGCTCGGGCGGCGTCTCGGAGTAGACATGGTCGAACATGCTCAGCGGGTCGGGGTCGGGCATCGACTTGATGCCCTCGCGCAGCACGACGCCGAGCTCGTCGGCCTCGGCCTGGATGCCGTCGAAGAAGTCGGCGTCGGCCAGGCCGTTGCGCTTGAGGTAGACCCGCACCCGCTCGATCGGGTCCTTGAGCTTCCAGCTCTCGACATCACCGGAGAGCCGGTAGCGGGTGGGGTCGTCGGTGGTGGTGTGGGCGCCCATCCGGTAGGTGTAGGCCTCCACGAAGGTCGGGCCCTGTCCGTCGCGGGCCCGCTGCAGAGCGGCCTTGGTGACGGCGTAGGAGGCCAGGACGTCGTTGCCGTCGACCCGCACTCCGGGGAAGCCGAAGCCGAGCGCCCGCTGGTAGAGCGGGATCCGGGTCTGACGCTCGATCGGCTCGGAGATGGCCCACTGGTTGTTCTGGCAGAAGAAGACCACCGGGGCGTTGTAGGACGCGGCGAAGATGAACGACTCGTTGACGTCACCCTGGCTGGACGCGCCGTCACCGAAGTGAGCGAGGACCGCGGCATCACGGTCGGGGTCGCCGGTGCCGACGTCGCCGTCGCGCTGGATGCCCATCGCGTAGCCGGTGGCGTGCAGGCACTGGGCGCCGATGACCACCGTGTAGAGCGCGAAGTTGTGCTCGGAGGGGTTCCAGTTGCCGTGGTCGACGCCGCGGAAGAGCCCCATCGGGCCCAGCGGGTCGAGACCGCGGCAGTAGGCCACGCCGTGCTCGCGGTAGGTCGGGAAGACGAAGTCCTGGGTGCGCAGCGCCCTGCCGGCGCCGATCTGGGCAGCTTCCTGGCCGAGCAACTGGGCCCAGATGCCGAGCTCACCGTGGCGCTGCAGCGCGGTGGCCTCGACGTCGATGCGGCGCACGAGCACCATGTCGCGGTAGAAGCCGCGCACCTCGTCGGCGGTGAAGTCCATGTCGAACTCGGGGTGCGAGACCCGCTCGCCCTCGGGCGTCAGGAGCTGGATCAGCTCCGGGCCGCCGTCCTGCTGGGAGGGGCCGAAGACCTCGGCCAGGTCGGGACCGAAGGACTGGCTCACGCGTGCTCCGTTCGACGTGGTCGGCGTCCGGGGTCTCCGGGCCGCTCGTGCCTGCTGGCATGTGATCCGAGCACGGTCGCAAGGGTGGCGCAACAACGTGACCCGGCCCACATGGTGATCGACGACAAGGTACCGCCGGTTCGTGCGGCAGGCCAATCACCTGGGGACCCCGCCGTGCTGGAAGGCTGAGGGCGTGACCGACCGCAACCGAACCGCCTCCATCACTGTCGACGCCCCTCCGGCCACGGTGTTCGCGATCCTGGCCGACCCCCGGCAGCACCAGCGGATCGACGGGTCCGGGAACCGTGCACGGCACGGTGACCGGACCCGACCGGCTGAGCCTGGGCTCGCGCTTCCGGATGGACATGCGCCGCGGCCGCGGCTACAAGATCACCAACACGGTGGTCGAGCTCGAGGAGGACCGCCTCATCGCCTGGCGACACGTCGGAGCACACCGGTGGCGCTACGTCCTGACCCCCACCGACGACGGCGGTACGTCGGTCACCGAGACCTGGGACCTCTCCCCCTACCCACGGTTCGCAGCCGCTCTCCTCGACCGGCTCTACGGGGCCCAGACCCAGCGGGCCATCGAAGCGACCCTCGCCACCCTCAAGGACGCAGCCGAGAGCGACGTGGGCACCTCCACCCCATGACCGACCGGGCCAACATCCGCGAGGGCACCGAGGTGCGCTGGACGTGGGGCGCGCACACCGCCACCGGCACGGTGAGGGAGATCCACCGCGACAAGGTCACGCGCACGCTGGCCGGCTCCGAGATCACCCGGAACGGCTCGGAGGACGATCCGGCGTACCTCATCGAGCAGGAGGACGGCGCCCGCGTGCTGAAGCTGCGCAGCGAGGTCGAGCCCGATCGAGGCGCGTGAGCGACGTCACGGTCATGTGACCGGATCGTGACCCTCGGTTCGGGAAGTCGTGGCGCGCATCGGGTATTCAACCCACCGTGACCTCGTCGACCCCCTCGAGCGCTGCGCGCGCTGCGGGCGCTGCGCGCGCTGCCGCCGACGCGGACCTGCGACCTCAGCGGTTGACGTGGCCCGACGTCGCCAAGGGTCTGTGCATCGTCCTGGTGGTGCTGCACCACACGGTCGGGAAGAGCTACAGCCTTGCGGTGCCGGGTCAGCTGGCCGGGCTGGGCACGGCGTGGCTGGAGGTGACCTACGCCCTCAAGCCGATCCGGATGCCGTTGTTCTTCCTCCTGAGCGGCTTCTTCGCCGCGAGCGCCGCGCGCCGTCCGTGGCGCGACGTCCTCGTCGGGTGGTCGGCTCCTACTACCTCTACGCCGTGTGGCTGGTCATCCTGTGGGGGGTCTTCAGCCTCGAGCGGACCGTCCCGATGAACCGCACCGACGACCTCGCGGACCTGCTGGACAACCTCCTGCTGGCCGCCACCGGCATCTGGTACCTCTACGCCCTCGCCGTCTACTTCGTGCTGACGAAGCTGGCCCTCGCGGCTGCCCCGATGGGGCGTGCTGGCGACGGCCGTGGGCGTCTCGGTGCTGGTCTCGACGATGGGGATCGAGGAGGCCAACCGCTGGTCGGTGCTCTTCCACTTCTCCTACTTCGCGGCCGGGGCGCTGTTCCCCGAGATCGTCCGGCGCCTCGCCGAGCTCCGGCTGCCGGTGCTGGGCACGGGTGTGGTGTTCGCGGTGGCGACCGTCGTCGTGATGAACGCCGGCTTGTGGCGCAGCGTCGACACCCTCGCGCTGAGCCTGGTCGGCGTGCCTTGGGGGATCGCCGTCGCTGTCCGGCTCGGCGACGTGCCGCGTGCCGTCCCATGCGTTGGCGTGGCTGGGGCGCCGCACGCTGCCGGTCTACGTCCTGCACATGCTGCCGATCGCCGCCCTGGCCCACATGTCGATCTGGCTCGGGTGGGGGCGTAGCCCGGAGTCCATCGCGGCGACCCTGGTCTTCCCCGTGGTCGCCACGGCCGCGGTCATCGCGGCCAGCCTCGCGCTGCACCAGGTGCTGGTGCGGGCGGGCGGCGGTTGGCTGTTCGCCCTGCCGGACCGGTGTGGGGTCGCTCAGCCGCGGCCGTGCGGAGTCAGCCAGACATCCGGGTCGGGGCCCTGCGGCACCACACCTGAGGGGTTGATGTCGGTGTGCACGAGGTAGTAGTGGCACTTGATCTGGTCGAAGTCGATGGTCTCGCCGAAGCCCGGGGTCTGGAAGAGGTCGCGCGCATAGCCCCACAGGGCCGGCATCTCGACCAGCTTGTTGCGGTTGCACTTGAAGTGCCCGTGGTAGACCGCGTCGAAGCGGGCCAGGGTGGTGAAGAGCCGCACGTCAGCCTCGGTGATCGAGTCGCCCATGAGGTAGCGACGTTCGCTCAGCCGCTCCTCGAGCCAGTCGAGGGCGTCGAAGAGCCGGACGTACGCCGCGTCGTAGGCCTCCTGCGAACCGGCGAAGCCGCAGCGGTAGACGCCGTTGTTGACTTCGGTGAAGACCCGCTGCATGACCTCCTCCATCTCCTCGCGAAGCTCGGCCGGCCACAGGTCGGGGGCGTCGGGGCGGTGGTGCTCACCCCACTCGTGGAAGAGGTCGTGGGTGATCCACGGGAAGTCGTTGGTGACCAGCTCGCCGCTCGCCTCCTCGACGACGGCGGGCACCGTGATCCCGCGCTCGTAGCCGGGGAAGCGCAGCTCGTAGGCGTCCTTGAGCCTCGGGATCCCGAGGACGGGGTCGACGCCTCCCGGGTCGAGGTCGAAGGTCCAGCTGTCCTCGTCGTGGGTCGGGCCCGGCAGGCCCAGCGAGATCACGTCCTCGAGCCCGAGCAGGTGCCGCACGATGATCGACCGGTTCGCCCACGGGCACGCCTTGGCGGCGACCAGACGGTAGCGGCCGGGCCCGACCGGCCACAGGCGGCCCTGCGTCGGCCCGTGCTCAGGCACCCTCGGCGAGCCGTCGACCACCTGGGTGATCCGGTCGGGAACGTAGGTCATGTCCCGGTCAAAGGCCTTGCCCTGCTCGACGTACGCCATCTCGCCAGCCTAGGTGAACGCTCAACTACCGACCCGCGCTCACCCGGGCGGGCAGCGGGTACCGGGTCCCATGACCACCACCCCTCCCGAGCCGCACCCCGACCCTGACCACCCTGATGTGGTGCCGAGCCACGATCCCGAACCCATCCCCACCCCGGATCCGCCGCCGATGCCGGGCGAGGACCCCGGTGCCACCCCCGACGCACCGGAGCCGCTGCGACCCTGATCGCAAAGATCTCTTTGCAAAGCTTCCTCTGCTGTTCTAACCTGCGCGGGTGGAGCTCACCTCGATCACGCCGGGGCCGGCGGCCCTCAAGGCACTGAGTCACCCGGTCCGGCTGCGGATGCTGGGGTTGCTGCGCGCCGAGGGCCCAGCAACTGCGACGATGCTGGCCACGCGGCTCGGCCTGAACACCGGCGCGACCTCCTACCACCTGCGCCAGCTGGCCCAGCACGGATTCGTCGACGACGACGCCGAGCGGGGCAACGCGCGGGACCGCTGGTGGCGGGCGGCGCACCAGTCCACGAGCACGGCAGCCAGCGGCGATCCCGAGGCCCGGGCCGCTCAGGACGCCTTCGCCCAGGCGGTCGCGGTGATCCACACCGAGCAGCTGCAGCGCGCGGTCGAGGAGCAGGAGCTGCTCCCCGAGCCGTGGCGCGAGGCCTCGACCTTCAGCGACTGGCTGGTCCGGGTGACCCCCGCCAAGGCGAGAGCACTCAGGGCGGCCCTCGCGGAGATCCTCTTCGCCGTCGACGAGGAGCCGGACGACCCCGACGCGGCGGACTTCATGGTCGTCCTCCAGGCCTACCCTCGGCCGGGCACCGTGGCCGAGGGGCCGGCGTCGTGAGGCGGCCGCTCTACGGCTGGCTGACCGCCGAGGCGATCTCGCTCACCGGAACCCGCGTGTCCATGATCGCGTTGCCGCTCTACGCCCTCGAGACCACCGGGTCGGCGACGAAGACGGGGCTGGTGGCCCTGGCGGAGATGCTGCCGCTGGTCGTCTTCAAGGTCCTGGGCGGTCCCCTGATCGACAGGGTCGGCGCCAGGAGGGTCGCGATCACCTGCGACCTGGCGTCGGTGGCGGCGGTCGGCTCGGTGCCGCTGCTCCACGAGTCCGGCGTGCTCACCTTCCCGCTGTTCCTGGCGCTGGTCGCGGTGGCCGGAGCCCTGCGCGGCCCCGGCGACGGGGCCAAGAACGCGCTGGTCCCCGCCCTCGTGGCGGACGCCGGGGTCCCGATGGAGCGGGCGACCGGGTTGGCCTCCACCGTCGAGCGCACCGCCGGGATGCTCGGCGCCGCCCTCGCCGGCCTGCTCGTCGCCGCGGTCGGCGCCGCCGAGGCCCTCGTCGTCGACGCCGCCAGCTTCGGTGTGGCCGCGGCCGTCCTGGCCTGGGCCACCCGGGACCTGACCGCAGGACCGACCACGGACACCCGACCCGTCGCGGAGGACGACGAGTCGTACGTCGAACGCCTGAAGGCCGGCTGGGACTTCCTCCGCAGCGACCGGGTCCTGCTCGGCATCACCGTGATGGTGGCCCTGACCAACCTCCTCGACGTGGCCTACGCAGCGGTGCTGATGCCCGTGTGGGCGGTCGAGTCGGGCAACGGTGCGGCCACCTTGGGCCTGGTGTTCGCGGTGTTCGGCGGGGCCTCGGCGTTGGGAGCAGCGTGCGCGGCGACCTGGGCGGCGCGGCTGCCGCGCTACACGACCTACCTCGTCGCCTTCCTCGTCTGCGGAGCGCCGCGCTTCTTCGTCGTCGCCCACGACGCCTCCCCCGTGTGGCTGGTCCTGGCGGTGACGGTCACCAGCGGCTTCGCGGCCGGGTTCATCAACCCGGTCCTGGGCGCCGTGATCTTCGAGCGCATCCCCGAGCCGCTGGTGGGCAGGGTCTCGTCGCTGTCCACTGCCATGTGCTGGTCACTGATGCCCCTCGGTGGGCTGCTGGCCGGTGTGCTGATCTCGGGAGTGGGTCTGGGCGCGGCGTTCGTCATCTGCGGAGCGACCTACTTCGTCTTCACGATGCTGCCCGCCGTCGACCCGCGGTGGCGCGAGATGGACGACCGCCCCGACCCCGTCGCGGAGGAGCCGGCTCACGCCTCCTGAGGGAACCGGGCCGCCAGGGCGAGCAGCCGGTCGTTGGCCTCGGTCTCCCCGATGGAGACCCGGGCCCCCTCGCCGGCGAAGGGCCGCACCACGATCCCGGCCTCCTCGGCTGCGACCGCGAAGTCGGCCGTGCGGTCACCGAGCCCGAACCACACGAAGTTGCCCTGCGGCTCGGGCACCCGCCACCCGGCCTCGGCGAGGCCGGAGACGACCCGGTCCCGCTCGGCGACCAGGGCGTCCACACGCTCCATGAGCTCGGCCTCGGCTTCCAGCGAGGCGATGGCGGCCGCTTGGGCGACCGCCGAGACGCCGAACGGCAGCGACACCGCGCGGAGCGCGGCGGCCACCGGCTCCTGGGCGACGGCGTAGCCGACCCGGAAGCCGGCCAGTCCGTAGGCCTTGGAGAAGGTGCGGAAGAGCACGACGTTGGGATGCTCCCGGTAGGTCGCGAGCCCGTCGATCGCATGGGGCATCCGGACGAACTCGACGTAGGCCTCGTCGACGACCACCACGACGTGCTCGGGGACAGCGCCGAGGAAGGCCGTCAGCTCGGCCTGGCTCACCGACGGCCCCGTGGGGTTGTTGGGCGTGCAGACCAGCACCACGCGCGTCCGCTCGGTCACGGCCGCGGCCATCGCCTCGAGGTCGTGGCGGCCGTCGGCGGTCACCGGGACCTGCACCGCAACGGCGGCGGCTGCGGTCACCGCGATGGGGTAGGCCTCAAAGGAACGCCACGCGAAGACGACCTCGTCGCCGGGCTCGCAGAAGGCGGTGAGCAGCTGGTAGACCAATGCGACCGAGCCCGTCGCCACGGCCAGGTCGTGGGTGGGGACGCCCAGACGCGCGGCGAGGGCGTCGTACAACGCGACCGAGCCCATGTCGGGATAGCGGTTCATGGTCGCGGCCGCCGCGTGGGCCGCTTCGACGACGCCCGGCAGCGGCGGGTAAGGGTTCTCGTTCGAGGAGAGCTTGTACGCCGTGATGCCGGGCCGAGCCGTGGGCGGCTTGCCGGGGACGTACGCCGGGATCCGGGCGATGTTCTCGCGGGGCTGGGGGTGGGCCATGCCGGCCAACCTATCCGCGCCCGAGCCCCTCCCCGGCGCCCCGCCAGGGCCGGAGCACCACGGCCGCGAGCAGACCGAGACCGACCCCGATCACCGCACCGACGGTGTTGTCCACGACATCGGTGACGTCGCAGGCCCGGTCGATGCGTGCCAACGCCAGCTGGGTCCACTCGATGCCCACGGAGTACGCCGCCAGCGCCGCCAGGCCCAGCGGGACGGTGAGGCGGGCTGCCCGGCGCCACCGCGCCGCGGTCAGGACCAGCAGCAGCCCGGGCGGCACGAAGATCACCGTGTTGAGGAGGCGCTGACCGCCGGAGAACACCCAGAACCCGTCGGGCGCGGGACCGCCGTAGTCGTAGGAGCACCGGTCCAGCCGGCCCTCCGCGGGCACGACCCCGGGAGCGCCTTGGGCAGGGAGCAGCGTGACCAGGGCGATGACCACCAAGGACCACAGCAGGGCGGCCGACGACGCCGCGGCGAGCCACCCGAGCCGGACGCGTAGCAGTCGGAACAGGCCCGTGCAGGCCACGGCCGCCAGCACCGCGCCCGCCAGCATCACGCCCACGCCACCGACCGGGAACACGGAACGAAACCTACGTAACCGCCGCCACCGTCAGGGCTGCAGCCCCGCCAGCAGGTGTCCGAGCATGGGCCACAACAGCTGGTGCTCGGGGTCCTCGACCACCTCGTGGAAGCCGGCCAACTCGAGCATCACGTAGCCGTGCAGCGCGATCCACAGCTGCCCGGCGACGGACGCCGGGTCGTCGCGGCGCAGCACTCCGGCGCCCATCGCCCGGTCCACCGCAGCCACCAGCTGACCGAAGGCCGCCAGACCGACGTCCTTCTCCTCGTCGCTCAGCGCGTATCCACCGAGCGACGCCGAGCCGAACATGACGGCGTACAGATGCGGGTTCTCCAGAGCGTTGGCCCGATAGGCCTGCGCGGTCCGGGTGAGGTTCTCCAACGCGTCGTCGGTGGGCTCGACCGCATCGACGCGCGCCATCAACCGGGCGAACCCCTCGGCGACGACCTCCCGCACCAGGGCCGGCATCCCGCCGAAATGGGTGTAGACCGCCATCGTCGAGGTGCCCGCCTCGGAAGCGAGGCGGCGGGTGGAGAGCGCCGCCGGACCCTCCTCGCCGAGCAGTCGCGCCGCGCTCTCCAGCAGCTGACGACGGACACCGGGATCGACGGCAGCAGGCACCTTGCCATCATCACATAACGGCGTTATGGTCCTCCACATAACAGCGTTATACGCACCGGGAGGACCGACCCATGAACCGCTACCTGCAGGACAACTTCGCACCCGTGGCCGAGGAACACACGGCCCTCGACCTGTCGGTGACCGGCACGGTCCCGGAGCACCTCGACGGGCGCTACCTGCGGATCGGGCCCAACCCGGACCCTCGAGACGGGGACCCCGGCGAGGGGTACCACTGGTTCCTCGGTGCGGGGATGGTGCACGGCGTACGGCTCGGCGAGGGCCGGGCGCAGTGGTACCGCAACCGGTGGGTGCGCCCCGAGGAGGGCGACTTCGCACCCAACACCAACGTCGTGCAGCACGGCGGGCGGACCCTGGCCCTCGTCGAGGCCGGTTCGCCGCCCTACGAGCTGACCCACGACCTCGAGACCGTCGGACAGTGCGGTTGGGCCGGCGACCTCGCCTCCGGCTACACCGCCCACCCGCACGAGGACCCGGACACCGGGGAGCTGCACGCCGTGTCCTACAGCTGGACCCGCGGCAACCGCGTCGACTACTCGGTGCTCGACGCCGAAGGACGGATCACGCGCCAGGTCCCGATCGAGGTCCAGGGCAGTCCGATGATGCACGACTTCGCCCTGACCGAGCACCACGTCGTCATCTACGACCTTCCGGTCACCTTCGACCTCGACATGGTCGCCGGCGGCTGCCGCGGCCGCTGCGGGGGATCGCGAAGCTCGGTCTCAACCGGGTGATCGGCAAGAACCCCCTGCCCGAGCCCCTCATCGACCGGATCGCCCGCGGGGCCCCGCGCGTGCCGACCCAGCTGCCCTACTCCTGGGACCCCGACTACCCCGCGCGTATCGGGCTGCTGCCGCGGGACGCCGTCGACGGGAGCGCGGTGCGGTGGTTCGAGATCGACCCCTGCTACGTCTTCCACACGCTCAACGCCTTCGAGGACGAAGCCACCGGCGAGGTGCACGTCGACGCGGTCCGTCACGACCGGATGTTCGCCACGGAGTTCACGGGGCCCGACGAGGGCCCGGCCTCCCTGGTGCGCTTCACGATCGACACCGTCGCGGGCAAGGTGCGCGAGCACCGCTACGACGAGCACAGCCAGGAGTTCCCGCGCCACGACGAGCGCCTCACCGGCCGCCGCCACCGCTTCGGCTACTCCGTCGGCTTCGACCCCGGGTCGCAGCTCAACGACGCGGTCCTCAAGCACGACACGGTCGCCGGCACGACCGACGTACGACGGCTCGGAGCCGGGCAGCAGGCCGGCGAGTTCTGCTTCGTTCCGGCCGCCGACGACGCCGCCGAGGACGAGGGCGTCCTCATGGGCTACGTCTATGACCGCGACACCGATCGCAGCGACCTGGTCCTGCTGGACGCCCAGAGCCTCGACGACGTCGCCCGCGTGCACCTCCCCGTGCGAGTCCCGGCCGGCTTCCACGGAAACTGGGCCCCGGTCAACCGCTGACCGGCTGCTCCGGATGGTCACGAGCGGCCCCGGTGAGGGGCGGCTCGGACCACCCGACCCCAGCATCGTCGCGACGTGGCCGTGGCGGTCAGCACGCGCACCTAGGTTCACACCCATGACGCTCCTCGTGCGGACGCTCGCGGGAATCCTGCTCGGTGTCCTCGTCCTGGCCGGCGGCTCCGTGCCGACCTCGGCCGCTCCCGCCGAGGAGGCCAGGGTCGTCTACTACGACCTCGGCCAGGCGAGGGTGGAACCGAGGGTGATCAACACGGCCTACAGCTCCGCACCCTCCATCAGGGGGATCTCGTGGAAGAGGTGGGGGACCGCCAAGGCCGTCGGCCGCGGCGTCTACGTCAGCGACTGCGCCTCCTGCCCTCCCCCGAAGCGGCGTGCCGCCCGGGTCGTGTTGCGCGGCCTGGTCGCCTGCGAGAAGGACGACACCCGGACCTACCGGCGCGCGGTGGTGAAGGTCTCGGAGCCCGATGAGGGGTCGACGGTCACGACCTACCGGCTCTTCGCCGGCTGCGCCCGGGGCTGAGCCTGGTCGAGACCGTGTCGGGCGCTAGGGCAGGAGGACCTGTCCGCCCGGCACGAGGTCGAGGTCACGGCCCAGCGTGATGTCGACGGGGTTGGTCAGGCAGCGGATCGAGCCACCCGCCTTGTGGAACTCGCTGACGTCGACGACGACGACCTCGAAGCCCCACGCCTCGAGGTGCTCGCGGACGCGGTCGGGGCAGGCCGGCATGACCACGGTGCGCCCCACGACGACGGAGTTGGCGCAGAAGGTCGTCAGCGCCTCCTCCTCGGTGAGCACCAGAGGCTCGGGGACCAGTTCGAGCACCGCAGCGGCCGAGGCCTCGTCGAGGGCCTCGAGGCAGACCAGCGCCCGTCGGTCGTCGAGAGGACAGAAGGCCAGGTCGAGGTGGTACATCCCGGGGTGCGTGATCCGCAGTCCTCGGACGCGGACGCCGAGATCGGTGCCCAGGTGCTTGAGGGCGAGCTCCTCGCTGCGCGGCCCGTAGCCGACGACGAGGTCGCCTCGGAACGCGAAGGCGTCGCCGGCCTCCAGGTGCGCACCGACCCCGTCGCGGCCGACGTAGGAGACGGCACATCCCTGACCGGCGAAGAACTCCGCCGCGGTCGCGGTCTCCATCCGCCGCTGGGGGTAGCGCATGTGCGACATGACGACCCGGCGGGAGCCGTCGGGGGTCACCAGGCCGAGGCCGAGGTTCATCGCGTAGACCATGTCGGGGGAGTCCTCGCGCTGGCCCAGCACGTCGACCCGCGCGCCCAGCTCACGCAGGGTCGCGACCATGTCCTGCCACTGCTGCATCGCCAGCCCACGGTCGGGCTGGACGTCGGGATCCATGAAGGGATTGATGGCGTAGTCGACTCGGAAGTGCGACGGCTCGACGGCCACGTAGTGGTGGCCCCACGCCAGCTGGTTCACGGTCCCTCCCCGCGGTCACAACCGCATATTGTCAGACAATCCGACATTCGCCAGTGTAGGGCACGACGGCGAGGATGGGGCCATGTCGGAGACCTTCGCGACCTTGCACCTGGAGCAGTCCTCGACGGTCGACCGGGTCGTCGAGGAGCTGCGCCGCGCGGTGTTCGACGGCGAGCTCGAGTCGGGCACACCGCTGCGCGAGGTCGCGCTGGCCGAGTCGCTCGGTGTCTCCCGGCCCACCGTCCGAGAGGCGCTCACGGTCCTGGTCGCCGAGGGCCTGGCCACCCGCGAGCCGCACCGGGGCGTCTCGGTGGCCAGCCCCGAGGCCGACTCCGTCCGTGACGTGTGTGCCGCGAGGTGGGTGCTCGAGGGTGCCGGCGTGCGCCGGTGGCTCGAGGCGAGCGAGGAGCAGCGCGAGGAGGTGCGGCGCACGCTTGCGGCGTACATCGGAGCGGTCCGCAACCCCGACCGCCGGGCGAGCTACCAGGAGCTCAACGAGCGCCACCTCGCCTTCCACGTCTCGCTCGTCGGGCTGACCGGCAGCCCCCGGCTGGTGGCCATGGCGGAGAACCTCGTGGTCGAGCTCAAGCTCGCCCTGGCCCAGGTCGACCGGATCCGCCGCAACGCCCACGACCAGGCCGAGACGCACGCCGCCCTGGTCCGTCTCCTGGAGGCCGGCGACCTCGACGGCGCCCTCGAGTTCCTCCGCCTCCACCTCCGCGACGCGGAGATCTCCATCGTCGCGGCGCTCGCGCTCCCCTGACCACGCTGCCATGATCGAGCGGTGCGCTTCCTCACCACGCTGCTCACGACCGCCGTCGCGGTCGCCGTCGCTGCCTGGCTCTTCGACGGGATCCGCTTCCCGGGAGCGCCCGAGGTGGGCGACAAGATCCTGCCGCTCCTGATCGTCTCGTTGTTCCTCGGTGCGCTCAACGCGATCGTCAAGCCGGTGCTCACCCTGCTCTCCTTCCCGCTGATCATCCTCACGCTCGGCCTGTTCCTGCTGGTGATCAACGCGGCCATGCTGCTGCTGACCTCCGAGCTCGCCGAGGCGCTCGACATCGGCTTCCGCGTCGACGGGTTCTGGACCGCCGTGGGCGGCGCCGTGGTCATCACGGTCACCACGTGGGTCGTCGACCGGGTCCTCGACGAGGACCGGCGTGGCTGAGTCGCCCGCCGAGGTTCCGCCAGCCCCGGACCCCCGGGGAGTACGCCGTCGAGCTGGTCTGCCTGGGCAACATCTGTCGCTCGCCGATGGCGCACGTGACGCTCGAGGCGGCGCTCGCCGAGGCCGGTCTCCAGGACCGGGTCCGGGTCACGAGCAGCGGCACCGGCGACTGGCACATCGGCCGTCCCATGGACGACCGCGCGGCCAGCACCTTGCGAGGCGCGGGCTACGACCCGAGTCGGCACCGGGCCCGGCAGTGGCGAGCCGGACCGCCCGCTCGACCTCGTGCTGGCGATGGACGAGCAGAACCTCGCCGACGTCGGGGGGCCCACAGAGCGGGTGCGCCTCTTCCGCGACTTCGACCCGGTGGAGCCCGGTGGCGTCGTACCCGACCCCTACTACGGCGGGGACTCCGGCTTCACCGAGGTCCTCGCGATGGTCGAACGCACCTCGGCCGCGCTCGTGGAGGCGATCACCGCCTCGCTGGAGCCCACAGCGCGGTGACGCGCCAGCCGCTGGTCGCCCGCAGGGCCGAGGAGCTCCTCGGCTCGGCCGTGGTGGCCACGGCGCCCGTCGCCGGCGGTGACATCTGCACGGCCACGAAGCTGCGGTTGAGCAACGGCACCACCGTGCTGATGAAGACCCGCCCCAACGCACCGAGCGACTTCTTCACCACCGAGGCAGCCGGGCTGCGCTGGTTGGCCGAGGCGCCGGGTGGGGTGCCCGACCCCGGAGGTCCTGGCGGCCGACGCCGAGTGCCTGATCCTGCGGTGGGTGGAACCCGGCAGGAGCTCCACGGACGCGGCGGCCGACTTCGGGCGAGCGCTGGCGGCCACCCACGCGCATCCGGTCGACGGGTTCGGCGCGCCGGCCGACGGCTACATCGGAACGCTGCGCCTGGGCAACGCCCCCACCCCGACCTGGGCGGAGTTCTACGCCGAGCGCCGGGTGCTGCCCTACCTGCGGGCTGCGCGCGAGCGCGGCGCCCTCGACGACGACGAGGCCGCCGTCGTGGAGCAGGTGGTCGGCCGGCTCGACGAGCTCGTGCCGGTCGAGCCGCCGGCGCGGCTCCACGGCGACCTCTGGGCGGGCAACGTGCTGTGGGGCCAGGACGCCGTACACGTCGTCGACCCGGCGGCGTACGCCGGGCACCGCGAGGTCGACCTCGCCATGCTCGCGCTCTTCGGGGTCCCGCACCTGCCGCGCGTGGTCGACGCCTACGAGGAGGTGGCTCCCCTGGCCGACGGCTGGCAGGACCGCGTGGCCCTGCACCAGCTCTTCCCGCTGCTCGCGCATGCCGCCATGTTCGGTGGCGGCTACGGCCACCGCGCCGCGGAGGCGGCGGGTCGCTACCGCTAGGGCGTAGCGCTGGGTAGTCCCTGGCCGAATGGTCGTGGGCAAACGTTTGCGGGCAGCCATTCGGCCAGGGACTACCGCAGCAACGGGCCGGCCCGCTGCTCTCAGGACCGGCTCAGCCGTCCCTGGCACAGTGGGGTCGTGCCTGAGCCCCGGATCCTCGCCCGTCCCGACGAGAGGTCCGCCAAGCCGCGGGTCCTCGTCGTCGACGACGACAAGGCCGTGCGCGAGTCGCTGCGCCGGTCGCTGGAGTTCAACGGCTACGACGTCGCCCTGGCCGCCGACGGCGCGGAGGCCCTGGCCGGCCTGGCGTCGTCGTGGGCCGGGGCGGGTCCCGACATCGTCGTGATGGACGTGATGATGCCCCGGCTCGACGGGCTCGAGGCGACCCGAGCGTTGCGGGCGGCCGGAAGCGACCTGCCCGTCATCGTGCTCACCGCGCGCGACGCGGTGGGCGACCGGGTGGAGGGCCTCGACGCCGGCGCCGACGACTACCTCACCAAGCCGTTCGCCCTGCAGGAGCTCCTGGCCCGCATGCGAGCGCTGCTCCGGCGGGTGGCGCCGCGCGAGGACGGCGGCGAGGAGATGCTGGCCTTCTCCGACCTGACCATGGACGTCGCCACCCGGGAGGTACGACGCGCAGCGCGGGCGATCGAGCTGACCCGCACCGAGTTCGCCCTGCTGGAGATGTTCCTGCGGCGGCCGCGACGCGTGCTCGACCGTTCCTTCATCCTCGAGGAGGTGTGGGGCTACGACTTCCCGACGACCGCCAACTCGCTGGAGGTCTACGTCGGCTACCTGCGGCGCAAGACCGAGGCGGAAGGCGAGGCGCGGCTGATCCACACGGTCCGCGGCGTCGGGTACGTGCTCAAGGAGTCCGCGTGAACCCACCCGGCTGGCACTACCGCCGATCCCTGGCCGGCCGCGTCACGCTCCTCACGACCATCGCCGTCGGCCTCGCCGTCGCCTTCGTCGCGGCCGGCGTGTTCCTCACGGTGCGGATGCAGCTGCAGGCGACCCTCGACGAGTCGCTGCACGACCGGGCCGAGCGCGCCGCCGACTCCCCGGCCCTCCAGGAGCTCACGACCGACGTCGGACTGCCCTCGTGGGCGCTCGGCGCCGGAGACATCCGGATCGCGTTCATCACCTCCCCCGACACGGTGGTCTCGCCGGAGCGGGAAGGACCGACCCTGCGCCTGGGACCGCCGGAGCTGGAGGTGGCGGCCGGCGAGAAGTCCTCGAGCATCCGGACCATCGACACCGGTCAGATCGAGTACCGCGTCGTCACCGTCCCCGCCAACGAGCCCGGCCAGGCCCTGGTCATCGCCCAGTCGCTCGAGCCGCAGCAGGCGGTGCTGGCGAAGCTGGGCGCGGTCATGCTGCTCATCGGCCTGGCCGGTGTCCTCGCCGCGGGTGTCGCGGGCTGGGCGGTGGCCCGCAACGGCCTGCGACCCGTACGCCGCCTCACGGCATCGGTCGAGGAGATCGCCCGCACCGAGGACCTGACCCCGCTCCCGGTCGAGGGCGACGACGAGCTGGCCCGGCTCTCGACGGCGTTCAACCAGATGCTGCTGGCGCTGGGGGCCTCGCGCGACCGCCAGCGTCAGCTCGTCGCAGACGCCGGTCACGAGCTCCGCACCCCGCTGACCTCGCTGCGCACCAACGTCGACCTGCTCACCCAGGTCGACAGCTCGGGCAGCGGCCTGCCCCCCGAGGCCCGAGCCGAGCTGCTCGAGGACGTCCGGGCGCAGATCGAGGAGCTCACCACCTTGATCGGTGACCTCACCGAGCTCGCTCGGGACGCGCCCTCCGAACCCTCCGTCGTGGCTGTCGACGTGTGCGAGGTGCTCGACCACGCGCTGGCCCGGGTCCGGCGTCGCGCGCCGGGCATCGTCTTCGACGTGGTCGCGAAGCCCTGGACGGTCGTGGGCGACGCCTCGGCGTTGGAGCGGGCCTTCACCAACCTGCTCGACAACGCGGCGAAGTGGAGCCCGCCCGGCGGCCGCGTCGACGTACGCCTGGTGAGCGGGACGCTCACCGTCGACGACGCCGGGCCGGGCATCTCCGAGGCCGACCGCCCCCACGTCTTCGAACGCTTCTGGCGCAGCGACGAGTCCCGCACCATGCCCGGGTCGGGCCTGGGCCTCTCGATCGTCGCCCAGGTCACCGAGCGGCACTCGGGTGTGGTCTCGGTCGGCGAGTCGCCGGCCGGCGGCGCGCGCTTCACCCTCACGCTGCCGGGACGGGCGGCATGAAAGAGCGCCTCGCGATCGCCCTGCTCATCGTGATCTGCCTGATGTCGGCCTGTGCCGACGACGGGGGCGAGACCGCACCACCGCCCGACCCACCCGAGGTCTGGAACCCCTGCTCGGGCCTGTCCGTCGTGGAGGTGGGCGACTATCTCGGCATCGAGGTGAGCATGGAGTCGGGCACCCCCAGCGAGCCACGCTGCACGCTGCGTCCCGCGGGTCCGGGCAGCGAGGGCGCTCCGGTGGTCGACGCCAACTACGTCGTGTTCCCGGCCGGACTCGACGAGGCCTGGGACAGCATGGGTCTCGGCGAGGGCGAGGTCAGCTCGCCGGCGGTCCCCGGCGCCGACGACGCCCGCCTGGTGGTCAACGTCGAGGGCGACACGTTCCTCGTGACCGGGTTCGTCCAGAACGGTGACCTCATCCACATCGTCAACGCCGTGGACCCCGCGCCCTTCGCTCGCGGTCGGGTCGTCGACGCCGTCGAGTCGGTGCTCGCCGACCTGTCGGCGTACGCCGAGACGTCGGAGACCGCCTAGCCACGGCTCACCCGGGTCGCTCGTCGAGGAAGACAGCGGCGAGCCGGTCGGCCTTCCACTGCGCCTCGGCCCACTCCTCCTCGGCGTCGGAGCGCACGGTGATGCCACCGCCCGTCCCCAGGACGTAGGTGCCGTCGCCGTCGGTCATCAGGCTGCGGATGACCACGCCGAGGTCGGCCCGGCCGTCGCCGGAGACCCAGCCGAAGGCGCCGGCGTACGCGCCTCGCGGCGTGGCCTCCACCTCCTCGATGATCCTCATGGTGCGCAGCTTGGGGGCGCCGGTCATCGACCCGGCCGGGAACAGCGTGCGCAGAGCGCCCACCGTCGAGACGTCGGTGCGCAACCGGCCGCGCACCGTGCTGACCAGCTGGTGCACCGCCTCGTAGGACTCCACCTCCATCAGCGAGGGCACCAGGACCGAGCCGACCTCGCACACCATCGAGAGGTCGTTGCGGAGGAGGTCGACGATCATCAGGTTCTCGGCCCGGAACTTCGCCTCGGTGCGGAGCCGCTCGCGCTGGTGCTCGTCATCGGCCTCGGTGGTGCCGCGCGCGGTGGTGCCCTTGATGGGTTTGGTCTCCAGCGTGCGGTCGGCCGTGACCAACGCGTAGCGCTCCGGGCTCGAGCTCAGCAACCAGGCTCGGGCGCCTTCGACGTCGTGCTGCAGGAAGCCGGCGTACGGCGCCGGGTTGAGCTCGCGGAGCCGGGCGTACGCCGCCGCCGGCTTCAGCTCGCTCGTGATCGTCGACCGATGGGTGAGGTTCACCTCGTAGCTGTTGCCCGCGTGCAGGTGCTCCTGGACCCTGTCGAACGCCGCCTGGTAGGGGGCATGGATTGGTCCCCAACCGCGTGGTTCGGGGCCGAGATGGGCCGGTTTGTGACCGATCGGGTGCTCGAAGAGCCGGACCTGTCCGGGACCCGGGCGCATCCAGACGGCATCGGGGAGTGGTCCTCCGACGCGGGCCGGGAGGTCGGGCCGGGCGGCGTACCCGAAGTAACCGAACCACTGGTCGTGCGGCGTCCCCGCCGCGAGCTCGGACTCCAGCGCGGCGAACACGTCGTCCCCCACCACCTCGTCGACGCCTCCGTCGTGCCGGGTGACCAGCCCGGTCGTCGCGGAGTAGGACAGCGACACGTCGTCGTGGGCGAGCCACCCGAAGACCGAGCGTCGGCCCGACCACTCGCGCGCCCCACCTCCGTCGAGCCAGAAGCAGCGTCGGTGCCGCGAGACCACGCCCGCGAAGAAGGCGAGAGCCTCGCTCACCGGAGCCCCAGGAAGTTGGCCACGAGGGCGACGCCGTGCTCGGACAGGATCGACTCCGGGTGGAACTGCACGCCCTCGAGCGGGAGATCCCGGTGCCGGACGCCCATGACGACGCCGTCGGCCCAGGCCGTCTCCACGAGCGCGGCAGGCACGTCCACCGCCGCCAGCGAGTGATAGCGCACCGCCCGCACGGTCTCCGGCAGCCCCGCGAAGACCCCCTGCCCGTCGTGCGTGAGCGTCGCGACCTCGCCGTGGGCCGGGGTCACGCGTGCGACCACACCGCCGTACGCCGACACGAGGCCCTGCATCCCCAGGCAGACGCCGAGCACGGGACGGGAACCGGCCAGCAGCACCGCTCGACCCACCGCGAAGTCCGCGGGCTCGTCGGGGTGGCCCGGCCCCGGTGAGAGCACGACGTGGGAGAAGCCCAGCACCTCCCCCGCGGTCACCTCGTCGTGCTGCACCACGGTCGGGAGCGCACCGGTCACCGAGGCGACCAGGTGCACGAGGTTCCAGGTGTAGGAGTCGTGGTGGTCGACCACCACCACGTCCGGGGTCACGGCTCTGCTGGCAGCAACAGGCCGGCGACCAGGTCGTGGAGCAGGTCGTAGCCGCGCTCGGTGAGGATCGACTCGGCGTGGAACTGGATGCCGCGGTAGTGCGGACCCCAGATCGCGTGCACGTCGCCGGTCTCCGGGTCGGTGTCCACGAGTACGCCGTCAGGGAGCTGCGTCCCCTCGCCGGTCGGGTCCGTGGCGACCCGTCCCACGAAGGTGTTGTAGAAGCCGACCCGTTCCGTCCGGCCCCTGAGCCCGACGGGGGACTGGGTGCCCTGGAAGACGATGTCCTTGTAGGACAAGGGGATGCCGAGCTGGTGGCACAGCGCCTGATGGCCCAGGCACACGGCCAGGAACGGACGCCCGGCCGCGAGCAGCGCAGCCACCGCGTCGCGCAGGGTGGCCATCTTCGGATCCTCGTCGTCACGGGGGTCACCCGGGCCGGGGCCGATGATCACCAGGTCGTCGCCGTCGAGGCAGCCGGGCGTGTAGGCGTCGTAGCGCACGACGCGACTGGTCAGGCCGAGGACGCCCAGCACGTGCCGGAGCATGTTCACGAAGTCGTCCTCGCCGTCGAGGATGACCACGCTGCGACCGGCCAGCCTCGGGTCCGGGGTGGCGCCGGCCTGGTCGGTCAGCCAGAAGCGCGAGAGCCGGCGGTTGCGGGAGTTGAGGGCGAGCAGGACGTCCTCGTCGTTGACCAGCTCGGTGACGTCGACGTCCGGTGCGGGCGCGGGTGCCACCAGCCCGAAGGCGCTGAGGATCCCGGCCGCCTTGGCGTGGGTCTCGGCCACCTCGTACGCCGGGTCGGAGTCGCGGACCAGCGTCGCGCCGGCCGTCACCCGGAGAGCGCCGTCGGGCGAGACGTCCGCGGTGCGGATCACGATCGGACTGTCCACCACCACTCCGCCGTCCGGGTCGCGGCCGAGGATCGCCAGCGCTGCGCCGTAGTAGCCGCGGCCCTCGGTCTCGTAGGCGGCGATCAGCCGGCAGGCGTTCTCGACCGGGCTGCCGGTCACGGTGGCGGCGTACATCGTGTCGCGCAGGACCTCCCGCGGATCTCGGTCGGTGCGCCCGGCGAGGAGGTACTCGGTGTGCACGAGGTGGGTCATCGGCTTGAGGAACGGTCCGAGGACCTGACCGCCCTCGTGGCAGATGTCGCACATCATCTTCAGCTCCTCGTCGACGACCATGAAGAGCTCGTAGATCTCCTTCTCGTCGCGCAGGAACTCCAGCAGGCGCTGCCGCAGCGGCCCGTCGCCACGCATCCGGAAGGTCCCGGAGATGGGGTTCATCCGGACGTCGCCGTCGTGGATGGAGACGTGCCGCTCGGGACTGGCCCCGATCAGGTAGCGGTCACCGGTGAAGAAGACGTAGGTCCAGTAGGCGCCGCGCTCACGCTCGAGCAGGCGCTTGAAGACCGCGAGAGCGCCGGCCGCGCTCCAGTCGGCCAGCTGGGCGCGGTAGTGCCGCCCGACGACGAGGTTGGCGCCCTCGCCCTGACCGATCTCGTCGCGGATGATCGCGCCGACGAGTCCGGCGTACTCCTCGTCGTCGGTCTCGAAGCCCCCGCGGTCGGTGAACCCGACCTCGGCGTCGTCGATCGCGGCGACCACCTCCGCCACCGAGAACTCCTGCTCGCTCTCGACGTCGACCACCACGAGGGGGGTGCCGTCGTCGTGGGCCGCGAAGCCGCGCTCGCGCACCTGTCGGAAGGGGATGGCGAGCAGGCGGTCGGCGATGTGGCCGTCCTCGGGCACGCCCTCGGTCAGGGGTACGTCGAGGATCGACTCGACCACGCTCCGGCGACCGCCAACCAGGCCGACGGTGTCGCGGTCACCGGCCCTGGTCGAGCGGCGGATGATGGCCCAGGCCTCGTGCCCCTGGAGCGCGGAGATCGCGTCCCGGGCGGAGGGGGCTGCCGTCATGGCTGAAGGGTAGGCGGGCTCGGTCGATACTGGCCTCATGGCCTATGACCCGGACCTCGCCGACCGGATCCGCTCCTGCCTGGCCGAGGTCACCGACCTCGAGGTGGGCGAGAAGGCGATGTTCGGCGGCCTCGCCTTCCTCCTCGGTGGGCACATGGCCCTCGCCGCCGGCAGCGGCGGAGCACTGATGGTCCGGGTCGACCCCGAGGCGAGCGGAGCGCTGCTGGAGGACCCGCACGCCTCCCGGATGGTGATGCGCGACCGCCCGTTGAAGGGGTGGCTCGAGGTCGCGCCCGCCGGGCTGGCCGACGACCCCGCCCTCGAGCGGTGGGTGCGCATCGGCGCGACGTACGCCCTCGGCCTGCCGCCAAAGTAGCGGCGGGGTGGGATGAATCCCCGGATATCCGGGGACTCCTGACGTTCCCCGGTGAAGTTTCGCCCAGGAACGTCAGGTTTCCCCGGATATCCGGGGAAACCTGCAAACCCCTACGACACGGTCGCGAGGATCTGAGTGGCCCGGGTGAGGACGACGTAGAGGGTGGCCCGCCCGGTGGCCGACTCGTCCTCGATCTCCTGGGGCCGGACGACGACGATGCCGTCGAACTCCAGGCCCTTCGTGTCGAGACCGGTCAGTACGACGATCCGGTCCTCGCCGGAGGGGGCGACCGAGGAGTCGACAGCGGCGCGCGCGCCCGGCGCGTCGGCCTCGTGCTCGGGCCAGGAGGCGAGCCAGGCGTTGACCTCCGAGCGTCGAGCGGTCGGCACGACGACGCCGACCGTGCCCTCGACCCGGGTGGCGACGTCGGTGACCGCCGAGCGGACGGCCGACTCCAGATCCTCGGACCCGGTCACCTCGACCGGCTCCACCCCGGTCGATCGCACGGCGGTGGGCAGGTCGGCGTCGAGACCGACCCGCCCGGCGTACGCGGCGGCGTAGGCGTAGATCTCCGAGGAGTTGCGGTAGTTGGTGGAGAGGTGGAACTCGTGCAGCGGCTTGCCCTCCAGTGCCTCCGCCCGCGCCGCCGCGGCCTCCGCCGGCACCGGCCAGGACGACTGGGCGGGATCGCCGACGATGGTCCACGAGGCCGCGCGCCCCCGGCGGCCCAGCATCCGCCACTGCATGGGCGTCAGGTCCTGCGCCTCGTCGACCAGCACGTGGGCGAACCCGTCGTCCTCGATGCGGTGGGTCGGCGCCTGCCAGCTGCGCCCGGTCGGTGCGTACTCCCGGTCGGAGGCGGTGGTCAGCTCCTGCAGGTCGACGGCACCGTCGAGCAGGGCCAACGGGTCGTCGCGCTCGTCCTCCGCGCGCTGGGGCACCTCACCGAGCGCGTAGCGGAGCTCGTCGAGCAGGGGGACGTCCTCGACGCTGAGCCCGGACGCCCCGCTCCACGACTTCAGCAGCAGCCGCTGGTCCTCACTGTCGACGACGCCCTCCCCCACGCGCGCCAGGAGCTCGGCGTCCTGGAGCCAGCCCAGGACCGTGGGCGCGTCCAACGGCGGCCACCAGTCGACCGCGAAGTCCACGAAGTCCTGGTGGGAGAGCATTTCGTCCTCGAAGGCCTCCCGCCCGCGCTCGCGGCCGCGTTCGCCGCGCACCTGTCGCCACATCGCGTCGAGCAGGGTGGGCGCCACCCGTTGCACCTGCCGGTTCCGCCGGCCCTGCGACATCAGCTGGCGACGCAGGCGACCGAGCAGCCCGCGGTCGAGGACGATCACGTCGTCGCGCCAGAACACGCGGAACTCCGTGGGGCTGCCCGGTGCCTGCTGGCGAGCGGTGCGCCGCAGCAGCTCGGCCATCCGGGCCGAGCCCTTGACGTCGGCCACGGCGGGCTCGTCGTGGCGCGTGGCCCGCACCCCGTCGACGACCTCGCCCAGCGATCGGAGTGCGACCGCGGTCTCCCCGAGCGAGGGCAGCACGCGCTCGATGTAGCGCATGAAGACCCCACTCGGACCGACGACCAGGACGCCTCCGGACTCGTAGCGTCGACGCTCGCTGTAGAGGAGGTACGCCGCCCGGTGCAGCGCCACCACTGTCTTGCCGGTGCCCGGTCCGCCGGAGATCGAGACCACGCCCTTGCTCGGCGCCCTGATGGCGCGGTCCTGCTCGGCCTGGATGGTCGCGACGATCGAGTGCATCGACCGGTCCCGCGCGCGAGAGAGCTGCGCCATCAGGGCGCCCTCGCCGATCACCGGGAGTTCGGCCGCCGCCGGGTCCGCCGGCGCGAGCAGGTCGTCCTCGACCCCCACGACGCGCGGCCCTGAGCAGCGCAGCACGCGGCGTCGTACGACGTGCTGCGGCTCGGCCGCGGTCGCCTGGTAGAACACCGCCGCCGCCGGTGCGCGCCAGTCGATCAGCAGCGAGTCGCGCTGGGCGTCCCGCAGCCCGATGCGGCCGATGTAGCGGGGCTCGGGGTCCAGGTCGTGCGAGAGGTCGAGCCGACCGAAGACCAGACCCTCGTGCGCGGCGTCGAGCTGCGCGATCCGCTTGCTGGCCTGGAAGACCATGGCGTCCCGCTCGACCAAACCGCCCTCGTGCCCCAGCCGGCCCCGCTCATGACCCTCACGGGCCAGCTCCTGCGCGGCCCGCCCGGCCTCCGCGAGCTGGCGGTAGACCCGGTCGACGAACGCCTGCTCCTGAGCGATCTCCCGCTCGACCAGCTCCTCGCCCAACCTTTGCTCCTGTACCCGTGCAGCCCCATGATGCGAACGGTCGAGTCTAGGGCCACGACCGCGGACCGGATCGGGCTATTGCCAAGAAGTCCTGCGGCCAGGACGCTGTGCCGGTGCTCCGACCGCTGCTGCTCGCCCTCGCGTTGCCCCTCGCCCTCCTCGTCCCCGGCGTCGCCGCCGAGGCTTCGGTCGCCCGCGAGGTCCGCCACGGCGAAGGGTTCGACGATGCACGCCAGGACGTCCGCAAGGGCGACCTGTTCGACGAGGACCCCGAGATCGTCGCGGCCCCGTTCGCCGACATCGTCAGCGGGATCGTCGACCACCGTCGGCACAGCGTGCTGGTCCGGACCCGGCTGGCCGCGCTCGACCGCCGCGGCCATCGGACGCTCACCTTTTTGATCCGGACCGGCGCCACCACGTTCCGCGGCACCTACACCTACTCGCGCACGAGCCCGGACAGACGCTTCACGCTCGTCGACCAGGACCAGCTCGTGGCCGAGGAGGTCAGGTGCCCGGGGCGCTCGACGTCCTTCGACCGCGAGACCGACGTCGTCAGGGTCGTCGTGCCCCGCTCCTGCCTGGGCCGACCCTCGTTCGTCCGGCTCGCCCAGACCCTCACCGCAAGCGCGCCGGACGGCGACCCCATGTGGTTCGACGACGCTCGCACGCGCGGGGACGGGCGACTCACCGAGCGGCTGGGGCCCCAGCTCTACCGCGACGACGACTGACCGTTCGCGCGGGTCTCACTTCCTGCGGTTCAAGAAGGCGGTCATCGCCTCGCGAGCGGCGTCGGAGCCGAACAACCGGGCCGACAGGGCGGCGACCTCCTCACCGTGCTCCTCGATGCGGGTTAGGAGGGGCGCGGTGAGCAGCGCCTTGGTCTCGCGCAGCCCCTGAGGGGCTCCCGAGGCCAACGAGGCGCAGACCCGGTCGACCTCGGTGTCGAGCTCGTCGAGGGGTACGGCGGTCGTCACCAGGCCCATCTCCGCTGCGGCGAAGCCGTCGAACACCTCTCCGCCGAGGCAGGCGAGTGCTGCGGCGCGCGAGGTCAGGCGGGGGAGCACGGTCAGCGAGATCACCGCCGGCGCAAGACCGAGCTTGACCTCCGTCAGGGCGTACGTCGCCTCCGTCGCCGAGACGGCCACGTCGGAGGCGGCCACGATCCCGATCCCGCCGGCCCGGACCGCGCCGTGCAGGCGCGTGATGACGGGCTTGGGCAGCGCGAGGATCCGGCGCTGCATCTCGACCATCGCGCGCGCACCCTCCTCCATCCCATCGGCCGAGGCCTCGGAGAGGTCGGCGCCGGAGCAGAAGACCTTCCCCTCGGCCCTGATGAGGACCACCCGCGCACCCTCGTCGGCGGCGGCGCTGTCGAGCGCCTCCAGTAGCTCGGTCACGAGCTGCCGGGAGAGGGCGTTGCGGTTGTGGGGCGAGTCGAGGGTGACCGTGGCGATCCCGTCGGCGACCTCGAGGTGGACCAGGGCGTCAGGCATGCGGGTCATTCAACCGGTGCCGCTGCCTGGGTCGCGCGCCAGGCGGCGGTGCGTCGTACCGGATCCTGGGCCACCAGATCCTGTACGGCGCACCGCCGCCCCGGGTCGCGCCCGCGGCTACCGCTTGATCCGCACGATCTTGGTCTGCGAGCCGATCGCGAGCTGGGCGCGCTTGACGGCCTTGGACCTCAGGGCCTTCTTGCCGGCAGCGGTCTGCTTGAGCTTCAGCTGGACCGTCTTGCCCGAGGCGATCCTGAAGCTGCCCTGGGCCAGGACAGCCCCCCTCTTGATCGTCGTGCCGCTGACCTTGACCGCCTTCACAGCGACCAGGCGTGCGACACCGGTGCACGCAGCCCCGCCCGACGCACACGTGACGGCGGTGGTGGCGGTGGAGCCAGCGACGGCGACCACCGTCGAGGCCGGGCTCGCCGGCGCCGAGGTGTCGACCTCGATCCGAGCGGTGTCGGAGTTGTTGCCGGAGTCGCTCTCACTGGTCGTGGTCGTGGCGCGCGCCGTGTTGACGATGACCCCACCGTTGCCCACGCCGCCCTTGTTGCGGACCGACAGGCACAGCAGGTAGAGGTCGGCCGACAACGGTCCGCTGGTCGGGTTGTGGAACTTGAACACCCGGATCACCGGACGCGGATCGTTGCCGAGGACGACGAGTCCCGCGTCGGCAGCGAAGCCGGCCACGATGCCCTTGGCGTCACCCGCGCACCGCAGCTCGAACTCGAGCGTCTGGCCGGCCGGCACCGTCACGGTCTGACGCACCTCACCGAGGTCCAGGTCGTGGCTGTGGCCGTTGACCGAGCTGACCTCGGTGCCGAGGCAACGCAAGGTGAAGGTGCCGTTCACGGCCGTGTCGCCGGGCTCCACCCGGACGACCCAGGTCCACCCGTTGGTGCCTGCGGGACCCGCAGAGGGGTACGACGTCGCGACGTCGCCCGTGCCGTCGAGCTGGAAGCCCGGCTGCGCCGGGGTCTGCCCAGCGGCGCAGGCCGCTGTCACCTCGGTGGTCCCGGCGGACACTGCGGCGGTCCGGGTGACCACGTCACCCAGCACGACCTGGTGGGTGTGCCCCTCGACGTTCTCGGTCTCCTGCTTCACGCAGACGGCGAAGGCCTTGCCCTGGGCGCGGCCTGTCGACTCGTTGACCATGCTCACCTGCCAGGTGTCGAGCCCGACGGCCCGGGACTCGAGGATCCGGACGTCGGCGACGGTTCCCGTGCCCTGGTCGACGTGGTCGATGCGGCCCGAACCGTCGGTCACGAGGTAGCCGGTCTGGCAGCCGACGGTGACCGTCTTGGTCTCGTCGGGCTCCAGGTCGACGTGGACCTCCGCCTTCTGCACGTCCAGCAGGTGCTGGTGCGCGGCCACCGCAGGCTCCAGCGGGTCGACCTTCGCCGTGACATCCACGCTGCGAGATGCGCCGGCTGCGATCGAGCCGAGGTTGCAGCTCACGGTGCCACCGGACTCGGTGCACGGGGCATCGGCTGACATGAACGTCACCCCGTCGGGCAGGACGTCCACGATCACGACGTCCTGAGCTGCGGCGTCCCCGGTGTTGCTGACCTCGAGCGCGTAGGTGACCACGTCACCCACGCGAGGGCTCGCCTTGTCGACCGACTTCCTCACCACGATGTCGGCGGTGGTGCCCACGACCGGGGTCGTCGTGGAGTCACCGTCGGTGACCGTGCCGCCCGCCGGCGCCCGGCCGGTCGCGGTGGCGGTGTTCTTGACCTGACCGGCGCTCACGTCGGCCTGGGTGAGGGTGTAGGTGGCGTCGCCACAGGCGAGCTGCCCCCCTGCAGGGAGGGTTCCGGCCGGGCAGGTCACCGGGCCGACCTTCGGGTCGCTCACCTTGATGTCGCTCAACGGCAGGTTGCCGGTGTTGGTCACGACGAAGGAGTAGGTGATGGTGTCCCCTGCGTCCGGGCCGTTGCCGTCGACGTCGTCGATCGCGGACGCGGTCTTGTCGAGCTCGAGGGCGGGACGGGCAGGCAGGGGCGTCGTCGTGGAGTCGCTGTCGGTGACGACCACCCCGTCAGGCGCGGTGCCGCTCGCGGTGGCGGTGTTCACGACCGTGCCGGCGTTCACCTCGTCCTGCGTGATCGTGTACGTCTTCGGGGTGCAGGTCGCGACCGCGCCCGGGGCGAGGTCACCCCCGGGGCAGCTGACGATCCCGACCAGCGGGTCGTTGATCGTGAGCACGCTCAACGGCACGTTCCCGGTGTTGGTGACCTTGAACGAGAAGGTGATCGTGTCTCCGGCGTCAGGACCGTTGCCGTTGGAGTCGATGACGCTGCCGGCAGTCTTCTTCAGCTCGAGCGCCGGGCGCGACGCGATGCCGGTGAGCGTGGAGTCGTCGGCGGTGACCTTGTCGCCCCTCGGTGAGGTGCCGGTGGCCCGTGCGGTGTTCTCCACCTTGCCGGCCGTGACGTCAGCCTGGGTGAGCGCATAGGCCTTGGGCGTGCAGCTGACCGAGGCCCCCGGAGCCAGCGACCCGGTGGGGCAGCTGATCGCGCCGAGCATGGGGTCGCTGACCGTCACCGGGTCCAGGGGGACGTTGCCGGCGTTGGTGACCCTGAAGGAGAACGTGATCGTGTCGCCGACGTCTGCTCCGTTGCTGTCCGAGTCGCCCACGGCCGAGGCCGTCTTGTCGAAGGCGATCGCCGGGCTGGCCGGGATGACGGTGCTCACGGAGTCGGAGTCGGTCACCTGGGTACCGTTCGGGGCAGTGCCCTTGCCGACCGCCGTGTTGTCGACCTTGCCAGCGTTCACGTCGGCCTGGGTGATCGTGTAGGTGCGGTCGGTGCACGTCACCGAGGCGCCTGGGGCCACCGAGCCCGAGGGGCAGGTGACCGGACCGACCATCGGGTCGGTCACCGTGACGGGGCTGAGGGCGACATTGCCGAGGTTGGTCAGCTTGAAGGAATAGGTGACCTTGTCGCCCGCGTCGGTCCCGTTGCCGTCGAGGTCGTCGACGGTCGAGGCCGTCTTGTCCAGGCCGATCGCAGCTGTGACCGGGACCGGGGTGGTGATCGAGTCAGGATCGGTCACGACCACGTTGGCGGGCGACCGGCCCGACGCCGTCGCGGTGTTGTCGACCCTGCCGGCATCGACGTCGGCCTGGGTCAGCGTGTAGTTCTTGGGCGTGCAGGTGAGCGAGGCACCAGGCGCAAGCGGTCCGACCGGACAGACGATGGATCCGAGCTTCGGGTCACCCACCCCGATCGCGGAGAGGGTCACGTTCCCGACGTTGGTCACCTTGAAGGAGTAGGTGATCGTGTCGCCTGCGTCGGGACCGTTCGTGTCGACATCGGTGATCGAGGAGCCGGTCTTGTCCAGCTCGATCGCGGCGTTGGCGGCGATCGTCGTGCTGACCGAGTCGGGGTCGGCGACCTTGGTGCCGTTGGGGGCGGTGCCCTCGGCGGTGGCGGTGTTGTCGACCTTGCCCGAGTCCACGTCGGCCTGGGTCAGGGCGTAGACCTTCGACGTACACGTGAGGGACGCGCCCGGGGCCAGGGCACCGGCCGGGCACGAGATGACGCCGAGCCTGGGGTCGGAGACGGTCACCGGGTTCAACGAGACGTTGCCGACATTGGTCACCTTGAAGCCGTAGGTGATCGTGTCCCCGGCGTCTGCGCCGTTGGCGTCAGCGTCGCTGATGGCTCCGGCCGTCTTGTCGAGCTCGATCGCAGGGGCCCCGACGAATTGGGTCAGCGTCGAGTCGGAGTCGCCCACCTTGGTGCCGTTGGGGGCGGTGCCCTCGGCGGTGGCGGTGTTCTCGAACCTGCCGGCGTTGATGTCGCTCTGGAGAAGGGTGTGGACCTTGTTGGTGCACGAGACGGTGGCGCCCGGTGCGAGCGCTCCGGACGGGCATGAGACCGCCCCGACCTTCGGGTCGCTCACGCTCACCGGGTTGAGGGTCACGTTGCCGATGTTGCTGACCTCGAAGCGGAAGGTGATCGTGTCCCCGGCGTCGGGTCCGTTGGCGTCCAGGTCGGTGACAGCACCGGCGATCTTGTCGATCTCCACGCCCGGCGAGATCGCCAGAGGCGTCGAGACCGAGTCCGGGTCGCTCACCTTGGCACCGTTGGGGGTCGTGCCCTCGGCTGTCGCGGTGTTGTCCACCTTGCCTGCGTTGATGTCGGCCTGGGTCAGCAGGTAGTCCTTCGGCGTGCAGGTGAGCGAGGCGCCCGGTGCGAGGGGACCGGCGGGGCAGGTGACCACACCGACCTTGGCATCGGTGACAGTGACCGGGTTCAGGGTCACGTTGCCCTTGTTGGTCACCCTGAACGAGTAGGTGATCTTGTCGCCGAGGTCGTGCCCGTTGTTGTCGGCGTCGTTGACGGCCGAGGCGGTCTTGACCAGCTCGACGGCCGGGCTGGCCGGCACGGAGGTCGTGACCGAGTCCGCGTCGCTGACCTTGACGCCGTTGGGGGCGGTGCCCTCGGCGGTGGCGGTGTTGTCGACCTTGCCGGCGTTCACGTCGGCCTGCGTGATCGTGTAGGTCTTCTGCGTGCAGCTGACCGACGCCCCTGGGGCGAGCGCGCCGCTCGGGCAGGTCACCGTGCCGACCTTGGTGTCGCTCACCGTGACCGGGTTCAGGGCGACGTTGCCCCTGTTGGTCAGGGTGAACGAGTAGGTGATCGTGTCGCCGGCGTCGGCCCCGTTGGTGTCGACGTCGTTGACCGCTGAGGCCGTCTTGACCAGGTCGATGGCCGGGGTCGAGGGGATGGTCGTCGAGACGGTGTCGGGGTCGGTGACCTTGACGCCGCTGGGCGAGGTGCCCTCGGCGGTGGCGGTGTTGTCGACCTTGCCCGCGTTCACGTCGGCCTGGGTGATCGTGTAGCTCTTCGGGGTGCAGGTGAGCGAGGCGCCCACCGCGAGCGTGCCGACCGGGCAGGTCACCGCACCCACCTTGCCGTCGCTGACGGTGACGGCGCTCAGGGTCGTCTGACCGGTGTTGGTCACCTTGAAGGCATAGGTGACCGTGTCGCCGGCGTCGGCTCCGTTGCCGTCGAGGTCGTTGATCACCGATGCCGTCTTGTCGAGCTCGATCGCCGGGAACAGGGGCGTGTTGGTGAAGGTGCAGATGGCGCTCGCCCCACTGGTCGCCGGCATGGTGAAGGTCCCGGGGCTCCCCGTGCCCGTCGCGATGGTGGACCCGTCGGAGTCCTTGACGCACTTCCACGTGGTGACGTAGTTGGCCGGGTTGGTCCCGCTGGCGGGGCTCTGGGTGATCGTGTACGTCGTGCTGGGCAGGACCACCACGGGCCCGGCGAGCTCGCCGGTCTGGTTCTGCAGCCCCGCGTCGGTGCCTGCGGTCGTGCCGGTGTTGCCGCTGGTCACCCCACTGCCGGTGAGCGTGACGGTGAACTGGTCACCCGGCGCGAACCGACCGTCGGGGAGGTTGACCTGGACCCGAGCCGTGCTCGGTGCGGCACAGGAGGCCATGTCGGAGAAGGTGAGCGAGGTGGTCTTCGTGGACAGCAGCGCGCCGTTGGTGGGGTTGATCCGGAGGATCTGACCCGAGCCGGTCCCGATCACCAGGACACCGGAGCCGTCGAAGGCCATGGAGGCGTACTGACCCGAGTCTGCGGGCAGGCCGGCGAGGGAGGTCGCGGCGTACGCCGTCGAACCGGCCGTCCTGGGCAGCGGCCCCTCGATCCTCGCCAGGGTGCCGGCCGCGGACGCACCGGAGTTGCTGACGACGTAGAGGTTGCCGCTGGCGTCGAAGGCCATGTCGCCGTTGGTCGAGAGCCCGGAGATCGTCGCGACCTGGCCGAGCGCGGAGGACGTGGCGATGTCGAAGGCGTAGACCTTCCAGGGCGAGCCGCCCACGGCGTAGTAGTAGACGTTGGTCGCCGGGTCGATCGCTCCGGCGATCACCGAGCCGGCGTTGCTGTTGGCCGGGGCGGACCAGCTCGTCGTGTCCTCGGAGTTCGCGTCGAACCGCAGGATGCGGTTCTGGGTGCGGTTGAAGGCATACAGGTAGCGACCGCCGCCTGCTGGGAGGGCCAGCGCGTTGACGGCGTCGTCCTTGCCGGCGTCGAAGGCGCCGTTCGTGGAGTTCGTGCCGGTCGACGGGTCCACCCGGTAGATCGTGTGCGGATCGTCGCCTCGCACGCTGTAGATCGTGTTCGCGCTGCACGCGAAGCTGGTGACCGCCGCGTAGGCAGGGGCGGTCGAGCCCAGGGCGAGACCGGCGAGCATCACGAGGAACGTGATGACGGCGGAGATGACAGGACGCAGACGAGCTCGCGCGTTGGACATGGTGTTCGGCCCCCCAGCCGTGGTTGCTCGACTACGAGCATCGGTTGAACTCCCCGTCCGGCTGCGGTGTTGCGGCCGAACCCTGGCCGCCGGACCGGACGTGTTCTGGCACGCTCCGCTCGGCGACGTTCGGAACCTACGAGCCCCACTTCCTCGCCAGGTTCAAGCAGGCTCCAGCGCTTCCACACGAGGCGGTAACAAAAGTCGTGGCACGTAAAGGGGCATCCGCTAGCGCGCCGGCGACGAACCATCCCCATGCGACAACGCGCTACTTATGCCGGTTTCGGAGTACTCGCCACCATCGTCGGGATGGCGGTGGGGCACTTCGTCGCCTCTCTGCTCAACCCCGCGGCCTCACCCGTCCTCGCCGTGGGATCGCAGGTCATCGACCTGACTCCGACCCCCATGAAGGAGTGGGCCATCCGCACCTTCGGGGAGCGTGACAAGCCGATCCTCGTCGGGTCGGTGCTCCTCGGTGTCCTCGTGCTGGCCGGTGTCGCCGGCGTGCTGAGCCGACGACGGTTCCGCTACGGCGCCGGCATGCTGGTCGGCCTCGTCGCGGTCGCCGCCTTCGCGGCCCTGAACCGCCCGGCCGTCGAGGTGCTCGACGTCGTTCCCAGCGTGCTGACCGCCCTCGCGGGCGTGGCCGCGCTGTGGGTCCTCGTCCGGACCGCTCACGGCGAGTCCCTGCCGGTCCTTGGCTCGGCCCTGGTCAACGGCGACGGCACGGCAGCCGAGCCGAGTGGTGGCGCCAGCCGGCGCGGCGTCCTCATCGCCGCCGGAGCCCTGGCCGCAGTCGCCGCGGCCATGGGGACGCGCGGGTCGCTTCATCGGTCAGTACCGGCTGCAGCTGGGCAACATCGACCTGCCGGCCGCTGCGGACCCGGCTCCCGCCTTTCCGGACGGCATCGAGGGACGTTTCTCCTCGATCACCCCGCTGCGGATCAGCAACGAGGACTTCTACCGGGTCGACACCCGCCTCGACACCCCGATCGTCAACCAGGACGACTGGACCCTCACCATCGACGGCGACGTGGACCGCGAGGTCACCATCACCTACGACGAGCTGCTCGCGATGCCGATGATCGAGCGCGACATCACGATGACCTGTGTCTCGAACTCGGTCGGCGGCAAGTTCGTGGGCGGCGCCCGGTGGCTCGGCGTGCGCCTCACCGACCTGCTCGACATGGCGGGAGTCGGCTCCACCGCTGACCAGATCTTCAGCACCGACTTCGACGGGATGACGATCAGCACGCCGCTCGACCTCGCCACGGACGGACGCGACGCGATGATCGCGGTCGGGATGAACGGCGAGGCGCTGCCGCGCGAGCACGGTTTCCCGGCCCGGATGATCATCCCCGGCCTCTACGGCTTCATCAGCGCGACCAAGTGGGTGACCCGGCTGACGCTGACGACCTACGACGACGCGGAGGCCTACTGGACCGAGCGGGACTGGGCCACCGACGCACCGATCAAGGTCGTCGGCGCGCATCGACACACCGCGCGCGCCCTGGCCACCCTCGACGCCGGGCGAGAACGTCATCGGCGGCGTCGCCTGGGCCCAGCAGAAGGGCGGCGTCGAGAAGGTGCAGGTCCGCATCGACGGCGGCGCCTGGACCGATGCCGAGCTCGGCGCGGACGTCAACAGCGACTACTGGCGTCAGTGGTTCTACCTGTGGCAGGCCGACCCCGGCCAGCACCGGGTCGCAGCGCGATCGTCAGCGGGGACGGGACCGTCCAGACCGCCGCCCGGGCCCACCGTTCCCCGAGGGCTCGAGCGGCATCGCCGAGTTCATCGTGACGTGTCCTGGCCGACCCGAATCGTCTGATCCGACCAATCCGGCCGGGCGTGGACGAACACCTCCCGTCAACTCACCAAGGAAAGGCACCAACGACATGAAGCTCCAGACCCTCCGCCGCAACAGCGGCATCGCCGCGGCGGCTCTTGCCCTGACCGTGACCCTCGCCGCTGTGCGCGACGAGGACGAGCCCGCGGCCTCCAACGACACCAGCGACGGACACCAGCTCCGAGGACGCCGGACGCCGGCGCCGACACCTTCGGCGACGCCTGCGGCGAGATCCCCACGGACGGTGCCGGTTCGTTCGACGGCATGGTCGACGACCCGGTCGCCACCGCCGCCAGCAACAACCCGCTGCTGTCCACGCTGGTCACCGCGGTCGACGCGGCCGGCCTGGTCGACACCCTCAACGACGCCGAGGCCCTCACCGTCTTCGCGCCCGTACAACCCGGCGTTCGAGGCGATCCCGGCCGAAGCACCTCAACGGCCTGCTCGAGGACCCCGAGGCTCTCGGCGGCATCCTGACCTACCACGTGGTGGGCGAGCAGCTCGACCCCGAGGACGTCGTCGGCAAGCACGAGACGCTCAAGGGTGGCACCATCACCGTCGAGGGCGACACCTCCGGCATGACCGTCAACGACGCCACCGTCCTGTGTGGCAACATCCCGACGGCCAACGCCACGGTCTACGTCATCGACTCCGTCATGATGCCGAGCTGATCGCTTCCCCGAAGCGAATCAGACGCGAGGATCTGAGCCATGGAATCGATCAGGCCCGTGAGCTCCGGGGCACCCCTGCCCGCAAGGGTGAGGGTGCCCGGCCTCCGGCCCGACCTGGCCGACCTCCTCAAGCAGTCCGGTCGCGGGGACCGCGAAGCCTTCACGCAGCTCTACGACGCCACGGCGTCGCGCGTGCTGGGCCTCGCGGTCCGCGTGGTCCGGGACCGGGCCCAGGCCGAGGAGGTCGCCCAGGAGGCGTTCCTCGAGATCTGGCGCACGGCGGGTCGTTTCGACCCGGGCGCGAGGCAGTCCGCTCGCCTGGATCCTCACCATCACGCACCGCAAGTCGGTCGACCGGGTCCGGTCGGCCGAGGCGTCGACCCGCAGGGACGCGACGTACCACCAGCAGAACCACACGATCGACCACGACGCCACCTCGGACGCAGCACACGCCTCGCTCGAGGCGCGGCGAGTCCGTGGAGCCCTGGCCAGTCTCACCGCCGTCCAGCGGGAGGCGCTGGAGCTGGCGTACTTCGGTGGCTACACGCACACCGAGGTCGCGGGGATGCTCGACCTACCGGTCGGCACCGCCAAGACCAGGATCAGAGACGGCCTTATCCGACTACGAGACACCATGGGGGTGGGCTCATGACCGATGTACATGCGTTGTCAGGTGCCTACGCCGTGGACGCCCTCGACGACCTCGAGCGTGCCCACTTCGAGCGGCACCTGGCCTCCTGCGCCGACTGCCGGTCCGAGGTGGACAGCCTCCGCGAGGCGGGTGCGCTGCTCGCCGAGACCACGACGGTCCAGCCCAGCGACTCCCTGCGCGAGCGGGTGCTCGCCGAGGTCGCGACCGTCCGTCCCCTTCCTCCGGTCGTCGCCTCGTTGGCCGAGCGGCGCCGCCGTGTGCGACCGGTTGCTCTCGTCGCTGCCGCGGCCGTGGTGGCCGCCGGCGTAGGGCTCGGCATCAGCCAGCCGTGGGCCGAGGACCTGACCGAGCTCTCCGCGACCGAGCGGGTCCTGCGTGCCGACGACGCCGTGCGCCTGGAGCAGGCGGTCGGTGACGCCACGGCCACCGTGGTCGTCTCCGAGTCGCTCGACCAGGCCGTCATCGTCACCGAGGACATGGAGTCGGCCCCTCCGGGCTACTACTACGAGCTGTGGTTCCAGTACAAGCCGAACGGGCCCCTGGTCTCCGCCGGCGAGATGCCCGAGGCGGCTGACGCGACGGTCCTCCTCGACGGCGCTGCAAGCGACGCTGTTCTCATCGGCATCACCCAGGAGCGCGAGACCGGTGGTCCCGGCCCGACGCTCCCGGCAGCGGTCACCTTCGACCTCGACGCCTGATGACCACCACCGATGGCCGCCGCGTCGCGGTGGTGGGGTCAGGCGTGGCCGGACTCACTGCCGCCTACGTCGCGAGCCGCTCCACCGGCGTGCAGGTCACCCTCTTCGAGGCCGACGACCGGCTCGGCGGGCATGCGGACACCCACCTGGTGGACGCGGGCGACGGAGCGGGCGGACGCTGGCGATCGACACCGGCTTCATCGTCCACAACGAGCGCACCTACCCGGTGCTGCTGCGCCTGTTCGCCGAGCTCGGCGTCGCCACGCAGCCCTCCGAGATGTCGATGTCGATCCGCGACGACGGCTCCCGCCTGGAGTGGGCCGGTGCCCTGGGTCGCCGCGGTGTCTTCCCGACCGCCGCCCACCTGCGCAACCCGCGCTACCTGCGGATGCTCACCGAGATCCCGCGCTTCCACCGCCGTGCCCGGCGGCTGCTGGCCAGCGACGGCGACGACCTGCCCCTCCGCGACTTCTTGCGGCAGGGTCGCTTCACCCCCTACTTCGCCCGCCACTTCATGGAGCCGCTCGTCGCCGCCGTGTGGTCCTGCGACCCCCAGGTCGCGCTGGACTACCCGGCCCGCTACCTCTTCACCTTCCTCCAGCACCACGGGATGCTCGCGATCTTCGGCTCACCGACGTGGCGCACGGTCACCGGCGGCTCGCACGAGTACGTCGGCGGCGTCGCGGCCCGCCTCGACGACGTCCGGCTCGGGACGAAGGTCACCTCGGTGCTGGAGACGCCCGACGGCGTCGAGGTCACCGACGGCAACGGCGCCACCACGACCTTCGACGCCGTGGTGGTCGCGACCCACCCCCAGCAGGCGCTGGGGATGCTGGCCGAGCCCACGCCGCTGCACCGCGAGGTCCTCGGCGCCATGCCCTACTCCCCCAACGTCGCGCTGCTCCACACCGACACCTCGCTGCTGCCCCGAGCCCGGGACGCCTGGGCGTCGTGGAACTACCGACGTCCGGTCGAGGCAGGTGACGGCGTCACCGTCACCTACGACCTCACCCGCCTGCAGCGCCTGGACACCAGCACCCACTACCTCGTCACCCTCGGGGGCGAGCACCTCGTCGACCCCGCCACCGTCATCGACCGCATGGAGTACGAGCACCCGCTCTACACCCCCGAGTCCGTGGCCGCGCAGAAGCGGCTCCCACAGCTCGACACCGACCGGCTCTCCTTCGCCGGGGCCTACCACGGGTGGGGCTTCCACGAGGACGGCGCCCGGTCCGGGCTGGCCGCGGCCGAGCGGATCGGCCTGCCACTGGGAGACCTCCGTGTCCGCGGTCGACATCAGGACCAGCACCGGGGCCAGCGCCGCAGGTGGGTGCGCAGACCGCGGGCGCGCTCTACGACGTGACCATCCGCCACGCCAGGCGCCGACCCTTCCGGCGTACGTTCACCCACCGCACGCACGTGTGGCTGGTCGACCTCGACGACCTCCCCGACCACGGCGTCCTCGCCCGCTTCGAGGCCCGCGACCACCTCGGCGACCCGCGAGCGCCCGATCCGCGCCAACGTCGAGGCCCTGCTCGCCCAGCACGACGTCTCGCTCGCCGGCGGACGGGTGCTGATGGCGGCGAACGCGCGCGCCTTCGGCTACTGCTTCAACCCGATCAGCGTCTTCTGGTGCCACGACGGCTCCGGCGAGCTCGCAGCGACCGTCGTGGAGGTCCACAACACCTACGGCGACCGCCACGCCTACGTCGTCCACCCCGACGCCCAGGGGCGAGCCCGCACCGGCAAGGCGATGTACGTATCGCCCTTCCACGGCACCGACGGGGACTATGAGCTGCTGGTGCCGGTGCCCGACGACCGGCTCGACGTGGCGGTCACCCTGCACTCGGACGACGGCGCGGTCTTCAGCGCCTCGTTGACCGGCCACCGCACCCAACGAGGCCCCTGGCGGGCCGCCCCCGCGGCCCTCCGGGGATCGATGCTCATCCGCCTGCACGGCGTCTGGCTGTGGACCCGCCGGCTGCCCGTGCGTCCACGCCCCGCCCACCACCAAGAAGGTGTCTCATGACCGTGGCTCCCGCGCGCCTCAGCGCCAACCACTGGCCCGGCCTCGACGTCGTACCGACCGGACCGCGCGCCGCCGTCAGCTCCCGGGTCGCCCGCCGCCTCTTCCGGGCCGCCGTGGCCCGGCTGGACGTGAGCGTCGTGACCGGCGCGGAGACCCTGGGCAAGGGCGGACCGGTCATGGTCATGCACCGCCCGGAGGAGTTCTACGCCCGCATCGGACGCGACCAGCTGATCGGCTTCGGGGAGGCCTACCTCACCGGGGCCTGGGACGCGGAGGACCTCGGAGCCTTCCTCACCGTCCTCTCCGCCGAGATCGCCGACCTCATCCCCCAGTCGCTGCAGCGGATGCGTGCGCTGATCGTCAAGCGGCCCCCGCGGTGGCAACGGTCCAGTGCGGAGAACTCACGCGACAACATCGCCCACCACTACGACCTGTCCAACGACCTGTTCGAGGTCTTCCTCGACCCGACGCTGAGCTACTCCTCGGCGCTCTTCGCCAGCGATGAGCCGGCCCCCCTGGCCGCGGTCACCCGAGCCGACCTCGAGTCGGCACAGGTGCGCAAGATCGAACGGCTGCTCGACCAGTCCGCGGTGACGCACGGGTCCCGCGTGCTCGAGATCGGCTCCGGGTGGGGCGAGCTCGCCATCCGGGCGGCTCGGCGCGGGGCCTCGGTCCGCACGATCACCCTCTCGACCGAGCAGCAGTCCCTGGCCCGCGAGAGGGTCGCGGCAGCGGGCGTGAGCCACCTCGTCGACGTCGAGCTCTGCGACTACCGCGCCGTCACCGGTGAGTACGACGCCGTGCTGTCGGTCGAGATGGTCGAGGCGGTCGGCTGGCAGTACTGGCAGACCTACTTCGAGACCATCGACCGGGTCCTGGCCCCGGGCGGTCGGGCGAGCATCCAGGCCATCACCATGCCCCACGACCGGATGCTGGCGACCCGCAACACCTACACCTGGATCCACAAGTACATCTTCCCCGGAGGCTTCCTCCCCTCGGTCGAGGTCATCGAGCAGATCACCGCCGACCACACGGCCGGCTCCGGCTGGCCGACCGGTTGTCGATGGGCCAGCACTACGCCCAGACGCTGCGGCTGTGGGACGAGGCCTTCCTGGAGCAGAGCCAGGAGGTCCTGCGAGCTCGGCTTCGACGCGACCTTCCTGCGGATGTGGCACTTCTACCTCGAGTACTCCCGCGCCGGCTTCGCCTCGGGCTACATCGACGTCAACCAGCTCACCTTCCACAAGGAGCTCGCGTGACCACGACCGAGGCGCGCGCCGTGCCCACCACGGGCGTGGCGGCGCGTCTGGCCGAGGCCCTGCGGCCCTTCGTCGGCGGGGACCTGCCCGTGCGGCTGCGCGCCTGGGACGGTTCGGAGGCCGGCCCGGACGACGGGTCGGTCCCCCTCGTGGAGCTGCGCTCGGTCGACGCCGTGCGCCGGCTCCTCTGGCACCCAGGCGAGCTCGGGGCCGCGCAGGCCTATGTCACCGGGGAGCTCGACGTCCCCGAGCAGGACGGCTGGAACCTCGACGCCGCCCTGACCCATGCGTTCCGGGTCGCTCGCGACCGGGGACTGAGCGGTGGGCGACCGACTCCCGCGGCTGTCGCGCACCTCGTGCGCACGGCTACCGGGCTTGGTGCACTCGGTCGTCCACCGGCTCCCCCGGCCTCGCAGGCCCGGGTCCGCGGAAGGCTGCACAGCCAGCTCCGGGACCGGCGCGCGATCAGCCACCACTACGACCTGTCCAACGAGTTCTACTCGCTCATCCTCGAACCCACGATGGCCTACTCCTGCGGCTACCACGCCTCGCCGCAGCAGCCGCTGCAGGAGGCGCAGGAGGCCAAGCTGCTCGCTGGTCTGCGCAAGCTCGGCCTGCGTGAGGGGATGACGGTTGCTCGACGTCGGCTGCGGCTGGGGCTCGATGTCGCTGCACGCGGCCGAGCACTTCGGGGCCCGCGTCGTCGGGGTGACGATCGCGGCCGAGCAGAAGAGGTTCATCGACGCCCGCATCGCCGAGCGGGGGCTCGGCGACCGCGTCGAGATCCGGCTCTGCGACTACCGCGACGTCGTCGGCGAGTTCGACGCCGTGTCCTCCATCGAGATGGGCGAGCACGTCGGCCAGCGCAACTACCCGACGTACGCCGAGGTGCTGCACCGCTCGGTGAAGCCCGGGCGGCCGGGTCCTGGTGCAGCAGATGTCGCGCAGCGGCCGCTGGCCCGGTGGCGGGCCCTTCATCGAGTCCTTCATCGCACCCGACATGTACATGCGCCCCGTCGGCGAGACGGTCGGCTTCTTCGAGCGCGGCCGGGCTTGAGGTGCGCGACGTCCACGCGCTGCGCGAGCACTACGTGCTGACGGTCGCAGGTGTGGCTCGAGCGCTTCGAGCGCAACATCGACCGGCTGACCGAGCTCGTGGGCGAGGAGGTCGTCCGCGTCTGGCGGCTCTACCTGGTCGGCGGCGCCATGGCCTTCCGCGACGGCCGCATGGGCGTCGACCAGATCCTCATGGTCCGCCCGGGTGCGTCACACTCGGTGCCATGGACCGGACTGGTGAGCAGACTTCCTGGTCGTCACCGGCGTCGCGGCTGCGCTGCCGTCGTCGTCCTGATGATCGTCACCGCGCTCGCCGGCCCGACGGCTCGACCGGGTGGCGGTCGTCGACGTGACCTGGGGCTTCGGCTTCGTCACGGTCGCTCTGACGTCCTACCTCGTCGGGCTCGGGCTCGGCGAGGGCGACCGGCTTCGGGCCGGCCTGGTGCTGGCGATGGTCGCCGTGTGGGGCGGCCGCCTCGCCTGGCACATCCGCAAGCGCGCACTCGGCGTCCACGCCGGCGCCGAGGACCCACGCTACGTGAAGCTGCTCGGCGGCAAGGTCTCCGAGGTCGGGCTCGGCGTCGCCGTGCGCAAGGTGTTCGTCGTCCAGGGCGTCGCGATCTGGTTCGTCTCGCTGCCGGTCCAGGTCGCCGGCGTCGCCGACGTCGCCGACGACTGGGGCTGGGTCGTGCCTGGGCATCGGCGTCGCGGTGTGGGCGATCGGCCTCACCTTCGAGGCGGTCGGCGACGCCCAGCTGGCGTCGTACAAGGAGATCCCGAAGGAGCAGCGACCGCCGGTCATGGAGACCGGGCTGTGGCGCTACACCCGGCACCCCAACTACTTCGGTGACGCAGCCGTCGCGGCCGGGCTGTGGCTGACCGGCGGCCTCGCGTCGGATCTGCTGCCGGGTCTGCTCACGATCGGCTCCGCCGGTCGCGATGACGTACTTCCTGGTCTTCGCGACCGGCGCCAGGTTGCTGGAGCAGACGATGATGAGCCGACCGGGCTACCCGGAGTACGCCGCCCGCACCTCGATGTTCTTCCCGCTGCCGCCAAGGGCGACTCAGTCGTTCAGCTGCGGTCGCGCTTGACTCGTCGGCGCAGCTGCAGGATGCGGAGGGCGCCGGCCGTCAGCCCGATCAGCAGTCCCGCGGCCGTCGCGACGAGCAGGGTGACCGCCAGGGGCGCCTGGCCCTTCCACCCGAAGAAGGCCATGTCGACGTCCTGGGTGTTCTGGGCGATGAAGACGACGAGCAGGACCAGCAGGACGCCCAAGGCCACGAGCGCGACGTAGAAGCCACTCGCCCGCGAGCCGCGCAAGGGATCGGGACCCGACTCCGTGGCGGAGCCGGTCGGGTCGTCCTGGCTCGCATCGCTCATCCGGGCAAGGTACCGCTCACGGGCGTGATGGCGCGCTCGGCGCCGCCAGGCCCCGTGTCAGCATGGGTGGATGGGGTCGACCGACCGGGTGGCTGCGGCCTTCGAGGCGACCCCCCGACACGACTTCCTGCCGCGGCTGCAGCGGCGGCGCGCTGCCCACGACGGGCCGATCCAGATCGGCGCGGGTCAGACCAACAGCCAGCCGCGGACCGTGGAAGCAATGCTGCGTCTGCTCGAGGTGCGCGAGGGCCAGCGGGTCCTGGACGTGGGAGCCGGCTCTGGGTGGACGACCGCACTGCTGGCGTGGCTCACCGGACCGTCCGGGGCCGTCGACGGCGTCGAACTCGAACCCTCGCTGGTCTCCGGCGGCTCCGCCAACCTCGCGAAGGTCGGGCGGCCGTGGGCCTCGATCCGGGGCGCGGAGCCGGGGGTGCTCGGGTTGCCCGACGAACCGGCGTACGACCGGATCCTGGTCTCGGCCGACGCCTCGTCGTTCCCCGACGAGCTGGTCGCCCAGCTCGCCCCGGACGGACGGATGGTGGTGCCCGTGCGCGGGCGGATGACCCTCGTCGTCGCCGGCTCCGACGAGCTGGAGGTGAGCGAGCACGGGGACTACCGCTTCGTGCCCCTGTGCTGACGTCCGGTGGTCGAGTCGGGCGCCCCGGCGCCTGGCTCCGGTGGTTGAGGAGGGCGCCCCGGCGCCCGTCTCGAAACCCGGGTCTCGACACGCTCGACCACCGGGCAGGTCTCGACACGCTCGACCACCGGGCAGGTCTCGACACGCTCGACCACCGGGCAGGTCTCGACACGCTCGACCACCGGGCAGGTCTCGACACGCTCGACCACCGGGCAGGTCTCGACACGCTCGACCACCGGGCGGGTCTCGACACGCTCGACCACCGGGCAGGTCTCGACACGCTCGACCACCGGGCGGGTCTCGACACGCTCGACCACCGGGCAGGTCTCGACACGCTCGACCACCGGGCAGGTCTCAACACGCTCGACCACCGGGCCGTCTCGATGGTCGAGCCGCCGAAGCCGCGCAGCGGCGGAGGCGTGTCGAGACCCACGTAGGCTGCACCCTCGTGACCGACGGGACCTTCTCCGAGGAGGTCGTGCGGCTCGCGTCGGCCGACAACTTCCGCGACCTGGCGGCCTACGCCGAGGGCCGCATTGCGCCGGGTCGGTTCTTCCGGTCCAACGAGCTGACCCTGACCCACGAGGACGCCGGCGCCCTGGCGGCGCTGGGGGTCCGTGACGTCTACGACCTGCGCGACGCCCACGAGATCGAGGCCCACCCCGACGCCGACATCCCCGGTGCGCGCTGGCACCACGTCGAGGTCAAGGGCATCCCGATGGAGGCGGTCGCGAACCTGGAGTCCTCCGAGCAGGCGGTCGAGGTGATGCACCAGGTCTACCGCGGGTTCGTCGACCACCCCGGTGGACGCGCGGCGTTCGCCACGTTGCTCTCGCGGCTGGCGGCGTCCGACGGCGCGCAGGTCTACCACTGCACCGCCGGCAAGGACCGGACCGGTTGGGCCTCGGTGCTCCTCCTCCACCTCGCCGGGGTCCCCGATGAGCTGGTGCTCGCCGACTACCTCGCGACCAACGACGTGTCCACCGCCACCCGCGAGAAGTACCTCGGCCTGGTCGCCGAGCACCTCGGGCCCGACAAGGTCGCCGTCTACGACGCCGTCATGGTCGTCGACGAGTCCTACCTGCGGGCGGCCCACGCCGCGGTGGCGGCGTCGTACGGCGACCTCGACGGCTACGTCCGTGAGGGACTCGGTCTCGGAGACGACGTGGTCGAGGGGTTGCGGGCGCGGTTGCGACCTGACGGCACTGCCTGACCCCCCACGATTGGTCACCAACCGCCGCCAAGACGCGTCCTACGACCGGTTTCTGACCATTCGGCAGAGCCGAGCCCCTAACCGAGGAGCACGTTGCCATCGGCGTCGGTGGTGAAGAGCTCGACGCCGTCGGTGACCGTGGGCGCATCGGCACCGAGGGCGACGGCGATCTTGTTGGCGGCGTTGCGGACCACGTCGAGGACGACCTCGACCGCTTCGGCGGGGCTCAGGTGGCCGCGCACTGCTCCCAGTACGTTCGGTTGGATGCGGGCCGGGGTCCAGATCAGGTCGTCGACCAGGGCCAGCGCGGCCTTGGTCCGTGCGGGGAGGTCGCTGGCCGCGGCGGCGTCCACGGCTGCGAACATCGCGTCGTCGGCGCCGCCCTCGATCGCGGCGCTGCTGCGCCGGGAGGAGCACAGGCGGCAGTGGTGCTGACGGGCGCCGCGAAGCCGGACCAGCTCGGTCAGGACCGGATCGAGGTGTGCTCCCCGGGCGACCGACCGGATGAGCTCGTCGACGAGCTGCCACGAGTCGGCGGTGGCCGTCTCCTCCCGTAGCCCCCAGTCGCTGGGCCCGAAGAGCGCGTCGAGACCGGCCCGTAGCCGGGGGCCCTGGTCGGCGACGTAGACGAGCTGGACCGTGGAGAACAGGGCCGAACCCGTCGCGGCGGTGAACGCACCGCGCACGTCGTCGTCGACCCGTGTCACGTCGGTCGCGAACTGCTCGGCGAACGCGACCACCTCCGGGGGCGCTCCGGAGGTCGTCCCGGCCGGATGCAAGGGCGGTAGGCCTTGGGTCTCGGCGCAGGCCGTACGGATCGCCGCGGCCGTGGCCGCCTCGACGTCGGCGGGGCGCATCGCCGCCAGGGCCTCGAGGGCGGGTACGACGTCGGGCGCGTGCTCGGCCAGGGCCGTGGCGCCGCTCGTCGCCCAGGTCGTCATGGCGTCAGTATCCCGGTCGCCGGGTCTCGACAAGCTCGACCACCGAGCGGGCTCGACCTACGGGGGCGGGGCCTCAGTAGGACTTGGGAAGGCCCAGGGAGTGCATGGCGACGAAGTTGAGGATCATCTCGCGGCTGACCGGCGCGATCCGGCCGATCCGCGTGGCGACGAGGAGGCCGGCCATGCCGTACTCCTGGCTGGCGCCGTAGCCGCCGTGGGTCTGCACCGCGCGGTCGACGGTGTCGCAGGCGGCCTCGGCAGCGGCGTACTTGGCCATGTTGGCCGCCTCGCCGGCGCCGTGCTCGTCACCGGCGTCGTAGAGCGCGGCCGCCTTCTGGGTCATCAGGCGGGCCATCTCGACCTCGATGTGGCTCTGGGCCAGCGGGTGCGCGATCGCCTGGTGTCCACCGATCGGGCCCTGGAAGACCGTGCGCTCCTTGGCGTACGCCGTCGCCTTCTCCAGCGCGTAGCGGGCCAGGCCGAGGGAGAACGACGCCGCCATGATCCGCTCGGGGTTGAGGCCGGCGAACAGCTGCACCAGGCCGCCGTTCTCGTCGCCGACGAGGTGGTCGGCGGGGAGCCGCACGTCGTCGATGAACACCTGGAACTGCTTCTCGGGCGAGACCATCTCGACGGGGATGTGGTGGAACTCGAAGCCCTCGCTGTCGGTCGGGACGACGAACAGCACCGGCTTGACCTTGCCGGTCTTCGCGTCCTCGGTGCGCGCGACGACCAGCACGTGGTCGGCCTCGTCGACACCGGAGATCCAGATCTTGCGACCGGTCAGCACCCAGCCGTCGCCGTCCCTGCGGGCGGTGGTGGTGATGTTGTGGGTGTTGGTGCCGGCGTCGGGCTCGGTGATCGCGAAGGCCATCGTGCTGGTGCCGTCGCAGATGCCGGGCAGCCAGCGCTGCTTCTGCTCCTCCGTGCCGTAGCGGCTGATGACCGTGCCGCAGATCGCCGGGCTGACGACCATCATCAGCAGCGGGCAGCCTTGTGCCGCCAGCTCCTCGCAGACCGCGGCGATGTCACCGATGCCGCCGCCACCGCCGCCGTACTCCTCGGGGATGTTGATGCCGAGGTAGCCACATCTGCCGATCTCGAGCCAGAGGTCCGTGGTCTTGCCGCCGCTGCGGGCCTTCTCGGTGAAGTACTCGCGGCCGTACTTGCCCGCCAGTTTGGCGACCTGGCGGCGCAGCTCCTGGCGCTCCTCGGACTCGGTGAACGTGCTCATGGTGTCTCCTCTGCTTCGACGACGGCCAGGACCTCACCCGCGGCGACCTGCGCACCGGGCCTCACATCCATCTGCGTGGCCACGCCGGCGTGCGGCGCGGTCACGGTGTGCTGCATCTTCATCGCCTCGAGGACGAGGACCGGGTCGCCGGCAGCCACCTGCTGCCCCGCCTCGACGGCGACGCGGACGACGGTGCCGGGCATCGGCGCCAGCAGGCTCCCGCTCGCCACCGCGTCGGCGGGGTCGGTGAAGCGCGGCCCCCGGCGCAACCGCACGTGTCCGTGCGGGCTGTCGACGTCGACGTCGGCCCCGTGGACGAACACGTCGTACGTCGTCCGCACGCCGTCGACCTCGAGGGTGACCCGCCAATCGTCGGTCGAGCGTGTCGAGACCCCGACGACCGTGACGCCCTCGACGGCGTACCCGTCGCGGGTGGGCAGCCACTCCACCACCTCGGTGTCCGAGCCTGTCGAGACCTCGAACTCGGTGCGCTGAGGCTGGCTGACCACGTTGCGCCACGCGACGGGTACGCCGGGCTGCACGGTGCGGGTGAGCCCGGACCGCTCGGCGAGGGCGAGCGCGGCGGCGATGGTTTCGAGGCTCGTCGCTTGCGCTCCTCGCGCCTCAACCAGCGTGGAGTCGAGGAACGCGGTGCTGAGCTCCTCGGCGAGGAACTCCGGCGAGCGCAGGATCGCGACGAGCTGGTCACGGTTGGTGACCAGGCCGTGGATCCGCGCGCGGGACAGCACGCCGGCGAGTTGTCGGGCGGCCTGCTGCCGGGTGGGCGCGTGGGCGATCACCTTGGCCAGCATCGCGTCGTAGTGGGTCGACACCTCGTCGCCGGACGCGAAGCCCGCGTCGACGCGGATGCCGTCCTCGACCGGGATGTCGAAGGTCGTGAGCACGCCGCTCTGGGGCTGGTAGTCGGCCGAGGGATCCTCCGCGTAGAGCCGGACCTCGATGGCGTGGCCGTGGGTCTCGACAAGCTCGACCACCGACCGGTCAAGCTCGACCGGCGGGGAGTCCCCTTCTCCGGCGGCGATCTGCAGCTCGACCAGGTCGACGTCGTGCACCAGCTCGGTGACCGGGTGCTCCACCTGGAGGCGGGTGTTCATCTCGAGGAACCAGAAGCGCTCGGTGTCGGGGTCGTAGAGGAACTCGACCGTGCCGGCGCCGCGGTAGTCGACCGCCTCAGCCGCCCGACGGGCCGCGTCGTGCATCGCGGCCCGCACCTCGTCGCGCAGGCCGGGGGCGGGGGCCTCCTCGACCACCTTCTGGTGGCGCCGTTGCACCGAGCAGTCCCGGTCGCCGTAGACGACTGAGCCCACAACCTGGACCTCGACGTGCCGGCCGCGCTCGACGTACGGCTCGACGAAGACGGTGCCGTCGCCGAACGCGGACGCCGCCTCCTCACGGGCCTTCTCGATCTCGGTCGGGAGGTCGGACAGCGACCGCACGATCCGCATGCCGCGGCCGCCCCCGCCCGCCGAGGCCTTCACGATCAGCGGCAGGTCGGCGTCGGTCGGCGTCTCGGGCGCCCCGAGCACCGGCACGCCGGCCGCCTTCATCAGCTCCTTGGCGCGAACCTTGGACCCCATCGCCTCGATGGACTCCGGCGCCGGCCCGACCCAGGTCAGCCCGGCGTCGATAACGGCGCGGGCGAAGCCAGCGTTCTCGGACAGAAATCCGTAGCCGGGGTGCACGGCATCGGCCCCCGCTCGGCGGGCCGCCTCCACGAGCAGGTCGGCTCGAAGGTAGGTCTCGGCCGGGCTGTTGCCCGGGAAGCGTACGGCGTGGTCGGCCTCGCCGACATACGGCAGGCCGGCGTCGGCGTCGGAGTGCACCGCCACGGTCTCGATCCCGAGCCGCCGGCAGGTCCGGAAGACCCGGGAGGCGATCTCGGCACGGTTGGCGACGAGGAGCCGGGTGATCATGCGGGCACCTGGCCAGGTCGGCTGGGTTTCGAGACAGGCGCTAGCGCGCCTTCCTCAACCACCGGACGCGGCACCACGCGCCGCGCTCGTTCCTCGCGCGCCGCTGCTCGCTTGATCATGGGCGGAACACCCCGAAGCGGTCGGTGCCGTCGTACGGCGCGTTCTCGATGACCGAGAGGCAGATCGCCAGCACGGTCCGGGTGTCACGGGGGTCGATGACGCCGTCGTCGTAGACCATCCCGGACAGGAAGAAGGGCAGCGATTGCTCCTCGACCTGGCTCTCGACGATCTCCTTGATCCCCTTGAACCCCTCGGCGTCGAAGGGCTGGCCCTTGGACTCGGCCGACTGCTGGGCCACGATCTCGAGGACGCCGGCGAGCTGGGCCGGTCCCATCACGGCGGACTTCGCCGAGGGCCAGGTGAAGAGGAAGCGCGGGTCGAAGGCGCGGCCGTTCATGCCGTAGTTGCCGGCGCCGTAGGAGGCGCCCATGATCACGCTCAGGTGGGGGACCGTGCTGTTGGAGACGGCGTTGATCATCATCGCGCCGTGCTTGATGATCCCGCCCTGCTCGTAGTCCGCGCCGACCATGTAGCCGGTGGTGTTGTGCAGGAACAGCAGCGGGGTGTCGACCTGGTTGGCGAGCTGGATGAACTGCGTCGCCTTCTGCGCCTCCTGGGAGAACAGCACGCCCTGGGCGTTGGCGAGGATGCCGACCGGACGGCCGTGGATCTTCGCCCAGCCGGTGACCAGCGAGGGGCCGTAGAGCGGCTTGAACTCGTCGAAGACGGCGCCGTTGGTGGCGCTCACGCCGTCGCAGACGCGGGCGATCACCTCGCGCGGGTCGAACGGCTCCTTGAGGTCGGTCGGGATGAGGTCGAGGAGGTCCTCGGGGTCGGCGTCGGGCTCGGCCCAGCCGGTGGTCGAGCTTGTCGAGACCCAGGTAGCCAACCGGGTTTCGAGGCCCCTCGCTGGCGCTCGGGGCACCTCAACCACCGCTTTGCGCCAGTTGAGACGGGCGACGATCCTGCGGCCGATGCGGATGGCGTCGCGTTCGTCCTCGGCGAGGTAGTCGGCCAGGCCCGAGGTCCGAGCGTGCATCTCGGCGCCGCCCAGTGACTCGTCGTCGGACTCCTCACCGGTGGCCATCTTGACCAGCGGCGGACCCCCCAGGAAGACCTTGGCCTGCTCCTTGACCAGCACGGTGTAGTCGCTCATGCCCGGCACGTAGGCGCCCCCGGCCGTGGAGTTGCCGAAGACGAGCGCAACGGTCGGCTGCTTGCGCGCGCTGGCGCGCGTGATGTCGCGGAAGAGCTTCCCGCCGGGGATGAAGATCTCCTTCTGCGTCGGCAGGTCGGCGCCGCCGGACTCCACCAGCGCGACCGACGGGAGACCGTTCTCCTCGGCGATCTGCGAGGCGCGGAAGATCTTCTTGACCGTCCAGGGGTTGCTCGCCCCGCCCTTCACCGTGGGGTCGTTGGCGGTGATCATGCACTCGACGCCCTCGACGACGCCGATGCCGGTGACCACGGAGGCGCCGACGGCGAAGTCGGAGCCCCACCCCGCCAATGGGGACAGCTCGAGGAACGCCGATCCCTCGTCGAGGAGCAGCTCGATCCGCTCGCGCGGCAGCAGCTTTCCGCGCTCGTGGTGGCGGGCGACGTACTTCTCCCCGCCCCCGCCGACGGCCTTGGCGTGCTCGGCGTCGAGGGCCGCGAGCTTCTCGAGCATCGCCGCTCGGTTGCGGCCGGGCGCGCTCTCTTCAGGGGTTTCGAGGACGCTCGTCCCTCGCGCCATCTCAACCATCGTTCTCCAGCACGGCCTTCATCCGCTCCAGCGTGGTGCGCATGCCGCGCTCGTTGGTGCGCCCGCGCAGGCGTCCGAGCAGCAGCCAGTAGATCCGCATGGGCAGCTTGGGCTCGAGCCGGAAGTACTCGGTGACCCGAGTGCCGCCGTTCTCGGGCTGCAGCCGGTAGCCCCAGTTGTTGACCGTGACCGCGTCGGTGCCGACAGCGAACTCGAAGACCTCGTTCTCGACGCACTTCGTCACCTGGCAGGGCGACCAGTACGTCGGCCCCACGCCGTTGCGCTTGACGTGCCCGGCGAACGACGCGCCGACCTCGGGCCCGGTCGAGCCGCGGGTCCACTTCCCCTCGAACGTCTCGGGCGAGAACTCCCCGATCCGGGTCACGTCGCTGACCAGCGACCACACCTGCTCCGGCGGCGCGGCGATGTGCATCGACACCTCGCCCTTCATCGGTCGTATCCCCACAGCTTCGCCGCCAGATCCGTCAACACCTCGGTTGCTCCTCCTCCGATAGGCAGGATCCGGGCGTCGCGGTAGTGCCGCTCCACCTCGGTGTCCTGCAGATATCCCGTGCCGCCGTGCAGCTGCACGGCCCGGTCACACACGTAGGTCGCCGCGTCGCACGCGGTCTGCTTGGCGATGCAGGCCTCGGCGATCACGTTCTCGCCGACGACGTGCCGTCGGGCCACCTCGCGGGCATAGGTGCGGGCGACCTCGACCTGCCGGCGCATCTCGACGAGCGTGTGCGCCACCACCTGGTTGGAGACCAGAGGTCGGCCGAAGGTCTCGCGCCGGCGGCAGTGCTCGAGGGTGAGCTCCAGGGACCGCGCGGCGATGCCGTAGGCGTGGACGGCCAGGCCGATGCGCTCCACGACGAACTGCTCGGCAATGGCGTAGAACCCGGCGTTCTCGGCGCCGACGAGGTTGGCGGCGGGGACGCGTACGTCGGCGTACCCCAGCTCGGCGGTGTCGGAGCAGTGCCAGCCCATCTTGGTCAGTGTCCGGTCGACGGTGAAGCCCGGCGTGCCCTTCTCGACCACGATCAGCGAGAGGCCGGAGTGCCCGGGGCCGCCGGTGCGGACCGCCGTGGTGACGAAGTCGGCGCGGAGGCCGCTGGTGATGAAGGTCTTGGTGCCGTTGACGACGTAGTGGTCACCCTCGAGGCGGGCCGTGGTGCGGATGCCGGCGACGTCGGAGCCCCCGCCGGGCTCGGTCACCGCGAGCGACCCGATCAGCTCCCCGGCGAGCGTCGGTCGCACGAACCGGTCGACGAGATCGCGGTTGCCGGACGCCGCGATGTGAGGGAGCGCGATGCCGCCCGTGAAGAGGGCGGCCATCAGGCCGCTGGAGGCGCCGGCCGCGAACATCCCCTCGGCCAGGTCCATGGAGTCCAGTAGCGTGCCGCCCTCGCCGCCCACCTCCTCGGGGAAGGCGACGCCGAGCAGTCCGTGTTTCGCCGCTGCCTGGTGCAGCGAGCGCGGGACCTCGCCGGCCGCCTCCCAGTCCGCCAGGTACGGCGCTATCTCGCGGCGGGTGAACTCGGCGCCGAGGGCGTGGAGGTCAGACAAGGAGATCCTCCTGCACGTGGACGAGGCGTGAGCGGACCCACTCGCCGAGACCCTTGGCCTGCGGGTCGAAGCGGGTCGAGGCGGCCACCCCCTGGCCGAGCAGGCCGCGGATGAGGACGTTGACGCCACCCAGGTTGGGCAGGACGAAGACCTCCACGTCGAGGTCGGCCGCCTCGGGGACGAGCTCCTTGACCTTCTTCGGCGTGACGAGCGTGGTCAGCCAGGCCACGCGGGCGGCGTACTGCTCCTCGGTGGTCGAGCTCTCCTCGGTGGTCGAGCTCTCCTCGGTGGTCGAGCTCTCCTCGGTGGTCGAGCTGTCCTCGGTGGTTGAGCTGTCCTCGGTGGTCGAGCCTGTCGAGACCTCGTGGCGCACCCACAGGCCGAGGTTGGCGTCACCGCCCTTGTCGCCGGAGCGGGCGTGCACGAACGTGCCGAGGGGGACCCTCCGGGTCAACGAGTCGGTCGGGGCTGGCGTCGGGTCGAGAGCCGCGCGCTCGGGCGGCGGTGAGAAGTCGGTCGGGTCGGGGACCTGGTCGGTGGTGCCGTCGTGGTGGACCACGGTGTGGGTGACGGCCGAGCGGTCGACGTAGTCGGCGCGGTAGACGCCGTAGGGCGTGGGCGGTCCGGGCGGAGCGGTGAGCGTGAAGCCGGGGTAGGAGCCGAGCGCCAGCTCGACGGCCGGGCCGGTGAACGCCTTCGCGACCGGGCCCGGCTCGGGGTCCATGGCAGTGCAGCGCAGCAGGCAGGAGGCTCCCTCCTCGGTGTCGGCGTCGGCAGCCGGGAGCGGGGTGCGGGTCCACGTGACCTGCTGAGCGGTGAGGTGCGGCTCGAGCTGGCTGCGCACCCACTCGGACTTGGCCTCGATGTCGAGCCCGGTCAGCACCAGCTCGACAGTGTTGCGGTAGCCGCCGAGCTCGTTGACGCAGACCTTGAGCTGTGCGGGCGGGGCCTCACCGCGGACGCCGGTCACGCTCACCCGGTCCTCGCCGGTCTGGGCGAGCGTCACCGTGTCGAGGCGGACCGTGACGTCCGGTCCGAGGTAGCGCGTGGACTGGATCTCGTAGAGGAGCTGGGCGGTGACGGTGTCGACCGTGGCGGCGCCGCCGGTGCCGGGGTGCTTGGTGATCACGCTGCTGCCGTCAACGGCGACCTCGGCGATCGGGAAGCCCAGCGGCCGGTCGCGGTGCGGCAGGTCCAGGAACCCGGAGAAGTTCCCGCCGGTGGCCTGGGTGCCGCACTCGAGGACGTGACCGGCGATGACCGCGCCGGCCAGCTCGTCGTACGCCGTGGCCGGCCAACCGTGGTGGGCGGCGGCCGGCCCGACCACGAGCGAGGCGTCGGTGACGCGGCCGGTCACCACGACGTCGGCTCCCTGCTCGAGCGCGCGGGCGATGCCGAAGCCCCCCAGGTAGGCGTTCGCCGTCAGGGCGTTGCCGAAGGGCCTGAGGTCGTCGCCCTCGACGTGCGCGACCCGGACGTCGAGGCCGAGCCCCTTCGCCACCTCGCGGACCTTGTCGGCGAGGCCCGACGGGTTGAGCCCCCCGGCGTTGCTGACGATCCGCACGCCGCGCTCGAGTGCGAGGCCGAGGCAGTCCTCGAGCTGGCGCACGTGCGTGCGGGCGTAGCCGAGCCCGGGGTCCTTGAGGGTGTCCTTGCCGAGGATCAGCATCGTGAGCTCGGCGAGGTAGTCACCGGTGAGGTAGTCCAGCGGCCCGCCCTCGAGCATCTCGCGCATCGCGGAGAGCCGGTCGCCGTAGAAGCCCGAGCAGTTGCCGATGCGGACCGGGGCCGTCACGAGCGCTCCCGTCCACGGCCGGGCGGGCCGGCGAACGCCTGGGCGATCCCCAGCCACCGTTCGGCGTCGTGGCCGGTCGCGACGAGATCGGTATCGTCGCGGTGGACACGCTGGGTCACGAGTCGACAGAAGTCGTACGCCGAGCCGGTCACGGTCTGCCTCGCGTCCTCGGGGCCCCAGGACCAGACGTCGCCGCTCGGCGCGACCAGGTCGATCCGGAACTCCTCGCCGGGCGCCGTGAGCTCGTGGACGCCGAAGGCGAAGTCGCGGGTGCGGATCCCCAGGTGGGCGACGTGCCGGATCCGGTCGGTGGGCTCCTGCTCGTGCCCCAACGCCTCGTAGACATCGAGGGCGTGGGCCCAGGTCTCCATGAAGCGAGCAGTCGCCATCGACGCCGGCGACATCGGCGGGCCGAACCACGGCATCCGCTCGCCGCTCGGGTGCTCACGCAGGGCCTGGGTCAGCGACTCGCGCGCCGCACCCCAGCGGGCGAGCAGCGCCCGGGGGGCCAGTCGGGCCACCTCGTGCGCGCAGGTGTCGACGTACCCGGTCGGGTCCTCGATCGCCGCCAGCACCAGGGCGTCCCACGCCTCCTTGTCGAGGCGGGCCCGCGCCGCCGTGGCCGCGGTCTCGTCGGTCCACGCGAGGTGAGCGACCTGGGTGGCCACCGTCCATCCGGCCGCAGGGGTCGAGCGAGCCCAGCCCTCCTCATCGAGGCCGGAGACGAGGCTCCAGAGCTGGTCGCCCTCCGCCTTGAGGTCGGTCAGGAGGTCGTCGAGGAGGCTCATGCGCCCAGCTCCCGGTCGAGGACGGCGGCCCACTCGTCGAGGATCCGGCGACGACGCCGAGTGTCGTCGGTGATGGTGCCGGCCAGGCCCAGGCCGCGGACCAGGTCGAGGGTGGCCTGCACGAGCTCCCGGTGGCCGGGCACCTGCTCGTCCGCGCCGAGGAGCTCGACCGTGAGGTGGTGGGCCTCGCGGCCGACGCGCTGCTCCAGCGGGGCGACCGCCGCCAGCAGGGTCGGGTCGGTGCGCGCGGCGACCCACAGCTCGAGGGCCGCGGTGAAGACCGGCGAGGTGAAGTGGTCGGCGAGCATCTGCAACACCGCGCGGGTGCGCCGGGCGCCGTTCGGCAGCGCGCGGGCGGCGGCGGCGAGCTCCTCACCGCGCACCGCGCACAGGTGCTCGACCGCGGCCACCACGAGGTCGTTCTTGGTCGGGAAGTGGTGCAGCTGGGCGCCGCGGCTGACGCCTGCCCGCTCGGAGACCAGGGTGGTCGACGTCCCGGCGAAGCCGTGCTCGACCAGGCACTCGACCGTGGCCTCGAGCAGCCGTGCCCGCATCGCACGGGTCCGCTCCTCCTGCGGCACTCGCGTCGCCGTACCCGCTGCTCCGGTCCCCACGCGCCCACCCTGCCCGCGCACGAACAAACAGTCAACCCTGCTTGTTTTAAGTCGCTGTGACGGATAGTCCCTGGCCGAATGGTTGCTTTTCCCTGTGGATAACGACCGTTTCGTCAGGGACTACCCGCCCACGGCCTCAGTCGAGGCGGGCGACCAGGGGGAGACGGGAGCGGGCCGTGAGGCCGACGACCAGCGAGGTGAGGGCAGGGAGGACCACCACGACGCCGACCACCAGCAACCACGGGACGTCGAGGTAGTGGCGGTCCGGCACCGGCCCAAAGTTGTCCGAGGTCAACGGATAGGTGATCGCGATCCCGGGGATGAACCCGACCACCGCTCCCAGGACGGCGCCCACGAGGCCGACGACCGCGGCGTACGCCGCCGCCACGCCGCGACGGGTCCGAGGCGCGGCCCCCACCGCGGAGAGCGTGGCGAGGTCGGGACGAGCGTCGGCGAGGGCCAGGAAAGTGGCGGTGAGCGTGCCGCCGAGCATCAGGACCGCGCCCAACCCGCCGAGGATGAGCTGGATGACGACGGTCTCGTCGCTGGTCTCGTAGCCCCGCTCGACGTAGAGGGAGGCCTGGTCGGAGAGCCCGGCCACGACCTCGGCCACCGACGCCTCCTCGGCCTCGCTCACCTCCTCGGGCACCACCAGCGCCACCGGCTGCGGCTCCACACCCAGCGAACTGGCCGCCGCCGGGGACAGCACCGCCTGTGCGCCGCCGTTGCCGGTGCTGGGCAGGATCACCGCAGCGAAGGTCGCGCGACGGGGCTCCCCCACCACTCGCTCCCGCTCGTCACGCGTGGTCACCTTCATCCGGACGGCGTCACCGGTCACACCCTGGTTGGTGAAGGCGACGACCCCTCCGGCGGCCAAGACCGCGTCCGCGGCCTTGGCCTGCTGCTCGGACACGCCGGGAAGACCGGGCGGCAGCTCCTCGCCGACGAGCCACGCGGACCCGAGGAGGTTGCCGTAGGTGTCGAGCAGGAAGTCACCGGAGACCGCTCGCACGTCGGTCTCGACATATCCCCCGCCGGCCACTCGGTCGCTCAGCCCGCGCACCTCGACCACCTCCGCACCCGGCAGCTCGCGTTCGACAGCGGCGCGCAGGGCCGGCCAGTCGGTGTCCCGGGCGTAGGAGGTGAGGGCGCCGGCCCCCTCCGCGAGAGAGGGCAGGTAGCCCTCCCGGTTCTGGGCTTCGTCGCTGGCGGTGGCGATCCCGAGCGCCACGACCCCGGCCACCGTCGCGGCGACCGCGGCGACGGCCGGCACGGTGCGCTGGCGATGCCGAGCGGCGTCGCGGGCTGCGAAGCGCAGGGCGAGCGGCAGCCGGCCGGCCAGGCGCGCCACGCCGACGACCACCACGGGCACGAGCAGGATCATCCCGAGCACCGAGAGGACGGCTGCGATCGCGATCACGATCGAGGAGTCTCCCGAGCCCGAGGCGCCGTAGGCGGCCAGCGCCACGCCACCGCCCAGCAGGAGGACCCCGACCACGGGCGAGCGGACCGAGGGCGGAGCGTCGCCGCGACGTCCTGCAAGGACGGCGACGACGTCCTGACGGGAGGCGATCCAGGCGGGCACCACCGCAGCGAGGAAGGCGCTCAGCAGACCGAAACCGGCGATCGCCAGCAGATAGAGCCACGGCACCTCGAAGGGACCGAACCAGGTGCCGGAGCGGGCCTGGAGGATCGGCTCGAGTCCCAGGGCCGCCCCGATCCCCAGGGCCACGCCCAGCGCCGCGGCCGCCGATCCGAGGACCACCGAGCTGCCGAGCACGACCCGGCGCGCCTGGGCGGGCGTGCCGCCACTGGCGGAGAGGAGCGCGAGGCTGCGCGACTGTCGTCGGGCACCGACGGCGAAGGCGGGGCCGGCCAGCAGCACCAGCTCGAGCAGCGCCATCACGACGACCAGGACGACGATGGCGACCACGTCGTCGGAGCTCGCGTCGGCGTACATCTCGACCTCGGGCGGAAGGGGAGGCGGGTCGAGCACGACCGCACGGGACAGCACGCTCGCCCCCTCGGCGTTGAGCGCACGCACCTCGGCCCAGGTGACCGGAGCGCCGTCGACCAGGTAGGACGTCGTGCCGTAGGTCCTGGCCCCGGTGCTGCCGAGCGGACCGGCGAGGACCGCGTAGTCACGGATGGTGGTCGACTCCGCGACCCCGACGATCACCGGATCGGGCCGCTCGGCCCCTCGCGTGACGAGACGGTCGCCGACCGAGTACCCCTTGCCCTCCACGAAGGAGTTGACGACGACCTCGTCGGCCGAGCGCGGTAGCCGTCCCGACGACAGCACGAAGAGGCCCTCGGCCATCGGGTCGGTGAGGTCGACCTCGGTCACCTCGGCGTAGACCTCACCCCGGTCGGTGGTCACAGGGACGCTGCCCGCGCGCAGCTCGACGAGCCGCCGTCCGTCGAGGGCTGCTGAGATCTGCGCGGCGGTCAGCGGCGGCCCGCCGCGGCCCATGGTGGAGCTCGCGACCTCCGGGTCGGGAGCCTGGATGACGGCACCGGTCCCCCGTTGCACGTCGACCTTGGCCACGGCTGATCCCAGCCGGCGGTCGAGCGACTCCTCACTGTCGACGTCCTGGGTGGCGAAGACCACCGCGGCTGCGGTGACCGACAAGACCGGCAGGGCGATCATCACGAGCACCAGGGCGCTGCGCCCCTTCGAGCGCAGGGCGTCGCGCCAGGCGAGCCGCAGCGCGAGCCGCCAGGACGAGAGGACGCTCACCGGACCCCGCTCGGCTCGAGCAGGGTGTCGGGTCGGTCGGCGCCGGTCTCGTCGACGACGACTCCGTCACGGAGGAACACCACCCGGTCCGCCCACGCAGCGTGCCGGGCCTCGTGGGTGACCAAGACACCCGCCGCTCCCGCGTCGCAGCGACCGCGCAGCAGACGGAGGATCTCCTCCCCGGTGTCGCTGTCGAGCGCACCGGTCGGCTCGTCGGCCAGGATCAGCCGCCGCTCGCCGACGATCGCGCGGGCGATGGCGACCCGCTGCTGCTGGCCACCCGACATGTTGTCGGGGAAGCGGTCGGCGAGGTCGGCGATGCCCACCTCCTCCAAAGCCAGTCGCGCCGCACGTCGGGCCACACCGGCGCGCTCACCGTCCAGCTCACGGGGCAACGCGACGTTCTCGACCGCCGTGAGGGCTGGGATGAGGTTGAAGTCCTGGAACACGTAGCCGATCGACGTACGCCGCATCCGGGCGCGGCCCTTGGCGCCCAGCTCGGCGAGGTCGGTGCCCTCGACCAGGACGCGGCCGGTGGTCGGGGAGTCGAGGCCGCCGGCCAGCGTCAGCAAGGTCGACTTGCCGGACCCCGAGGGGCCCATGACCGCGACGAGCTCGCCGGCGTGAGCGGCGAAGGACACCGCCCGCAACGCGTGCACCTCGGTCTCGCCCGAGCCGTGCACCCGGGTGACGTCGGCCAGCTGGAGGATCGCGCTCATCGGACCGTCCCCTCGAGCTCGACGCGCTGGGCCGGGACCGGCGCCGACACGGGGGCGACCGAGCGGCGTACGCGCGCCTCGGTGTGGTCGAGCCAGCGGACCTCGGCCTCGGCCGCGAAGATGAGGGAGTCCAGGACCAGCGACCAGGCCAGGTCGTCCTCGGCCGTGCGCTTGAGCCTGGTGTAGTCCTGCAGAGCCGAGATGGTGGCTGAGCGCTGCTGCTGGATGACGGTGCCCACGTCGATCCCGGGCACCGTCACCGCCAGCGCGAGCTTGATCGCCAGCTCGTCGCGGGGCGGCTGGGTGCGCGGCACGGGGGTGGTCCACCAGCTCGCCACCTCGTCCCGTCCGGCGTCGGTGACCTCGTAGACGACGTGCCCGTCGGCGTCCGAGCCGGCTCCGCTCACGAGGCCGTCGCGGGCCAGTCGGTTGAGGGTCGTGTAGACCTGGCCGATGTTGAGGGGCCAGGTCGCCCCGGTCCGCTGCTCGAACTCCGAGCGGAGCTGGTAGCCGTACATCGGCCCCTGCTCCAACAGCGCCAGCAATGCTTGTCGGACGGACATGTCGTGCTCCCCGGATCGGTGGTGGATACCGGGTATGTATACCACGTATGTAGGGCCTGCTGGCAACCCTCCGGAGGCATCCATTGGTCACGAATCGGCCGTCCGCGGCCCGATTTCATGTGGTTGGGGACCAATCCATGCCTGGTACAAAACGAACGGCGGCCCGGGTCGATGACCCGGGCCGCCGCTGTCGTGCTGCGGTGCGGTGCTGTGCTGTGCTGTGCTGGGAGGTGCTGCCGGCTACGGCGTGAGCGTGGAGACCTCCACGAGCGTCGGTGCGAGGGCACCGTCGTACTCGAGCAGGCCCAGGTAGCGGGCACCGGCCTCGAGATCGGACCAGCTGACCTCGAAGGTGGTCTCCTCGGAGTTCACGACCGGCACCGGGTTCGGAGTCGCCGTGAAGTTGCCGAGGGTCGTGCCGTCGTCGACGACATAGGTGTCGAGCCGGAACCCGATCGGGTCACCGGACTCGCCGGCGGAGTAGCCGTTGACGTCGGCGATGTAGAACCCCGGCTCGGGGTCGAACAGGGTCACCGACTCGTCGGCGGCGCCCGTCGCGGACAGACCCACCTCTGCGAACGCCGTCTCGATGTCGCACGAGTCGGCGGCGTAGACGTAGAGGTCGAGGTCGCTGGTGTCGTCGGTGGCGTCGAGGTCGAACTTCGCGACCTTGGCGGTGTCGCTGACCTCCACGCACTCGAAGTGGTCCGCGCCGACGGCGACCGAGTCCTCCACCGTCGTGGCCTTGGCCAGACCGTGGACACCCACGTCAAGCAGACCGGTGAAGCCGGCCGTGATGGGTACGTCGACCGAGCCCGAGGTACCGGTGCCGGTCACCGTGGCCGGAGCCTTGACCGAGACCGGCCGCAGCGCCACGGGGAGACGCACCGTGGTGGGACCGGTCAGGGTCACGAAGCCCTGGCTGAACTCGCCCAGCGCTGCGTCGCTCCGGGTGAAGTCGATGGTGAGGCTCTCGATGTCACCGGCCCGCTTGGCCACGACCTTGCTGCGGCTCAAGGTGGCGGTGAAGCCGGGGACGTCGACCGAGACCTTCCAGGAACCCGGTCGCGAGGAGACGAAGCTCCGGGTGAACGAGGTGGACGAGGTCACCTGGCCCTGGGCCATCGAGGGGAGGTTGATGTCCTTGCCCGCCACCGGCGCCACACCCGTGTCGACGCCCTGGTCAGAGATGAAGCCCAACCACTCACGCGGGGTGCTCGTGACGAACAGCCCCGGGTCGAGGAAGCGCTTGGGGTTGACCAGCCCGGCACCCTGGCCGAACCCGTCGCCGGACTCCTCGTCCTCGGCGGTGCGGGTCGAGGTCGCCGTCGTCATCATCGCCGACTTGACCTGCTGGGCGCTCCAGCCCGGGTTGACGCCCATCATGAACCCGGCCAGACCGGCGATGTGCGGTGAGGACATCGACGTACCGGAGTAGAGGTCGTAGTCACGGTCGAAGTTCGACGGCGGCGCGACCGCGGCCAGGACACTGGCACCCGGCGCGATGATGTCGGGCTTGAGCAGGTCGGAGTCCGAGGACGCCGCCGGGCCGCGGGAGGAGAAGCCCGCCACCTGGGGCACGGGCGTCGTCTGGTTGGTCAAGTTGCCCAGCTTGATCGCGGCCTTGGCGGTGGACCCGGCCGAGTCGAGGTAGGCGAAGACCTTCTCGGCGTCGGCGACACTGATGTGCACCGTCGGCACCGCATGGAAGTCGGCGTCGAGGCTGTTCTCCGAGGGGTTCGCCAGCACCATCGCGACACCGCCCGCCCGGGCGACCTCGGCGCTCTTGGCCACGCGGTCGTATACCCCACGGGTGCAGACCACGATCGCGCCCGCCGCCTGGGCGGGGTCGAGGGTGTCCGGACCACACAGCGCGGCGTCGGCGGCGTCGCCACCGGCGACGACGATGTCCTCGGAGTCGACGAGCCGCTTGGAGGCCAGCGCCTGCTTGGAGATCGAGGCGCCGACGATCTTCTGCCCATTGCCGAGCACCAGCGTGTTCTCGAAGGCGTAGTGCGTGGCCGCGGCGACGGTGGTCAGCCAGGGGCTGTTGTGGGCCACCGAGGAGGCGGTCGGACCGCTGTTGCCGGCGGAGGTGGCCACGAACACGCCGGCCTCGGCCGCACCCTCGAAGGCGAACTCCACCGGGTCGATGATCGACTCCTGGGCGCCCGAGATCGAGAAGTTGATGACGTCGACACCGTCGGCGACCGCGTCGTCGATGGCGGCGAGGCTGGCGGAGGTGAAGCAACCGCCGGTGTCGGGATCGCTGTCCTCCCAGCAGACCTTGTAGGCCGCGATCTTCGCCGCCGGCGCCATGCCGGAGACCGTCCCGAACTTCACGGTCTCGGTCTCGACGTCGTCGACCCGCTTGCCGGCGGCCGTGCTCGCCACGTGGGTTCCGTGTCCGGACGAGTCACGCGGCGAGAGGACCTCGTACTCGGACCAGTCCTCCTCCGCGACGTTCTCGATGAACGCATCGGCGTAGAAGCGCGCGCTGATCAGCTTGGAGTTGCAGAGGTCGGTGGTGAACTCCTCACCGGCCTCGCAGGCGCCGGTGAAGACGCCCCCGTCCTTCTTCTCCATCCGGGTGTGCCCGTCGGCGTCCATCGAGACGTCCCACTTCGTGCGGGGCGCGGCGGTGAGGTCGAGTCCGTTGAAGGACTTCGACTCCGGCCAGATGCCGGAGTCGATGATGCCGACCACGACGCCGGCGCCCGCCTTGGCGCGGCCGCCGTTCTGCTCCCAGACGCCGTTCTTGCCGGACAGACCCAGCGCGCCCGGCGTGTTCCAGGTGTCGACCTTGCGGGCGATGTCGCGCTCGACCACGAGGACCCTGCGGTCCTGGGAGAGCTCCACGGCCTGCTCGGCGCTCAGCTCGGCGGCGAACCCGTTGGCGGCGATGCTGTAGGACCGCACCGGGCGGGCGCCGACCGAGTCGGCGACCTGTCGGTGCGTGCTGCGCAGGTGGGCGGTGTAGTCGCGCACGGCCTGGGTGCCGGACCTGAACTGCTGGCCCCCCTTGGCGCGGGTGGCGGCGAAGCGCTCCTTGCTCCCGTTGTAGCGGACGGCTGCTGGCTCCCTCAGCAGCACGACGTAGCGACCGTCGGCGAACTGCAGGTCACGGGTCGCGCCGCTCGCAGCGGTCGAGCCGGACCGGGCAGGCTCCGCCGCGGATGATCCCGCGGCGGTACCGATGGGGAAGGCGGCCAGGGCACCGGTGATGACCAGTCCGGCCGTGAGGAGGCCCAGCTGACGCGCGCGCGTCAGTGGCCTCCGAGAAAGTGTCGACACGAAGTTCTCCATCTACATGCTTGCCCCGCCGGCCCGATGCCGGACGGGTCCCTCACGTGTACCTCACGCCACATTTGCTGTGCGGTCAAGCATTTGTCGCTCCTTGTCGGTTGACTTGCCCCATGACGACAGTTCTGGTCACCGGTGCCTCCTCCGGACTGGGCGCGGAGATGGCCAGGCAGCTGGCCGCCCGCGGGAGCGATCTCGCCCTCGTGGCCCGGCGCGCGGAGCGGCTGGACACGCTGCGGGCCGAGATCATCGCCGCCCATCCCACGCGCACCGTGGCCGTGCGACGGCTCGACGTCACCGACGACGATGCGGTGTTCGAGACCTTCCGCTCGTTGCGCTCCGAGCTGGGAGGTCTGGACCGGGTCGTGGTCAACGCCGGCCTCGGCAAGGGGTCGCCGCTCGGCACCGGTGGCTACGCCGCCAACCGCGAGACCGCGATGACCAACTTCGTCGGCGCGCTCGTGCAGTGCGAGGCGGCGATGGAGGCCTTTCGCGAGCAGCGGGCCGGGCACCTGGTGATGATCTCGTCGATGTCCGCGATGCGCGGGATGCCCAAGGCCGTGACGACGTACGCCGCCACGAAGGCCGGCGTGGCCCACCTTGCCGAGGGGATCCGCACCGAGCTGCACGGCACCGCGCTGGGCCGGACGGTGAAGGTGACCGTTCTCTACCCCGGCTACATCGCCTCGGAGATGAACGAACACGTGCGCGACAGGACTCCACTGATGGTCTCCACCGAGAAGGGCGTGGCCGCGATGGTGACCGCGATCGAGAAGGAGGTCGCCGACGCCTGCGTCCCGCCCCTGCCGTGGGCGCCGCTCTCGGTGGTGATGAGGCACGCCCCGCTGTCGGTCCTCAAGAAGCTGACCTGAGCCGTCCAGGCCCTAGCGGTAGGTCCGTTGCTCCGCATCGAGGTGGGGGTGCTCGTTGAAGGTCAGCAGCCGGGCTCCGGTCGAGCCGACCACCACCCGGGTGAGCGAGGTGTTGACCAGCACGGTGTTGAGCCGCCCCCACAGCGCGCTCCGCACCGCGAGGGCGCCGTCGGGGTCGAGGAGGTGCGCGGCGACGGCCGCGACCGGCCCGCCCGAGGTGACCACGACGACGGTCCGGCCCGCGTCGGCGAGCGTGCAGGCCTGGTGCAGGGCGACCAGCACGCGGTCGACGAAGGCGGCGTAGGTCTCGTCGTAGCCCTCGTGCTCGCCGCTGGACCACCGGGTCGTGGCGCGCTCGAAGACGGCCTGGAAGGTACGTCGGTCGGGCTCGCCGTCGCCTGAGGGGAGATCGGGGTCGGCCGCGACGACGGCGAGGTGGTCGAACTCGTTCCAGCCGGCGTCCACGGAGACCTCCTCGACCCCGCTGCCCCAGCCGGCTCCCTCGAGCATCCCCTCGGCGGTCTCGCGGTGCCGTCGCATGTCGCCCCGGACGACGTGGTCCGGGGCGATGCCCTGCTCGGCCAGCCAGGCCCCCAGCCGCCGGCTCTGCGCGTGGCCGACCTCGGAGAGCACGTCGTAGTCCTCAGCACCGAAGGAGGCCTGCCCGTGCCGGACCAGCAGCACCAGCCCCATCAGTGGCCCATCAGGGGGAGCCTCACGAGACCAGCCGGCGGCAGCGCTGCTCGAGGTAGCCGACCGCGGGGCCGAAGACGGCGTAGGCCTCGTTGGTCGTCTGACGGTGGACGTAACGGAACCAGATCTGCTGAGCGATGACCGCCAACCGGAACAGTCCGAAGACCTCGTAGAAGCGCCACTGGTCGGGGGTGACGACGTGGCCGGTGCGTTCGCCGTAGGCCTGCACGACCTGCTCGCGGGTCCACATCCCGGGCGCGGTTGACGGCTGGCGGCGGAACATCAGGAAGAACTCGTCATCGTCGGGCTGCACCCAGTAGGACATCGACCCACCTAGGTCCATCAGGGGATCACCGACCGTCGCCATCTCCCAGTCGAGGACCGCGGCGATTTGCAGCGGGTCGTCGGGGGCCAGCACCAGGTTGTCGAGCCGGAAGTCGTTGTGGATCAGCACCTGCGCGACGTCCTGCGGCTGGTGCTCCTCGATCCAGGTCACGACGCCGGACCAGTCCCCCAGGTCGTCGGTGCGGGCCTTCTCGAAGCGGGTGGTCCAGCCCGTGACCTGGCGGGCGACGTAGCCCGGCCCGCGGCCCAGCGCCGCCAGCTCCGGGACCTCCGCGACATCGACCTCGTGCAGTCGCGCGAGCAGGTCCCAGGCCCGGCCGCACAGGGTCGAGACCTGCTCGGGTGTCAGCTCCGGAGGCAGGTCGCGGCGCGGGACCGTGCCCTCGACCTTCTCCATGACGTAGAAGGGCGTGCCGATCACCGCCTCGTCCTCGCAGAGCCCGACCATCGCCGGCACCTCCGCGAAGACGGGCGCCAAGGCCGCCTGGATCCGGTGCTCGCGGGCCATGTCGTGCGCGCCGGCCGCCTTCTGCCCGGCCGGCGGACGGCGCAGGATCAGCTCGCGGTCCCGCAGCCGGAGCAGGTAGGTCAGGTTGGAGGCGCCACCGGCGAACTGGCGGACCTCCTCGACAGGTCCCAGCCCCAGCCACTCCGCGACCGCGTCGACGTGGAAGGCGTCCTCCTCGCGCACCGGCTTCGCCGGGTTGCCGCTGCTCATGTCGGGCTCCGATGATCGAGCTTGGCGGCCTGCGCGCGCAGCACTGCGTCGTAGGCTGTGCGGTCGGACTGCTTCAGGCCGTAGGCATCGCGCGCGAACGGATCGGGGAGGATCAGCTCCTCACCCCGGTCCAGGCTCTCGAGCACCGCTCGCGCGATGTCCTCGGCGGTGACCGGTGAGCTCTCGACCAGCTCGGCGATGATCTCGCCGAGCGCGACGTCGGCGCCCCGCAGGGAGGCCATCAGGTTGGTCCGGAAGTACGACGGGCACACGACGTGCGCGGTGACGCCGTGGCCCGCCAGCTCGTGGCCGGTGGTCTCGGTGAGCGCGACGACCGCAGCCTTCACTGCGTTGTAGGAGGCCATGCCGGCCGGATGCACCAGGCCGGCCAGGGAGGCGACGTTGACGATGCGGCCCGACCCCTGTCGCTTGAGCAGCGGCACGAAGGTGCGGGTGCCGCGGACCACGCCGAAGAGGTTGATGGAGGTGATCCACTCCCACTCGTCCATCCCCGCCACGTCGAGCCGGCCCCCGCCTGCGACGCCCGCGTTGTTGACCAACACGTCGAGCCGTCCCCAGCGGTCCTCGACGTGGGTGAGGGCCCGTGCCCAGTCGTCGTCGCTGGTGACGTCGAGGACGAGGTCGACGTCATGGCCCTCGACCGCGTCGGTCCGGAGCACCTCGGCACCACGGGCCGCGTAGGCGTCGGAGAGCGCGGCGCCGAGACCGGAGGCGGCGCCGGTGACCAGGACGCGGTCGGTCACCGGCTGGCGCCGTACTTGCCGAGCTCGAGCCGCGCGACGACCCCGCGGTGCACCTCGTCGGGGCCGTCGGCCAGCCTCAGGGCCCGGGCGGTGGTCCAGGCGCCGGCCAGCGGGAAGTCGTCGGAGAGCCCGGCACCGCCGTGGAGCTGCATCGCCATGTCGATGACCCGCTGCGCCATCGAGGGAACCACCACCTTGATCTGGGCGACCTCGGAGAGTGCGTTGAGCGGCCCGCCGACGTCGAGCTTCCAGGCCGCGTGGAGCACGAGCAGCCGGGCCTGGTCGATGGCGATCCGGGCCTCGGCGATCCGTTCGCGGTTGCCCCCGAGGTTGGCCAGCGGCTTCCCGAACGCCGACCGGCCCAGGGCCCGGGTGCAGGCCAGCTCGAGGGCCAGTTCGGCCAGCCCGATCAGCCGCATGCAGTGGTGGACCCGCCCCGGGCCGAGACGTCCCTGGGCGATCGCGAACGCCTGGCCCGGGCCGCCGATCACGTTGGTGAGCGGCACCCGGACGTCGGTGAACGAGAGCTCGCCGTGGCCCAGCGGCTCGTCGTAGAGGCCCATGGTGCTGAGCAGCCGCTCCACCTTCACCCCGGGTGAGTCCATCGGCACCAGGACCATCGAGTGACGGTGGTGGCGGTCGGCCTCGGCGTCGGTGAGACCCATGAACACCAAGATCCTGCAGTCGGGGTGGCCGACGCCGGTCGACCACCACTTGCGGCCGTTGACCACCACCTCGTCACCGTCGAGGACGGCGGTCGCCTCCATGGTGGTGGCGTCGGAGGAAGCGACCCCAGGCTCGGTCATCGTGAAGGCCGAGCGGATGCCGGCCTTCCAACAACGGTTCGAGCCACTGCTTCTTCTGTTCCTCGCTGCCGTAGCGGACCAGCACCTCCATGTTGCCGGTGTCGGGCGCGTTGCAGTTCATCACCAGGGGGGCGATCGCCGACCGCCCCATCAGCTCGGCCAGCGGCGCGTAGTCGACGTTGGACAGACCACCGTGGTCCTCCGGGAGGAAGAGGTTCCACAGACCCCGAGCCCGGGCCTTTGTCTTCAGCTCCTCGAGGATCGGGAGCGGCCGCCACGGGTCACCGGCGCGCCGCTGCTCGGCGAGGTCCTCGTGATAGCCGCGCTCGACCGGCTCGACCTCCTCCTCCAGGAAGCTGCGCACCTTCTCGGTCAGCTCGGCCGCCCGCGGGGAGGGGGAGAAGTCCACGCGCCGACCCTAGTGCTGCAACAGTGGTGCGGTGCGTGCTGCCCGGCTGCTCCTGGCCGCCCGGTGCTGGCAGTCGTGGGCCCCGTGGTGGCGGCAGCGACGGGTCCGGGCCCGAGGACGCCGAGATCGACCGCGATGCGATCCGCGCCGGGCTCGCAGCGCTCTTCACCGGGGACCACCCCGAGGCAGCCGATGTCGACGCCGGCGAGTGCTTCGCGCGCGAGCTCACGGCCCGCACGACCCCGGCGCAGCTCCAGGACGCCGGGCTCCTCGACGCGGACGTACGCCGTGGTGCCCGAGCCCGGTGTCCTGCCCGGGCCGATGGCCGAGCAGTGGGTCGACGCACAGTTCGCGTGCACCGACCTCGTCGCGGAGTCGACCCGCGCGCTCACGGCCCAGACCAAGGGTCGGCTCGACACCGAGCGTCTACTCCGACTGCATGAGTGACGCCCTCGACGACCAGGAGCAGCGCGCCGCCGTGGTCGCGACCCTGACCGGTGACTGGGACGATCCCGCCGTCACGGCGCTCAGCGACGCGCAGCTCACCTGCGCCGACGAGGCGCTGGCGGAGGACTGAGCCGACCCGGTGCGGTCGGGGTCATACGGCGACGGCGGTGACCACCCTCGCCCGCTCCTCGGGCGTCGCCCACCGCCGCCTGGGTCCGGTCGAGCCGGCCCAGCGACCAGGCCAGGAACGGGACCGCCACGAGCACCGAGATCTCCCAGGAGGGGGTCTGGGCCAGCCCCGAGAACACCAGGCTGGTGAAGGTCGTGCTGACCGCCAGCCGGCCGGAGTAGCCGACCATGCTGAGCGGCGGGGCAGGCGTGGCTCGCGAGGACCGCAGGTCCACCGCGAAGGGATGGTGGTCCGACCACCGCATCGCGGCCCCCACCACCTGGACCACCACGACCAGCGTGGTGCACGCGAGGGCGCTGAGCTCGGCGGCCGATGGGACTCCCGCGCGCACGGCCGCGAGCGCGATGGTGGTGAGCGCCGCCACGGTGAGGAACTCGGCGAGCACCCAGGCCCGGGCGAGGAAGACGACCTCGGGGCGCACGGGGAGGCTCTCGCGCCACAGGCCTCCGCGCCCGTCGAGGCACCAGGCGTTCACCCCGAAGAGCAGCGCCCCTCCGGAGGCCACCAGCCCGGGCAGGATGGTCATGGTGCTCCAGGTCAGGTCACCGAGGATCGCGACCAGCCCCGGGCCGAGGGCGAGGACGGCGATCCCGCGCCGCATCGGCACCGCCCGCCAGACCGAGGCCCGGTCGGTGCGGACCAGACCTGTGAGGGCCCAGCGTGGGGACGGGCGGGCGGCGTACGCCCCGGACTCCACGGACAGCTCGTCGCGAGGGGCCCGGTGCGCGGCGAGGTGCGCCGGGACGGCTCCCAGCGCCACCGCGAGGAGCGCCCCGAGCACGATGACGCCCAGCGTCAGCAGCCAGCGCCAGCCGGGTCCCGAGATCGCGCCGTTGACCACCCAGCGGGTCGGAAGGCGGTCGAGGACGGTGATCAGGGTGCCGGCCATCTGCAGGCCGAGTGTCCCGCCGAGGAGCGCCACGGTCAGCAACCGGATGGCGACCACCCCGTGCGGCACCCGGCGCACCAGCTCGAGCGTCCAACCGAGCCCCTGGGCGACGGCGGTCGCGGCCAGCACCCAGGCGACCACGATCGCCTGGGCCGGCGCGAGCAGCCCCGGCCCGACGGCGTACGCCGTGGCGCCCAGCAGCGCGCACGCCTGGAGCAGCCACCCGATGTTGAGCGGCGCGAGCAGGAGCGCGCCGAGATGGTCGGTGGTCGGGCTGATCGGATGGATCGACGCGGCGTCGCGCGCGATGAGCTCGCGCCCACCGCCCGACGCGGTGGCCGAGACCAGACTCAGCACGACGAAGCCGGCCAGCAGCGTCGGGAGGACCACGAGCACATCGAGCGCCCGGCCGTCCAGGTCGCCCGCGCCGGGGGCGTACGCCGGCACGACGGCGACCATCACCAGCAGGAGCGTTCCGCCCGCAGCCGCCCAGGGCAGGAAGCGGCGCGAGCGCACGCCCTGGCGCCGGAACCACAGCAAGTGACGCACGTCGGCGACGGCACGCGCAGCTGAGGTGGTGGCGGCGGCCGGGACCGCGGCTCTAGTCGAGGAGGCCGCGGTAGGCACGAGCCCCCTCCTCCCCCGCCATCTCCCCCGACGTCATCGTGGCGACCTGCGCCCCGCGGCGCAGCACGTGGACCGACGTGCACGCCTCGACCGCCAGCTCACGCAGGTGGGTGGAGACCAGCACGGTCGCGCCGCGGACGCGGGCGTCGCTGATGACCTCCATGGTGGCCTCGACGCCGATCGGGTCGACGCCGTCGAAGGGCTCGTCGAGGAGCAGCACCTCGGGTTCGTGCAGCGCCGCGAGCAGGACCGAGAGCCGCCGTCCCATGCCGTGACTGAAGCCAGCGGTGACCCGGTGGGCGACGTCGCCGAGCTCGAAGCGCTCGAGCAGGTCGCGGGCGCGCTCCTCCCAGCCGCTCATCCGTCGCAGCCGTGCGGAGAGCTGCACGTGCTCCCAGGGCGTTGCCCTCGGCACCAGACCCCCGACGTCGGGGCAGTAGCCGACAGCGAGCTTGGCCTGCAGGGGGTGCTGGTGCACGTCGTGCCCCGCGACCAGGACGGTGCCGGCCGTGGGGGGGACGACGCCGGCGAGGACCCGCATGGTCGTGGACTTGCCGGCGCCGTTGCGCCCCAGCAGCGCCGTCGCCTGACCGGCGTACGTCGTGAGGTCGACGCCGGCGACGGCCTCGACCGGACCGAAGCGGACATGCAGACCGCGCACCTCGACCAGGGGACGCCGCTCGTTCACCGCACCATCCTCCCCACCCCGTGCACGTCGGACCAGAGCGAGCCGCTGCAACCACCCAGCCGCGCCCCAACTCCACCCGATCGGAGGACCGAACCGCTGACCCGTCACTTGTATGCGACGGGTCAGCGAGAAATCCCCGGTGACCCGTCACTTGTATGCGACGGGTCAGCGAGAACCCCGGTGACCCGTCACGTGTATGCGACGGGTCAGCGTCAGGCGGGGAAGGAGCCCCCGGAGGCCGCGAGGTCGCGGAGGTACGGCGTGGCCTCGAAGCGAGGACCGTAGGCGGCAGCGAGCTCGTCGGCCCGCTTCAGGAACGCGGTCAGGCCGATCTCGCCCGTCTCGCCCGGATTCTTGGGGGAGCCTCGTAGCCGGTCATGAACTGGGCGGCGCCGCCGGTCATCGGCGGGAAGCCGATGCCCATGATCGAGCCGATGTTGGCCGCCGCCGCCGAGGTGAGCACGCCCTCCTCGAAGCACTTGGCGGTCTCGAGCGCCTCGACGAACAGCATCCGGTCCTTGATGTCCTGCAGCGGGATCTGCTCCTCCGCGACCGGGAACTGCTCGGCCAGACCCGGCCACAGGGACAGCCGGTTGCCGGACTCGTCGTAGTCGTAGAACCCCTGGCCGACCAGGCGCGAGGAGCGGCCGAGCCCGATCATCGTCGCGATGACCCGTGCGCCGGGGTGCTCGACGTACGCCGTGCCGTCGCGCTCGGCGGCCTCCTTGTTGGCCTTGTCGATCTTGGCCATGAGCTCCATGTTGAGCTCGTCGCTGATCTGCAGCGTGCCGACGGGGTAGCCCGCCTGGGTCGCCGCCCGCTCGAGCGAGACCGGGTGGACTCCCTCGCCGAGCATGGCGAGGCCCTCCATGACCTGCGTGCTGATGACGCGCGAGGTGTAGAAGCCGCGGCTGTCGTTGACGACGATCGGGGTCTTCTTGATCTGCTGGACGACGTCGTAGGCCTTGGCCAGCGCGACGTCGGAGGTCTCCTGGCCCCGGATGATCTCGACCAGCGGCATCTTGTCGACGGGCGAGAAGAAGTGCAGACCGATGAAGTCCGCCGGGCGGTCGACCCCGGTCGCGAGCTCGGTGATCGGCAGGGTCGAGGTGTTGGAGCACAGCAGTGCGTCGCCGTCGACGTACGACGCGATCTCGGCGAAGACCTGGTGCTTGAGGGAGGGGTCCTCGAAGACCGCCTCGATCACCAGGTCGCAGCCCGTGAGGTCGGCCGGGTCGGCCGTCGGGGTGATCCGCGCGAGCAGCTCGGCCTTCTTGTCCTCCGTGCTGCGGCCGCGCTTGATGGCCTTGTCGAGCAGGCCGGCGGAGTAGGCCTTGCCCTTCTCGGCGTTCTCGAGTGCGACGTCCTTGAGCACGACGTCCATGCCGGCGCGGGCGCAGGAGTAGGCGATGCCTGCGCCCATCATCCCCGCGCCCAGCACGCCGACCTTCTTCGCACGGTAGGGCTCGATGCCCTGGGGCCGCAGGGAGCCGGAGCCGATCGCCTGGAGGTCGAAGAAGAACGCTTGGATCATGTTCTTCGAGCCCTGGTTGACGATCAGGTTGGTCAGGTAGCGCGACTCGATGCGCGAGGCGGTGTCGAAGTCGACCTGGGCGCCCTCGACGGCCGCCGACAGGATCGCCCGGGCAGCGGGGTAGACCGCGCCCTTGGTCTGCTGGCGAAGGAGGGCCGGGAAGGCCGGCAGGAAGGCCGCGAGCGCCGGGCTCTTCGGCGTCCCGCCCGGCATCTTGTAGCCCGGAGCGTCCCAGGGGTTCTGGCTGGCCCCGGGATTGGCCTTGATCCACGCCTTCGCCGCCGGCACCAGCTCCTCGTGCGTGGCGACGACCTCGTCGACCAAGCCCTTCTCCTGGGCCTGCACCGGCTTGAAGCGGGTGCCTTGGAGCAGCACGTCCATGAGCGCCGACTGGATGCCGAGCAGGCGCACCGTGCGGGTGACCCCGCCGCCGCCCGGCAGCAGGCCCAGTGAGGACTCCGGCAGTCCGATCTCCGCCTTCGGGTCGTCCACGACGATGCGGTGGTTGCAGGCCAGGCAGATCTCGTAGCCACCGCCCAGCGCGGCCCCGTTGATCGCCGCCACGACCGGCCGGGGGAAGGTCTCGAGCCGGCGTAGCCCCGCCTTGACCCGCTGGCCGAGCTCGAAGACCGACGCGGCGTCGTCCGGGGTCGCCTTGACCATCTCCTTGAGGTTGCCGCCGGCGAAGAAGGTCTTCTTCGCACTCGCGACGACGACGCCGGTGACCGAGCCCTCGTCGGCCGCCAGCTCGTCGTGGAGACGGTCGACGGCAGCGGCCATCGAGTCGATGTAGAGCTCGTTCATCGTGTTGGCGCTCGAGGTCGGGTCGTCGAGGGTCAGGGTCACGATGCCGTCGGCGTCCTTGTCGTAGCGGACGGCGGTCGGGGTCTCGGTGGTGCTGGTCATGTCTGGTCCTGTACGTCGGGGCCTGGGGTTGCTGTGGTCTGTCGTCTCACTGGGTCTCGGCACGCGGGTCGCGAGTTCGCAAGCTCACTCGCGCCGCTCGCTCGACCACCGATGAACTGGGCTGACTCGTTCCTCGTCAGACCAGTTCCACGATCGTGGCGATACCCATCCCGCCGCCGACACAGAGGGTGGCCAGGCCACGGCGCAGGTCGCGGCGCTGCAGCTCGTCGATGAGCGTGCCGAGGATCATCGCGCCGGTGGCGCCGAGGGGGTGGCCCATCGCGATGGCGCCGCCGTTGACGTTGGTGATCTCGTGGCTGATGCCGAGGTCGCGCATGAAGCGCATGGCCACGGCGGCGAAGGCCTCGTTGATCTCGAACAGGTCGATGTCCTCGACCCCGAGGCCGGCCTTGGCCAGGGCCTTGCGGGCCGCCGGCGCCGGGCCCGTCAGCATGATGGTGGCGTCGGCTCCTGAGACGGCCGCGGAGACGAAACGGGCCCGCGGCGTCAGGCCCAGCTCGTTGCCGACCTCCTCCGAGCCGATCGCCATGAGCGCTGCTCCGTCGACGATGCCCGAGGAGTTGCCCGCGTGGTGGACGTGGTCGATCCGCTCGACCCAGTGGTACTTCTCCAGCGCCACGTCGTCGAAGCCGGCGTCGGCCCCGATCTGGGCGAAGCTCGGCTTGAGCCCGGCCAGCCCCTCGACACTCGTGTCGGGACGGATCGTCTCGTCGTGCTCGAGCACGGGCAGCCCGTTGAGGTCCCGGACGGGTACGACGGACTCGGCGAAGTAGCCGTTGGCCCACGCCTTGGCGGCCCGGTGGTGCGACTCGGCGGCGAACGCGTCGACGTCCTCACGCGACCAGCCCTCGAGCGTCGCAATCAGGTCGGCGCCGATGCCCTGGGGCACGAAGCCCGCCTTGAAGGCGGTGGCCGGGTCACTGGCCCAGGCCCCCCCGTCGGAGCCCATCGGCACCCGGCTCATCGACTCGACGCCACCGGCCAGCAGCAGGTCCTCGAAGCCACCACGGACCCGTGACGCGGCCTGGTTGACGGCCTCGAGCCCGGAGGCGCAGAAGCGGTTGAGCTGCACACCCGCCACGGTCTCGGGATAGCCCGCGGCCAGCGCGGCGGTCTTGGCGATGTCGCCGCCCTGCTCCCCGACCGGGGTCACCACCCCCAGCACGACGTCGTCGACGCGAGCCGGGTCCAGGCCTGGGTTGCGGGTGCGGATCTCGTCGAGCAGCCCGACCGCGAGGTCGACCGGCTTGACCTCGTGCAGGGAGCCGGTGGCCTTGCCGCGACCCCGGGGGGTGCGGATGTGGTCGTACACGAACGCTTCTGCCATGACCGTCCTTCGCAGGCTGGTGTCGAAGGGGTCAGGATCGACCCCGGACGATCATGACAGCATGACTGTCACGATGTCGTCGGGGGCAGCAGTCCGGGTGGTGGCCCTGGGCTCACCGTCTCCCGGTGCTGAACCCCGCCGCGGTGTGGCTGCCGCCGCGCGAGGGGCGGCCCGAGGAGCTCGCCGGGCGCGGCTTGCGACGTTGCCCGCCACCCTGGCCACCCTGGCCGCCTTGCCCGCCGGCCTGGCCCTGACGTGAGGACCCGGCGGCCGGCTTGGACCGCGCGGGTCGACCGGTGCGTCGCGATCCGCGGCCGTCCGAGGGGCGACCGCGACCCGAGTCGCCGCCCGCGGGACGCGAGGCGCTCGGCTGGGCGGTGATGAGGCCACCGGGCAGGGTCCGCTCCCCAGGTGCGAGGAGCGTGAGCACCGGGTGACCGGGGCCGTCGATGGTCGTGGTGGTCGGCTTGATGCCGGCCGCTCGGGCGAGGGCCCGGACGTCGCCCACCTGCTCCTTGGTCATGATCGTCACGACAGTGCCCGCTGCGCCGGCACGGGCGGTGCGCCCGGAGCGGTGCAGGTAGGCCTTGTGCTCGGTGGGCGGGTCCGCGTGCACGACCAGGGCCACGTCGTCGACGTGGATGCCTCGGGCCGCGATGTCGGTGGCCACCAATGTGGTCGCCCGCCCGGAGTGGAACATCTCCATGTTGCGGGTCCGCGCGTTCTGGCTGAGGTTGCCGTGCAGGTCGACCGTCGGGACACCGGAACTGTTGAGCTGACGGGCCAGCGCCTTGGCGCCGTGCTTGGTGCGGGTGAAGACGACCGTGCGGCCCGGAGCGCTCGCGAGGTCGATGAGCACGGGCAGCCGGTGCTCGCGGGTCACCTGGAGGGCGTGGTGATCCATCGTCGAGACCGGGGACTGCGCCGAGTCCGCCTCGTGCACGACGGGCTGGGAGAGGAAGCGCTTGACCAGGACGTCGATCGCATTGTCCAGGGTGGCCGAGAAGAGCAGGCGCTGACCCGAGCGAGGGGTCTGGTCCAGCAGCCGGCGCACCGCGGGGAGGAAGCCCAGGTCGGCCATGTGGTCGGCCTCGTCGAGCACGGTGACCTCGATCGACCCGAGGGAGCAGTGGCCCTGGCCGATCAGGTCCTCGAGCCGGCCGGGGCAGGCGATGAGGACGTCCACACCGCGACGCAGCCCCTGGACCTGGGGGTTCTGGCCGACACCGCCGAAGACGGTGAGGGTGCTCAGGCCGGCCGTCTCGGCCAACGGCGCGAGAGCCTGGTGGATCTGGCCGACCAGCTCGCGGGTCGGGGCCAGGACGAGGGCGCGCGGGCGCTTCGGCGTACGCCGCCCTCCGCTCGCGACGAGTCGGGCGACCAGCGGCAGCAAGAACGCGTAGGTCTTGCCCGAGCCCGTGCGCCCGCGGCCGAGGACGTCACGCCCGGCCAGCGAGTCCGGGAGGGTCGCGGCCTGGATCGGGGTCGGGTCGGTGATGCCGCGCTCACCGAGGACGGCGACCAGGTCGGCGGGGACGCCGAGGTCGACGAAGCTGCGCAGTGCAGCGGTGGACAGGGACAGGGAAGCAGAAGACATGGTGGTCACTCACGTGAGAAGGGGCGCGGCCTGCGCTAGACGAATGCAAGGAGGCTCCGGCGCGGAAGTCCGACGAAAGGTCGGACGACGTCCCTGAGCCTAGGGGGTCGGTGCCCCCGGGTGTGAATCGCCGCGCGTGGCACGTGGCGCGCCTCTCTACAGTGGCGCCATGAGCGCCCCCCTCCAGGTCCTGGTCACCGGGGCGACCGGCTTCGTCGGCGCCCGGCTGGTGCCCCGGTTGCTCGAGAGCGGTCACGAGGTGCGGGCGATGACCCGACGTCCCGACGACTACGACGGTCCGGGCACCCCCGTGCACGGAGACGTGCACGACCCCGGCTCCCTGGCCGAGGCACTCAGCGGCATCGACGTCGCCGTCTATCTCGTGCACTCCCTCGACGACGACGACTTCGAGCGCAAGGACGCCGAGGCCGCCCGGGCCTTCGGCCTCGCGGCCGCCGCCACTGGAGTGCGGCAGATCGTCTACCTGGGCGGACTCGGTCAGGAGGACGGGCAGCTCTCGGCACACCTGCGCTCGCGCCGCGAGGTGGAGGGCCTGCTCCAGGAGTCGGGTGTCCCCGTCACCGTGCTCCGAGCGGCGATCGTGGTCGGGGCCGGCGGCATCTCGTGGGAGATCACTCGCCAGCTGGTCAAGAACCTGCCTGTGATGGTGGTGCCGAAGTGGGCGAGCACCCGGACCCAGCCCATCGGCATCGACGACGTGGTGCGCTACCTCGACGGCGTGATCGGGCGGGAGGAGTGCTTCGGTGAGGTCCTCGAGATCGGCGGCGCCGACCAGCTGACCTACCGCGAGATGCTGCAGCAGGCCGCGGAGGTCATGAACGGTCACCGAGCTCCCATCGTGACCGTGCCGCTGCTCACCCCGAAGCTCTCGTCGCGGTGGATCGGTTTCGTCACCGACGTCGACGCCACCACGGGGCGCAACCTGATCGACTCGATGAGCACCGAGGTGGTCGTCACCGACGATCGCATCCGCGACCTCGTCCCCGGCGAGCCACTGACCTATCTCGAGGCCGTCCGCCGCGCCGTGGAGGAGTCGCGCACCGAGAGTTGAGCTCTCGCTCGACCATCACCAGCACTGCCTCGCGGGCTCGGCAGCCCTAGATGACCAGCGGCAGGACCAGCAGCATCGAGAGCGACCACGTGACGTGGGTGAGGATCGGGGCCAGGATGCCCCCGGAGGCCCGGCGCTCGAGCCCGACCACGAGACCCACCAGCACGGCGGCGAAGGCCAGCATGACGTTGCCGGTGGCGAAGGTGGCCAGGCCGTAGGCCGCCGTGGTCCACAGGACCGGGACGCGGGTGATCGAGGCGTAGGCCGCGCCACGGAAGAAGAGCTCCTCGGCGATGCCGTTGACGGCGGTGATGACCACGAGGACCGGCAGTGACCCCTGGTCGGCGTAGTCGAGGATCGAGCTGACCTGACGCTCGAGGACGTCGATACGGCGTACGACGAGGCCGCCGACCACGAACACGGCGCCGAGCCCGAGCCCGATGGCGATGGGGGTGAGGACCGGTCGCACCAGCTCGTCCCGGTGGGCGATCCGCCCGAGGTGCAACGGGCCGGAGACGAGCGCGCCGACCGCCCAGACAGCGGCGAGGCCGACGGTAGCGGGGTAGAACCAGGCGCTGCCGGGCTCGATCCTCAGCGAGAGGCCGAGCACAACAGCGCCCAGCAGCACGAAGCCGACCGTCACCAGCTGGCGACGGCGCAGCTCGTGCTGGGTCTGCTGGTGGTCGCGTGGGACCACGTCCCACAGCGACCGCCTGAGCCACGAACGCATGCATCCACCCCCGTCGCATCAGCCTAGGGGGCGAGCGGTGGCCCTACTTGGTGACGGCGTCCTTGGCGTCCTTGACGGCGTCCTTGACGTGCTCGGCGCCGTGCTTGACCTTGGCCGAGGCCTGGTCACCCTTGCCCTCGGCCTTGAGCTCGTCGTCGCCGGTCGCGTTGCCGGCGCCCTCCTTGCCCTTGCCCTTGAGCTCCTCGGCCTTGTTGCTGATCTTGTCGTCGAGTCCCATGTGTCCTCCGTCGTAGTCGGTGGCCCACTGGTACCCGTTCACCCCTTCGGGTACGCCTCTGCTTTACGTCGCGCAGGTCTCGCCGTCTGCCGGCCTGAGTCAGCTCTACGGTCAGCACGACCTTTCGTGATCGATGCGCGTCCTGGTTTCACACCTGCACCGCCACGCCACGCTCGATCAGGCCGTCGACGTCGTCGATGCCCCAGGCGGTGAGGGCCTCGCGCGTGTGCGCACCGGCCGCCGGCGCGGGTGGCAGCCCCAGCGACGGCTCGGTGCGGGAGAAGCGTGGGGCCGGCATCGGCTGCAGCAGGTCGTCCTTGGTCACGAACACCCCTCGCGCCTGCAGGTGCGGGTGCTCGGCCGCCTCCGACAGCGGCACGATCCCGGCCACGCAGGCGTCGGTGCCCTCGAAGACCTGGACCCACTCGGCCTGGGTCCGCGCGGCGAAGCGTTCGGCGAAGAGCGCGCGCATCTCGTCGTACCTCTCGAGCTCGTACTGTCCCGGGACGACGTCGGCGACGCCGAGCAGGTCGACGAAGGTCGCGAAGAACTGCGGCTCCAGCGCGCCGACGCTCATGTGCCGGCCGTCGGAGGTCTCGTAGAGGTCGTAGAACGGGGCGCCACCGTCGAGCAGGTTCACCCCGCGCGCCTCCCGGAAGGTGCCGGCGCCCACGAAGGCCGCGGTCATCGCGTTGAGGTGGGCGGTGCCGTCGACGATCGCGGCGTCGACGACCTGGCCCTGCCCGGAGACCCGGGCCTCGAGGAGGGCGGCCAGGATGCCGATGACGAGGTAGGTCGAGCCGCCGCCGAAGTCACCGACCAGGTTGCTCGGGAAGTGCGGACGCGCCGGGTCCTGCCCCATGCCGAACAGGGCGCCGGTGATAGCGATGTAGTTCATGTCGTGCCCGGCGGCCTGCGCCAGCGGTCCGGTCTGTCCCCACCCGGTCATCCGGCCGTAGACCAGGCGGGGGTTGACCGCCGCGCACTCCTCCGGACCGAGTCCGAGCCGCTCGGTCACCCCCGGTCTCATCCCCTCGACCAGGACGTCGGCGCCGGCGACCAGCTCCAGGACGGTGCGCACGGCCTCCGGCTGCTTGAGGTCGAGGGCCACGCTGGGTCGCCCGCGGTTGAGCAGATTGTGCGCGCCGCCGGCCAGCATCTGCCCACCCGGGCGCTCCACCCGGATCACGTCGGCGCCCAGGTCGGCCAGGATCATGCAGGCGTGCGGACCCGGGCCGATGCCCGCGACCTCGACCACCCTCACCCCGCGCAGCGGTCCCGCCCCCTGGCCCAGCTGCAGTCGCGTCATGCGCGGATCATGGCATCGTGTCGGTGGTGCTCGTGGACCTGACCGACGCCGAGGCGCGCGACGCCCTGCTCCTGAAGTGGGGCGCCGTCGAGCCCGACGTCATCCCGGGCTGGGTGGCGGAGATGGACTTCGCCCTCGCCGTCCCTGTCGCCGACGCGGTGACGGCCGCCGTACGACGCGGAACGGCCGGCTACCCGCCCTTCGGCGACCACGGGGTCGGCGCCGCGTTCGCCGGGTTCGCCGAGCGGCACTGGGGCTGGGTGCCGCCGGGCGAGGTCAGCGTCGTGTGCGGTGACGTGATCGCCGGCATCCGCATCGCCCTGGACGTCTTGTGCCCGCCGGGGGCGGTCGTCGTGCCCCTGCCGTGCTACCCGCCGTTCCGCGAGGTCGTGGAGCTGGCCGGGCGCGAGAGCGTCCACGTGGTCGTCGATCCGGACGACCCAGAAGGGGCGTTGGACCTCGACGCCGTCGAGGCGGCCTTCGCGGCCGGGGCGCGGACCTTCCTGCTCTGCAACCCGCACAACCCGCTGGGCCGGGTGCCGCGCCGCGCCGAGCTCGAGGCCCTGCGCGACCTCGCGGGAGCCTACGGCGCCCGGGTGGTCAGCGACGAGATCCACGGACCGCTCACGCTGCCCGACGGTCCGGAGTTCACGCCGTACCTCTCGGTCGACCAGAGCGCCGTCGTGGTGACCAGCGCGTCGAAGACCTTCAACACCGCGGGTCTGCACTGTGCCCAGATCCTCACCCTCGACCCCGACGAGCTCGAGGTGCTGCGCGGCCTGCCGGTGGCGCAGAACCACGCCTACTCGCCGCTCGGCATGATCGCCGCGCGTGTGGCCTGGGCTGAGTGCGACGACTGGCACGCAGCGCTGCTCACGCGACTCTCCGAGCAGCGCTCCCTGCTGACCGCGCTGCTCGACCGGCACCTCCCGCTCGCGCGGACCCGCCTGCTGGAGGCGACCTACCTGCCTTGGCTGGACCTGCGCGGCTACGGTCACCACGACCCGGCGGAGGTGGCGCGCGCCCACGGGGTGGCCCTGGCCCCGGGCCACGCCTACCAGCCCGGGCTGCGTGGGCACGTGCGGCTCAACATCGCCACCACCGCCGACCGGCTCGAGCAGACCGTCCTACGTCTCGCCGCCGGGGTCGTCGGGACGGTCTGAGGCGTCGGCCTCCAGCAGGCGGCTCGGCCGGAACCCTGACCATGTCTGCTGCACGCGCTTCTGGCTCAGCAACGCGTCGACGTCGGCGTCCCACGTGTGTCCCGCCGCGTTGCGGCGCAGCACGTAGCCCAGGCCGTGGGTGCGATAGAGCTCCCCGCCGGCGGAGCGGATCGCGGCGAGCAGCTGGGCGTCGACGAAGCGGTGGACGCTCCGGAAGCCGCCGACCTCCCGCAGCAGGTCGCGGTCGACCATGAGCGTGCCCCCGGCGACGAACCAGGCGTAGAGCTCCTGCGGGTGCCCGCGCTTGAGGGTGAGGGTGCGGGGCGCGAGGTACTGGTACTCCGCGGCCATGCCGACCGCGTCCGCGCCGCTGTAGGCGCGCGCGAGCAGCAGGTCGGCGACCACGTCGGGGGCGTACCAGTCGTCGTCGTCCATCTTCAGGACGACGTCGCCCGAGGCCCGCTCGGCCGCCCCCTGCAGGACGTCGCCGAACAGGGTCGTGTCCGGCTGGGGGGCGAGCTGCACGGTGACGCCCGGGCCGACCAGCTCGCGCACCCGGCGCTCGTCCGCGTCGTAGCCGTGAGGGGCGAGCACGAGCTCCAGCCGGGCGACCCCGCGCTGACGGGCCACCTGGCGCAGGGCGAAGTCGAGCATCTCGGGTCGCCGGGTCGCGAGCACGATGCTGACCGCGGGCTCGGCGGCCACCCGAGTCCCGGCCAGGGCGGCGAGCGCCCCCCGCCGGGCCGCGCGCGAGAAGGTCCGCAGGGCCGCCCGGCGGAGCACGACGCTGTGCTCCTCCCGGGCGAGGACGTCGGTGAGGTCCACAGCGGCGGTCAGCGCACCGGCCACGGCGTCGCCGAGGACGGCGCGCGCGGCCGGAGGCACCCGCTCGGCGACGAGCGGCACCCCCGCCATGGCGGCGGCGGCCACGGTACGGAGCAGCTCGGGGGCAGGGTCGGCGCCCAGGTCGACGCGTGCGCCGGAGGCGGGGCGGAGCCGCTCGACGCAGGCCTCGAGCGAGGTGGTCTCCGCGACCAGGTCGAGGACCGGGCCGTTCGCTGCGGTGGTGAACCCGATCGGGTTCAGCACCCGGTCGTCGAGCGGGTCGAGCGTGAGCGGTCCCCCGCGCTCGGTGAGCACGAACGGTGCCCGACCGGTGACGGGATGCTCCTCGGTGGGCCCCGCGCCGAGAAGCACGTCGGGGGGGACGTCGTCGGCCACCGGGCCGGAGGTCTGCACCACCAGGCCGCCGTGGCCCGCGGTGTCCGCCCAGACCGACTGTCGTCCGAGCTCGGCCACCACGCCCGCGACGTCGACCCGGCCGCCGAAGCGGAGCACCGCGACCGCCCCGGTCTCAGGGTCGTGGCCGGAGCGGAGCCCGACCAGTGCCGGCCACTCCGGTCGCGGCACCAGGCCGAGGGCTCGGCCCGCATGGGCCACGTGCACAGCCAGCCGGGTGGTCCGGATCCCCTCCGGGAGCTCGATCTCGCGCAGGGCCTGCCGGTCTGCGACGCGGACCGCTACCCGGTCCCAGCGGACCACTTCGGGCTCCTCGGCTGCCAGGCGCGGGAGCGAGCCGGTGATGAGCAGCGAGCGCTCAGAGCGGCCCAGGAAGTCCGCGAGCGGGTCAGACATCGACACCCTGCCCCGGCCGCCCCCGGCGCACGAGCGGCCGGGGCGCGCGCGGCAACCAGCTGCGGGTGACGTGGTCGACCACGTGGACCCCCGGTGGAGCCTCGATCCGCTGCAGGCCGGGCACCTCGGTCCCTCGCCCCTCGTGGAGCGCGGCGGCGACCTCCCACTCCCGCCGCTTGCGCGGGGCCCGCGAGGACTCGAAGTCGTCAGGGCTGGTCCAGTGGGTGAACTCGTCGGTGTCGAGCCACTTCAGCTCCACGCAGAGCCCCTCGGGGGCGACGATCCGCTCGGAGGTGTCCGGGAACTCCCGGACCTCCCACTCGAAGGCCTTCACAAAGGTGAACTCCGGGCCCATGGGATAGACCCAGGGCTCGAGGAAGCGGAAGCCGAGGTCGATCCAGGCCGCGGTCTCGTCCTCGACCCACAACGGGTGCCTCGGGATGGCGACGACGGCGTTGGAGTCCTCGAGCTGCCAGGAGAGGTCTGCCAACAGGGCCACGCCCTCGGCGGTCAGCACCATGTCGCCGTCCCACTTCATCGAGTAGGAGGTGCGGACGTGGGAGAAGGACCAGTTGTAGAAGTGGGTCAACGAGTGCACCGAGTCCGGCGGCGTCGCCAGGTGCTCGGTGCCGGCGCGCGCCACCGGGAAGGGGTACGTCGTGCCGGTGTAGCGGTCGCTGGCCCCCACCTCGGCGGCGACCCTGGCGGCCACCTCGGGGGTGCCGTCGTCGGAGAGGTTGTCCACCACGACGACGTGCTGCACGGCCTCGAACATCGGCGGCAGGACCCACGGGAGGTTGCGCGCCTCGTTCCTGACCCGGAAGACGCACGTGAGACCCGAGCGCAACGGGCCCTCGCGCCAGGGCCACACGACGTCGAAGGCCTGATCCCCTTCCAGGCAAGGGATGTCGGCGATCCGGTCGGAGGCCGCCCGGGTGACCGGGGGGGTCGCCGACGGCACTAGCGCTCCTTGCCGAAGGCCCGCCGAAGCCCGCGTCGTGCACCCGGCGGCACCATCGCCCGCAGGCCGTGCGGCACCCGGTCGGCCCCGCGGCGCACGGTGTCGGGGGTGCGGTGGGGTTGCTGCGCGAGCCCGGACCGGTGGGCGGCCAGGGCCGAGGACTGGCTGAGCGCCTCCGCCTCGTCGTAGAGCTCGGCGTAAGCAGCGCGCAGCTCGTCGAGCCGGTCGTGGGTCTCCGGCACGTCGCCGCCGTCGTCGGCCAGCCGGTCGAGCGCCTGCCAGCTCTCCTCGGCGATCTCGCGCAGCCGTGGTGGGACGTCGACGTCGTCCCACGTCAGCTGCACCCGACGCAGCGACGGGTCGATGTAGGCGTGCACCGCACGGATGTCGTTGGCCGAGGCGGACTTCACCGCATCGAGGTCGAAGTGCTGCCCGACCCCGAAGAGCGGGACGGTCCAGTCGGTGAGCAGGTCGTGGTAGCGCACGAACGCGCGCACCGAGCCCCGGGTCGACCGCTCGGTGTGCAGCATCATGTTGACCCAGGCGGCCGTGCGGTTGACCTCTCCGAACTTCGAGCCGTAGTAGCGCTCCTTGCTCCCGACGACCTCCGTGACCGGGCGCAGCATCGTGACGTAGGCGGGCGTCGCGTCACAGCGCAGGGACGCCGAGCGCCACAGACCCAGGAACCACGCCAGCCGCGGGTCCTTGACCACGAGCTCGGGCCCACCCTCGGCGAACTGCGACTCCAGCCAGGTGTGCAGGCGCGTGCGCAGCGGCTCCACGGTGCTCAGCCGTCCGGCCTCGAACCACGCCGCGGGCCGGGCGTCGGAGACCTGCACGTTGCAGCGCCGCAGCAGCTCGTCGTGGAAGTCGACCACCCACTGCGGCTCACCGAAGCCCTTGGGGTTGGTCTCGTCGGCGTCGACCTCCGGCTGGGGGACGTGCATGCCGAGGGTCTGCAGGGTGCCGGCCATGGTGCTGGTGCCGCTGCGACCGGACCCCACCACGAAAACGATCCGGCGCTTGGCGGGCCCGGGATCCGCCGCGGGATCCGGTGCGGGGTCCGACATGTCGGACAGACTAGTGCGCTCCACCGGCCGGTCCTCGGGTCCGCACCGGGTCATATCCGGCCGCACCGGGGGTCTGCGGTGGCTACGGTCGGGGCATGAGCGACGGCACCGGCACCCGCGAGGACCCCTGGCGGCTCACCACCGCACCCGGGACCTCGTCCTACGAGATGTACGCCGACGGCGAGGCCGACCCTCCGGCCCTCGTGTGCCAGGTCGGCTCGACCCGCCTGACCTACCGCCTGCAGTGCCTCGAGGACCTGCACGCCTGGCTGGTCGAGCAGGGCGACTGGGTCGACCTCGGCGCCGCGGACGAGAAGAAGGAAGCCAAGCCGGGGACCGTGGAGGCCTGGGGCCGCGACCCCGGCAATCCGGTCGGCGGGTGGTACGGGTTGCGCAACGGCTACCGCGGGCGCTTCGGCATGTACGTCCCCCCGTTGCTCGAGCGGCTCGGCAGGGTCGAGCTCACCCACGAGGCCCGCAACAACCGGGTGCGCGCCCTAGCCTGAGCACCGTGGACCGGGTCGTCGAGAGCGCGCTCTTCGACCCGAAGTGGTACGCCGCGCAGGTCGGTCTCACCTTCGGCTCGCGCGAGGAGGCCGCGCAGCACTGGGTGGAGCACGCGGCGCGGTCGGGAGGCTCACCCCACCCGCTCTTCGAGCCGCGCTGGGCCTACCCCCAGGGTCGCTGGCGGCGCGAGTCCCCGGACCCGCTGTCGTTCTACCTCTCGCGCCCCGACGACCAGGCGCGCCGCTCACCGCACCCGCTCGTCGACCTCGCTGTGACCGGCCCCCTGGTCGACTGGCTGGCCACCCACGACCCCGCCGAGCTGCTCGGACCCGAGCTGCCCCGTGCAGCCGGTCGGCCAGATCCTGGTGCGGGTCCAGGTCGGGGACCTGCCCCGGGCGGTGCGCTGGATGCGGCACCTGGCCGACGACCAGGTGACGGCCTGCCTCCTGACCGAGGACCCCGAGGAGCTGCGGATCCTCGGGGCGGTGGCGAGGTCGATGCCGTCCGTCCGTGTGGGCGCGGCCACGGCCGTGGCTGTGACGATCGACATCGACAGCGTGGTGCGACCGCCGCGCTGGGCGTGGCTCCCTGCCCTGGTCTCGGCCCTGACCGACCCGGAGGTCGGCGAGGCCCAGCCGCTGCTGCTCACCCCGGACGGCCTCGTGGCCTCCCCCGTGCTCGTGGGCCACCCGGCGGCCGACGCCGAGCGTCTCGCGGGACACGCCCTGCCGCAGACGCCTGTCCCGGCGCTCGCCAGCAACCGGCGCGACGGCGTCCGCCGCCTCGCCCCCCGCTCGGTGCTCGTGGTCGACACCGCACCTGCCGTCGACGCCGGCACGCCCGAGCTGTGGGCTGCGGCCGGCTTCGACGGCGTCCACGGCCGGCCCCTCACCGTGCGCGAGGGACGACCAGCGCTGCGCTGGAGCCTCGACATCGCTGCCCCCGCGACCGCGACGCGGTGGGGCGACACGCACTTCGCGCGCTCGCTCAAGGACGCCCTCGAGCGCCTCGGCCAGTGGGTCGCGCTGGACCACCCCGAGTCGCGCGGCCGGCCGACCCGCGGCCTCGAGGACGTCACGGTGACGATCCGTGGGCTCGAGCAGGTGGTGCCGCCCACCGGCGCAGACCAGCCTCCTGTGGGTGATCAGCCATCCCGAGCTGGTGGAGGCGAGCGAGGCAGCGGCCTACGACGCCGTCTTCGCGGCCAGCGCCACCTGGGCGGCCGACCGGTCGCGCGCGTGGGGGATCCTGGTCGAGCCGCTCCTGCAGTGCACCGACAGCACCCGCTTCCGGCCCGGCCTCGCCGTACTCGACTCCGGCCCGACCTATCTCTACGTCGGGAGCTCGCGCGGCGAGATCAGGACCTCGGTGCGCGAGGCCGTGGCCGCCGGCCTCCCGCTGCGCCTGCACGGAGCGGGATGGGAGGGACTGGTCCCCCTCGAGGCGGAGCCGTTCGTGCCCAACGACGAGCTCGGCGCGCTCTACGCCTCGGCCGGCGTGGTCCTCAACGACCACTGGGAGGACATGCGGACCGCCGGCTTCGTCTCCAACCGCGTCTTCGACGTGCTGGCCACGGGCGCGCGGCTGCTCACCGACGACGTCGCCGGCCTCGAGGCCGGCCTCGGGACGGCGGCGGCCGGAGTGGTCCGCGTGTGGCGGGACCGTGAGGACTTCCGGTCGTTGACCCGGGCGCCGTTCGCGCAGCGCTGGCCAGACGCCGACGCTCGGTCCACCGTCGCCGAGAGCGTGGTGGCCGAGCACAGCTTCGACGCCCGCGCCCGCACGTTGCTCGACGCGGCGCTCGGCCTACGGGCCCGCTGAGCGTCCGTAGACTCCGCGCGTGAGCCAGGGCCCGAGGACCGACGTACCCCTCCCCCCAGCACGGCTGCGGATGGGTGGGGCGCACTTCCGCAAGGACGCGGACTTCGTCGCCGCCGGCGTGCGCGACGTCAAGCTCCTGCGTCAGCGGGCCGGCCTGGGGCGGCGCAAGCGGGTCCTCGACTGGGGCTGCGGTGCAGGTCGTCTGGCGGTGGGCATCAAGCACCTGCTCGGCCACGTGGAGGACTACCACGGCGTCGACGTCCAGCCCGAGCTTCTCTACTGGGCCCGCGACCACCTCTCCGACGAGCACACCCGCTTCACCCTCGTCGACCAACGCAACGCCCGCTACAACCCCGACGGCGACGTGACCTTCGCGATCCCCGCCGACCGCGGCAGCGTCGACGTCCTCTACTCCTACTCGGTCTTCTCCCACATGCTCACCGACGACGTCGCCGGCTACAGCCGCACCATCGCCGAGGTCCTGGCCCCCGACGGTCGGGCCCTGATGACCGCCTTCGTCGAGGAGGACGTGCCCGACTGCGTGGAGAACCCCGAGGACTACCTCAAGCTGGAGTGGAAGGGCGCGCTGCACTGCGTGCGCTTCAACCGGCAGTTCTTCGAGCAGACCATCTACGACGCGGGGCTCGCGGTCGAGGAGTTCGTCCACGGCAAGGAGACCGACGGCCAGTCGATGTACGTCTTCTCCCGCCGCTGATGATCCGCTTGATGGACCGCCCGTGAAGCGCGACCTCGGCTACCTCTTCGTCCTGACCTACGGCCGGTCGGGCTCCACCCTGCTGGCAGGTGTCCTCAACTCGATCCCGGGCTACCTGATCCGCGGCGAGAACCACGACGCGCTGCACCATCTCTACCGCTTCCACACCACCCTGCTGAGCGAGAGCACCCGCGCGCCGCGTCCGACCCTGCGGCGCCGGACCCACCCCTTCTTCGGTATCGGCGACTTCCCGGAGCAGAAGTCGCTCCGGGGGATCCGTCGGCTGGTCCTCGACACGGTCCTGCGGCCCAAGGAGGACACCCGCGTCACCGGCTTCAAGGAGATCCGGTGGTACCACGACGATCTCGAGGAGTACGTCGCCTGGCTGCGCGAGGTCTTCCCGGGCGCTCGCTTCCTCCTCAACACCCGCGACCTCGACGCGGTGGCGGCCAGCGCGTGGTGGGCCAAGCAGGAGGGGTCCCGCGAGCACCTGGCGGCGAACCACGACCGCCTGCTCACCCTGGCGGCGTCGCTCGGCGAGGCGGCCTTCCACGTGCACTACGACGACTACGTCGCCGACCCGAGCACCCTCCGGAGCCTCTTCACGTGGCTCGGCGAGCCCTTCGACGAGGAGGTCGTCCGCGACGTGTTCGCCCGCCGTCACTCCGTCTGAACGGGGTAGGGGGGCCCAGCTAACCGAGTGAGGAGGAGGGCTGGGCCGCGATGAGGGCGGCGTACCAGTCGAAGGACCGCTTGGGGGTGCGGACCTGGGTCTCGTGGTCGACGTGGACCAGCCCGAAGCGCTGGGAGTAGCCGTCGGCCCACTCGAAGTCGTCGAGGAGCGTGCGGCAGTAGTAGCCGCGGATGTCCACACCGCGCTGGACGGCGGTGGCCACGGCGTCGAGATGGCCCTGCAGGTAGTCGATGCGGGGCTGGTCGTCGATGACGCCCTCGGCGTCGGGCCCCGTGGCGTAGGAGCAGCCGGACTCGGTGATCACCAGCGGGGGGAGGGCGGCCCGGAACCGGGCTCGGAACATGATCAACCACTCCCGCAGCGCATCGGGGACGACCGGCCGCCCGGCGTCCGTGGTCGGGTAGCCGAGGAGCTCGCGGAACTCGAAGGGCAGGTCGGCGTCCTCCGGCGCCGCTCCGATCCGGAAGGGGTTGTCGTAGGTGATGCCGTAGAAGTCCAGGGGCTGCCGGATCGTGGCCAGGTCCCCCGGCTCCAGGCAGGGCTCCATCAGGGGCATCAGGTCGACGGGGTAGCGCCCGAGGAGCATCGGCTCGAGGAACATCCCGTTCCAGACGGCGTCGAAGAGCTTCGAGACGCCCACGTCGGCCGCGTCGTCGCTGGCCGGCCAGATCGGGGCGTGGTTGTTGGCGCACCCGACGCTGGAGGCGCCCGCCTCCCGGAGGGCGATCGTCGCGCGGCCATGGGCCAGCAGCAGGTGGTGGGCCACCGGCAGCGCGTCGAACATCAGCGTCCGTCCGGGGGCGTGGACGCCGATGGAGTAGCCCTTCAGCGTCACGACGTTCGGCTCGTTGACCGGGACCCAGTGCGCGACCCGGTCCGCGAAGCGCTCTCCCACGGCGGCGGCGTACTCGGCGAAGCGGTCGATGGTGGTGCGGTTGAGCCACCCTCCGTCGTCTTCGAGGGCCTGGGGGAGGTCCCAGTGGTAGAGCGTCGCCATCGGCTCGATGCCGGCCCCGAGCAGCCGGTCGACGAGCCGGTCGTAGAAGTCCAGTCCGGGCTGGTGCGGCGCGCCCTTGCCGAGCGGCTGGATCCGCGGCCACGAGAAGGACAGCCGGTGAGCGCCGGCTCCGAGCCGGCTCACGAGGTCGACGTCCTCGTTGAAGCGGTGGTAGTGGTCGCAGGCGATCTCGCCGGTGGCGCCGTCGACGACCCGGCCCGGCTGCGTCACGAAGGTGTCCCAGATGCTGGGGCCCTTGCCGTCCTCGTCCGCGGCACCCTCGATCTGGTAGGACGACGTGCTGGTGCCGAAGCGGAAGCCCGGGGGGAGCAGGGGAAACTCGGGCACGGCACCATGATGCCCGTGACCGTCGAGATCCGCCGGGGTTCAGCCCGCTTCGTCGACCGCGCTCAGGGACGGATCACCCACCATGCGTTCTCGTTCGGTGAGCACTACGACGCCGAGCGGGTCCGGTTCGGACCCATGGTCTGCCACGACGACCACCTGGTGGGGGCCGGGCGCGGGTTCGACGCCCACCACCACCGCGACCTGGTCATCGTGAGCTGGGTGATCGCGGGCGAGGTGGTCGGCTCCCACGATCCGCTGACCCACGGCCAGGTCGCCGTGCTGCGCGCCGGCTCGGGCGTCGAGCACGAGGAGCGGGCCTCGGCGGCGGGCCCGGCCCGCTTCGTGCAGGTGTGGCTCACCCCCGTCGAGCCGGGCGGACCCACGACGTACGACGTCCGGACGATCCAGCCGCAGGCGGACCGGCTGGTCACGGCGGCCACGGTGGACGGCGCCACCTTCTCGGTCGCCCGGCTCGAGGGCGGGAGCACGCTGGTGCTGGAGGCGGCCCCGCGGCTGCACGTGTTCGTGGCCACCGGGGCGCTGGTCCGGTCCTCGCTCGCCGAGCCGCTGTCCGCCGGTGACGCCTTCCTGACCATCGGGACCGGTCTCGAGGTCACCGCCGGGGTCCCGACCGAGCTCCTGGTGTGGGAGCTACCGCAGGACTGACAACGCCCCCGGCAGCAGCTCGACCACCGCGGGCCGGGCGCCGATGCGGGGCAGGGCGCCGAGGCCCTCGCCGTCGCCGCCGACCGCGACCGGCGTGCGCGCCTCGGCCGTGATCTCGACCCGGCGCCCCCGGGTCACCGTGACCTCGGGGAGGTGCACATGGCTGCCGTCGTAGACCTTGGGCAGCGACCGCATGAGGGCCAGGCGCGAGGCAGCCTCGATGACCACGACGTCGAGCAACCCGTCGTCGATCGCGGCGCCCGGAGCGATCTGCATCCCCTTGCCGTAGAACGCCGAGTTGGCCACCACCACCGTGGCCGCGTCGTAGTGGCGCGTCTCGCCGTCGACGTCGACGCGGAACCGGGCCGGGGTGTAGGTGGCGAGGGCGCGCAGGGCCGCGTAGGGGTACTGCAGGCGGCTCGGCAGCCAGTGGGCCCGGTCGACGATCTCGTTGGCCCGGGCGTCCACGCCGCTGTAGACCGAGCCCGCGATGCGGCGCACCGTCGCGCCCGAGAGGTCCAGGGCGAGCAGGTCCACCGGGCTCGGGTCGGCGTCGAGCAGCACCGCGGCCTGGCGGACCGGGTCCTGCGGCAGCCCCAGCATCCGGGCGAAGTCGTTGCCCCGACCCGCGGGCACCACACCCAGGACGCCCCCGGCCTCGGAGACGGCCCCCGCGAGCGAGGACAGCATCCCGTCCCCTCCGACGGAGACCACCACGTCGCCCCGCGCCAGCGCTTCGCGGACCAGGCCCGGCATGGCCTTGGGTCCTGGGGAGTAGGTGACGTCGACCGTGGCGCCCGCCTCGCGCAGCAGTCGCGCGACCGGCACCACCGCACCGGGCGCCGCGCCGCCACCCGAGGCGGGGTTGACCAGGAAGGCGAAGGAGCGTCGCCTCGTCTCCGGCCGCGTGGTCATCGGACGAGGACCCCCGGGTTGAGGACCCCGGTCGGGTCGAGGTCGGCCTTGACGGCCCGCAGGACCGAGACACCCAGCGCCCCGATCTCCTGCACCAGCCACGGCTGGTGGTCGGTGCCGACGGCGTGGTGATGGGTGATCGTGGCTCCGGCCGCCATCATCGCGTCGCACGCGGCCGCCTTGGCCGCGAGCCACTGGGCCAGGGGGTCGCCGGCCTGCTTGGTGGCCACGGTGAAGTAGAGCGAGCAGCCGGTCTCGTAGACGTGCGAGACGTGGCAGAGCACGATCGTCCCCTCGCCCAACGTCCGGACCAGGGCGGTGCGGACGGCGTCGTAGAGCTCCTCGCGCTCGGACCAGAAGCTCGCGGTCTCGAGCGTCTCGACGAGGACCCCTACGTCGAGCAGCGCGTCTCGGAGGTACGGCGCGCCGAACCGACCGTGCTCCCAGGCCGCCCCGGGCTCCTCCCCGAGGCAGCGCCCTCCGAGATCGGCCAGCACCGCGGTGACCGCGGCCCGGCGGCTCGCGTTGGCCTCGGGGTCGCCCTCGTAGCCCGTGATCATCAGGCACCCCCCGGCGTCCTCGCCGGCACCGATGGCGTCGGGTCGGGCCAGGTTGATCCCGGTCTCCGCCTCGTCGGAGAGCCTGAGGACGGTCGGCAGCAGCCCGGCCTGGGCCAAGGTGCGCATCGCGTCCGCGCCAGCGGAGAAGGAGTCCCACCGCCAGCCCTCGTAGACCCGCTCGGCCGGCAGCCGGCGCACGCGGACCGTCACCTCGGTGATGACCCCGAAGGCACCCTCCGAGCCGAGCAGCAGCTGCCGCAGGTCCGGACCCGCGGCGTTGGCCGGGGAGCTGCCCAGCCGCATCTCACCCCGTGGGGTGGCGACGCTCAGGGCCATGACGAGGGCGTCGAAGCGGCCGTAGCCGGCGCTGCTCTGTCCACTGGAGCGGGTGGCGGCGAAGCCGCCGATCGTGGCGAACTCGAAGGACTGCGGGTAGTGGCCCAGGGTCAGTCCCTCCGCCGCGAGGAGCGCCTCCGCCTCGGGGCCACGCAGCCCCGGCTCCAGCGTGGCGGTCATCGAGACGTGGTCGACGGCGAGCAGGCGCTTCATCCGCACGAGGTCGAGGCTCACCAGCCCGGTGAACCCGTCGCGTCGGGCCGCGAGCCCGCCGGTGACCGACGTACCGCCCCCGAAGGGGACGACGGCGACGTGGTGCTCGACGGCCCAGGCGAGCACCGCGGCGACCTGGTCGTGGTCGGCGGGCCGGACGACGGCATCCGGTGCGTCCCCCAGGTCACCGACCCGGGCCTTGAGCAGGTCCGGGGTGGACTTGCCGCGCGTCCGCAGGCGGCGGGTGACGTCGTCGGTGAGCACGTGCTCGGGCCCGACCACGTCGCGCAGCGCGGCGAGCGTGCTCTCGTCCAGGGCCACGGGCGGCACCTGGACGCTCTCGGCGGCAGGCCGCTCCTCGAGCCCGAAGGCGAGGTCGATGAGTCCCCGCGCGGCGGGGGGCAGTCCGGCTGCGGCGGCCGGGTCCCCCCATCGCTGGGGGTGCATCTCGGGCTGTTCCTGCTGCGGCACGCTGACGACCATGTGTTACAGTGTGACACATGACGTCACTTCGTCACAAACCCGAGTCGGAGAGCGGGCGTGATGCCTACCTCGACGCCGCTCGCGCGTGCATCCTCGACGTCGGGTGGCGGCGTACGACCCTCACGGAGGTCGCGCGACGGGCCGGGGTCTCGCGGATGACGATCTACCGCACCTGGGCCGACATGCCGCAGCTGCTCGGCGACCTGATGACCCGTGAGTGGTCCGGCGTCGTCGAGACCGCGGTGAGCGCGAGTGCAGCGGAGGCCGGCGTACCGGCCCGACCGGGCCAGGCGGATCCCCTCGACCAGCTCGTCCACGGGATCACGGGCACCGTGCGCCGGCTCCGGGACAACGAGCTGTTCGTCCGCATCGTCGAGCTGGACCCCGAGCTGATCCTCCCCTACCTGTTCTCGAGGCGGGGACGCTCGCAGGACCTCATCCTCGGTCTGACGGCGCACGCCGTGTCCGAGGGTCAGGCGGCCGGCGTCATCCGGCCCGGCAACCCCGTCGCCATCGCCCGGGGGCTCCTGCTCGCCGCGCACGGCTTCGTCCTGTCGGCCCACACGATGGTCGACGACCAGGTCACCGAGGACGAGCTCGACGCCGAGCTGGTCTCGCTGCTGACCCGCAACCTGGCCCAGCCGTGACGGCGCGGCGGATCACGCCCGGTCTGGCCGGCGCCCCCGCCGAGGTCGACGTGGTCGTGGTGGGCCTCGGGGTGACCGGCGCAGGGGTGGCGCTCGACGCGGTCACGCGCGGCCTCAGGGTGCTGGCCGTCGACGCCCACGACCTGGCGTTCGGGACCTCGCGGTGGTCCTCCAAGCTGGTCCACGGAGGCCTGCGCTACCTCGCCAACGGCCAGGTGGGCGTGGCACACGAGAGCGCGGTCGAGCGCGGCATCCTGATGGAGGTCACCGCCCCGCACCTGACCCACGCCATGCCGATGCTCGTCCCGCTGAGCTCGAGTGTGAGCCGCGTCCAGGAGACGATGACCCGAGCCGGTCTGCTGGCCGGCGACGCGCTGCGGCGCACCGCAGGCACCGACGCCGAGACGCTGCCGAAGCCGCGGCGGCTCTCGGCCACCGAGACGCTCCAGCTCGCGCCCTGCCTGCGCCCGGCCGGTCTGCGCGGGGGTCTGATGTCGTGGGACGGCCAGCTCGAGGACGACGCCCGTCTGGTCACGACCATCGCGCGCACCGCGGCGTCCTACGGCGCAGAGGTGCGCACCAGAGCGCGCGTGCTGCGGGCCACCGGCACTGCGGTCGAGCTCCGCGACGAGCTGACCGGCGCCACCCGCACGGTGCGCGCCCGGGCGGTCCTCAACGCCACGGGGGTCTGGGCTGGTGACCTCGTGGAGGAGGTCACCCTGCGCCCCAGCCGCGGCACCCACCTCGTGCTCCGCGCCGAGACGCTGCCCGGTCTGGCCGTCTCGGTCTTCGCCCCGGTCCCGGGGGAGACCAACCGCTTCGTCCTGGTGCTGCCGCAGCCCGACGGCACCGTCTACGTCGGGCTCACCGACGAACCGGTCGAGGGGGCGATCCCCGACGTCCCGACGCCCACCGAACCCGAGATCGGCTTCCTCCTCGACGTGGTCTCGGCCGCCTTCGCCCCGGCGCTGCGGCGCCGCGACGTCGCCGGGGCCTACGCCGGTCTCCGTCCACTCCTCCACACCGCGGACGGCTCCACGGCCGACCTCTCGCGCCGCCATGCGGTGCTCACGAGCGCTTCCGGAGTCGTCACGGTCGTCGGCGGAAAGCTCACGACCTACCGACAGATGGCGCAGGACGCCGTCGACGTCGCCGTCGACGTGGCCGGGTTGGACGCCCACCGGTGCCGCACCGCCCGCCTACCGCTGCTGGGCGCGGCCCCCCGGCCCGAACTCGCCGAGCTCGAGCTGCCCACCCGGTTGGTCCGCCGTTTCGGCACCGACGCCGAGCTCGTCCTCGCCGACGCCCGCGACGTCACCGGTCTCGACGACGACGAGCTGCTGGCACCCGTCGCGCCGGGAGTGCCGGTCACGCTGGCCGAGCTCGTCTTCGGGGTCACCCATGAGGGAGCCGCCGACGTCGACGACCTCCTGGACCGGCGTACGCGGGTGGGGCTCATCCCCGCCGACCGGGAGCTGGCCCTGCCCGCAGCCCGGCGAGCGATGAGTCTGGCCGTCGACGCCGGTCGATAGAGGGGACAGACTGTCCAGCCCAGGACAGAGCCCATGACGGCGAAGGACACGATGACGACCACCCGGACCCCCGCCACCGACGAGCTCGCTGACTTCGACACCCTCACCGGGCGCTACCAGCGCGAGCTGCTCGCGCACTGCTACCGGATGAGCGGCTCGGTCCACGAGGCCGAGGACCTGGTGCAGGAGACGTTCCTGCGGGCGTGGAAGGCCTCCGCCGACTTCCAGGGGCGCAGCTCGGTGCGCACCTGGCTCTACCGGATCGCCACCAACGTCTGTCTCACCAACCTCGAGGGCCGCCCGCGGCGCCCGCTCCCGGCCGGGCTCGGAGCCCCTGACCAGCTCGGCACCGACCCTCTCGAGCAGGACCTCGAGATCGCGTGGCTCCAACCCGTGCCGGACGCCGCGGTGCTCGTCACCGAGAAGGACTCCATCCGGCTCGCCCTCATCGCCGCCATGCAGCACCTCCCGGCCCGCCAGCGCGCCGTCCTGATCCTGCGCGACGTCCTCCGCTGGTCGGCCGCAGAGGTCGCCGACGCGCTCGACACGACCACGGCCGCGGTCAACTCCGCCCTGCAGCGCGCCCACGCCCAGCTGTCCGAGCGGGGACTGACCGAGGACACCGTCGACCGGCAGCTGACACCGCAGCAGTCCGCGCTCCTCGAGAGGTACGTCGACGCGTTCTGGCGCAAGGACGTCGACGAGATCGTCAGCCTGCTGACCCATGACGCCGTCTGGGACATGCCCCCCTTCGTGGGGTGGTACGTCGGACGAGCCAACATCGGCGAGCTCATCGGGGGCCACTGCCCCGGGGGTGCGCACGACATGGCGATGCTCCCGACCTCGGCCAACGGCCAACCCGCCCTCGCCCTCTACATGCGCGGCCCCGATGGTTCCTTCGCCCCGTTCCATCTGCAAGTGCTGACCCTGGTGGGCGACCAGGTGACCCGGGTGACCGCGTTCTTCGAGGAGCGGCTCTTCGAGACCTTCGGGCTCCCGGCCTCGCTGCCGGCCGACCACGTGCCGTGAGCTCCGGGCCGGACCTCGAGGCCGCGGTCGAGCTCCTCGAGCGGTCCCTGTCCTACACCCGCGTGGCCCTGGCCTCGGTCCCTGCCGACCCCCGGCAGTGGCGTCGGCCGACGCCCTGCGGGCGGTGGGACCTCGCGCAGCTCCTCGCCCACATGGAGGACTCGCTGGACGCCTTCACTGAGGCCGCGGCCGGAGTGGTGCTGCTCGACCCTGCCCCGCACACCCCCGGGCGGGTCGCGACCCTGCAGCAGAAGGCCTGCGCCCTCCTCGGCGCCTGGACCCGAGCTCGCCCCTCCCGGGTCCGGGTGGGCGAGCGGCACGTGGCCGGGCCGGTGCTGGTGACGGCGGCCGCCCTCGAGATCGCGGTGCACGGCTGGGACGTCGCCCGCTCGACCGGCCTCGACCACCCGATCCCCCCGCGCCTCGCTGCTCGGCTCCACACCGGTGCCGTCCGGGCGGTGGCCGGTCCCGACCGTCCGCAGCGCTTCGCCGACCCCGTGGTCCCAGCTCCCGGCGCGCCCCCCGACGTACGACTCCTGGCCTTCGTGGGCCGCGACTCGTCTAGCCAGGTGGGGCCAAATGATGCGAAAGGGCCCACCTCGACCCCCTGGGCTTCCTAACCTTGCGTCCATGCAGGCACCGGAGGACACCAGCTCGGCGCTCGGCGCACGCCTCGACGTCGCCGGCGAGCTCGTCCGCGCCGGGCAGATCGCCGAGGCGCTGACGGCGCTGGACGGGCTCGACTCCGATGCCGCGGCCATCGCCACCAGCAGCCCGGCGGACCGGGCGCGACTGCTGGCGAGCACCATCGACTGCCGACTCGCGCGCGGCGACCTCGCCGAGGCCATGGCCCTGGCCGACGGGCTCGCGCCGCACCTCGAGGCGGGCGGGCTCGCCGGGGCCTTCGCCCACCACGCCAAGGGCGAGCTCGCCGCCGCCCTCGGGGATGCCGACCTCGCCGTCGAGCACTTCCTCGAGGTGGGCGCGCAGCTCGGTGGGCGCCACGTCGAGCCGGAGGTGCTGCCCTGGCAGGCGGGCGTGGCCATGGCCATGGTCCGCGTCGGACGGCACCGCGAGGCGACGGCGCACGCGGCCGCCTTCTACGCCGAGGCGGTCGGCTCCGGCTCGAGCTACGCGGTGGCCCAAGGCCTGCGCACCCTGGCGACGGCGGACTCGGGTGGGCGACGGGTGTTGCTGCTCCGCGAGGCGCGCGCGAGCCTCGAGGCGGTGGTGGCCGAACGGCTCGCCGCCCAGATCGACACCGACCTCGCCGGCCTCCTCGTGCTCTCCGGAGGAGCCACCGGCCGCGCGGAGGCCCTCGGCCTTCTGCGCCGCGCCGAGGAGTACGCCGGCCGCCAGGAGCTCTGGCCGCTGCAGGGACGGGTCCGCGGTCTGCTCGACCGGCTCGGCGAGCCACCGCGACGGGTGCACAGCGAGGCCCTCGCCTCCCTCACCTCCTCCGAGCGCCGGGTCGCCGCCCTCGCCGCCCAGGGGCTCACCAACCGACAGATCGCCGAGCAGCTCGTCGTCACCATCAAGGCCGTCGAGTGGCACCTCTCCCACGTCTACCGCAAACTCGGCATCAGCTCCCGCACCCGCCTCGCCGTCACCATCGGCGCCCCCGCCTGACCCCTCGGGGGGTCCGTCGGTTTCCCCGGATATCCGGGGAAACCTGACGTTCCTGGGTGAAACTTCACCGGGGAACGTCAGGGATTGCCTGATATCCGGGGAATCATTCCGCCGCAGGAGCTGACGTGAGGGTGAGGTCGCCCGACGACGACTCGCCGGGCTCGGGCGGGTCCTCTTCGCGGAGGGGGTGGGCGATCTCGTCGGCGGGCAGCCGGGCCCACAGGGTCGCAACGATCGCGAAGACACCGGGTGCGATGCCGGCGACGATGAAGGTCGAGCGGAGGCCGATGGCCTCGGAGACCGGTCCTGCGAGCGCCATCGAGACCGGCATCAGGCTGACGGAGACGAAGAAGTCGAGCGAGGCGACGCGGCCGAGCATGTGCGGGGGCACCCGGCGCTGGAGCAGGGTCCCCCAGATCACCATTGGGAAGGACCACATGGCGCCCAGCACGAACGCACTGGCGACGACCATCCAGATCTCCGAGGCCACGCCCATCACGACGAAGGGCAGGCAACCGACCCCCCAGCCGAGGTTCATGATCGTGAGGTAGCGGCGCGGCATCCGCATCGAGGCCATCACCATCGAGCCCAGGGCGCCCCCGATGCCGAAGGCGGCCAGGACGATCGCGTGGTCACCGGGTCCGCCGCCGAGCCGGTCCTTGATGAGGAACGGCACGAGCACCTCGAGCGGGCCCATCATGGCCAGGATCATCAGGCTCGCGAAGAGCAGCGTCGCCAGCAGCCAGGGGGTCCGCACCATGTAGGCGACCCCCTCGCGCATGTCGTCGAGCGCCGAGCGCACGGGGTGTACGGCGGGGGCGTCGGCGTCGAACTCGCGGCGGACCGGGGTCAGCGGCACGGTCGTCAGCGCGAGCAGACCGAGCAGGGAGGCCAGGGCCGCCACCGAGATCGCCGCACCGGAGGAGACCGCACCCACGACGGCACCGGCCACGCCGGGGCCGATGGCCTGGCCGATGGTCGGACGGACCATGCCTTCGAAGCCGTTGACGGCCATCAGGTCCGACTCGGGCACGAGCGCCGGGAGCCACGCGGAGTAGGCGGGGTAGTAGAAGGCGAAGCCCATGCCGGCCACGAGGGCGACCACCGCGAGGTGCCAGAGCCGCGTCAGGTCGCTGATCGAGAGGAAGGCCACCAGGGCCATGCACATCAGCTCCACCGCCGCGACGCAGAGGAGGATGAGCTTCTGAGGGACCCGGTCGGCCACGACGCCACCGAGGAGCGCAGGCAGGAGGACCCCGGCCGCGCCACAGGTGGCGACCACGGAGAGCTGCCCCGGACCCCCACCGATCCGGATGACCTCCCACACCTGGGCCACCACCCACACGCCGGAGGCGAAGGTGGAGAGCACCAGCGCAACGGCGAGCCGCCGGTAGGCCTGGTGGCGGAACGGCCGCAGGGCCCTGGGTAGGGCCCGGGGCTGCTGGGTCGGCTCGGCGGTCATCGTGCCTCCCTCGGGGATGGAGTCTGTCGGTGCGGACCGACATCGACCACCGGATTCATCGGTGACCCGTCCGAGTAGACGACTTCAAGCGCACGTGAGGTCAAGCCTCAGCCGGACGGCAGGGCCACGTAGGTCGTCTCGAGGTACTCCTCGATGCCCTCGAACCCGCCCTCGCGCCCGAAGCCGCTGGCCTTCATGCCGCCGAAGGGTGCCGCGGCGTTGGAGACCAGACCGGTGTTGACCCCGACCATGCCGAAGTCCAGCGCCTCGGCCAAACGGATCGTGCGGGCGAGGTCGCGCGTGTAGACGTAGGACGCGAGCCCGTACTCGGTCTCGTTGGCCCGAGCGATGGCGTCCTGCTCGGTCTCGAAGGTGGTGATCGGGGCCACCGGGCCGAAGATCTCCTCCCGGTTGATCGCCGAGCCGGGGGGTACGTCGAGCAGCACGGTGGGCTCGTAGAAGTAGCCCGGGCCGTCCGGGGCCGAGCCCCCGGTGACCAGCCGGGCGCCGTCGCTGACCGCCTCGGAGACCAGGCGCGACACCGACTCCACCGCGGACTCGTCGATGAGGGGGCCGACGTCGACCCCCTCGTCCTGACCACGCCCCAGCCTGAGCCCGGCCATCCGCTCACCCAGCGCAGCGGCGAACTCCTCTGCCACCGAGGAGTGCACGAGGAAGCGGTTGGCGGCGGTGCAGGCCTCCCCCATGTTGCGCATCTTGGCCACCATCGCGCCGTCCACCGCAGCATCGAGGTCGGCATCGTCGAAGACGAGGAAGGGCGCGTTGCCCCCGAGCTCCATGCTGACGCGGAGCAGGTTCTGGGCCGACTGGCGCACCAGGACGCGACCGATGCCGGTCGAGCCGGTGAAGCTCACCTTGCGGAGCCGGTCGTCGTCCATCAGCGCCTCACCCACCTCCGCGGAGCGGGTGGTGGTGACGACGTTGAGCACCCCGTCCGGCAGGCCGGCCTCGGAGAGCACGCCGGCGAGCACGAGCATCGTCAACGGTGTCTGACCGGCCGGCTTGACGACCATGGTGCAGCCCGCCGCGACCGCGGGACCGATCTTGCGGGTGCCCATCGCCAGGGGGAAGTTCCACGGGGTGACGAAGAAGCACGGCCCGACCGGCTTGCGCACGGTGAGCAGCCGGGTGCCCCCCTCCGGGGCTCGCATCCAGCGGCCGTGGATGCGCACGGCCTCCTCGGCGTACCACCGGAAGAACTCGATGCCGTAGGCCACCTCACCCTTGGCCTCGGCGACGGTCTTGCCCATCTCCAGGCTCATCAGGTGCGCGATGTCGTCGGCCCGCTCGGTCACCAGCTCGAAGGCGCGGCGCAGGATCTCGCCACGCTCGCGCGGCGGGGTGGCCGCCCAGCCAGCCTGCGCTCCGGCGGCCGCGTCGAGGGCGGAGCGCGCATCGGCCACCGAGCCGTCGGCCACCTCGGCCAGGACCGAGCCGTCGGCCGGGTCCAGCACCTCGAACCTCTCGCCGCCCTCGGCCTCCCGCCACGTGCCGCCGATGAGAAGGGCACGGCGCTCAGGGGGGAGGAGGTCCAGTCCAGTCATGGTTTCAACTCTGTCATCCGCTGCCATGTGACGAAACCGCTGACAGCCTCAGGCATCCGTGGCACGCTTGTCCGTGTCGACTTCGGAGGGAGCACCGAGAAGGAGACATGAGCCCCTTGCTGACCCCATGCAGCGAGGGGCTCGCTACGTCCGGGGGTGGTGGTCCCCGGACACCCGCGGGGCCAGCGTGGCGGCCAGCTGGGTGCGCGACCGCACCCCGAGCTTGCGGTAGATCCGGGTGAGGGTGGCCTCGACCGTCTTCACGCTCAGGAACATCTGCTCGGCGATCTGACGGTTGCTGGCTCCGGCCGCGACGGCGCGGGCGACCCGCCCCTCGGCGTCGGTCAGCCGGTCGAGTCCTGGCACGGGTACGCCGCGCCCGGCCGGCTCCGGATCGAGCTCGCGGCGGACCTGCTCGGCCCACGCCAGCGCGTGCAGCCGGACGAAGAGGGCCAGGGCGGTCTGGAGGAAGGCCCGGGCGGCCGCAGCGCGGCGTCGGCGCCGCTCGAGGTGGGCCCGCACGACCAGGGTCCGGCCGTGCTCGACCCACATCCCCGTCCGGGCCGTGACCTCGGCCGAGCGCTCGAGCAGGCCGGTGACCTCCTCGAGGTCACCGGTGGCCATCAGCAGCTCGCCCTCGACCCGGTCCAGGACGGCACCCACCCCCGCGGTGCCGGACCGGCCCTCGAGAGCCGTGCGGGTCTCGTCGAGCAGGGCGCGGGCCTCGTCGAGCTCCCCCAGGAGCACCAGGGCGGAGCCGAGCTCGGGCTGCCAGCGGTTGATCGTCGGGTCCGCCACCCCCTGCGCCCGCTCGATGGTGCGGATCCTGCTCAACGCGTCGCGGGCCCCCTCGGCGTCCCCCGAGCGGAGCAGGGCCTGACCGAGCACGAGCAGGTGGCGCTGGAGGTAGCGGGTGTCGCCGCGCTCGGCGGCAGCAGCCGCGCCGCGCTCGGCCAGGGTGCGAGCCAGGGACAGGTCCCCGCCGGCCAGCTCGGCCAGCGCGCTGATGAACCAGCCGGTGTGTGCGTCGAGACCGAAGCGCTGCCCGACCCGCTCGGCCCGCCCGGCGTACTCACTCGCCTCGCGGCACCGACCCATGCGGACCGCGACCTCGACCAGACAGCGCAGGAGGTGGACCTGGTCGGTGCCTGCCTCGCTCTCCACCTGCGCGAGCAGGGCGTGGAAGGCCTCCCAGGCGTCCTCGAGCCGATCGTCGTAGAGCGCGAAGCGAGCGGAGAGATAGGCCGGCGAGGTGTGCACCAGCCCGCGCGGGGCCGGGCCGGACAGCTCCGCCGCCCGGGCCAGCGGGGTGGCGAAGTCACGACCCTGCCATCGACGCGCGGCTGCGAGGAGGGTGAGCGACTCGGCGAGCTCACCCCGGTCGGCCGGGTCGCCCACGCGCTCGAACAGCTCCGCCGCACGCTCGGCTCGGGCCGCCGCCAGGGCCGGGCGCGACTCCATCTGGGCGACGCGTCCGCGCAGCAGCAGCACGCGGGCGACCAGGCGGTCGTCCTCACCGGCGTCGGCGAGCGCCGCGGCCAGCACCTCCTCGAGCTCGGCCAGCCAGGCGCCGGCCAGCTCCGGGACCGCCAACCGGATACGCACGGCCTGAGCCGGGGTCGTCCGGGCGAGCGCCAGCTCGTCGAGGGCAGCGCGTGCGATCTCGACGTGGTTGGCGGTCGCGGCCTGCTCCACCGCCAGGACGAGCCACTCGACGCGGTCCTCGGCCAGCTCCAGGGGAGCCCGGCGGGCAGCGAGGTGGAAGAGCTCGGCGGCCATCTCGTGCGAGCCCGTCCCCGCAGCGGTCGCGGCCTCGCCCCCGAGCTGGGCGGCCAGGTCGGCGTCCGGCCCGCTCGCGGCGAGGGCGAGGTGCCGCAGCCGCTCGGGGGCGTTCGCCGCCGCTTCTGACAGCCGCAGGTGCAGGGCGAGGCGCTGCTGTGCCGGCGTCGCGTCGAGCACCACCTGACGCAGGGCCGGAGGGGTGAACCGCACGGCCGTGTCGTCGAGCACCACCATGCCGAGCTCGGCGGCGCGTCGCAGGTGCGCCTCGGCCTCGTGGCGTCCGGCCCGTTCGAGCTGCGAGAGCCCCGGTCGGTGGAGCAGCGCGCTGCACACGAGGGTCGCGCGGACCTCAGGGTCCTCGGAGTCGAGCCGCTCGCGCAGGACCCGCTCGATGCTCGAGGGCAGAGGGGTGGGTCGCCCGAGGACCGACGGCCTCTCGCTGATCGCACCGGCGAGGGCCAGGGCCAGCGAGGGCAGTCCTCCGGACTCCACGTGCACCCGCTGGGCGACATCGGCGGGCAGCCCGTGCGAGGCCAGGAGGTCGATCATCGCCCCCCGCTCGAGAGGTCCCACCTCCACCGGGTGCAGACCGGCGATGTCGACCCCTGCCGGCTTCTCGCCCGGCCCCACGGTGGCCACGACCACGAGGCGGCCGGCCAGCCGGCGTCGTACGTATCCGACCACGCAACTCGAGTCGGCATCGAGCCACTGCACGTCGTCGAGGAGCAGGAGCACGGGTCGCTGCGCCACCCACACCGCGAGGCTCGCGTGGAACGCGGCGCAGAGATCGGAGCGGAAGCTCTCCGAGGACGCCCGCCCCACGAGCCCACCATCGATCCACCCGCGGATCCCCTCGGGCAGGGTCGCGACCGCCTCCGGCGGCAGCTGACCGGTGAGATCGCGCAGCGTGGCGAAGGGCAACGCGTGCTCGTCGGCCGCTCCGGTCGACCGCAGCACGGCCCCGTCGGGATGAGCGTCCCGCCAGCACTGCTCGACGGCGTCGAGCAGCGCGCTCTTGCCGATGCCGCTGGGACCGTGGAGCGCGAGCGACCCGCCCTGCTCGAGACGCGCCGAGACCTCCGAGAGCAGGGCGCTCCGCCCGGCCAGCGTCACCGGCCCGATCACCCGAGACATCCGGTCCAGGGTACGGGCGCGGCGCGCCCCCCGTCAGGCGGATCGGTCCCTGACGGGCGAGGCTCGCGACCTACCGGGCCCGGCGCAGGAACTCCTCCAGGACCGGTCCGGCGGTGCGCGACCCGGAGGCGCCGACCTCCACGAAGACCGCGACCGCCAGGTCCCCCTGGGCAGCGATCATCCAGGCGTGGGTGTCGATCCGGCCGCTGCCGGTCTCGAACTCCGCGGTGCCGGTCTTGGCCAGCACCGGCGGCCCGGGTACGTCGGCCAGGAGGGCCCCGCTGCCGACGGTGACCACGCCGCGCAGCATGCTCCGCAGGTCGCCGGCCTCGCGAGCCGTGAGCGGGTCGACCTCGGGGGGGTCGACCTCGATCGCGTCCACCAGCCGGGGGATCACGAGCTCACCGCGTTGCACCGAGGCCATCACGGTGGCCATCACCATCGGTGAGGCGAGGATGCGGCCCTGGCCGATGAGGTTGGCGGCGCCCTCGGTCTCGGTGGCCGCGGGCTCGACCTGACCCAGGAACGCCGGGAAGCCGAGGTCGTGGTCGATGCCCATGCCCAGGGCCGCCGCGGCGTCGAAGAGCGCGCCGTCGTCCAGCCGCTGGCCGGCCGCGATGAAGGCGGTGTTGCACGAGTTGGCCAGCGCGGAGCGCAGCGGGATGCTGCCGATGCCGCTCGGGGGGTAGTCGCTGTAGTTGGTGAACCGGCGCCCGTCGACGGTGACCGTCGTCGTGCAGGGGACGACGCTGGCCGGGTCGAGCCCGCTGCGCAGGAGCGCCAGGGTGCTCACGGCCTTGAAGGTGGAGCCGGGGGCGTATTGACCGAAGGTCGCGATGTTGAGCCCGCCGGTGCCCGGGCCGTTGGCGGCAGCGAGGATCGCACCCGAGCTCGGCTGGACCGCGACGATCGCACTGGCCGGGCCGACGTCGCGCAGCAGGAGCTCGGCCTCGAGCTGCAGGTCCAGGTCGAGGGTGAGCCGGAGCGGCTCGCCACCGTCGCCGCCGGCTCGGAAGAGCTCGCGCTCCTTGCCGTCGGGGCCGACGCGGTTGACCACGGTGCCGTCCACGCCCTGCAGCTGCTCGTCGTAGCGCTCCTGCAGACCGGACAGGCCGGCGATGTCGCCGGGCCGGAGGCTGGGATCGGCCTCGATCATCTCCGCGGTGACCTCGCCCACCGTGCCGAGGAGAGGCGCCGCGAACTCGCGCGTCGGAGCCAGGGGGATGTCGTCGGTCACCAGGCGCCCACCCCGGATGCGGTCGTAGCCCTCGGCCACGGCCCCCGGCAGCTCGTCGCGGCGGAAGACGATCGCCTCCACGAAGGCCAGGTCGCCGGCGGCGCGCACCTGGTCGACGTACGGCGCGGGGTCGATCCCCACCAGCCGGGCCAGGCTCCGGGCCGACTCCGCGGCACGCTCCTTCGGCACGGCCGACCGGTCGATCCCGACACGGACGACGGGGCGGTAGGTCACGAGCTTGAGACCACGCGCCCCGAGGATGTCGCCGCGGCGGGCGCTGACCGAGGTCACGTCGAGGACGCTGGCCGGCCCGAGGCTCGGCTCGACCACCGACGGGTCCCAGTCGACCTGCCACCCCTCACCGTCGAGCAGGAGCGATGCCGTGCTCTCGTAGGCCCACTCCTCCTCGGGCAGCGCCCAGGTCCAGCCCAGGGTCGCCGTACCCTCCGCACCCTCGGCGCTCACCTCGCGCAGGTCCACGGTCGGGTCGATCCCACCCATGCCCTCGACGACCTCGGCGTAGGTCACCAGGTCCTTCTCGCCGTCCTCCGCGACGGGTACGCCGGACAGGCTGCCCGCGGCCAGCGCGGCCGCGAGCGCCTCGGCGACCGGGCGCGGGTCGGGTCCCTCGGTCTCGGGCTCCTCCTCCCCGGTGCACGCACCGGCGAGCAGGACCGTGGCGACCAGCAGCCCGAGCGACCGAGACCTCATGACGCCCACCCTAGGTCGCGCCGTCCCCGCCGTCGGAGGCATGTAACACGCCGTTCGCTGCTCCTCCACGCCGTTGCAGCGGGCGCGTAGAACGGTGGACGGCGTGTTACATGCGAAGCGACGGGGCTACGCGGGGGCGCCGACGAGGAGCGGGCCCACGGCGGGGACGTAGCCGGAGGCGTGCCCGGCGACGTTGGGGTGGTAGCTCTCCGAGACCGGGTTGGACAGGCCGTTCAGCCACTCGACGTCGTCGCACACTGCGTGGCCGATGAACCGGCTGGTCGGGTTGGCGAAGGAGAAGCCGCGCGCCTTGGCGGCGGCCGACAGCTTGGCGTTGAGCAGGTCGGCGGTCTGGTTGAGCCGGGTCTGCTCCTCGGGGGCGAACCAGGTGCCGGCGTTGCAGTCCTCGCCCATGAACACCCGGGGGTAGCCGACGACGACCACCTTCGCCACCGTCGCGCGGCTTCGGATCGAGGAGTAGAGCGTCGCCAGCCGACCGGGCAGGGTGTTGTTGATGTAGGCCTGCGCGCCGTTGACGGCTGCGTCGCAGTCGCCGGCCCACCACGGGGTCGCGCACTCGGTGATGCACGTCGGCGAAGCCGGCGTCGTTGCCGCCGACCGAGATGGTGACGTAGCGGGTCGCCGAGCTCAGCGCCGCCAGCTGGGTGCTGGTCACCGTCGAGACCGTCGCGCCCGAGCAGGCCTGGAAGTTCAGGGCGTAGCCCTTCTGGGCCGCCAGCAGGTAGGGGTAGGCCTTGGTCGAGCGTTGGCACGACGAGCCGTCGTTGATGTAGGTGCGGGTGCCGGTGCCCGAGGAGTAGGAGTCACCGAGGGCGACGTACGGCGGCGGTGCGGCCACGGCGGGAGCCGACGGCGCCACCAGCGTGACGAGCGAGGCGAGGAGCGAGACGACGAGCAGGCGAGCGAGCCGGGACGTGAGCGGGCATGACGACCTCCGAGGGTTCCCCATGGACGGCCACCCCGATGTGACCGAGGTCACTCAAGCACCGGAGGACCCGTGCGTGACCAGGGTGATCGGCAGCGAAGTTCTCGATCGTTCCGTCGAGCAGGTCCTCGACCCTGGCCTTGAAGTGCGGGCAGGTGGCGATGTCGTGCGCACGGCACTGCAGTGCGTGCACGGTCATCTCGCGCGATGCGACGCATCTCCTCCATCCGCCGGTCCAGGTCGGCGATGTGGGCATCCAGCACCGCGTGCCGGTCGACGGCCCGGGCGTCGAGCATCACCAGGATCTGGTCGAGGCTCATGCCGGCCGCCTTGCTCCGGATGACCACGGCGACCCGCACGACGTCGCCGCGGCCGTAGCGGCGGCGACCTCCACCGTCCCGCTCCGGCGAGAGCAGGCCGACGGCCTCCCAGTGCCGCAACACGTGCGTCGCGAGCGCGAAGCGTTGCGCCACATCTCCTACGGACCAGGGTGGTTCGTCGTCGCTTGACTTCATGTCGACATGAAGTCACATCCTCCTCGCATGGACAACTACGACGTCATCGTCATCGGCGGCGGGCCCGCCGGGCTCCAAGCGGCCCTCACCCTCGGCCGGGTGCATCGCCACGCCCTGCTGCTCGACTCCGGGAGCTACCGCAATGCCGGGGCCGACCACCTGCACAACTTCCTGACCCGCGACGGGACTTCGCCCGCGGACTTCCGCAAGCTCGCCCGCGAGGAGCTGGCGGGCTACCCCACCGTGGAGGTCCGCGACGTCGCGGCGGACCACGTCGCGGCGGACGGCGACGGGTTCGTGGTCGAGGTCGGCGGGCGGGACCTGCGCAGTCGCGGGATCGTCCTCGCGACCGGCCTGCGCGACACTCTGCCGGACAAGCCGGGACTGGCCGAGCTGTTCGGCACGGCCGTGGCCCACTGCCCGTTCTGCCACGGGCACGAGTACGCCGGCCGCCCGGTCGCGATCCTCGGGGCCGGTCCCCGCGCCGAGCACCTGCTCGCCATCATGGGTCCGGTCGCGTCCCGCCTGACGGTGCTGGCCGACGGGGCGGAGCCCGAGGTCGAGCTGCCTGACGGCGTCGCGCGTGCGCCGGGAGCCGGTCACCGGCCTGTGCCGCAGCCCGTTCGGCGCCACGGTCTCCTTCGCCGACGGCCCCGATGAGGAGGTGGCGGGCGTGCTCGTCACGCACGACCCTGGCGCAGGCCGCCCCCTTCGCGGAGCAGCTCGGTCTCGCCCTGCTGCCGTCAGGCTGCGTCGAGGTCGACGCGATGGGGCGGACGAGCCTGCCCGGCGTGCATGCCGCCGGTGACCTCGCCCACGTCGCCGCTCTGCCGATGCCGATGGCCTCGGTGCTGACAGCGGCCGCAGCCGGTCAGGTCGCCGGCGCCGCGATGGTGGCGCACCTGCTGCCCACGCCCAGGGTCGCCGACTAGCCTCGCGACTTCTTCGGACCGTGGTCGAGCTTGAGGTCGATGAGGCGACCCGAGATCCGGGTCGAGCGCAGCGCCTCCCACGCACCGGGTGGCAGGTCGGTGGGCAGCTCGACCAACGAGTGGTCGATGCGGATGTCGATGTGCCCGAAGTCCTCGCGACCCAGGCCGCCCTCGTTGGCGATGGCACCCACGATCTGACGCGGGAGCACCTTGTGCCGTTTGCCCACCGCGATCCGGTACGTCGACATCGGGACCTTCGCGCCGCGGCGCTGGCCGCGCTCGGGCCGCTCCTTGCGGCCCCGGTCGGGCCGGGTGCCGCGGTCGTGCTGGTCGCCGCGGTCTGGGCGCTCCCCCCGATCGGCGCGGTCCGGCCGCTGCTTGCGCACCGGCTCGGGCGCGAGCAGCAACGGCGTACCCCCCTGCATGGCCACGGCTAGGGCGGCGGCCACGTCGAGCTCGGCGACGTCGTGCTCCTGGACGTAGTGGTTGACCACGTCGCGGAAGAAGCCGACCTCGTGGGAGGACAGGGCCGTGGTGATGGCGTCGTCGAAGCGGGCGAGCCGGGTGCTGTTGATGTCGTCGACCGTCGGCAGCTGCATCTGGGTCAACGGCTGCCGCGTGGCCTTCTCGATGTGGTTGAGCAGGTAGCGCTCACGCGGGGTGACGAACGAGATCGCGTCGCCCTTGCGGCCGGCACGGCCGGTTCGGCCGATCCGGTGCACGTAGGACTCGGTGTCGGTGGGGATGTCGTAGTTGACGACGTGGCTGATCCGCTCGACGTCGAGGCCGCGAGCGGCGACGTCGGTGGCGACGAGGATGTCGAGCTTGCCGGCCTTGAGCTGGTTGACCGTGCGCTCGCGCTGCTGCTGGGGGATGTCGCCGTTGATCGCTGTGGCCGAGAAGCCACGCGCCCGGAGCTTCTCGGCGAGGGTCTCGGTCTCGTTCTTGGTGCGGACGAAGACGATCATCCCCTCGAAGTTCTCGACCTCGAGGATGCGGGTGAGCGCGTCGACCTTCTGCGGGTAGCTCACGATCAGGTAGCGCTGGGTGGTGTTGGCCGAGGTGGTCGTCTTGTTCTTGACGGTGATCTCGACCGGGTCGGAGAGGTACTTCTTCGAGAGCCGACGGATCTGCGGGGGCATGGTCGCGGAGAACAGCGCCACCTGCTTCTCGTCAGGGGTGTCGGCCAGGATCGTCTCGACGTCGTCGGCGAAGCCCATGTTGAGCATCTCGTCGGCCTCGTCGAGGACCAGGAAGCGCAGCCGGGAGAGGTCGAGGGTGCCCTTGTCGAGGTGGTCCATGATCCGGCCCGGCGTGCCGACGACGACGTGGACGCCGCGGCGCAGGGCGGAGAGCTGGACGCCGTAGCCCTGGCCGCCGTAGACGGGCAGGACGTGCACGCCGCGCAGGTGGGCGGCGTACCGCTCGAAGGCCTCGCACACCTGCAGGGCGAGCTCGCGCGTGGGGGCGAGCACCAGCGCCTGCGGGGTTTTCTGGGACAGGTCGAGCCGGTCGAGGATCGGGAGCGCGAAGGCAGCAGTCTTGCCCGTTCCGGTCTGAGCGAGCCCGACGAGGTCGTTGCCCGCGAGCAGCGGCGGGATCGTGGCGGCCTGGATCGCCGAAGGTGACTCGTAGCCGACATCGCGCAGCGCCTTGAGCACCGCGTCGCCGAGGCCGAGGTCGCTGAAGGTCACGGCCTCCTGCTCGGCCTCCCGGGTTTCGTTCTCCACCCGGCAACGGTAGTGCGTCGCGAGCCGACCACCTGCTTCGACGACGTTCGGCACGGGCTCGCCCGATCGCCCCGGGATGCTGGCCGCGATCGCTGAGCGGGGCGTGGTGCGGACGAGGTCGAGATCCGGTCCCGGACCGCCGCAGGTGGAGCGCAAACCACAACGCAACGGAGCCGCCGGCGGACGGAATGGGGATGTGTTACGGTAAGTGAACAAACAGTGAACAGGAGGTGTCTCATGCAGGAACCACAGGTGTCCGACCGACCCGCTCTCAGCTGGGTGGCGGTGCGCGACGCGGACGGCCGGGTGCGCATGGAGGCGCACTGGGGCCTGCCGGTGCCGGTCGCGGGCATGCCCCCGGTGACCACGGTCGTCACCCACGCCGCCTGAGCACCGCCATCATGGGGCGGTGACCCGCGCTCCCCTGGCCCCGCTCGACCTGATCGACACCGACTCACTCATCGGCGTCGAAGAACGAGCCATCCGCGACACCGTCCGGACGCTCGTCGACGAGCGGCTCCGGCCCGAGATCGCCGGCTGGTACGACGCCGGCGCGGCGCCGGTGCGCGACCTCGCGCTCGAGCTCGGGAAGCTCGGGCTGCTGGGCATGCACCTGCAGGGGTACGGCTGCGCCGGCACGAGCGCTACGGCGTACGGCCTGGCGTGCCTGGAGCTCGAGGCGGGCGACGCGGGGCTGCGCTCGATCGTCTCGGTGCAGGGCTCGTTGGCGATGTTCGCGATCTGCACCGGCACGGGAGCGAGGAGCAGAAGGCCGAGTGGCTGCCGCGGATGGCCACCGGTGAGGCGATCGGCTGTTTCGGGCTGACCGAGCCCGACTTCGGCTCGGACCCCGGCGGGATGCGCACCCACGCGCGGCGGGAGGCGACGACTGGGTGCTCAACGGCTCCAAGATGTGGATCACCAACGGCTCGGTCGCCGACGTGGCGGTCGGTGTGGGCGCGCACCGAAGACGGCATCCGCGGCTTCGTCGTGCCACCGAGGCACCCCGGATTCACGACGACCGACATCAAGCAGAAGCTGAGCCTGCGTGCATCGGTGACCTCCGAGCTGGCCCTCGACGACGTCCGGCTGCCCGGCTCGGCCGTCCTGCCCGGGGCCCGGGGGCTCTCCGGGCCGCTGTCGTGCCTGACCGAGGCCCGGTTCGGCATCGTCTTCGGTGCGCTCGGCGCCGCCCGTGACAGCCTCGAGACGACGATCGCCTACGCGCGCGGACCGGCGCATCTTCGACCGGTCCCTGGCCTCCTACCAGCTCACGCAGGCCAAGCTGGCCGACATGGCGGTCGAGCTCGGCAAGGGCATGCTGCTGGCCCTGCACCTCGGGCGGCTCAAGGACGAGGGGCGAGCTCGGGGAGGTGGGCTGCGCAGGCGATCAGCGTCGGCAAGCTCAACAACACCCGCGAGGCGCTGCGCCATCGCCCGCGAGTGCCGCACCATCCTCGGCGCCGCCGGCATCACCTTGGACCACTCACCCCTGCGGCACGCCAACAACCTCGAGTCGGTCGCTGACCTACGAGGGCACCTCGGAGGTGCACCAGCTCGTCATCGGGCAGGCGCTCACGGGGGAGTCGGCGTTCCGCTGAGAAGCGACCGGGAAGATCGGGGAATGAATCGGACCAGGGTCCGGTTCTGCGTGGTTGACAGTTCAACCAATCCGAGGAGATCCCATGAACACCGACTTCGACACCCCCACCGCCGTCATCGACGACGTCACCGGCAGCTACACGATCGACACCTCCCACAGCCGCTTGGGCTTCGTGGCGCGCCACGCGATGGTCACCAAGGTCCGCGGCCAGTTCGAGGACTTCAGCGGAACAGCGCGCATCGACACTGCGAACCCTGCCGCCTCCTCGGTCCAGCTCACGATCTCGACCACCAGCGTCAGCACCGGCTCCGCCGACCGCGACAACCACCTGCGCTCAGGCGACTTCTTCGGGGCCGAGGACAACCCGGAGATCACCTTCACCTCGTCTGAGGTCTCTCGCGACGGCCAGGAGTGGACCGTCGCCGGCGACCTCACCATCAAGGGCATCACCAACCCGGTCACGATCCTCTTCGAGGAGACCGGCTCGGCCCGCGACCCCTTCGGCAACCTCCGCGTGGGCTTCGAGGGCGAGACCACCGTCAACCGCAAGGACTGGGGCCTCACCTGGAACGCCGCCCTCGAGACCGGCGGGGTGCTCGTCTCGGACAAGATCAAGCTCGAGTTCGACATCTCCGCCATCCAGGACGCCTGATCCACCGCTGACCCGTCGCATACAAGTGACGGGTCACCGAACTCACCGCTGACCCGTCGCATATAGGTGACGGGTCAGCGCTAAATCGGGTGAACCCGGGGCGCACGAGCGATTGGATGGGCGCCATGAGCATGCTCGACGACCTGCCCGAGGCCCTGCCCCAAGGTCTGACCCATCGCCCGCTGGAGCCGTCGGACTCGCGAGCGGTCTATGAGCTGATGGCCGCCCAGGAGCTCGCCGACACCGGTGACGTCGTCATCGAGGAGGCCGACATCGTCGCCGACTGGCAGCGACCGTCCTACGACCTGGCGAGCAGCTCGGTCGGCGTCTTCGACGGCGACCTGATGGTCGGGTACGCCGAGGCGACCGGCGCCGACCGGGGCGACGCCGCGGTCCACCCCGACCACCGCGGTCGTGGGATCGGGACGTGGCTGGCCCACGCGATGCAGGAGCTCGCCCGGCGTCAGGGGGCGACGGTCATCGGCATGCCGGTCCCGCAGGGCTCCCCGGGCGACCGCCTGCTGGAGCAGCTCGGATACCGCCTGCGGTGGACCAGCTGGGTGCTCGCGCTCCCCGAGGGCGCGACGGTGCCGGAGCGCCCGCTGCCCGAGGGCTACTCCCTGCGCGAGGCCACCCAGGACGACTACGAGGCGGTGTGGACCCTCAACGAGGACGCCTTCCTCGAGTGGTCGGTGCGCGAGCGCCAGTCCTTCGAGGACTGGCTGGCCGTCGTGCCCGCCCGGCCGGGCTTCGAGCCGTGGAACCTGCGCGTGGTCACCGACCCGTCCGGTGAGATCGTCGCCTTCGCCCTGATCCTGCTCACCAGCGAGAACCCCGGTGGCCCGGAGGGGTACGTCGACCGCCTCGGCACCCGCCAGGACCAGCGCGGCAAGGGGCTGGCCCAGGCCCTGCTGGTCGACGCGTTCGCCGCGGCCCGCGACCGAGGCGCGGTCAGGTCGGCGTTGTCGACCGACACCCGCACCGGTGCGCTCGGGCTCTACGAGAAGGTCGGGATGGAGGTCAGTTCGGTCTGGGTCAACCGGGCGATCGACCTATAGCGCCTGAGAGGCTGCGCGGATGGCCACCCAGTTCGTCGTCCGCTACGACTTCCGCGCACCGGGGGCCGGCCGCGAGGCCCGGCGGGAGATCTTCGCCCGGTCGCTGGAGCAGGCGACGTACGTCGAGAGCCACGGGCACACGGCGTTGATGCTCTCCGAGCACCACGCCTCCGACGACGGCTACCTGCCGAGCCCGCTGCCGGTCGCGGCCGCCTTCGCGGCCGTCACCACGACGATCCCGATCTCGGTGTCGGCGCTGCTGGTCAACCTCTACGACCCGGTGCGGCTCGCCGAGGACATCGCGGTCCTCGACCACCTGAGCGGTGGCCGGGTCAGCTACACCCTCGGGCTGGGCTACCGCCGCGAGGAGTACGACCTCTACGGCGTCGCGTGGGAGACCCGAGGCCGCGACATCGAGGACCGGATCACCCGGATGCTGGCGGCGTGGTCGGACGGTCACGTGACGCCGGGGCCCTACTCGCAGCCCCACCCGGTCCTCTTCTACGGCGGCGGGTCGCTGGCCGCTGCTCGACGCGCGGCGCGGCTGGGGCTGCACTTCCAGCCCCAGCACGGCGACCCGGTGCTCAAGGAGACCTACGAGGCGGAGTGCCGCGCGCAGGGCCGCGAGCCCGGCTTCGTGCTGCTCGCTCCTCGCGGACCGGCGAACGTGTACTGCGCCGAGGACCCCGAGGCGTTCTGGGGACACCACGGCCACCACCTGCTCGCTGACGCGAGGTCCTACGCCGAGTGGCACGGCACGAACGCGTCGTACGTCATCGACTCCTCGACCAACGTCGACGAGATGAAGGCCGCCGGGGTCTACGTCGTGCTCACCCCCGAGGAGCTGGTCGCGCGCTGTCGGGCCCGCGAGATCAGGCTCGTCACCTCCCACCCCGCCTGCGGCGGGCTGCCGCCCGAGCCGTCGTGGGAGAGCCTGCGGCTGATGAGCGAGCAGGTCATCCCGGCGCTCGCGGGTTGATCCGACTCACCACGTGGGTCGGATCGACCCAGCACTTCCTCGACCCGCCTCAGGACCGGTCGTCTCCACGGTGGTGACGACCTCGGTCACCGACGGGGTGCGCGGGGTCGAGGAGAAGCCAAACCGCGGCGGCGGGTGCACCGGCGCGAGCGCGCCGAGGTCCGCCCCGTCGAAGCTGCCCCGCGCCGAGACGACCCGGTGGACGTCGGTGGCGCCGTACCACTCGCGGCGGGAGCCGCCCGCCGTCCCTCGCGTGCGCACCCCGCGCAGCACCACGCGCGCGACCGGGTCGGTGACGGTGCACCAGGCCGGCGACTCCGCCACGCGAACCGGCACCAGCCGGAGCAGCCGACCGAGCCCGGTCCGGCCGCGGTCTCCAGGTCGAGGGTCAGCGAGGGCGAGCGCACCCGCCACCCCGTGACGCTGATGGGCTCCACCCGGACCTCGTCGAAGGTGTAGGTCCCCGCCACGAAGTCGGCCACCTCCTGGGACGGTGCCACCAGGACCCGGTGGCCGGCGGGTGTCTCGACCATCGCATCGGCGAACGTGCCGTACGGCGACTCCTGCCACCGCCCCACCACGACCCGCACCCCGCTGGTCGTGCCGACGCCGGCGATCGCGCCTCGGAAGCGCTGCCGCTCGGTCGCCATCAGGTCGCTACTGCGCGAGCCACGCGGCGTAGGCGTCAAAGGTGTAGGGCCGTCCGAGGAAGGCCTCGACCAGGTCGGCGGCGTCGCGGGCCCCGCCGGGCGCAAGCACCTCGTCGCGGTAGCGGGCCGCCACCTCGGGAGCGAACAGGTCGGCCGGGTCGAAGGCGCTGAACATGTCCTTGGCGATCACCAGGGACCACATGTAGGTGTAGTAGGCCGAGGAGTAGCCGCCGAGGTGACCGAAGCTGGCGAACATGTGCGTGCCCTCGATGTAGGGGTACGGCGAGTAGGTCGCCTGCAGCTGCTTCATCCGCTCGGTGAGGTCGCGCGGGCGGTCGGTGTGGAACCAGTAGGACATCGCGGCGTAGAACATCTGCACCCGGGCGTTGAGGCCCTTGCCGAAGTCGTGAGCGGTGCGCATCCGCTCGACGAGCTCGGCCGGGATCGGCTCACCCGCCTCGTTGACGGCGAAGCCCGCGAGCACGTCGGGGTCCCACGCCCACTCCTCCAGCATCTGGCTGGGCGCCTCCACGAAGTCCCACTCGGTGGCGACCCCCGCGAACCTGGTCCACTGCGCCGCCCCACCGAGCACGTGGTGGACCAGGTGGCCGAACTCGTGGAACAGCGTGACGACCTCGCGGTGCTCCATCAGCCCGCGGGTGAAGTTGCAGACCAGCACCCCCTCGGGCAGCTGCCGACCGGCGATCCCCTCGGTCAAGGTGAACTGGGCGGCGTGCTTGTACTTGCCCTCGCGGGGGTGCAGGTCGAGGTAGATGCGCCCGATCACCTCACCGTCGGAGAGTCGGACGACGTCGTGGACGGTCACGTCCTCGGCCCAGACGGGCGCGTCCGGGACGGCGTCGTAGCGCAGGCCGAACAGGCGTCCGGTGACCTCGAGCAGCCCGCGGTGGACCTGCTGGAAGGGCAGGTAGGTACGCACCACCTGAGCGTCGACCTCGAGCTGCTCCTTGCGGACCACCTCCTCGTAGTAGGTGGCGTCGGCGGCGTCGATCACGCTCGCCTCCGGCACGTCCTGGCGAAGTCGCTCGAGGAGGACTTCGAGGTCGCGGTCGGCCGGCTCCTGCGCGGCAGCGGCGATGCGCCCGATGAACTCGGGGATCGCCCAGCCCTCCTTGATCATCTTGACCGCGGCGTCGTAGGACGCCCAGTCCTCATGACCCACCAGGCCCGCCAGCTCGTGGCGCAGGTCGAACATCTCCACGAGCAGGTCGTGGTTGCGCGGCCAGCCGCGGTCGAGGAAGGCCGTGACGATCTCACGGCGTACGTCGGCGTCGTGGGCGAAGGTCCGGGCCGGGACGACGTCGGGGTAGTCGGTCGTGACCCGCACCAACCCGTCCTCGTCGACCGGGTGGGTCGCCAACCAGTCCTGCGGCAGGCCGTCGAGCCGCTCGGGTGCGACCCGGATGCTGCGCACGTCGTCGCGGATGGTCTTGGAGAACTCCTGACCGAGCTCGGTCAGCCGTTCGTTGATGCGCGAGATCCGTTCGCGACTCGCGTCGTCGAGGTCGACCCCTGCCCGGCGGAAGTCCTCGAGGGTCTTGTCGAGCAGACGCGTGGCCTGGGCGTCCAACCCGCTCCTGTCCAGGGCCGCGAACACGTCGTGGAGTCGGCGGTCCAGGCCCAGCTCGGTCTGCAGGCGTTGCACGTCCTGCTCGGCCTGCTCGGCGACCTCCCGGACCGACTCCTCGGGGTGCACGTTGCTGAACAAGGAGCCGGCGGCGTCGACATCGGACAGGTGCAGGCTGAGCTCGTCCCAGATCCGCAGGGCCTCCAGCGCGTCAGCGGGCTTCTCCTCGCGGAGCCGGTCGGCCAGCGCCCGCGCAGCACCCAGACCGTGGGCGGCGCGTTCGCGGACCCACGTCTCGGAGGCGGGGGCATCCGCGGGCGGGAGGGTCAGCGGCGCAGGTGGGGTCACCCGCGCCAGGCTACGTCGCCAGCGATCCCCGGCGTCGAGCCAGGTAGGCCCGCTCGGCGGGGTTCTCGGTCGCCGCGATGGCCGCGTCGTACTCCGCCCGCGCGTCGGTGCTCCAGCCCAACCGCCGCAGCAGATCAGCCCGCGTCGCGTGGAACGCGTGGTAGCCGGTCAACGGGAGCCGGTCGACCTCGGCCAGGGCGACCTCGGGCCCGTCGAGCTCCGCGATCGCGACCGCCCGGTTGAGGCTGACGAAGGGGCTCGGGTGCAGGTGCGACAGCTGGGTGTCCACGGTTCCAGCAGGTACGTCTCGTCCTCGTCCTGGTCGACGAGGGCGAGGTAGCCGTCCTCGGCCCAGTCCGTGAAGTCCACGTAGTCGGGCATCGGCACGTACTCCACCGGCCGCTCGCCGAACCACGACTCGACGGTCGCCCGGTCGCTTTCGTGGTGCACCACGATGAACCTGGTCTCCGGCCGCATCGCGTCGATCACCGAACGGTAGCCCGCCGCCAGCTCGGCCGTGTGCACGCCGTAGGAGGGGAACGAGAGCAGCAACTGGTCGATCGACCCTGACCACGAGGAGACCAGGCTGGGCCGGGCGATGCCGGGAGCCTTGGCGCGCAACAGGTTCAGTGTCGAGACGCGGGACGGGTCGACGGCGGGGGAGTCCGTGATCTTGGAGGGATAGGCGTGAGAAAAGTTCTGTCGCTGATAGCCGCGATGACAATGGCGTTGGTCGTGGTGCACGTCCCGCAGGCCTCGGCGGCCACGAGCGTCACCTTCACACCGCAGACCGTGCTGGGGCCGGGCATTCCGCGTGACGGGTCGAAGTCCGAGCAGAACGTCGTGGCGCTCGGGTCGGTCACGTTGAACATGACCAGCACCCAGACCGCCTACGTGGTCTCGGTGATGCGGGTGAACAACGCGACGATTCGCACGTTGTTCGACAACGAGATCGTCTGCAAGTGGGCGGGCGGCAGCAAGGACATGGTGCTGGGCCAGAACGTCTACCACAAGGGCAGCGGAAGTCCACAGTGGGAGGACACCTCGCTGACCACCCGGTACCTGGTGCACCCCGGCGTCACGGGCACCGTCACCTGCACCGCCTACATTCGCACGGCCTCGCTGGGCTACGACAACTCGATGGTCCGTCTCGTCAGCGGCTCGCTGTGGTTCGCCGACACGTCGGTCGACAACACCACCACCGGTGAACCCGCGCAGGCCAGCACCGCGCGCGGCGTGCACAACGTGAACGCCGCGGGCCCGATCCTCCGCGATCCCGCGTTGCCGACGTTCGACCTGGCGCCCGGCTTCAAGGGGCTGAGTGTGTTCGGGGACAACGAGTACATGATCTGTCACCCCAACGGGCCGTGTGACAAGAACGGTTCGTCCAGGGCGTCGTTCACGCTCTACGTCAACCAGTGGAAGGCCGACGGGACGCTGTGCCACTCGGACAACTCCACCAGCGAGACGCTGACCGTTCCCTACTACGTGCACCACGTCTCCGTGCCGTTGCACAAGCCGGACTTCCAGGTCCGGACGGGCAACGGCTGCATCACGCGGTTCAACGCCTACGTCATGGTGCGGTGACTGTCCGGTGAAACGGGCGCGGTGCAGGGAGTCGCGGTCGGCCTGACCGACTCACGTGGTTCCGCGGCCAAGCACGACTCGGACATGAGCCACATCTACGCGGTTCCGTTCGTCTGATCTACTGGCGGTCATGCCTTCCACGGAGTCCGATGTCGTAGCCACTCTGCGCGCCGCAGGGTGTGTGTTCGCCGAGGACGAGGCACGTCTGCTTCTTGACGCCGCACCATCTCCCGAGCAGTTGCGGGAGATGGTGCGGCGCCGCGTCGAGGGCGAACCACTCGAGGTCATCGTCGGGTGGGCGGAGTTCCTGGGTCATCGCATCGAGATCGACGCACGTGTGTTCGTGCCGCGCCAACGCTCGGCCTTCGTGGTGGAGCAGGCCGTCGAGGGAGCACGAAGTGGCGCGGTGGTGCTCGACCTCTGCTGTGGTGCCGGTGCGCTGGGACTGGCGGTCGCGGCCAGGGTCGAGAACGCGGAGCTGCACGCCGCCGACATCGAACCCGCGGCGGTCAAGTGCGCTCGCCGCAACGTCGCCGAGCGGGGCCAGGTGTACGAGGGTGATCTGTACGAACCGCTGCCTGCCACGTTGCGCGGGCGGGTGGACATCCTGGTCGTCAACGCGCCGTACGTGCCCACCGACGAGATCGCGATGATGCCCCCGGAGGCCCGTGACCACGAGCCGATGGTCGCGCTGGACGGCGGCGCGGACGGCGTCGACGTGCACCGCAGGGTCGCCGCCGGGGCACGGCACTGGCTCGCGCCCGGTGGTCGTCTGCTGATCGAGACGAGCGAGCACCAGGCGCCGCTCACCGCCGCGGCGATGGCGGACAACGGGCTGACTCCGCAGGTCAGGACGTCGGAGGAGTGCTACTGCACGGTGGTCATCGGAACAAACCCCGCCTAGCGGCGCCGGAAATGTGATGATCGGCCGATGACTGGGGATCAGGCCGATACTTACCTGCGCACCGCCGAGTCTGCCTGGCGGTGGGTGCTGGACCAGGTGCGATACGACGACGGCGCCGTGTGGATTCCGGAGTCGCCGGGCGCCGAGCTGGACCCGGACCACCGGAACGGCATGTACGGAGGCGTCGGCGGGCTGGCGTGCGCGCTGGCGGAGATCCGGCTGAGTCGCGGGTGGACAGAAGAGGAGCAGCGGCTGGCGGACGCGATCAGCGCCCAGGTCGTCGCGGGGATCGAGACGTCCACCGACTACAGCCTCTTCAACGGGCTGGTCAGCGTGATCGGCACGGTGACCGCGCTGGGCGCGCCCGCACCGGGTGCCGCCGTCTCGAGGATTCTCGAACTGGTGACACCGGACGGATGGCCGCAGACCTTCACCGAGGGGCGATACCTCGACGACGCCCGTGTGAACGACGTCGTGCTCGGCACGGCGGGGATCCTGCTCGGCGCGGTGTGGGCACGGCGCCACGGCGCCGAGGGCGCGGACGAGCTCGCCAAGGTGGCGGCCGAGGTGCTGCTGGCCGAGCGGGAGGTCACGGCTGACGGCCTGAACTGGCGCATGGTCCCGTCGAGGTTCTCGACGAGGGAACGGCAGATGCCCAACTTCTCGCACGGGCTCTCGGGTGTCGCGACCGCGCTGGCGGTGGCCGGCGCCGAGTTCGGCCTGCCCGAGCTGGTCGACGCCGCGGCCGCGGGCGCGCGGCACCTCGTGACGCTGGCGGAGGTCGGTGACGGTTTCCGGGCGCCGCTGGGGATTCCGCTCCCGGACGGTTACGAGGAGTTCAGCTACGGCTGGTGTCACGGCCCGGCCGGAACCTCGTTGCTGTGGCTCGCGCTGGAGCACGCGGGTGTGTCCGAAGTGGCCGGTGTGCCCAACGCGGAGTGGCATCGGCGGTGCCTGCACACCGTCCGCGCGAGCGGCCTGCCCGAGCGCCTGCACCCCGGCTTCTGGGACAACGACGGTCGCTGCTGCGGCACGGCGGGCGTGGGGGACCTGCTGCTGGACGCGTCGCACCGGACCGGTGAACAGAAAGACCTGGCGTTCGCGCTGCACCTGGCGGACGTGCTGGTCGAACGCGCGGTGCCGGACGGTTCCGGCGTCTGCTGGCGGTTCATCGAGCACCGCGAAGAGGAGTCCCTGCTGCCACCGGGAATCGGCTGGATGCAGGGCGCGGCGGGGATCGCCGGCTTCCTGTTCCACTCGAGCCGTGCAGCGCGAGGTGAGGTGACGGTGGTGCCGCGGATGGATTCCTGGTGGGTGCTGTCAGGCGCTGCCAGCCGCTGACAGCGAGCTGTGCGCGCCCTGCCGGCGCGCGGGCGCAGAGTCCTCCTCGACACAGGGGAGGAACGCGCGATGACACTGGCGATCAGGGCAGAAGGCCTGGTCAAGCACTACGGGGAGACCAAAGCCCTGGACGGGGTGGACCTCGAGGTGCCGGAGGGGAAGGTCGTGGGAGTGCTCGGGCCGAACGGCGCGGGCAAGACCACGGCGGTGCGGGTGCTGGCCACGTTGCTGCGCCACCGGCACCGTGACACGCTACGGCTCGGGGGACACGACGTGGTCAAGGACCCGGCGTTGCACAGGTTCGCCGCGAACGTCGCCCGCGGCGCGGCGCGCGCGGAGACCGGGCCGGAGCGTGGCGAGGAAGACCTGCGGGCGTTCCGGCTGGGCATCGGCCAGGTCCGCAGCTCCTCGAAGTGGACGAACCGACGACGGGACTCGACCCGCACGCCCGCAACGAGGTGTGGGCGGTGGTGCGCAAGCTCGTCGCCGACGGCGCGACGGTCCTGCTCACCACGCAGTACCTGGAGGAGGCCGACCAGCTCGCGGACACGATCACCGTGTTCGACCACGGCAAGGTCGTGGCCGAAGGGCAGGCCGGACGAGCTGAAGCGGCGCGTCGGGCGGGCAGACGTTGCAGGTCCGGCCGACGTCATTGCGCGACCTCGGCGCCGTGGAGCGGATCCTCGGCGACCTCAGCGGGGTCCAGCCGAACCGGGACGACGACACGGGGTTGCTCACCGCGCCCGTCGCGGGACCCGGTGCTGCTGTCCACTTTGGTCCGGAAGCTGGACGAGGCCGGGATCATCGCGGACGAGCTGGCGTTGCGGCTGCCGTGGCTCGACGAGGTGTTCCTTGCGCTCACCGGCAAGACACCGAGGGAGCCTGGTATGACCACGATCGCCATGGCAGCGGAGTGCGCCACGGCTTCTCCCTTGCGTGGCGCGGAATTCTCAAGATCCGCAAGAACCCCGAGCAGCTGATGGACGTCACGATCGCGCCGATCGTGTTCCTGCTGATGTTCACCTATCTGTTCGGTGGCGCCGCAAGCCGGACGCGGTCGGCGAGCTCGGCACCGTAGCCCGTGAGGAAGTCCGCATCGATCTCACGGAACAACGCCAACGAGACGAAATCCGCCACTGGATCGCCCCAGAACGCGCGTTCGCCGTCGACCAGGCCGGTCTCGTCGGCGAGAACATTGCCGTCCCATAGATCGAAGTGCACCAGCGCCGGTCGGGCGACCTCGTCGAACCGTGCCGCGTGCCGGTGCACGAGCGAGCGAATCTCCGGAAGTGGGACGCCGTAACGATCCGCGTCGGCCAGCACGGCGTCGAACATCCCGAAGAACGCCTCGGTCCACGTCTCGTGCAGCCCGAGCTGGGGATAGCCGAAGCCAGGTCCGGTCACGTCGTGCAGTGCTGCCACCGCGCAGCCCAGTTGGCGCCGGATCCGCGGTCGGTCCACATCGGACCGTCCGTACAACGGTGCGCCGGGCAGGCAAGTGGCCAGTATGACGTCACCGTCCACCAGGGAGCGGGAGAAGTCGGTGTGCACGACCTGCGGCACTGGCGCGACCGCGGATCCGAGCGTGCAGAACTCGGTCTCGGTGCGCATCAGAGATCGCTCGTACGTCAGCCCCGGCTGATCGCCGGGGGACACCTTCAACACGAACTCGCCCTCGCGCGCCGACACCCGGAACACCCGGTTGTTACGTGCCGCCGCCCAGCCTGCTCGTCCTCGCATTCGCCACCGACACCGAGTCGGTCAGCGTGCCGCCGAGCGACGTCCAGTTGCCCCACTTGTTGTTGCGGTAAGTCCGTTGGTAGGCAACGTTGTCGGTGCCGCGGACGAAGAGGTCGATGCGGCCACCGGCACTGGCGAACGCGGAGGGCTGGCCGAGGATCTGGCCGTTCTTCGGTCCGCCGAGCGTGACCCAGCCGCGCCACTCGCCGCCCACCATCGACCGCTGCTGCAAGCGTCCGGACGTGTCCCGCGCGAAGACCGCCGCGTTCTGGTCGTCCCACCTGACCAGCGCCGGGCTCGCGGACGTGGTGCCGCCCAGGTCGGTGCCGGGCACGGCGGTCTCGCCGCGCAGCTTCAGGAACGCGGTGCCGTGCGCGGGCACGGTCACGGTGTACGAACCGGTGGCGGTGCCGCGGTCGGCACGCGCCCGCAGATCGCGGATCGCGATGTCACCCTTGAGGCCGGTGTCGGCGAAGTTCACCGTCATCTCGGCGGGCGCCTCGCCGCGGTTGAGCAGCGCCACCGCCCGCTCACCCTTGCCGGACAACACCTTGCTGTACACGTTGCTCGCGACCTGGACACCCTGGATGGCCAGCGGGTCCTGGTCGACCGCGATGATCTCAGGGTTCTTCAGCGTGTCGATCATCGACGGCGGCAGCGTGCGCGGGTCCGAACCGATGATCAGCGGGGAGGCCATCACCGACCACATGACGAGCTGGCTGGTCGACTCCTCCTCGTTGAGCTCGTAGGTGCCTTGCTCCGTCTTGCGCATCGGGATCAGGTAGTCCGGGTCGTTGTAGTGGCCGGGTCCCTGCGCGCCGGGGCGGTAGAGGTTGCGGTCCATGTTGCGCAGCACGTCACGCCAGATGCCCTCGTACGGCGTGCCGAACGCGACGTCGGTGCTGGTACGCCACGAGTCGCCGACGCGCGGGCCGTACTGGTAGGCGACGTAAGCGGTCTGGTGCGGCCCGTGCGGCACGCCCCACTCGTCGGTGACCGGGTTGCAGAGGTTGAGGATCATCTTGCGCCCGGCCTTCTGCACCGCCGCCGAGAACTGCGTGAACGCGACCGCCGGGTCCATGTTCTGCGCGATCCCGCACAGGAAGTCGATCTTGATGGCGTCGAACTTCCAGTCGGCGAACTGCTTCGCGTCCGCCTCGTAGTAGCCGCCACCGCTGCCGGCCGCGCAGTTCTTGCCGTCCGAGGCGCCCGCGTCGGTGTAGATGCCCGCACGCAGTCCCTTGCCGTGCAACACCTCCACCAGCTTGGCGAGCCCGGACGGGAACCGGGCCGGGTCGGGTCAGGAGCTTGCCGCTGCCGTTGCGCGGCGGACTCGCGTTCCACCCGCCGTCGATCCACACGATGTCGTAGCCGGCCTTCGCGAGCCCGCTGCTGACGAGGAAGTCGCCGACCCCGAGCACCTTCTCCTCGGAGGCCGCGCCGACAGCGAAGTAGGAGTTCCAGCCCATGTACGGAGTGCGGGCTATGCCGCTGTCGTAGTAGGTGGGCGCGCCTTGGTCGACACCCGCGTGCTCCACGGGTGCGGCAGGTGCCGCGGCAGCAGGTGGGCGTCAGCAACGTCAGGGCGATAGCGGCCGCGGTCAGCAGCGTTCTCGGCATACCGGGTACCTCTCGTCGTTGAGGGCCACAGCATGCGTGTGGTCTCTCAACCGAGTCAATAATAAATACTAAATTAAGTATTCATGGTCTCGTTGTCGGGGCGCCCGCCGGCGATCTTGCCCGCCCATGGGTCCACTTGGAACCCGTCGTCGGATCGGTTTCTTGACGAACAGCACGGACAACCCGCCACACCGCGGTGTGACGGGTCGTCTTTTCGCTGATCAGGCCAGGAGCAGCCGGACGGTGAGCTCGAGGCGGTTCGCGACGTCGGTCGCGGTGGCGCGGCGGGTCACCCAGGCGACCAGGTTGGACAGCCACACGTCGCTGATCACCCTGGCGATGGCCTTCTGCTCGTCCGTCGGCGCGTCGTCCGTCATCGCCCTGGTGAACATCGTCTCCATCAGCAGCGCGACCCGGTCGATCTCCGCGCCCGCCGAGGCGTCGGCGAAGGTGAACGCGCGCGTCATCGCCTCGGTGAGGTGCGGGTTGCGCTGCAGGCCGCGGGTGATCCGGCCGAGCACGAACAGCACGCGCTCGTAGGGGCTGTCGCCGGGGACGGTCGCGCGGTCCATCTTCTCCTGCGCGCGCTCCAGCTCGACCGCGAGGCTCGACACCAGCAGGTGGACCTTCGACGGGAAGTAGCGGTAGAGCGTGCCCAGTGCGACGTCGGCGCGGTCGGCCACGGTCCGCATCTGAACGGCGTCGAACCCGCCCTTGGACGCCAGCGCGATGGTCGCGTCGACGATCCGCTTGCGCCGCTCGCGCTGGGAGGCCGAGCTGAGCTCGTCGCCCGCCATGAGCGCGTCCGTACGCGACTTCGAAGGTGGCACGGAGATGATCCTCCTGGAACGTGTTGCACCGGCCCGCTCATCGTACCCGACCGTTTTCCCAGGCATGATCTGTTGCCGGAATTAGAACACGTTCTATAAACTTCTTCATGTCCTGGAGGAGGCCGCATGCCGATCGCCATGACCGACGAACATCACGCCCTGCGGGACAGCGTGGCAGCAGCGGCGAAGGGCGAGTGGGCGTGACCTCGTCCGCGTCGGTCTCTTCGACGTGGTGCGCGAGGGCGGGAGTGTCGTCGACCTCGCGGTGATGCTGGAGGCGGCCGCCGAGCACCTCGTGCCAGGTCCGGTGCTGCCCACGGCGCTCGCGAGCGTCCTGTTCCCCGGCCGCGAGGGTGTGTTCGGCTTCGGGTTCTCCGACCGGGCACGTCGTGGGCGCGGCCGAGGCGACGCACCTGCTTGTCCACACGGACACCTGGATGCTCGTGCGCGCCGACCAGGTGACGGTCGCGCGAGCTCGACGCCGTCGACCTGTCCCGCTCGCTGGGATCGGTGGTGGTGAACGGTCCCGGCGAGGTCGTCGAGGACCCGACCGATCTCGCGGTGACGCTGATGGCCGCCGAGGCGAGCGGGGTCGCCGCGTGGTGCCTGAACACCGCGGTCGACGTACGCGAAGCAGCGTGAGCAGTTCGGCCGCGCGATCGGGTCGTTCCAGGCCGTGAAGCACCTCTGCGTCGAGATGCTGTGCCGGGCCGAGCAGGCGAGCGCGGTCGCGTGGGACGCCGCCCGACGCCCCGGACCCGCTGGCGGCGGCGGTCGCGGCCGCCGTGGCGCTGGACGCGGCCGTCCGCAACGCCAAGGACTGCATCCAGGTCCTCGGCGGCATCGGCTTCACCTGGGAGCACGACGCGCACCGGTACCTGCGCCGGGCGCTGGCGTTGCGGCAACTCGCCGGTGGTACCGCGCGATGGCGCCGACGCGTGGCCTAGTTGGCGCTCGGAGGGCGCCCGTCGATCGCTGCTCCGTCGAGTTGGAAGGCGATCCCGCGGTGCGGCGCGTTCGCCGAGGAGATCGCCGCGCTCGATCCGGCCGCGCAACGGGAACGGCTGGCGGACAGCGGTTACCTCGTGCCGCACTGGCCGCGTCCGTACGGTCTGGACGCCTCACCGGCGCAGCAGCTGGTGATCGACGACGAGTTCACCCGCGCCGGGGTGCGCAGGCCGGACCTGGTGATCGGCGCGTGGGCGGGGCCGACGATCCTCCGCCACGGGACCGCCGAGCAGCAGGAACGGTTCGTGCACCCGACGTTGCGCGGCGAGATCACCTGGTGCCAGCTGTTCAGCGAACCGGAAGCCGGTTCGGACCTGGCCGTCGTTGCGCACCAGGGCGATGCAGGGCCGACGGCGGCTGGCGGCTCACCGGCCAGAAGGTGTGGACCTCGCTCGCGCACCAGGCCGACTGGGCGATCTGCCTCGCCCGCACCGACCCCGACGTCGCCGAAGCACAAGGGCATCACCTACTTCCTCGTCGACATGCGCACTCCCGGCATCGACGTGCGGCCGTTGCGGGAGATCACCGGCGAGGCCCGGTTCAACGAGGTCTTCCTCGACGACGTGTTCGTGCCGGACGACTGCGTGGTCGGCGCGGTGAACGACGGCTGGCGGCTCACCCGCACCACCCTCGCGAACGAACGGGTCGCGATGGGCTCGGCGCTGGGCGAGGCCGCTGGAACGGCTGCTGGCTCGCCCGGTCGAGCCGGACGCACGCGGAACGACTCGGGGAGCTGGTGGCACAGGGACTCGCGGTGTCCGTGCTCGACCTGCGAGCGAGCCTGCTCCTGCTGAGCGGCCAGGATCCCGGCGCGGGGTCCAGCGTCCGCAAGCTGGTCGGCGTCCGGCAACGGCAGGACGTCGCCGAGTTCGCCGTCGAACAGCTCGGCCCCGACGGTGCGGTGGGCAGCGCGCAGGTGCACGAGTTCCTGCTCACCCGGTGCCTGAGCATCGCGGGCGGCACGACCCAGGTCCTGATGAACCTGGCCGGAGAACGCATTCTCGGTCTACCGAGGGAGCACTGATGGACTTCAGTCTCGACGACACCCAGCAGGAGATCGCGCGGCTCGCCGCCGACGTGCTGGGCCGCGAGAACGAAACACCCTGGAAAGCCTTGGGCGAAGCGGGTTTGCTCTCGCTCGCCGTGCCGGAGCGGTTGGGCGGGCACGGGCTGGGCATGCTGGAGACAGCGCTGCTGCTCACGGAGGTCGGGCGGAGAGCGGTGGACGTGCCCGCGCTGGCCACTCTCGCTCTGGGCGTGCTGCCGATCGCGCAGTTCGGCACGCCGGAGCAGCAGGACTCGTTGCTGCCGCTGGTCACCGAGCAACACGGCGGTGCTGACAGCGGCGTTGAGCGAGCCTTCGTTGCCGTTACCCGCGGTACCTCGCACCGCGGCGCGGCGGGACGGCACCTCGTGGATCGTCTCCGGCGTCAAGGTCAACGTGCCACACGCCGCCACCGCCCAACGGATGCTGGTCTCCGCGATGCTGGACGACGAGCCGGGAGTGCTCGTCGTCGACCCGGCGGAACCTGAAGTGTCCATTTCGGACAGCTCGGTGCGCTTCGAAAAGGCCAGAGGCGAGGAGCTTGTCGGTGCGGCTGACGCTCTCCGCCGCTACGCGTTGGCGGGTGCCTGCGCGTTGGTGGACGGAGTCCTGGCGGGTGCGCTCGACCTGACCGTCCGCCACGTCGGCACCCGCCACCAGTTCGGCAAACCGCTGTCCACCTTCCAGGCGGTGGCGTGCCAGGTCGCTGACGTCTACATCGCCGCACGGACCCTGCACCTCGCCACGATCTCGGCCTGCTGGAGCCTCGACCCCGACGACCTCGACATCGCCGCGTACTGGCTCGCGGCCGAGGCACTCCCCGCCGTGCACACCTGCCACCACCTGCACGGCGGCCTGGGCCTGGACATCACCTATCCGATGCACCGGTTCTACGGCATGGCCAAGGAGCTGACGCGGTTCGTCGGCGGCACGGACCACCGGTTGGGAGAGATCGATGTTCATTGACCTCACACCCGAGCAACGGAAGCTGCGCGACGAGCTGCGCGAGTACTTCTCCGGGCTCGCGTTCGCGGGCACCACCGACCGGCACGACGAGGCCTACCGCACCCTGGTCCGCAAGCTCGGCGAGGACCGCTGGCTCGGCGTCGGGTGGCCGGTCGAGTACGGCGGGCGCGGGTTCGGGCAGGTCGAGCAGCAGATCTTCGTCAACGAGGCCGCGCGTGCGGACGTGCCGCTGCCGTACGTGACGCTGCAGACGGTCGGGCCGACGCTGCAGACGTTCGGGACGAAGGAGCAGAAGGAGTTCTTCCTGCCGCGCATCCTCGCCGGCGACCTGCACTTCGCCATCGGCTACACCGAACCGGACGCGGGCACGGACCTGGCGGCGTTGCGCACCAAGGCGGTCCGCGACGGCGACCACTACGTCGTGAACGGGCAGAAGACGTTCACGACGGGCGGGCACGCGTCGGACTACGTGTGGCTGGCCTGCCGTACCGGGACGACCGAGGACCGGCACCGCGGCATCACGATCCTCATCGTCGACACCACCGACCCCGGCTACTCGTGGACGCCGATCATCACCTGCGACGGCGCGCACCACGTCAACGCCACCTACTACAGCGACGTGCAGGTGCCGACGAGCATGCGCGTCGGCGAGGAGAACAAGGGCTGGCGGCTGATCACCACCCAGCTCAACCACGAACGCGTCATGCTCGGCCCGTCCGGCCGGATCGGCGCGGTGCTGGAACGGGTGCACCGCTGGGCCGCGCACACGGAACCTGCTCGAACTTCCCGACGTGCGCCGGGCGTTGGCCGAGGTGCAAGGCCGTGCACCGGGTGAACGAGCTGCTCAACTGGCAGGTCGCCGGAGCCGAGGTCGAGGTGGCGGACGCGAGCGCCACCAAGGTGTTCGCCGCGGACCGGATGCAACGGGTCAACCGGCTGCTGGAGGAGGTCGTCGGCAGGCACGGCGACCCGGCCGACCCGGAGACCGCGGAACTGGCGCGCTGGCTGGACATCCAGGCCCGCCGCAACCTCGTGCTGACCTTCGGCGGGGGAGTGAACGAGATCCAGCAGGAGCTCATCGCCTCGATCGGACTGAAACTTCCCAGGGTGGTGCGATGATCGACATCGAGAAGGAAGCCGCGCGGGTGGCGGAACAGGGCGAGTCGGCACCGAGGCAGGCGCGTGATCCGGTGAACCTGCCGATGATCCGCAACTGGCTGGAAGCCATCGGCGACGAGCACCCCGGCTACACCGAGGTCGCGCCGCCCGCGATGGTCCAGGTCTGGACGATGAACGGCCTGAAGGGCGTGCGGGCGGACGACGACCCGCTCGGCGCGATGATGGCCATCCTGGACGAGGCGGGCTTCACGTCCGTCGTTGCCACCAACAGCGACCAGACCTACCACCGTTATCTCAAGGTCGGCGAGCAGCTGTCGGTCACCACTCTCCTCGAAGACGTGACGGGGCCGAAGAAGACGGCGCTGGGTGAAGGCTGGTTCGTGACCACTAGGAGCACCTGGTACGTCGAGGACGAACCTGTCGCCGAGATGCGGTTCCGGGTACTGAAGTTCCGCCCGGCCGAGAAGCCTGTCGCCAAGCCGCAAGCCGCTCCGGCCCAGGTGATCCGGCCCTCGATCAACAAGGACACCGAGTACTTCTGGGAAGGCTGCGGCAGGAGGAGCTGCGCATCCAACGGTGCGGCGGCTGCGGCCTGCTACGCCATCCACCAGGCCCGATGTGCCCGGAATGCGGTGCCACCAAACCGAAGTACCTCGTCTCGGACGGTCGCGGCGAGGTCTACAGCTACGTCGTGCACCACCACCCGCAGGTGCCGGGCAAGCAGACGCCGTTCGTGATCGCGCTGATCGAGCTCGACGAGGGCGTGCGGATGCTCGGCGAACTCGACGGCGAACCGAGCGTCGGCCTGCCCGTCGAGGTCGTGTTCACCAAGGTCGACGACGACCTGACGATGCCGAGCTGGAGGCCCCGTGCGGACCGGTGATTCCCTGCCCGAGTGGCACGTCGAGGCCACGCCCACGTTCGTGATCAGCACGGCGCTCGCGACCCGTGACTTCCAGGACGTGCACCACGACCGCGACCTCGCGGTGAAACGCGGCTCGAAGGACATCTTCATCAACATCCTCACCACGACCGGCCTGGTGCAGCGGTACGTCACGGACTGGGCGGGCCCGGAAGCGTTGGTGCGTCAGGTGAACATCCGGCTCGGCGCACCCTGCTACGCCTACGACACGCTGAAGTTCTTCGGCCAGGTCGATCGAACGCGTCGACGCCGACCTCACGATCGAGGTGGTCGGCCGGACCGATCACGGCGACCACGTCGTCGGCACGGTCAAGATCGAGGTGCCCGCATGAACCGCCGCGATCGTCGGCATCGGCGCGACCGAGTTCTCCAAGGAGTCCGGGCGAAGCGAGCTCCAGCTGGCCGCCGAGGCGGTCCGCAACGCACTCGACGACGCCGGCCTCGAACCCTCCGATGTGGACGGACTCGTCAGCTTCACCATGGACACCAACGCCGAGATCGCGGTCGCCCGTGAGCTCGGCATCCCGGAGCTGACGTTCTTCAGCCGGGTGCACTACGGCGGCGGGGCGGCGTGCGCGACCGTCCAGCAGGCCGTCATGGCCGTGCAGACCGGGATGGCGGAGGTCGTGGTCTGCTACCGGGCGTTCAACGAACGCTCGGGCCACCGGTTCGGCCAGGTGCAGACGGCCGCCGCCGCGAACATCGACAACAGCTGGTCCTACCCGATGGGCCTCGGCACCCCGGCCGCGATGGTCGCCATGTTCGCCCGCCGCTACATGCACGAGTACGGCGCCACCTCGGAGGACTTCGGCCGGGTCGCGGTGATCGACCGCAAGCACGCCGCCACGAACCCCGCACGCGTGGTTCCACAACCGGCCGATCACCCTCGACGACCACCAGTCGTCGCGCTGGATCGCCGAACCGCTCCGGCTCCTCGACTGCTGCCAGGAGAGCGACGGCGGCGTCGCGCTCGTCGTCACCTCGCGCCGAACGCGCCCGCTCACCTGCCTCAGAAGCCCGCGATCGTCAAGGCCGCGGCGCAGGGCAGCGGCACCGACCAGTTCACGATGACCAGCTACTACCGCGACGACCTGACCGGCCTGCCCGAGATGGGCGTGGTGGCGCAGCGGCCTGTGGAAGCAGTCGGGCATCGGTCCGTCCGATGTGGACGTCGCCGTGCTCTACGACCACTTCACGCCGTTCGTGCTCGTCCAACTGGAGGAGCTGGGCTTCTGCGGCAGGGGCGAGGCACGCCACTTCGTCGCGGACGGCAACCTGGAGCTGGACGGCAAGCTGCCGCTCAACCCGCACGGCGGCCAGCTCGGCGAGGCCTACCTGCACGGCATGAACGGCATCGCCGAGGCGGTGCGGCAGGTCCGCGGCACCGCGGTCAACCAGGTCGCCGGACGTAGAGCACGTTCTGGTCACCGCGGGTACCGGTGTTCCGACCAGTGGACTCGTTCTCGGTCAGGCTTAGCGACGCTTCGGTGGCCTTGCCGTCGGTGTGGACGGAGCTCTTATCGACCTGACGTGCAATGTCAGGCATCGGGTGGTCGACAGCGACCGTGTCCATGCGACGCGGAATATTGACGAGGTGCCAAATAGGCGGTTGTTGAACCAAAATCGATCTCGGTAGCGTGCTATGACTGACTGGCGGTCTCGCCAGTAAATGGGAAATCAGTTCCGGGGGGAACAATGGTATTTACCCGAAGATCGATGATTGGCGTTATTTCCGGCCTCGCGCTCGCCGCGTCAATACTGGTTACCATTCCGGCCTCTGCCGAATCCGCTGCGAAGACCGATTCGATGTCGGCACGTCCGCACTCGTGTGGGACGAGAGTGTCGGCGCGCAGCGGAACGTCTCGACCGAGGAGGCCGAGCGGATCGTCAACGAGTACTGGACGCCGGAACGGCTCGAGCGGCGATCCCCGCCGTCGCACCCGCAGGCAAGCCGGAACCGGGAGATGAAGGCGGCCGACGGCCAAGGCCGTGACCGGCTCCGACCCGGTGGCTCCGGCGGACGGCGACATGACGACCCAGGACGCCTGGTTCTCCAACACCAACGGCAAGATCTACTTCACCGACCCGAGGGACAACAGCGGGCACTGGTGCTCCGGCAGCTCCGTGAACAGCGGTTCGAAGCGCGTTGTCGTCACCGCGGGCCACTGCGCGGTCGTGGGCGGCGGTAACGGCCGGGTCATGCTGAACTGGGTCTACATCCCCGGCTACCAGCGCGGCGCCGAGCCGCGCGGACGGTTCACGGCCTACTGGTTCCACTACTCCACGGGCTGGTCCGTCCGCAACGACTGGCAGCGCGACTTCGCGTTCGTGGTGACGCACAACAACGCTTCCGGCCAGCAGGTGGTCAACGCCGCAGGTGGCCACGGCTTCCGCGTCAACGGCAGCTACAGCCGTTTCGTGCACATCGCGGGCTATCCGGGAAACCGTGACGGCGGTGAGGTGCAATGGTACTGCTGGGGCACGACCGACCGGTGGCCGAGCGCCAACGCATATCGCCTTCGCTGTGATTTCGGTGGCGGTTCCAGCGGAGGACCGTGGCTCGAGGACTATCAGCCCAACGGCCTCGGCTATGTGATCAGTGCAATGCAGGGCCTGCTCAGTGGAAACAATTCCGGGCCGTATTACGACAATCACGTTCTGGACGTCTTCAATGCCGCGAAAGACCACCGGCCGTAAGGACGCCACGCCTGCAGGGCGACCGGAGCCGGATCCAGAGGTGACCGGTGCCCGGCGGAGCACACCGACCCGGACTACTGGACCGAGGAACGCATGCGTGACGCGGAACCGGCGCCCATGCCGGAACCGCCCGAGAGCCGGTAAGCGTGAGAGGGCCGTGACCGCCGCTGGTCACGGCCCTTCGCGACGGGTGAGCACGGCGTCGGTGAGTACGGGACGGTCGCCGACGTTCGTGGTGAGCACGAACCGCGAGCCGTCCCGCCACACCTTCGTCGTCAGCGTCTCGCCGGGAAACACCACACCGGCGAACCGCGTCCCGAACGAAAGCACCTGCTCCGGCCCGTCCAGCACCGCGTCGACCACCGCCTTGCACACCATGCCGTACGTGCACAGCCCGTGCAGGATCGGCTGGTCGAACCCGGCGAGCTGTGGCGAACGCGGGATCGGCGTGCAGCGGATTCCGGTCACCGCACAGCCGGTACAGATAGCGCCTGCTGCGGCAGCGTCGGCGTCTCCAGCACGAAGTCCGGTTCGCGGACGGCGCCTCGATCCGCGTCGGACGGCCCACGTGAACCACCGAACCCGCCCTCGCCACGAGCGAAGATGCTGGACCGGGTGGTGTAGAGCGGAGTCCCGTCGAGCGACACGGCCGTCGCCTCCTGCACGATCACCGCGGCCTTCCCCTTGTCGTACACGTCCGCGATCCGCGTCCGCAGCACCGCCTTGCCCTCGGCCGGGAGCGGCGGCGTGCACGGTGATCTCCTGCGTGCCGTGCAGCACCCGCGCCAGGTCGATGTCGACGCCGGGGAACGACACCGACGGCGGCGCCGTCTCGTGGAAGCGCGGCGCGACAACGCCGAACGTCGGCAGCACCCGCAGGCCCTGCTCGTAGACGTAGCGCAGTCTCCGTCGCGCCCAAAGCCAGGTGGTAGAGCAGCACGTCCGACGAGGTCCAGGAGAACTCGACCTCGGGCAGTTCCGCACCGATGGCGACAGCGGGATCGATCGGCATGCGCACCCCTCAGCTGTAGGTGATCTTCACGGTATCGGTGACCGGAACCGACTGGCAGGCCAGCACGATGCCCTCGGCGATGTCCTCGGGGTCGAGCACGTCGTTGTTCAGCATCTTGACCTCGCCCTCGACGAGCCGGCACGCGCACGCGCTGCACGCACCCTCCCGGCACGAGTACGGCGCGTCGAGTCCCTTCTCCAGCAACAGGTCCAGCAGCTTCGTCCGCGCGGGCCACGGAAACCGGTGCTGCTCACCGTCCAGCGTCGACCTCGACGACCGCGTCCGGCCGACCGTCGTCGACCGGCGACGACCTCCGCGAACGGATCGCTCGACAGCGACACGAACTTCTCGATGTGCACGCGGCGAAACACCGTGCAGCGCGTGTACGGGCCGCCTCCATGAACGGCGCCGGACCACAGACGAACGCCTCGTCGCACGGACGGACGAACGCGCGCAGTCCCATCCGCGTAAGGCAGGCCCTGCACCGACTCCAGCCAGTGCACGACGGTCAGCCGGTCCGGGTGCAGCGCGCGCCAGCCGATCGAGCTCACCCGCGAAGATCACCGAATGCGTCGTCGCGGTTGGCGTACACCAGGAACACCCGGCCCGAGCCTCGGCCAGCACCGCCTTGATGATCGACATGACCGGCGTGATCCCGCTGCCCGCCGCGAACGCCAGCAACGAGCCGTCCAGCGACGCGGGCGTGAACACGCCCGGCAGGCGCCAGAACGTCGAGCTCGGTCCCGACCTGCGACCGTCGTCGCACATCCAGTGCGATCCGTACCCGTCGGGGATCCGCTTGACCGTGATCTGCAACGGTCTCGCCGGGCGCGCTGGACAGCGAGTAGCAGCGGGCCGACGGTCCCTGCCCGCACAGTCAGGAACTGGCCGGGCCGCGGAACGAAAGCACCGCCGGACAACACGAACGACCGGGCTTCGGCGGTTTCGTCGATGACCGCGTCGACACGCAGCCGGTGCACCTCAGCCATCGGCGACCTCCACCGTGCCGTCCCGCACAGCCTTCTCGATGCTGTCCCGCAACCGCAGACATGTCGGCACGAACGCCGACCGCGCGCCGAGCTCAGGGCACGAACTGGTGTCCGCGAGCCACTGCACGCTGGTGTGCTGCGGGCTGTTCTTCTTGACCAGCACGCGGTTTCCGCAGTCGCACGACACGGGCCGCATGCCGCCGGTGAGGAACTCGTCGCGCTCGTTCATGCACCGGCGTCCTGGCCTCCTGACGGGCGAGGTTCTCGGCGACCTCCTTCTCCCAGACCTCGATCGCCCGGCTCGTGTCCACCTCGAACTCGAAGCGCCGCACCATGTCGTCGCTGACGTCCTCGACGTCGACGTAGAACTGCTCGTACCAGCGTCGAAGCTGGTAGACCGGCCCGTCCTCCTCGCACAGCAACGGGTTGTCGATGCGGGTCTTGTTCTGCCAGATCTCCACGTCCTGCAGGAACCCGACCCCGATGCCGCGCGCGAACTTGGCCGCGATCTTGTCGGCGTGCACGTCGTCGACGCCCGGCAGCTTCTTCACGATCGCGCCCCACTGCAGCCGGAACGAGTTCGGCGAGATCGGGTAGTGGCAGTTGATCAGCACCGTCTCGATCTCGATGCCCTTGTAGTCGTTCCACAGGTAGTCGATCATGTACGACGGCCCGTAGTACGACGCCTCCGAACGTACTTCCACGTCACCGGTGTAGTTCGAGCCCATCGCGACGTCCGGCCGCCCGCGCGTCGTCAGGTACTGCGACGCGACATGGCCTTCGAGCACGTTCTTGAAGTACGTCGGGAACGCGAAGTGGATGTAGAAGAAGTGCGCCATGTCGACGATGTTGTCGATGATCTCACGGCAGTTCGCGTTCTCGATCACGCACCGAGTCCCACGTCCAGTTGCTCCACTCGCTGCTGAACGCGGCGTCGATGCGCGGGATCGTGATGTTCTCAGGCGGCGGGTTGCCCTGCGGGTCGTTCCACACGAAGAGCTGCTTGTTCTCCTCCAGCGTGATCCACGACCGGGTGCGGGCCCGCAGCGGAACCCTCTTGGCGTAAGGGATCTCGACGCACTTGCCGTTGCCGCCCCAGCGCCAGTCGTGGAACGGGCACGCGATCGTCGTCGCCCTTGACCGTGCCCTGGGTGAGGTCGCCGCCCATGTGCCGGCAGTATCCGTCGAGCACGTTGAGCTTGCCGTCGTCGGTCGCGAACACCACGAGCTTCGTGCCGAACGCCTCGACCGCGTGCGGGTGCGCCGTCGCGGAAGTGGCGCGGCCAGGCCGAGGCAGTGCCAGCCGCGGGCGAACCGCGCCGGCGGCGCGCCGGCGTCGATCGTCCGCACACCGTCCTGCGTCATCGCGTACCTCCAGCGATGTCGAGTCCGGCGAGATAGCCGAAGGTCATCGCCGGTCCGAGGGTGGCGCCGGCACCCGCATACGTGTGGCCCATGACCGGCGCGCTCGTGTTGCCCGCCGCGTACAGGCCTTCGATCACCGAGTCGTCCTCGCGCAGCACCCGCGCGCGAGCGTCGGTGCGCAGCCCGCCCTTGGTGCCGAGGTCGCCGGGCACGATCTTGACCGCGTAGAACGGCGCGTTTGCGCAACGCCGCGAGACAGGGGTTCGGGCGGTTGCGCGGATCGCCGTAGTAGCGGTCGTAGCTGCTGTCGCCACGGTGGAAGTCGGCGTCCGCTGCCGGTGAACGAGTTGAACCGTTCGACCGTCTCGACGAGCGCGGGCAGTTCCGCCTGCTGTGCCAGGTCTTCGAGGGAGCTCGCTGACAGCACGACCTCCCGCCAACGCCGGGGGAGAGGGCTGGCGCGGTGGGAAGCCCGCGAACGGGTAGCGGTTGCGGTAGGTCTGGTCGAAGACCAGCCAGGTGGTGTCGCCGTCATCGCGTGCACGACGTCGATGTAGGGCGCGGCCTCGTTGACGAACCGGCGCCCGTCACCGTCGACCAGCACGCATCCGGGCAGCGAGCGTTCGGCGAGCAGGAAGAACGGTCCGCGCGGCAGCGGAATCGTCGGGCCCCACCAGGCCTCGTCCATCAACGCCGACGGCCGCACCCGCCCGGATGCCCGCCTCGATGCCGTCGCCGGTGTTGGCCTTCGCGCCGACTGTCCACTCCGTACCGATCGTCCTGGTGCTGCTTGCGCATCCGTTCGTTGCGCTCGAACCCGCCCGAGGCCAGCACCACGTTCGGCGCCTCGATCACCTCATCGCCGACCAGAACCCCGGCGACGCGGCCATCGACGAAGTGCAGGTCGGTGAACGCGGTGTTGAGCCGGACCTCCACGTCCAGCGCCCGCAGCCCGGCGCGCAGCCCGGCTGCCAGCGCCTGCCCCATCGTCAACCTGCTGCCCGGCAGGAACCTGCGGGCGAACACCTTCGCGGCCGTCAGCAAGCCGCGCGGGTGCCGGGCGACGAGCGTCAGCCATCGGTAGTCGGACTGGGTGATCACGATGCCCGCCGGCGTCGGGACGTACGGCGGCTCCAGCTGAGCCAGCTCGTCGCCGAGCAGCCTGCGCGTTGATCGGCACGCGGCTCCACCGAGCGGCCGCGTGGCTGCCCGCCGGGCGCCTCCGGGTAGTAGTCGGCGTAGTCGCGCACCCAGCGGAACTCCAACGGCGTGTGCGCGCAGCACGAACGCCAGCATCGCCGGACCCGCGTCCAGGAACGCCTCCCGCAGCTCGGCGGGCACGTCACCGGCGATGTGCGCCAGATAGGTGCTCGCCTGCTCGGGTGAGTCCGGTCTGCCCGCGGCCTGCACCACGGCGTTGTTCGGCACCCAGATGCCGCCACCGGAACGCGCGGTCGAGCCGCCGAAGTGTTCGGCCTTCTCGATCACGAGGGTGCGCAGGCCTCGGTGAGCGGTGCAGAGCGCGGTCGTCATGCCCGCGGCACCACTCCCGACGATGATCACGTCGAACATCGCACCTCCCCGGAAGTCAGACTAGAACAGGTTATAGTTCTGGAGCGGTTTGGCGCTATGGTGAAGGAGTTACAGGCGGTTCCACTGACCGAGAACGTGTTCCGGGAGGGTTGCGTGGACGTCACCGCTGACGTGGTCGTCATCGGCTTCGGCGCGGCCGGTGCGTGTGCCGCGATCGAGGCCGCGGCGGCGGGCGCGTCCGTGGTGGTACTGGACCGGTTCGCCGGCGGCGGCACCACCGCGTTGTCGGGCGGCGTTGTCTACGCGGGCGGCGGCACGCGTCAGCAGGCCGAGGCCGGGGTCACCGACACGGCCGAGGCGATGTACGACTACCTGCGGCACGAGGTCCGGGACGCGGTGTCCGAGGAGACGCTGCGGCGGTTCTGCCAGGACAGCCCGAAGATGCTCGCCTGGCTGGAAGCCCAGGGTGTGCCGTTCGAGGGCAGCCTGTGCCCGTTCAAGACCTCGTATCCGACCGACGACTACTACCTGTACCACTCCGGCAGCGAGGACGCCTGGAACGATCCGGCGCCGCGCGGGCATCGGGCGCGGGCCAAGGGCGTGTCGGGCAAGCTCTTCTTCGCGCGACTGGCCGAGGCGGCACGCCGGGCGGGCGCGCGGATCATCACGCACGCCAACGCATACGACCTGATCACCACCGATGGCCGGGTGACCGGTGTGCGCTGCCGAATCCTGGACGGCGTGCCGCGAGCCGCGCATCGGGTGGTGTCGAAGCTCGGCGCCAAGCCGTGGATCTACCTCCCGCCGCTCGGACGGCGGATCTACCGGGTCGCGGCGTGGGTGGAACGTCGTTTCGGCCGCGAGCTGGTGGTGACCGCGCGGCGCGGAGTGATCATCGCGGCCGGCGGGTTCATTTCCGATCGGGCCTTGGTGCGGGAGAACGCCCCTGCGTACCGCGGCGGCCTCGCGCTCGGCACACCCGCTGACGACGGCAGCGGCATCCGGCTCGGCGTCGCGGCCGGTGGCAAGACCGCCCGCATGGACAAGATCTCGGCGTGGCGGTTCGTCACGCCGCCCAGCGCGTTGCAGCGCGGCGTCCTGGTCGACTCGGCCGGTCAGCAGTTCGGTGACGCCACCAGGTATGGCGCGGCCATCGGCAACGAGATCGTCGACCGCGGCGGCAAGGCGTGGCTGCTGATCGACGACGAAATCCTGAAGTCGGCACGGGCCCAGGTCAGGACGCAGACGGCGTTGTTCCAGCGGTGGCAGGCCCGATACCTGCTGGGTCGCGGCATGGTCACCGCACCGACGCTGGAAGCGGTGGCCGCGAAGGCCGGTATCGGCGTCCCGCAGTACGACGGCGCGGCGCCGTTCTCGCTGATCAACGTGTCGATCCGGGCCGGATTCGGCTATCCCTGCCCGATGCTCACGCTCGGCGGGCTCGTCGTCGACGAGGAAACCGGTCAGGTGCAGGGCGTTCCCGGCCTGTACGCGGCCGGTCGGTCGGCGGTCGGGGTGTGCTCGGAGTCCTACGTCAGCGGCCTGTCGCTCGCCGACTGTGTCTTCTCAGGCCGCCGCGCCGGACAACACATCACCAAATCAACAGACGCAGGGGAGGCCGCGTGCTGACGATGCAGATGCGGGAGGAGGCCGCGGAGCTGCTGCGCGTGGCCGAACGCGAACGCGTGCCGATCAAACCGCTGGTCGAGCTCTTCCCGGAGATCGACGTGGTCGACGCCTACGAGATCCAGCTGCTCAACATCCGGCACCGCAACCGGGACGTGGTCGGGCACAAGGTCGGCCTGTCGTCGCTGGCCATGCAGCAGATGATGGGCGTCGACGAGCCGGACTACGGCCACCTGCTCGACGACATGCAGCTCGCCGGCACCGCCGACGCGTCGAACTACCTGTACCCGCGGGTCGAGGTGGAGATCGCGTTCGTGCTCAGCCACGACCTGCCCGGCGAGGGCTGCACGGTCGAGGACGTGCTGGCCGCGACCGAGTTCGTCGCGCCGGCCATCGAGCTGATCGACAGCCGGATCGCCGACTGGCGGATCCGCCTGCCCGACACCATCGCCGACAACGCGTCCTCGGCGGGGTTCGTGCTCGGCCGCGAGCGGGTCCGGCCGTCCGAAATAGACCTTCGCGGTCGTTCCCGCGTCGTTGACCGCGCAACGGTGAGGTGGTCGCCGAGGGACGTGGCGACGCCGTGCTGGGTGATCCGGCGATCGCGGTGGCGTGGCTCGCGGGCAAGGTCGCGAGCTTCGGGGTCCGGTTGCTGGCCGGGCGACATCGTGCTGCCCGGTTCGTGCACGCGTGCCATCGACGTCCGGCCTGGTGACGAGTTCCGCGCCGAGTTCGGCGGGCTCGGCACGGTCGACCTGAAGTTCGAATGAGGTGACCTGGGTGAAGGCGGCCATCGTCGGGTCCGGCAACATCGGCACCGACCTGCTGTACAAGCTCCTGCGCTCGCCGGTGATCGAGCCGCGCTGGATGGTCGGCATCGACCCGGCGAGCGAGGGCCTGCGCCGCGCGCGCGCGAGGCCGGGCTCGAGACATCGGTCGACGGCGCGGAGTGGCTGCTGCGCCAGGACGAACTGCCCGACATCGTGTTCGAGGCGACGTCCGCGGCGGTGCACCGGGCGAACGCCCCGCGCTACGCCGAGGCGGGCATCCGGGCGATCGACCTGACGCCCGCGGCGATCGGGCCCGTACGTCGTGCCGCCGGTGAACCTCGGCGAGCACCTCGACGCGCCCAACGTCAACCTGATCACCTGCGGCGGCCAGGCCACGATTCCCATGGTGCACGCGGTCTCCCGGGTCGTCCCGGTGTCGTACGCGGAGATCGTCGCCACCGTCGCGTCGGTGTCGGCCGGACCGGGCACGCGGGCCAACATCGACGAGTTCACCCGCACCACCAGCCGTGGCATCGAGACGATCGGCGGGGCGGAGCGCGGCAAGGCGATCATCGTGCTGAACCCGGCCGACCCGCCGATGATCATGCGCGACACCGTCTTCTGCGCGATCCCGGACGACGCCGACCCGGACGCGATCGCGGCGTCGATCGTGCAGATGGAGGCCGACATCCGGACCTACGTGCCCGGCTACCGGCTGCTGCAGCGAGCCGCAGTTCGACGACGGGCCGCGGGTGTCGATCTTCGTGGAGGTCGCGGGCGCCGGCGACTTCCTGCCCGCCTACGCCGGGAACCTCGACATCATGACCGCCGCCGCGACCAAGGTGGGGGAGGAGATCGCCCGTGCAGCAACGTCTGAGGCTGCGCGTTGACCGACACGTCACTGCGCGACGGCTCGCACCACAAGCGGCACCAGTTCACGGCCGACGACGTGCGCGTCGATCGTGGCGGCGCTCGACGCGGCCGGCGTGCCGGTCATCGAGGTGACGCACGGCGACGGGCTCGGCGGGTCGTCGTTCAACTACGGCTTCAGCCTCACGCCCGAGCAGGAACTGATCACGATCGCGGTCGAGACGACCGCGACACGGGCCAAGATCGCCGTGCTGATGCTGCCGGGCGTCGGGGTGAAGGACGACATCCTGGTGTCGCAGGACAACGGCGCCTCGATCGTGCCGGATCGCCACGCACTGCACCGAGGCCGACGTCTCGGTGCAGCACTTCGAACTCGCCCGTGAACGTGGGCTGGAGACCGTCGGGTTCCTGATGATGGCGCACTCGCAGCCGCCGGAGGCGCTGGCGAAGCAGGCCCGGATCATGGCCGACGCCGGGTGCCAGTGCGTGTACGTGGTCGACTCGGCCGGCGCGCTTGGTGCTGGAACAGGTTTCCGACCGGGTGGCCGCGCTGGTCGCCGAACTGGGCGACGACGCGCAGGTCGGGTTCCACGGGCACGAGAACCTCGGGCTGAGCGTCGCGAACTCGGTCGCTGGCGGTCCGGGCCGGGGCACAGCAGATCGACGGCAGCGTGCGCGGATTCGGCGCGGGCGCGGGCAACACGCCGCTCGAGGCGTTCGTCGGCGTGCTGCGACAAGCTCGGCATCGAGACCGGCGTCGACTTCTTCAAGATCGTGGACGCGGCCGAGGACGTGGTCCGGCCGGTCATGCCCGAGGAGTGCCTGCTCGACCGGATGTCGCTGATGATGGGGTACGCGGGCGTCTACTCCAGCTTCCTCAAGCACGCGTACACGCAGGCGGAGCGCTACGGCGTGTCCGGCGCGCAGATCCTCGTCCGGGCCGGGCGAACGCAAGCTCGTCGGCGGACAAGAGGACCAGCTGATCGACATCGCACTCGAGCTGAGCAGGGAGAAAGCGATGAGCGAGGAAATCCTCGGCAAGGTGCGAGAGCTGCTACCCGCCTTGCGCGAACGCGCGCAGGAGGCGGAGGAGCTGCGCAAGGTGCCGTCCGAGTCGGTGAAGGCGTTGCAGGAGACCGGGTTCTTCCGGATGCTGCAGCCCGTGCGGCACGGCGGCTTCGAGACGCATCCGCTCGCCTTCTACACCGCGGTCAAGCACGATCGCGAGCGCGTGCGGCTCGACGGGCTGGGTCGCGTCCGTGCTGGGCGTGCACCCGTGGCACGTCGGACTGTTCGACGTCCGAGGCGCAGGACGAGGTGTGGGCCGACGACCAGGACATCCGCATCTCCTCGTCGTACGCACCGGTCGGCCGGGCCACGCCGGTGGACGGCGGGTTCCGGTTCAGCGGCAAGTGGAGCTTCTCGTCCGGCTGCGACCACGCCACGTGGGTGCTGCTCGGCGGGCTCGTGATGAACGACGAGGGCAAACCCGTCGACTTCCGCACATTCCTGCTGCCGATCTCCGGACTACACGATCAACGACGTGTGGGACACGGTCGGCCTGCGCGGCACCGGCAGCAACGACATCGTGGTGGAGGACGCGTTCGTGCCCGAGCACCGGACGCTGAGCATGATGCACACCGCCCGCTGCGTCTGCCCCGGTCAGGACGTCAACCCCGGACCGCTGTTCCGCATGCCGTACGGCACGATCCACCCGTACGCGATCACCGCGCCGATGATCGGCATGGCCGTCGGCGCCTACGAGACGCACGTCGGCGCGACCCGCGAACGCGATCCGTGCCGCCTACATGGGCGAGAAGTCGGCGGAGGACCCGTTCGCCCAGGTGCGGATCGCCGAGGCGGCCAACGACATCGACTGCGCCGTGGCTGCAGCTCGAACGCGACATCAACGAGGAGATGGCGCTGGCCGAGGCCGGGCACGAAGATCCCGATCGAGCTGCGGCTGCGGGCCCGTGCGCGACCAGGTGATGCGGCAGCGCGCGGGCGATCGCCGCGATCGACCGGCTCTTCGAGAGCGCGGGCGGCAAGGCCATCAACGCCGGCCTGCCGTTCCCCCGGTTCTGGCGTGACGCACACGCCGCACGCGTGCACGCGGCGAACGACCCGGAGCGCGCGCTCGTCATGTACGGCAAGGGCGAGCTCGGCATCCCCGTCCGCGACGGCCTGTTCTGAGAGGGCGACATCGGTGCGGCTGCACTACCACGAGGCTCGGCACTGACCACCCCGAGACGCTGGTCCTGCTGCACGGCGGCGGGCCGGGCGCGTCGGCGTTGAGCAACTTCGGCCGCAACATCCCGGTGTTCGCGAAGTCGTTCCGCGTGCTGGCCGTCGACAGCCCGGCTTCGGCGAGTCCGACAAACCCGAGCAGCACGAGCAGTACTTCACCTTCGCGCGCCGAGGCTCTGCTGGAGCTGCTCGACTCGCTGGGCATCGAGAAGGCGCACATCCTCGGCAACTCGCTCGGCGGCGGCACGGCGGTCCGGTTCGCGCTGGACAACCCGAAACGGGCCGGGCGGCTGGTCCTGATGGGGCCGGGCGGGCTGAGCCTGAACGTCTTCTCGCGCCGACCCGACCGAGGGCGTGCGCAAGCTCAGCGCGTTCGTCGCGCCGACCCGGACCGCGCGGAGAAGATCGAGGAGTTCCTCCGGATCATGGTGTTCGACCAGTCGCTGGTCACCGACGAGCTGATCGACGAACGGTTCGAGGCGGCCGCGGCGACCCGGAGTCGTTGCGCGCCATGGCCGCCTGGGCAAGTCGTTCGCCGGCGCCGACTTCGAGCAGGGCATGCTCTGGCGTGAGGCGTACCGGCTGCGCCAGCGGGTGCTGCTCGTGTGGGGCCGCGAGGACCGGGTCAACCCGCTCGACGGCGCGCTGCTCGCGTTGAAGCTGATCCCGCGTGCGCAGCTGCACGTGTTCGGCGGATGCGGACACTGGGCTCAGCTGGAGAAGTTCGACGAGTTCAACCGGCTCGCCATCGACTTCCTCTCGACGGGGAGGAGCGTGATGGGCATCCGATCGCTGGCCTACCTGCGGATCGAGGCCACCGACATGGACCGGTGGCGCGAGTTCGGGCTGAAGGTCCTCGGCATGGTCGAGGGCAAGGGTTCCGACCGAAGGCGCGCTGTACCTGCGGATGGACGACTTCCCGGCGCGCCTGGTGATCGTGCCCGGCGAGCGCTGACCGGCTGCGCGCGTCCGGCTGGGAGGTCGCGCAACGAGGCCGAGCTCGACGAGGTGGCCGAACGCCTGGCGCTCGGCCGGGGTCTCGGTAGCCAAGGAGGTCGCGCCGAGGACCTGGCCGACCGCCGGGTGACCGGGCTGATCCGGTTCGAGGACCCGTCCGGCAACACCCTGGAGGTCTTCCACGGCGCCGCTCTGGAGCACCGGCGGGTGGTGTCGCCCGTACGGGCACCGCTTCGTGACCGGAGAGCAGGGCCTCGGCCACGTCGTGCTGTCCACCCAGCGACGACGAGGCCGCGCTGCACTTCTACCGCGACGTGCTCGGCTTCCGGCTGCGCGACTCGATGCGGCTGCCACCGCAGTTCGTCGGCCGCCCCGCCGACGGCCCGCCCGCGTGGCTGCGGTTCTTCGGCTGCAACCCGCGCCACCACAGCCTCGCGTTCCTGCCGATGCCGACGCCGAGCGGCATCGTGCACCTGATGATCGAGGTCGAGAACGACCGACGACGTCGGCCTGGCGCTGGACCGGGCGCACGCGCCGCAAGGTGCCGATGTCGGCGACGCTGGGCAGGCACGTCAACGACCTGATGCTGTCCTTCTACATGAAGACGCCCGGCGGGTTCGACGTCGAGTTCGGCTGCGAGGGACGGCAGGTGCGACGATGAGGACTGGATCGCACGCGAGAGCACGGCGGTGAGCCTGTGGGGACACGACTTCAGCGTGGGCGCACCAGAAGTAAGCCGCCCGCTACCAGTTCCGTCGGTGCTGGGCACTTCTGCACCGGCGTGACCGTGGTGACCGGCATGTCCAGCGACGGCCCGGTCGGGTTCGCCTGCCAGGCGTTCGCCGCGCTGTCGCTGGACCCGCCGCTGGTGCTGTTCTGTCCACAACGGACCTCACGCAGCTGGGCCGCGATCGCGTCGGCCGGGCTCGTTCTGCGTCAACGTGCTGGCGCGAGGACCAGCACGACGTCTCGGCGGTGTTCGGGAAGGCGGGCGCGGACAAGTTCGCCGACGTCGTCGTGGACGCCGTCGCCGACCGGCGCTCCGGTGCTCGACGGGGCGCTGACGTGGATCGACTGCCAGGTGACCGCCGTGCACGAGGCCGGCGACCACCACGTCGTCGATCGGCTCGGTGGTCGAGCTCGGCCCGGTGCGCGACGCGCGACCGCTGCTGTTCTACCGCGGCCGCTACGCCGCTCAGACCGACCTCGACTCCCGCGGCTGGTCCGGCGAAGTGCTGGACAACCTACTGACCTGGCAACGCCAGTCAGAGTGGATTTAGAGCCGTGAACTGCCAGGACGCGGTGGGGAACCGCACTTCGTCGCCGTGGATGTACGGCGTGAGCGCGCTCCGGACCGTGCCGATCACCTCGGCGCGCTTGGCCTCGTCCGCGCCCTGCAGCACCCGGCCGACCGGTCCGAGCAGGCTCAGGTACCTGTCCAGCATGGGTTCGGGCATGACGCACGTCAGGTCGACCGGCTGGACATCGACCTCGCTCCACCCGCTCTCGTCGAGCACCTGGCGCACGTGGTCCGGGTCGTTGAACGCGAACATCCCCGGAGCGTCGGGATCGCGCGCGGGCATCTCCGGCATCAACGGCGCGGCCGCGCGTTCGGCGGCCACCATGAACGGGTTCTCCTCCGGCCGTGCGCCAGGTCAGGACAGCACAGTTCGCCGCCGGGAGTGGTGGCGGCGCGCAGGTTCCGGAAGGCGGCGATGGGGTCGTCGAAGAACATCACCCCGAACCGCGAGACGATCAGGTCGAAGCTCTCCTCGAACCGGTGCACCTGCGCGTCAGCCACCAGGAACCGGGTCGTCTCGGTCTCCTTCGCCGCCGCGATCATCGGCTCGGAGATGTCCACGCCGACGCCGTCCGCACCGGTGCTCGCCGCGATCGCCCTGATCACGCTGCCCGTGCCGCAGCCCGACGTCGAGCACCCGCCGCGGCCGTTTCGTCCGGGCGGCCTCGACGAGCAGGTCCTCGAACGGCTGGAGCACCTGGTCGAGGACATCCGAGAGGCCGACCCAGCCCTGTCCTCCAGCGCCGTTCCACATCGCGGCCTGTTCGCTGTTCACCTCTGGTGTCATGCTCCTACCGTCCTACTTCAAGTCGACTTGAGGTCAAGTGTCGTGGCTGAGATGGGAATCGGCGAGGTGGTCCGCCGCTCCGGCGTGCCCGCCTCCACTCTGCGCTACTACGAGGAGCGCGGCCTGATCGGGTCGATCGGCAGGCGGGGCCTCACGCGCGTGTTCGACGAGACCGTGTTCGAACGGCTCGCGCTCATCACCGTCGGCCGCGCGGCCGGTTTCTCCCTCGACGAGATCGCCCTGATGTTCGCCTCCGACGGCCGTCCCCGCCTCGACCGGTCAGTGCTCGCCGGCAAGGCCGACGAGCTGGACGCGACGATCACCAGGCTCGTCGTCATGCGTGACGGCCTGCGGCACGCGGCGGCGTGCCCGGCCCCGAGCCACGTGGAGTGCCCTACGTTCCGGCGGATTCTGCGCGAAGCCGGCTCAACCGGGTGATGTGCTCCTGCGGGCTGCCGAACAGCTGCGCGCTGCCCTGCGCCCGCTTGAGGTAGAGGTGCGCGTCGTGTTCCCAGGTGATCGCGATGCCGCCGTGCAGCTGGACCATCTCGGCCGCGACCTTGAACAACGCCTCCGAGCAGTACACCTTCGCCACGGCACTCGAAATCTCGTCGTTCGCCGCCAGCGACGCCGACCTGCGCCGTCTCCACCAGCACGTGCAGGTCGGCCATGCGGTGCTTCAACGCCTGGAAGCTCCCGATCGGCCTGCCGAACTGGACCCGTGTCTTGGTGTACTCGACGGTGAGCTCGAGGGCGCGCGTGGCGGCGCCGACCTGTTCCGCGCTCAACGCCGCACACGCGATGTCGCGGATCCGCGGCGACCACGGGCCCAGACGGTCGTCGCAGCGCCCGTCCAGCCGGATGGTGGCGAGGCGCCGGGTCGGGTCCATCGTCGGCGTGTGCTCGCGGGTCACGGCTCGCTGGCTCGACCTCGTACAGCTCGACGCCGTCCGTCGACCAGGAGGATCTCCGCCAGGTCGCCGTCGAGCACGTGGTGGAACGTGCCGTTCAAGGAGACCTCGGTGCAGTCCCACGGCCAGGCCAACGCGGCGATGGCCCCGCCCGCGATCCGTGGCAGCAACCGCCCGCACGCCTCCTCGTTGCCGGTGGCCAGCAGCGCCTCGACGGCCAGCGTCGCCGAGAGCAGGGGAGCGGGCGTGAGCGTGCGGCCGAGTTCTTCCAGCACGACGCGGGTTTCCGCCAGCGTCGGCGCCGGATCCGCCGTACTGCTCGGGAATCGGGAGCACCCCGATGTCGCACAGCTGCGCCCACAGGTCCTTGTCGTACCCGTGCGGCGTCTCGATGGCCGCGCGCACGTCGGAGTGCTTCGCGAGCAGGCTGCGCACGGCGTCCCGCAACGCGACTTGTTCCGGTGTCACAACGCCTCCAGCACGCGGTTCCGGTGCATCGACGGACTGCCCCACGCGGTGCGCAGGGCTCGGGTCTGCAAGAGAAAGCGACTCAAGCGGATGCTCGGCGGTGTAGCCGATGGCTCCGTGCACCTGCAACGCCGTCCGCGCCGCCTGCCACGCGGCCTCCGACGTGGCGACCTTGGCCGCCGACACGTCACGCGTGCTCATCGTGACCGCCCCGCCGAACACCAGCGGCCGGGCCAGTTCGAGTCCGATCAGCACGTCCGCGAGCTGGTGCTTCACCGCCTGGAAGCTGCCGATGGGCTTGCCGAACTGGACGCGCGCCTTCGCGTACTCGACCGTCATCTCCAGCATCGCCCGGCCGAGCCCGAGCAACTGCGCCGAACACGCCAGCACCCCGAGGTCGAACGCGCGGCTCGCCGTCGACCGCCCCGATCACCGCCCCACCGGACAGCTCGACCAGCCTCCTCGACGGGTCAACCGACGGCCACCGCCGCGCTGGGCACCGCCGACCGCAGCGTGTCCCCCTCCACCAGGAAGTACCGCTCCGCCTCGACCGCATGCGGCACATGCGGCGGAAACGCCACTGAATCTGACGAGGGGCTTTCACGACCTCAGGTTTAAGAAAGCTCCCCTCATCAAGTAAGCCGAGGGTGGGGAGGACGGCGAAGGATTCGACGAGCGGGCCGGGGACGGCGTGATGGCCGAGCTCCTCGAAGACGACCACGAGGTCGACGGGGTCGGTGACGTCGGAGAGACCGAGCGCGTCCAGGTCGCGTCGGCCCGCAGCGAGGAAGTCGTGCAGGACCGCGGCGAACGAGCCGTCTGCTCGGGAGACAGCGCGAACCTCATCGTGGCAGCCCCAGGAGTCGTTCGGCGATGACGTTGCGCTGGATCTCGTTGGTACCGGCGTAGATCGGCCCGGCCAGCGAGAACAGCCAGCCGTCCTGCCAGTCCGGCGCGACCTCGCCCAGCAGGTCGAGTGCGGTCTCGTGCAGCGCGACGTCCAGCTCGGACCAGAACACCTTCGTGACGCTGACGGCCGGACCGGACAGGCGGCGAGGCCAGCGAGCCGAACGTGTGCAGCCGGTAGGCCTGCGCGCCGATCCACGCGTCGACGACCCGGTCGCGCAACGCCGGATCTGGGTCGAGACCGATACAGCGACACCAGCCGAGAAGCGGCCGCGAGAAACCGGCCGGGGCTGCGCAGGGTCAGGCCGCGTTCGCTGGACGACGTGCTCATCGCGACCCGCCAGCCGTCGCCGACCTCGCCCAGCACGTCCCGGTCCGGCACGAACACGTCGTCCAGGAAGATCTCGGCGAAACCGGGTTCGCCGTCGAGCTGGGCGATCGGCCGCACGGTGACACCCGGCGCCCGCAGGTCGAACATCAGGTACGTCAGGCCGCGATGGCGAGCCTCGCCAGGATCGGTGCGGAACAACCCGAACGCCCGATCCGCGAACGCCGCCCGTGAGCTCCAGGTCTTCTGCCCGCGCAACAGCCATCCGCCCTCGCACCGGACGGCGGTGCTGCGCAACGACGCCAGGTCGCTGCCCGCCTCGGGTTCCGACCAGGCCTGCGCCCACACCTCGTCACCACGGGCCATCGCGGGCAACAGCCGCTTGCGCTGCTCGTCGGTGCCGAACGCGAACAGCGTCGGCGCCAGCAGGAAGATCCCGTTCTGCGACACCCGAGCCGGAGCGCCCGCCGCGTGGTACTCCTCCTCGAACACCAGCCACCGCAGCAGCGACGCGTCCCGCCCGCCGAACTCCTCGGGCCACGACACCACCGACAGCCGTGCCTCGAACAAGGCGCGCTCCCACTCCCGATGCTCGATCGAAGCCGTCAGGCGTGTCCAAAGAGGACAACGGACGAACGTGCGCGGCCAGCCACGAGCGCACCTCGGCCCGGAACTCCAGCGTCGAAGCGTCCAGGTCGAGATCCATCAGCCGGAGGCCTTCTTCATCGAACGGGCGTCCATCCCGGCCAACGCGTCCTTGCCGATCTCCGCGTTGTGCGCGTGCGCGAAGTGGTGCAGCCCGAACACCGAGTCCATCCCGGCCCGCATCCCCATCAGGTCCTCGGACTGGTTCACCGCCTTCTTCGCCAGCGCCAGCCCGAACGACGGCATCCCCGAGATGCGCTCGGCCAGCGCGAACGTCGACGGATTCCAGCTCCGAACGCGGCACCACCCGCGACACCATGCCCCACTCGTACGCGCGCTGAGCGGAGAAGCGGTCGCCGGTGAACAGCACCTCCTTGGCGGCCCGCGGCCCGAGCACCCACGGGTGCGCGAAGTACTCGACGCCCGGAATCCCCATGCGCACCACGGGATCGGCGAAGAACGCGTCCTCCGCCGCCACGATCAGGTCGCAGACCCACGCGAGCATCAGTCCGCCCGCGACGCACGCGCCCTGCACCATCGCGATCATCGGCTTCGGGAATCTCCCGCCACCGGCGGCACATCCCGAGGTAGACCTCCATCTCCCTGGCGAACCGGAGATCCCCGCCCTCGCGGCCGACGTGGTCCCACCACATCACGGCCTTGCGCTCGAACGACGTGTCCACGTCCCGGCCGGGCGAGCCGATGTCGTGGCCGGCGGAGAAGTGGTCGCCCGCGCCGGCCAGCACGATCACCGGACACCTCGGGTCGTCGACCGCGCGGGTGAACGCCTCGTCCAGCGCGTAGGTCATCGCCGAGTTCTGCGCGTTGCGGTACTCCGGCCGGTTCATCGTCACGACGGCGACCGAGTCCTCGCCGCTCATACGACACAGTCACGAGTTCTCCTTGCGCAGCTGGTGTTTGAGGACCTTGCCGCTGGCGTTGCGGGGCAGCACGGGATGGAACTCGACGACGCGCGGCACCTTGTAGTTCGCCAGCCGCGACCGGCAGAACTCGATCACCTCGGCCGAGGACAGGCGGTACCCGGCCGAGGTGACGATGTGCGCCACCCCGACCTCGCCGAGCCGTTCGTCGGCCATCCCGACGACGGCCGACTCCGCGACGCCCGGCATCCGCGCCAGCGCCTGCTCGACCTCGGCCGGGTAGACGTTGAACCCACCGCAGATGTACATGTCCTTGAGCCGGTCGGTGATCGACAGGTAGCCGTTCGTAGACCTTCCCGACATCCCCGGTGTGCAGCCACCCGTCGGCGTCGATCGCCGCGGCAGTGGCGGCCGGATCGTCGAGGTAGCCGAGCATCACGTTCGGGCCGCGCAGCAGCACTTCGTCCTGCGCGCCCAGCCGAAGCTCGAACCCCGCCGTCGGCCGCCCGCACGTGTGCGCCACCGTCGCCGGCGAGTCGTCAGGACGGCACATCGTCGCCACCACGGCCTCGGTCAGCCCGTACGCGGTCAACACGGTCGAGAACGACAGTTCCGACTGCATCCGCTCGATCAACACCACCGGCACGACCGCCGCCCCGGTCACCGCGAGCCGCAGACTGGACAGGTCGTAGGACGACGGTCGGGGTGGTCCAGCAACGCCTGGTAGATCGTCGGGGGACCGGGCAGCACGGTGATCCGTTCCCGCTCGATCAGCCGCATCGTCTCGACGACGTCGAACACCGGCTGCGGCACGATCGTCGCGCCACGTGAGCAGGCACGCCAGGATCCCGGCCTTGTAGCCGAAGCTGTGGAAGAACGGGTTGACGATCAGGTACCGGTCGGCCGAGCTCAGCTCACCGCACGACGGCCCACGCCTCGGCCACCCCGAGCGACTGCCGGTGCGCGCTCATCGCGCCCTTGCTGCGCCCGGTCGTGCCCGACGTGAACAGGACGTCGCAGAGGATCGTCCGGATCACCGGACGGGAAGCTCGACGTCGTGGTCGGCCCACTCCGCCGGTAATCGCACGACGATCCGGAGGAACCTCGCTCAGCTCGGCGAGCCGATCACGCCCGAGGAACTCGCCTTCCACGATCAAGGCCCGCGCGCGGCACTGCGTGTGCAGCACGTCCTGCGTCTCGGCCGCGGTGAACCTGGTGTTGATCGGCACCAGCACCGCGCCCGCGCACAACGCCCCCAGCGCCGCGACCACCCAGTGACGGAGTTTGGCGCGCACAGCGCCACCCGGTCACCCGGTCGCACACCCATCCCGACGAGTGCGCGCGCGGCAACGTGCGCCTGATCGCGGAGCGCGAGCGTAGGTGAGACGGATGTCGCCGTCCACCAACGCTTCCGCGTCGCCGTACAGCTCCGCGGCGCGAGTCGAGCACCGCTGAAACCGTTTGCCTGCTTGGATCGATGGCCACGACGCCCTCCAAAGCAAGTGCTTGGTAGGGTAGATTATGGCGCATGGAGTCCTTCCGGCGCGAGGTGCGGGAATGGTTGTCCGCCAACCTGGTCGGCGAGTTCGCCGATCTCCGCGGCCTGGGCGGTCCCGGCCGCGAGCACGAGGCGTTCGAGGAACGCCTGCGGTGGGAGCGGCATCTCGCCGCGCACGGCTGGACCTGCCTCGGCTGGCCCGGTGAGCGCAGCGTCGAGGAGCAGGTCGTCTTCCACGAGGAGTACGCGCGCGCACAGGCCCCGGCGAGGGTGAACGTCGTGGGCGAGGGGTTGCTCGGGCCGACGCTGCTGGCGTTCGGCACGCCCGCGCAGCAGGAGCGATTCCTGCCGAAGATCCGCGCGATCGACGAGCTGTGGTGTCAGGGCTACTCCGAACCGGGTGCCGGGTCGGACCTCGCGAGCGTCTCGACGAAGGCCGTGCTCGACGGCGACCAGTGGGTGATCACCGGCCAGAAGATCTGGACGTCGCTCGCGCACGTCGCGGACTGGTGCTTCGTCCTCGCCCGCACCGAACCGGGTTCGCAGCGCCACCAGGGCCTCTCGTACCTGCTCGTGCCCGATGGACCAGCCGGGCATCGAGGTGCGGCCGATCCGCCAGCTGACCGGCACGTCCGAGTTCAACGAGGTCTTCTTCGACGGCGCGGTCACGGCCAGGGAGAACGTGGTCGGGCGACCCCGGTGAGGGCTGGAAGATCGCGATGGCCACGCTCGGGTTCGAACGCGGCACCGCCATGCTCGGCCACCAGATCGGGTTCCGCCGAGAGCTCGACGCGATCATCGCGAAAGCACCCGCCGACCCTGGACGACAAGCTCACCAGGGCGTGGCTCGAACTGCACGTGATGCGCTCGCACACGCTGCGGACGTTGAACGACGAACCCAGGCCCGGAGGCGTCGGTGCTGAAACTGTTCTGGGCGGGCTGGCATCGCAGGCTCGGCGAGCTGGCGATGGAGTCGCTCGGCCCCGAGTCGATGCTCGACGACAACGAGTGGCAGCGCCTGTTCCTGTTCAGCCGCGCCGAGACGATCTACGGCGGCTCGGACGAGATCCAGCGCGAGATCATCGCCCACCGGATCCTGGGGCTGCCGCGATGAAGGGCCACGACCTGCTCAAGGACAAGGTCGTCGTGGTCACGGCCGCGGCGGGCACCGGCATCGGCTCGGCCACCGCCCGACGTTGCCTCGAAGAGGGCGCGACGGTCGTGATCAGCGACTGGCACGAGCGGCGTCTCAAGGAGACCCACGAGTCACTCGGCACCGACCACGCGATCCCGTGCGACGTCACCGAACGAGCAGCAGGTCCAGGCGCTGATCGACGGGACGGTCGAGCGGTACGGCCGGATCGACGTGATGGTCAACAACGCCGGGCTCGGCGGCGAGAAGTCCGTGCTGGACATGACCGACGACGAGTGGGACCGCGTCCTCGACGTGACGTTGAACGGCACGTTCCGCTGCACGCGGGCGGTGTTACGCCAAATGGTCGCCCAGCGAAGCGGTGTCGTCGTTAACAACTCCAGCGTCGTCGGCTGGCGGGCCCAGACGGGGTCAAGCCCATTACGCCGCAGCGAAAGCGGGCGTGATGGCGTTGACGCGATGCGCCGCGATGGACGTCGCCGAGCACGGCATCCGGGTGAACGCGGTCGCCCCGAGCTTGGCGGCGCACCCGTTCTTGACCAAGGTCACCAGTGAGGAGTTGCTGACCGAGCTGGCGTCCCGAGAGGCCTTCGGGCGCGCCGCCGAGCCGTGGGAGGTCGCGAATGTGATCGTGTTCCTCGCCAGCGACTACTCGACCTACCTGACGGGCGAGGTCGTCTCGGTGAGCAGTCAGCACCCGTGAGGAAGGAACGATCGATGAGTGGCAGGAGGGCCGAGCTGCTGGAGCTCGCCGCGACGGATGTTCGCCGAACGTGGGTACGGCCAGACCACGGTCAGGGACATCGCGGACGCCGCGGGCATCCTGTCCGGCAGCCTCTACCACCACTTCGACTCGAAGGAGTCGATGGTGGACGAGATCCTGCGGACTCGTTCCTCGACGAGTTGTTCACGCGGTACCAGGAGATCGTCGAGCTCGGGGCTGGGGCCGCGGCGCACGTTGCGGGCGCTGGTCGTGGCGTCGTTCGAGGCGATCGACCACCGGCACGCCGAGGTCGCGATCTACCAGAACGAGTCCAAGCACCTGATGCCGCTGGAGCGGTTCTCCTACCTGGACGACCGCAACGTGGAGTTCCGCAAGCTGTGGACGGTGCTGCTGGAGGAGGGCATGCGGGCCGGCGTGTTCCGTGCCGACCTCGACGTCGACCTGGTCTACCGGTTCATCCGCGACACGGTGTGGGTGGCCGTGCGCTGGTATCGGCCCGGAGGCGGGCTGGACGCGGACGCGGTCGCCGACCAGTACCTCGCGATCCTGCTCGACGGCATCGCCACGGGTCGCCGGAAGATCCAGACGTAGCAAAGGTAGGAGGAGGGCCCTCGTGCCCGAGGCGTACATCATCGAGGCTGTGCGGACTCCGGCGGGCAGACGTGGCGGCGAGCTGAGCCACGTGCATCCCGCCGATCTCGGCGCCCACGTGATCACGGCGCTGCTCAACCGCGTCGACGTCGACCCGACGGACGTGGACGACGTGATCTTCGGGTGCGTGGACACCGTCGGGCCGCAGGCGGGTGACATCGCGCGGACGTCCTGGCTGGCGGCGGGTTTCCCGGAGCAGGTGCCGGGCGTGACGGTCGACCGGCAGTGCGGGTCGAGCCAGCAGGCGCTGCACTTCGCGGCGCAGGCGGTGATGAGCGGCACGGCGGACGTCGTGGTCGCGGGCGGCGTGCAGAACATGAGCAGGTGCCGATCGGCTCGGCGATGACCGTCAGCCCGTTCGAGGGGTGTCGAGGGCTGGCGAGCACCGGTACGGCGACGAGGAGGTGACGCAGTTCCGGGCGGCCGACCTGATCGCCGTCCGGTGGGACCTGTCGCGCCGCGAGATGGAGGAGTTCGCGCTGCAGAGCCATCTGCGGGCGGTCACCGCGATCAAGGAAGGCCGGTTCGACCGCGAGATCGCGCCTGTGAACGGGGTGCGGCACGACGAGTGCCCGCGCCCCGACACCAGTGCCGAGAAGATGGCGGCGCTGCAACCGTTACGGCCGGGTGGGCGGACGACGGCGGCGTTGTCGAGCGCAGATCTCCGACGGTGCGTCGGCGGTGCTGGTGGTGTCCGAACGGTCGTGCGCGAGCACAAGCTGACGCCACGGGCTCGGGTGCACCACCTGTCGGCGCGCGGTTCCGACCCGATCTACATGCTCACCGCGCCGATCCGGGCCACCCGGTACGCGCTGGAACGCGCCGGGATGTCCATTTCGGACATCGACCTGTTCGAGATCAACGAGGCGTTCGCGTCGGTCGTCCTGGCGTGGGCCAAGGAGCTCAAGTCGACCTCGGGAAGGTCAACGTCAACGGGGGAGCGCTCGCGCTGGGCCATCCGATCGGCGCGACCGGTACGAAGCTCTTCGCCACGTTGCTGCACGAGCTGGAACGCTCCGGCGGCCGGTTCGGGCTGCAGACCATGTGCGAGGGCGGCGGTCAGGCCAACGTGACGATCATCGAACGTCTTGGCTGACGAAGGGCGCTTTTGTCCACCTCAGGTTGACGAAAGCGCCCTTCGTCAACCGAGCTGACTGAGCCGCTCGATGTGTTTTTCGGCGTCGGCGACGATGCCGGTGATCAGTTCCTCGCACGTCGGCAGGTCGTCGAGCAGTCCCGGCGACCTGACCCGACGCGAGCACGCCCGCGTCGGTCCGGCCCTCGACCAGGCCGGCGCGCAGCAGCATCGGCGTGTTCGCCGCCATGATCACCTGGGACCAGCGTAGGTCCTTGCCGTGCCGCATCGCCAGGCCCTCGCGGATCATCGCGCGCCAGGACAGGCCGGTGAGCTCGACGGAACCTGGCCGCGTTGGTCACGGCCCGAGCCAGGCTGCGCACGCGGCCGGAGCGTTCGAGGTGGTCGACCAGATCGGTGCGCAGCACCCGGTGCGGCATGCCGTCGACGCGGGTGGTCACGACCGTGCCGTTCAGATCCCGTTGCAGGTAGGCCTGTTTCACCGCGTCCGGAACCGTGCTGTCCTGGGTGAGCAGGAACCTGGTGCCCATCGCGACGCCGGCCGCGCCGTACGCGAGTGCCGCCGCGAGACCTCGGCCGTCGAAGAAGCCGCCCGCCGCGATCACCGGGATGTCCACGGCGTCGAGCACGCTGGGCAGCAGCAGGGTCGTGGCCACGCCGCCGGTGTGGCCGCCGCCCTCGCCGCCCTGCACGATCACCGCGTGGGCGCCCCACTTCGCGACCTTCTCCGCGTGCCGGGCCGCGCCGATCGACGGGATCACGACGACACCGGCGTCGGAGAGCTTCGCGATCATGTCGGGTTTCGGGGCCAGCGCGAAGGAAGCGACCTTGACCTGGTGGCGGATCAGCAGGTCGACGCGTTCCGGCGCGTCGACGGCGTCCGCGCGCAGGTTCACGCCGAACGGCCGCGACGTGCGGGCCTGGGTTTCCTTGATGGCCGCTTCGAGCTCGGCGAACGTCATCGTGGCCGAGGCGAGGATGCCGAGCCCGCCCGCCTCGGCGGTCGCGGACACCAACCGGGACCCGGCCACCCAGCCCATGCCGGTCTGCACGACCGGATGCCGGACGCCGACCAGGTCGGTGAGCGCGGTCCTCATGACCGGACTTCCTTCTCCCGCTTGCCGTCCGGATCGAGCACGGTGCGCAGCAACTCCAGCTCCTCGTCGGTGGGCAGCCTGGTCTCCGCGACGTCGTCCGTGCATGAGCGGGAACGAGGTCTGCTGCTGCACCTCGTCGACCGACACCCCGGGATGCACGGAGATGAGGCGCATCGAGTGGTCAGGGGTGTCGAAGTCGAGGACCCCGAGGTTCGTGACGATGCGGTGCACGTCGTGGAACGGGCCGACCGCGTGGTCGTAGCCCACCCCGGAGACGACGTCGACCTTCTCGACGAACACCCGCGGGTTGTGCCGCGGCACCCAGTAGCTGGTGCGGTGGTTGATCGTGTTGCCCGGCGCGCCGCGGAACCCGAGCAGCTGCCGCGTCGGCTTGGCGTGGTCGCCGATCGCGGAGATGTTCTGGTTGCCGAACCGGTCGAGCTGGTTCGCGCCCATCACGACGTGCCTGCGACCGTGCGCGACGACGTCGAACACCTTCCGGTACGGCAGCCAGCCCTCCACAGCGGACTCCGGCGTGAGCAGGAACGCCTCGCCGTCGGACAGCAGCAGGTCCGGTTCGGTGGTGAGCCGGGCCAGCCGCGCGCCGAGTGCCGGCGATGAGCCCCATCGGGCTGGCGAGCGTCTCACCCGCGCCCGGGAACAGGTCGGCGCAGGCGGCGACGCAGATCTCGGCTCTGGTGACGTCACTCATCCGACGAACCTCTCGTAGAACTCCGGCCACTTCTCCGGATCCGCGTACGTCGCGTTGCATCGCCTCGTCGCGCCCGTAGTCCGGGACGCAGCTCGTGAACCCCGCCCCACCCGGAGCCTCGACGACGCCGTCGACCATCATCCGGTTGAGCAGCAACGTCTGCACCGGCCCGTCGAACGTCTCGACGATCTGCTCGCACGACACGTACCTACGGTCCGCCGCCAGGCAGAACAGGTCGTCGAAGTACGGGTCGGGCCCGAGGTACTGGGCGTTGCCGTGCTTGTCCGCGCGGTTGAGGTGCACCAGCGCCACGTCCAGCTTCAACGCCGGCATCGCGACCAGCTCTTCGCCGTCGTCGTAGGGCGATCGGACCGTCCGCAGCTCCGGCGCGAACGTCAGCACGTCCGACCCGAGTCCAGCGCGGATCGGCAGGAACGGCAGCCGGTGCGCCGCCGCCCGCAACCCGGTCTGGAACATGCCCTCGTCCAGCTCCAGCACCTCGATCGCGCCGGTCTCGCGGGCCTGTCCGGAACCACGGGTCGTACGGGATGGTGTCGAGCGAGACGAACCCGTAGACCAGCTTGCGCACCTTGCCCGCCGCGCACAGCAGCCCGACGTCCGGCGCCGCCGTACGACACGATCGTGAGGTCCTTGACGTCCGTCCGAGGATGGCTTTGACGAGTGTCGATAGGCTTGCGCCGCGAGCCCCAGCCGCCGATGCCGACGGTCATGCCGTCCTTGATCTCGGCGGCGACCTCGTCAGCTGTCGTTCGCTTGTCGCGCATGGTTTCCGTCCAGGAAGTCCTGCCGGGCGCGGTCGGACGCGCCGGTGAGGTTCAGCTCGAAGGTGAAGCCCTGCTCGAAGCGGTAGCTCGTGTGCACGCGCTGCGGGTCGATGCCGTTGATCGCCTCCTTGGCCGCTGCGGATCACCGTGGTGTCCTTCTTGGCGATCTCTCGTGGCCAGTTCGAGCGCGGCCTCGTCGAGCTGATCCCGTGGCACGACCCGGTAGACGCTGCCGTGGTGGTGCAACTCGGCCGCGCCGATGGTACTGGCCGTGTAGTACAGCGCCCGCATCAGGTGCTGCGGCACGAGCCTGGCCAGGTGCGTCGCCGCGCCCAGAGCCCCTCGGTCGACCTCGGGCAGCCCGAACGTGGCGTCCTCGGACGCGACGACCACGTCGGCGTTGCCGACCAGCCCGATGCCGCCACCGAGGCAGAAGCCCTGCACCGCGGCGATCACCGGCACCGCGCAGTCGTACACGGCCGCGAAAGCCTTGGCACAACCCCGGTTCGCCGCGATCAACGCGTCGTGCCCGGTGGCGCGCTGGATCTCCTTGAGGTCCACGCCCGCGCAGAAACCACGGCCCTCGGCCCTCAGGATGACCACCCGCGCGTCCGGGTCCTCACCCGCGGCGGTGATCGCCGCGGCCAGGTCGAACCAGCCCTGCGACGGTGGAGCGTTGACCGGAGGGAAGTCGATCGTCACCTCGATGATGCCGTTTTCGGTGTGGCTGCTGGAGATTCCCATCGCGCCGCCTTCCGAACCAAGCGATTGCTTGGTAACTTAGCAGTGCCTGAGCGAGCGGGGTAGGTGCGTGTGGAACTCGACCTCGACGGAGCAGTCGTCCTGGTGACGGGCGGCGTGCGGGGAGTCGGCGCGGGCATCACCCGTGCGTTTCTGCGGGCCGGGGCGGTGGTCGTGACCTGCGCTCGGCGTCCCGCGAGAGATACCTGGGGCGTCCTTCCTCCCGTGCGACGTGCGTGACGCCGAGCAGGTCGGCGCTTTGGTGACCGATCGTCGCAGCGACACGGCAGCCTCGACGTCGTGGTCAACAACGCCGGTGGCGCGCCGTTCGCGTTGGCGGACAAGGCTTCGCCGCGCTTCCACCAGAAGATCGTCGAACTGAACCTGCTGGCGCCGCTGCTGGTGTCCCAGGCCGCCAACGCGGTCATGCAGGAGCAGGACTCGGGCGGGTCGATCGTGATCGTGAGCAGCGTCAGCGGCACGGCGTCCGTCGCCCGGCACCGCCGCCTACGGCGCCGCCAAGGCCGGGCCTGGACAACCTGACCGCGTCACTCGCCGTCGAGTGGGCGCCGAAGGTGCGGGTCAACGCGCTCGCCGTCGGCATGGTGCGCACCGAACAGTCGCACCTGCACTACGGCGACGAGGACGGCATCGCCGCCGTGGCGCGGACCGTGCCGCTGGGGCAGGCTCGCGTCGCCGGACGAGATCGGCGCGTGCGCGGTGTTCCTCGCCTCACCGCTGGCCTCCTACGTCAGCGGCGCGACGCTTGCTCGTGCACGGCGGGGGAGAGCTACCCGCGTTTCTGACCGCAGCCGCCCGAACGGGGATCCGAGATGAGCTTGTGCGAGGACCGGGTCGTCATCGTGACCGGCGCCGGACGGGGGATCGGCCGCGCGCACGCCCTCGCGTTCGCGGCCGCGGGCGCCACGGGTCGTGGTGAACGACCTGTCCATCGGCCCTCGCGGGCGAGGTGGCCTCCCTGATCGGCTCACGGGCCGTCGTCAACACCGACGACGTCGGCACCTGGGCAGGCGCCGCCCGGCTGGTCGACACCGCGGTGTAGGAGTTCGGCGGCATCGACGTGCTCGTGAACAACGCCGGCATCGTGCGCGACAGGATGCTCGTCAGCCTGGGCGAGGACGAGTGGGACGAGGTCGTCCGCGTGCACCTGAAGGGCCACTTCGCCGCCCTGCACCACGCGCCGCCCACTGGCGTGCCGTGCACAAGGCCGGCGGAACGCGTGTCCGCCCGCGTGATCAACACTTCCTCCGGGGCAGGCCTGTTCGGCAGCGTCGGCCAGGCCAACTACTCCGCCGCCAAGGCAGGCATCGCCTCGCTGACCCTGGTGGCGGCCGCCGAACTGGCCCGCTACGGCATCACCGTGAACGCCATCGCCCCCGCCGCCCGCACGCGCATGACCGAGCAGACCTTCGCGTCGATGATGGCGGCCCCGGACGACGGCTTCGACGCCATGGCCCCCGAGAACGTCTCGCCGCTCGTCGTCTGGCTCGGCAGCGAGGAGTCCGCGGACGTCACCGGGCGGATGTTCGAGGTCGACGGCGGCCGCATCTGCTCGTCCACGGCTGGCAACGCGGCCCCGAGATCGACAAGGGCACCCGCTGGAACCCCTCCGAACTCGGCCCCGTGGTCCGCCAACTCATCGCCGACCACCACCCGGTCCCCGTCTACGGCGCCTGAACACGGCCCAGGAATCGGTATGAAGGGCGCCTTTGTCCACCTCAGGTGGATGAAAGCGCCCTTCATCAAGTTGGGTGGGGAGGTTAGATGCGTTCGATGATGGTGCCGGTGGCGAGGGCGCCGCCGGCGCACATGGTGATCAGCGCGGTCGAGGCGTCGCGGCGTTCGAGTTCGTGCAGTGCGGTGGTGATCAGGCGGGTGCCGGTGCTGCCGACCGGGTGGCCGAGGGCGATGGCGCCGCCGTTGACGTTGACCCGGTCCAGGTTCGGCCGGTGCACCGCCGCCCACGACAGCACCACGGACGCGAACGCCTCGTTGACCTCGAACAGGTCGATGTCCGCCGATCTTCATGCCGCTGCGCTACAGCAGCCGCGCGGTGGCGTCGACCGGCCCGTCCAGGTGGTAGTACGGGTCCGACGCCGACCAGGCACTGGGTGACGATCCGAGCGCGCGGCTCGCAGCCCGTGCGCCCGCGCCCAGTCCTCGTCCACGACCATCACGGCCGACGCGCCGTCGGAGATCTGCGACGACGTCCCGGCGGTGTGCACGCCGTCCGTCCACGCACGGGCTTCAGCGCCGCCAACGCCTCCAGGCTCGTCTCCCGCAGGCCCTGATCGGTGTCCACGAGTGCCTCGCCGACCTTCACCGGCACCACCTCGGCGGTGAACCGGCCCGGCCGCCCACGCCGCCCGCGCCCGGTTCTGCGACTGCACACCGAACCGGTCGACCTCCTCGCGCCCGATGCCGCGCCGCTCGGCGACCCGTTCGGCCGCCACGAACTGGTTGGGCAGGTCGATGCTCCACGAGTCGGGGCGCGGCATGCCGGTCTCGCCGATGTTGCTGCGCAACGGCACGCGGCTCATCGCCTCGACACCGCAGGCGATGCCGACGTCGATGGCACCGGCCGCGATGAGCCCGGCGATCAGGTGCGTGGACTGCTGGGCCGAGCCGCACTGGCCGTCGACCGTGGTGCAGCCGGTGGTCTGCGGCAGGCCCGCGTGCAGCCAGGCCGTGCGGGTGATGTTGTTCGACTGCTCGCCCGCCTGGGTGACGGTGCCGCCGATGACCTGTTCGACAGTGGACGGATCGACACCGGTCCGGTCAAGAACGCCGCGTTGTGCCGCACCGAGGAGCTCGGCGGCGTGCAGGCCGGACAACCAGCCGTTTCGCCTGCCGATGGGCGTGCGCACCGCTCCCACGATCACCGGACTGCCCACGTGGGCCTCCTCATTCGCCTGCCGAGTCGAAACTAGAACACGTTCCTGCTTGGCAACAAGATTGGCTGGTCGCAGGTCTTCAGCACAAGGCGCAAGCGTGTTTGAATCGGGTAGAACGTGTTCCACCTAGGAGGTGGCCGTGATCGCCAGCCGCGCATCCCGGAGGGCTTCGACTTCACCGATCCCGACATGTACGCGCGACGGCTGCCGTTCGAGGAGTTCGCCGAACTGCGCCGCACCGCGCCGATCTGGTGGAACTCCAAGCCGCTCGACGAGGGCGGGCTTCCCGGACGACGGGTTCTGGGTGGTGACCAAGCACCACGACGTCAAGGAGGTGTCGCGCAACAGCGAGCTCTTCTCCAGCCGGGAGAACACCGCGATCATCCGGTTCCGCGACGGCATGCCGCGCGACAACATCGAGGTGCAGCGGCTGCTGCTGCTGAACATGGACCCGCCGATGCACACCAAGCTGCGCGGCATCATCTCGCGCGGGTTCACGCCGCGAGCGATCAACAGCCTGCGCGAGGCACTCGAACTCGCGGGCGGAGCAGATCGTCGCGGAGGCGATGGCCAAGGGCAGCGGGTGACTTCGTCTCGGACGTCGCGTGCGAGCTGCCGCTGCAGGCGATCGCGGAGCTGATCGGCATCCCGCAGGAGGACCGGCGCAAGATCTTCGACTGGTCCAACCAGATGATCTCCTACGACGACCCCGAGTATCGACGATCGACCCGATGGCCGCCGCGACCGAGCTGCTCGGCTACTCGTGGAACATGGCGGAGGACCGGCGCAAGTGCCCGCGCGAGGACATCGTCACGAAGCTCGTCCACGCCGATGTGGACGGTGCGGGGCTCGGCTCGGACGAGTTCGGCTTCTTCGTGCTGCTGCTCGCGGTGGCGGGCAACGAGACCACGCGCAACGCGATCACGCACGGCATGAAGGCGTTCTTCGACCACCCCGAGCAGTGGGAGCTGTACAAGGCCGAGCGCCCGGCCACGGCGGCCGACGAGATCGTCCGGTGGGCCACGCCGGTGATGGTCGTTCCAGCGCACCGCGATGGCGCGACACCGAGCTGAGCGGCGTGGAGATCAAGAAGGGCCAGCGGGTCGGGATGTTCTACAGCTCGGCCAACTTCGACGAGGACGTGTTCGAGCAGCCGGAGCGGTTCGACATCACCCGCGATCCCAACCCGCACCTCGGGTTCGGCGGCAGCGGGCGCGCACTTCTGCATCGGCGCCAACCTCGCCCGGCTGGAGATCGACCTGATCTTCAACGCGATCGCCGACCACATGCCGGACATCCGCCCGGTCGGCCGAACCGCGCCGGTTGCGGTCCGGCTGGCTCAACGGCATCAAGGAGTTCCAGGTCCAGTACGGATAGTCGTGAGTGGTTTCCGTCGCCATGGCGACGGAAACCACTCACGATCAGTTGTCCGCGAGAACGAGCCGCGCGCCCATCTCGCCGATCATGATGGCGGGCGCGTTGGTGTTGCCGCCGGTGATCGACGGCATGATCGAGGCGTCGCAGACCCGCAGTGCATCGACGCCGCGGACCTTGAGGTCGGGGCCGACGACCGCGAGCTCGTCGACACCCATCCGGCAGGTGCCGACACCGTGGTAGACCGACGTCGCGCGGTTGGGGATCGCGTCGCGCAACTCCTGGCCCCGCAACTGCTTGCCAGGGTGGAGCTCCTCCTTGACCGAGCCGTTGAACGCGCTCGACGCGAAGATCTCGCGAGCCATCTCGGAGCCCTCGGCGAGGACCTCGAGATCGGCCGGGTCGGCCAGGTACTGGGGGTCGATGAGCGGTGCCGCCGTGGGGTCGGCCGAAGCGAGCCGCAGCGTGCCCGGCTCTTCGGATAGATCAACGTCGTCAGCACGGTGAGCGCGGGCCGCGTGTCGACGGGGTGCCGGATCGGCGCGTCCTGGTTGGGCGTCACGTATGCCCACGGCAGGAGGTGCAACTGGAGATCGGGGATCGCGTCGGCCTGGGAGGTCTTGAGGAACGCGACGGCCTCGAACACCGAGTTCGCCAGGAACGTGGCGCCGGGCCGGATCAACTCCCTGGCCAGCCCGCGCGCGAAGTACGGAGCCGTGCCCTTGTTCCGGCTCGACGACGCGTTGAAAGTCAGCGCGTGGAACATGTGGTCGTGCAGGTTGTCGCCGACCGGCAGGTCCGCCACGACCCCGATGCCGTGTTCCTCAGGTGTTCGGCGTGGCCGACGCCGGACAGCATCAGCAGCTGCGCGGATCCGACGAACCCGGCCGAGAGGATGACCTCCTTGCCGGCGCGGAGGGTGCGCTGTGTGCCGTCGGCGTCGACGACCTCGACGCCCACGGCACGGCCGTTCTCGATGAGCACCTTCTTCGCCAGTACCCCGGACTGCAGCTGCAGCGTCGGGGGCGCGAGATGGTGGAGGTAGCCGCGCGAGGCGCTGTAGCGCAGGCCGTCGGCGGCGTTCTGCTGCATCCGGCTGACGCCCTCCTGCGACTCGGCGTTGTAGTCGTCGAGGATCTTGCAGCCGATCGTGTCGGCGGTGGCCTGGATGAACTGTAGTGAGCCCTCTTCCGGGCTCTTGGCGCGGGTGATCCGGATCGGCCCGCCCGCGCCACGGAACGTGCTCTCGCCGTCCTCGAAGTCCTCCATCCGCTTGTACGCGGCGTTCACGCTGTCGGCGTCCCAGCCCACGTTGCCTTCGGCGGCCCAGGAGTCGAAGTTCGCGCGGTTGCCGCGGACGTAGACCATGCCGTTGATGGAGCTGGACCCGCCGACCACCTTGCCGCGCGGCACCGGCATCCGGCGGTTGAGCGCGTGCTTCTGCGGCACCGAGTAGTAGCCCCAGTCGAAAAGCTTCTTGAGCTGGGGAACCGAGTGCATGGGGCCGATCATCCCCGGCTTGCGGACCATCAGCTTCTCGTCGGTCTTCCCGGCCTCGATCACGATCACGCTCGCGCCCGACTGCGCCAGCCTGCCGGCGATCGCGGCCCCCGAGCTGCCCGACCCGACGACCACGTAGTCGGCCTCATTGCTGCGCTTCGCCATGTCTGCTCCCTGGATCAGGGCTGCCGGAAGGTCGCGAGCGCGCGTTCGGTCTCCCAGAACGCGCGCATCGACCTGATCAGTCCGTCCTCGCCGACGCTGTAGACGAACACGCCTTCGGTGTCGACGCGTGCCCCACCGGGCAGGAACGCCGAGATCGTGCCGACGTTGGCGCACCTCGAGCCTGCCGCGAACGAGTCGTGCATGGCGAACTCGAAGCGTTCCACGTTGGCGATCGCGAGTGTCCCAGAACGCCGCGATCGCCTCCTTGCCGTGATGGCCCTTGCCTTCCGCGTCGAACATCGACGGTCCCACCGGGTCCTCGACGACGGCGTCCTCGGCGAACAGCGCCAGCCACTCGTCCTTCGCGCCGCGCGACACCGCGTCCATCGAACGCCACGACGCCACCCGCGCCGGCGTCTCCACCTCGGATGCCGTCCAGCGTCACCGCTGTCATGAGAACTCTCCGATCACTTCGTCGGCGAAGCGCTTAAGGCCGTCCTTCTTGGCCTGCAGACGGCCCGTCGAACCCGACGCCGTAGAACAGCCACGGCACCACGATCACGTCCGTGACGCCGATCTCGGCCATGCTGCCGGTAGCCGTCGAGGCCGAACCGGTCGATGCAGACGGCCTGGATCTCGAACGGCCGCTCGAACGCACCCGAGGTCGCCGCAGCGACTCGATCACCGTCTTGCAGGTCGTCGAACTTGATCATCGCCGACGTCCAGCCGTCACCGACCCGGGCGGCGCGCTTCAACGCCGCGGCGGTGTGGCCGCCGACGTAGAACGGCACCGGCTCGGTGGGAGCCGGCGACATCTGCAGCCGGTCGAAGTCGAAGAAGTCGCCGTGGTACTCGACCATTCCGCCGCCGAGCACGAGCTTCAGCACGTCGATCATCTCGTCGACGCGCGTGCCGCGGTTCTCGTACGGCGCGCCGCACCACTCGAACTCCTCGGGCGCCCAGCCGATCCCGACACCGAGCCCGAACCGGTTGTCGGTCATGGCCGCGACCGACCCGATCTGGCGGGCCAGCAGCAGCGGGTTGCGGGAGCCGAGCTTCAGCACCTGCGTGTAGAAGTGGATCCGCGAGGTCACCGCGCCCATCGCGGCGGCCGCGACGAACGGGTCGACCCACGGGGTGTCGGCGTTCCACATCCGGGAGCCGTCCGGGGTGTACGGGTAGTCGGCCGACACCTTCTCCGAGTAGAACAGCGAGTCCGGCAGCGCGATCGACGAGTAGCCGCACTCCTCGGCGGCGCACGGCCAGCTCGGTCAGCTGGTCGAGCGGGCTCATGGCGATGCCCAGCGTGAACTTCATGGCTTCTCCGATCCGACGACCCACATGGCGAAGAACTGCGAACCGCCGCCGTACGCGTGGCCGAGCGCGATCCGCGCGCCGTCGACCTGGTGGTCGCCGGCGCGTGCCCATGACCTGCATGGCCGCCTCGGCGAAGCGGAGCATGCCGGACGCGCCGATCGGGTTCGACGACAGCACGCCGCCGCTCGGGTTGACCGGCAGGCGGCCGCCGATCTCGGTCTCGCCGGCCTCGGTGAGCTTCCAGCCCTGGCCGATCTCGGTGAAGCCGAGGTTCTCCAGCCACATCGGCTCGAACCACGAGAACGGCACGTAGATCTCGGCGGCGTCCACTTCGGACAGCGGGTCGGTGATGCCCGCCTGCTTCCACAGCGCCGCGCGCCGCGTCGCGGCCGGCCTGCGGGTTGACCTGGTCGCGTCCGGCGAACGTCGTCGGCTCGGTGCGCATCGCGGTCGCGTGGATCCACGCCGCCGACGACCGGCGACGTCGGCTCATCGCCGAGATGATCACGGCGCACGCGCCGTCCGAGGACGGGCAGGTCTCGTCGTAGCGGATCGGGTCCCACAGCATGGTGGACGCGCGCACCGACTCGACCGTGATGTCGGGCTGCTGCAGGTGCGCGTACGGGTTGCAGGGCGCCGTTGCGGCGGTCCTTGACCGCGACGATCGCGCCGATGTGCTCGGGTGCGCCCGAGCGGCGGATGTAGGAACGCACGTGCGGCGCGAAGTAGCCGCCGGCGCCCGCGTGCACCGGCATCGTGAACGGCGGTCGGGATCGGACAGCGCCCACATCGCGTTGGACTCGGACTGCTTCTCGAACGCCACGGCCAGCACCCGGTGGTGCACACCGGACTGCACGAGCGATCGCCGCCACGTTCGCCGTGCTGCCGCCGACCGAGCCCGCGGTGTGCACGCGCAGCAACGGTTTCCCGACCGCGCCGAGCGCGTCCGCGAGGAACAGTTCGGGCATCATCACGCCCTCGAACAGGTCCGGCGCCTTGCCGAGCACGACGGCGTCGATGTCGGGCCAGTCCACGCCGGCGTCGGCCATCGCGCGGTCGATCGCCTCGCGGCACAGGCCCGCCATCGACACGTCGAGACGCTTCGCGGCGTGGTGCGTCTGGCCGGTGCCGACCACGGCTGCCGGTCGCATCAGTCCCGCCCTTCCATCACGCAGACGAGGTTCTGTTGCAGCAGCGGGCCGCTGGTGGCGTGCCCGAGCACGCGGTCGGCCGTCGCCGGCAGTGCACGCGGCGCGCCGCCTCGCCGATCCGCGACCAGCCCGGCGGCGAACATCGGGTTGCCGCGTCAGCACACCGCCGGACGGGTTGATCCGTGACGTCGTCGCCGAGCCCGAGTGCCTGGCGCAGCAGGATCTCCTGGTGCGTGAACGGCGCGTGCAGCTCGGCGACCTCGACGCCGTCGAGCCCCCGCGGCCTTGCCTGCCGCCACCGCGGACGGCGACGTCGTCAGGTCGCGCGCGCCGAACGATGGGCGAGTCGACCCGGTGCTCGATGCCGGTGATCCACGCCGGCCGCTCGCACAGCTCGCGCGCCCGGTCACCGGCGGCCAGCACGACCACCGCCGCGCCGTCGGTGATCGGCGCGCAGTCGTGCGCGCGCAACGGATCCGCGACGTACGGCTCGGCGAGCAGCGTCGTCGACGTCGAACGCGCCGGCGATCTGCGCGCACGGGTTCGGCAGCGCGCGTCGGCACGGCTGCGCGCGGCGACCTCGGCCATGTCCTGCTCGCTCCACAGGCCCGCTCTCGATGCCCAGCCGGGCCTGAATGCCCGGCGATGCTCACGCGAGTCCGGCCACAGCGGCGTCACGACGTACGGGTCGAGCTGCATGGCCAGGACCCGGCGCAGCTGCCCGGCCGACGACTTGCCGAAGCCGTACACCAGCGCGGTGTCGACCTCGCCGCATGCGGCATCTTCACCCAGGCCTCGTAGAGCGCCCACGCCGCGTCCATCTCGACGTGCGACTCGTTGATCGGCGGGAACGCACCGATCGCGTCGACCGCCGACGACGAACGAGAACGCCCGCCCGGCCAGGTAGTCCGACGAGCCGGAGCACCAGAAGCCGATGTCGGTCTTGGTGAGTCCGAGCCCGCCGAGCACCTCGTGGAAGATCGGCACCAGCATCTCGACGCCGTTGGTGGTGCCGTCGGTCTCGCGCACGCAGGGCGTCTGCGCGAAGCCGACGACCGCGATCGTCACGCATGCGTCGCCTCACAGGTGCTGGGAGTAGGAGTCGTACGGCGCGTCCGGTTCGCCGGACGGCCTGAAGTGGTCGATGTTCTCGCATCGTCGGACCCCACTCCTCGCGTGGTTTCCACGACGGCCTCGACCCGCATGCCCATCCGCACCTCGCCGGCGTCGCAGCCGAGCACCAGGTGCAGGAACGGGATGTCGGCACCGTCCAGCAGCACGTAGGCGGCGACGTACGGCGGGGCGATCCGCTGGCCGAGGAACGGCACGTTGACGATGCAGAACGTCGTGATCGTGCCGCTGGTCGGGCAGCTCGACCTCGTCGGTCGTCGGCACACCGTCGGTGGGGCAGGCCGGCGCGGCGGGATGTAGACCTTCTCGGCAGACCGGGCAGCGCTGCCGAGCAGCCGCCCTTCGGCGAGCGCCGCGCAGGAACGGCTCTCCGCCGGGCGACGCCGCGTGCTGGTAGTGCAGGTTCACCGGCGTGGTGACCATCGTGACCGTCGTCGGCCTCGACCGGTCGGCATCCGCGGCCTCGTCGGAGATCGGTCGAAGCACTCGATGTCGGTGATCGCGCCGACCCGTTCCGATCGCCCACCGCACGCGCACGCGGGTTCCGGTCGACATCCGGTCCGGCGATCCGGCGTCCACCGCGTGCAGCAAGGACGGTGTCCGCGCCGTCGAGCTGGATCAACGCCCACGCGAACGGTCGGTCGAGTGGCTGGCCTTCCAGCGGTTCAGGCATCCACGACCACCCGCGCACGACTCCGGTCGACGGCGACGTCCACGAACTCCGTGAGGCGTTGCGCGGTCACCGGGTCGTACTCCAGCGGCGGCACGTGCACGCGTCCGTCCGCGCCACGGATCCCCGTCACCTTGCCGGCGGCGGAGGTCCGTCATGAAGCGGCCCAGCGTCGGGCCGAGCGAACGGGTGTAGTCGAAGCCCACCTCGAGCGGCGCGTTGAGTGGCACAGATCGAAGTGAAACAGGTTCTCGAAATGGTGGCAAGATGGGTGCATGAAGCTCGGTCTGCAGCTCGGGTACTGGGGCGCCGGTCCGCCCCCGAACGCCGCCGAACTCGTGGCGGCCGCGGAGGATTCCGGATTCGACGCGGTGTTCGCCGCCGAGGCGTGGGGATCGGACGCGTTCACTCCCGTTGGCGTGGTGGGGATCCGCTACTCGAACGCGTGCGGCTCGGCACGTCGGTCGTGCAGATGTCGGCACGTACACCGGCCGCGTGCGCGATGCACGCACTGACCCTCGACCACCTCTCCGGCGGACGGTTCGTGCTCGGCCTCGGCGTGTCCGGGCCGCAGGTCGTGGAGGGCTGGTACGGCGCAGCCGTTCGCCAAACCCCTTGCCCGGACCAGGGAGTACGTGTCGATCCTGCGGCAGGTGCTGGCCCGTGAGGCGCCCGTGGCGCAACGACGGCCCGCACTACCCGTTGCCCTACCGAGGGCCGGGCGCGCTCGGGCTCGGCAAGCCGCTGCGGCCGATCACCCACCCGTTGCGCGCCGACCTGCCGATCTGGCTCGGCGCCGAGGGTCCGAAGAACGTCGCGCTGGCCGCGGAGATCGCCGACGGGTGGCTGGCGATCTACTACGCGCCAAGGCTCGCGGGCATGTACGACGAATGGCTGGACGAAGGCTTCGCCGAACGGGCGCGCGCCGCACCAGGGAGAACTTCGAGGTCGCCGCGACGTGTCAGGTTGTCGTGACGGACGAACCGGAGGCCGTGCGTGCCCAGCTCAAACCCTTTGTTGCTTTGTACATCGGCGGAATGGGTGCGCCCGGGATGAACTTCCACGCGGAGGTCTTCACCCGCATGGGATACGGCGAGGAGGTCGCCGACATCGGGCGGCTCTTCCAGGAGGGACGCAAGGCCGAGGCGGCGCAGGTGGTTCCGGACGAGCTGGTGGCCGAGATCAGCATCGTCGGCACGGCGGAGCAGGTGCGGCGCCGAGATCGGCCGCTGGGAGGCCGCCGGCGTCGACCCAGCTCATCGTCGGGTGCCGTGACGTTGCCTCGATCCAGGCGGTCGCCGACGCTTGCCAGCAAGTGAAACACGTTCTACTTTGAGGGGGTGGCCGGGACTCTGGAACATCGCTGGCGAGCAGCCGGACCTGACCGCTCTGGTCGATCCGGACGGGCGCGAGATGACCTACGGGGAGCTGGCGGCCGCCGCCGACCGGTACGGGCGCGGGTTCGGGTCCCTGGGGCTGGAACCGGGCGACAGCATCGTGTTGATGCTGCCCAACAGCGCCGAGCTCGTGGCGGTCTACTTCGCCGCCTATGCAGACCGGTCTCTACGTCGTGATGGCCAACTGGCACCTGATCGGCGCCGAGGTCGCGTACCTCGTGCAGGACAGCGGCGCCAAGGCTTTCGTGGCGCACGAACGGTTCGCCGCCGCGGCGGTCGAGGCGGCGGGCGACCTGCCGGGGCCGCTACGCCGTCGGCGACGTCCCCGGCTTCCGCCCGCTCGACGCAGCTCGGCGAGGGCGAGACGGGCCGGCCGGACGTCCGCACGGCCGGATCGCCGATGCTCTACACCTCGGGCACCACCGGGCGGCCCAAGGGCGTGCGCAGGCCGTTGACCGGCAACGACCCGGACATCGTGCCGCCGTCGCGCGCCGTGGTTCTTCGGCATCTTCGGGATCAAGGCCGTTCGACGGGCACGTGCACCTGTGCGGCTCGCCGCTCTACCACACCGCGGTGCTCAACTTCGTGGTCGATCTCCATCCAGCTCGGGCACACCGCCGTGCTGATGGACCACTGGGACCCCGAGGACATGCTGCGGCTCATCGAGAAGCACCGCGTGACGCACAGCCACATGGTGCCGACCCAGTTCCACCGGCTGCTCGCGCTGCCGGACGACGTCCGCGCGAAGCTACGACCTGTCCTCGCTGCGCGTCGATGATCCACGGCGCCGCGCCGTGCCCGATCGAGGTCAAGCGCCGGATGCTCGACTGGTGGGGACCGGTCGTGATCGAGTACTACGCGGCGACCGAGGGCGGCGGCACCGCGATCACCGCCCAGGAATGGCTGAGCAAGCCGGGATCGGTCGGCCTGCCGTGGCCGACGTCGGAGATCAAGGTGCTCGGACGAGGCGGGCGAGGAGTTGCCCGCCGGGCGAACGCGGCCTGGTCTACATGCGGATGGGCACCGCGACCTTCGAGTACCACAAGGACGCCGAGAAGACCCGTGCCGCGCGGGTGGGCAAGCTGTTCACGTTGCAGGACATCGGCTATCTGGACGAGGACGGCTACCTGTTCTTGTGCGACCGCAAGAACGACATGATCATCTCGGGCGGCGTGAACATCTACCCGGCGGAGATCGAGGGCGAGCTCGTCGTGCCACCCCAAGGTGGCCGACGTCGCCGTGTTCGGCGTGCCGCACCCGGACTGGGGTGAGGAGATCAAGGCGGTCGTGCAGCCCGTCGACGGCGTCGAGCCCGGCCAGGCGCTGACCGAGGAGCTGCTGGAGTTCGCCGCGTACCCGGCTCGCGAAGTTCAAGCTGCCGCGCACGATCGAGTACCTGGCCGAACTGCCGCGCGACCCGAACGGCAAGCTGTACAAGCGAAAGCTGCGCGACCGTGCGTGACCTGATCAAGATGACGCCCGACGAGGTCGAGGCATTCCTGGGCGAGCAGAAGACGTTGGTGGTCGCGACGATCGGACGTTCCGGCCTGCCGCACCTCGCGCCGATGTGGTTCGCGCTGCTGGACGGCGAGATCGTGTTCTGCACCGACCGCAAGTCGCAGAAGATCGTCAACCTGGAGCGCGACCCGCGGTGCAGTGTGCTCGCCGAGGCTGGGGAGAGCTACGGCGAGCTCCGTGGCGTCCACATCGAGGGCACCGCCGAGTTCACCCCGGACCTCGGCCGTGTCGTCGATGCCGTGGTGGCGCGCAACTTCGGCGACGTCGGCGACTCCGACGAGGCCCGGCAAGCCATGAAGAAAGCCATGTCCAGGCGCGTGGCCGTGATCTTCCGTCCAACCCGCACCGCCAGCTGGGACCACCGGAAGCTGACACAGATGGAGTGACCATGACTCTGAACCGCCGCCAGGTGCTCGCCGGAGCCGGTCTGGCCCTGACCTCCGGGCTCGTCAGCGGCCGCGCGGCCAACGCGGACACCATCGGCGAGTTCGACGTCGTGGTGGTCGGCGCGGGCGCGGCGGGGATGACGGCCGCGCTGACGGCGGCCAGACGCGGCCTCAGCTGCGTGGTGGTGGAGAAGGCGCCGACGTACGGCGGTTCGGCCGCTCGCTCCGGCGCCGGCGATCTGGATCCCGAACAACGAGGTCATCCTCGGCGGCCGGCGTGCCCGACACACCCGTCGAAGGCCGCGCAGTACCTCTCGGCCGTCGTGGGCGACATCCCGCTGGTGCGGCAGCAGGCCTATCTCTCGTACGGCCCGCAGATGATCTCGTTCGTGCATGCGCAACAGCCCGCTGCGCTTCCGGTACATGGACGGCTACAGCGACTACTACCCGGAGCTACCCCGGCGGCATGCGCGCAGCGGCCGTTCGATCGAGCCCGACCAGCTCGACGGCCGGATCCTCGGCGCCGAGCTGGCCAGGCTGAACCCGCCCTACCTCGCCACCCCGGCCGGCATGGTCATCTTCGGCGCCGACTACAAGTGGCTCGCGCTGGCGCTGGTCAACGCGAAGGGCGCCGCGACCGCGGCAGCCGCACTCGCCCGTGGCACCGCGGCCGCCTTGGCCGGACAGAAACCGCTGACCATGGGCCAGGCGCTGGCGGGCGGTCTGCGGGCCGGGCCTGCTGCAGCGCCGAACGTGCCGGTGTGGCTCAACACCGCCGTTGGTGGACCTGCACGTGCGAGAACGGCGCCGTCACGGGGAGTGGTGCACGTGCACGCGGCCTGGTCAAGGCCCGGCGCGGCGTGATCATCGGCTCCGGCGGCTTCGAGCACAACGCGGCCATGCGCGCCGAGTACCAGCGCCAGCCGATCGGCACGCAGTGGACGGTCGGCGCCAAGGAGAACACCGGCGACGGCCACCGCGCGGGCCAGCGGCCGGCGCCGCCGCTCGACCTGATGGACGACGCCTGGTGGGGCCCGGCGATCCCGCTGCCCGGCAAGCCGTACTTCTGCCTCGCCGAGCGCACCCTGCCCGGCGGCCTGATGATCAACGCGCGCGGGCCAGCGCTTCGTCAACGAGGCCGCGCCGTACAGCGACGTCGTGCACGTCATGTACGACAAGAACCCCGTCTCGCCCGTGCATCCCGGCCTGGCTGATCGTCGACCAGAACTACCGCAACCGGTACCTGTTCTCCGACGTCGCGCCCACGTTGCCGCTGCCCGACGCGTGGTACTCCTCCGGCGCCGTCGTGAAGAACTGGTCGCTGGACGGCCTGGCCTCGGCGATCGGCGTCCCCGCGGGCGCGTTGCGTGCCACGGTCAGCCGCTTCAACGGCCAGGCGCTCGTCCGGGCGTGACATCGACTTCAAACGCGGCGACAGCGCCTACGACCACTACTACACCGACCCGTCGGTGCTCCCGAACTCGTGCCTCGCGCCGCTGTGGGCGCCGCCGTACTACGCCTTCAAGATCGTGCCCGGCGACCTCGGCACCAAGGGCGGCATGGTCACCGACGCCCGCGCCCGCGTCCTGCGTCCCGACGGCTCGGTCATCCCCGGCCTGTACGCGGCGGGCAACGCGAGCTCCGCCGTGATGGGCCACAGCTACGCCGGTGCGGGCTCGACGATCGGCCCCGCGATGACATTCGGGTACATCGCGGCCAACGACATCTAGCCGAGCCAGCTGATCAAGCTTCGCCAGGCGGGACCGGAGAACGCGAGGACATCGCCACTCGCGTTCTTCGAGTCCCGCACTCGCGCGTCGTGGGCCAGCGACACCTCGACGCACTCACCCTCTTCCGTGCCGTCGCTGTAGCTGCTCTTACGCCATGCGCGGTCCTGAGTCATCGAGTTCCTCTCGCGGTCGGCTGACGTACTCCGCCAGCCTGCTCCGCGATTGTTCCTCATCCAAGGCGACCTCATCCAGGCGGTTGAAGAGGAGCCTGGTTCGTGCGATGGCGCCTGGATCCTGCACGAACACCTTCGCCAGGTTGGTCTCGCTGAACACCACCGGCCGCGCCTTGTCGTACTCCCACAGCACGCAGCCGGTCGCTGGCCATCGGCGCGTCCGCGGGCACGATCCGGATGGAATGCGTCTTGAACAGCATCCGGGCGTACTGGTCCGCCATGATCCGGCTGTTTCCGACCTGCAGCTGCAGCGCACGCTCATGGACGAAGAACAAGCAAGTCGGCCGATCGTGTCGCCGCAGGATCGTCTGGCGCTCGGTGCGGAACTCGGACGAGGGTCGGAATGCGCTCCGCGCGTGACCATCCCGGTCATCCGGTAGATGCCGTCGGCGTACTCGGGTGTCTGCAACAGGCCCGGCACCGACTGCGGCGAATAGCTGGTGATCGTCGTGGCGGTGGACTCGGCCATGGCGACCGTGCGGAGGTTGCCCGACACCCGGACCACGTACTCGTCGAACGCGTACTGGTAGCGCCGTTTGAACTCCACGAAGAAGTCGATGTCCTTGCCGCACATCGTGAGGTACTGCACCAGGTCGATCTCGCTGGCCTTGGCCTTGCCGTGCTCGATGGTGGACACCTTGCTGGGGTGCCAGCCGAGCTTCTCGGCGAGCAGGACGCCGCTCAGGTCGGTGCAGGTCTCCCGCAACCGGCGCAGCTCATCACCCAGATCCCGGCTGTACGCGGTGGATGGAGTCGAGGTCATTCCTACGACGCTATGGCTTGGACTCAATCCACGAACCTGCTCGTTCGGGTGAACAGGGTCGAGGGTGGGGCTGAGTCCCCTTTGGCCTGTCCAGGGCCCCTACTTGATCTTTATGAAGGGCGCTTTCGTCCACTTCAGGTGGACGAAAGCGCCCTTCATAAAGATCAACACCTGCGGATATCTCCGGAATGTCCGATTGCTGGTCACGTCGGTCGTCTGAAGTCGAAGGTGTTCCACCGTGTCCTCGACGTCGGCCACCTGTGCGCACAACGCGAACCGGCCGGCCTTCTCGATGAGCCGAGCCTTGCGCGAACCGGGGGCCGTGCATCGACAGCGTGTCGAAGTACCCGAGCACGTCGTCCTGTGTGGGCAGCGGCCGCCCCGCATCGACTCCTCCAGTCACGCGGGCAGGATATCCCGTCCGGTGTCCGAAGGGGCGCGGTTACCGTCCCTTGAAGTCGGGCTTTCGTTTCTCGGCGAAAGCCCGCGGCCCCTCCTTCGCGTCCTCGCTGCGGAACACCTCCATGCCGAGCCGGGCGTCCACTTTGAACGCCTCGTTCTCGTGCATCCCCTCGGTCTCCCGCATGGTCCGCAGGATCGCCTTGATCGCGAGCGGTCCGTTGGCGGCGATCAGCGTCCGCCAGCTCCATCGCCTTGGTCAACGCCTGGCCGTCCGGCACCACGTGGCCGATCAGTCCGATCTCCTTGGCCTCCGGCGCTCTGATGTGCCGGCCGGTCAGCAGCAGGTCGGCCGCGACCGTGTACGGGATCTGCCGCGGCAGCCGGACCGCCGAACCGCCCAGCGGGAACAAGTCCCCAGCGCGCCTCTGACACGCCGAACCTGGCGCTCTCGCCGGCCACCCGGATGTCGGTCGCCTGAAGGATCTCCGTGCCGCCCGCGATCGCCGGACCTTCGACCGCGGCGATCAGCGGTTTCGTCAATCGACGACCTTTCAGCAGCGGTTCGATCACCGAGAAGTCGTAAGCCGACGTTGCCTCGCCGGGATGGTTGCTGCGTCATCGCCTTCAGGTCGGCGCCCGCGCAGAACGACGCCGCCGGCGCCGGTCAGGATGCACACGCGCACATCGGGATCGGAGTCCACGCGGTCCCAGGCCTCGCGCATGATCGCCATCATCGGGCCGGACAACGCGTTGCGCGCCTCGGGCCGGTTCATCGTGACGACCAGGACGTTGCCCCACCTAGCTCCACCAAGCAGTGCGGTTCGGTCGTGGTCGTCATCTCGCGCGGCCTCCTGGATCGAGTCTGACCGCACGGGGGATTGTCCAGAACAGTAACACGTTCTACTTTGACGGCCATGGCCCTCAACGTCGCAGACCTCGTTGAACACGCCGCCGACACCGTGCCCGACCGCGACCGCGCTCGTGTGCGGAGCCAAACGGGTCACCTACGCCGAACTTGACGCGCGAGCCAACAAACTGGCTCATCACCTGGCAAAGAACGGCGTGACAGCCGGGGCGCACGTGGGGCTGTACGCGCGCAACTCGATCGAACTGGTCGAGGCGATGCTCGCCGTGTTCAAGCTGCGGGCCGTGGCGATCAACGTGAACTACCGCTACACCAAGAACGAGTTGCAGTACTTGTTCGGTGAAGTCGGACCTGGTGGCGCTCGTGCACGAGCGACGGTACTCGCCGCTGGTCGCCGAGGTCGATGCTCCGCTGCTCCAGCACACGGTCGTGATCGACGACGAGTCCGAAGAGGACGTTCGCGGGCGTCGAGCTACGAGACGGCGCTGACCGCCGAGTCGGCGCGAGCGGGACTTCGAGCCGCGCAGCGCGCGACGACCTCTACATCCTGTTCACCGGCGGCACGACCGGCATGCCCAAGGGCGTGATGTGGCGGCACGAGGACGTGTGGCGCACGCTCGGCGGCGGCATCGACTTCGTGACCGGCGAACGCCTCACCGACGAGTGGCAGCAGGCCAAGGCGGGCAAGGACTACGGGCTGATCCGGCTGTGCCTGCCGCCGCTGATCCACGGCGCGGCGCAGTGGGCCGTGCTCGGCGCGTTGTTCAGCGGCAGCACGGTGGTGCTGGTGCCGCAAGTTCGACCCCGCCGAGATCTGGCAGGCGATCGAGCGGCGAAAAGGTCCAGGTCGCCGTCATCACCGGCGACGCGATGGGCCGGCCGCTGATCGAGGAGTTCCAGCGCGGGCGAGTACGACGGCTCGTCGCTGTTCATCATCAACAGCAGCGCCGCGCTGTTCTCCTACACCGTCAAGAAGCAGTACCACGAGCACCTGCCGCACACGACGCTGCTGGAGTCGATCGGGTCGAGCGAGACCGGGTCCACGGGCATCGGCGCGGTGCCGCAAGGAGATCGAGAAGACCGACGGCACCAAGGTGAAGCTCAACGAGGACACCATCGTGATCGACGACGACGGCAAGCCAGCTCGAACCGGCGCCCGGCGTGGTCGGCAGGCTCGCGCGCGGCGGGCCACATCCCGATCGGCTACTACAAGGACCCCGAGAAGACCGCGCGCGATGTTCGTGGAGATCGACGGCAAGCGGTACACCGTGCCCGGCGACTTCGCGCGGTTCGAGGCCGACGGCGACATCACGTTGCTGGGCCGGGGCAACACGTGCGTCAACACCGGTGGGGAGAAGGTGTTCCCCGAGGAGGTCGAGGCGGCGCTGAAGTCGCATCCGGACGTGTTCGACGCGCTCGTGATCGGCGTGCCGGACGAGCTGCTCGGCCAGCGCGTCGGCGCGCTTGATCCAGCCGCGCGAGGGCGCCGACGCCGACACTGTCCGAACTGGACGCACACGTGCGCGAGTCGCTCGCGGGCTACAAGGTGCCGCGGTTGCTGTGGCTGGTCGACGAGATCGGCCGCACGCCGAGCGGCAAACCCGACTACCAGTGGGCCAAGCGCCACGTGGAGGAACATGCGCACCAGCCTGTGTGACGAGCTCGGCATCGAGCATCCGGTCTTCGGGTTCACGCCGTCCGAGCACGTGGCGGCGGCGATCAGCCGCGCCGGCGGGCTCGGCGTGCTCGGGTGCGTGCGGTTCAACGACGCGGCGGACCTCGACCGCGCGTTGACGTGGATGGACGAGAACACCGACGGCAAGCCGTACGGCGTCGACATCGTCATGCCCGCGACGGTGCCGACCGAGGGCACCCAGATCGACCTCGACAAGCTCATCCCGGAGGGCCACCGGGACTTCGTGCAGCGCACGCTGCTCAAGCTCGGCGTGCCACCGCTGCCCGGACGGTGAGGGCGGCGAGGGCGTGCTCGGCTGGCTGCACTCGGTCGCGCGATCGCACGTCGACGTGGCGCTGGAACACCCGATCCGGCTGATCGCCAACGCACTCGGCTCACCGCCCGCCGACGTGATCGAGCGGGTGCACGCGGCCGGTGTGCCGGTCGCCGCGCTCGCGGGCAAGGCCGAGCACGCGCGCAGGCACGTGGCCAACGGCGTCGACATCGTGGTGGCACAGGGCTACGAGGCGGGCGGGCACACCGGCGAGGTCGCCACGATGGTGCTGGTGCCGGAGATCGTCGACGCGGTCGGACGTGCCCGGTGCTCGCCGCGGGCGGGATCGGCTCGGGTCGCCAGGCCGCCGCGGCGCTCGCTCTGGGCGCCTCGGGGGTGTGGATGGGCTCGTACTGGCTCACCACCGCCGAATACACCCTGGCGAAAGCCCCAACACTCAGCGGGCGTTGCTCGCCGCGGGGTCGAGCGACACCGTGCGCACCCGGATCTACACCGGCAAACCGGCGCGGTTGCTGAAGACGCGGTGGACGGAGGCGTGGGCCGCGTCGGAGGCGCCCGAACCGTTGCCGATGCCGTTGCAGAACCTGCTGGTCAGCGAGGCGCACCAGCGCATCGCCCGCTCCGACGACCCGTCCGTGGTGTCGATGCCGGTCGGACAGATCGTCGGGCGGATGAACGAGGTGCGGCCGGTCGCCGAGGTGATGGCGGCGTTGCTGCGGGAGTTCGACGAAACGGTCGAACGGCTGACCAAGCTGCGCTGATATATTCCCGGCCAGGATGATGAGCCCTGGGGGGAATATGACGAGCAGAGGTGTGTTCGCCGCTGCGTTCGGTGTGCTGATGACCGCGTCGGTGGTCGCGGCACCGCAGACAGCGGCTGCCGCCGCATGCCGGTACGTCGTGCAGGATCTGCCTGTGCCTGCGGGCACGATCTACGCCCGGACCACGGGGAGCAGCACGAACAACAGCCGGATCGTCGGAACGTTCGGGCTGGAGGAGAACGAGCGTGGCGTGTTGTGGGTGGACGGTGCGCTGCAGGTGATGACCCCGCCCGATTCGTCGATGACCACCGTCGTTCCCTGGGCCGTCAACAACACCGGTGTCGTGGCGGGCCGCCACGAGATCTCCCTCGGCTCGGAGGGGACCCGGTACAGGGCCTTCCGCTACGAGAACGGCGCCTACGAGTTCCTGCAGACGGAGCCTGGAGAGCAGTCTTCGGCGTGGGGGATCAACGACGCGGGCGATGTCGTCGGCCAGGTGTGGACGGAGTCGGACCCGAACGCGCCGCACGGTCGTGATGTGGCCGCGCGGCGAGGCTCGCAGGTCCTACGGCGAGGGCATGGCCGTCGGCGTCAACGCCCAGCGGAAGATCGTCATGACGACCACCTGGTCGGCGTCGGGTCGTCGACGCCGACACGGGCGCCAAGACCGAGCTGCCCGGTGGGCGTCAGCCGATCGTCTTCGACAACGACAGGGTTCTGCAGCTACGAGCGCGTTCGTGTGGGCGTTTACCGGATCGCCGAGTGGGACCTGAACGGGGTGCGGGTCGGTGCGTACGCCAGCGGTCGCGAGCCGCTCGGAAAGGACGTCAGCGGCACGATGTTCGGCGGGTTCGGTCCCACCGACGTTCCCAGTCTGTGGCGCCAGGGCGGCCGGACCGACGTTGTCGCCGACAGGCTCCCCGACACGGACTTCTACGGCGACATCACCGACGACGCCACGTTGATCGGGTCGTACCGGATCGACAACACCGCCTATCCGGCGCGATGGCTCTGGGTCTGCAGCTGATCAGGTAGCGGCGGCGATGCGGAGGAGCTGGGCGGTCGCCCCGCCCAGCTCGAACTCGTTGCGCTTGGCCGCGGTGAAGTAGCGGTGGACCTCGTGGCTCATGTCGATGCCCGTGCCACCGTGGACGTGCACGGCGGTGTGCGCCACCCGGTGTCCCGCGTCGGCCGCCCAGAACTTCGCCGTCGCCACCTCGGCATCGGCAGGCAGGTCCTCGGAGAGCCGCCACGCGGCCTGCCACAGCGTCAACCGGATCGCCGCGACGTCGATGTACGCATCAGCGAGTCGTTGCGCCACGGCCTGGAAGCTGCCGATCGGCCGGTCGAACTGCACGCGGGTCCTGGCGTAGCTCGGCCGTGAGCTCCAGCGCGCGTTCGGTCACGCCGAGCTGGTGAGCGCACAGCCCGAGCGTGTACCGCGTGATCAGCCAGGACGGCGCAAGGCCGGGGACCACCGAGCCCTGGCCGGAGTAGCTCGAACCACCCGCGCGTCGGACGTCGACCAGCTGCTGCTCGACGACCTCGACCTCGTCGGCCTCGACGAGGAACACCTGCTCGTCCGAGGCTACGAGGAACGCGGCGGCTGTGCTCGCGAACGGCACCGTGGTCTTTGCTCCGGACGCGTCGTCGGCGAGTGCCACGGACAGCACGGTTCCCGGTGTCAGCCAGCGTTCGCGCTGCTCCGGCAGTGCCGAACCGGGCCAGCGCGGACTGCGGCGACAGTGGTCGGCAGGTACGGCACGTCCGCCACGACGCGGCCGAGTTCGATCAGCACCGAGCACTGTTCCAGGACACCGAACTCTTCGGGCTGCTCGGGGACAACGCCGGACCTGACGAGATCGGTCCACGGCGAGTCGGAGGTTTCGAGGATCTTGCGGGTCAGCGCGGCCAGTTCCCGTTGCGCCTCGGTCAGCGTGAAGTCCATGAGTTCTCCCTACCGAGGCACAGCGGGCAGTCCGAGGCCCACGCGCGCGATGATGTCCCGCTGGATCTCGTTGGTGCCGCCGCCGAACGTGAGGATCAGCGACGACCGGTGCATGCGTTCCACCCGGCCGTGCAGCAGCGCGCCTGGCGAGCCGGTCCGCACGATTCCGTTGCGCGCCCAGCACCTCCATCAGCAGCCGGTAGCCCTCGGTCGCGAACTCGGTGCCGAACACCTTGGTGGCGGACGCTTCCGCCGGGCCGGGCGCCTCGTCGCCGCCGGACGCGATCCGCCAGTTGATCAGCTTGAGGAACTCGGTCTTCGCGTGCACGCGGGCGAGGTGCAGGCGCACCCACTCCTGTGTCGAGATCGGCGTCCGGTTCGTCCTGCGCCCATTGACGAACCTCGCGCAGCGCGGTCTGCAGCGGTGCGGCGGAACAGAGGGCGACGCGCTCGTGGTTGAGCTGGTTGGTGATCAGCTTCCAGCCCTTGTGCTCCTCGCCGACCAGGTTCGACGACCGGCACGCGCACGTTGTCGTAGAAGGTGGCGCTCGTGGTCGGGCCGGACATCGTCGCGCACCGGCGTCCAGGAGAAGCCGGGCGTCGTCGGTCGGCACGATGATGATGCTCAGACCCCTGTGCCGCTGGCGACTCCTGGTCGGTGCGGCACGCCAGCCACACGTAGTCGGCGTACTGGATGAGGCTGGTCCACATCTTCTGGCCGTTGATGACGTACTCGTCGCCGTCGCGGACCGCTCGGGTGCGCAGCGCCGCGAGGTCGGTGCCCGCCTCGGGCTCGGAGTAGCCGATGGCGAAGTGGATCTCGCCGCCCGCGATCTTCGGCAGGTAGTGCGCCTTCTGCTCCTCGGTGCCGTACGCCATGATCGTCGGCCCGATGGAGTTGAGCGTCAGGAACGGCACGGGCGCGCCGGCGACGGACGGCCTCGTCGAGGAAGATCAGCTGGTCGATCATCGGCCGGTCTGCGGCCGCCGTACTCCTCGCGGCCAGCCGATGGTGAGCCAGCCGTCGAGCGCCCATCTGGCGGACGGTGTCCTTGTAGACCTCGGCGTCGCCGTAGTCGCCGCCACCGGCGAGCGCGCTCCCGCCGGTCGGGCGTCATGAGCGCGGCGAAGTACGCCCGCAGCTCGTCGGCGCAACCTGCTCCTGTTCGGGCGTGAAACCGATGCGCATGGACCGCTACTCTAGAACAAGTTCTACTCTGCTGTCAGGAGGCTGCGATGAAGGTCGACGTCGACCCTTCCCTGTGCGAGGCGCACGGGGTGTGCATGTCGATCCTGCCGGAGGTGTTTGACCTTGACGACGACGAGGTTCTGCAGATCCGGGCCAGGTGAGCTGGCCCAGGACGAGGTGGCTCCGGCCGAACGTGCGGTGGCGTCCTGCCCCAAGGGCGCCCTGCGGCTCTCAACGCTGACGGGCCTTGTGATGAACAGGAACAGATTCTAGTGTGACTCGGGTACCTCGGCCGTGAGCTCGGCGAGGAGTGATACCGGTGAAGGCAGCCGTGCTCAACCAGGTCGGCGACGACAAGCTCGAGCTCCGTGACGACGTGACGACCACCGCGCCGGGGCCCGCAGGAGGTCCGCATCAGGATCAAGGCGTGCGGGGTCTGCCACAGCGATCTGTCCGCCATGGACGGAACGCTGCCCGCGCTGGCGCCGGGCGTGATCGGCCACGAGGGTGCCGGCGAGATCGTCGAGATCGGCAGCGCCGTGACCTCGCTCGCCGTCGGCGACCACGTGGTCGATCACGTTCGTGCCGCCGTGCGGGAAGTGCGCTCAAGTGCGTCAGCGGCCAGTCGCATCTGTGCTTCGTGCACACCATCTCCGCGTTCACGTCACCGCGGTTCCTGGTCGGCGGCAACCCGGCGTTCGGGTACGCGGGTACTCGGCACGTTCGCCGAGGAACTGGTCGTGCCCGCCGACGCCGCGGTGAAGATCGACGACGACGTGCCGTTCGAGATCGCGGCGCTGATCGCGTGCGGGGTGCTGACCGGCGTCGGCGCGGTGCTCAACACCGCGAAGGTCGAGGCGGGCGCCAGCGTCGCGGTGATCGGCTGCGGCGGGGTCGGCGTCTCGGTCATCCAGGGCGCGCGGCTCGCTGGCGCGGCGCAGATCGTCGCGGTGGACCCGGTGGTCGAGAAGCACGAGGTGGCGCAAGCACTTCGGCGCGACGCACGCGACGACGCCGGACGGCATCGCCGACCTGAACAACCAGCTGAACGGCGGCATGGGCTTCGACTACGTGTTCGACGTGGTCGGCGCTGCCCGCGACGATCCGGTCGGCGTGGGACCTGACCCGGCGCGGCGGCCACACGGTCGTCGTCGGCGCGGGCCGGGCCGGACGCGATGGTCCAGTTCAGCGCGCAGGAGCTGTTCCTGCACGACAAGACCCTGCACGGGTCGTTCTACGGGACGGCGAACGTCCGCCGGGACGTGCCGCGCCTGCTGGCGCTGTGGCGCGCGGGCAGGCTCGACCTCGACAGCATGATCAGCAAGACGGATCCGGCTCGACGACGTCAACGAGGGCCTGCAGGCGCTGCGCGGCGGCGGAACCCTCGATCCGGCAGATCATCACCTTCGACTAGGAGTACTCCACAGTGGACCTTGCGGGGAAGGTCGCGGTCGTCACCGGCGCCGGCGCCGGACTCGGTCGGGCGGAAGCGCTGGCAGCTCGCTCGCGCCGGCGCCTCCGTGGTGCTCAACGACCTGCCGGGCGCGGCCGACGCGGTCGTGGCCGAGATCGAGGCAGCTGGGCGCGCAAGTGCGTCGTGGTCGAGGGTGACGTCGGCGAGCGGGCTACCGCGGACGCGCCTGCGTCACCGCCGCGGTCGAGCAGTTCGGCGGCCTGCACATCGTGGTGAACAACGCGGGCGTGCTGCGCGACCGGATGCTGTTCAACATGTCCGACGACGACTGGGACCTGGTCGTGCGGGTGCACCTGCGCGGCCACTTCCTGTTGTCGCGCAACGCGGCTGCGCTACTGGCGCGGACAGTCGAAGGCAGGCCGGCGGCCCGGTGTACGGGCGGGTCGTGAACACCTCGTCCGAGGCGTTCCTGCTCGGCTCGGAAGGCCAGGCCGAACTACGCGGCGGCCAAGGCGGGCATCGCCGCGTTGACCGTCGCGACCGCCCGTGGCACTCGGCCGCTACGGCGTGCGGGCCAACGCGATCTGCCCCCGTGCCCGCACCGCGATGACCGCGCACGTGTTCGGTGACGCACCGGAGCGGCGTGGACCCGCTGTGCGCCCGAACACGTCGCGCCGTTCGTCGCGTACCTCGCCTCGCCCGCCGCCGACGGAGATCAGCGGCCAGGTGTTCGTCGTGCACGGCGGCATGGTCGCGTTGATGGCGCCGCCGACCGTCGAGCAGCGGTTCGACGCACGGTGGACTCACCGACGCTCGACGCCGTCGGCGGCTACTTCGCCGACCGCGATCCGCAACAGACTTTCGTCCTGCCACCGAAACTGACTGTACCTGTCAGGAGGACCAGTGACGCTCACCGTGCAACCGCACCGCGAGACGCTGGGGTCTGAAGGACGGCCAGCTGCTCGTCGACGGGCAAGTGCCGCCGGCCGCGGACGGCGAGACGTGGACGCACCACCACCCCGGCGACCGGCGAGGAGATCGGCGAGTTCGCCGTCGCCGTCCGAGCGGGACGTCGACGACGCGGTGCGCGCCGCCCGCCGGGCGTTCGACGAGGGACCGTGGCCGCGCAGCCGGGCGGCGACGCGCATCAAGGTGCTGCGCCGGTACGCGGACCTGTTGCGGGAGCACGCCGACGAGCTGCGCGGCCTGCAGGCGCTGGACAACGGCGTGCCGCTGTCGTTCGGCGCAGATCTACGCCACGTCGGTCGGCATCGGCGGCGGACATCTTCGACCACCACGCGGGCTGGATCGACAAGGTCGGCGGCCAGACCCTGCCGCCGTACCAGGGCGGCGACCACCTGGCGATGACGTTCCGCGAACCGGTCGGCGTGGTCGCGGCGATCCTGCCGTGGAACGCGCCGTTCGTGCTGTTCGCGCAGAAGCTCGCGCCGGCGCTGGCCGCGGGCTGCACGGTCGTGCGTGAAGCCGTCGGAGTACGCGACGTTCTGCGTGATCCGCATGGTGGAGCTGCTGGTCGAGGCCGGTCTGCCGGACGGCGTGGTCAACCTCGTCACCGGCCCGGGCAACCCGACCGGCGAGGCGCTGATCACCCACCCGCTGGTCGACAAGATCAGCTTCACCGGCAGCCGCGCGGTCGGCAGGCGGATCGTCGAGGCGTCCGCCGGCACGCTGAAGCGCGTTTCCCTGGAACTGGGCGGCAAGAGCCCGGCGATCGTGTTCCCCGACGCGCCGAACGTCGGCCTGGCCGCGATGACCTGCATGGGCATGGTGACCATGGGCCTGTCCGGGCAGGCGTGCGTCGCGCACACGCGTGCGCTGGTGCACCGGGACGTGCACGACGAGTTCCTCGCCTCCGCGCAGATGCTCGCGGGCGCGGTCACGTTCGGCGACCCGTTCGACCCCGGCGTGCTGGCCAGCCCGCTGATCAACAAGCCAGCAGCTCGACCGCGTGCTCGGCTACATCGACCGCGGCCAGGAGGAGGGCGCTCGGCTGGTCACCGGCGGCGACGCGGCTGGAGGGCGACCTCGCGTCCGGGAACTTCGTCGCGCCAACGATCTTCGCCGACGTCACCAACGACATGACCATCGCCCGCGACGAGATCTTCGGGCCGGTGCTGTCGGTCGTGCCGTTCGACGACGAGGACGAGGCGATCCGCGCTGGCCAACGACACCGAGTACGGGCTGGGCGCGGGCGTCTACACCAACGACGTCCGCCGGGCGTTCCGCGTCGCGCGGTCGTTGCGGGCCGGAATGATCGGCATCAACGGGTTCCAGCTCGAACCGCACCTGCCGTTCGGCGGGTTCAAGCAGTCCGGGCTCGGCCGCGAGGGCGGGCAGAGCGCCTACGAGGCGTACACGGAGCTCAAGACCGTGATGATGCCGCTGACGGACGAGCTGATGTGATGGCGGCTGGACGGAAAAGTCGCGCTGATCACCGGCGCGGCCCGCGGGCCAGGGTGCGGCCGCCGCGCGCCGGTTCGTCGCCGAGGGCGCGCAGGTGATGATCACCGACGTGCTGGATGACGCAGGGCAAGGAGCTCGCCGCCGAGCTCGGGCGCGTCGCTACTGCCACCTGGACGTGTCCTCCGAGGACGACTGGGCCGAGCGGTCTTCGCGCGACGGTCGAGGCGTTCGGCGACATCACCGTGCTGGTGAACAACGCGGGGATCCTGCACTTCTCCGCGCTCGCCGGACACGACGCTGGCCGACTACCAGCGGGTGATCGGCATCAACCAGGTCGGCACGTTCCTCGGCATGCGTGCGGTGGTCGCCGTCGCATGAAACGGGCGGGCGGCGGCTCGATCGTGAACGTGTCGTCGGTCGAGGGCCTGGGCGGCATGCCGTACCTGGTGGCCTACACCGCCTCGAAGTTCGCGATCCGCGGCATGACCAAGGTCGCGGCGATGGAGCTGGGCGAGCACGGGATCCGGGTGAACTCGGTGCATCCCGGCGCGATCGACACCTCGATGGTGAGCGAGGCGCTGGGCAGGAAGATCGACGTGTCGCCGGTCGGGCAAGAAGGTGGCTCTGCGCCGCATCGGTCAGCCGGAGGACGTCGCGAATGTGGTGCTGTTCCTGGCCAGTGATGAGAGCGGGTACTGCACGGGTGCGGAGTTCGTGGTGGACGGTGGAGCGACCGCCACGCACGCGCTGAGCTGAACCGGGGCCGGCGTGCTCGCACACGCCGGCCCCAGGCTTCACTTCAGTACAACGGTGCTGTACCAGAGCTTGTCGTCGCGGCCGCGCGGATAGGTGTAGTCACCCTTGCAACCCCAGCTGGTGTGGCAGTTGTCGCCCATCACGTACGCGGTGCGCGGCGAGGTGACAGCGATACCCATGTAGCCGCTGGATCCCAGCGACGAGCACGGCATGAAGGTGCCGCCACCGGCGGGAATTCCGTCGGTGCACCCCGCCGTGGGGATGTTGTCGTAGAAGCTGTGCGCGGTGGCCCAGCTCGCCCCGTCGTTGTGGCTGAACGCGATCTTGTTGCGGGGCCTGCCGAACGCCAGCATCAGCACGCCCTGGTCCATCGTGTGCAGCACGGGAGCCACGCCCTGCACGGCGTCAGGGTCGGCGGCGCCGGGCACCACGACCGAGGTCCACGGTCCCCACGTCGCGCCGGTGAGCTCCGCGGCGTTGTCGACCGAGCCCGTGGTGAGCCGCGACGCGAGGCGTGCGTAGCGCTTGTTGTTCTCCACGACGTCGTAGCGCGAGATCATGAAGAGCCGCCCGTCCGCGCGGCGCGTCACCGAGGACTCGGTGTAGGTGTTGGTGTCGGACTTGAACACCGTCGCCGCACGCTGCCAGCTCGCGCCGTCGTTCTTGCTCACCAACAGATGCGAGGAGAACTTGCCGGGAGCGTGCCCAGCGTAGAACGGCATCACCAGCGACTGGTCGGGCAGCCTGATCACCCGCTGGAACGCCCGGCCGCCCGCGCCGTACACGTCGGCGCCGGTCATGTCGAGCGGCGCGGTGAACGACTGCCACGACACACCACCGTCGGCGGAGACCCGGCGGTTCAGGTGGCGGTCGGCACCGTCGCCGACGGCCTGCTCGTCGATCGCCACCGTCGCGCCGGTGAGCGACTGGTAGACGTTGTTCACCTTGGCGTGCGGCGTGGTGTACATCAGCTCGCGGCCGGTGGTGGCGTCCATCGCGTGCCGCCAGTTCGCGGTGTCGGTCATGCTGCCGCCGACGTGGTATTGGATCCTGGTGGTCAGCGAGCCGTCGTCCGCGCTGATCTGGAAGCTGCGGATGAACCGCTTCTGCGTGGCGCTCGCGGCGTCCGTCCAGTTGACGTACTGCAGCGCGGGCATCGAACGGTACTGGTAGGTGGGATCCTGCTGTTCCACCGACAGGTCACCGTAGTCGGGCGCCAGCGCCGCCTGCGCGGGTACGGCCGTGGCGACCGTCGCGGTCATCACCGCGGCCGCTATCAGCGCGATCTTTCTTGTCATGAGCTCCCCCTCATCGGTTGTGGGCAGCCTGGCCCGTGAACGGCGGGCCAGGCCAGCAGCCTGGAGCTGAGTTGGAGCTGTTCTGGAGACATGGGGCCTCAGCGGCTGATGGCGCCGAAAATCGTCAGACCCTCTCGCTAACGTGGATGGCGCGCGGCCGGCGTGGGGGAATCCAGCACTGCAAGACGCCGGCCCACCTGGTGCTGTCCGGGGGTGGTCGCGGGCCTGGACCCGTGGCCCAACCGACGCCCAGGCTCAGTTTGGGGGCACACCGAGTCCTTCAAGCGCCGGCCGCGCGCCTACTGGGTCGTGAACCTGGAGGCCTCGCTGTCGATGAAGTTCTGCGCCCGTTCGAGGGTGTGCGAGCCGTAGGTGCCGCCGGCGCGTGCGTCGAGCAGGGCGTTCTGCTGGGCGTCGAGGAGAAGGCGTTGCAGTTCCCGGCGTTGATGGAGCTGACTGTCGGGGTCGCGCTCGTTGAGCATCTTGTCGATGACCTCGGCGGTGGCGAGTCCGCGCTCGCGTGCGTGGTCGAGGATCGTGTCGTCGAACGGTTTGCCGTTCTCGCGGGCCAACGCCGGGCTTTCCAGCAGGGTCTGGGTGGCGGCGAGGATCTCGTTGGCGAGGCGGGCGTACTCGCGGCGTTCGGTTTCCTCGTCGTTGCCGCGGACGCCGAGCAGCTTGATCAGCGCGGGCAGCGTGCCGCCCTGCACCAGCAAGGTGACGATCGCGACGGTGAACGCGATCAGCACCAGCTCGGCGCGGTGCGGCACGTCGGTCGGCAACGACTGCGCGGCCGCGAGGGTGACCACGCCGCGCATCCCCGACCAGGCGAGCACCGCACCACCCCGCCAGCCGAGCCCCTCACTGGCGAAGAACGTGACGTCGGCGTGCTTTCGCTGGAGTGCCTTGGTCGCCCGTTCGTACCGTTTGCCGGGCTTGGGGCCGCGTTTGGTGATCTTGTCCAGGATCGTCTCGATGATGCCGGTGAGCTCGTCCGCTCGGCGTTGCTGCCGACGCAGGACGGCGATGAGCGGCACGACGAACACGACCCTCAGCACGATCAGCGTGAGCGTCGCCAGGAGGCCGAGCCAGAACGCGGTCGACACACCTTCACCGGACGCGCGGACGTCGCTGACCACGACGGTGATCTCGAAGCCCATCAGGAGGAAGACGCCGTTCTCGAGCAGCAGCTGGATCGTGCGCCAGTTCGTGCGCTCGGAGATCCGGTCGTGCGCCGTGAACCGTTTCGCGCTCTGATGCCCGGTGATCAGGCCCGCCGTCACGACCGCGATGACGCCGGAGGCGTGCAGCTCCTCGGCCGGGATGAACGCGAGAAACGGCACCACGAACGAGATCGCCGTCGTGAGCACCGGCTGCCCCTGGATCCGGGACCGCGCCCACACCGACACCGCGCCGACGACCACCCCGACCGCGGTGCCGACGATGACGGCCTGGGCGAAGTCGCCGAGCGCTCCCCAGAACGTGACGGTGCCCGCGATCGCGACCGTCGCGGTCCGCAGCAGGACCAGCGCGGTCGCGTCGTTGACCAGGCCCTCACCCTCCAGGATGGTGACGAGCCGCGGCGGCAACCCGAGCCGCTTGCCGATCGAGGTGGCGGCCACCGCGTCCGGCGGGCTGATCCCGGTGCTGGACACCGACTTCTCCCGTGATGAGGTGTGGTTGCTGGGCGAGCACGCCGACCGGGTGGAACTGGAGATCCGCTCGATCGCCAGGTCGATCCCGTCCAGCCTGAGCGTGGCACCGGACGGCACCTACAGGTGCTTGTGCGCCGTTCCGATGAACCTCCCGCACGTGGCCGTCGATCTGCGCGCCACGCTCGGCGACCGGCGGGTCGTCATCCGCAGGTCGTGAAGACGAGTGAGAAGCTCGCTTTCTGGGCGTGGAGCCGGTGTTGCGGCAGCACGCCCGGCCCGCAGGACGCGGTGCCGAGGCCGTGCTGGGCCAGGTCGAGGTTGAGGTACACGTGATCGCGCGGCCTGTAGATCGGTCGTGTGCGTGGCGGCGTCGAGATCCTCGGTGGTCCAGCGGCGGGCGGTGAAGTCGAACACCGGCTCGCCCGTCGACCCGCACGCCGTGCGGTGCCGATCGGTCAGGCGCAGCCAGCGGGCGTCGGCGCGGTTGCCGTTCTCCTGCGGGAACACGTACGGGGTCTGCAGCGCGTCCACAGTGGAGGAGAAGCGGCCGATTCGGGCGGACTGGCGGCTGTCGGCGTAGGCCTCGCCGGGGCCGCGCGCCGAACCACTCGACGGCGTCCAGCGAACCCGGCAGTGCCATTCGCAGGCCGAGGCGGGGGAGCGTGCACGGCCACTCGCCGTCCGGGGTGACGTCGACGCTGGAGCCGCAGGCGGGTCGCCGTCGGCGGTCCAGTGGTAGTCGGCGAGCATGCCGAAGCTCGAGCGCGGGTGGCGCCACCCGGGTGCGCACGACCAGCCCGCTGTCGAGCGCCTCCACCGACGATCACCCGGTGCTGCAGGCGGTGCAGCCCGCCGCACGCCACGCCCGTTCGTCGGAGCGGCTCGGCACCGCGGTCGTTGTCGGTGGGGGCGCGCCAGAGATCGAGCCGGGGCCCGTCGACGGGTGAGCTCGCCGAGCTTCGTCAGCGAGGCCGATGACCGGGTCGAACGCGCCGAGGCCGAGGCGCCGGCCGTCACCAGCGGACAAGCGTGCCGAACGCGACCGGCGAGGCAGCCGCGACGGAGATCTGGCCCCAGGCGACGACGTGGCCGGCCGCAGCCCAGGAGGTGTCGGCGGCCAGAGACGCGCGCACGGTCAGCCAGCCTTCGCCGCGACACCGGCGGGCAACGAAGGCAGCGGCACGTCCGCGTGCTGCCCCGGCCGCCACCGACGGCACGCGTCAGCGCGCCCGAGGCGACCTATACGCCGTCCTCCTCTAGCACCCAGTCGAACCGCAGGTGATCCAGCCCGACGAGAAGTCGTAGAGGTTCGTCGACGCGGATGCCGTCGGCCCGCCAGCCCGTGATACGCGCACCGGCTCGAAGACCTTGGCGAACTCGAGCAGCCCGGGGGAGGGCGTGCGGTCGGGGAACACCAGGCCGTCGATCGACGAAGTTGCCGTCGTGCAGCGGTTCGCCGAAGTCACCGCCGTACGCGAAGTGCCCGTCCGGCGATGCAGGATGCCGTGGTCGATCCACTCCCAGATGAACCCGCCCTGGCACGTGCGGGTACCGCTCGAACAGCTCGCGGTACTCCAGCATCCCGCCCGGCCCGTTGCCCATCGCGTGCGCGAACTCGCACAGGATGAACGGCAGGCCGTCTCGCTCGCGCGCCGATCTCGTCGACCTCTCGACGTGCGAGGCGTACATGCGGCTGTACACGTCCACGTACTCGCAGGCGCGGTCGCCCTCGTAGTGCACCGGCCGGGACGAGTCGCGCGCGCGGGTCCACGTCCGCCATCGCGGCGAGGTTGGGGCCGGTGTGCGGACTCGTTGCCCAGCGACCACATCACGATCGACGGGTGGTTCTTGTCCCGCTCGACCATCCGCCGCATCCGGTCCACATAGCGACGTCGTCCCACCGCGGGTCGTCGCTCGGGATTGCCTGCCCAGTCGAGTCGCTCGAACCCGTGCGTCTCCAGATCGCACTCGTCGATCACCCACAGCCCGTACTCGTCGCACAGCGACAGGAATGCGGGATCCGGCGGATAGTGGCTGGTCCGCACCGCGTTGACGTTGTGCCGCTTCATGAGCAGCACGTCCGGCGAGCGCGACGTCGCGCGGCACGGCGCGGCCGAGCTCGGGGTGGTGCTCGTGCCGGTTGACGCCCGGAACAGCGATCCGCGGCCCGTTGACCGTCAGCACGCCGTCGACGATCGCGACCGTGCGGAACCCGATCCGCACCGGTACCCGCTCGGCGTCGGTGTGCGACGACGCCCTCGTACAGCCGCGGGACTCTCCGCGCTCCACGGCGCGACCGGCAGCGTCGATCGCCTGCGCCGGCGGGCAGGTCGTGCACGCCCAGCTCCGGCACGCGATCAGCCACGCCGGGCGCCGGCTCGAGCCGACAGCGTGCCGAGGCCGGTGACGGTGGTCGTAGTCGGCGTGGATCTAGTAGTCCGCGACGCCGCCGCGGGGCCGGGACATCAGCGTGACGACGCGGAAGATGCCCGGACATCCACCACATGTCCTGGTCTTCGAGGTAGCTGCCCGGCCGACCACTGGTGCACGCGCACGGCCAGCACGTTCGCCCGGCCGCGAAGCAGGTGACCGACCTCGAACTCGGAGGGCAACCGGCTGCCGCGGGTGATGCCCGAGCTCGACGTCGTTGAGCCAGATCCGCCCGCACGAGTCGACGCCGTCGAAGCGCAGCACCGCGGGCTCGTCCGGCCAGTCCGCCGGCAGGTCGAACGCCATCCGGTAGTCGCCGGTCGGGTTCTCGGACGGCACGAAGCGGCGGCTCGACCGGGAACGGGTACCGCGACGTTGGTGTAGGCGGGCGAGCCGTGGCCCTGCATCTGCCAGTGCCCCGGCACGGTGAGCGTGCCCCACTCGCCGTCCTCGTCGGCCACGGCCGTTGGCGACAGCCGGAACTGCCAGGTCCCGTCCAGCGGCAAGGCGAAACCGCGTCGGAGGTGAAGCGGCACGCGGCGGCAACGAACCGGTGCCGGGACCCATGTCCTCGATGTACGTGCAGTGTTCAGCCTTTCACGGCACCGGCGGCGATGTTGCGGATGAAGTGGCGCGCGCCGATCAGGAACACGATCACCAGCGGCACGATCGCCACGAGTGTCCCGGCCATGACGACGGCGTACTCCTTGACGTAGAGGGTGTTGAGCTGCGACAGCGCCACCTGCAGTGTCACGTGGTTCGAGTCGATCAGGACGACCAGCGGCCACAGGTAGTCGTTCCACGTGTTGACGAAGGTGAAGATGCCGAGGAACGCGAGCGCGGGCCGCAGCACGGGCAGGCCGATGGACCAGTAGGTGCGGAAGAAGCCCGCACCGTCGGCCCGCGCGGCCTCCAGCAGCTCGTCGGCGATCGCGCCGCGGGCGTACTGGCGCATCCAGAAGATGCCGAATGCGTTGGCGGCGGCCGGAATGATCAACGCCTTGAGATCGCCGATCCAGCCGAACGTGGCCATCAAGGAGAACTGCGGGATCGCCGCGAGCTGGGTCGGCACCACGAACGTCGCCAGCAGCAGCCCGAACAGCAGGTTGCTCCCGGGGAAGTCGTACTTGGCGAACGCGAAAGCCGCGAGCGAGTCGAAGAACAGCACCAGCAACGTGGTCGCGACCGCCACGACGAGGGTGTTGAGCACCGAGCCGAAGAAGTCGACCTTCGCGAACACCTCGCCGATGTTCTCGAAGAGGTGCCCGCCGAAGGTGAACCGCGGTGGCGTCGAGTAGATGTCCGCGGTGGTGTTCGAGGCCATCACGGCGAGCTGGTAGTAGGGGAACAGCGTGATCAGCGCGCCGATCACGAGCGCGAGGTAGGTGAGCAAACGGCCCGGTTTCACTGGTCCGCTCCCTTCGGCGCCGCCCGCTCGGGACGCTGCACGAGCCGCCAGTTCAGCACGGAGAACAGCACGACGACCACGAAGATGCCCCACGCGATGGCCGCGCCGTAGCCGAAGTCGTTGTCGGCGAACGCGTTGTTGTAGAAGTAGAGGACCATCGTCATGCCCGCGCCCTCGGGGCCGCCCCGGTTGCCGAGCAGGATCTGGGACTCGGTGAAGATCTGCAGTCCGCCGATCGCCGACATCACGACCGAGAACAGGATCACGGGCCGCATCAACGGCAACGTCACGCGGAAGAACGTCTGTACGGGCCCCGCGCCGTCCAGCTTCGCGGCCTCGTACACGTCGGCGGGCAGCGCCTGGAGGCCGGCGAGCAGGATGATCGCGTTGTAGCCCGGTCCAGCGCCAGATGATCATCAACGAGATCGCGGTGCGGATCGCCCACGGATCGTTCAGCCACTGCACCGGATCGACGCCGAGGATGCCGAGGAGCCCAGTTCAGCACGCCGAACTCGTTGGAGAAGAAGGAACCGAACACCAGCGACATCGCGACGATCGACGTGACGTTCGGCAGGAAGTAGGCGATCCGCAGCAGGCCGCGGTGCCGCACCGACGAGTTGAGGCCGAGTGCGACGAGCATCGACAGCACCAGCATCGGGATCGTCGACATCACCCAGATGATCAGGGTGTTGCCGATGGAGTCCCAGAATGCCGTGTCGGTGAGCAGGAACCGGAAGTTCTCGAGGCCGACGAACCTCATCGGGCTGACGCCGTCCCACCGCTGGAGCGACAGGAACAGCGAGTACAACACCGGATAGAGCCCGAAGACGGCGAACAGCACGAAAAACGGTGCGACGGCAAGGTACTGCGGCAGGTAGCGCCAGCGCCGGTTCTTGTTCGACACGGTCACGCGAGCACCCCCTGGCGGCGCAGCAGACGTTCGACAGCCGTGCGGGCGTCGCCGCCAGCGCCGCTCCGGGTCCTTGCCCGCGCTCTCGACGTTGGTCAGCTCGTCGGTGTAGGTGTCGCTGATCGTGATGTCCCACGGCGAGAAGTAGACGGGCTTGACCTCTTGCGCGATCTTGCCGAAGACCTCGATCGTCGCCTGGCCGCCGAAGAACTCCTCGGCTGCCAGCACCCGCGGGTCGGAGAAGGCGGCAGGGCTCGACGGGAACAGGCCCAGCTCCAGGTAGGTCGAGCGCCTGGTTCTCCGGCGACACGACCCACTTCACGACCTCGTAGGCGCCGCGCGGATCGGGGCAGTAGCGGGTGATCGCGAGGAACGAGCCGCCCTGGTTGCCCGGGCCGCCCGGTGGCCGGCACACGTGCCACTTACCGGACGTGCCGGGCGCGGACTCCCTGAGGTTGCCGGAGATCCAGGAGGCGTTGACGAACGCGATCTCCTTGCCGTTGGTCCAGGCCGCGCGCCGGTCGACTCCCTCGCCGGCGGCTGCCCGCGTAGCCCGCGGTGAGGCCCAGCTGGAACGCCCGCACCGCGCGGTCCCACGCCCGGCGGACCTGCGACTGGTCGTCGAGGTAGCGGTTCTGCCGGTCGAGGTACTTCTGCGGGCTCCTGCGCGAGCGAGTACGTGAACACCATCTTGGTGTCGGTGATGAGGTAGCGGTCCGGCAGCTTCTGCCTGGACCCGCGCCGCGAAGTCGAAGTAGTCGTCCCAGGTGGACAGTGGCGGCGGCGACGTCGTCCGGTTCGCTCGGCAGGCCGGCCTCGGCGAAGAGGTCGTGCCGGTAGTAGAGCGCGGCCGGTCCGATGTCGATCGGGAACCCGAGCTGGAGCCCACTGGGGCTGCGGCCCGCCTGCCACTTCCACGGCAGGTACCGAGGCTCGTCATCGGCCGCGCCGACGCGTGTTCAGGTCGACGAAGCGGTCGGTGGCGGCGAAGTACGTCGAGATGTCGTCGCCCAGCATCGTGATGTCGGGCAGGTAGGCCTCGCCGGACAGTGCGGCGAGCAGGCGTTGCTTCAGCTCGCCGCTGACCTTCGAGAGCGTCAGCTGCTGGCCCGGGAAGCGGCGGACCGCCTCACCGAGCACCTTTTCGGACAGACCGTTCGACGAGTACCAGAGAGTGATCTTCCCTGGGTTCGCCGTGGTCGGGCTGGTGCACGCGCCCGCGCCGAGCGCCGTGGCACCGAGTGCGGCGGCGCCGGTCAGGAGCCTGCGTCGAGTCAACGTCATCGGGGACCCTTCGGACAGGCCCGTGAACGTTCCCGTGAACGTTCACGGACTGGCGCGAAGCATGCGGCGATCGGGTGAGCGGTGTCAAGGGTCAGCCTGAGTCGCGGACCAGCAGAATGGCGTTGACCTGCAGTTCCGAGGCAGGCAACGGCGTGTCCCCGGCCAGCAGGCGGCTGGCCTGCTCGATCGCGAGCGCCCCCACGTGCAGGGTGTCGAGCGAGACGCTGGTCAGCGCCGGATCGACGACCGTGCCGAGCTGCAGTCCGTCGAAGCCGATCACGGCGAGATCGGCGGGCACGGACCGACCGAGCCGCTTGGCGGCCCGCAGCGCGCCGATGGCGATGATGTCGTTGAACGTGAACACGGCGGTCAGATCGGGATGCTCGCCGAGCAGTTCGACCAAAGCCTCGAGCGCCGCCGTCCACCGACTGCACCGCGCCCGCGACCGCGTCGTCGTGCAGCTCGTGCGCGGCCAACGCGTCGGCGAACCACGTGCGGCGGATGCTGGGCTCGGTGCGGCCCGCGTGGTCGAGCATGCCGATCCGGCGGTGACCGGACGCGACGAGGTGGTCGATCGCCGCGCGCACGCCCGCCGCGCCCTCGACGCGGATCGAGCTGAACCGCTGCGTGTGGTGCTCGCGCCCGATCAGCACCACGGGGATGCCGCCGGTGTGCCGGTCGAGCTCGTCCTCGGTGAGGCTGAAGTACCCGACCACGGCGTCCACCTGTGATCCGATGACCTTCAGCGTGCGCGCGTTCCTCGGTGATGCTGTCGGCCGTGTCGTACACGATCACGTGCCACCCACGTGCCCGCGCGGCGTCCAGCGCCCCGGAGGCGACCTCGGTGAAGAACGGGTTGAGCAGGTCCGGGATGACGAGGCCGATCGTGGTGGTGGTCTGCCCGACCATCCCGCGCGCGAACCGGCTCGGCTGGTAGCCGAGCTGCCGCGCGGCCTCGATGACGCGCTGCTTGGTGGTGCCGTCGATCTCGCCCTTGTCGTTGAGGGCGCGGGACACCGTCTGGCGCGAGACCCCGGCGGTCCGTGCGACGTCGTTGATCGTCGTGCGCTTCGCCAACCTGATCACCTCGCTTCCGGCTGGGACCGAGTATGCAGGGCGTCCAGCACCACCGTGATCGCGGCGCGCGAGTCACGCCGCACGGCCGCGGCGATCCGGCGGGTCACCGGCAGCTCCCTGGTCACGACGTCGAACCGCCGGTCGACCGCCAGCTCCGGCAGCACCGCGACCGCCAGACCGGCCTCCACGTGCTTCAAGGTCAGCATGTAGTTGCTGAACCGGCACACCACCCGCGGTTCGAAGCCCGCCTGCCGGCACAGCCGGGTGGCCAGGTTCGCCATGTACGAGCCGGGCATGTCGAACGCCCACGGCTCGCCCGCACAGGCCGTCAGGTCGCCGTGAACGTTCCCGGGAGCGCTCGACGAGCACGATCGGGTCGGTCGCGAGCGGCACGACGTCGATGTCCGGCGGGACGGGCAGCTCGACGAAGTCGGTCGTCGTGATGATCACGTCGACCTCGCCCGCCAGCAGCGCGGCATGCTGGCGTGCGGCTCCAGCTCGACCAGTTCCACGGCGAGGTGCGGGTGCGTCAGCCGGGCGATCGCGGGCACGGCCAGCGTGTGGATCGCGCTCTGGAACGTGCCCAGCCGGATCGAGGCCGGAGGGTTCGTCGCCGAGGCTGCGCAGCTCGGCCTCGACGGCGTCCATGTGGTCGAGGATCGACCGCGCCCGGAGCCTGGCCCACTCCCTGCCCGCACCGCTGGAGAAGGTGCAGCTGCTGACCACCGGCGCCGAGTCGAACGAGGCCGGCCTGAGGATGGCCAAGCTCGTCACCGGCAAGCACGAGATCGTGTCGTTCGCCCGCTCGTGGCACGGCATGACGGCCGCCGCCGCGACCTACAGCGCGGGCCGCAGGGGCTACGGCCCCGCCACTCCCGGCAACTTCGCGATCCCGGTCCCGCAGGGCGACTGGCAGACGCAGCTGGACCTGGCGTTCGACCTGATCGACGCGCAGTCCGTCGGCGCTCGCGAGCGATGGCGGCGGGCGGCGTGGTGCCGGACATCCTGACGTTGTCGAGGACCCTGGGCGCGGGCCTGCCGCTGGCCGCCGTGATCACCACGGCCGAGATCGAGGAGGAGGAGGCACACGCGCGGAACTACCTCTTCTTCACCACGCACGTGTCCGACCCGCTGGTCGCCGCCGTGGCAACACCGTGCTGGACGTGCTCGTGGAGGAACGCCTCGACGAACGCGCCGCGAAGCTCGGCTCGTTCCTGCGCAACGGTCTCGACGACATCGCCTCACGCTACGAACGGCTGCGCGCGCCGATCACCCAGCGGTGCCTGGAGTCGGGCCTGCACATGTCCAGCAAGGTCCCAACCAAGGCCTGAGTCGACGAGGGGAACTTTCTTGAACCGTTGAAGAAAGCTCCCCTCATCGACATCCGGGCCTGGGCCGGGTGCCCGGTCGTGGCAGGATCTGTCGGGTGGACGTGCTTCGCAGGAACAACGTCGTGGTCACCGGCCGTGCGGACGGGCCGACCGTGCTGCTCGCGCACGGCTTCGGCTGCGACCAGAACCTGTGGCGCCTGGTCGTGCCGGCGCTGGCCGAACGTTCCGGGTCGTGCTGTTCGACCACGTCGGCTGCGGGCGGTCGGACCTCGTCCGCGTGGACGCCCGGAGCGTTACGCGCAGCCTCGACGGTTACGCCGACGACGTGCTGGACATCTGTGCCGGAGCTCGACCTGCGCGACGTCGTGCTCGTCGGTCACTCGGTCAGCGCGATGATCGGCGTGCTGGCGGCCAACCGCGAACCCGGCCGGTTCGCGAAGCTGGTGCTGCTGACGCCGTCGCCGTGCTACGTCGACGACGGCGACTACCGGGGCGGGTTCAGCCGCGCCGACATCGACGAGCTGCTCGACTCGCTGGAGTCCAACTACCTCGGCTGGTCCGCGGCGATGGCACCGGTCATCATGGGCAACCCGGACCGGCCGGAGCTGGCGGAGGAGCTGGAGGACGAGCTTCTGCCGCACCGACCCGGCGATCGCGCGGGTGTTCGCCCGAGCCACGTTCCTGTCCGACAACCGGGCCGATCTGGCGAAGGTCACCGTGCCCGACGCTGGTGATCCAGTGTGCCGTCGGACGCCATCGCGCCGCCCGAGGTCGGCCGGTTCACGCACGAGCAGATTCGCCGGCAGCGAGCTGGTCACGTTCGACGCCATCGGACACTGCCCGCAGCTGAGCGCGCCCGGAGCGACACGGCCGGGCGATCGCCGCGTTCGTGGACAGTCGATGACTGACCCGGCGTTCACCGCTCTGCTGGAGGACAGCGCCGAGGACCTCTACGACAACGCGCCGTGCGGCTACGTGTCGACGTCGCTGGACGGGACGATCGCGAAGGTCAACGCGACGCTGCTCGGCTGGCTCGGCTACGACCGCGACGAGCTGGTCGGCCGCTGCCGGTTCCCGGACCTGCTCACCGTCGGCGGCCGGATCTACTACGAGACGCACTTCGCGCCGTTGCTGCGCATGCGCGGCGAGCTCGGCGGTATCGCGCTGGAGCTGACGACCGCGGACGGCACCCGGCTGCCGGTGCTGCTGACCTCGATGGTCAAGATCGGCGGCGACGGCCAGGCGCAGCTGATCCGCACCACGGTCTTCGACGCCCGCGACCGCCGCTCCTACGAGCAGGAGCTGCTGCGGGCCCGCGAAGGAGGCCGAGAACGAACGCGACCGGGCACAGCAGCTGGCCAGGACGCTGCAGCGGACCCTGCTGCCGCCGACCCTGCCGACGGTGCCGGGCATGGAGGTCGCGGCCTACTACCACCCCGCGTCGGCCGACGAGGTCGGCGGCGACTTCTACGACCTGTTCCCGCTGGCCGAGGACACCTGGGGCTTCTTCCTCGGCGACGTGTGCCGGCAAGGGCGCCGACGCCGCGGTCGTCACGTCGCTGGTCCGCTACACGCTGCGCGCCGCCGCGGTGCACGACCCGGCGCCGACCGATGTGCTGACGCACCTCAACACCGTGCTCATCCGCGCCCAGCAGGACACCGGACTTCGGCTGTGCACCGTGATCTACGGGCGCATCCGGCCCAACGGCGACGGGGCTGTCGTCAACCTGGTCACGCGGTGGCCACACGCCGCCGTTGCTGATCCGCGCGGACGGCTCCACGTCGTTGTTGCGCATGCGGGGCGGGATGTTGATCGGTGCGCTGCCGGATGCCCGGTTCGCCACCGTCGACGTGCGTCTGGGGCCTGGCGACGCGATGTTGCTCTACACCGACGGGCTGACCGAGGCGCGCGTCGACGGGGACGACCGCTACAGCGAGGAACAGTTGCGGGACGACCTGAGTGGCCTCACACCTACCGCGTCAGGGGTGATCGTGGCCGTCACCGAACTGCTGCGAAGGCTCGGTGACGGCGTCGAGGACGACACCGCTCTGCTGGCGTTGAGCGTGCCGCTGTGATGGAAACCGGGTTCCTACGCGCGGATCGGGTGACCTCGCGGGCACCTGGTCTGGTCGCCGTACTCGCTGGAGTCCTCTCGATCGTCCGCGCGGTGGTCGAGTGGATCGATCTCACGGTTCCCGTGCCGTTCGACGAGTACCTGAATCGGCCCACCGAGGTGGCGTCCGGCTTAGCCCACCAGTTCTGGTTCTGGTTCTGGGCGGTGCTGGCCGCCGTTGTCGTCGCGGTCCTGGCTCTGTGGCAGCCCGACGCCGTTCTGTTGCTGACTTCGGCCGGGGCACTCACCTTCCTGACCTGGACCAACGATCCAGTGTGGAACGAGCCCGGCGGCATGGCCTTCCTCAGCCAGGACCAGGTGGACGTGGACATGCTCGGATTGCTGTGGAGCAGCAACGGGATGGTGGTCGGGGTGATTCTGTTGGCAGGCGGCATGATCAGCGCGCTGGTGCGGACGCGGCGCTGAGCATCAGCGGTTCGAGTGCGGGAACCGGCCGCCCGCGCTGCCGAGCGCGATCAGCCCGGTGTACTGGTCCTGCCACGACCGCTCGGTCGCGAGAAGGTCGGCGAGCCGCTGCACCCACTCGGCGTCGATGGCCGCGCTGCCCGCCGCAAGGAGGCGATCGGTCTCCGCGCGAGCCTTGAGCCACTCGGACAGTGTGGGATCGAGTGAGGGACCGCTCTGTTCTTCCGACATGCGACGACGGTACTGCGCCTGCGCGCACCTGGGGGTTCGGTGAGGTAGGGTCGGACGGGTTGGGGTTATCAGCTGCCGGCATCAGGCCGCCGCGGTCCCCTGATCCAGTCCGGCCTGTGGTTCATCGGTCGGAGACGGGAGCACCGGCTTGACGCCGGATCGCCAGTTCCTCGTTCTTGTTTTCGAAATCTCGGTCAGTGCGGAGTTGATGCCCGCATGATGCCGTCAAGCAACGCCAAGGGTGCCGCGGTCGGTTTCGCGGAGGCGCGGACAGCCGCGCAGGCGGCGGAAGTCGTCCAGCAGCGCCAGGCGGCGCGCAGGGTGGCGGAGCACTCCCGCGACGCGGACGACTGCCTCGACCTGTTGTTGATGCTGGGGCTTTCCGAGGCGGCTCGCACCGGGCGCCCCCAGCGCGACCAGTCGGCGAACGTGACATTCCCGGAGGCACTCGGCGTGTTCCGGCCTACCGAAGGAGCACGTCGATGACCAAGGGAACCGTCAAGTGGTTCAACGGCAGCAAGGGTTTCGGCTTCATCGCGCCTGAGGGCGGCGGGCCGGACCTGTTCGTGCACCAGTCCGAGGTGCAGGGGTACGACCACCAGGGCATCCCGGACAACCAGCCGGTCGAGTTCGAGGTCGGCGAGGGAGCGAAGGGGCCACAGGCCCTTTCCGTGCGCGTGCTCTGACAGACGCTTTCGAGGGCGGGTCGCCTTGGGTGGCCCGCCCTTAGCGTGCGCGGAGTTCCATGCACTCGGCGAGGTCGGACCAGCCCATGGGCTGCACGGCCTCGGACGCCGCGGCCTGCCTGGTTCCCTGGCGTGTCATGGATTCGGTGACGAGCCGTGCCACCGTCTCCGGAGCGGGCACCAGATCACCGGTCGAGCGGCCGAGCACGATCGGCGGCTCGGCGGGATCGGTCTCGATCGACACCGTCCAGCCCTGTGCCGAACTCCAGACGAGCATGACGTCGCGGTCCGGGTGCTGCACGGCGCGGCACCCGAGAGCCACGTACGCGGTCGCGGTGTCGGTGACCTCGAAGCTGACGCCCTCGATGGGCACGCCGAGAGCTTTGGCGACGCTCCGCACGTACCGGTTGAGGGCGTGGGTCAGCAGGGCCGTGCCGTCGGACGTCGTTTGGGTCATGAGCTCCGGCTTCAGGTGAACGAGCCGGTCAACGGCTCAGTGACTCCACTGTAGCGGATCAGGACCGGAAGGCAGATCTCTGTCCATTGTGGACGTGTCAGGGTTGAGGTCGGCCGCGAGGGTGAATAACGTGAGGTGATGACGAACTGATCGGGAGGCGTTGTGGTGAGCGGGAGCGAAGGTGCGACGGCGCCGTTGAAGGTCGACACCGAACGGCGCGACGACGCCGTGGTGCTGCGGGCGACGGGCGAGGTCGACTCCTACACGGCCGCGCTGTTGCGTCATCGCCTGACCGAGGCGTTCGCCGACGCGGCGACCGCGAAGCTTCCGGTGGTGCTGGACCTGAGCGGCGTCGGCTTCTTCGCGTCGTCCGGCCTTTCGGTGCTGGTCGAGTACCACGAGCTCGGGCAGGACAAGGGCACGCCGTTGCGGCTGGTGTCGCCGTCCGGGAGCGTGCTGCGGGCGTTGCGGGCGACTATGTTGAACGAGGTGCTGGAGCTGCACTTCAGCCTTCCCGAAGCGCTCGCCTAGACCGTCGCCGTGCGCCTCGGCGAACACGGCGAGCGCGACGTCCGGTTGGTAGGCCGCCACCAGCCGGGCGCCCGGTTGTCCGAGCGCGTCGACCGCGTGTTTGCGGCAGGCAGGCGTGGGTCCGTGGTCGAGGTCGGCGCGCCACGGCTGCACGATCGAGGCTGACGAGCAGTCATCCGTTCCGCAGGCCTGGCGCTCGTGGACCAGCGGCGTGGTCATGGCGGCGTACGCGTCGACCGTGATCGCTGCGAGCAGACCGTTCGCGCGTTCCCACACCGCGGCCCACGCCAGCTGCTCGACGGCGGCGGTCAACGCGGATCTGGGCCGGGCGGGATCGCCACCGCCAGCGTGCAGTTCGAGGACCCGCTGCGGCGACGCCGAGATCCGGGAACAGCTCGCGAAGCTGACTCATGCGGTATCGGACGGTCTGCGGGTGCACGAACAACGACGGTCGCCACGTCCTCGCGGCGGCCCGTGGTGCAGCAGCCACGCGCGCAACGTCTCCTCCAGCTTTCGTGCGACACCGGGACGGCTGGCGTTCAGCACGGGGCGAGGGCGCGGGCGCGCAGGTCCGCGTACGCCTCCTGGTCCGCGCCGAGCACGAGGTCGACCAGGTGGTCCTCGGTGTCGTAGATGTCGGGGGAGAGCGAGCGCGCGCGGACTGCCCGCGCGTACGAGACCGACGCGCGCGTCCACGGCCGGGCCGGGCCGATCGACCGCCTTACGGTTCGACGAGCAGCCGCAGGAGGTGGGAACGGTCGGCGTCGGGCACGAGGAGCACCCGGTCGTGTCCGGCAGGTCGTCGAGGATCAGCGTGGCGGGATCGAGCTGCCGGTACGCGGAGCGGGCGTGGGCGGAGGGCAGCAGGATCACCGTCAGCGAACTGGGCGGGGGCCAGCCTGCCCGTTCGGCGGCGGCGAGAAGGACGTCCTCGGTGGCGCCGGAGATCAGGCTCGCGGGCGAGCTGTTCGAGGTGCCGCTCACGTGCGCGGCCGCGCACGGCCAGTTCGTCGGCGTGCCCGGCGGCGCTGGCGGCGGACAGCTCGTCGATGTAGGCGAAGGTCAGCTCGGCGAAGTTCGCGACGATCTCGGCGGGCAGGCCCGCGGTCACGGCGCCCGAGGCGAGGCCGCGCCACGCCACGCCGCGCGCCGACCCGGTAGGCGCTGAGCAGGGCGTCCATCGAACGGCCGTCGCGCACCTCGCCGCGGCCGAGTTCGTAGGCCGCCTCGGTGGCGTCTCCGCTGGTGGTGTCGCCGCCCACGAGATCGAGGTAGTGTCCCAGCGCGGTGCGCACGGCACGGCGGATCGTGCCGCCCATCCGGCCCGACAGGGCGCCCGCGTAGCTCGGCACCTCGTCGATGATCGCCTCGACGACCTCGTCCGCGGTCAGCCTCAGCGCCGCTCGCAACGCCGTGACCGTCGTCTCATCCAGGGCCAGTTCCGCGGCCCCACGCACTGTGCGACTCATTTTTTGTTCCCTACGAACAATCCAGGCCGAAATATTCACGTCCTTCGGTCATGACTTTACGCGCAGACCCACATCAAGCTGGAGTCATGACGAGTACCGCCCTTCGCAGCAGGGCGTGGAAACTGCTGGAGCTGGTCACGACGCCGCTGTTGCCGTCGGACTACCTCGACCTGGTCAGCCCGCTTCGTGCGGGTGCCGACCTGCGCGGCCGCATCGAAGCCGTGCACCCCGAGACAGGCGACGCCGCCACCATCGTGATCAGGCCCGGGCAGGGCTGGCGAGGTCATGTGGCCGGTCAGTACATCCGGATCGGGTCGACGTCGACGGCGTGCGCCTGTGGCGTGCGTACTCGGTGACCTCGCCGACGAACCGGGCCGACGGCCGCATCACGATCACCGTGAAGGCCATCCCCGACGGCAAGGTCAGCAACCACCTGGTCCGCAGGGCGAAGCCGGGCACGGTCGATCCAGCTCGACCAGGCCACCGGCGACTTCGTGCTGCCCGCGGCCAAGCCCGCCAAGGTGCTCTACCTGACGGCCGGCAGCGGCATCACGCCCGTCATGGGCATGCTGCGCGACACCGGTTCGCCGACGTCGTGATGGTCGCACTCCGCGCCGCGCAAGGAAGACGTGATCTTCCGCAACGACCTGCACGACCTCGTGGCCGACAAAGCGCTGACGCTGGTCGAGCTGCACACCGACACCGACGGCATGCTCGACATCGCCGAGCTCGAGAAGCTCGTGCCCGACTGGGCCGAGCGCGAGACCTGGGCCTGCGGCCCGACCGGCCTGCTCGACGCCGCCGAGGCGCACTGGACGAGGCACGGTGTCGCCGAGCGGCTGCACACCGAACGCTTCCGCCCCACCGTCGTCGTCGCCGGCGAGGGTGGCGAGGTCACGTTCGGCAAGACCGGCAAGACCGTCGACGCCGACGGCGCCACGCCGTTGCTGAACATCGGCGAGGAGGCCGGTGTGCTGATGCCGTCCGGGTGCCGCATGGGCATCTGCTTCGGCTGCGTCACGCCGCTGAAGTCCGGCGCCGTGCGCGACCTGCGCACCGGCGAGATCACCGAGGCCTCGGACAGCCCCACCGCCCACGTGCTCGTCCAGACCTGCGTGTCCGCCGCCGCGGGCCCTTGCGAACTCGAACGCTAGCCCGCCCCACCACAGACTTCCTGACTCCCCCGCGAAGTGGCCCTTCCCCCAGCCACGGCATTCCGGAAAGCGAGCTTCATGACCGCCATCGACCCCACCGCGCACCTCACCGCGGAGCAGATCGAGGAGCTCGGCCGCGAGCTCGACGCGATGCGCGACGAGGTGATCGCGAGCCGCGGCGAACGCGACGCCGCGTACATCCGCAAGGTCATCTCGGTGCAGCGCAAGCTCGAGCTGACCAGCCGCGGCGTGCTGCTGTTCTCGCTCTTCCCGCCCGCGTGGCTGATCGGCACCGCCGGTCTGTCCGTGGCGAAGATCCTGGAGAACATGGAGATCGGCCACAACATCCTGCACGGCCAGTGGGACTGGATGCGTGACCCGAAGATCCACTCCACCACCTGGGAGTGGGACCACGTCTCGCCCGCCGACCAGTGGAAGCACTCGCACAACGAGCTGCACCACACGTACACCAACGTGATCGGCAAGGACAACGACCTCGGCTACGGCATCATGCGCGTGGACGAGGACCAGAAGTGGCAGCCGTTCCACCTCGGCGCAGCCGCTGTGGAACTTCATCAACGCCTGCTTCTTCGAGTACGGCATCGCCGCGTACGACCTGGAGCTCGGCAAGAACCTGCACAAGCGCCGCCGCAACCGCCCCGAGTTCCGTCGCGCGGGCCAAGGCCGTCGGCCGCAAGATCCGCAGGCAGGTGCTCAAGGACTACGTCATCCACCCGCTGCTGTCCGGCCCGTCGTTCCTCACGACGCTGGCCGCCACGTTCACCGCGAACCTGGTCCGCAACCTGTGGACGCACTCGGTGATCATGTGCGGTCACTTCCCCGAGGGCGTGCAGACCTTCGAGCGCCGCTCGATCAGCGGTGAGACGCGCGGCCAGTGGTACCTGCGCCAGATGATGGGCTCGGCGAACATCAGCGGCAGCAAGGCTGCTGCACTTCATGACCGGCAACCTGTCGCACCAGATCGAGCACCACCTGTTCCCGGACCTGCCGAGCAACCGGTACGGCGAGGTCGCGCTGAAGGTGCGCGCGCTGTTCGAGAAGTACGAGCTGGAGTACGTGACCGGCCCGATGCCCAAGCAGGTCTTCTCGGCGTGGCACAAGGTCTTCCGCTTGTCGCTGCCGAACAAGAAGCCGAAGGTCAAGACGCCGGACCGGGACAAGGAACTGGTCGCCGCCTGAGACCGGTAATGGTTTAGATCCTTTCGGCCGTACCGGCGACACCTGCCGGTTCGGTGAGATTCCTTCGTAGGGCCCGACCCGTTGTTCCCCTGCTGCTTCATCGGGCCCTCCGACGGAGGAACTCATGCGAAGGGTCTACTCGTCGCGGCCGCCCTGCTCATGGCCGCGACGATCTCACACCTGTCGTGACACGCGGCCCCTGCCGCCGCGGCGATCACCGAGACCGTCTACGTCGAGTCCACGATCGACAGTGACTCGGACGGCAAGCTCGACCGGATCGCCGCCGACGTCATGCGGCCGGACAGCGGCCGAAGGTGCCGACGTGATGGAGGCCAGTCCCTACTACGGGCTGGGCGCTGCTGCCGCGTCGGCGACGAACGTGCCGCGCGGCTTCGGCCGTTGGTACGACGAGTACTTCGTGCCGCGCGGGCTACGCCGTCGTCGAGATCGAGATGCAAGGCACCGCCCGCTCGACCGGCTGCCCGACCACCGGCGGCCCTGAGGACACCGCGAGCGTCCGCGCGGTCGTCGACTGGCTCAACGGCCGCGCCAAGGCGTTCTACGCCGACGGCCGGGCGGCGGTCGCGAGCTGGAGCACCGGCAACGTCGGCATGCTCGGCGTCTCCTACAACGGCACGCTGCCCAACGCGGCCGCCGCGGCGAACATCCCCGGCGTGAAGACGATCGTGCCGATCGCCGCGATCTCCAGCTGGTACGAGTACGCCCGCGACCAGGGCATCGGTTACAAGCGGCGGGAATCCAGGACTACCCGACCTTCCTCGCCGACTACGTCGTCAGCGCGGCGCAGAAGGCCAAGTGCAAGCCGGTGCTTCGACAAGCTGGCCCGCGGACGACGGCGACGAGTCCTGCGACTACACGTCGTTCTGGAAGGCCCGCGACTACCGGCCTGCCGTCGCGCAGAACGTGTCGCGCGTCGGTCTTCGTCGTCCACGGCCAGGCCGACTGGAACGTCAAGACCGTCGCACTTCGGCCGCTGGTGGGACGGCCTGGCGGACCGCGGCGTGCCGCGCAAGATCTGGCTGCACCGCGGCGGTCACCTCGACCCGATCTCGTTCCGCCAGGCCGAGTGGCAGCGCGTGATGGGCCTGTGGATGGACCACTGGCTCAAGGGCGTCGACAACGGCATCGATCGACGAACCCAGGCCGACGTCCAGCGCCCGACGGCAGGTGGGAACAGCACGCCGCCTGGCCGCAGCCGGGCACCAAGGACGCGACCCTGCACTTCGGTCCGGCCTCCGGTGGTTTCCGGTTCGCTGACCACCGCGCCCGTAGTCGGCCAGACCCAGAAGCTGAGCGACAACGCGAACCTCAGCGAGTCGACGATGATGGCCAACCCGGAGACTGGCCGAACTCGCGTCGGCTCGTCTACGTGACCGCACCGTTGAAGCAGGCCGCCCGGTTGTCCGGTGAGGTCAGCCTGACGGTCCGCGTCGCGTCGAACCGGCCGTCGACGCCGCTCACGGCGCTGTTGGTCGACTACGGGCCGAGCACGCAGGCCGTGATGACCGATCGCACGCCGATGCAGCTGTCCACGGAGACCTGTACTCGGGAGGACATGCGCAACCGCACCGGATGCGCGCGGCCGCCGGACGTGTCGGTGCAGGCGGTCATCCGCGACCATGCTGTCCCAAGGGTCCATCGACGCGAAGAACCGGCTGTCGTTGGAGTCGTCGACCCCGTTGCCCACCAATGGGCACCGCGGATGTTCTTGGCAGATGCATGCCCGGACGGTTGTTCCGGCCGGGCATCGGATCGGGATCGTGATCGTGACGAACCACGACGGCTATGTCGCTGTGGACACGGCGGCGAGTGGTATTGCGCTGAACCTGTCGCTCGGAGTCAGCAAGGTGGTTCTTCCGGTGGTTGGGGGAGTTGTGGTGACCTGACCTTCGTCTTGAACGCCACGACGGCGTCCTTCTCCATCGCGTTCTTGCGTTGCTTGTCGAGGTCCTTGATCGACAGGCAGGAGAGCGACCAGGCCAGTGGTGCCTCCAGGCCAGGGGACTTCTCGGGTCTGATCGCGAGGAAGTCGTCACCGAACGCGGCGTGAGCCCGTTGTTCGGCGCCGATGTCGTCGAGAGCGTCCGGTTTGCCCTTGGTCGAGGGCGGGATGTAGATCTCCTGCACCCGGCTGGGCGCTCTCGGCGTGGCGATCGGCAGGTAGTGGTTGTCGAGCATCAGGAACATCGGCTCGACCTGAGCGCCCTGCCGATCGCTGTTATGCCTGTCCACCGACGGCTTGACCCTGCCCCACAGCGCCGCCGTCGAACGCCGAAGCCCACTGGGCGAGATGTCGTTCTCGTCGTCGCACAGGTAGTCGAGCACATCGTTCGTCATTGCCGCTTCGGTGGACTGACGGTCCGTCACGCCGTCGCATTTCTGAGTCTTGCCGTTGAGCGTGGTGAGGCGGATCGGCGAGATGGCGAGGCGGCAACCGGTTTCGACGTTCGTGCCAGTGAGGAGCAGCAACGGAAACCACTCACGACCAGCGGCACCACGACTCGACAGCTCGGCGCCGTATTCGACCGCCTCCATCGGGCCGACGCCGCCCGCTAGCAGCCACAGGAACTCCGGCAGGCTCGCCGCCACGACCCCGTTCGAGCCCTCGGAGCCGAAGAACACGATCGGCTGCTCGGCGAGCGGTCGGCCGGGACGCACGAGCCAGCACGCGGCCAGACCTCCGGTGCCGTCCTGTCCGAACACCCGGAGCGCGTCGCCGTCGAGCTCCTTGTCACCGGTCCACGACCGCAGCCAGCCGGTCGTCTCCTCGGCCGAGTCGAACTCCGGGTAGGGCTCGTAGTCGATGCTGCCGAGCTCTTCGTCGTACGGGCACTCGATGTCGGTCAACGCGGCCAGAGCGGCGGGAAGGTGCGGTCCTCGGTGATCTCCACGCGCGCAGATTAGCTCCGCACCTCACTCGCTGAGCGGCCGGTGCGACCTTGTGACAGCAGGAATTCGGGTGTCTACAGTGGATCTGCCGTAGAAGCGTCGGCGATGCGGCGGACCGTTTCGTCCGCTCGTTCGAGGCCGAGCCGGAACCCGGATCGTGAGTGCAGGTCCCTCGCCTGGCCGGCTCGGTGACGGGCCTCGGCGAGGAGACCCTGGGCGAGGTCGGCTTCCGCGAGCACGCGAAGACTCTCGCCCTCGACCAGCCGATGCCCGGTGCCACGGCTGATCCCCAACGCCTGCGAGGCGAGCGCTCGTGCCGCGTCAGGTTCGCCGCGCCGCAGGTGCAGCGTGGCCAGTGAGATCAAGGCGTCTCCACGTCCGCGGGCGTGGGAGACGGACGTGGCCAGCTCCAGCGCCGTCCGGAGCTCGGACTCGGCGCGGTCGTCGTCGAGCAGCAGGTGGGTACTGCCGAGCACGTGCCAGACGCTGATCTGCGTGCGCACCATGCCGAGCCGGGTCGCGATCACCAGGGCTTCCCGGGCGGTGTGCAGCGCCTCGTCGTACTTCTGCAGGTCGCGGTACGCGCCGGACAGGTTCGCCAGGTTCCCCGCCTCCTCCGCGGGTTCGGCGAGCTCACGGCACAGCGCGAGACCGGTGAGGTAGTGCTCGATCGCGCGTTCCAGCTCGCCGAGTGCCTGGCAGGAACGTCCGGCGTGGGTCTCGCCGAGCAGCGCGCCCCAGCGGATCCCGGTGCGGTGTGCCGCGGCGATCGACTCGGTGTGCAGCTCGTAGGACCGGCTCAGCTCACCGAGCTCCCAGTAGGCGTCGCCCAGCACCGCGAAGGCGGAAACGGTCGGTTCGCGGCCCGATTCGCGATAGAGGGCCATGATCTGCTGGAAGTAGTCGGCGCAGTCGCGCGGCCGCCCCATCGAGATCGACGTCCTGCCGAGACCGCCGAGCACCGCGCGGTACAGCTGGGCGTCGCCCAGCCTCTCGGTGATCGTGCGCGCCTCTTCCAGGTAGGTCAAGGACTTTTCGTAGTCGCAGCGGCTCCAGTGCGCGTCACCGATCATCCGCAACGCGTGCGCCTGGCCGAGTGGGTCCCCGACCCGCCGCGCCGCGGCCAGCACCGCTTCGGCGGTGTCCAGCCACACCGCCTCGTTGCGATGCCGCTCGAACTGCGGATGCAGCGTCAGGCACAACTGGGTGGCGATCCGGCTGTGCCCGGCTTCGGCCGCGGCCTTCGTCATGGCGACGAGGTTCGTGGTCTCGATGTCCAGCCATGCGTTCGCCGTGGCGTCATCGACGAACGCCGCGTGGTCGCCGGTCCTGGTCAGCAGCTGCCGGGACGGTGACGGGTCGACCATTTCGGTGGCGGACAGCGCGGCCATCGCGAAGTGACCGCACAGCCGCTCGACCGCGAGTGCGAGGTCCGCTGTGGACTCTTCGAGCTCGGCGCGTTCACCGGCGTAGAGACGAAGCAGGTCGTGGAACGTGTAGCGGCCCGGCTGGTGCTCGTCCACGAGATGCGCGGCGGTGATCGCGTCCAGGCAGCGTTCGGTCTCGGTCAGGTCGAGATCCGCCAGCGCGGCGACGGCGTCCGACGTCAGATCCGGCCCCGGCATCTTGCCCATCAACCGGAACACCCTGCGCGGCAACGGTTCCAGTGCCGTGTAGGACAGGTCGAACGCGGCCCGAACGGCGGTGTCGGGATCGCCGGGCACCGCCAGCGACCCGAGCCGGTCGCCTGCCCGCAACGTGGTGACGAAGGTCCCGATCGACCTGCTGGGGCGGCCCAGCAGGTGGGCGGCGGCGATACGCAACGCGAGTGGCAACCGCGCGCACAGTTCCACGAGTTCTTCGACAGCTTCGGGCTCCGCGGCGATCCGCTCCGGGCCGAGCACGTGCGCGAGCAGCGTGTGGGCCGCGCCGGTGGTCAGCGCGTCGAGCACGAGCCGCTTGGCGCCGTCACGGGCGACCAGACCGTCGAGCCGATACCTGCTGGTCACGAGCGCCAGGCAACCGGGTGAGCCCGGAAGCAGCGGGCGCACCTGGCCCGCGTCGACGGCGTCGTCGAGCACCACGAGGACGCGTTGCCCGGCGAGCGTCGAGCGGTAGGTGGCCGCGGCGGACTCGACGTCGGTGGGCACCGCGCCCGGTTCGAGGCCCAGCCGGCAGAGCAACCGGGACAGTGCCTCGTGCGGTGTCAGCGGTGCGCCGCCACCGTGCCCGCGCAGGTTCAGGAAGAGCTGACCGTCAGGGAAACGCGACCGCACCCGGTGTGCCCAGTGCACCGCCAGCGTGGTCTTGCCGATTCCGGGCGTTCCAGCGATCGCGGAAATGACGACGGCGTCGTCGGCGAGCAGGGCGTCCATGGCCACCAGCACGTCTTCGCGGCCGCTGAACCCCTGCACGGACGCGGGCAACTGTGCCACCACCGGACGTTCGGCGGTGGGAGCCTTGGGAGTCGACGGCCTGGACGCGGCGGCCACCAGTTCGGCGTGCTCGTCGGCGGAGAGTCGCAGCGCCTCGGCCAGCCTGCCGACCGTGTGCTGGTGCGGGAACCGGCGGGTGCCGCGTTCGAGGGTGCCGATCGCCTGGGCGCTGATCCCGGAACGGTCGGCCAGCGTTTCCTGCGTCATGCCCGCTGCCAGGCGGTACTGCCGCAGCAACGCTCCCAGCGACCCGTCCACACACCCTCCTGTACGACGGATTGTATAGGTCAGTTGTATAGGTTGTATCTGTTGCCCGCGCCGGGCAGGCCCCAGTATTGCGGTCAGATCAATGCGGGTCATTTCAGCGAATGCGGGAGGGGCATTCCTGAGGTGAGATCTGGGGCGGTACCGGTCTGTGAAGGGGGCAGACGGGCATCGTCCATCCGAGAAGGCCGGTTGCCATCGGGGAACGGCAACCGGCCTTCTCGGTGTGGTGGGCGCTACGGCGCGAGAATCTCCAGCACCACCGACGCCTGCTGTTGTGTCACGCCGGGCTCGTTAAGGCACTCCAGCGTCGACGGTAGTGTCGTCACCAGGGTCTGCACGACAGTGCCGCCCTTGTACAGGCCGTCGGTGACGGTTCCGTTCTGCACGATGACGAGCGTTCCTCCGGCCGTCGACGTGACGTACGTGGTGGTGAGGGTGCTCGATTTCTTGTTGTTCCACTTGATCACGTCGACCGAGGAACCCGACGACGGATTGGCGAGCGTCAGGCAGCCTTCGACGCGCGGGAACGACTTCGGTACGGCCTTTCCGGAAGTGACGGCCGGAGTGGTGAGTGCGAGGCAGTTCGGGTAGGTGGTGTCGATTCCGACGGTCTGTGGGCGTTCGGCGAGGACGAGGCCGGGAGAGTAGCTGATGGTGCGGGACCCCGTGCAGGTCACCGGGTCCAGAGCGGTGGCGGGAACGGCGGTGGCGGCGGTGATCGTGAGCGCCGCCGCGGTGATCGCGAGCATTCGGCGGATTTTCATGGCACCCTCGTGAATTCGATGCTTGTGAGCTTCGGTCACATTTGTGTGCGATGTTCGCGCGAATGCTAACAATCCGTGAGTCGGTTTCTAGATCTATATGCGCGAAACGAATTGGGGATCACCGCGGGCCCAGCTCGGCCGCGCAGTGGGTGCCGGTGGGTGGCAGGACCCCGTTCACGAAGTACGCCAGCACGTGTCCGGCGAGGCACCGGTTGCCGAGCAGGTAGGCGGCATGACCGTCGCCGTGCCACACCGTCCGCGCTCCGGGCAACTGCGCGGCCACGCGTGCGGCGCCCAGGTTCGGCGTGTTGTTGTCGCGTTCGCCGATGCCCACCAGCACCGGCGGCACCCCGCGCGCCTCGATCGCGCCGGGCGGGTACGCCGGCGACCCCTCGACGCCGGCGCACCGCCCTAGCTGCATCCGCCCGGTGAGCCAGCCGACCCGCGGTGCCACCTGCCGCAACCGTTCCTCGATCGCCAGGAACTCCTCGTAGCCGGGCACGTCGGGCATGAAGTCGTGGCACAGCAAGGCCGGTTGCACGCTGCCGAACGGCTCCGGCGGCAGCTCCACCGGGAACTTGCCCAGGTCACCGGTCCGGGCGGCGGCGAGCGCCTTCGCCAGGTCCGGCCACCGTGGGGGAGTGAGGCCGATCAGCACTCCGACACGGGCCTGTGCGCTGGCGGAAACCTCGTTCCATACGGCTGCGGCGTCGGTTCCGTGCAGCGCGCAGGACGTGGTGGCGGCGCACCAGTCGCGGAACCGGAACAGCTGAGCCTCGGTCGTGCGGGCATGGTCGGACAGCCACGCGGTCAGGTCGGGCTGGGTGTGGTCGGCGACGCCGTCGAGGTACATGCGTCCCACCCGCGTGCCGAAGTGCTCGGCGTAGGCCTGGCCGTAGCTGGTGCCGTAGGAGTTCCCGAGGTAGCGCAACGACTTCTCGCCGAGTGCGGACCTCAGCGCGTCCAGGTCGTTCGCGATCTGCCACGACGTCAGGTGCTGCTGGACCGCTCCCGCCGACGAACGGCAGCTCGCGTCATAGGTCGCGTTCGCCTGCCGCTGGGCAGCCCAGCCCGACTCGGCGGAATCGCGCACCAGCCCGTAGATCGACGGTGCGACCGCGCACCTGATCAGCGTGCCGTTGTCCGCGCGGCCCAGTCCCGGCGGGTCGAACACCACGACGTCGTAGTGCCGGGCGAGCTCCCGCAGCGAGGGCGGTATCGCGCCGCCGAGCAGCGCGTTCGTGCTGTTGCCCGCTGGTGGCCCGCGCACTGTCCAACCAGGACATAGCGGCCGAGCTGGGAGTCAGTCTGCACACGGCGAAGACACACGTCGGCAGGTTGCTCACGAAGCTCGGCGCGCGTGACCGGGCCCAGCTCGTCGTTCTCGCGTACGAGTCAGGTCTGGTCGTGGCTCAGTCCGGCGGTTCCTGAGCGGCCTCGCCGATCTCCTCGTCGACGGGTGTCTCCTGGGACAGTTCCGGTTCGTCGACGTCGTCGAGGCTCGGCGTGTTCGGTGCGTGCGGCGCGTCAGGCGTGCGAGGTTCGGTCATGAGCTGCGGTTACCCACGTCCTCACGTGCGAACCCCGTGCCGGAGTTGTGCCACCCGGTCGCGCAACGCGTGGGCGACCGAGTCGAAGCCCTTCTTGACCCAGGCCCCCTGAGCGGTCATGACGGCGTCGGCGTACTGGCCGGTGAACGTCTCGAACGTGCGATAGCTGCACCGGTCCTGCGCCGAGCGGGGTGATCAACTGGTCACGCACGCCGAGCAGGCCGGGGAACGTGTCGCCGGTGTCGTAGCGCAGCAACCGGGGAGGCTCCACGACGCGGATGTACTCGCGGCTGACGAACGTTCCCTCGCTGCCGTCGGGCTTCGGGCAGGGTGAGGTCGATGGGATCGTCGACGGCCAGCGTGGTGGCGACACGCTGACGCGTGTACGGATTCCACTGTGGATAGTTCGGGTAGTCGATCAGCACGTCCCAGACGAACGCGGCGGGGGCGTCGATCTCGACGGTGACGGACTCGATGAGGTGGCTCATGCCGGCATGTACTCCCCGCCGTTGACGTCCAGCGTCGCGCCGGTGATCTCGGAAGCGTGGCGGGACAACAGGAACAGCACCGCGCCGGTGCAGGCCTCGTCGGTCGGGATGCGGCCGAGCGGGTTGCGTGCGGCGATCTCGTCGTAGACCTCCTGCTCGGTCACACCGCGGCCGTCGGCGGTGAGCTTGAGGTAGAAGCGCACGCCCGGTCCGTCCAGCCAGCCCATGATCGCCTGGTTCGCGCGGATGCCGTGCTCGCCGAGCTCCAGCGCCAGGAACTGGGTGGCGGTCGCCATGGCGGCCTTGGCCACCGCGTAACCGCCCTCGCCGCGCATCGGTTTGCGGGTCGCCATGGTGCCGATGTTGACGATCGAACCGCGCCCCGCGGCCTTCATGTGCGGCACGACCTCGCGGGTCACGTTCAGCGCGCCGAACAGGATGATGTCCAGCGACCTGCGGATCGCCTTCTCCGGCGTGTCCAGCAGGTCGAAGAAGCCGGGGTGCCCGAACGCCGAGTTGACCAGGCCGGTGATCTTGCCGAACCGGTCGACGGCGGTCCGACACGAGCTCGGCCACGTCGTCGGGCTTGCGCACGTCGCACGAGCACGCCGACGGCCTCGCCGCCCGCGGCCGTGACGTCCTTCTCCGACCTGTTTCATCACGTCGGTGGACCGCGCGGCCATCACGACCTTCGCGCCCTCGGCGGCGGCGCGGACGGCCAGCTTCGAGCCGAGGCCAGGGCCGACGCCGGTGATCACGACGACCTCGTCTTGCGAGCATCACAGGTACACCTCCGTGTAGAAGGCGAAGTCACGGCTGCAGCTGGTCCTCGGACAGCCCGAAGTCCGCCGGCGTGTAGGAGTGCGAGCCGTGCCGTTCGGCGCGGTTGCGCTCCAGGTAGGCCTCGAACGCCGCGTCGTCGGCCGCGCCGGCGGGCAGAGGCCGAGCTCGTCGAGCACCCGGCGGGCGACCACGAGCGGCTTGCTGACGGTGTCGCGCGAAACGCACGTCGACGAACCGGTCCGGCCGTGCCGAGCGGGCCGCGCGAAGTACGAGCGCAGCGTCGCGGCGAACCGGTCGGACCAGTACCTGCCGATCCTGGATCGGATCGACGCTTCTCGCTGTACTGCGAGGACATCGCGCGCACCATCGAGGCGTACGACGGCACGGCGTTCACCGGCGAGCGGTGCGTCATGACGATCTTGCAGTCGTCGAACGTGTCCAGCACGGTGTCGACGGCGGTCAGGTGGTGCGGCGACTTGAGCACCCACGGGCGGCCGCGCGCGACGGGTTCTGCCACTGCAGCACCTGCAGCCACTCGCGCAGCTCGCCGTAGGCCTTGGTCTGGTCGGCCGCGCGCAGCCAGTCGCCGTAGGCCGGCACCCAGTAGAACGAGTCGAAGCTCATCGACACGAACGTCCGGTCCAGCAGGATCACGTCCTCCTCCGGACCGTCCCACACGACCGTGTGCATGTCGCCGAAGTCGGGCGAGAGCTGGGCGAACACCTGCATTCGTTCCTGCGCGCGGCGCTTGCGCTCCGCCGCGTCCGGGCCCTCGCCGGGGAACGGGAGCGGGTAGGCGACCTCCCACGACAGCGTGGAGGTGACCTGCGGCGACGCGGCCAGCAGCCGGTGCAGCAGCGTCGAACCGGTGCGCGGCAGGCCGCAGATCTCGGCCGCGACCCGCACCTCGACGTCGAGGATCTCCGGGTGTTCGCGCTGCAAGGCGCGCAGCCGCAGCCGGTCGGCCAGCAGCGCGGTCAGCCGGTGCCGGGTCAGCTCGAATCCCAGCGGGGACAGCGCGGCCTCGGTGTTGAGGCTGGTGACGAGCACGTCCAGCGGTTCGCGGAACCAGTCGTCGCCGAAGTCGGAGAGCCCGGTCTTCGCACAGGCCTTCTCCAGCAGCTCGTCGACGTTCAGCGCGGTCGTCACCGTCATCGGATCTCCTCCAGAGAAACCACGCGGCACTTCGGGATCGGGGTGCGCCGCAGGCGCCGAGCCAGCGCAGCAACGCGGTGCCGGAACTGTGGCCGCACGTGTCGATCCAGTTGCCGACGCCGGGATCACGTTCCGCCACGACGATCGTGAGCCTGCCGTCCGGGTCGAGCTTCGCGGTGTGCTTGTTGACGGTGATCTGGCGGCGGTGGTCGAGCGACTCCATCCACCAGTTGTCCAGCTGGAAGTTCCAGTACGGGCAGTCCGGCACGTCGGTCTCGATCACCCACGCCTCGCCGGGCCGCAGCGTCCAGTACCCGTGCAGGTAGAAGATCTCCGGGTCGCCACCGGCCCGCTGGAACATCTCCTGGCCGAAGTCGGGCAGCTCGTTGGGGCGCGCCATGAACGTGCGCGGTCCAGTGCGCGAACGTGGCCGCGGTGCCGTGCACCGACAACGCCGCCCGCTGCAACGCTTTCGCCAGGAACTCGGGCGTGAGCGGCGGCGGGTTCGGCAGGGCCGTCGATCTGCTCGATGTGCCACCGCCGGGCGTCTCGGTGGTCCGGTCGAGGTACGTCTGGCGCACCACCAGACCGGTCGAGTCCGGGGCGAGCGGCAGCCAGTTGCCGCCCTGTCGGCGCGGCGCTGGCGATGATCTCCACGGTGCCGTCCGGCGCGACCACCAGGTCGGCGTCGGACAGCTCGCCGGTGGAGGCCATGGTGCCGTCCTTGGCGTACCGGTTGGCCTTGGAGCCGATGCTGAAGTACGCGATGGTGCCGCGGGTCCCGGTGATCCGGTAGGTCCGGTCGCCGCGGATGTTCGCCGACAGGTAGACGTTGTCCGGGTTGTCCGCGCCGATCTTCACCAGGTCGAGCTCGTGGAAGCGGGGGAAGTCCGGATCGGCGTTGTCGAGGCAGGAGTAGAGCATCTCGCGGGTCAGCCGGGCGAGGTAGCGGTAGCCCTCCGCGCGGTCGAGCGGGGTGTCCGGGGCCTGGTCGGACAGGATCACCTGACCGGCCTGCTCCAGCGCCCGGCAGAACTGGGACCACGCCTGATCCGGCACGACGACCTCCTGAATTTAGAACGTGTTCTAGCTGAACATACCCGATTCTGGACAACGTTCAACAGACGCCGAGCGTGCGCAGCCTGGCCACCACGACGTCGGCCGCCGCCTGCGGGCTCAGCGCCGTGGTGTCGAGCCGGATCTCCGGGTTCTCCGGCGGTTCGTAGGGGGAGTCGATGCCGGTGAAGTTGGCCAGCTCACCCCGCCGCGCCTTGCGCGTACAGGCCTTTCGGGTCGCGCTGCTCGGCCACCGCCAGGGGCGTGTCGACGAAGACCTCGCAGAACTCGTCTCGGCGACGAGTTCCCGTGCCAGTGCCCGCTCGGCCCGGAACGGCGAGATGAACGAGACCAGCACGATCAGCCCGGCGTCGACCATCAGCGCGGCGACCTCGGCGATGCGCCGGATGTTCTCGACGCGGTCGGCGTCGGTGAACCCGAGGTCCTTGTTCAGCCCGTGCCGGACGTTGTCGCCGTCCAGCAGGAACGTGTGCCTGCCGTCGGCGTGCAGCGCCTTCTCGACCAGGTCGGCGATGGTGGACTTGCCCGCGCCGGACAGCCCGGTCAGCCACACCACGCAGCGGCCGGTGCCCGTTGCGCGCGATCCGGGCCTGCTTGTCGACGGTCAGCGTCTGCCAGCGCACGTTGGCCGACGCGGCGCAGCGCGAAGTCGATCATCCCGGCGCCGACCGTGGCGTTGGTCAGCCGGTCGAGCACGACGAACGAGCCGAGGTCGCGGTTCGCCCGGTAGCTCTCGAACGGCACGGGCGCGTCGAAGTGCACGTTGTCGACGCCGATCTCGTTGAGCCGCAACGCCTTGGTCGCCGGTGCGCGCCGCCGTGAGTCGATCTCGATGCGGTACTTCGGCGGTCGGCGGTGAACCCGACCGTGCGCGCGCCGATCTTGGCCAGGTACTGCCGTCCGGGCAGCAGGTCGGCTTCGTCGAGCCAGACCAGGTGCGCCTGGAACGACGTCCGCCGACGCCCGGTGGGTCGTGCGCGCCGGCCAGCACGTCGCCGCGGCTCACGTCCACGTCGTCGGCCAGCACGACGGTGACCGACGACCCGGTCGGCGCCTCGGCCAGGTCGCCGTCCATGGTGACGATCCGGTCCACGGTGGAGGTCCGGTCGCCGGGTAGACGCGCAACCGTGTCGCCCTCGCCGCACCGTGCCGCCGCAGCACCCGCCCGGAGCAGCCCGCGGAAGTCGCGTCCGGCCGGTTGACCCACTGCACGAGGAACCGGGACGGGCCGTCCTCGTCGGCGCGTCGACGTTCGACCGTCTCCAGCCACTGCAGCAGGGTCGGCCCGTCGTACCACGGGCGTCAGCTCGCTGCGCCCGACCACGTTGACGCCGTCGATCGCCGACATCGGCACGCAGGTGATCTCGTCGAAGTCCAGTTCGGCGGCGAACTCGGCGAACTCCGCGCTGACCTCGTCGAACACCTCCTGCGAGTAGCCGACGAGGTCGAGCTTGTTCACGGCCAGCGCGACGTGCCGGATCCCCAGCAGCGAAACGATGTGCGCGTGCCGGCGGGTCTGGCTGAGCACGCCCTTGCGCGCGTCGAGCAGGATCACCGCGGCGTCGGCGGTGGACGCGCCGGTGACCATGTTGCGGGTGTACTGCTCGTGCCCCGGGGTGTCCGCGACGATGAACCGCCGCGCCTCGGTGGCGAAGAACCGGTAGGCCACGTCGATCGTGATGCCCTGCTCGCGTTCCGCCGCCAGCCCGTCCACCAGCAGCGCGAAGTCCAGCTCGCCACCACGCGTGCCGACCCGTTTCGAATCGGCCTCCAGCGCCGCGAGGTGGTCGGCGTAGAGCAGCTTCGACTCGTACAGCAGCCTGCCGATCAGCGTGCTCTTGCCGTCGTCGACGCTGCCGCAGGTGATGAACCGCAGAAGCTCCATCAGAAGTACCCCTCCCGCTTCTTGCGCTCCATCGACCCGCTCTGGTCGTGGTCGATCACCCGGCCCTGCCGCTCGGAGGTGGTCGCGGCCCGCATCTCCTCGACGATCTCCGCGACGGTCGCGCGCCTCGCTGCGCACCGCACCGGTCAGCGGGTAGCAGCCCAGCGTGCGGAACCGGACCAGCTCGTCGCGCGGCTCCTCGCGTCGCGCAACGGCATCCGCTCGTCGTCGACCATGATCAGCGTGCCGTCGCGGTCGACCACCGGCCGTGGCGCCGCGAAGTACAGCGGCACCACGGGAATCCGCTCGCGTTCGACGTAGCGCCAGACGTCCAGCTCGGTCCAGTTCGACAGCGGGAACACCCGGATGCTCTCGCCGGGCGCGACCCGCGTGTTGTAGAGCCGCCACAGCTCCGGCCGCTGGTTCTTCGGATCCCACTGGTGCTGCGCGGTGCGGAACGAGAAGACCCGTTCCTTGGCGCGGGAGGCTTCCTCGTCGCGCCGCGCGCCGCCGAACGCCACGTCGAACCGGTGCTCGTCGAGCGCCTGCCGCAGCCCCTGGGTCTTCCACAGGTCGGTGTGCCGCGCGGAGCCGTGGTCGAACGGGTTGATGCCCGCGGCCACGCAGTCCGGGTTGCGGTGCACGATCAGCTCCAGCCCGAGCCGCTCGACGGTCTCGTCCCGGAACGCGATCATCTCGCGGAACTTCCACGTGGTGTCGACGTGCAGCAACGGGAACGGCGGCCGTGGACGGGTGGAAAGCCTTGCGCGCCAGGTGCAGCAGCACCGAGCTGTCCTTGCCGATCGAGTACAGCAGCACCGGCCGTTCGCTCTCCGCGACCGCCTCGCGGAAGATGTCGATGCTGTCGGCTTCCAGCCGGTCGAGGTGGTTCACGCGATCACCCCGTGAGCTCGCGGAGCAGCTGTCCGCGAGTTCCGGCCGGCAGATCAGCAGGTCGGGCAGCCAGGGATCGGGCTGGTTGTAGACGAGCGGCCGTCCGTCGACGCGCGACGCGTGCAACCCGGCGGCTCTCGCGACCGCGACCGGCGCGGCCGAGTCCCACTCGTACATCCCGCCCGCGTGCAGGTAGGCGTCGGCCTCGCCGCGCACCACCGCCATCGCCTTGGCGCCCGCGCTGCCCATCGGCACGAGCACGCCGTTCGACTGCTTCTGCGGCACCCGTTCGGCGAACTCCGGCGGCCGAGTCCGGCTGATCACCAGCCTGACCTGGCGGTTCGCCGTTGTCGTCGGCTCGCCGGTGCCGAACGTCCGCCCGAGCGCGGGCAACGCCACCGCTCCCGCGGCGAGCTCGCCGCGCTCCCACAAGCGCCACGTGCACGGCCCAGTCGGTGCGGCCGGGCTCGGCGTACTCGCGGCTGCCGTCGAGCGGATCGATGATCCACACCCGCTCGGCCGTCGAGCCTGCCAGGATCGTCGGGCGCCTCCTCGGACAGCACCGCGTCACCGGGCCGGTGCTCGTTCAGTTGCGCGGCAAGGAAGTCCTGCGACCGCTGGTCACCATCGCCCTTGTCGCGCACGAGCAACCGGCCCGCCTCGGTGGCCAGCCGCCTCGCCAACGCGCCATCGGTCTCCGCCATGCACACGACCGTAGCGCCTAAACCGAACAACGTTCAATATGAATCTGAACGTTGTTCAATGTAGGCTTCCGAGGGTGAGCACCGAGCAAACGGCGTGGGGCGACGCCGAAGGCAGGCGGCGGGACATCCTGTCGTCCGCCGAGCTGATCGTCGAACAGCAGGGTTACGCCGGCCTGACCATGCGCGCGATCGCGGTGGGCGCCGGCGTCAGCTCCGGCACCGTGTACCAGTACTTCTCCGGCAAGGAGGACGTGTTCGCGGCGCTGATGGAACGCCGCCTGGACGACCTCCAGCGCACCCTCGCGGCCGTGGACCGGAGGCTGGGGATCGCGGGCGTGCTGCGGGAGATCGAACCGCAGATCACCGAGCTGTGGCGCCGCTTCGGCCGGTCCGCCGCGCAGTGGGAGGCGAAGGTGCTCTCCGGTGGTCCGCGGGGCAAGGAGGTCACCGGCTCGGCCCAGGTCTACCGCAGGACGATCAAGGCACTGGCCAGGACGCTGACCGAGACCGCCGCGGAGTGCGGCCAGACGCTGATCGACGATCCGGCGTTGCCGCACTGGGTGTGGGACTCGCTGATCGGCGTCGCCGACGACCTGCTGCTGCAGGGATCGCGCACCAGCCGGGTCAAGCCCGCTCAGTTGATCGAGTTCGCCACGGGTGCGATCGAGCGCGGCATTCTGGCGTGATGCCGTGTTTCAGCCGCTGTCGGCCAGCAGCTGCTCGATCTCCTGGACGGTGAGGGCCGGGTTGCCTGCGGCGCCCTCACGCAGCGTTGGCGAGGGGTCCGCCAGCAGCCGGAGGATGTGGTCGTGGGGGAGGCTGGGGTTGGCGGCGGCGGCCCGGCGCACGATGTCCTCCGGGTCGGCCGTGAGCCGGATCGCGAGCTCCGGCGGCAGGTCGGCACGCGTGGCGATCGCGTGCCGGTCGAGGGCCCTGTCGCCGTTCGCGTAGCGGTGCACGGCCTCGGCGGGTAGACGCGGGTGGTGGAGCAGGGTTTCGCGGCTGCGGCCGGTCCAGCGCTCGAGGACATCGACGAGGGTCGCCGGGGGAACGTCGGTCTGGCACTCGCAGACCAGCAGCCGGGTGGCGAAGTCCGGGTCCGCCGCGAGGCGGTGGACGGCGTCGCTCGGCAGATCTTCGGCGGTGGCCAGGGTGCGCCGGAACACGGGGCTCGGGTGGTCGAGGTAGGAGAGTCGTTCTTCGAGGCTTGCGTGCTCAGGTTGGAGCCACCAGACCGCGGACATGTGCTCGTTCTCCCCTGCGGCCACGATCAGGCGCCGTCGCAGCCGGGCGGGGATGTCCTTGCGGCCCTGGAGTCCCTTGTGCACCTGGGGATCCTCGGTGTCGACCAGCTCTTCGAGGAGGTCCGCGGGAAGACGCGGATTCCGGGCGAGTGCGACCGGCGAGTCGTGCAGGCAGTCCCGCATCTGCTCGACCGGCAGGCTCGGGTTGCGGGCGAGCGCCGCGCGCAGGTCCGGCTGTGGCCACAGCCGCGCGAGCAGTTCCGGGGTCAGCTCGACCAACTCGACCGCCGACGCCCACCAGACCGGGTGGTGCTCGAAGAGCGCCGCCAGCTCCTCCGGGATCGTCGCTTCCCGGACGTGCGCCCCCATCAGCGCGGCCTGACGCACGTCGCGGTCCTCGTCGGCCAGCAACCGGTGCAGCCCCGCCGTCGGCAGGCCGTACTGGGCGGCGGCGTAGCGGACATCCCGGTCGGCGTCGCCCGCCAGCGGCTCGCGGATCGCGTCCGGGACAGCAGGATTCCTGGCCACGGCGGCGCGCACCGCGGGATCCGTGTCCGTGGCCAGACGCCGGTAGACCTCGTCGGGCAGTGAGGAGTACGGACGTTGTGCGATCTCGGCCCGCACGGCCGCCTCGGGATCCTGCGCCAGGTCGCGCAGGACCTCCCGGGGCGTGGACGGATGGCCGGCCAGACGCCGTCGAACGTCAGTGTCCGGGTGTACGGACAGCGCCTCGGCCACGTCCGATGGCAGGTCTTCGCGGTCGAGCAGCGCGCGGGACGGTGCCAGGAAGCCGTGGTGCGGGTGGTCAGCCAGCCGCAGCAGCACCGTCAGGGGTGCCGCCGGGTTGACGGCCAGCCCGCACAACACCGCCAGGTTCGGTCTGCTCACTCGTCGTATCCTGCCGGAGTCACGGGGCTGCCGTGATCCGTTTCCTGTATCCGCACCTGTTCCAGCCCGACATGATCAACGGCGCGGCGGTTGGTACGACAGACCGGGGAAGTAGCGGTTCCACTCGGCTTCGGTGAGCGTGGTGCGCACGTGATCGCAGGCGTGCGCCATGGTCCGATCCAGTTCGGTGTCGAGCAGCCGGGCCGTGCCGTCCCAGGAGCCGGCGGCCAGCATGCGTCCGTCACTCCCCGTGCGGATCGGTGGAGTTGAGCACGGCGACCACCTGGTCGTAGTCGCCACGCGCCTCGGCATAGCGCAGGAACTTCACCCGCTCGACCTGGATCTCCTTCGCCTCGGGCTGGGTCTCGATGATGCTCATGACCTCGGCGATGTACGCGTCGAGCGGCACGGCGTGCGAGTTGTCCGCCTGGCCGGGCAGCAGGTCCGTCTGGACCGACGGGGGTTCGAGCTCCATCACCCGCACCGAGGTGTCGGCCAGCTGCAGCCGCAGCGACTCGCTGAGCATGTGGATGGCGGCCTTGGAGGCGTTGTAGCTCGGCGTCACCTTCAACGGGGCGAACGCGAGGCCGGAGGAGACGGTCACGATGGTGGCGGCGGGCCGGGTCTGCAGGTGCTCGACGAAGGCGGCGATCAGGCGGATCGGGCCGAGGATGTTGGTCGTCACGATGTTCTCGGCGGAGGCGAGGAACGACTCCGGACGGTGCCAGTCCTCGACTTTCATGATCCCGGCCATCGTGATCAGCACGTTGAGCTCGGGATGGCGGGCGAGGACGTCCTTGGCCGCGGCCTGGATGCTCTCGGCGTCGGCGGTGTCGATCCGGACGGTCTCGACGCCGTGTTCGGCCGGCGATCTGGTCGAGCAGTTCGGTGCGCCGGCCGCCGACGATCACGGTGTTGCCGCGCTCCCGCAGGGCGAGGGCGAGCGCCAGGCCGATGCCGCTGGTGGCGCCGGGGATGAAGACGGTGTTTCCGGTGATGTCCATGCCAAGACTTTCGCGCCGAACCCTCGACGCGCGGCAGAGACCACTTATCGGGGGATCGGCGATCCCTGGCAAGGAAGCGCGTGGTCCGGATACTGGGAGCCATGGACCGTGCGGAACTGGCAGCGTTTCTACGCCGTCGTCGGGAGGACCTGCGCCCGGAGGACGTCGGGCTGCCCGCGGGCGCGCGCAGGCGGGCGCCGGGGCTGCGCAGGGAGGAGGTCGCGGCGCTGGCCGTGATGTCCACGGACTACTACACGCGGCTGGAGCAGCAACGCGGGCCGCAGCCGAGCGAGCAGATGCTGGCCTCGCTGGCACGCGCGTTGCGGCTGACCGACGACGAGCGGGACTACCTGTTCCGGGTGGCCGGCCGCAACGTCCCGTCGCCACAGGTCACCGCCACGCACGTCGCGCCCGCGTTGCAACGGGTGCTGGACCGGCTGTCGGACACGCCCGCGCTGATCCTGTCCAACCTCGGCGAGATCCTCGTGCAGAACCGGTTCGCGGAGGCGTTGTACGGTGACTCGTCCCGCTTCACCGGGCTGGCGCGCAGCGGGATCTACCGCTGGTTCACTGATCCCGACGAACGGCTGATCTACCCGGAGCACGATCGCGAACGGCAGAGCCGCGCGCAGGTGGCGAACCTGCGCGCGGCCTACGGCTCGATGGGTCCGCGGTCACGTGCGGGCGAGCTGGTCCGGGTGCTGCGCAAGGAAAGCGCCGAGTTCGCGCGAGCTGTGGGAACGGCACGAGGTCGCGAACCGGTTCGAGGACCACAAGGTGCTCGTCCACCCGCAGCTCGGCGAGATCGAGGTGGACTGTCAGGCGTTGTTCACCGAGGACCAGTCGCAGGCGCTGCTGGTGCTGACGGCGCCGCCGCGTTCGGAGGCGTTCGAGAAGCTGCAGCTGCTCGGCGTGCTGGGCACCGAGAAGTTCGCTCAGCGCGCCAGCCTTTCCGCCAGCCAGGCCAACGACAGCGGGTACCGGTAGTCGATCGCCGCGTGGCCTGCGTCGAACAGCTCGAAGTGCACGCGCTCGTCCGGCACGCCCACGGCTTTCAGCTCCGTCCGGAACGCCTGCGCGCCGACGTCGAGGAAGTACTCGTCGCCGCGGCCCGCGTCGATCCACACCGCCCGCAGCGAGTCCGGAGCGCGTCGGCGTGCCCGGCCACCATCCGCACCGGGTCCCAGTCGAGCCAGCGCTGCCACACGTCCGGCCGCAGCACCCCGGTCAACGGGTCGAACGGCAGCTCCGGCGTGCCGTCCTCGCCGGCTGAGAAGCACGCCGCGACGCCGAGCAGCCCGAGCAGTGTCCGTCGTCCTCGGGCTTGGTGAACGCGGTGCGCCCTCGGAAGTCCGGCCCACCACTTCTGGATGTCGTGGTCATAGCCGCGCAAAGCCCGCACGGCCGTGACCGAAATCGGGGATGTAGCTGAGTTCGTAGAGCGTGTCGCCCGCGTGCGTGGCCAGCGCGCCGAACAGGTCCGGCCGCAGCATCGACGTGATCATCGCGCCGAAACCACCTGACGACTTGCCCGCGATCGCACGGGACTCGCGGTCCGGGATCGTGCGGTAGTGCGCGTCCACCCACGGCACGATCTCGTCGCACAGATAGGAGTGGTAGCGCCCGGTGCCCGGCGAGTCGACGAACTGCGAGCCGCCGTACGCGGTCCACGCGTCGACGTAGACCACGATGCAGGCGGGCGCACCGTGCGCGAACACCGCGTCGGCCGTCTCGACGAACGGCTGGCGGAACGGCGTCCGGTTCGCCCACATGCCCACATGCCCGGTGTAGCCCTGAAGGACGTATACCGTGGGATATCGCTCGTCGCCGTCGTCGTAGCCCGGCGGCACGTACACCCACAGCGGCCGCTCGTGCGGGTCGCCGAGCGGATTGTCCCGCAGCAGCTCGGAAACGACGGTGTGCCGATCAAGCCGGCCTTGCAGTTCGCCCACCCAGGGAAGCATGTCTCCAGTCAAGCACGATCAGTCCATCGAGGACGGCCGTGTGTACCGATGCTTGACCCCGACCGGGAAGTACTCGGGATCGCCGGTGGGCCTGAGCACGATCTCGGGCAGCTGCCGTTCGGTGGGGACGTAGTGCGCGAACTCGCTGTTGAGCCGCAGCAACTGGTCGCGCACCGACGCGGCGATCTGGTTCGGATCCGCGGTCGCGCCCGGCGCGGTCTCCACGGTGATCCGCAGTGTCCGGTCGCGGTCGGCATCCTCGACGGACTCGATGACGAACTTGCCGGTCACCATCTCGCTGATACCGGGCTGTTCCAGGCCGACCGTCACGTTCTCCGGATACACGTTCGCGCCGAAGAACGACACCGTGAACAGCGACCGGCCGAACAGGTACACGAACGGCAGCTCCGGCCCCGGTGGGGGAGTGAAGCCGTGCTCGGCGCAGAAGGCCAGCAGCTCGGCGAGCTCGAACAGCCCGCCCTCGTCGGCGATGTGGTAGCGGATCAGCGGAATCCCGCCGTCGGCCGTCAGCACGAGCGTGCCCTCGTGCACCTCGAAGAACCGGCTGCTCGGGTCGTACTGCACCAGCGTCGGCAGCCGCGCGTCTCCGAAGACCTCCCGGGCCAGATCCGGCCGGGTGGCGAGGAACCTGCGGATGCCGACCGAGGTCGGGGTCTCGGTGCCGAGCACGCCCGAGTCTGCCGTTCCGTACAGCGAGGCGATGTCACGGATCGGATCGGCGATCCCGGCGCGTTGCGCGACCAGGTCACGCCACTGTTCGCTGAAGACCTCGCCCGCCAGCACCAGCTTGATCGCGTGGGCGGCCCAGTCGAGGCCCTGAGCCAGTCCGGTGTCGACGACGTCCTTGACGAACGGCGGGTAACCCAGCAGCACCACCTGGTCGAAGTGCGGCGCCAGCTCGGGCAGGACCCGCAGGATCTCCGCCTTGTTGTTGCCGGGCGCCACCACCGTGATCGGGCAGCCCTTGGCCGCGAGATGACGCACGCACGCCTGCGTGAACAGGCCGCCGACCCACGTGCCGAGCGGGAAGCACACCACGGCCAGGGTGTCGCGCCGGTCGGCCTCGAAGCCGTCGACCAGCACCTGTTCGAACCGCCGGGCCACGTGCAGCTCGTCTTCCAGCGACCGTGGCCAGATCGTCGGCCGCCCGCTCGAACCGGACGACACGGCGATCATGTCGTTACCCGTGAGCCTGCCGTCACGGCAGAGCTCGGGCAGCGGGTACTTCTGGTGGTAGGAAGCCTTGTCCATCAGGGGAAGCTGCTCGAAATCGGCGTGGTCCCCGGCTCGATTCCGTGCTCCCGCAGGAACTTCCGGTAGGCGGGCACCGTGTCGGCCGTGCGCCGGAACAGGTCGAGCACCCAGCCCTCGGGCCGTTGGCCGGGCTGGAAGAACTCCTCGAACGCCTGGCGTACGCGGATCTGCCGACTCTCGTCCATCAGCCGAGCCTATCCAGCCACGCCCGGTCACACGCGTGAGCTGACTGCCTCGACGGCGGGAGCGAGTGCCTCCGCGATCACGCGGTACCCGGCGGCGGAGGGATGAAAGCGGTCGGCGGCGAAGAGCGACGGATCGGCGGCGAACCGCGGGGTGACGACGCGCTCGACGTGGGCGACCACGCCACCCGCCCGCATGACGGCCTGCTGCTGCGCCTGGGCGTACTGCCTGCTCACCGCCGACACCAGATCGCGCAAGGAGGGCGGCACGTGCGTGACGATGCTCAGGTCAGGTGCCGTGGCGACGACGACCTCAGCTCCACCCCGGCGCAGGTCCGCGACCGCGTCGTGCAGCTGCTGCGCCCCGGACCGCGCAGGCACGAACCTGGTCAGGTCATTCGCCCCGATCACCACCACGGCGACGTCCACCCCGCCAGCCAACGCTGCCCGCACCTGCGCGGCCAGATCGGCCGAACGCGCACCCGCGAACGCGTGTACCCGCAGGTCGACACGGTGCCCCGCCGCACGCAGGCGGCCGGCCAGCAGTGGACCGAGAGTGTCCTCGCGGCGCGTGCTGCCGACGCCCGCGGCGATCGAGTCGCCGAGCAGACGTAGACGCATGACTGCACAACGGCAGGCGTTTCCACGGTGTTCCCGTGCCAGTCGCCCGACGTCAGCCTGGAGATCCCGCTGCCGTCCTGACAGCGGGGTCGCCGCCTACTTGGGGTCGAGCACGAACACCGGGATCTGCCGGTCGGTCTTCGTCTGGTACTCGGCGTAGGAGGGGTAGGCCGCGACGGCCCGCTCCCACCACTGCGCGCGCTCTTCGCCGTCCACCTCGCGGGCGACGTAGGTCTTCGCCTCGGTGCCGTCCTGCAGCATGATCTCCGGGTGCGCCTGGATGTTGTAGTACCAGGTGGGGTGCTCGGGGGCGCCGCCCTTGGACGCGACGACCGCGTAGCTGTGGTCGTGCTCCACCCGCATCACGGGCGTGTACCGCAGCTTGCCGGACTTCGCGCCACGCACCGTGAGCAGCACGATCGGCTTGCCGAGGACCTTGATGCCCTCGGTGGTCCCGGACTCGAGGATCTTCTTCGTCTGGTTCTGCACCCAGTCGGTGGGGCTGAGTTCAACGTCTGCCATGTACTCGATCAACATCTCGCGGGCCGTGCGCATTCCCGGCGCCTACGTGAACCACCCACCTAGGTAACTCTTCCGCCGACGTCAGCACCACGCGAACGGTAGAGGAGCGGCCGTCACTTCTTCCTGAGACCGTTGACCCCCAGCGCGATCCCGCTGCCGACGCTGAGCAGTCCGATCGCGGTCCACAGGTTGTCGCCGGTCATGAAGCTGCCCTTGAGGTAGCCGAGGCCCTGGGTGGTCCACACCGCGCCGATGAGGACCAGCAGGACACCGAGCCCGATCAACAGTCCTTTGCGCATGATCCGACACTAGTCCGGTAGGCCGGCACACGACGTTGATGAGGGGGTTGAGGAAAGCTCCCCTCATCAACGTCACGACCTGGCCTGGATCACGGCAGTCACGGTGATGTCGAGGAACTTGCCGATGTCTTGGACGTTGTCGTCATGACCGCGCTCCGGTGTGGTCGAAGACCTCGTGGACCGGGTAGATCTCGACCCGGTCGGCGCCCGTCAGCAGCGCCGGGTCCTCTCCGGGCAGCAGCGTCGTGCTCATGATCGCCTTCTGGGTGTCGATGAGCACCTGCTCGGACTCGGCGATCGACACGACCACCTCCGACCCGTCGGACCGCCGCAGCGAGTAGACCCTGATGTTGCCCGGCACCGAAGTCGGCCGCGGGCGTGATCCGGTGCTCCACCGCGAAGTCCGCGGCGGCCAGCTGTTCCGGGCCTCGGGGCCGGTCGAAGTAGGTGAGCTGCGCGTACATGGTCGCCTCCTCGTGACCGTGGTGAACGTCGAGTCTCGGTCGGGCGGGCGCGACGCGGATCCGTGCCAGTACGGAGTCCGGTACTGAATCGCCACTGATCGGGGATACTCCGGGGTGGAGGAGACCGATCGTCGGACGGGACCGCGAGCTCGCCAGCTCCGCGCGGGCCTCGTCGCGGCGGCGGGCGGCGCGGGCAGGTTCGTGCTGGTGCGAGGCGACGCGGGCATCGGCAAGACGCGGCTGGCTTCGGCTGTCGCAGTCGCGATGGCCGCGCGTACGGCATCCCGGTCGCGCGCGGTCACGCCGTCGACGATCCCGGCATGCCGCCGCTGTGGCCGTGGCGCAGGCTCGCCCGCGACGTGCCCGCACTGCACCGGGCTCTCACCGACGCGCATTTCGAACCCGCCGACTCCGCGACGGCCCGGTTCGCCATGCTCGCCGACGCCACGGACGCGCTCGCCGCCGAGGCGAGTCGCAGAACGGGCTGCTGGTCGTGCTGGAGGACCTGCACTGGGCCGACCGCACGTCGTTGCGGCTGCTCGGTCACCTCGCGGCCGAGCTGCGGCGCCGCGCGGATCCTCGTGGTCGTCACCTACCGCGAGGCCGACGGAGCCTGCCGAGACGTTGCCCGACTGCTGCGCGCCCCGGCTACCCGCACGAGTGCAGGCTCGGCGGCCTGACCAGTGAGGACGTGGCCGGGCTGGGTGCGTTCGGCGGGCGTGGTCGGACCCGGAGGCTCGTGGCCGGCCGCGACTCGGGGACGGCGGCGACCCGCGCAACCTGCGGATGCTGCTGGACAGCGTGACCGACAGCGGCGAGGACGCCGGGCCGGAATTCCAGCGGCTGGTGCTGGCGCAGGCTGGACCGGCTGAGCGCACGGGCACGGGACCTGCTCGGGGTGGCGAGCGTGCTGGGGGAGCGGATCGAACCCGCGCTGCTCGCGGCGGTCAGCTGGGGACGATCCTGCGGCGTTGCTGGACGAGGCTGTCGCGGCCGGGGTGCTGCAGGTCCACGACGGGGCGCTGGCCTTCGCACACGCCCTGGTCAGGGATGCGGTGTACGAGGACCTCGCGCCTTCGGTGCGGGCCGACCTGCATCGACGGTGTGCGCTGGCGCTCGCCGCCGCGGGTGGGGTGCCGGGCAGGATCGCGGCTCAGTGGCGGCGCGCGAGTGGAGTGGACGCGCCCGCGGAGTGCACTCGGTGGGCGACCGAGGCGGAGCGGGCCGCCACGGCGGAGCTGGCCTACGACGAGGCGGTCGGTTTCGCCACGCTCGCACTCGCTTCGTCCGAGGACGACCCGCACAGACGGCGCGAGCTCACCCTCGCACCTCGCCGGGCCGAGTTCCTCGCCGGCGACACCGCGGCGAGCCTGGACCACTGCCGCACCGCCGCCCGCCTCGCCGAGCAGTCGGGCACCCCCGACCTGATCGCCGAAGCGGCCCTCGTCATCACCGGTCTCGGCGACCGGTCGCTGCTGACCGCCGTCGATCAGCTCTGCGCGACGGCGCTGCGGCACCTACCCCGGAGGCCGCCGCCCTGCGCGCCCGGCTGCTCGCTCGCCGGCCATGGCGGCGACCACCACCGGTCACGGAGACCGCGCACGCGAGCTGTCGGCGACGGCGTTGGAGCTCGCGGTGCGCAGCGGCGACCCGGACGCGGAACTCGACGGCATCCACGCCCGGCACCTGACGTTGTGCGCGCCGCAGTTCCGCGACGGAACGGGTCGTGCTGGCGAACCGGGCCGTGGAACTGGCCGGGACGGCCCGGCAGCCGCACGCCGAGCTGTGGGGGCACGTGTGGCTGGTCGACGCGGCGTTGCAGGCAGGGGATCTGGGCGAGCTCGACCGGCGAGCTGGAACTGATCGAGCAGTTCGCGGCGGCGCGGCAGCACGCGGTGGCGTGGTGGCACCTGCACCGGTTGCGGCGCCACGCGGGCGGCGCTGGTCGGGCAGTTGCGGAGAGCGCGGGAGCGCAACGAGACCGCGAGGGCCGTGGCCGAGCGGATCAGGGCCACGGCCACCACGGGCATGTACTACGCGTTCCAGCAGGGGTTGGCGCAACTCGAAGGCGGTGTCGACGAAGCGGCGGCGCGGGAGGCGTTCGCGGTGCTCGACCAGGTCGGCGACATTCCGCTGGCCCGTGTCTACGTGCCGCTTGCTGCACGCGTTGCTCGGGGAGACCGAGCAGGCGCGGGCCACGTTCGACGAGTTCCGCGCGATGCCGGCGACCGTCGAGGTCGCGCCCGACGTGGGCGCCGCTGGCTCGCCAGATCGGGGCGGTCGCCTGCCTGCTCGACGACGCCAGGGGCCGCCGGGCTGTCTACAGCAGACTGTCCACGTTGGAACCGGACTTCGTCGACGGACGGCTCCGGTGCGGTGTTCTGCTACGCCGCCTCGCCCCACTTGCTCGGGGATCTCGCGATGACCTGCGGCCGGACCGAGGTCGCGATCGGACCACTACCGCTGGCGCTGGAGATGAACGCCGCATCGGCGCCCGCCCGTTCATCGCGCTGAGCCGGCTCGGCCTCGCGCAGGCACTGCTGACCGACCGGCCGCGGCACGGACGCTCGCGACCGAGGCGGCCGAGTTCCGGGCGCTGGACACTGCCGATCCGGCTCGCCGCCGCAGACCGCCTGCTGCAGCGGATCGATGCCGCCGAGCGGACCGCGGATCCGTTGTCACCGCGCGAGTCCGAGGTCGTGGAGCTGATCGCGCAGGCCCTCACCAACCGGCAGATCGCGACCCGTCTCGTGCTGTCCGAACGGACCGTCGAGACGCACGTCCGCAGCGTGCTGGCCAAGCTCGGGCTGCGGACCAGGACCGAGATCGCCGCGTGGTCGCTCACCCGCGCAGGGCAGGCCCGATCCAGCGGCGAACGAGAGCTCCGCAGCTCGTCGTCCGTGAGCGCGGCGTCGACGGGTGCTGCAGGAACGACAGGAAGAGCCGCATCAGGATCTCGGCGAGCCCCTGGAGCTCATCGTCGGGTCCGACCGCCCAGTCGACCGGCACGTTGCGGAGGATCCGCGCACCGAGCGCGAAGGACTGCGGCGAGGTGACCGCGACGGTGAAGAAGTCGGACTCGCCTGCCTGCAGGAGCAGACCGAGGTAGGGATCGGCGGGGACCTCGCGGACGCCGAACACCACGGACTCCACGGCGACCTCGACGGGGCTGTCGAACGTGGCGAGGTGCCGTTCCATCCGCGCGGCGAACTCCTCGACGCGAGCGATGGCGACGGCGCTGAGGATGTCCGCCAGGCGCGGGAAGTAGCGGTAGACGGTCTGCCGGGTCACGCCTGCCTCGGTGGCGACGTCGGACATGCTGGTCTTGGCGAGCCCGAGACGGTCGATGCACGCCGTCGCCGCCTCGACGATCCGGCGGCGTGCCTCGTCCTTCGGTGCCGGGCGGGTTGCCCTGCCATCCGTGGTACCCCATGCGCACCATCATCCCTGAGAGCGTTACCTCAGACGGTGGAAGGTGTCTTGCCGGTGCACGCGACTGCAGCGCCGCCAGCAGCAGACCGGCCCCGACGAAGCAGGCGAGCGCGTAGAGCCCGCTGCCGATCGGGGTGCCGTCGGCGGTGATGCCGTCCTTGGCGGAGAGGTAGGCGGGCAGGGCGCTGATCCAGAACACCGCCATCCCGCCCAGGTAGACGGCGGGGTAGAACCGGGCGAAGTCGGACAGCGGTTCACCAGGTCCGGCGACCTCAGGTGCGACACGACGATCCAGCCACCGGCCAGCCACACCAGGGCCAGCTCGATGCCGAGAACCCAGGCCTGTGCGGTGGCGTTGCCGCCGAAGAAGCTCGACGGGATGCCCGCGATCGCCATGGTCGGCGGCGTGAGGACGCCGGCGAGCAGGATGCGCGGCACCAGCGACCGCCCGCGGCGCTCGCCGGTCAGGCGCACGACCAGATAGGTCATGGCTCCCAACGAGACGGACGCGAACAGCAGCATGCTCGTCATCGGCACCGATGCCAGCGCGGGGTGGTTGACGATGTGGTTGTCCGGGTTCCAGGCCCACCACCTCAGCTGTGGTCCGATGTGGTCGAACACCTCGTAGAACACCTGGCAGGCGAAGGCGACGGCGACCGATCCCACGAGCGCGCCGCGGCGCCGGAAGATCCCGAGCGACCGCACCAGCTCGTAGGCGAGCTGACTGATCATCGGGTAGAACGCGATGATGTAGAGCGGCAACCGGTCCCACATGAACTGCACGGTGAACTGGTTGTGGGCGAAGATGAATCCGTAGATCTCGTCGAGTCCGAACCACTCCGGGAAGTACAGCGGCGGTTCGATCACCGCGAGGTAGACCAGCGACGTCCACCACAGCGCCAGGTTGATCGGATCGCCGTGCGCGGTAGCGGCGCACGCGCGTGCACCAGAGCGAAAACGGCGCCGCCGATGATGAGCAGCTCGAGCAGCGGCATCGTCCAGTGCGCGAGATCCCAGGGAAACCGGACCGAGACCACCGGGGACGACGTCGTGGCAGTCGAAGCCGAGGCCGCGGGTGACGGCCTCGGCCTCCGGTCCGCACACGGCGCTCATCGTGCGGCCGCCGTGCCGCGGCACCGTCGGCGAGTAGTCCGTGGCCGGTGGCTCGGCCTGGGGATCGAACCCGAAGGGAATCCGCTGCCGTCCCAACGCCGTGCGGATGCGGTAGCGCACGAGCGCCGCGATCACCCGCGGGTTCCGTCATCATCTCGCCCAGCGACTCGTCGAGGTTGAACACCTTCGCGAAGTGCTCGTCGACCACCTCGTACTCACGCGCGGCACCGACGATGAGGCTGAAAGCCGGGCCGGACATGGCCGCGAGGATGCGACGCCGCCACTCGGGCACCTTCTCGGTGCCCACCGCGCACTCGTAGCCCTGGTCCCTGGCCATCGCCAGACGACCACGGCACGGTGAGCGCTTTGCGTTGCGCCACGAGGAACCTGGCGTAGAACTCCGCGTCGAGGCGCTGCGGCGCGGGAGAGGTGCTCGCGCAGCAGCAGCGCCGAGATCGCCGCGGAACTGATGCCCTGTGCGTAGAACGGGTTGAACGCGCAGATCGAGTCGCCGACGAACACCAGGCCGCGGCGGGTGCTCAAGCGGTCGTAGCGCCGCCACTTGTTGCCCGTCGACCGGGTCAGGTGCACCTCCGAGGTGGGGGAACACCGGTCCATCGCGGCCGCGAACAACGGCGTCCGCACCCGGCGCGCCGACTCGACGAACGCGTCGGTGGTGCGCGGCATGTCGATGCCCCACGAGCCCATGCAGGCGATGACGCGGTTCCCCTCGATCGGGAAGAAGTTCACGAGGAACTCGTGCTCGGCGGGGTGCTCGCCCTTGTCCGGGGTCGGCATGATCACCAGGTGCTGCCACCACCACGACGCGGGTCGCTCGGCCGGTGAGGGCAGCTCGTACCAGCGCGAGGTGTAGGTGACCTTGGCGTCGAGCGTGCTGCACCTCTGGCTCGGGCCATCCCGCCGCCACGAGCCAGCCGCCGACCGAAGAACCACGGCCCATCGCGTCCACCACGAGGTCGGCGTCGACGTGCTCGTCGCCGGCGGACGTGGAGAAGTCGACCCCGGTGACCGCCCGTGCGTCCCGCGTGGTCAGGCCGTGTCACCGAGACACCTTCGCGGATGGCCGTGTTGGGCAGCTTCCGCACCTCGTCGCGCAGCACGCGTTCGATGAGGATCCGCGAGCCGTAGATCATCGTCATCGCGCCGCGCTTGCGCGCCGACCAGCCCTCCCCGTCGAGGTAGGCGGCGTCCAGCGACGGCATCAGGTGCAGCCCGCCCGCGGCGATGAGCTCGTCCTCGAAGCCGGGGAACAGCGCACCGATCGCGCGCCGTCCCGAGTTCAGCAGGAAGTGCGGGTGCTTGCTCTGCGGCACGCCACGCCGGTGCTCGGCCTCCGCCGGGAGTTCGTCCCGTTCCAGCACCAGCACCTGGTCGAAGTACGGGGCGAGCGCCCCGGCGGCGCACAGACCGGCGGCGCTGCCACCGAGTACGACGGCGGTCTTGCCCAGCTTCACGCGGACCACCCCTCGTCATTCATACAGACAGGACGTCGAATGTATGAATGATCTGCGAGGCGTGTCAAGGCGCCGAATGGTGTTCTGGCTACTGATCGTTCGTCGTGGCGGAGAGAGTCGATCGCCTCGATTTCGTCGGAGAGGACGAAGATCCGCCTCACCGCAGTGTCTAGCGTTGGCTGACATGAGTGTGGTGCAGTTCGAGAACCGGTTACCGGCGCTGCTGGCCGACATCGAGCGACTGGTGCGCTGCAGTCGCCGTCGCACGACCTGGCGGCGGTCGCACGCAGCGCGGATGTCACGGCGGAGGTCGGTAGTGCGCTGATGCGTGCCTCCCCGGAACGGATTGTGCTCGACGGCCGCACGCACCTGCGCCGGCGGCTGGGCTTCGGCGGGCGCCGACCTGGTCCTGCGGGTGTTCGCGGGCCGGTCGGGGCCGTCGACCGGTGGCTCGTCTGTCCGATGTGCACGGTGAGGGTCTGCTGCTCGAACTGTCCGACCGGATCGCCGAACGCCGTGACGCGCTCAGCGGCCCGTTGGCACTGCTGGTCGCCTACGACCACAAGCACGACGCCTCCCTCGTGCAGACCCTGGCCGCGTGGCTGGACGCCTTCGGTGACGTCGCCGCCGCGTCCGCCGCCGTCTTCGTGCACCCGAGCACCTTCCGCTACCGGCTGCGCCGCCTGTCGGAGGTGGGCGGGATCGACCTCACCGAACCGGACGAGCGCTTCGCGTTGATGCTCCAGCTGAGGCTGTGGCGCCCTTAAGCCTCCGGCAACCTTGTTTACTGAGCGAAAAGCACGTTCGTACGGCCTGTTCGTACGAACGTGCC